>CAIJGA010000001.1 GCA_903820085.1 uncultured Chlorobiaceae bacterium
AAAAACAACAACCGCATGACGGTATGAAATTCAATCCTGCCATCCATCATCGCAAATCCATACGCATTCAGGGTTATGATTATGCGCATCATCATTATCCGTAGGGGCGTATTGCAATACGCCCCTACACGGCATACGCAACGACACGACACACACCCACACGGCATACGCAACGACACGACACACACCAACACGGCATACGCAACGACAATCATCCCATAATTTTTGTAATATCATATTGATGTAAAAACAACAACCGCATGACGGTATGAAATTCAATCCTGCCATCCATCATCGCAAATCCATACGCATTCAGGGTTATGATTATGCGCATCATCATTATCCGTAGGGGCGTATTGCAATACGCCCCCCACACGGCATACGCAACGACACGACACACCTACACGGCATACGCAACGACAACCCTTTCGGCATCGTTGTCGGCGATGCGTGGCAAAACACACCGTTCATAAGACCAGGCATATTATTAGATGAATTTGTCATCATGCCAAACCATATTCATGGCATCATCATTATCCGTAGGGGCGCATTGCGTACGGGCGTATTGCAATACGCCCCTACAATATCGTTTCAATCACCATCGCAAACGATAGGTGCCATCATTCGCGGGTTCAAATCATCAACCACAAAACAGATCAATCAAATGCGCAGGAAACCGGGATTACCGGTCTGGCAACGAAATTATCACGAACATATTATTCGGAATGAAGAGGAATTGCATCGGATAAGGGAATATATTATCACCAATGCCCAAAACTGGGTCAACGATATCCATTTTATGAAGATTAGTAAATAGCGTACCAAAAGGAGACGCACGATATGACAAGCTCCCGTATTTCTTTTTTGCTCGCGCTTTTCACCACAGGAATTCTTGCGGCAGGTGCACAGGCTGATGTGCGCAATGAAGTCATTTCAACAAAAAACGCGCCGGCAGCGATTGGGCCCTACTCACAGGCAATCCGATCTGGAAACATGCTCTTCCTCTCCGGACAGATCCCAATTGACCCAGAGAGCAATCAGGCGATAGCTGATGAGACTATTGAGAAGCAGACGAAACTCGTCATCGAAAATCTGCGTGCAGTTCTGGAGGCGAACGGCATGACAATCGTTGATGTTGTTTCAACACAGGTCTTCATGAAGGATCTGAATGAATTTTCCCGCATGAATGCCATCTATGGGAGCTACTTCAACGAGAAGCCTCCAGCACGTACAACGGTAGAAGTGGCCCGCCTGCCGAGGGATGTAAAGATAGAGATAGCCGCCATAGCCATAAAGAAATAAAGTTCATGACTTACGCAGATGAAAAAAACGAAAATCAAAACAACGTTGTGCAAGATTGACAAGCACGATATGGAAGAACGTATGGATACGATCATGAAGTTGGTTGCCGAACCACACTATCTTTGCGGCAAGTGTGCAAGAGTGGCAAAAAAGAAAACATATCTTTGCAAACCGGTCAAAATCAAATCTGGCATTGTTTAGCTGATGGACTTAGTGCGTCAGGCATAGAGACCCGATAACCCATTCATCCAAGCCGCCCCATTGCATCAAATGCTTTTATTATGTACACTACTACGCTTTTTTACCTCAAAATACGGACAGGCATGACCCATGAATATTGACCGGCGCCTCTTTCAGTTACTTAAAGAAGAACGGACGCCGTTTATCTTTTCGATCATATCAGGAATCCTTGCAGCAGGAATGCTCATTGCTCAGGCTTATTACCTCAGTCAGGTTATCGACAGCGCCTTTATTCAGAAAAGCAGCATGGAGAGGCTCCTGTTGCCGCTTGGCCTCTTTGCGCTCTTCAGCACCCTTCGGATGGCCTTCAACTGGTTCTCCCATACCGAAGCAAATCGTGGCACGCTGATTATCCGCGAAAAAGTTTTCACCCGACTTACCAGCACGGTCGGCGCTCTCGGACCAATTTATGCAAAATCAGTACAGAGCGGACGGCTCAGCACCACCCTCCTGAAGGGGGTTGAAGCACTCGACGCCTATTACAGCCAATATATCCCGCAGATCTTTTTTGCCCTCTTTACACCGCTCCTGATCGCCGGCACCATTTTGCCCGGCGACCCGATTTCCGGCGGCATTCTGCTCATCACCGCACCGCTTATACCGCTCTTTATGATCCTGATCGGTAAATCGGCCAGCGCCATAACTGAAAAGCAGTGGAAAACCATGAGCCGGATGAGCGGTTTCTTCCTTGATGTACTGCAAGGACTGCCGACCCTGAAACTTTTTGCACAGAGCCGGCGTCAGCATGATGCCATTGAAAAGTCCGGCGAAAGCTTCCGCCACGCCACCATGCGCGTCCTGAAAGTGGCTTTTCTCTCTTCCCTGACGCTTGAGCTGGTGGGCACCATCGGTACAGCCATCATTGCCGTCGGCATCGGGCTTCGCCTGATGGCCGGCCATCTCACCTTTCAGCACGCGCTCTTTGTGCTGATACTGACACCGGACTTCTATCTCCCGTTGCGCCAGCTCGGCACCAAATTTCATGCCGGTATGGAGGGTGTCAGCGCCTCCAAGGAGATCTTTGCCATTCTTGACCAGAGTGTTCCCGCTCCCGTGCATCAGACAACCATTGCCGTGCAGGAGAGTGCCGGAAAAAGACCGATACTCTTTACCGACGTCAGCTACACCTATCCCGGAAGCCAGCGGCCAGCGCTTGAAGGAATCAATGCGGCCATTCCTGCCGGAAAAACCACGGCCATCATCGGCCCGAGCGGTGCAGGAAAAAGCACCATGATAAACCTGCTCCTCCGCTTTCAGGAGCCGGGAGCAGGTTGCATCACCATCGACGGCAAGCCGATTCACTCCATCCCGCTTGAAGCATGGCACAGCCAGATTTCATGGGTTCCGCAACACCCTTACCTCTTCAACGCCTCTTTGAGGGAGAATATTCTCCTTGCACGGCCGGAGGCTTCAGCAGAAGAGATGGAGAGTGCCCTGAAGAAAACCGGCCTTACCTCCTTTGTAGGATCTCTGCCTCAGGGACTTGAGACCATGATCGGCGAACAGGGGGCACGGCTAAGCGGAGGAGAGGCGCAGCGGGTGGCACTTGCACGCGCATTCCTGAAAAACGCCCCGCTCCTGGTGCTCGACGAACCAACCTCACACACCGATCCGGAGCTTGAAGCGGCACTACGCAGTTCCATCCAGGAACTGATGAAAGGGAGAACGACCGTTATCATTGCCCACCGGCTCGAAACCATACGATCCGCCGAAAAGATTATTGTCATCAGCCAGGGGAAAATCACCCAGTGCGGAACACACGAGGAGCTGATCGCCAACGAAGGCTTCTACCACGATTCCCTGCTTCTGCAACAGGAGAAACACTCATGAAAACCCTCTTTCGCCTGACCGGACTGGTCAAGCCATACTTCTTCTGGATGGCCTTGGCGGCACTTATCGGCTTTGCCACAACCGGCAGCGGCATCGGACTCCTGATGACCTCCGCCTACATCATCGCAAAAGCAGCCCTGCAACCGCCGATGGTCACCCTTCAGCTCGGTATCGCGGGAGTACGTTTTTTCGGCCTTGCACGCGGAATATTCCGCTACGCTGAACGGCTCATCTCCCACAACATCACCTTCAAGATTCTTGCAAAACTGCGTCTCTGGTTTTATGACGCCATTGAGCCCCTTGCTCCGGCACGCCTCATGCACTTCAAGAGCGGCGACTTGCTGCAACGGGTTATTGACGACATCCAGAGCCTCGAAAACATCTACACCAGAGTGCTTGGCCCCCCGCTCACCGCGCTGCTGGTCGCCGCACTGATGTGGTTTCTCCTTGGCATCTATTCCATGCAGGCAGCGGTGCTCATCCTCTGTTTTCACACCCTTGCAGGCATCGGCGTTCCGCTCCTCACCCGGCAGTTGAGCCGGGGCGTTCAGGTAGGCATCATGAATCACAAGGCAGAGCAGCAGGTACTGGCGCTTGACCTCTTTCAGGGCATCGGAGAGCTGCAACTCTACGGCAAAATGCCGGCACACCTTGCTGCCATGCAGAGTGCCGAAACCGGCAAGCTCCAGCTCCAGAGAAAAAACGCCATCATCGAAGGGTTGCACGAATCGCTCACCGGCCTCCTCATGAACGGTGCCCTTATCGCCATTCTCTGGGCGCTCATTCCCTCCATCTCCACCGGCGCGGTCAACGGAATTTCCCTCACCGTCATCACCCTCGCCGTCATGGCCTCGTTCGAGCCTTTTCTCCCGCTGCCTTCCTCCCTGAAGCACCTCGAAGCCGACCGGCACGCAGGAGAACGCCTCTTTGAAATTCTTGATGCCAAACCGGAGACCGTCGCCCCTGCCTCTCCCCTGCCGTTTCCGGGAGAGCACACCATTCAGGCAGAGCAACTCAGTTTTACCTACCCCGGCAGCATCACAAAAGCCCTCAACAACCTCACCTTCACGGTTCTTCCCGGTGAGCATATCGCCATCGTAGGTCCAAGCGGAGCAGGAAAATCGACTATAACCTCCCTCTTCATGCGCTTCTGGAACAGCAATGAGGGGAGCATCTCCATCGGCGGCCACAACATCAGCCGCTTCGATCCTGAAGAGCTTCGTCGCAACATCGCCCTCGTCTCGCAGCGAACCTACCTCTTCGCCGAAACCATCCGCGAAAACCTGACCCTTGCCGCTCCGGAGTCTACCGATGACGATCTCATAAAAGCACTCACTGACGCCGGGCTCAGCCACTTCACCTCCAAGCTTGACGAATGGTGCGGCCAGCATGGCATGAAACTCAGCGGAGGAGAACGCCAGCGTATCGCCATCGCCCGAATCCTGCTGCAGCAAGCGCCCATCATGATTCTCGATGAAGCAACAGCCAACCTCGACGGAGTAACAGAGAGAGAGGTGAGCAAGACCCTGAACGCTATCAGTGCGGGAAAGACGCTGATAACGATTACGCACCGGCTAAAGGCAATGGAGCAATACGATCGGATTCTTGTGCTTGAAAAGGGAATAATTGTTGAGCAGGGTATGCACGGGGAGCTGATGGCCGGGAACGGGCTTTACCGGAGAATGTGGGAGTTGCAGCATGTGGCGGAGATCGCGGGGTGAGATGCCATCAAGAAATAACCATTCTTTATGACTATTCCGATGAATGCGCTTCCGAATAGTTCAGCCAGAACGAAATATAAAACCACGGATGGGCGCTATGAGTGCCGGAACTTCTTTTTATATTTCATCCTTTGACATGAAAAGGTAGTAATTTTTGTGCCGCAATGGAAGGCTTGATCAAGAACAGCACCACCAGCAGGGATACAGGCTTTGCTGAAAGGGAAGAAAAACAGCGGCAAAACGAGCTCTGCAGTTCATGCGGACTTTGCTCCATTCAGGCCTGGCCGGTTACAGAGAGCGTCAGCAGTTGCGTGTTTACAAACGGCTGGCTCGGAGAGAGGGAGAAAAAGCTTTTCGGGCGTGAACGAAGCCTGGATAATCCGGTGGAGATGCGTTTTGGCATAACGCTTGAGCGCTTTACGGCTCAACTGAAAAACCCGCTGCCCGGTTCGCAGTGGAGCGGCATCATTACCCGTATGGCCATGAGGGCTTGCGAAGAGCAGCTTGTTGAAGGGGTCATATCGCTGCAGCACACCCCCGGCCATCATTTTTTCTCTCAGCCAGTGCTGGCATGGAGCCTTGATGACATCTACGCAACAAGGGGCAACAAGCCGGTGCTCTCGCCGGTGCTATCATCCCTTGAGAGTGCATATCGTCTGGGGATGAAAAAAGTTATGGTCATCGGTGCGGCCTGCCATCTGCATACAATGCGGAATTTTCAGGAGCAACACGAATACCTCCGGGGGATGGAAATCCTGACCATAGGGATTCCCTGCGTTGACAATGTCGCGCGGTCAAAATGGCCGTGGATTCTGAAACGAATGTCGAAATCGCCCGACACCGCCTGCCATATGGAGTTCATGCAGGATTTCAGGATTCACATCCGCCACCTTGACGGCAGTGTTGAAAAAGTTCCTTTCTTCAGCCTTCCGGAAGAGCTGTCTGATCCTTCTATCTTCCCGCCTGCATGCATGAGCTGCTTTGACTATCTCAACAGCCTTGCCGACATTACCGTGGGCTATATCGGTGCGAAACTGCTGCCGAGGCAAAAGAGGCAGTGGATTCTGGTACGAACGGAAACAGGGCAACGACTGCTGAAGCTGATCGAAGAAGAACTTGAACGGTTTCCGGAATCGGGCAAGTGGGAGTGCCGCTCGTTTGTCCAGAACACTACAAAGCGCATCATCGAGAGCATGAAGGAAACGCATAAAGAGTATTCGCCAAATAGCAGGATTCCGCTCTGGCTAGGCAACCTGCTTGCAGGAGCGCTTGGCATGATCGGGCCGAAAGGGGTAGGGTTTGCCCACTACTCGGTTGATTTTCACTTGATCAGGCACTACTACTATGTCAAATTCCGCCATCCGGAAAAGCTTGAAAAGCTGGTGCCGCGACATGTCAGGGTTATCCTTGCAGAGTACGGGCTTCCCCTTTAAAGCAAGACTACTTCATGAGAAGAGGTTCCGTTTCCGGAACGGAGCAACCAGAATCTTTCGTATCATTCTTGGTTTGCTAAGCCATCTGATTTTAGGGGATTGGGCTGTTGCAGCAAGAATCTTTTCGGTGAGAAAAGGGGCAACAGTCTCAACCTCATCAGCCATGATATTGAAAAACTTCTTTTTTTTCAGACTTTCCGCTGAACCGTCACTGACCGTACGGAGAAGCATGTCGGTCACCACCATGCCCGGACTAAGCACACCGACCTGCACTGAAGTACCGCGTGCTTCGTGGGCAAAAGAGCGGGTAAAGTAGGTAACCGCACATTTGGTCGTGCCGTAAATGGTCATGCCATCAAGCATAAACCCTTCACTGCCCAGCCCCTCCATATTGAAAATTTTCCCTCCGCCCTGCTCCTTCATCCGCTGGAACGCAATAATCGTGCCTGCAACAGCACCGTCAATATTGACCCTGAGCACCCGGCTGAGTTCACCATAATCAACTTCCCATGCGCTCTTCATCTCATGGCCGATACCGGCATTGTTGATCCAGATATCAACACGACCAAAACGGCTGACCGCTTCGTCATAGAGCCGTACGACATCATCCCGGCTGCTGATATCGGCTGAAACAGCGGACAGATGTTCAGGGTAGCCTTGAAGCTGCTCCATGGCTTTTCGGGTGCTTTCAGGGGAGCATCCATTAATCACCACGTTGCAGCCTCTCTCAAGAAAGCAACGCGCAAGGCCAAAACCTATGCCTCGGGTACTGCCGGTAATGACAACGGTTGTTCCCATGTTACTGATTCCATCTTCTAACGTTATCTCTCCAAGGTTTTAACCAGTCACGGCCGCCAATGGCAACAGGATGGTCTTTCAAACAATATTAACACTTACTGTTGTTTTTTGCCCAGATAGCGAAGCCTGGCCGTATCGAAGCCGAGTGTTGCCGCTTTTGCCACCAACGCTTTGAGTTGCGTCTGCTCCATAACAGAATCTTTCGATAAAATCCAGAAATATGACTTGTCACGGCCGCACACCATCGCCCAGCGATACCCGGCCCTGTCAAGATCTATTACATTGTAGCTCGCGTAAAAAGGGCCGAAAAAGGAGACCTTCAGCGCGCCTTGAGTGGTATTTTTATCATCGACGAAAACGCCACGGCCCTGAATGGTTTTCCATTTCTTGTTTTTCAGGTCATACCCCTGGTTCACCACTTTGACACTGCCATCTGCGGCAAGCGAATAGGTTGCCGATACCGGATCAAGCTCCTTTTCGAACCGATTGTCAAGACGGACAATTTCATGCCAGGTACCGAGATAACGATTGAGAGAAAAATTATCAACAACCGTGATTCCCTGCGGAACACCGGTACATCCTGCAAGCAGGATAAAGAGAAGCAATAACAGTTTTTTCATCAGCGGATTCTGGTTAAATCAAAAATATACATCAGCATTGCGCAAATTCTCAGCAAAATAAATGATTACCGCTATGCCGAGAGGACATTGCGGCATGCCTCTCCGGGATATTCAACTTCAACGGTTGAGTGATAGAGTCCAAATCGCTCAACCAGCCCTCTGATCCTCTCCTTGAGCTGCATGTAGGATTCTGCGTCAAGAAGGGTGTCGACTTCGAGATGGGCGGTAAAGACGGTATGGACGCCGTCAAGTGACCAGATATGAGCGTGATGGACGGCATGAATATGCTGCAGTGCCTCGATTTCCGTTATAATAAGAGCGATATCAAGCTCATCGGGTACCGCTTGCAGAAAGACCGGCAGCATTGCTTTCAGGTTTTTGACGACGCCTGAGAGAATATAGAGCGTAATGATGACGGCAAGCAGCGGATCGAGCACAGGTATATCCCAGAAGTACAGAACAATGGCCACAACAAGCACAGCGACCCATCCAAGCACATCTTCAAGCAGGTGCAGGGCAACCACTTTTGCATTCATGCCGCCCTCTTTTGACAGCCTTGCCATGGCAATGCCGTTGACCAGAACGCCAATGACAGCCAGAATAATCATTCCGCCCGCATCAGGCTTGTGCGGTTCGAGAATGCGGGGTATGGCGTTGGCAAGCACAAAGAGCGAGCTGGTGAGCAGCACCACGGTACTGATCAGCGCACCGAGCAGCGAGAAACGCTTGTAACCGTAGGAGTAACGCGAGCTGCTCTTTTCTCCTGATTTTTCCTCAAAATACCAAGCCTGGGCAAGAGCAAAGGAGTCGCCAAGGTCGTGAACGGCATCGGCGAGGATTGCCGTACTGCCGGTCATCAGGCCGCCGACAATCTCAACAATGGTAAAGCCTACATTGAGAAAAAAGGCAACCTTGATGTTTCCTGATGCATGATGGTGGTGGTGATGATGGGCCGCATCATGCGTATGCGCACACCCCTCTTCTGACGTTGTCCTGCTCATAATAATAGGTTCATTTTTCTTTTGAGTTGACTGCTCCTCGGAAATTCATTCAAGAACGGCGTTTTTTCTTCTATTCACAAGAAAATGCGTGCCTTAACTGAAGAATAACAAGAAGTTGCAAAGAGGAAAATATTTAATGTATTTTTTCGCCGACTCGCTGATAAAGCAACACTCAATTAGCTGATGGCAGAAACTATGAAAGTTTTATTGAAAAAAGTACCGGTTTTCTGGATTGTACTCAGCCTTACCGCACGTCTCTATCTCATCAACTTCAGTGTCAACGACATCTGGACAGAAAACGAAAGCTTTTATGCAACAAGCCTCCACTGAATTACAGCCGGATCGACAAAGAGCAATAACATCGCTATATTGTGCCATGAAAAAAACCCGTCAATGGAGTGTCACCTCGACAACCGTTATTCTGCTCTTCATCCTCAGCTATACCTTTGCGGATATCCCGACTGCGCTGTGGGTCCATACGTTTAAAAACACCCTCTCTACCGATGTGTTCGCTATCATAACGTTCTTTGGCAAGTCAACTAACTACCTGGCTGGAGGGCTACTCCTCTTTGTTGTTTTTCGCAACAGGAAGCGGTCAATGGCATATTCGGGCCTTTTCCTCTTCTCCGCTGTCGCTGTTTCGGGATTAAGTGCCCAACTTATCAAATATATTGCCGGAAGGGCAAGACCGCAACTCGTGTTCAGTCAAGGGATCTACGGATTTGACTTTTTCCATTGGGAATACGCATGGACCTCCTTTCCCTCAGGCCATTCGGCAACGGCCTTCAGCGTGGCCATTGTCCTTGCCACCCTTTACCCCCGTTGGCGATTTGCCGCTTTCTTTGCCGCAGCGCTGATCGCCTTCAGTCGTATTTTTCTTGCCCAGCACTATATCAGTGATGTCATTGCCGGCTCTTTTCTGGGCATTGTTTCCTCAATATTGCTCTATAACCTTTATTTCAAGTCGAAATTTGAAGCCCTTGAACACAACAAAATCTGAAACAGCCTGGTTTCTGGCTGCACTGGCAATCCTTATCCTTGCAAGTTTCTTTCTGGGTCTGGGCTCTGCACCACTCTTTGATGTCGATGAAGGGGCATTCAGTGAAGCAACACGGGAGATGATGATCAGTAAAAATTATCTGACGACCTGGCTGAACGGCGCGCCCCGTTTTGACAAGCCGATCCTGATTTACTGGATGCAACTGGCCTCGGTCAGGTGTTTCGGCCTGAGCGAGTTTGCCTTCCGGTTTCCCTCTGCCCTGGGCGGAACCGTTTGGGCTGCGTCAATTTTTCTTTTTGTGCGCAAAGAGATTGGCAATCGTCAAGCCTTTCTTGCCTCAGCATTGATGGTGCTGTCGCTTCAGGTGATGGTTATTGCAAAAGCAGCCATAGCCGATGGAGTGCTGAACTGCTTTCTGGCCATCACCATGTTCGGGCTCTTCCGCCATTACAAAACAGGCTCAAAACAGGCCCTCTATCTCGCTTTTGCTGCCGCAGGGTTTGGCATGCTCACAAAAGGTCCGATAGCAATCATTATTCCCTTTGCCGTAACTTTTCTCTTTTCCCTGCAGGAAAAATCATTGAAAAGCTGGCTCGGCATGATGTTCAACCCGAGAGGAATCGTCCTCTTTTTAGCCATTGCGCTTCCCTGGTACTGGCTTGAATACCGTGATCAGGGAATGGCATTTGTTGAGGGGTTTTTCTTCAAGCACAATATCAGCCGTTTCAACTCCTCCTTTGAGGGGCACTCGGGCTCCCTTTTCTATTACATTCCGGTCATCATTCTCGGCCTTATGCCCTTTACCGGCCTGTTTTTCTCCGCTCTTTTCAACCTGAAAGCCCTGCTTACCGACCGGCTCAACCGCTTTCTTTTCATCTGGTTCGGGTTTGTCTTTCTCTTTTTCTCGCTCTCGGGCACCAAACTCCCTCACTATATGATCTACGGCTATACGCCGCTTTTTATCCTCATGGCCAGGGCTCTGCCGATGAGCCGACATCAAAAAAGCATGGCAATATTGCCGTTGTTGCTGCTTGCCGTTCTTGCCTGCTTGCCGTTGCTTTTGCAGACTGCGTTACAGCAAATTGATGACCCCTATATTCTGGCAATTCTTCAGGGTGCAGTGGAGCTTACCGGTCAGCCTCATGCAGTCATCGTCATGTTTGCCATACTTGGGGTCTCTGCCATACAATTCCTGCCCCGTTGTTCTACGGAATGGAAACTGATTGCAACAGGACTCGTGTTTTCGCTGCTTATCAATCTCTACCTGATGCCTCTTGCAGGAAAACTGATGCAGGAACCGGTAAAGGAAGCTGCTCTCATGGCAAAAGAGAAGGGCTATAAAATCGTGATGTGGAAAACCTATAACCCCTCTTTTTTAGTATATTCGGGATCTTTTGTTGAAAAGCGAACCCCAGAGCCGGGCGATATTGTTCTGACAACCGTCAAGGAGCTTGACACGTTTACTCATCCTGCCATACTCTACAGCAAAAACGGTATTGTGCTGGCAAAACTCAAGCAATGAATTCTGATATCATGAAGCTTTCGGTGGTCATACCGGTCATGAATGAGGCCGAGAACATTAAACCCCTGTTTGAGGCTCTTGCCCAGTCGCTCGCGGCTGTTGAGCATGAGATCATTCTGGTTGATGACGGCTCGACCGACAACACCGTGGCTGAAATTCAGGCCAATGCTCCCGCCAATGCGCATCTGGTCATCCTGAACAAGAATTACGGGCAGACAACCGCGATGGCTGCAGGTATTGACCATGCACGTGGCGAGCTGATTGCCACCATTGACGGCGATCTGCAGAACGACCCTTCGGATATCCCGATGATGATGCAGTACCTTTACGACCATGACCTTGATGTGGTTGCAGGCAGACGGGCAGGACGGCAGGACGGAATGTTTCTGAGAAAAATCCCCAGCAAGATCGCCAATGCCCTCATCAGGAACCTGACCAATGTGCACATCCGCGACTATGGCTGTACCCTGAAGGTCCTAAAAAAGGATGTGGCCAAAAATCTTGGGCTTTACGGTGAGCTGCACCGTTTTATACCGGTGCTCGTGCAACTTTACGGCGCGAAAATGGAAGAGGTTGATGTGAAGCATCACCCCAGAAAATTCGGAACATCGAAATACGGCATCGGGCGCACCTTCAAGGTATTGAGCGACCTGCTCTTCATGCTCTTCTTCCAGAAATACAGCCAGAAACCGATGCATCTTTTCGGCACGCTCGGCTTTCTCTCCCTCTTTATAGGGATTGCCCTGAATCTTTACCTGCTGGCCCTGAAAATTCTTGGCCAGGAGATTGGCGGACGCCCGCTGCTCTCTCTGGGCATTATCATGACCTTTATCGGCATTCAGCTTATTACGACCGGCTTCATTGCCGAATTTATCATGCGCACCTACTACGAGTCACAGAACAAGAAACCCTATATCATCAAAAAGATCGTTGGCAAACCGTAAACTCAATCCGAAAAAGCTGCTCAAAACACTGCTGCAGCTCCTTGTCACCAGCATAGCCCTGTATCTGGTCCTGAGAAAGACCGATGTAACCAAACTTGGCACCATTATCCAGAATGCAAACCCCTGGTACCTGCTGCTCTCCATCCTTTTTTTCAATATCTCCAAGCTCATCAATGCGGTGCGCCTGAACCGCTTTTTCAAGGCTATCGGCATTGAGCTTTCCGCGATCTACAACCTCAAGCTCTACTATCTCGGGATGTTCTACAATCTTTTTCTTCCGGGAGGTGTCGGCGGTGACGGGTACAAAATCTATCTATTGCAGAAAAACCACGGCCTGAAAATGATCAATGTCTTTCATGCGGTTTTTTGGGACCGTGTGTCCGGCATCATTGCGCTGATCTTTCTCTCGCTCATCCTGCTCCAGCCAAGCAGTTTTGCCTCGCACCTGCCCCATCTTGTGCCTTATGTATGGGTCGTGCTTGTCGCCATCTACCCGCTGGCACTGCTGGTAAACAAGGTTTTCTACAAGCAGTTTATTGAGGTTTTTACCATTACCTCAGTTGAGTCGCTGCTGATTCAGATAACGCAGGTCGTATCGGTATTTTTTATCCTGAAAGCCATTTCCCAGAACGCGCATATGGTTGACTACCTGGCAATATTCCTGATATCGACCATAGCGACCATTATTCCGATCACAATCGGTGGGGCTGGAGCCCGGGAGATAACCTTCTTTTATCTGCTCGGCTTCATACAGCTTGGAACAAATGCCGGCGTTGCGCTGTCGCTCATATTCTTCGCCATTTCAGCTCTTTCGTCACTTGCCGGAATTCTTACCAGAATCCGCCACGAAAAAAGCGTGCCGGAAATGCAGGAAGAGATCCAATAGCTCTTTGACGGCCGCTACTGCTAGCTGAGCTCAAGATCTTTGAGCTTTATCTGCCACTGCTCACGGTTGTTCCACATCCTTTTCTCGACAGAATAGACCATCGAAAATACCGGACGGGAGTGCGCGACAAGCTCGGTATAGATATCAAGACGGTCAAAACCAATCACATCAAAGGTACGGCCATTTTTATCCCGCAGAGCAAACTTGACATGCCTTTGCTTGAGCAGCCTTGGCTGGCCATAGAGAACAAGCTCTTCCGACAAAAAGAGCGGCTCACGGTTGCCATGACCGTAGGGAGCAAACTGCTCGAGCACATTGATAAATTTGGCGGTGATATCCTCAAGGGCAAGTCTTGAATCGATAACAAGCTCTTTCTGACGTTGCCCGATTGAGAGGAGGCCGGAGCATACCTCATTGAACTTTTTACGAAATCCCGCAAAATTTTCCGGCCGAATGGTAACACCTGCCGCCTGGTGATGTCCTCCGAACTGTTCAAGATAGTCGCCGCACTCCTGCAGGGCTTCATAGACATTGAGCCCGTCAACGCTTCGTACGGAACCTTTGATAAGACCGTTCATGCCGCCAAGGATAACCGTCGGCAGATAATGCTTGTCAATCATTTTTGAAGCCACAATACCAAGCACGCCGAGATGCCAGGATTCATCATAAAGCACAATAGAAGAACAGTAGGAAGCAAAATGGCTTTCAAGCATCTTTTCAGCCTTCACCATAATATCGGCATCCATTTCCCTGCGCTGCACGTTGATACGATCAAGTTCATCGGCATGGCGCCGGGAATCGGAGGAGGAATCGGAAAGGAGCCAGTCAACGGCCAGATGTGCGGACTGCATTCTACCGGCAGCATTGATACGGGGTGCGATCCCGAATGCAAGATGAAACATCCCGAGCTCTGCCGGAGCAACGTTCATCAGCGAAAACATCGCCATTAAATTAACTCTGGGTTTTGTACGCATTCTCTGCAGCCCTTCTCGAACGAGCGTCCGGTTTTCATCTTCAAGAGAGACCATATCGGCCGCCGTTGCAATGGCAACCAGATCAAGGTATTTCTGCCAGCTCTCCGGCTCAGCATGCAACTGTTCGGCTATTGCCTGAACCAACTTGAAGGCCACGCCGCATCCGCATAAATCCCTGAACGGATAGGTGGAACCCGGAACCTTCGGATTCAGAATGGCATAGGCCGGAGGAAGCTCGTCTGGCTCATGATGGTCACAGATGATGACATCAATGCCGTGGTCCCTGCATCGGCGTATCGCTTCATTCTCGCCTATACCGCAATCAACGGTGACAAGAAGCGTGATGTTCTGTTCCACAGCCGAGTCTATGCCTTCAACCGACAGGCCATAGCCTTCCGTAAAGCGGTCATTGATATAATAGGAGACCTCAGCCCCCTGCTCTTTCAAAAAAAGCAGGAGCAGTGCGGTTCCGGTTGTACCATCAACATCATAATCGCCATAAAGCATTATTTTTTCATGATCCCTGATTGCCCGCAAGACACGTTCAACCGCCCTGTGCATGTGCTGCAAAAGAAAGGGAGAGGGAAGATCCAGCAAAGAAGAGCGGAAATAGTTTTTTGCTTCGTCAAAGGTCTGAACACCGCGATTGAACAGTGCTCTTGCAACAGGCAGCGAGACATTGATTGCCTCTGAGAGAACAAAAACAGCCTGTTCATCAGGAGAGCAAAAATTCCAGCGGAATCGTTTCATGGAAAACAGAATAGAGAAGCAATAAAAATCAACAATTTAGAGAAGTGTTCGACATTTCTTTGTCAAAAAACGTTTGGGAAGAAATCAGCGGCCATCTTCACTTGAAAGCGGAGACGAATATTTTTACATTAGGGCTTTATTTGTCCAACAGTCAAGAAACGTACACTAACTACATCAGGAAAAGAGAACATGAGTAACTTGATTACCATTGAACGGCACATCCTTGAACAGCAGAAATTTTTTCCCGAAGCACACGGCGAACTTACCGACCTTCTCAACGACGTGGCCTTTGCAGCAAAACTTGTAAGAAAAGAGGTTGTCAGGGCAGGACTTGTCGACATTCTCGGCTATACAGGCGCCACGAACGTCCAGGGTGAAGAGGTCAAAAAACTTGATCTGTTCGCCAATGAAAAAATCATTTCAGCCATCGGCCAGCACGGACGCTTTGCCATTATGGGTTCCGAGGAGAACGAGGGGGTCATTATTCCTCCAAAAAATGAAAGCGGCAATTATGCTCTTCTCTTCGATCCGCTGGATGGCTCTTCAAACATCGACGTCAATGTGAGCGTCGGTACCATCTTCTCGATCTATAAGCTAAAAGGGGACGATCCAGGCAAGGCAAGCATCAGCGACTGCCTGCAGCACGGTTACGAACAGGTTGCTGCCGGTTATGTCATCTATGGTTCATCGGTCGTCATGGTCTATACCACCGGCCACGGCGTGCACGGCTTTACCTACGACCCGACCATCGGAGAGTTTCTCCTTTCGCACGAAAACATCATCACCCCGACAAGCGGTAAATACTACTCGATCAACGAGGGTTCTTACGCGCAATTCAACGAAGGTACAAAAAAATATCTCGACTATATCAAGGAAGAAGACCCGGAAACAAACCGCCCGCTCAGCACCCGTTACGTTGGTTCGCTTGTCGCCGACTTCCACCGTAACCTGCTGACCGGAGGCGTCTTCATCTATCCGCCGACTTCAAAGCACCTTAAAGGAAAGCTTCGGCTGATGTACGAAGCCAATCCTCTTGCCTTTATCTGTGAGCAGGCTGGCGGACGGGCAACAAACGGCAGGGATCGTATCCTCGATATTCAGCCGCTCGAACTGCATCAGCGCACACCGCTCTATATCGGCAGCGTCGATGACGTTATTCTGGCAGAAGAATTTGAGCAGGGAGTGAGGTAAGCCTCTGGATTGTTTGTCCACGAATTGTTTTTCAATTCGTGGACAAATTCTCTGACTTCCCGACTATTTTATGATCTCTCCACGATCGAACTGCGGGTAAAAAATCCTTTCGATACCAACGGTTTTTCCGCTCGCAACATCAAGCGACAGCAACACCCCTGAAAAATGGACATCATCTTCAGCACACTCATACTTGTGCGGTGTCTGATAGAGCATCCTGTCGGTTGCTGATTTGGTCTGCATGCCAATGACGGAGTTATGCGGTCCGGTCATGCCGGCATCGGTGCAGTAACCCGTCCCTTTTGGCAGAATACGCTCATCCGCCGTCGGCACGTGGGTGTGGGTCCCGATCACGGCAGAAACGCGGCCGTCAAGATACCAGCCAAGTGCTATCTTTTCAGCGGTTGCCTCTGCGTGGATATCAACAAAAATATGGCGTACCCTGTCCTTGCTCTGCTCCTTGATCTGCTTGATCGCCCAGTCCGCTGTCCGGAACGGGCAGTCTATTGAGTACATGAAGGTCCTGCCCTGAAGGTTGACCACGGCAATATCGCCCAGCCCGTTTGGCAGCTTGTAGATCGCGTAGCCTTTGCCGTACGTCCCTTTGGGATAGTTCAGCGGGCGCAAGACCTGCGGGTGGGTTTTCAGGGTATCAAAAAAATTGAAGTTGCTCCAGGTATGATTTCCCCCGGTCACCACATTGACCCCCGCCTCAAGAAGCTGGTTGAGCGCTTCGAGGCTCATCCCCTTGCCATGATGGGCGTTTTCGCCATTACAGACAACAAAATCCACATGATACTTGCTGATAAAACTTTTCAGCATCCGGCCAACCATCTGGAGACCCGGAGTACCGACAACATCGCCGATGAACATCACGTTCAGGTTTTTTTGTGCCATACCTTTTCTATAACCTGTTCTACTTTCTTAAAACTAAAAAGAACCGCAATCTAACCGTCGTGAGCGGATTGCATTCGAGCATCGCACAAACCCGGTGACTGACTGTTCACAAAATGTTGGTGAAGTTACACATTGCCCGGCACAATGAACAATCTTATTTGCCCGGCCCGGCAGGGCCTCACTGCACAAGCCTGCACACCCCAAAACCGGAGAAATGCGGAGCGGGTTGTGGCAGCAATTTGAAAAGTATTATGTTCCGGTAGAGCCTTAATGAAAAAAGCAGACAAGCTTCAAAACCCTGGAAAAATAGGCATGAAACAAAAAGCAGCTTTCTCTCTCGCTCTGGTTGCGCTGCTGCTCATGGCAGGAGCGGGGCTGTTATGGCTGCCGCAAAAAATTTCGGTCGAGGCCTACCGCGTTGCTTTTTCGGCTCTTGATGCCTATCGAACGGCGCACCCCGCTGAGAGGGTCCGATGCCTTGCCGTAGTGGATTTCTCGAAGCCCTCTTACGTCAAACGAATGGCGCTCATTGATCTTGCCAGCGGAGAGGAGTCATTTTACCGGGTGGCTCACGGGAAAAATTCAGGTGAACTCTATGCTACCCGCTTTTCCAATACGCCGGGGTCCGGCATGAGCAGTCCGGGTCTTTACAGGGTTCTTGATACCTATATCGGTGACCACGGAAAGGCTGTACGCCTTGAAGGGCTTGAGCCTGCAGTGAACGACAATGCGTTCAGCCGCGATATTGTGCTGCATTCGGCTGATTATGTTTCGCTCGGCTATATCATGCTGAACCTCGTAACCGTCAATGGCCCGAGGATCGGCCGAAGCAACGGCTGCTTTGTCGTTGCCCTAAACGATATCGATCAGGTAACAAAAAAACTCGGCAACGGCGGGCTGCTTTACGCCTGGCGGGGCTCCTCAAGGTAATTCACTTGCTTTTCACTTCCGCATAATACAGACAATCCTTTCTCTCGATTTCCCGCAGAAGAATCATATAGAATACAAAGGAACACCGCTCAGGAATCATATAGAGTGCGATGTTTGTGCAATGGATGATTTATCACTCCAGAACCTTCTACGGGAAGTAGATTTTTTGTATTTCTCTTGTGATCGAAAGTGTTGCGAGCCTTTATAATGACCGGGTACCGCATCTCAATAACCTTAAATTCTCATAAATTCCAACACAATGAAAAAAATTGTTTACGCGATTGTCGCGTTTGTCATGATTGCAATGAGCGGGACGGCTCATGCAGATGTACTTAATTTAGGTGGAAATTACTCACAGATTGCCTCTCTGGTGAATCCAGGGTCTGGTGTCGTTGCTAGATCAGAGGGTGGAGGATCTATTGAAACCTCTTATCTTGACGGAAGGAAGCTCGACTACCTCTACTGTGTTGATCTTTTTACGACTATCTCACCAGGTAGTTATTCTTCTACCACCGTAAACAATCAAGCCGAGATCCATGGTGTTGCGGTAAAGAATGCAGATAAGGTTGCTTATCTGTTAGAGAAACATGGCACTGGTGGACAGGGAGATCAGGCAATAGCTCTTCAGGCAGCTATCTGGCACGAAATTTATGGTGCAGGAGTGTATGACTTAAATTATACCGGATCCACCGCCACTACAATAAATCTGTACGAACAATACCTCACTGAGGCAGTTAATAAATACGGCGACGTGTCGAAATTCATCTGGATCAATCCCGATTACGCAACGGGCGCTATGAAACAGGGTCTGGTTACCAGCAGCCCAAATCCCGAACCAAGTACATACGCTCTTCTGGGTATCGGCGGCTTGTTTGCAGCATTCAGGTTCAGGAAGTCTCGTATAGCATCAGCAGTCTCAGCTTAATCCCGCACTTCACCAATGGCAACCCGAAGCTCTATAACGGGGCTTCGGGTTAACCTATCGTCTTGTTCAGTCCCCCCCATTAATCACCATGAAGCCCACGAACACAGTGCCGACAACATCAACCTTTTTCCCTGAACTTCTTTCAGCCCATTTGCCGCACAGGCAGCAACTATATGAACTATTCCCTGAATATGCATCATATAGAGTGCAATGTTTGAGGATTGATAATTTTTCAGTCTATCAGCCTTGACGTGATATATGTTGTTTGTTTATCTTTGACGTAAACAGGTTCCGAATCGATATATATTCCGTATAAGGTTGTTGTCCGAGCCTGGCAACGTTAAATCTTAAACCAATGAAAAAGATACTTTATTTGATTGTTGTCTTGGCAATGATTGGGCTGAGCGGGACGGCTCAGGCGGTAGCGCCGATAGAAGGTGACTTGATTAATATTAATTTTGGAGGGAATCCCCAATACACGGGGTTAGCGGCAATAACCCCTCCATTGGTTCCCGCAGTAAATCCACCGGAATTAAGTCCCGGCAGTGGTACGTATTTTTGGAACAACATCCAATCTGGGGCAGTTAGTCCAACATCTTTAATGTATTCCTACAATACCTTGGCTGACATTCAAGTAGCTTGGACGGGTTCAATTAGTAACAATTTCCCGTCATTATCACTTTTTCCTTCACCAGAATATGATTTAATCAAGGGACAGTTGAATCCTCCGCAAGGTGGACCAGGCTTAATTACACTTTCCAATATGGCTCCAGGGAAATATGACCTTTATGTCTATACCCAGAATCCATATGCTTTTTCAGGAATGAAATTAAGTATGAATATTATCACTCCCGTCTCAGTAAATCCAGTTGGCGAGACAACACTGTATCCAAGCCCTCTAAATTCGTGGTTTGTTCCGGATCCTAATGTAATCAGAGGTATAAATACCGCGAATTATACCGTATTTCATCTTGATCAGGAATACCCCTTAGAAGCTACTGCGGAATTGAATTTTACGAGAGAATGGGTGCTGGGTGAAGGAACAGGTCTTGCAGGCATCAACGCAATACAGCTCCGCTATACAACATTACCAGCACCGGAACCGGCAAGTATGACTCTGCTGGGAGTTGGCGGTCTTATAGCCGCTGCCCTTCGCCGACTCAGGAAGTCTTCAGGACCGTCAGCAGAGACGGTTTGAACTCTTCAGAAAAAGATACGCAAAAAAGCCCGGAGATGATCCGGGCTTTTCTGTTGTTCAGTAATTGTGTAATCAGATAATCAGAGCGCGTCAATGATGGCATTGAAGGTCGCACTGGGACGCATGGCTTTTATCGTCAATGCTTCATCCGGGTTATAGTAACCGCCCATGTCAACCGGTTTGCCCTGGGCACCAATCAGCTCTTCGTTGATTTTTGCCTCGTTGGCAGCAAGCTGCTGTGCAACGGCAGCAAAACGGGCCTGCAATTCCTTATCCTCCTGCTGTGCGGCAAGTGCCTGTGCCCAGTAGAGAGCAAGATAGAAATGGCTGCCGCGATTGTCGATCTGGCCAACTTTGCGGGCCGGTGACTTGTCGTTATCGAGGAACTTGCCGATGGCCTGATCGAGAGTCTCTGCAAGAATCCTTGCCTTGTCGTTGATGAACGACTGGGCAACATGTTCAAGCGATGCGGCAATTGCCGAAAATTCTCCCAATGAGTCCCAGCGCAGGTAGCCCTCTTTCTGGAACTGCTGCACATGTTTTGGTGCAGAACCGCCAGCGCCGGTTTCAAACAGGCCGCCACCATTCATGAGGGGAACAACGGAGAGCATCTTGGCGCTGGTGCCAAGTTCGATGATCGGGAAAAGATCGGTCAGATAGTCACGAAGGACGTTACCGGTGACGGAGATGGTGTCCTTGCCCGCCCTGAACCGTTCCAGAGAGAAGAGCATGGCTTCAACCGGGGTAAGGATACGGATATCGAGACCGGAGGTATCATGTTCTTTCAGATACGCGGTAACTTTTTTGATGATCTCGGCATCATGAGCCCTCTCGGTGTCGAGCCAGAAAATTGCCGGAGCGCCGGTGATGCGTGCCCGCTTGACGGCAAGTTTAACCCAATCCTTTACGGGCGCGTCTTTTGCCTGGCACATCCTGAAAATATCACCCGTTTCGACCCTCTCTTCGAGCAGCGTCTTGCCGGCGGTATCAACAACCCTAACCGTTCCGTTTCCGGGAGCGACAAAGGTCTTGTTGTGTGAACCGTACTCTTCGGCCTGCTGAGCCATAAGGCCGACGTTTGGAACACTGCCGACGGTGGCAGGATTAAATGCTCCATGTTGTTGACAATCTTCGATGATCGCCTGATACATGCTTGCATAACAGCGGTCGGGAATCATGGCTTTCGTGTCGTGCAGCTTGCCGTCAGGGCCCCACATCTTGCCGGAGTCACGAATGACGACGGGCATGGACGCATCAACAATGATATCATTGGGCACATGCAGGTTGGTTATGCCCTTGTCGGAATCAACCATGGCCAGCGCCGGACGGGTAGCATAGACCGCCTTGATGTCGGCTTCAATCGCCGCTCTCTGGGGTTCAGGCAGTTTCTGGATTTTTGCATAGAGATCACCCAGACCGTTGTTCACATTCACGCCAAGCTCTTTAATAATAGCTGCATGTTTTTCGAACACCTCACGATAGAAAACCGTAACGGCATGACCGAACATGATCGGGTCGGAGACCTTCATCATGGTTGCTTTCAGGTGCAGCGACAACAATACTCCGGTTGCCTTTGCATCGGCAATCTGATCTTCAAAAAACTTGCGGAGAGAACGGACATTCATGACTGATGCATCAATGATCTCACCGGCAAGTAACGGGGTTTTATCTTTCAGGACCGTTGCGTTGCCATCGCCGTCAACAAACTCGATTTTGACGGTGGTAGCTTCGCTCACCGTAACGGACTTTTCACTGCCGTAAAAATCACCGGCGCTCATGGAGGCAACATGCGATTTCGAATCGCTGCTCCATGCACCCATTTTGTGGGGATTCTTTTGGGCAAACGCCTTTACCGAAAGCGGTGCACGCCGATCGGAATTACCCTCGCGCAAGACAGGGTTTACAGCGCTGCCAAGCACCTTGGCAAACCGTGTCTGAAGCTCTTTTTCAGCTTCATTTGCGGGTGCTTCAGGATAGTCAGGGATGTTGTAGCCATGATCCTGCAACTCTTTAATCGCCGCTCTCAACTGGGGAATTGAAGCGCTGATATTCGGCAGCTTAATGATATTGGCTTCGGGAGTCAGGGCAAGGGCGCCCAGTTCAGCAAGATAATCGGGTATTTTCTGGTTCTCGGTCAGATTATCGGGAAAATTTGCAATAATCCTTCCGGCAAGAGAGATATCTTTCGGCTGAAAATCAACGCCGGTACCCTTGGCAAACGCATTAAGGATGGGAAGCAGAGAGTAGGTCGCCAGAGCAGGTGCCTCGTCAATTTTGGTGTAAATAATTTTTGCTGTTTTTGCCATCTGTATTGTGTTTGGTTTAAATAGTTTCGAAATTATTTAATAAAGACAGTCAAAGAATATAGCTTTTGGAAAATCCGTACAGGAGCAGGCAGTGCCCGAACTGAAGCAAAGAAAGGTATAAACTGTTTTGATAAGACTCCGATAAACAACTGCAAAGGACTACCCATCAGAAGCTGATGGCTTGAGTGCCCGAAACAGGTTTAAAAATAGAGCCATTTGGCGATAATAAACACAATAGTACTGACCGTATTATCCAGCGCACTTTACAGAGAGGCGCTGGAAGATAGACGGTTCATATCAGTTATAGAGGGAACCCGGACTCTTGACGGTCAAGAACCGGGAAACATGCTGCGGCCTTATCCCCAGAATCTCACAAGGAAGAACTACTCGTACAGACCGACCCGATCTGCAAGTTCCTTGTCGTTGAGTACCTCATGGGCAAGCTTGATCATGGGAATGGTAGCGCCCATGGAGCTGTAGCCGCCATCATGGAACAGGTTCTGCATGGTGACCTTGCGGGAAAGATCGCTGAGGATGGTCATGGAATATTCAGCACATTCTTCTGCAGAGGCATTGCCAAGAGGAGACATCAGATCACTGTACTCATACATTTTCTCAAACCCCGGAATACCGCTTCCGGCCTTGGTATAGGTTGGACTTTGTGATATCGTATTGATGCGGATGGCCTTTCTTGCAAGCCTTGGTCCATAACTGCGGACAATGGATTCAAGCAGGGACTTTGCGTCACCCATATCGGAGTAGGTCCAGTAATTTCTCTGTGAGGCAATATAGGAAAGCGAGAGAATGCTGCCGCCATCATTGATCGCATCGTTCTTCAGGGCATAAGAGATAAGCCTGTGCAGAGACAACGCCGAAACATCGAGGGTTTTAATAAACCACTCGTAGTTGAGATCTTCATATGGCAACTGCTTGCGAATATTCTGTGACATCCCGATGGAATGGACAATAAAATCGACTGGACCGATTTTTTCCTTAAGTTCCTTGAAGCAGGCATCGACATCCTCATTTTTCGATGCATCACAAACAATCATCGGAGCGTTTCCGCATGATGTCGAGAGTTCTTCAATATTGCCGAAACGCAATGCGGCCGCAACATTTGAGATGGCGATTTCTGCGCCCTCCCTGTAGGCATGAAGGGCAATCTGCCAGCCGATGCTGCTTTCATCAAGCGGGCCGAAAACGATTCCCTTCTTCCCTTTCAACAAACCATAGTGCGCTTTCTCAGGCATGATATAAGCTGATTCTTTAACAAAGATTGGGGTAAATTCCCGTTAACTCAACATTTTAAACATTGAAGATACAAGATTCCCGTGAAAACTTAAACTCTTTCCCTTTAATTTTTATTGCATCCACTATTAAAACACGCGGCTATAACTTCATTCTTCTCATTGAACGGAGTTTATCGAGCACATTTTTGTTCACACTCAGCTCGAGCTCCTCCTTTTCGACCACGATTTCCTTGAATACCACCCGAAGCAGGTTATCCTCCCTGATATATTCTTCCATATTGAGACTGTACAATGCCCGTGGAAGCGTGATGATGCGCTGGGCCCTGTCTACGGTAACAACGATGTCCGTACCCATCCGGCTGACGGTAACCTCTTCGGCATCCTTGAGAAAGGGTATTTTAATGCAAAGGACTTCGCGATGGTTCTCTGTTGCTGCATTTTTTTTGCTTTCAATCCAGAAATTTTTGCCGGAATAGAAAATCTTGTCGGGAAGCTGCTCACCGAAAACCAGCTTACTGATATCGTACAGGGCATCGGTTCCGATCGGCTCGGTTCTCTGCAGCTGACAACGGAAAACGGGAGTCGGGTAAAAAGAGCTGTCGATCTCCAGCAGATATTTGCTGTGCAGATCGGCCCAGAACTCAAAATACTCCCCGACAGTTTTTGACGTAGGCAGAATCTTGTTGATCACAATACCGTCAACATTGATCCCATAGAGATGCACAAAGGTGTAGGCCCGCTTGGTTTCAAGAATGGAGAGCTTTTCAGGGTTCAATACCAGCCGGAACGTAACCTCGGGACTGAGGATAAACTTGTTGATATCCTCCATCTGCTTGAGGAGCACATTGACCTCATTAAAGAAGTCATCATCAGGAATGGATTTGCCGCTCAACGGACGGGCCAGCGACGACATGCTTTTATAGAGCTTGAAAAACTGCTTGCCCATGTTACCCCCGATAATGATTTCAGGGTAGGCAAGAAGCCGAAGCGTATTTCCTGTCGGAGAGGTATCGAGCACAACAACATCCCATTTGCCGGACTGAGCCTCATCAAGCAAACGGCTTAAAGCGAAAATTTCATCAAGACCGGGCTGAGTCGTCAGCTCGGTAGCCATGCCGCTGTCAATACCCTTGTTTTTATACGAGGTAGAGACAAACTTCTGAAAGCCGGACATGTTCTTTTTAAGCTCGTAAATGGTATCAACCTCAAGGCCGTACAAATTCTCCTCGATCTTCTGGGGATCATTGCGGCTTATGCGCATATCAAAAACATCCGACAGCGAATGGGCCGGATCGGAAGACATGATCAGCACCTTCTTGTTCTGTCTTGCCAGGGCAACTGCAGTTGATGATGAAATGGTGGTTTTTCCTGTCCCCCCTTTGCCTGAATAAATGATAACTCTGGTCTGCGACTGATTTTCCGTTAAGTCCCTCGACAACATAAAAAACTCCCCTTGTTAAAGGTCAATAATCCCAAAAGGCAATCCCTCTTCGGGAGGCTAAAACCATCAGTTGCACAAAGTACCATTTTTCCCCTGCTTAGAGAAAAACAATCTTTTTCTGCAGGGCACGGCTGAGTTGCCGCATATACTCCTCATGTTCAATTTCAACAGCACCCAGTTTTGCAAGATGGGGGTTCATGATCTGGGCATCGAGCAGCAGATAGCCTCTCCCGTTCAAATGGGCAACCAGCCGGTCAAACGCTATGCGGGAAGCGGAGGCTCGGCGGGAAAACATCGATTCTCCAAAAAAGGCAGCCCCCATGGCTATTCCATACAAGCCGCCAACAAGCTCACCCTGATACCAGCTTTCAATACTGTGGGCAAAACCAAGACGGTGCAGCTTGATATAAGCTTCCATAATCTCTTCGGAAATCCAGGTTGCGGAATCACTTTTTCGGGGTGCTGCACACCCTTTGATGACACCCTCGAACTCCTGGTCAAAGGTGATGCTGAACTCATTTTTTCTGATGAGGCGAAGAGCATCTCGAGAGGCCCGGTAGGTATCAAGATTAAAAACAGCCCTTTTGTAGGGCTGGCACCAGTAAACTTTTTCGTCATGCGGATCCGACATCGGGAAAAAGCCCTGGGCGTAAGCTCTGAGAAGTTCATCAATACGGATCATCTGTCGGAAAGGAGTCCCATAGCGGTTAGAGAAAGTTCAAGAGAACATCGTCAACCGTTCGTTTGGGCACATGATGCAAGCCATTCGCATCCCTGAAATAGCGAACAGAATCATCATCCCGCATCTGATCAATGACAACCGTCTCTGCAGGTTTTCCCAGGGCAATGACCATGAGCAGTGAAAACCTTTCCGGGATTTTCAGCAGCTCCCGTATTTTCTGGCGGTCAAGGGAGCCAAGAATGCAGCCGCCAAGACCCGAAGCGGTCGCTCCGAGAAGCATGGTCTGAGCTGCTATCCCGCTGTCGCAGGCAAATTCAGTGCTCACCATAAGATCACCAAGCATGACAATATAGGCCCGGGGACGTTCACCTTCAGCGGGACCTGACCAGTCAGCAAGATATCCCGCCCACGAAAGACAGGGATATAGAGCCTCAACCAGAGCAGGCTCACAAACCGCCATAAATTTGAGGGGCTGAAGATTTTTGGCCGACG
This sequence comes from uncultured Chlorobiaceae bacterium, assembly GCA_903820085.1. Taxonomy (GTDB): domain Bacteria; phylum Bacteroidota; class Chlorobiia; order Chlorobiales; family Chlorobiaceae; genus Chlorobium. The sequence goes on from CAIJGA010000001.1 coordinate 26,334, forward strand.
GGACGTAGCAGGCAAGTTCAACAAGATCCCGCACCGTATCTTCCGCAACAGGGAAAGCACCCTCAAATCTCCGGTAGCTGCGGCATTTCGTTACAAGATCCCTGAAATGCATATCCGTTCCGTTCAAGACATTTCCGCCCAGGCGGCGTCAGTATATTTCTTCAGCTCATCCCACTCGCCGCTGCCTATCCATTCAGAAATATAATCCACCGTCCGGGCATAATGCAAGGGCTCCCGGCAGGGCTGCTGCAGCCATTCGGCAAGAACTGATCCTTCAAGGGTGTCCATAGCCATACCATATCCGAGCTCCACCATACCAAGTGCATTGGATTGCTGCTCTATCTGGCCATCAAGAGGCCTGAGCAGCAGCTTCTTGCCGAGATGAAGCGCCTCGCCGGGAAGCTCAAATCCCGCGTTACAGACAACGCCATTGCATTCCATCAGATCGTCAAGAAAGCCTTTTCGGGAATATTCCCTGAAATGGAGATGCCCGTCATCACGATTTTCATGCACTTTACCGTAAACAAAAAAGACGTATTCATCAAACGGACCAAGAAACTCCACAATATCCTCAACCTCTTCAAATGGCAGATAAACCAGGATTTTCTTTTTGATAACCGTCACACTGCTATGATCATACAGCGTCGCAGGGATAACTGGTGGAAACAGGGGCTGATTGAAACTGCTCCAGTGGAGCCCGGCATTGTAACGGGCCGGAGCAAAATTCAGCAGAACAAATTTTTCAAAAAAAGTGCCCGGTCCAACTGGAATATCATATTTGAATGCATATTGATGACCGAAACCAACGGAGGGGATATTTCGTGTTCTTGCAACCATTGAGGTAATCGGATCAAAGTCGGTAACAATCAAATCAACCCCGCTGGTATCAAGCGTGACGATATCCGACATCAGACGAACAAGATCAAGCTGAAACATCGTTTCGACATAGTTCATCTTTCCGTTGCGGGTTACCAGTGTCATCCCTTTCATGACACGGTAGGGCTCAAATATTTCTATCTCCTTCAACTCACTCTCTTTTCTGCCGCTGATAATGACCTCTACATCGTGGCCATCCTCCTTGAGCTTTCGAACAAGTTCTCGACTTCGGCTGATATGACCGTTTCCCGTACCCTGAACCCCGAAAAGGATCTTCATACTGCTGAACATTTAGTCGTGTTGTACAGGCGCTTTAGCATAGGTTACTGCTGAATTTTAAGATTGGCATACTGCACCATCAAGGTCTTCTCCCCTGCATTGCGAAACGTGATCCGGACTTTCTGCTTTGCCCCGCTCCCCTGAACATCAAGCACAACTCCCGGGCCGAAAACAGCATGATGCACCATCGTCCCTTCCCGAAAAGCTGATCGGGATGGTTTCGGCTCTCCCCCGGCAGTTGCTGCCGCAACAGACGCTCCTGTCGTTTTCTGCTGATAACCTCTTGAAAGCGATGAGAGCCCGGATGCTGCTTTTTCCTTTGCCTGACGATCGGAAAGAAAATTTCCACTCTCTGTCTGCACAATAGAAGAGTCAATTTCACCGATAAACATCGATTTCAGACAATGATGCTGCTGTCCATACTGATATCGGCTCTGCGCCCATGAGAGAAATATCTTCTCCTGCGCCCTCGTCATCGCCACATAAAAAAGCCTGCGCTCCTCCTCAAGCTCTTCGGGTTCATAGCAGTGCAGGGGAAAAAGCCTCTCCTCGAGACCCGTTATAAAGACAACAGGAAACTCAAGCCCTTTGGCCGCGTGTACCGTCATGAGGGAGACAAAATTATCGGACTCCTGTGTTTCGTCATAATCAGATGCAAGGGAGATATTCTCCAGAAAATCACCAAGAGAGCCGGCATCAGGATTATGGTCAGAAAAATCCCTTGCCATGGAGAGCAGCTCCTGAAGGTTTTCATGACGAGCAAGAGATTCTGTGGTATTTTCAGCCTGCAAGAGCAGCGGAATGGAGGTCAACGCAAATAATTCTGTCAGAACTTCGTAGACCGTCCCGTTGACGGCAACCTTCCTGACCGCCTCAATAACGGCGCTGAACGAGCCGAGAGCATTGACCAGACGTGCCTGAAAGCCGCCCTCATTTGCGTGCAGGATCGCTTCATAGAGACTTATTTCCCGCTCTTCAGCATACTCCCTGAGCTTGGCAATACTGACATCACCGATTTTCCGGGGCGGAAAATTGATAATGCGCAACAGCGATTCCCCGTCACGGTCATTGAGAATAAAACGAAGATAGGCTACCGCATCCTTGATCTCCTTGCGTTTATAGAAAGAGACACTGCCGAAAAGCTTGTAGGGAATCTTGTGCTGGCGCATGACATCTTCAAGCACCCTCGACTGGGCATTGGTACGGTAAAAAACAGCAAAGCTTCTGAACTCGAAGCCCTGCTTCAAACGCAGGTTACGGATCTGCTCCCCTACCCGTTCAGCTTCATTCCGCTCATTGTATGCCTCAATCAGCGTCAACGGCTCCCCTTCATTGCGGTGCGAAATCAGCTCTTTTTTGATCTGCCGGAGATTGCAACTGATCACGTTGTTAGCTGCCTTGAGAATATTGCCGGTACTGCGATAATTCTCAACGAGCTTGAAGGTCAAGGCATCATTATAATCGTCCTGAAAGTTCAGAATATTGGATATATCCGCGCCGCGCCAGGAATAGATCGATTGGGCATCATCACCTACCACAAAGATGTTGCGGTGCCTTGCTCCGAGCATTTTTGCAACCAGATATTGTGCCCGGTTGGTATCCTGATACTCGTCAATCATGATATAGCGAAAGGTCTCCTGCAACTCCTGAAGCACCTCTGGGTGCGCATTGAAAAGTTCAAGCGGCTTGATAAGCAGATCATCAAAATCGAGGGCGTTGTTTTCTTTGAGCTTTCTGGCATACAGTTCGTATATCTGCGATGCCTTCTGCTGGTTATAGTCACTGGCACTGCGATGAAACTCGTCAGGCAGAATAAAGCTGTTTTTTGCCCGGCTGATGAGTCCCTGAACCGTATTGACCGGCACTGAATCGGCAGAGATGTTCAGCTCAGCCATTGACTGCCGGATCAGACTCTTGCTGTCCTCACTGTCAAAAATTGAAAAGTTCTTGTTGTAACCGATCAAATCAATGGAGTTGCGGAGCAGACGGGCGAAAATGGAGTGGAAAGTGCCGATCCACAGCCCGCGTGAACTGCCCTGATGCAGCAGGGTATCAACACGGTGTCGCATCTCACCGGCAGCCTTGTTGGTAAAGGTGAGTGCAAGAATATTCTGGGGAGAGACCCCCTCGTTTCTGATAAGATATGCAATACGGTAGGTAATCACCCTTGTCTTGCCGGAACCGGCGCCCGCCAGAACCATTACAGGCCCGTTCGTAGCAATTACGGCATTGCGCTGCACTTCATTGAGATCGTTTAAAAAATCCGTCAATACTTCCTGGTACCTGTTAACAGTTACAGCGCTCTTCCACTTCAATCATGATCCAGACGGCGCCAAAATCTCAAGTTGAATTTCGTACATCTTTACCCTTTTTACAAATCAGAGCCAAAACAAATCCTTTTGCCGTACCCTAACCAACAGCCACAACGCCGCCATTTCCCGCTGATATTTCGCAACAAACCACAAAGTATTCTTTCAAAAAGAGAAGCACCGGTGCCACGCCGCTTTTTTCTGTTTTTTAATACCAGCGCCTCTCACTTTTAGCTTTCAGAGTTACTATATTTCGGCACGAACCATTGCCCACCTAAACGATTCAACACAATGTTTCCTCTTGTCTACGAAATCAATACAAGAATCTGGCTGCACAAACTGAGCATAGAACATAACCGCGCTGTAACTCTCGGCAACATACCTGATGAGGAGTTTGCTTTTTTTTCAAGCTGTGGCTTTGACATGGTATGGCTGATGGGTGTATGGAAACCAAGCCAGTACAGCAAGGCCATTGCTACTGCACATCAGGGCCTGAGAGCATCCTTGCTGAAACATATCCCGACCGTAACGCCAGAGGATATTGTTTCATCACCCTATTCCATCCCCTCCTACACCATCAGTGAAGCACTGGGGGGAGAGACTGAGCTGTTGTCCTTCCGTGAAAAACTCCATGCAAGCGGCATTAAACTGATGCTCGATTTTGTGCCAAACCATCTTGCTCTCGACAATGCTTTCCTGCCCGAGCACCCGGAGTATTTTATTTCAATATGCAATGAAGAGTGGAGCCTGGATCCCCAGGCCGGCTATGAGTACAGAAACGAAAAATATCTGGCTTACGGCAAAGACCCCTACTTTGACCCATGGACAGACACCCTGCAGCTCAACTACGCCAGGAAAGAGACGCACAAGATGATGACAGAGAACCTTTTCAAGATAAGCTCACTCTGCGATGCAGTCCGATGCGATATGGCCATGCTGGTGCTGAAAAACGTTTTCAATACCACCTGGAGCGGACTTGGCGGCATCATGGAAGAGGAGTTCTGGCAAAGCGCTATTTCAGCAGTCAAGCGCCTTCACCCCGACTTTCTTTTTCTGGCGGAATCTTACTGGAACAAGGAGTGGGAGTTGCAGCAACAGGGGTTCGACTTTACCTACGACAAACCATTTTATGACTATCTCACCGAGGCATCGATCAACACTGAAAAACTGACCGGTCACCTGCTTGGCAACTGGGACTACCAGAAACATCTCTGCCGCTTTCTTGAAAACCATGATGAACCGCGGGCTGCTGAAAAAATCGGACTGAACAACAAGGCTGCTGCTCTGGTGCTGCTCACCACTCCAGGGATGCATCTTATCCATCAGGATCAGATGGATGGCTTCAAAAAGCAAATTCCTGTACAGCTTCTCCGGCAAACAACTGAATCCAGCGACGCGAAACTGGCGGAGCTCTATAAAAAGCTTTTTTTGCTTCAGGAAAGAGAGGTGTTTCAGGAGGGGCGGATCGAATGGCTTGACCTCAACACGCCAAATAACTCGCATTGTCTGGGATTTCACCGCTATACAGCAAAAGAGAGTGCCTACGTTCTGGTCAATTTCTGCGGAACCGGCATTCATCTTGAGTTCAGCCACCCCTCCCTTGAATATGGCGCCATGAAAAAGCTTACCATACTCAGTACACAAAACAACAACAAGACAAGCATTCATTATGCCGACAAGGTGATGAAAATAACGCTCTCTCCCCACGAAGCAGTAGTCATAACCTGCCTGACAGCCATGGCAGCCTACCAACAAGAACAAAAATAAACCCGGGTTCCACTCTGTTTTATGCAGATCAGTACCTACACCGTCAGGAGACGAACCACAAAGCCGATTGAAATCATCGACATTACCGCTGAGATAAGCGCAGCCCTGCTCTCCTCAGGACTTGAGAGGGGGCAGGTAACCGTCATAAGCCGCCACACGACAGCCTTCATCAATATCAATGAAAAAGAGGAGTGCCTCGTTGATGATATGGAGACCTGGCTCAAGCGGCTGGTGCCGAAGGATGGCAACTACCGGCATAATCTCAATCCAATTGATGGGCGCCACAATGCCCACTCCCATCTTCTCGGTCTCTTTATGAACAGCTCTGAAACCATTCCCTTTTCGGAAGGAAAGCTGCTTCTCGGAGAGTGGCAGTCAATCTTCTTCGTTGAACTTGACGGACCGCGCGAAGAGAGAAATGTGCTTGTTCAGATTTCAGGCATTTGAACGCCAACAATGGAACAATGCCCGGGTATGGAACCGGGAAGCCTTAAGCATGGTTACAGTTATAATAAAAACCTGAAGCCTGAAAACACCATGCCTGATTCTCTCCCGGTTAACATTTCTCAGCAGATGACCCTTCTCTCTGCAATCCATTCGCCTGTTGATCTTAAAAAACTCTCTCTTCTTGAGCTACAGAAGCTGGCCGATGAATGCCGTAAAGAGGTTATTGAACTGGTCTCCCTGAACGGCGGCCATTTTGCCTCAAGTCTTGGTGTTGTTGAGCTGACCGTGGCACTGCATCATGTCTACAGCACGCCACACGATAAAATAATCTGGGATGTCGGACATCAGGCCTACGTGCATAAACTCCTGACCGGAAGAAAAGAGCGAATGCAAACCAACAGGCAATTCGGAGGATTGGCAGGTTTTCCCAAAAGAACGGAAAGTCCCCACGACGCCTTCGGAACCGGTCACGCCACCACCTCCATTTCCGCTGCCGCGGGAATCGCCGTAGCCAGTGAACTTGCCGGCGGCAACGAAAAGGTTATTGCCGTCATAGGAGACGGCAGCATGACCGGAGGCATGGCATTCGAGGCAATGAACCACCTCGGAGATCTGAAAAGCGATGTCCTGGTGATCCTCAACGACAACCAGATGGCCATTTCGCCCAGCACTGGCGGCTTGCGACACCATTTTGTCAACATAACCCTGAACAAAACCTACAACAGGGCGCGTCAATTGCTCTGGAAATCAATTTCTCTTTTCAACAATGACCTGGGCGACAAGGCAAAAAATGCCGTTCGCAAACTTGAAGAGGGCGTCAAGGCGGCACTGACGCCGGGAGCATTTTTTGAAGCCCTTGGCCTGAGATATTTCGGTCCGATTGATGGTCACAACATGGAGCAACTCGTCAAGGCACTCAAGGAGATGCAGGAACTTCCTCACCCCAAGCTGCTGCATGTGATCACGACAAAAGGCAAGGGGTTCAAGCCGGCAGAGGAGAACCAGTGCAAATGGCACGCACACAACGGCGGGTTCGATAAAATAACAGGGAAATTGCTCAAAACCGCCGACTCCACGCTTCCCCCGAAATATCAGGAGGTCTTTGGCGAGGCCCTCGTTGAGCTTGCCCTGAAAGACAGCAGAATCACCGCCATTACGGCCGCCATGCCAAGCGGAACATCGCTTGACCTCTTTCAGAACGCTGTGCCGAACCGCTTTTTTGATGTCGGCATAGCCGAGCCACATGCCGTCACCTTTGCCGCAGGACTTGCCTGCCAAGGGTTCCTGCCGGTCTTTGCCGTTTATTCGACCTTTCTGCAGCGAGCCTATGACCAGTTGATTCATGATGTAGCGCTTCAGAACCTGCATGTTGTATTTGCCATAGACCGGGCAGGGCTTGTGGGTGAAGATGGCCCGACCCATCACGGAGCGTTCGATCTTTCCTGGCTTCATGCCGTACCGGGCCTTGTTATTATGGCCCCGGCAAATGAACAGGAGCTGCGCGACATGCTCTATACCGCACTCTACGAGCTGAAGGGACCGGTTGCAATCCGTTACCCGAGAGGCAATGGAACGGGCATAACCCTCCACAAAAAGTTCACTGCCCTGCCCATCGGGAAAGCACAGATTGTCAAGGAAGGCAGCCATCTTGCCCTTCTCAGCATGGGAACCATGACGGGAAAAGCCCTTGAAGTTGCGTCAATACTCGAAAAAGAGGGCATCAATGCCACCGTGGTCAACATGCGATTCCTCAAACCGCTCGACACCGACGTCATCGAGGAGCTGGCGTCAAAAACAACCCATTTTGTTGTTATCGAGGAAAACAGTCTGATAGGGGGGCTTGGCAGCGCCGTTATCGATCACCTCAATACACAAGGGCTCAACCGTCCGGTGCTGAAAATAGCCCTTCCCGATACATTCGTAACCCATGGCAACATGAATGAGCTCTACCGGGAGATCGGCTTTGATACCCCATCCATGACGGAAAAAATCAGGAAGTTTTACAAAGAGGGCCAGAGGTGAAAAAAAGAGAGGATGAGAAGCAAACCCCGCACTGAAAGATTGGCAAACAAACCGGCAAGCAGGTCATCAGCCATGATCCCCCATCCTCCAGGCAATCGCTGGGCTCTATCGACAAGTCCAGGTTTTGCTATATCAAAAAAGCGGAAAAAGAGCAGTGACAGCGCAATGGGCACGAGCCCTTCAGGCAGAAAAACAAGCGCCAGCCACTGACCGGCAAACTCATCAATCGTTACAATTGAGGGGTCCTCCCCATAGTACTCTTCCATAAGCGTACCGGCCCAGACACCTGCTCCACTGCAAAGCAGAACAAGGGCGAGCAACAGCAATGGCTGGTGCTGCACCGGAATAAAAAAATAGCAGATAACCGCAACAATACTTGTCAATGTTCCGGGTGCTATCGGAAAATATCCGATTCCGAAACAGGTCGAAAAAATTTTGGCTGCACGAAACTTCATACTGTTATTGACCCTGAAGCGGTTTGTGAAAATAGATGTTCCAGTTACTTACCAGATAAGAGATACCGGTATAGACCGTAAAAACCGTTACCGCAAGCATGATGAAGTCCAAATAACCGGAGACAAGAAAACTGCTGGTCATCCCGGCAATGCTCTTGCCGGAAAAAGCAGACTCTTTCATCAACATCAGCACCATGATCACATAGACAAAAACATTCTGCACCACGGTTTTGTACTTTGCCTCCACGCTGGTTACGACCGGCTTGTTTTTATATTCGGCATAAATCCTCAGCGCCGTAATCACAACGTCACGAACAACAACCAGAACCACCATCCAGAGAACAAGGTACCCCATCCAGACATAGAGAAGGAAAGCCGCTGTAATCAGCAGCTTGTCGGCAAGAGGGTCGAGAAAAGCACCAAGACGGCTCTCTACGCCATATTTCCTTGCATGATAACCGTCATAGATATCGGTAAGGGATGCCACCGCAAAAACAACAACCCCGATCAGCTTGAGCCAGGGATCAACCTGCAGCAGCAGCACAACAAAAACCGGGACAAGCAGAATCCTCAAGGCGGTCAACTGGTTGGGTACAGTCAGATATGTTTGGTACTCTTCTTTCAAACCCTGCAGGATTATAATATTGTTATCAGTAAAAGCCGGAAAAGAGCGCAAAAACCATTACAACCCTTATTCGGCACAAGATACGGTATAGAACGCTGTTTTTCAATGAATCTGCCAAGTCGGAAATAATAATGGTTGTTACTCAAGCTCCACCACCGTCACTCCAGCTCCACCTTCACCCCACTCGCCAAGACGAAAACTCTTGACAGCCTTGTGCTGCTGCAAGAATTCCGCCGTCCTCTGCCGGAGCGATCCGGTACCCTTGCCATGAAGGATCATCGCTGAATAAATACGGTTAAGGCGCATCGTATCAATAAAGCGGTCAATTTTCATGATCGCCTCATCACCACTGAGCCCCCTCAGATCAAGTTTTGTTGATTCAACACCCGAGGTTGTGGCCGACCAGGAGCTTTTTTGCTGCAAGGGGGCGGGCTCTTTAAGAATTTTTTTAGCCTGCGTTTTTGATGTTTTCTCAAGGTTTTTCAGCGATGTGGTCAGCCTGAAATTACCGCATCGTACAACCACACTGTCATGGTTGACGCTCTCAACCTCACCGGAGGCCGTGCTGTCCACAATCCTGACCAAATCACCCTCACGGATCGTACGATCAAGCGGAACCGCCATTTCAGCCTCGGAACGCAAAGAGGACTCACTCTTGTCTGCCTCCTGCTTTTTCAGTCCGAGTTTTTTTCTGGCATCCTGCACTGTCTTTGCATCAGTTGGAGCGCCTTTGACCTCCTGAAGAATCTCCCGGATCTCTTTTCGGGCATGTTCCACCTCTTTCTGGAGCTCCCTTGAGGCGCCAAGCTTCAGCTCCCTGCGATTCCGTTCAATTCGGGCTTCCTCAGTACGCAAGGCAAGCTCCCGTGCAGTAAGATCCGCATGCTGGACCTCAAGCTGCTGCTTCAGCAGACGATTCTCTTCAAACAGAGAGCTCAGGTCATCAAGCATCCGGTCAAGACCGATACGCTCATGCTGCATGAATCCCGAAGCCCGATCGACAATTGCCTCAGGAAAACCCATCCGCTTCATCATGGCAAAGGCAAAGCTGTTGCCGGGAAGGCCCTTGATAAATCGGAACGTCGGCACGAGCCCTGCCCGGTTAAACTCCATCGCGCCGTTGACAACACCCTCGCGCTCATGGGCATAGGCTTTCAAGTCGCCAAGATGAGTCGTCACAATGGTTTTTGTGCCGCGATTGAGCAACTCCTCCATAACAGCTCGGGCGATGGCTCCGCCCTCCTCCACATCAGTGCCGGCACAAAGCTCGTCAATCAGCACCAGGTCCCGGCTCCCCGCAACATCAAGAATGGTTTTGATGGCACCAAGATGGGAGCTGAAGGTGGAGAGATCATTTTCAATAGACTGATCGTCACCAATCTCGATAAAAATATCGCCGAAAAGTGGAAACACGGAGCTCTCGCTGCAGGGCAAGAGATAGCCGTGAACCAGCATGCAGCAGAGCAGGCCAGCCGTCTTCATCGCCACTGATTTTCCGCCGGCATTGGGGCCGGAAATCACCAGCACCCGGTCATGCTCATCCAGATCGAGATCAAGGGGCATAACCTCCTTGTGGTGATGAGAAATCAGGAGCCAGGGATGATACCCCTTCAGAATGCGAAGAGAATCGCCTTCAGCAATGGCGGGAAGCACCGAACTGGTTTCAACGGCAAAGCGCGCCCGTGCATACAAGGCATCAAAATCACCGAGCAGGTTTTCATTATGCCTCAGATTCTCAAGCTCAGGCCGAAGCTCTTCGGTCATCTGCTTCAGAATGCGCTCAACCTCCCGCCGCTCGCTGATCTCCATGTCCTGAATGCGATTACTGATCTCAAGCGTTTCAGCGGGCTCAATAAAGACCGTCTGCCCGCTGCCCGAGTAATCCTGGATATACCCCGCTATCTTGTACTTGTATTCCACCCGAAGGCCAAGCGTCAGACGCCCGTTCTTGATGGCAATCGTATCCTCCATCAGCCAGCCGCTCTCCTGGCAGCGCCTGAGCAACCGCTCCATTTTCCGCCGAATCAGTTCACGACTGCCGCTCAGCTCACGGCGGATCATCAAAAGTGCCTCGCTGGCCGTATCGCGCACCCTCGATTGCTCATCAATAATACGACGGATTGAGGCCTGAAGGCTCTTTTCAAGCCAGAGCCTGATGGTGAACTCATTGAGCAGAGGATAAACCTCGCGATTGAGAAACATGAACTTGCGCAACTGCACCGATGAAAAGAGGAGATGATGGATATCCTGCAACTCCGCCGGCTCAAGATAACTTTCAAGGATTTCGAGTTTTTTCAGCAGCGGGCGCGTATCCGGCAACCAGGAAAAAGGGAGCGCCGTCCCCTCCTGCAGTAGATTGCGCAACTCAAGCACCCGTTCAAGCTCCGTCACAAGTGCCTGGCGCCCCACCTCCGGCACGGCCTCCAGAAGCCTGTCGCGCCCCATTGCCGAGAGGCAGAACTGCGCTGCATAGTTGGCAACTTTATCGAATTCGAGTTTTTTCAGACTGACTGCATTCATTTGTACCCTGTAATTCTATATGCCTTTACGGCATTTGTACCCCGAATAAACAACAAAAAGAAACTAAAACCTGGGTTCATAGGTATCGCGCTTAAAGCCAACATAATAAAATTATATAAAGTTGAACCGGTTTAGGGGATAAAAAAAGCCCGGTTCATGGGCGATCCATCACGGTAGAGGAAAACCCCTGGTACCCTGCATGGACAACGTTACAACAACTTACCACAAAGCACCTACGACGAGTGGCAGCTCCCGCCGCAGGAGCAGCCGAGTTTACCGGTGCGGGCTTTTTCGAGCGACTCTTTTCCTTCACTCCAGGCAAACCAGGCTATCCCAAGCGACCCGGCAGCATCAACCAGACCGATATGAAAAAGTTCATAGAGGAGACTGCTTGCAAGCAGCACAACAGAAAGCAGGAGGCAGGTTTTTGTGCAATTGGCATCAGCAATAATTGCATCTGAGTGAAGAGCCTTGCCTGCTTTCATTTTGGCGCTCATCAGCCACCACATCGTAGCAATGGAGACAAGAGAGACCAGAATTCCGGGAACGGTTGTTGTCGGACGGCTTCCCTGAAGGAGGTTGAGCAGTGCGCCAAGAACCATGCCTGCGGCAAGGAGGTAGAAGGCCCAGCCGGTGATACGCAAAGCCTGCCGTTCAAATTGGTCGCGCGATTCCACAGGGCTTTTGCGCATTCTCAGTACCATGTGCACAATGCCCAAGCCCGAAATCACCTCCACAAGGCTGTCGACACCGAACCCAAGGAGCGCAAGGGTATCGTCGGCCAACCCGAACCCTATACTGACAACAGCCTCAATAATATTATATACGACCGTCACAAGACCAAGTGCCAGTGCAACATCCAGGATCGACTGCGTTGATGGTGCTTTCATAACATGCTCTTTTTCATGAACAAAGTCCCCCAGTTACAGGGATAAGATACTGCAACTCATTTATTACAATAGAGATGTAATATAACCAATTGTACTGCCTCCACAGTAAAACAAGATAGCGTCTGCCTCATTATGCTGGATGTTCAATGCAAAAAGCTTTCATTTTCTGAAAGGTATAAACATTTTTTACAGAAATTGCCGGTCAGGGTTCACTTGAGCGGATACTGACTATTATTGCCGACATCAGCTTCCTCCGGGCAAAAATTGCCCATTTTACTATTTTTTCATTACCTTCGCTTAGGAAAGAGAAAAAGCGGGGTAACCTGCGTAGAGAAACTTCCGGCTGTTGATTATTGACCTTTGACCTTTGACCTTTCGATACCATGAGATTAGCTGTTAATATTGATCATATCGCCACCCTGCGGAACGCCAGGGGTGAACAGGAACCTGACCCGGTTGCTGCGGCTTTGCTTGCCGAAAAATGCGGTGCAGCGGGCATTGTCTGCCACCTTCGTGAAGACCGTCGCCATATTAAAGACCATGATCTTGCCCGGCTCCGACAGGCTGTGACCACAAAGCTTGACCTTGAGATGGCCATGACCGCGGAACTGCAACAGATAGCGCTGAAAACAAGGCCTGAGCTCATTACCCTTGTGCCTGAAAAAAGGGAGGAACTTACAACTGAAGGCGGGTTTGACATTGCCCGCCACTATGAGGTACTGGCAGCATATCTGAAACCGTTCAACGCTGAAGGAATAGAGGTCAGTCTCTTTATTGAACCTGACAAGCGGGCTATTGACCTTGCAGCACGCGCAGGGGCCGACATCGTGGAGCTGCACACGGGCGCCTATGCCGAGAAGCTGCCTGATGAAGAGAAGGCACTTGAGCTGAAAAGAATCCGTGAGGCCGCTGTCTACGCCAAAAGCCTTGGACTCAAGGTGGTCGCAGGCCACGGGCTCAACTACATCAACATTGCTCCGTTCAGGGAGATCCGGGAGATTGAAGAGGTCAGTATCGGTCATGCCATTATTGCCCGTGCCGTAATGACAGGGCTTGAAGAGGCGGTCAGGGAGATGCTCCGTATCATTCAATAGCAACCCCATGCCGGCACCTAACGAAAACCGCATTACCATCCTCCTTGCAACCGCCAATCGCGACAAGGTCAGAGAGCTTCGTCCGTTGCTTGAGACAATCTCTCCCCTTTTCAAAGTCGTTACGCTCCATGAGCTTGGAGTTGAGGTTGAAATTGAGGAGACGGAAAAGACGCTTGAAGGGAATGCCCTGCTCAAGGCAAGGGCAATTTTTGACCTGCTCTCTGAACGGTTCCCCTTTATGATTGCACTGGCAGACGATACCGGTCTGGAGGTGGATGCGCTGGATGGAGCCCCTGGCATCTACTCTGCCCGATTTGCCCCCGTGGCCGCAGGCCAGACTCCAACGTATCAAGAGAATGTTGCCCATCTGCTTTACTGCATGAAAGGTATTGCCAACCGGGAGGCCCGCTTCAGAACCGTTGTTGCACTGAAAGGCGCATTGCCGACCACAGAAGGATGCTTCCAGTTTGAACACACTGCCGAAGGAGTGGTTCCGGGCAGCATAACCCTTGAAGAACAGGGCAATGCAGGGTTTGGTTATGACCCCCTTTTTCTTGTACGCGCTGCCGGTAAAACCTATGCTGAAATGAGTATGGCAGAAAAAAACAGGCTCAGTCACCGCTCACTTGCCGTTCAGCAGGCTGTTGCTGACCTCAGGAACATTCTTCGGCAAAAACAGATTCTTTTAACCGATACCAACACTCATCCATGACCCTCTTTGAAGCTATCACTCTCGGTATCGTTCAGGGGCTGACGGAGTTTCTTCCCATCAGCAGCACGGCACATCTGAGAATTATTCCTGCTCTTGCGGGATGGGCAGATCCCGGTGCGGCGTTTACCGCCATCGTGCAGATCGGCACCCTTATTGCTGTCCTTATCTATTTCCGGAAGGATATCTCCGTTATTGTCAAAGCAGTTATTCTGGGACTCATACGGCACAAACCACTGGAAAACGGTGACGCAAAAATGGGATGGATGATTGTAGCGGGAACACTTCCCATTGTCATATTCGGCATTCTTTTCAAGTCAGAAATCGAGACCAGCCTCCGCTCGCTGTACTGGATCAGCGGCGCGCTGATTGGTTTGGCTATCGTCCTTTCTCTGGCTGAAAATAAAATACGAACAAAGCTGAGAAAGGGACTGCCGCTGAAATCAATGGATGAGATCGGATGGAAAGAGGCTCTTCTGATCGGTTTGGCTCAAAGCGTCGCCCTTATTCCCGGATCTTCCCGCTCGGGGGTAACCATAACCGGCGGACTTTTTTTAGATCTTGACCGTGCAACTGCAGCCCGTTTTTCATTCCTGCTGTCGCTGCCTTCGGTATTTGCCGCAGCACTCCTGGAGCTCTATCAAACCTGGCACATCATTACCTCCTCTTCTGGAAACATGACCAATATCGTTGCCGCAACTCTTGCAGCAGGAATTGTTGGCTATGCCTCCATTGCCTTTCTTATCAACTACCTGAAAAAGCATACCACAAACATCTTTATTGCTTACAGGCTCGTGGCTGGAGGAGCCATTCTCTACCTTGTTGCGACAGGATTTCTGAAGCCATAACCGAAAAACAGAGGCAAGTCACAAAAGAGAGATAAAAATAATTCTGTTTTCTGCAGAAACAGGCAGAAAATTTTTCTTATATATAGAATAATCTAAATAAACAGTTTAATCATCCAGCCGTGCCAGCCAGCTCATCAAGCTTAGGGCATAATGGTTTTGAAAAAGCAGACTTACACA
This sequence comes from uncultured Chlorobiaceae bacterium, assembly GCA_903820085.1. Classification (GTDB taxonomy): domain Bacteria; phylum Bacteroidota; class Chlorobiia; order Chlorobiales; family Chlorobiaceae; genus Chlorobium. The sequence continues at coordinate 41,352 of CAIJGA010000001.1, forward strand.
TCCATACGAAATGTTCAGACGGGATCTTTACACCGGCAGAAATTGTTGAAAAAGCAGCTCTTGTCGGCTTGAAGGCCATCAGTATTACTGACCATGATTCTGTTTTAGGTATTGACAAAGCAAAGCCATTAGCCTTCGAAAAAGGTATTGAGCTTATTCCTGGTGTGGAAATGAGCTCGACCTACAAGGGCTATGATATTCATATCCTTGGTTATTTTTTCAATTATCAGCATTCCGAGCTGAAAGAATATCTCGACCACTGCCGTCACCTGCGCACCGAAAGGGCTGAACGCATGGTGAGCAAACTAGCCAAAATGGGCGTAAAGATCGGCATTGAGCAGATCATCGTCAAAGCCCAGAACGGAAGTGTCGGGCGGCCTCACATTGCCGCTGTGCTTCAGGATGTAGGATATGTCAAAAGCTTCAGTGAGGCTTTCAGCAAGTACCTCGGCTCACACAGTCCTGCATATGTCAAAAGCATCGAGACGCATCCGGCAGATGTCATCAGGCTCATCAACAAAGCCTCCGGGCTCTCTTTCCTTGCGCACCCGGCTCAGAATGTGCCCGATGAAACACTGAAGCAGTTAATTACGTTTGGACTTGATGGCATTGAAATTGTCCATCCTTCTCATGACACCTACAGGCAAAATTACTACCGTGAGATTGCCAATGAGTACTTTCTGCTTTTTTCAGGAGGTTCCGACTTTCACGGAATGAAAGAGCGCGATGAAGATCTCTTTGGTAAGGTGACCATACCTTGCGAATGGGTAGCGAAAATGAAAAGCCGACTTTTACACGCATGAAAACAGAAGAATCCACGGTCATCGCATCTCATCGCTCTCAATTTATGCCATCCGCCTTCATACGAATACTGGGGAGAAAACTTGTCCAGCAACTGAAAGATTTTTTTCTCACCATGCAGGAGTTTTTTCTCTTTTCGGTCAGGGCATTTATGGCCTTTCCAAAAATGATCCGTTATTGGAGGGATGTTCTTGATCAGGCCACGATATGCGGCACGGACTCCATTCCCATTGTGCTGGTCAGCGCTATCTCCATTGGTGCGCTTCTGGCCATTGAGGTTGGCAACCTGCTGGAGGATTTCGGAGCAAAAACAATGCTTGGACGCTCAACAGCGCTCTCGGTAATCCGCGAACTCGGCCCGCTTCTCATGGGCCTGATGCTCTCTGCCCGCTTCGGATCCAGAAACGGTGCTGAACTCGGTGCCATGCAGATATCAGAACAAATTGATGCGCTTCGCGCATTCGGCACCGACCCCATTGCAAAACTGGTCATGCCACGGCTTGTTGCCGCCCTTATCATGTTTTTGCCGTTGACCGCACTTTCAGATTTTGCCGGTCTGCAAAGCGCTGCATACATGGCCGAACACTACCACCGAATCGACCCTGGAATATTCTGGAACGCCGTCTATCCCAGGCTTGTAGCCAAGGACTTTGTGGTCGGGTTCCTTAAAGCTCCCGTCTTCGCCATCATCATAACACTGGTAAGCTGCTTCAATGGCTTTTCGGCAAGAGGAGGAACCGCTGGTGTCGGGCGTTCGACCATTAAAGGGATTGTTGTTTCATCAGGTCTGGTGCTGATTGCCAATTTCTACGTTTCTAAGATAGTGCTGGAAAATATGTAAGTGGATGATTGAATTACGAAATGTCAGTTTGAAATATGGTGAGAAGGAGATCCTCAAAAAGGTCTCCCTGACCGTTCAGGATAACACCATCAAGGCAATCCTTGGACCGAGCGGTGTCGGAAAGAGCACCATTTTAAAATTAATGCTCGGCCTTATCAAGCCAAACAGCGGACAGGTTATCATTGATGGTACCGATATCACCGGCATGAAGGAGAGCGCACTTTATGGCATAAGGCGTAAGATGGGCATGGTTTTTCAGGGAAATGCGCTTTTTGACTCGTTGACCATCAGCCAGAACCTTGGCTTTTTTCTTCGTGAAAACATGAAACTCCCGCAGGAAGAGATAAGCCGGAGAGTTACTGAGCAGATCCAGTTTGCCGGTCTTGAGGGATACGAAGATCAACTGCCTGAAAGTCTGAGCGGAGGAATGCGCCGAAGGGTAGCTATCGGCAGGGCCCTGATTTTCAAGCCGCACATGATCCTCTTTGATGAACCAACCGCAGGGCTTGATCCGGTCAGCTCAAAAAAGATTCTCTCGCTCATCAGTTCCCTGCGCCATCATAACAACCTCGGCGCCGTGATTGTTACCCATATTATTGATGATGTTTTTAATGTTGCCGACTCCGTTGCCGTACTTTACCAGGGCGAGATCATTTTCGACGATGTAACCGAAAAACTTCATGATGCAAATCATCAGTTCATCCAATCGATTCTTTCCGATAAAATTCTTGAATTATAACATCACTTAAGACCATCACCCGTATGAAAAATCCGAACGCTTTGAAATGGAGCGATCTGAGGACTGGAATATTTTTTGTTTTAGGCATCTGTTTTGCGGCCTATATGGGACTGGTCATCGGCAAAAACAGTAACCTGTTTTCCGGTGTAACAACCATAAAAATTCTTTCGAACGATGTACAGAGCCTTGCTGAAAACAACTTTGTCTCGGTATCAGGCAAGAAAATAGGCACTGTTTCAAAAATGGAGTTTGAGAGAAGGAACGGCGAACTTTACGTTGTAGCCACGCTCAGACTGAAAAACGAGTTTGCCCCTCTGGTTACAAAAGATGCCAAAGCGACGATTAAATCTCTCGGGGTACTGGGCGACAAGTATGTTGATATCAAAACAGGAAAAGCTCCCCCCGTCAGCAACGGGGATTTTATTGCCCTTGAAACGGAGGATGGCATGGCAAGCCTCACGACCAACGCAAATAACGCTTTTGTCAAAATCAATGAGCTCCTCGAACACCTGAACAGCGGCAAGGGTATGGCTGGACGACTTATCTCGGATGAAAAGATGGGTGGCGAGCTTGCCCAAACGATCAGCAGCCTGAAAAACACGACTGCTGAACTCTCAAACGTAACGCAGAAAGCCTCCCATGGAGATGGGCTCCTTTCGAAACTCCTCAATGACAAGGCCATGGCAAAAAATACCGAAGAGACCATTGAACGGCTGAATGAGGCAGCATTGAAAACCGAATCACTGATTAGTAAACTGAACAATGAAAAGGGCACCATTGGACAGCTTTCCTCCAATCCGGTACTCTATAACAACCTTTCAAGGACGCTTGCCTCACTTGATTCGGTGCTCGTTGACCTGAAAAGAAAGCCCGGTCGCTATGTCAAGTTCTCTCTCTTTTAATTGCCGATAAAGCCCATACACGTGCTGCGCTTCATTGTGGTCTCAGGCATGCTTCTTGCAACGTTAAGCACCGCCTGTGCGGCAAAGCTTCTGGCTCATGATTTCAGGCCGCTTGAAGCGGTTATGGAAAAAGCCGTAAGCGACACCGTTTTTCCGGGAGCAAGCCTTGCCGTTCTGTACAAGGGCAACGTAGTCTTTCACAAGGCGTTCGGCAGAATGACCTATGACCCTGGCAGCAGCCCCGCAGATACAACAACGATCTACGATCTTGCCTCTCTTACCAAGGCTGTCGTCACCACCAGCATTGCCATGCAGCTTGTCGAGCGTGATTCGCTCTCGCTTCAGGCTCCTGTTTCGACTTACCTGCCCGCTTTTGCCAGAAACGGCAAGGAAACCGTCACAATTGAGCAGCTCATGCGCCACACCTCCGGGTTACGGGCCCACAGCTTTTATGCAAAAAGCTGCCGCACACCCAAAGAGCTGTTCAGTGCCATTGAGGCCGATACCCTGCTCTCCCGGCCCGGCACAACAACCCTTTACAGCGATCTCAACTTCATGCTTCTTGGCAGAATCATTGAGACTATCACCGGCCAAACTCTTGCAGCAAACTTTCACCAGCGATTTGCCGCGCCGCTCGGCATGAGTTCAACCATGTTCACCCCACCGCAGGCAGTCATCCGGCGCATAGCCCCGGTAGAAAAGGACACGCTCTGGCCATTCAAGGTGCAGCGACCGCTTGTCAACGACCAGAATGCTGCATTGCTCGGTGGAGTTGCCGGTCATGCCGGCCTCTTTTCAACCACCGGCGACCTGCTTGATATGGTGCGCCTGCTGATGCATGGCGGAAGCTTAAGGGGCCACACCTATTTCCGAGCAGCAACACTCAGGAGATTTCTTGCGCGCAATGGCAATTCGAGAGCAGTTGGATGGGACGTGCGCTCATCTGACGGGCACTCTTCAGCAGGAGACTATTTTTCCAACTCCTCCTACGGCCATCTTGGCTACACCGGAACAAGCATCTGGATTGACCCGGAAAAAGAGCTTGCGGTCATTCTGCTCAGCAACAGGGTCTACCCCTCGTCAGAAAACATCAAGATCCGCAAATTCCGACCGTTGCTCCACAACAGCGTCGTGCAGTGTCTGGGCTTATAAGTCAGGCAAAGAGACCCTTCATCGGCACAATAGGAAGCGGAACAGGCTTCAGCGACTCCTGACGGAAGATCGAGTTTGCAGCCATTCGCCCGGTGAAAGCAGCAGCTTCCATGAGAAAAACCGGCGCATCAACCTTGACCCAGTCTCCGGCAAGAAAAAGATTTGAAAAGGGCGTTTCAATACCGGGACGACGGGCGTGATCACCCGGAGCCCACCTTGAAAAATTGGACTGCTGCATAAAGAGTTCCTGCAAAACCCTGGCACCAAGGGTTTCGGGAAACATGGTGTGCAGTTCCTGAAGCATCGTCGCCTTGATCTCCCCTTCCGGCCTGATATCTTTCGGTGCAATGGCATAGGCATGCAGTTCAACAACCGTGCCTCCATGCTTTTTTGCCCACGAAATAAAGGGCTCCTGAAAATGCGAATAAAGTGTAATGGAATCGGTATAGGCATAGCCCGAAACGGTATAGAACGGGAACTCCGCCGTATCTATCGGCCGGTCAATCCAGAGGCGGTAGACAGCATAAGGATCAGCTTCACCGAGCGAAGCTACCTTCGACTCAAACTCAGGACGGTTCAATTGCGAACTCTTTACCAGCTCACGGATACCCCGCACATTGGAGGCGACAATACAATAATCACAGGCAAGCAGTTCACCCTCCCCACCGCCAGAAACCCCTTCACGCTTCACCAGCAGCTTTCCGCCTTCAGGGAGAACGGCAAGCCTTGCAAGCGATGCCTTCGGCGGCCCGCTCACCGGAGTGCCTGAAGCGTCATAGCGACCGGCATGGCATGGACAGTAAAATCCGCCCGAAAGCACATCGGGGCTGACCGGGCACCCCATATGCGTGCATCGCCCGTCATAGGCAACATAACCGCTCCCTTTGCGACCAACCATAACCGGCACACCTTCGGCCGTAACAAATGAGGCAAATCCCTTTTGCGGAACATCTGAGGGATCAACGCTCAAAAAGAGGGCACTGCCGCTCTCCGGCGAATCCACCACAACCCCGGAAACTTTTTTGCCATCGACCTTGACGCTCCTTGCCGTACTCCCCTTCCGAAGCTTCACCCCAAGCTCCTTAAGCTTCGCCTCAAGAGGGTTGATGAGGGCGGTCATGCAGTCGCGATTGGTTATCTTGAAGGAGAGCCCTTCCGGACTGCCCATAAAATAAAAATGAAAATAGCGGAGAGCCTCTGCCGCCGACAAGACCTCCATACGGTTCATGGTTGCGTCAGAAAACGGATGCAGCACCGTATCAACAAATGCAGGAAGCGCCTCACCATTCCTGCAATAAGTCAAAAAATCAATAGCATCATACTTGCTGAAGGTCTTTTTGTACTCGTAGCGGAACAACTCCCCCGTCGAAAGCAGCCCTTTGGAATTTTTCAGAAAAGAGATCATATCAAGCCGGCGTGACTGCCCCACAATAGAGAGGACATTGAGGGGAAAGAGCTTCGGTGTCTGACCAAAAATCTCTTCAGGAGAGTTTTTAAAAATAACGGGATATCCTGGAGAGGCCGAAAAGACCTCATGCTTGACGCCTGCATAGGCAAACAGCTCATTGAGATTGTAATACTGGTCAAAAAAGCCATGAAAACCATGCTCCACCGGGAAATGCTCACCAAGAGCATCCAGATCCCAGCCGGTAAGCTTCCCTCCAAGTGCAGCAGAAGACTCGACAAGCGTCACCTCAAAACCCTTGCGAGCGAGCTCCATCGAAGCACTGATACCTGCCAGTCCCCCGCCAATAACCACTACCTTCTTTATTACCTCAAGCCTCTCCCTCCCATCCGCAACCTCATCACCCTTACCGTAAAACTCCTTCCTCGGCTGATAATATCCAACCAGCCCTGCGGTTCCTGCTGCGACGACACCGGCACCAATACCGGTGCGCAGCAGCAGCTTTTTTATAAACTCACGTCGTTCCATAAGATAAAGAGGGTGTTAAACCGAAGGTAAAATCTACTTTCCAACCGTTATATTTACTTTAACGATAAATAGTTACTTAAGCAACCCTCAGATACAAACCTTTATCGCACCATGGCTGATACTTCCACCAATCTTGCCCGACTGATCCGCAAGGAGGCTGCGCGGCTCGGATTTGCGGCCATCGGGTTTTCCTCTCCACTACCGCAACCGGTTTCCATGCAGCGCTATACCGCCATGATTCAGGAGCTGCGGCATGGGGAGATGAGCTATATGGAAAAGCATATGGAGGAACGGGCAAATCCGGGATTGCTTTTGCCCGGCCTGCAAACCATCATTTCCGCAGCCATCAGCTATCATTACCCGGTCAGCTATGGCGATGTCCTCCCGAAAATTTCGAAATATGCACTCATCAATGACTACCACAGGGTTGTCAGGGCAAAACTTGAGGAGCTGCTGGCAGCAATAACCGTGCTTGTGGAGGGACCTCTCAATGCCAGCATAACGGTTGACAGCTCCCCTCTCTTTGAAAAAGGGTGGGCAGAAGAGGCTGGCATAGGGAAAACCGGGAAAAACACCTTGCTGAAGGTACCCTCTGCCGGCTCATATGTTTTTCTTGGAGAAATACTTGTAGACCGGGAGATACGCTCCGCAATACTTCCCCTTCCCAACTACTGCGGCAGTTGCAGCAACTGTCTTGAGCGTTGCCCTACCGGTGCATTGCTGGAACCGGGAAAAATTGACGCGTCAAAGTGCATTTCGTACCTGACGGTTGAGCTTAAACGGGACTTTACGTCTGAAGAGGCGGCAATGATCGGCGACTGGCTGTTTGGATGCGATGTATGCCAGGAGGTCTGCCCCCATAACCTTCAGGCAAGCATCGCAGCTCACGAGTCGTTTGCTGTGCGGCAGAATCTCATCGGCATCACAACAGAGAGGGTTCTGAACCTCACCAAATCAGGCTTCCGTGAACTTTTTTACGGGACCCCGATTTTCCGTATCGGCCTCAGACGTCTCAAACGCAATGCCCGGGCGGTTGCGGAAAATCTGAAAACGGCTTAAGAAAAAGAGAACAGACGGGATTAAACCGTCAGCCGCAACAATAGAAAATCAAGTTAAATTTGTTGCGGCTATGTAAAGAATTACCGATTGATCAGTTTCATCATGGTTTCGGGGTAACGCTCTCCGGCTGCTGCACCCTTGGGCAATGATTCATTAATCTCGGCCATTTCAGCATCGTTGATAACCACTGATCCAGCTGCAATATTCTCCTCAAGATAGCTCCTGCGTTTGGTGCCGGGAATCGGCACGATATCAGTACCCTGTGCCAGCACCCAGGCGAGGGCCAGTTGTCCGGCAGCAATTCCTTTCCGGCTGGCAATGGCATGGATGCGCTCAACCAGTTCGAGGTTCTTCATAAAGTTTTCACCCTGAAAGCGGGGCGAATTGCGGCGGTAATCGTCGATGGCAAAATCATCGGGACTTTTCAGACGCCCGGTGAGGAATCCGCGCCCGAGAGGACTGTAGGGAACAAAACCGATACCCAGCTCCCGCAGGGTTGGCAGTATCTCGTCTTCAGGGTCACGGCTCCAGAGTGAGTACTCGCTTTGCAGGGCACTCACCGGATGCACGGCATGGGCACGGCGGATAGTTTCAACGCCAGCTTCTGAAAGCCCGATATAACGTATTTTGCCAGCCGAAACGAGATCAGCCATGGCCCCGACAGTCTCTTCAATAGGCACTTCAGCATCCACACGGTGCTGATAGTAGAGGTCAATGTGGTCAACTCCCAGCCGTTTCAACGATCCATCACAGGATGAACGGACGTACTCCGGTCTTCCGCAGATGCCGGTGATGGGAGCCCAGCCACCATCGACCGATGGGCTGCTGCGCATGATACCAAACTTGGTGGCCACAATCACCTGATTGCGGCGTCCCTTGATTGCCCTGCCGACCAGCTCTTCATTGGTAAAGGGACCATACATATCGGAGGTGTCAAGGAAATTCACTCCCAGATCAAGGGCAAGATGGATCGTGGCAATTGATTCCGCCTCATCCCGCTTGCCATAAAAATCGGACATCCCCATACAGCCCAAACCCTGGGACGATACACTCAGCCCCTGTGTTCCAAGTTTTCTCTGTTCCATACTCTCCCTGCAGTTTTCTTGTCGGTTTATTGATTGTGTTTCGGAGTCTATAAAAAAAGATCGGGAAGTACGGTTACTGTACAACCCCGATCTCTTTTGTTTTCTTTACTCCATGATAGTCGAAAGAATATCGTTCATTCCCAAGATCAGTGCTTGAAGTGACGCATACCGGTAAAGACCATGGCAAGGTTGTTGGCATCGGCTGCCTCAATGACCTCGTTATCGCGGATGGAACCGCCGGGCTGAATGACCGCTGTAACTCCCGCTTCAGCAGCAGCAAGCAGGCCGTCAGCAAAGGGGAAAAATGCATCAGAGGCCACAACCGATCCATGCAGGTCAAGGTTGACTTCAGAGGCCTTCCAGCGTGCAATTTTGGATGAGTCAACGCGCGACATCTGACCGGCACCGACACCGTATGTCTGACGGTTTTTGACATAGAGGATGGTGTTCGACTTGATATGCTTGCAGATCTTCCAGGCAAACATCAGGTCGGCAATCTCCTCTTCGGTCGGCTGGCGTTTGGTAACAACAGTCAAATCCTCTTTTGCCACAATTTTGCTGTCACGTTCCTGAACGAGCATGCCGAATGGTGTGGACTTGAACTCCCAGCCGGCTTTAGGCAAGGCATTGGTTTGCAACACAAGCCTGCGATCTTTTTTCTTCATCAGCATCTCCAGCACGCCATCTTCAAAAGCCGGGGCAATGAGAATTTCGGTAAAAATTTCATTGACCGCCTTGGCAGCTTCCATGTCGAGAGGACGGTTAAAGGCGATAATGCCGCCAAAAGGAGCCTGGGTATCGGTTGAAAATGCCCTGCGGTAGGCTTCGGCAAGCGTGGGGGCCTGCGCAACACCACAAGGGTTGGTATGTTTGACAATAACCACTGTCGGCTCCTCGCCACGGAACTCCTCGATCAGGGTTACTGCCGCAGCAATGTCGAGCATGTTGTTGTAGGAGAGCTCCTTGCCATGCAGCTTTTCGAAAAAGTCACCAAAAGAACGGGTGCCGTTCTCATCGGTCAGGCGATAAAGTCCTGCGCTCTGGTGCGGGTTCTCTCCGTAACGCATATCGAGCTCACGATCAAGGCTGACCGTCATCTTTGACGCCGCTGCATGCGGTGCTCCGCCGACTGCTCCGGCCAGGTAAGAGGCAATGGCACGGTCATAACGCGAGGTGAGTTCAAAAACCTTCAGGGCAAGAGTAAGGCGGGTCGCCCTTTTTGTTGCACCGTTATTCTCCTGCATCTCCTTCAGCACAAGCGCGTAATCGGCACTGTCGGTGACCACCGTTACCGATTCGTTGTTCTTGGCTGCACTGCGAAGCATCGAAGGGCCGCCGATATCAATATTTTCTATAGCATCCTCGAAGGTTACATCCGGCTTGGCCACCGTAGCCTCGAAAGGATAAAGGTTTACCACCACAAGATCAATAAAGCTGATACCGTTCTCGGTTGCCTGTTTGACATGGTCCGGATTCTCCCGGACGGCAAGCAGTCCGCCGTGTATTTTCGGGTGGAGGGTTTTGACCCGCCCATCCATGATTTCCGGAAATCCGGTAATCGTTGAAATCGAGGCTGCGCTGACTCCTGAATCCTGAAGCGACTTCAAGGTACCCCCAGTTGAGAAAATTTCAACGCCCATGCCACTCAACTCCCGGCAAAATTCAACAATACCGGTTTTATCAGATACAGAGACCAGCGCCCGCTTGATGACAGGATCAGACATTTGCAGAAAATTTATTTATTGATCGTTTTAAGAGCTCTTCGTAAAGCCGGAATCTAAGAAAAAATCCCCAATTATTTGAGGACACTCTACACCCGCCAAAACAGCAATGACGTCAAGTGCCTACCTCTCCTTTTACGGGAAGCAATCACTTGACGCCATTACCACGGAGGAAATGTTCCTGCAATATGACCCACGCCTTTACTCCATGCAGGTGATGGCTCACGGCGCTCAAACAAAAACAAGAAAGTTCTTCATCTGTCGGCTGATAGAGCGCCCTTGATTACAACTTGATGATATATCATCGCTATGCAGACCGCAACGGGATACTCAAAACAACAGCTGCGACCTATGCATAAACCGGCAAATCGCCAGCCACACGATTTCTCAACTCGGCCAGCATTTCCGATTCTTTCATTTTTGACGCCCATCCGGGGCGAAGCTGGAAGTGAGGCTGATCAGAAATTGTTTTCCAGTTTCCTCCCCACTCTAAACCCATGTCTGTACCGAGAACACCTACCGCCTTGTATTTTGGTGAATCACCGAGATACTTGTTTCCCTCAAAAACTCCGACATCGAAGGCAATCCCGAAGTTGTGATTTGAGTACCCTCCTTTTGCTTTGGTTACAATATTCCCCGGCGCAGTTCGGCCTTGGGCATAAAGTGCGTTTTGTTCAGCATAGGTCCGGAACCCGCAGATTATTTTTATGGTCATTCCGCTTAGGGCTGCCTTCTGGACAAGAGCTCTCGCCAGGGGCTGTACCTGAGGCAATAAGGTTGCGATAACCTTTTCACTTCTGGGATCAACAGGCGAAAGGTCGGGTGCCGGTGGAGTGTCGGGGAGTGTTGGGCTCACTATTTGCTTGTAGATAGCACCCCAGGTTTCCGGTCCGGCTTTGCCGTCCGCTTCGATGCCCAAAACGCCTTGAACTGAGGTGATCAGCTCTTCGATCTTCATCATATGCTCCGGTGAGAGTGATAGAAGCGGGAAGCCTTATCTACACTCTAATATAAAGAAACACGACCAATACATCAATAATACAAGGCACAAAAAAACGAACAAGTTTATTCTGTGATGACACATGAATGGACAAAGTCCACTACGGCATCGCACATCTGTTCAATGCCAGGGTGCTCAATCGGATAGTGCCCGGCATTTTTAAGCATCACCACCTTTGTCGGCACGCGATTGATACGCCTGAGAAAAAGTTCACTCAGATGCAAGGGCGTCCAGGTATCTTTCTCTGGCTGGGTCAGTAAAATCGGACAACCGTCAAATGCTTCCGGTTCGACCATAGGCCTGTAAGAGGTGAGCGAACTGAGGAACTTCATGGTGACCCATTTGCCCGCCGATGTCTTGTCTTTCAGGCAAGCCTGGAGCGCGGCTTTATTGTTGACCAGTGCCGTCATTTTGCTCGCCAGACTCATCGGCATCCGTAGAGCTGCCAGTGGTGTTTTGGCTGCCAGGTGAGTCAACGGCACTCCGATACGACTCATAAGAAAATTCAGGGCGGTTTCATCTCGAACCTGTTGTTCCCGCTGGTCGAGGAAGGTCATGCCAACGATGCCCTTGACTTTTTTGTTGCGTGCTGCAATGTGCCAGGCAAGCATACCGCCCGCGCTGAGGCCGTAGAGGCCGATGGGACGTCCATCTTTTTGAAACTCGGCATCAACGAGATCACTGCCTGCCCGAACCCAATCGTCGTAAGTCACAAGCGAACCTGGCGCCACCCGGGTCATGCCATACTCAGGCATGTCAATGGCAATGGCTTCAAATCCGCGCTTGAACAGTGGGCGACCAAGAATGGTAGACATCTGACGTCCATTGGTGCCAACTCCATGAAACAGGATTACTTTTACCTTTGCCTGGGGATTGCGAAAGCAATCAAGGTGAATCTGGTGTTCCCGCCATGGCCACCACTCTTCTGAAGGTTCATGGTCCCGATCAAACTGAAATTCTTTTGGAAGAAAGGCTTGAATTTCACGCCAGTTGGATTGCGTTTTGTATTCTCCGTTCATTTTCATATCTGAGATGCAAGCATGTTGAGAAGAAATATGACGTCAAAACGGTATGTGCCTGTCCGGCAATTGAGATTTCTGATAATCGGATCATTTTTTTATGGCAAGCTTGCCATAGGCTTCACCCATCAAAACGTGCCTATAGGCGCTATTGCTTTCTTGTGGAACTGTTAGGGTAAAATCAACCTTGCTTTGAAAGAGCATGACAATATCTGAACCGCCAAACAAGAAATATCCAAGCATATCTCCCTTTTTGACCGTCTTGCCTGCCTTGATTGTATCTTCAAAATTAACCGATGATACCTGCGACATTCCAATCGGCAGCAGGGCGACCAAACCATACGTTTTGTTTTCGATAATGACACAGCCTCGTGTCTCGATATTTTGCCAGCCCGGAGTATTTGTGTCAAGAACATATTTTCTGGTCTTGGCATCCCATGTTATCATGCCGCCAACCGCATCGTCACCCGGAATAATGCGAACTTCTTTTATTGTTCCATCAAACGGAACATGATAGCGGTGATAATCGTCTACATCAAGGAATGTATGCGTTAACGTCCCGTTGGCAAATGCATTCCTGTACGCACTCTCTTTTCCAATAAGCTCAGCAACAGACTGAAATACAGTAGACTTGATTGCAATACCTTTTTGAGGGGCAATATTGGAATATGTATCAATGTTCCATACACCTTGAGGCTTTGAATCGGCAGGTGAGGAGATGATTGACGAGTCATGCGGAAATGCTATCGGTCGCTTATCAGGTGATTTCAGATGCCTTGCAAAAAAATCATTGAACGACTTCCATTTTGAAGGATCTTCATACCAATCTTTTTGCAGTCCAAATCGCTTATCTGCTAAAGCCTTTTGATAGTACTCGTCTTTCCAGGAGCCCTCTTTGCTTAAATACACACCCCATTCTTTAACAAAATTGATTAGCCATGTACGATATGGCTCATGGTATTGGAGCGAATTATTGTAATAACCCTTATTTTTCAATTCAGGAAGCGGCCGATCATTGACAAAGTAAAAATAATCCAGACTTTGGTCAATTTGATCGTACAGGCTTGAATAGGGAAGATTTGGCACAATTGACCAGGGCATTGCCTTTGCGGCCCAATCTATAAAACTGTAATATTCTTCTAGGGTATTAGCCGGGTTTGTTGCCCTGTCCGGATTAATGGCTTTTGCTTGTTCAATTGACTCAACAAGCATTCTTTTTATTTCCGCGTTATGCTCCACCATAGTTACCAACTGTCGGGTAATTGGCTCAAGCTTTGTTGCTGTCGAATTTTTCTCAATTGCCAGCGCGTTAATACTCAAAAACACACATAACGCAACAAGAAGAAACAACGAGGCTGGATTTTTCGTCGTTTTCATAAAAATCTCTCCTGTAGAAACCTATGTTTTATCTGATTGAATTATGCAAGTGACTGCCGTGCAGATCTTCGCATAATGAGTAGTTTCGGGGAATGATAATTTATAACTCGGAAATTGCCTGATAAGGCTTGATATCGTTCCCGCTTGCATCGGATAATGGAAAGACTTTATTGCATGGCTTACAATAATAGCCCCAGCCTGTTATGTACTTATCATAACTTGAAATGGGTTTTTTGCAACTTGGACAATGTGGATTTTTATCCGAGTCCCAATATATCCCGTACTTTAGCCTGAAATCTATTTTTTTCTGAAAAACCCGAAACAAGCCAAGAAAAACAATATTCAGTACTAATGATGCCATCAGAAGAGATACCAGAAGTGATTTGGAGAGGCTTAACTCTATGGCCGGCATAAGAGCAGGTCCAACTACAGATGCGACCCAAATAACCAGTATACTTACAGAAATTGCCAGCCCTTCTGTGACTCTGGAAATAATTATCTCCTTAACTTTTTCTTTAAATTTCATGCTTCCCTCTATCGCTTGATTTTACAGACTGATAATACTCGTGGAAGGAGGGTCGTGAGCATATTTAAGAGTTTTTACGACTATTATTACAGTAGATAAGGATAACGGTTATAAAAGTACAGAAAATATTAACAAAAAAAAGGATAACCCGGCATCCAGTTGAAAAGAAGTCCCGAAACCCAAACCGGAACAACGACGTTTAAGGCAGCAAGACTTCTCATACAGACTGTGACAGTACCAAGGATTGTCACCACAAAAAAGTGCAGAACAGCAACCTGCTCAGAAAGCCCGGCACTGGAGAAATGAACCTATAGAACGGATGGGCTGTTGTAAAACGTGTAAATAGCCAAGTTCTGAGGCAATGACGTGGTTAACCTCGCGATAATCGTGAATCGCGAAGAAACGAAACATCTATCAGCAAATAAAATAAACTCTTATGACGTGGAAACCGCTTCTTGAAAAACAACTTGAGGATGCCTTCAAGGTGGCAGAACGACTGGTCAGGCTTCTTGATGAGAAAGATCTTGCATGGAAACCGACCCAGGGCAGCAATTGGATGACGACTGGACAGTTGCTCCTCCATATGGGAAAGTCATGTGGCGTTCCCATGAAAGGATTCGCTACGGGAAATTGGGATATGCCAGCCCATAGTGACATGAATGAGAAGAAAACGGAAAAGAAGATGCCGCCCTCCTCCGAACAGCTTCAGGCCGTCAGCACCATCGATGATGCCCTGAAACTCCTCTCTTTCGACAAAGCCCTTGCTTTTGAAGCATTGAGCTCCTGCACTGAAGAAGAGCTGGATTCAAAACCGGCACCTGCCCCTTGGGATCCAACCCCTTTGAACCTCGGCTTGCGCATGCTCCAGATGATCGATCATCTGAACCAGCACAAAGCGCAGCTCTTCTACTACCTGAAGCTGCAAGGAAAACCGGTCAACACCTTCCATCTCTATGGCAAGTGATACTTGCGGTCCGGTGTACCAGTGCTCGATACGATATTAAAACTTCTTTATATGGCATCTCAGTCACAACCCTTTGCTCCAGCTCATACCGGCGACGCTCCCCCTCTTCAACCCACAAAGCCTCGACTTCAGATCGTTGAGGCTTTCCACTACCCACCCTGCGAATATAGCACGCTAATCAATACCTGCTTATGGATATGGATCTTGATATCGATCTCTTTGATACTCTTATTGACGCCATTATAAGGACTGATCGAAATGAAATAACTTACCTTAAATGCACGTATGATTCCAGCAATAATGAGCGAGATGGCAAGAGAGACGGATGAATTTAAAGGAGAGCCGTAAAGAAAACCCCAAAATGAGGAAAAACTTGGAAATGGATGGCGGTTATGATAAAATCTATCCATGTGACGGATCGCTGATGTGACTTATCGTTTTGCGCGTCACGTCCGCCATTGCCAGCTCTCAGGAACAAGCTTGATGCAGAAAAAGAACCACATGACTGATCATAAAACCCGCCTGGCCGTCTTTTGCTCTGGATCCGGCAGCAATTTCAAGTCGATCTACCAGGCCATAGCTGAAAAAACGCTCAACGCGGAAATTGTGCTCTGCCTGTCGAACCGCTCACAGTGCGGAGCAATGGAGTTTGCGCGCCAGCAAGGTATTGCAATATTGCATATCACGGAAAAACAGTTTGACACCTTTGACGAGTTTGCTGCTGAGATGGTAAAACAGCTCAAGGATGCGCGGATCGACAACGTCCTGCTGGCGGGCTATATGCGGAAGGTACCTGACGCGGTCGTCAAGGCATTTCCGGATAAAATGCTCAACATCCATCCCGCCCTTCTGCCGAAATTCGGCGGTGAAGGGATGTATGGCCTGCACGTGCATACTGCGGTGCTTGAAGCCGGCGAACGAGAGAGCGGAGCAACAGTACACTTTGTCAACGAAGAGTATGACAAGGGAAAAATCCTCCTGCAGAGAACGGTACCGGTGCTGGCGGGCGACACGCCGGAGAGCCTTGCGGCAAGAGTGCTGGAATGCGAGCACCGGCTTTACCCGGATGCTCTTGAGAAACTGCTGACCTTACAGAAATCATGAGCGCCGGAACACTCAACATCAGCGAGATTTTTCACTCCATTCAGGGGGAATCTTCCTTTTCGGGCTGGCCCTGCGCCTTTATTCGGCTTGCGGGCTGCGGCCACGGCTGTTTCGGATGCGATACGGTCTATGCTGAACGTGACGGAGTCACGCTTGAAGTAGGGGAAATCATGCAACAAGTACTTGCCTTTCGTGCCCCGTTTATTGAGGTCACCGGGGGTGAACCGCTTTTGCAGCCGGCAGTGCATACCCTCTTGCGCCAGCTCTGCGATCTTGACCAGAAGGTTCTGCTTGAGACTGGAGGCTTTCTCTCTGTCGAGGGAGTTGACTGCCGGGTACATAAAATCATTGATCTCAAACCGCCCTCTTCGGGTGTCTGCGATCAGAACAATCCTGAAAACATCGAGCTTGCGCTGGCAGCAGAACTCCCCCTCCGCAGTGCCTTTGAATTCAAGATGGTGCTTGCGGGAAGGGATGACTATGAGTGGGCGACATCACTTCTGGATGAATACCGCCTGACTGACTCTTTTACTATCATGATGGGCGTGGCATTCGGCAAACTTGATCCGGCTGAACTTGCGGAATGGATGCTCCGCGACCGCCTCCGGGCAAGAATGCAGCTCCAGCTCCACAAATATATCTGGGATCCCGCCATGAGAGGGGTATAAGCAAGAAGCGTTTGGCTTTAGCCGCTTTCCTCCTTACTTTTCGATTGTTCATTATCCACTGTCCATTATTTCATTGCCATTTGACTTCTCTCTCCATCATCGTTCCGCTCTTCAATGAGCAGGAATCGCTTCCTGACCTGATCGGGCAACTTTATCTGGCTATGGCTGAAAAAGAGTTGCAGAATCTCTTTCAGGAGCCATTCAGTTTTGAAATCATCCTGGTTGACGACGGTTCTACTGACGATTCGTGCACACTGATCGGCAGCATGATTCCTTCAAGGCCGGAACTTCGGCTCATCTCGTTTCAGAGAAACTTCGGAAAAACAGCCGCGCTCTCGGCAGGCTTCATGGCTGCGTCGAGCGATCTTGTCTGCACTATTGACGCTGATCTGCAGGATGACCCTTTTGCCATAAAGGAGATGATCCGGAAACTTCATGAGGGGTATGATCTGGTCAGCGGATGGAAACAGGATCGCCAGGATCCGCTCTCCAAAATCCTCCCGTCAAAGCTTTTCAATGCCGTAACACGCCTTTTTACCGGAATCACCATTCACGATTTCAACTGCGGACTGAAGGTTTACCGCAAAGAGGTAACGAGAAGGCTGGAACTGCATGGCGATATGCACCGCTATATTCCGGTGCTCGCCCAGTGGATGGGATTCAGGATTGCCGAGTTGCCGGTCAAGCACCATGCACGGCAATTCGGCACGACCAAATATGGCTCATCAAGGTTTTTTTCAGGGCTTTTCGACTTTCTTTCGGTGCTTTTTATAACGCGATATCTTCGCCGTCCGATGCATTTTTTCGGTATGGCTGGTCTCACGAGCTTTATGCTGGGCTTTCTCATCAGCCTTTATGTGACACTCGATAAAATCATGCTCCATAAACCGGTGAGCAACCGTCCGATTCTTTTTCTCGGTATCCTGCTGCTGATTCTTGGTGTCCAGCTTTTTTCGACCGGACTTCTTGGTGAAATGCTCTCGACATCGTCAAGCAAAGGGAGTTCATTTGCCGTTCGCGAAACCTTGAATCTCACGGTTGGACAGGCAAAAAAATTCGGCACACCCGATTAAATTTTCTCATTTTTATTTTTTCTTTATGAAACGGGTTGGAGCACACGTCAGCACTGCCGGAGGAGTTGAAAATGCCCCGCTGCAGGCCACCAGCATAGGAGCAAAAGCATTTGCCCTCTTTACAAAAAACCAGCGGCAGTGGAAGGCGCCAAAACTGACGGGATCATCAATAGACGCATTCCGGAAAAACTGTGATGAAGGAGGGTTCAGGCCGGAGCACATCCTGCCGCATGACAGCTATTTGATCAACCTTGGCAGTCCTGACCCTGAAAAACTCCAGCGGGCGCGCGAAGCCTTTATTGAAGAGATGCAGCGGGCAGAAGAGCTCGGCCTGCTTTTGCTGAATTTTCATCCGGGAAGCCACCTGAAAGAGATTGAGGAGGATCGATGTCTCCAGCTCATTGCCGAATCCATAAACATGGCGCTTGAGGCGACCAAAACGGTAACCGCCGTCATTGAAAACACTGCCGGACAGGGAACCAATCTCGGGAACCGGTTCGAACAGTTGACGTCGCTCATTGACCAGGTTGACGATAAAACAAGGGTCGCCGTCTGCCTCGACACCTGCCACCTGTTTGCAAGCGGTTACGACTTGCAGACAAACGCAGCCATTGAGTCTACCTTCAGTGAGTTCGACCGGATCGTTGGACTCCGCTACCTCAAGGCAATGCACCTCAATGACGCCATGCAACCGCTCGGAAGCAGGATTGACCGCCATGCATCTATCGGCAAGGGAACCATCGGCATGGATGCTTTCACCTATATCATGAACCACCCTGCTTTTGAAGAGATTCCCCTGATCCTTGAAACACCGGACT
This sequence comes from uncultured Chlorobiaceae bacterium, assembly GCA_903820085.1. Taxonomy (GTDB): domain Bacteria; phylum Bacteroidota; class Chlorobiia; order Chlorobiales; family Chlorobiaceae; genus Chlorobium. Next base: position 60,134 of record CAIJGA010000001.1, read on the forward strand.
CTGCAGAGTGGCAAAGAGAGATCAGCCTTCTTTACTCTCTTGAGCGGTAAGCGGAGCTACCGCTTTGAGACAACATGCAGATATTTGCTCACCGACAGGGCACTGCCAAAAATACCGAGCAAAAGACCAAGCGCTACGGTGGCAGGATAAACTAGGAGCGCGGATGGTTCCAAGACCTGATACAGAGCGGGCTCATAGCGGAAAAGCAACTGATTATAAAGCAGATAGACCACCGTTGCTGCCAGCACCCCGGAAATCAGCCCCTGAAGCGCTCCCTCAATAACATAAGGTGCGCCGATAAACCATCCCGTAGCACCGACCAGACGCATGGTTCGGATCTTTTCCTGCCGGGAATACATGGCCAGCCGGATGGTGTAACCGATCAGCACGATGGTTGCCAATGAAATAAGTACACCAATACCGCCAGTCATCAAGGTAAACATCCGCGCATTCTGCTCGATTTGACCAAGAAATAACTGATTATAGCGTATATCACCGCCCGGAGCTATAGACTGGATTTTCGGAATGATCCGCTGCAGTGAGTCGGGTCGTGCATAGTCAGGAAAAAACTTCAGCTTGACCGATCTCGGCAAGGGGTTTGAACCGAGGATTCTGACAATATCCTCCCCAAAGTCATGAGTAAACGTCTTCGCCGCTTCATCCTTGGAAACGTAAACAGCTTCACGCACTCCCTTGACCATCTTAATCTGGTGCGCAACATCCATAGCCTGATGTTCGTTCATAGAGTCACCGAGAAAAACCTCAAGCTCTACGCGGCTGCGAAGCTCCTGAATGACATCGAGAAAACTCAGGGAAACGGTACTGAACAGCGCAAGCAGTACAAGAGCAAAAAAACTTATCGTAACCGTAATGGCTGCAGGGAGCTTAGCCCTTCCAATACTCGAAAAACCTTCCCTGACGACAAACAAAAATGACATAACAGCTTATTTAGCATTAATAACAGGCTCTCAGTCAAAGAATCAACAAAACAAGTTGGAAAAACAAGTTTTTTTTGTTTTAATTAGATCTTCCAACCGGAAACGGGGCTATAGCTCAGTTGGTAGAGCATTTGCATGGCATGCAAAGGGTCAGGAGTTCGAGTCTCCTTAGCTCCACATAAAAAAGCACAGTCAAGCAACTGGGCTTTTTTGCTTTTCACCCTTTTTCCGGCCCACTTTTGCAAGAAGAAAAACCAAACCCACTATCAGCGATGCTGCAATCCCTGCGCCAATATTGAAGAGCGCGGCAAGCAGTACTACAGGAACGGTCAAAACAACCGCAAAGCCAATCAAACTTGAACTTCCAAGAAAGGTTGTGGCAGTCAGGGCGGTAAAGAAAAAACTGGTTGCAAGACTTCCGGCAAAAGAGATAAATATTTTTTCCCCCTTGCCTTCTGAAATATTCTTCCACCGCTCTATCTGTTTTTGGCCTCCCGGTTCAATCAGATTTTTTACCAGCATGGCCACAAGGGCGAAAAGGATCAGCACAACTGCTTGCATTCCATACACCTGCCACTGCTCTCTCCCGGAAGGGTTGAAAAAGCCCTCCTGAAGCAGGAACGATGCAAGCTGCAACATGAAAATCGACGTCCAGTAAAAAACAGTTCCCCAAAGCAACGTTACCAAAACCCATATTGTTATGCCTGGAGGTTTTGGAATTTTTTTGATCGTTGAAACCATGATCCTTGTATATTAATTGTTTAAAAACACCGGGTCTATCTCCCGCTTTGAAAAATATAACCCTCCGCATGCAAAGGCAATCCCCTGGAACCTTTTTTATCATGCAATAAACGGCTCCGGCCATTTCCGATCGTGCAAAAAACTTCATTATTCCGGAACGTACAAGGTTCGTTGCCTGCATAGCACCCTTTCAGGGTCCTGCCCGATGCTCCATTAATTTTACAGCAGTACAACAAATTGACGCCAGCAGTCGCCCCTTTTTACCTCAAAAAAAACGAACACAAAAGAGCACGCCGGTTTAGTCACAATCAGCATGAACAACTGTAACGATTATTTTCAATTTACCGTTCGAATGGTTATGTTCATTCGGCTATGCACAGGTTGCGAACCCAGTTTACTCAACGTTAAGACACTATTTGCTTATGTGTGGAGTTTTCGGCGTTTTTAATTCAAAAACTCCCGCGGAAGATACTTTCTATGGTCTGTACTCACTTCAGCACAGGGGACAGGAAGCCGCAGGAATAGTTGTAGCTGAATACAACAAGGTCAAGAAAAAAACCCTTTTCAAGCAGCATAAGGGCATGGGCCTGGTGGCTGAAGTATTCAGGGATGAAACTATTTTTGAAACTCTTGGTGGTTATGCTGCAATCGGCCATAACCGCTATTCTACTACAGGTTCCTCATCATCGGCAAGCAATATTCAGCCATTTTCCCTCACCTACCGATCAGGAAGTCTGGCCATTGCCCATAACGGAAACCTGACCAACTCACGTGCACTGCGACGAGAACTGACCGAGCTCGGTGTTATCTTCCAGGCATCTTCGGATACTGAAATCATCCCGCACCTGGCGGCCAGAAGCCGTGAAAAAGAGCCCATACAACAACTCTACGAAGCCTTGTTACAGGTTCAGGGAGCTTACTCAATGGTCCTTCTGGCAAACAACCAGATGATCGCTGCAAGAGACCCCTACGGGTTCAGACCACTCGCTCTCGGCAAAAAGGTTGACCCTCTTACCGGAGAGCTTGCCTATATCGTGGCCAGTGAAACTTGCGCCTTCGATATTATTCAGGCAGAATATATCCGGGATATTGAACCCGGCGAAATTCTCCTGATCGACCATCTGGCGGTAGCGAATGAAAAACCTACATCCATCTTTCTGCCGCACTCAGAACGCAAGGCTCGCTGTATTTTTGAATATGTCTATTTCGCCCGTCCCGACAGTTTTATTTTCAAGCATTCGGTTGACAAAATCAGGCGAAATCTCGGCAAAAACCTTGCCAGAGAGTCCTCAATTGAGCACCAGCCGGGCGAAAAAGAGTTGACCGTTGTCAGCGTGCCCGACTCATCCAATACCGCCGCACTCGGCTTTGTTCGCGAAAGCATCAAGATGGAGAGGCCTGCAAGGTTCGAACACGGCCTTATCCGCAACCATTATGTCGGCAGAACCTTCATTCAGCCAGGTATTCACAGCCGTGACATCAAGGTGCGATCGAAGTACAACATTGTACGCGGAGTACTCAACGACAGACCGATCATTCTTGTCGATGACTCCATTGTCCGCGGAACAACCGCTAAGATGCTGATCAAACTGATCCGTGAGGCCGAACCAAAGGCCATTCACCTGCACATCAGCTCTCCGCCGATCACCAATCCCTGCTTCTATGGCATGGATTTTCCAACCAAACGGCAGCTCCTTACCCACATGTTCGACTCTCTCGACAATGACGTGGAGGAGATAGAAAAAATCAGGGAATATATCGGTGTCGATTCATTGAAATATCTCTCCATGGAGGGGCTGATGAACAGCGTTCCATCGTTTGAGGGAGAAACCTGCAGTTACTGCACCGCCTGCTTCAGCGGTGACTATCCGATAGAAGTCACCGATGCAACAACCGACAAGGAAGAGAATGACTGATAACTACTTCTTCCCCTGTTTGAACTCGATTCTCACCGAGGTGTGCGGCACCGCCTCAAGCCGTTTTTTGGGAATGGGTTTGCCTGACTTAATGCAGATACCATAGGTCCTGTTTCTTATCCTGTCGAGCGCCTGGTCGATGTAGTTGATATATTTCTCGTCACGAGCGATAAACATGAAGCGCTGCTCACGATCCATCGTATCAGTCCCATGATCAGCCATATGCATGGAGTAGTTGGAATTGATGGAATCTTCCACATTCTCGTCAGAAAGCGAAGAGCGCAAAATATCCAGATCACGAAGCACCTCATCACGTCTTTTAAGCAACAACTGCCTGAAATGTTCGAGTTCTTCGTCGGTTAAGTAAGTTTTCGTCAGGACAGGCTCTTCCATGAGCTCATTGTCCTTTTTCGAAGCGCTATCGTTTTTCTTTGCCATAATAAGCTTTGTTTTAATCCCAAAAAGAGCGTAAAAAGTGAGAGTTAAATAATACTATTAACTCTTGTATTTTTCAAGCGATAACCTGCAAATTTCACCATTGACCGTTTCTTCCTTTCCTTTTGCTGCTGTTGAGAGGTCAAGCGTCGCTACGGAAAGAGTGGTGGCAAGCGTTTCTGCCTTGATATAGGCTTCATTATTATTTACCGCATCCAGCACTTTTGCTGAACCCTGAAGAGAGAGCGCAATTCGGTCAGTAATGTCAAGTCCGCTCTCCTTGCGAAGGGCCTGGATACGACTGACCAGTTCACGCGAAAGACCCTGCATTTCAAGCTCTTCAGTCATCTCCGTATCAAGTGCTACCATGATCCCGTTCGCTTCATCGGAAGCAACAAGCCACCCCTCTATATCTTCGTGCATGATCTCCACATCCTCACGCAACAAGCCAAAGAGCTTTCCATCAAGTTCAAGCGAAAGTTTGCCCTGTTTTTCAAGAAGCGCAATCTGTTTATGGCTCATGACCCTGATGGCTTCCGCCAGTGCTTTCATATCCTTGCCAAAACGAGGTCCAAGGGTTTTGAAGTTTGGCTTTACCTTCTTGCTGATGACCGAGCCATCCTCTTCGATGTACTCTATCTTCTGGACATTGATCTCTTCCAAAATAATATCGCTGACCATCCTGTACTCTTCCCTTACGGCCGCATCACCAGCGGCAAGCAGAATACGCTTGAGCGGCTGGCGAACCTTGATTGATGCCTTTTCACGCATGGTTCTCACCAGGGAGGTAACAATCTGGGCCTTTTTCATGCGCTGCTCAAGCGGCCGGTCAACAGCCAAAATATCAAGCAGCGGAAAATCGGCAAGATGAACAGACTCAGAAGAGTTGAGCCCGCTGACTCCATTCAGATTCAGGTAAATCCGCTCGGCAAGAAAGGGGGTAAAGGGTGCAAGCAGTTTTGCCAGCGTCTCAAGCGCAGTGTAGAGCGTCTGATAGGCCGCAATCTTGTCAGGTCCCATGTCACTTTTCCAGAACCGTTTTCGTGAGCGGCGAATATACCAGTTAGAAAGATCATCAACGGTAAAATCGTTAATCAGCCTTACCGCACCCATAAGATCATACTGCTCCATTCGCATGTGAACACCATCAACAAGGGTGTTCAGGCAGGAGAGTACCCAGCGGTCAAGCTCAGAGCGCTCCTGCACAGGAATTACCGGCTCAGCAAAGGTGAAATGATCAACATTGGCGTAGAGCACAAAAAAATTATAGCTGTTGATGAAGGCGCGGAAAAACTTGCGCTGCTCCTCCTCAATCTCATCGGTATTGAACGATTTCGGTCTCCATGGAGGGCTGGTCACCAACAGGTACCAGCGGAGCGCATCGGCACCGTACTTTTCCATGGTTGCAAAAGGATCAACAACGTTGCCTTTTGACTTTGACATTTTCTGGCCGCTCTTATCAAGAATATGGCCATTGACAATAAGGTTTTTGTATGCAGGCTTATCGAAAATAAGCGTGGCAATGGCGTGCAGGGTATAGAACCACCCACGGGTCTGATCGACCCCTTCAGCAATGAAATCAGCCGGAAAAGAGGCATCGAACTCTGCGCGATTTTCAAATGGATAGTGGAGCTGGGCAAACGGCATGGAGCCGCTGTCGAACCAGACGTCAACCAGTTCTGGTGTCCGGTTGAAGCGTTTGCCATCCCTTATGAAGTAAATCCTGTCCACAAAAGGCTTGTGCAGATCAAGCTCCGCCGCACCCCTGTCGATCGCATCTCCAAGCCGGCACTGTTCTCCGTCAATATCAATCAATCCCTCGCGCAGTTCGTCAACAGAACCGACAGCAAACATGTTGCCCGAGGACGCATCCTCACCGATAACAAAATCCTCCGAAACCCAGAGCGGCAGCGGGGAGCCCCAAAAGCGCTCGCGTGACAGCGCCCAGTCCTTGTTGTCTTCAAGCCAGTTACCGAAACGTCCCGAACCAATTTCGGGAGGGCACCAGTTGATGGTTTTGTTCAGCTCCACCATTCGGTCGGCTATTGCGGTTGTGCGGATATACCATGACTCGCGTGCATAATAGATCACCGGCACATCATAACGCCAGGAATAGGGATAGGTATGGGTAATCATCTCCTTGCGGTACAATTTCCCTGCATCCTTAAGCTGACGGATAACGAGAGGATCGGTATCCTTGAAAAACATGCCGTCATAATCGCTGACCTCAGCCGTAAAGCATCCGTTCCGGGCTACCGGCTGGAGCATTGGCAAATCATATTTCTTGGCAATTTCATAGTCATCAGCGCCGAAAGCCGGAGCAATATGCACAATACCGGTACCGTCTTCGGTTGACACAAACGAACCCGCCGTAACGTACCAGCACTTTTTTTCAGGCTGCATGTACCTGAACAGCGGCTCATAGTCGATCCCCTCGAGATCGCGCCCTTTCAGCTCAGCAATAACCGTCCAGAGCGATTCCCCGGCATCGTCCTTCTCAAGAAGCACCTGCAGGCGCGACTTGGCAAGAATCAGCACCTCCCCGCTTTCGCGGTGAGCAACCTTGACATAGTCAATATCTGATCCAACACAGAGTGCAACATTTGAAATGAGGGTCCACGGTGTCGTTGTCCATACCAGCAGTGACTCGACAGAATCCTTGACTCTGAATTTGACATAAATGCTTGGATCGGTTACCTCTTTGTAGCCCAGGGCAAGCTCATGCGAACTCAGCACCGTCTCGGATTTGGGATCCTGCGGCACAATTTTATAGTCCTTGTAGATAAGCCCTTTATCGAAAATCGTTTTCAGAGCCCACCAGACCGACTCGATATAGTCATTGGTACAGGTAATATAGGGATGGTCCATATCGACCCAGTACCCCATCCGTTCGGTCAGCTTTCCCCACCCTTCCCGATTATCGTCAATGTGATGGTAAACCAGTGCCCTTGCCTCGGCATTAAACTCGCCGTCGCCATATGCAACAACCTGGGCCTTGTTCTTCAGACCAAGCTTCTTCTCCACCGAAATCTCTACCGGCAACCCGTGAGTATCCCAACCGGCCTTGCGTGGCACCCGGTAACCCTGCATGGTCTTGTAGCGGCAGACAACATCCTTTATGGTACGGCTGAAGACATGGTGAACACCAGGCTTGCCGTTAACTGTTGGAGGGCCTTCATAAAAAGAGTATACCCGGTCACCCGGTTTTTCTTCCAGACACTTGCGAAAAATCCCATGCTCATTCCAGTATGCCAAAACTTCGGCCTCTACAGCACTGTAAGGCAGATTTGAAGGATACTCGACAAATTTAGCGTTCATAGTTCTTCCGAAATCATTCAGTCAAAAACAGGCACAAGGCCTGTAATTATAAAAAAAGTTACCCAGCCCGAACCCCTTAGTAAAACAATACAGGCAAGCTTTTCATTAACGGAAAAGCTTGCCTGAAAACATCTATGAAAAAAGCCTGACGAACAAAATGCCTCACAAAACAGTTCAATACTTATTTCTTGCTGCCGAGCGTTGTATTGACACCTTCAAGGACCTTTTTTGCAACATCAGTAAGGGAGTCAAGCGAAAGGGCAACAATTTTGCTTACAGGGTCAATCGAATTATCAATAAAAGTGCCTACACTGACAAGAAGCCTTGATATATCACCAGTTACAGCGCCGCCACTTGGCTGCACCTGTCCGGAATCTTTTGTTTCTTCAGCCATATTACACTGACATTTAGGGTTGCCGCCGACAAAACAATATTTTGAAAATGTAATATATTTAATCCTTCTATCAAAAAAAATCAGAAGCCCCCGTTCAAATCATCTTGAGTGATTAGCAGGGGCAAAAAAAAGCTTCATATTACTGGCGTCCGTACCGATCCTCAACACGCACAATATCGTCCTCTCCCAGATAACTGCCTGTCTGAACTTCGATCAATTCAAGCGGAGTTGTGCCGATATTTTCGAGGCGATGGAACTGACCGACCGGAATATAGGTTGACTGATCCTCACAAAGCGTAATTTTTTGCTCTCCCACCGTCACCTGGGCTGTTCCCCTGACGACAATCCAGTGCTCAGCCCGATGATGATGCTTTTGTAATGACAAAGCTGCCCCCGGATTCACCGTAATGCGTTTGACCTTGAACCTTTCAGAAAAGTCTACCGTTTCATAGGTACCCCACGGCCGGCAGACCCGCCGATGCGTCTCAACCTCATGCCGCTCTCTTTTTTTCATCTCTTCGACAAGCACCTTGACGTCCTGAACGCACTCGCGCGAGGCAACCAGCACAGCATCAGCCGTCTCAACGATGATATGACCATCAAGACCAACTGCTGTTACGAGACGGTTTGTGGCATGGATATAGCAGTTCTTGACATCGTATATCAGCACGTCACCCCTTTTTACATTACCCGCCTCGTCATGTTCCTGCACGTCCCAGAGCGCAGACCATGCACCCACATCATTCCATCCGGCATCGAGAGGAACAAGAGAGGCTTTTGTGGTTTTTTCCATCACGGCATAGTCGATAGAGTCGGAAGGAGAGGCACAAAACGCGTCACTATCGAGCCGCAAAAAGTCAAGATCAGCGACCGCTTTCTGCAAAGCCTCCCTGCAGGCAGCAACAATGGCTGGAGCATGCGCTTCAAGTTCGAGCAGATACGACGCAGCGTTAAAGAGAAAAATTCCGCTGTTCCAGAAATAGTCACCCGAAGCAAGATAGCGCTCCGCCGTTTTCCTGTCGGGCTTTTCAACAAATTCAGAGACGGGATAGGCTCCCTGTTGACCATCACCCCTCGCTGATGCCCTGATATAACCGTAACCGGTTTCAGGAGAGGCCGGTACAATCCCAAAGGTAACCAGCTCCCCTTTTTCGGCTGCAGAGAGCCCTGCGGCAACAGCGAGACCAAATGCCACCGTATCACGAATAACATGATCAGCAGGCAAAAGCAGCAGACTGGCTCCCGGATGCTTTTCAGTGACAAGCATTGCTGCTATGGCGGCAGCAGGAGCGGTATTGCGTCCTTTGGGCTCAAGAATGATCTCTCCGATATTGGCATCAATTTCATGAAGTTGCTCGGCTACCAGAAAGCGGTGACTCTCATTACAGATACAATATACAGGCCCGATATCATCGGTTGCAGCAAGGCGAAGCACCGTCTCCTGCAACATGGTCTTCTCTCCGGCGAGTGACAGTAACTGCTTGGGATACAATGCACGGGAAAGAGGCCATAACCTTGTGCCCGAACCGCCACTGAGAATCACAGGAATAATCATGAAGAAAAAAGAGATTAAACATTAACGAGCGACATATTTCTCATACATCTTCCACGTCGATGAGACAAGGGTATCGACGTCACTATACTTCGGCACCCAACCAAGAAGCTCCCGCGCCTTGCCAGACGTGGCTACAAGTTCGGAAGGATCGCCGGCGCGCCTGCCAACAATCTCTGCAGGCACAGCCATCCCGGTATGGACGCGGGCCAGTTCAACCATTTCGAGCACACTGATGCCAGTCTGGCTTCCAAGGTTCACCGTCAAGCTCTTGTCGTGCTTCAAAACATATTCAAAAGCGCTGACATGCGCTTCCGCCAGGTCACTTACATGAACGTAGTCACGGATGCAGCTTCCATCGCGTGTCGGATAATCATTACCGTATATGGAGAGTTTCGGGCGGATACCGGCAGCCACCTCCATCACAATAGGCAGAAGGTTCTCCGGGTTCAGCTCAAGCCCCTTGATTCGACCTTCAACATCATAACCGGCAGCATTGAAATAACGGATAGCAGCAAAGCGCAACCCTTTCAGTCGGTCATACCAGCCGAGGATACGCTCGATCTCAAGCTTGGTGAAGCCATAAAAATTTTCCGGCTCCTTCGGATGTTCTTCATCAATCGGCAAATAGTGAGGATTTCCAAAGATTGCTGCCGATGAGGAGAAAATAATCGGTGAAAGTTTGGCCTCAGCCGCCTGATTGAGAATGTTGATCGTTCCCACAATATTGGCTTCGGCAAACTCCTCCGGCGTCAGCATCGACTGACCGGCGGCTTTCATGGCTGCAAGATGCACGCATCCGTCAAAACCTCCGGCCATAACGGCCCGAAGCTGTTCTCGACGCATGATATCGCCATACTCAAACCGGGCATCTTTAAAAAGATTTTCCCTCAGTCCAGTCTGGAGATTATCAAAGACCGTAACCTCATATCCACGGTCAAGAAAAGCTCTTGTAACATGACTGCCGATATATCCAGCGCCCCCGATAACGAGAATTCGCATAAATGCCCCCAGTAAAATATTGATAAAGCAATAAAAAAAAGTCCCTTAACGGTTACCGTACATCTCTTCGTAATAACGCTGATAGCCCCCTGAGGTCACATCGTCAAGCCACTCCGCATGTGAAAGATACCAGTCAACCGTCAGTTCAAGCCCTTTTTCAAACGAAATCGAAGGAACCCACCCAAGCTCACGCTGCAGCTTCGAGGAATCGATCGCGTAGCGAAGATCATGACCTGCACGGTCGGTCACATAGGCAACAAGCTTTTCAGACGCTCCCGAAGGACGGGCAAGCTTCGTATCCATGATACGGCAAAGCAGCCTGATCAGGTCAATATTGCTCCATTCGTTATGACCACCAATATTGTAGGTTTCACCGTTTCTGCCCCGATGAAAAATCACATCAATAGCCTCAGCATGATCGACAACCCAAAGCCAGTCACGAATATTTTCACCCTTTCCATAGACAGGAAGCGGTTTGCGGTTGACGATATTATTGATAAAAAGAGGAATCAGCTTTTCCGGAAACTGAAAAGAGCCGTAATTATTGGAACAGTTACTGATCACCACCGGCATACCGAAAGTATCGTGCCAAGCCCTGACAAAATGGTCGGAAGAGGCTTTCGACGCTGAATAGGGACTATGCGGATCGTAAGGAGTTTCTTCGGTAAAGAGTCCCTCCCTGCCAAGTGAACCGTAAACCTCATCAGTGGATATATGGTAAAACCTCTTGCCAGAATAATCTGGGTGCCATGAGGCCCTTGCAGCATTGAGCAGGTTGACCGTTCCAAGCACATTGGTCACCACAAATTCCGTCGGATTGGCAATCGAACGGTCAACATGCGACTCGGCTGCCAGATGGATCACTCCGTCAAAACGGTTCTCTGCAAACAACCGCATCAGAAAATCGCCGTCGGTTATATCCCCTTTTACAAACCGGTAATTCGGCTGCTGATCAATATCGTGAAGATTGGCGAGGTTTCCGGCATAGGTCAATTTGTCAAGATTGGTAATCGTGTAAGCGGGATGATTCTTCAGGAAATGACGGACGACGTGCGACCCGATAAAACCGGCTCCTCCTGTAATCAAGATGTGCATTGGTGTAACTCTCTTTTTATTATGATTTAACGCGTCCGCTCTCATCCTTTTGCTCCATGCTGCAACTTCGCAAGCATGGCAGCCAGCGATACCCGCCAGTGAGGGATTTCAAGCTTCCACTCTTGCTTTACGGCTGACTTGTTCAGAACGCTGTAGTATGGCCTCGGTGCAATCTGGGGATATTGCGAGCTTTCGACAGGCACGACCTTGCAGGGCAGCCCAGCCAGCTCCATGATGGCCTGGGCAAAATCATACCACGAACAAACCCCTTCGCTGGAATAATGATACGTCCCGGCGTAGCGGGAATGCTTGTCATACTGCCCCAGCATCGACATTATTGCTGCCGCAAGATCAGCCGCCCAGGTCGGCGTCCCGATCTGATCTGCCACAACGCTAAGCACTGACCGCTCCGCTCCGAGACGAAGCATGGTCTTGACAAAGTTTGCGCCATAAACGGAATAAAGCCATGACGTCCTGATAATCCAGTGAGAGGGGGCAATCCTGCGGATGCGCTCCTCCCCGTCCCATTTCGATACACCGTAAACACCCAGCGGACTTGCTGGATCAATTTCGCGGTAAGGAGCGCTTGATGTACCGTTAAAGACATAATCAGTTGAAATATGCACCAGGAGAGCATTGCGCTCTTTGGCACAGGCAGCCAGTACGGCGGCACCGTCACGGTTAACCCTGAAGGCGGCATCAACATCAGATTCTGCCTTATCCACAGCAGTATATGCCGCACAATTAATGATCACCTCTATGCCATGTTCACGGCATATTGAGGCAACATGGCCGGGAGAGGTGATATCGAGATCAGGCAAGTCATAGAAAAAAAAATGGTGTCCGTCAGAGCAGGCTGAGAGTTCCTGCAGCTCAGATCCAAGTTGGCCCCGACTGCCTGTAACGAGAATATTCATGCAAAAAGTAAAATTTGGAGGTGACAATCAGAGAGCTGAAACCTTGGGATAAAGCTTATCCTGCCGGAAATCATCATACAAAAAACTGCGGGCGGAATCGAAGCCGGGTTGACGGGCATCTTTTTCTGATACCCTGATCACCTCAGCCGGAAGCTGCCAATCAATACCAAGGGACGGATCATTCCACACAATGCCTGCATCGTGCGAAGGCGTATAGTAGTTATCACACTTGTACGCAAAAACCGCTTCTTCTGAAAGAACAAGAAAACCGTGAGCAAACCCTTTTGGAATCCACAGCATATTCTTCTGTTCAGTATCAAGCAGACAGGATACATGACGGCCATACCAGGGCGAACCGTGTCGCAGATCGACGGCAACATCCAGCACACTGCCATAAAGCACCCGAACAAGCTTGGACTGGGTAAAGGGCGGTTTTTGAAAATGAAGGCCACGAAGCACACCGTAGCCTGACTTCGACTCATTTTCCTGCACAAAAGCAACATGACCGACATGCTTCTCAAAAAAATCCTGCCGGAACGACTCGAAAAAATAGCCCCGATCATCGCCAAACACTTTCGGTTGAAAAATCAGGACATCAGGTATGGCTGTCGTAATAACTTGCATAAGCTGCGAAAAATAATATTGAGCCGTCCGTCACGAGACGAAATCTGTAGCTGTAAAAGGTTTCCGTTCTTGAAGATAGCAATTGGACAACTATAACGAAACAGCGATCAAAAGACAACTCGCTATCTCTGAACAAGCAACTGCTGCAGGTACTGTCCGTAATGGCTTTTCATCAGTGGTGCGGATAGCCGTAACAGCTCTTCATCCGTTATCCAGCCTTGTCGCCAGGCAATTTCTTCAGGGCAGGCAATTTTAAGCCCCTGCCTTTTTTCAACGGTCTGAATAAAATTCCCTGCTTCCTGGAATGATTCATGCGTACCGGTATCGAGCCAGGCAAACCCGCGGCCCAGCATGGAGCACTTGAGCTCCCCCCGAAGCAAATACTCCTCATTGACCGCCGTGATTTCAAGTTCTCCGCGATCAGATGGCCGCACCTGTTTTGCGATCTCGACAACATTGTTGGGGTAAAAATAGAGCCCGACTACCGCATAATTTGATTTAGGTATTTCCGGCTTTTCGGCCAGCGAGAGTACATTGCCCTCCTCATCAAGTTCTGCGACACCGTAACGCTCCGGATCACTGACATAGTAGCCGAATATCGTGGCTTTGCGCTCTTTTTGTACACTCTGAACAGCAGCTTCAAGCATCTGACTGAATGCATAGCCGAAAAATATATTGTCACCAAGAATAAGCGTGACATCATCACTGCCGATAAAGGCTTCCCCAAGGATAAATGCCTGAGCAAGCCCGTCAGGCGAAGGCTGCACAATATATGAGAGCGAGATACCCCAGTCACTGCCGTCTCCAAGCAGCTTCATGAACATCGCCTGATCTTCAGGTGTTGTAATAATCAGAATATCCCGTATCCCCGAAAGCATCAGCGTGGTCAAGGGATAATAGATCATCGGCTTGTCATAAACCGGGAGAAGCTGTTTGGATATCGCCCTGGTAACAGGATAGAGCCTTGTACCAGAACCCCCTGCGAGAATAATTCCTTTCATAGACCTCTATTGTTTTCGCTTCTCAAACATCAAAATTTTGCCATAAAAAAAGCCGCGCAGAGCAAGCAACACCAAAGAGACAATAGCTGAATCTGGTGGGAAAAGCTGTACACGCTGACAACATTAAGTATAAAAAAAATCTCCGTAAAATGTTTGAATTATTGCGTATTCAAGTTGCAAGCCTTGCCGAATGTGCATCCTGATCAGCCCGATTACGTTTCAAGAGATCACCGTTGAAACAAGCAACTCCATGATGACTTCCAGACACTCGTTTACCTTCAAAGTGGCGGTATTGATGCGCAATTCCGGTTGCAGCGGCTCTTCGTAAGGTGAGCTTATACCGGTAAAATTGGGAATTTTCCCTTGCCGAACCTTGCGGTAAAGCCCTTTCGGATCACGAGCTTCACAGACGTCAAGCGGGGTGGAGAGGTGAACTTCAAGAAACGTTCCGGCAGGAAGAAGGGCCCTGACCATGTTACGATCGGCCCGAAAGGGCGAGATAAAGGCGGTAATGACGATAAGGCCGGCATCGGTCATCAGTTTAGCCACTTCACCGATCCGGCGGATATTCTCGACCCGGTCTGCTTCACTGAACCCCAGATCACGGTTCAGCCCTTTACGGATATTGTCGGCATCCATCAGTATGGTATGGCGTCCCATTTCCACCAGCTTGCGCTCCAGCGCATTGGCAAGGGTAGACTTGCCTGATCCGGACAGGCCTGTGAGCCAGATAACACAAGGTTGCTGGCCCTTGATGGCGGCACGCTCTACTGGCGCAACATCTCCCTGATGCCAGTAAATATTTTCCCTTTCTTTTTCCATCAGAATCCGGTAATGCCATAAAAAAAACCATGCCCAGCTCCTCTCTCGGCATGGAAGCTTTTGAGCAACTGAACGGTGCGCCTGTGAATTTATTAATTTTTGAAATAGTCGTATAACAAATTTTTGACGGGCAGTTAAAGACACCACCTCCGTTGGCAATCTCAATCGGGCTATAGCCTGACAACATATTAAAAAAGCGGTCCCTCGATAATATTCGAAGAACCGCTATTCTCTATCCGAGGATCCTGTTTTATCGTGTAGTCAATCTTCTTTACATCTCAAAAGAGAGAAGACAGCGCACTCATGAAAAGGTAACCTTACATCTGGCCGGTTTTAAGGTATCGCTGGTGCCAGCTTAACGCTTCGTCGAGCAGATGAGGCGTGTGTTTGCCAAAAGATTGATCAAGCGCACGCTTGTGGTAATCCTGAAGGGCGGGCTTGAAGTTCGGGTGAGCACAGTTTTCGATAATTACCTTGGCACGCTGCGTTGGCGAGAGTCCGCGAAGGTCAGCAAGACCCTGCTCAGTAACCAGTACCTGAACATCGTGTTCCGTATGATCAACGTGAGATACCATCGGCACAATGCAGGAAATTTGACCATTCTTTGCCTGGGAGGGTGTCATGAATATGGAGATATAGGCGTTACGAGCGAAGTCGCCTGACCCGCCGATACCGTTCATGATGGCACTGCCCATCACATGGGTCGAATTGACATTGCCGTACATATCGGCTTCAATCATGCCATTCATGGCAATAACCCCAAGACGGCGAATGACTTCGGGATGGTTGCTGATCTCCTGGGGACGCAAAACAATCTTGTCCTTGTATTCATCAAGATGTGCATACAGTTCAGCCAGTGCCTTATTGCTCAACGAGAATGCTGTAGCCGAAGCAAAAACCAGCTTGCCGGAATGGATCATATCAAGCATGCCGTCCTGGAGCACTTCAGTATAGGCGGTAAGGTTTTCGAATGGCCCATGGTTCAGGCCTGCCATGACCGCATTGGCAATGTTGCCGACACCGGATTGCAGAGGAAGCAGATTCTTGGGTAGCCGTCCCTTTTTCACTTCATGCTGGAGGAATTCGAGAATATGGCCAGCAATCATTCGGGAACCTTCATCAGGATCCGAGAACTCAGAATTGCGGTCGGGGCTATGGGTTTCGATAATGGCGATAACTTTATCAGGATCGCAATGCAGGTAATGGTCGCCAATCCTGTCATGCGGGTTTACCAAAGGAATCGGCTTGCGATCTGGCGGAAGACAGGTCCCATAATAAATATCGTGCATTCCCTCCAGACGCGCATCCTGCCAGGAGTTTACCTCCAAAATAATCTTGTCGGCCTGATCCAGCCATGTCTTGTTATTGCCTACAGAAGTCGAAGGAATCAGCCGTCCATCTTCGAGAATACCAGCCACCTCAACTACGGCAACATTTAGCTTTCCGAGAAATCCAAACCAGACGAACTGGGCTACATGAGAGAGATGAATATCGATATATTCCATCTCGCCAGCGTTGATGCGCTTGCGGCAGATGGGATCGGACTGGTATGGCAGACGCATTTCAACGCCATCAACCTTGGCCAGGGCCCCATCAAGTTCCGGTGCAGTGGAAGCACCGGTCCAAACGCCAATCCTGAATTTTTCACCGGCACTGTTGGCCTCCTCAATTCTTTTGGCAAGCGCTGCAGGCACCGCCTTGGGATAGCCTGAGCCGGTAAACCCGCTCATACCAACATTGTCTCCGGAATAAATCAGTGCCGCGGCCTGTTCCGCTGACATGATTTTGCTTTGCAAAGCCTTGCAAAGGACGCGTGATGCTGTGTTCATTTTCGGCATAACTCCATTCAAGATTGACGAATTGACAATACTGCAACTCATTCCTGAACCCGGTTTGGTCTCGTCAGCAAGCTGATCAAGACAAAGCCTGAACGTAGCACCGACACGCTTTGTCACCCCTCAGGTTTTCAGGTGTTGTGAACATACTATTTATTCCGGCCAATAATAAAATCTACCGATGAGGAGCAATTCACCTTAAAAGAAAGATTTGAATTATTGCGTAATCAAGTTGGCAACTCCGCCAGTGCAACACCTCCGGCTTGCCAATATGATCTTGCGAATCCGCTTGCATAAGGATATTGGTAAAAAAATTTGAGGAGGGCTTCTGGATATTCAGTTCTGATTATCCAGACTTCTGCAGGGTTAACGTTGTGGTGCGGACGGTGGCGAGAGTAATAATTCCAGGGGTTCTGAAGCAGTTCTCCTGCGAACCTGTCCAGGGCTCTATCCTTTGGATAGAGCCCTGGACAGGTAGGGATTGATTATTCTGCCGCGAGAACCAATGCGGCTATTTCGGAACAGAGGCGCATGGACTTGCGGGCAGACTCAATAGCCAAGGAGCCCTCCTCTTCATTGAAGAGTTCCCACGGAAGCTGGTAAGTAGACTCATTGCCATATTTTGCCAGCATTTTTTCATGTGAATCATATTTTTCGAGTTCAGGCAAGATCTGTTCAATCAGTTCGGCAACCTCTTTGGTGACGGTCCCTTCGGATACGAGCTGCGATAAGTGGCGGGCAGGCTTGTGAGCCATGGGAGAGACGCCAAAGAGCATCAGCACGGCAAGACCGGAATTTTCAAGAACAAGTATGGAGCAGGAAACACAAGCCCGCCAGCGCTTGAGGGCGTAATCTTGCTCCGCTTCATTAAGAAACCCGCGCGCAAGTTCAAGACGATACTCAACATCCTTATGCGATTCCATAACAATCTCCTTTAATGAGGCCTGCTTGCTGCAGGTTTTACATATTAAGTAACTAATAGGGCTTAATCAGCCGGGCGTACCCGGTGCAATTGACCGCATCGGCGGCCTTACCATCCTGAAACAATCCGGTCGAAGATCTCATCGATAATCTGGCCGATGCAAGATCGGATCGCCCCCTGCTGGGCAACATAGTCACCGGTGCGATAATCGGAAAATCCGACAAATGATTGTGAAAAGATCGGCGTCTTTTTAAGTCGGTCGGTCATGGTCACCTGCACAACCAGAGTAACCCGATTGGTTATGGCTCGCTCGGTTTTGCTTGAGAGCTGGCTTGGAGCATCAGCAAAAGAGATAATGGCACCTTCCAGCAACGCATCAGCACGAGACATCGAAGGCGTAAAACGAAGCGGGCTTTGCGATTCAATTTTATTGGCGAGTCTGCCTGTAAGGTCGCCCCTGAACTGTGCAATACCGGCTCCGGAACGATCTTCAAATACGGGGATGGCAATGGTTTTGAGGTGCGGAGGCAGTGATGAACCCTTGAAGCTGTAACAGCCCTGAAGAGCAGCCAGAAAAAGAACAATCAGTATCATTAGGGGTGCTGCAGCTTTTGGCATGACAATCCTCGAGGTTAATAGGTTCTGCGGTCAATCCTCTTTGTTATTTTACGGAAGGGATAGGAAAAGAGCAACCATTTTTTTCTTCTGCCGTTCAGTGCGGAAAGGTAAACACCGGTTTTTGAGTCGCTCCAGCCAGAGGCCAGTTGTACCGCAAGCCTTGCAGCAACGGATGGCGGCTGGGCAAAAACATCAAGAATGGTGCTGAAGGTGGTTAACTGCCGGGACAGTTCAGGCGTCGGGTTATCGGTGTTGAGCATATTGGTTCGCACCAGACCGGGATGGAGCAGCATGACAGATATCCCGGCCTTTTTGTACTCCTGGGCAACCGCAAAGGTAAAACGGGCTATGGCTGCTTTGGTGGAACCGTAGGCACTCATCCAGGGTGTATTTGAGCCGCTGTCGGTGCCGGAACCGGCCATGTTGATGATTTTTCCTGGAATCTTTTCCCTGAGAAAATAGCTGATAGCCGCGCGGCATCCGTTATAGGTACCTTTAAGGTTGGTATCAATAACCCTTCCCCAAATGTCCGGATCGCTGTCCGTAATGCTCCTGAAGGGATCAGAGATCCCTGCATTGTTGACGAAACAATCAATCCGGCCAAATCTCTTGACTGCAGCGGCTACGAGCTGCTCCATATCAGCCGTTGAGACAACATCACAGACAAAGCCGTATGCGGTGTCTGGAGGAAATTCAGCAACTGCCGCCTGAACATTGGCATTCGAAGAGGAGGTTATAACCACTTTTGCCCCCTGGCGTACAAACTCATGCGCTATGGCTTTACCGATTCCCCGCGTGGAGCCGGTAATGACAGCAACCTTATGATCAAGTATACCCATGAGCAGACAACTCCCCTTTACTGGTGCTTATTTTTTTCTGTTTGCTCCTTCAACCATCGCCTCAAGTTCAGGACGAGAGTGTGCATACGTTTCAAGGGATATCCCCTGTTCGATGGCCTCCCATGCCTGACGGATGCTCGCCGCCCCGGCTCTGGGGCCCATCGGATGACCGAAAACACCGCGACCAGGCACAAAACCGAAATCGACACTCCCGACTTTCCGGTAGACCGATTCAAGCGTAAGTGCTGAATCGCTTCCTCCGGGAACGGGAAGTGAGCGTTTGATATGTCCGAAATCCTGCAAGCACTCCGCAATATTGTCTTTAACCTCCTGTTCGGGGGTCATCATCCTGCTGCCAAAACCGGGCATGATAATTGAATCGAGGCCTGCAAGGCGCTGAAGCTTGGTCATGACCCGCGAATGAACACCATATTTCTCCATTCTGCTGAAGGCGGCAATAAAGGGAAAGTGGCCGATAAGAGGCACTTTCGTATGCCGGGCAAGCATTCTGACGGCACTGAGCCCGATAGGAAGGGCATTGACAAGCAGGGCATTTGCACCGTTACTGACAGCAATATCGTGCAGTTCAATCAACCGGTCAACCTCATCGGTGATATTGGCAAGATAGACTTTCCGCTCGCCGGTCTCTTTTTCCGCCTGCTTTCTGGCCTCACCAAGAGCGGAAGAACGTTCGATAAGAGTTGACCAGTCAACATCGGCAAGCATTTCATCATCTTTGGCGATATCAAGCCCGCCAAGCCAGCTCTGGTAGGCAATTTCGGCAAAATTGGCCGGACTGAGACCGATATTGGGCTTCACCACCCCGAAAAAGATTGGGCGGTCATAAGCCTGCAGAAGATCACGGATACCATCAATGCCAAATTTCGGGCCGTCAAAGGCTGCCAGATAAGAGTCTGGAAAGCCAATATCAAGCAGCTTGACCACCGGCACTCCTGGAGTAAAAAAGACTCCCTCCCCGCAAACGGCGGAGAGCAGATTTGGCAGTTTAGGGCCAAAATTACAGTGCGGATGGGCAATGGTGACCCGACAGGCATGAACAGGGCCGGATTCGAAATGCTGGACAGGATAGCTGAGTGCCGGAAGCTCTCCCTCTACCGTCAGACTGATAACTTTTGCGGCATACTGCGGACGAAAATCTTCATCATAGCCAACACGTTTCCACTGTGCCGTCGATTGTTCACTGCAAAAATGGGCAAGGGCGGTCTCAATATCTCCCACGCACTCCAGATAGTAATCAAGCGTCAGGTAATCAGCCATGTCAAGCTGTTCTCTTGAGGCGAAAAACCCTTTAATATCGTCAGTATTCATAGAAAAACATCATACTCCCCCACTGTTCCGTCTCTGTCGGATAAAGCAAAAGAGTGCCCATTAAGAAAATCGAACACTATTAAAATTATGGCAGCAGGCTATCAAGCCTGCTGCGGCCATTATATCACTTCTTGTTGCGATTATCCTTCAGCCTTTATGGAATTGAAGTAGTCAAAGGCATCCTGCGGACTCATCTGCTCATGCACCACCTTGTTGACAGCCTTCATCATGGCAAGCGGGGCATCGCTCTGGAAAATATTGCGGCCCATATCAACACCTGATGCGCCTTCATCGATAGCATTGCGGGACATGGTGAGCGCTTCGAGCTCGGGAAGTTTCTTGCCGCCGGCCATGACAATCGGCACCGGACATGAAGCAACGATGGTATCGAAATCTTCAGGCACATAATAGGTCTTGACAATCTGCGCACCAAGCTCGGCAGCCATCCTGCAGGCAAGCCTGAAGTATTTGGCATCGCGTACCATATCCTTGCCAACCGCCGTCACCGCCATGGTTGGAATGCCGTAACGCAGGCCCATATCGACAAGCCTGGTCATGTTGTGAATGGAGCGGGTCTCATATTCGCCGCCAATGAATATCTGGAGAGTTATTGCTGCAACGTTCATGCGAATGGCATCCTCGATATCAACGGCAAGCTCTTCATCGGAAAGCTCCTTGAGAATGCTCGGGCCACCGCTGCAGCGCATGACGACAGCCTTGGTCAGGGTCGGCGGAACGGTGGTCCGCAGAATACCGCGGGTCAGCATGATGGCATCGGCATAAGGCATAAGCGGGACGATATTGACGTCGGGACGTTCAAGTCCGGTGGTCGGGCCCTGGAAGTAGCCATGATCGATAGCAAGCATGACCGTTTTTCCGGTATCGGGGCGGAATATCCTTGAAAGACGGTTTTTCATTCCCCAATCAAGAGAGTGGGCACCCTTCAAAAAAAATCCGTAGTTGTTGACCGGAATATCAAGATGATACTCTTTGGCCTGTTTGTCTTTATCGTACTCTGCCATAGTGATGGATCTCCTCTTTTCGGTTATGGGTCTGTTATTTCTGCATTCTCTTTCGTTCAGCGGAGCGCGGCTGCAATGTTGCCGCCATCCACCGTGGTAATGGAACCGGTTGTCCTGATTTCGAGCGCCAGATGGACAAAAGCTTCCGCAACATCTTCGGCAGTTACCTCAAGCTGCAGGAGGTTTCCGGCCATGTACTCCTTTTCACTCAGACCACGGGCCGTTGATCGGACCTTGATCATCTCTGCAGTAAGCAGGCCACTGCGAATACGGTCGGCATTGATACCATTTGAGCGGATTCCGTCACGGCCGTGATCAAGCGCATATTGCCGGACAAGAAACATGGTTGCTGCTTTTGCTAATCCGTAAGGACCAAAGTCAGGGCCGGGATTGACAGCCTGTTTTGACACATTGAAAAGCAAAACTCCGCCGGTGCCCTGAAGTTTCATCACCCTGACAGCTTCCTGGGCAATGGACTGGTGTGAAAAGAAGTTCAGCTCAAAGCTCTTGCGCAACAGTTCATCAGAAACTTCACCGATGCGACCCTGAATGGCAGCACCAACGTTTGAGACAATAATATCGACACCGCCAAACCGGCGGCAGGCAGCATCCAGAGCCGAGCGAACCTCGGCTCTGGATGTAACATCACAGGTGAGGGCAAGGACGTTGCCGCCGAGCTCCTCTGCTACGCGATCGAGTGCGTCGCGGGTGAGATCGAGCATAACCAGTTCTGCCCCTTTCTTGCGAAAGGCCTTAGCCGTCGCCAGGCCGATGCCGCTTGCAGCTCCCGTGACCATGACAATTTTACCGGCAAAAATATCATGATGAACCTTGTTCATCTTGGCCTGCTCCATGTCCCAGTACTCTATTTCAAAAGCTTCACGGTCGCTGATGGATTCAAAGGTACCAACTGATTCGGCATCAAGAATGGCTGAAGCGGTCCCTGTTGCAATATCGGCATTGACTGCGGCTGATTCTGCGGTTTTACCGAGGCCAAACAGCCCAAGACCGGGAACAAGCACCACTCTTGGCAACGGGTCGAGCATGGTTACCTGCATGTCGGAGGCCTGTTGCTGGGCATTAAAATAGTTGGTGTACTCTTCGCGGTAGCGCTGCACAGTCTCATGCACTGCAGCCTTGAATCCTGCAATATCGCTTGCATCAGGAGCAGGGACAACGAGCGGCTTATTTTTAGTCCGGATAATAAAATCAGGCGTCATGGCGCCTTTTTGGCTCATGCCAACAAGATCGATGCTGTTGACATAGTCAAGAATAAGCGGCGAGGTCCGAAATTCAAGAATGAACTGATGATACTCTCGCGTACCGGGTGACTTTTCATCCACACAGGCTCCCCTGATGACGGGAGCAGTCACTTCAACCGAAGCCAGTTCCGATGGCAGGGTTACGGATGGAAAGGTTTTTCTGCCTGCAACAGCAATACGCGCTTCAAGCGTGCTGACAGCCTCAATCATTCGTCCGTAGGCCTCCTTGGCTGTAGCTCCGAAGGTGACCAGGCCGTGCTTGTGAAGCACCAGTCCTTTGATCTCCGGGTTTGATTCATAGACCACAGCTGCCGAGCGGGCCAGACCGAGGCCAGGCTTGATATAGGGAACGGAACCAAAGCTGTCACCAAGCGTTTCACCAACAAGCTTAGCTCCATCGGGCTGATTGCTGAGGGTGAGCAAGGCAAACGAATGGGTATGAAAAATAAAACGGTGCGGAAGAAAGGCGTGAAGGAGCGTCTCAATCGAAGGGGTCAGCCTGTGCTCGGCCATATGGTCCGTCAGACTGAACATATTGAGAAGCAGGAGGTGCTTGAATTCTTTGGTCGAAAAGCGCCGAAGAGCCTCTTCGCTTACCAGATCGTTGCGGCTGAAAAGCTCTCCCAGTTTGCGCAGTGGTCCCAACCGGAGCGGGGTGTAATCACACGCGGAAACACGGCTCAAATCAACCCCGCTGGCTTTAATCAAGAGTACATCAGCCCGGTTGCCGACCATATCCACCAGTTCGCATTTAACCGAGGTATTCCCTCCGCCGTGCATCACCAGCGAACTTTCGCTGCCAAGCAGACGAGAGGCATAAACCAGTTCGGCAAGTTCTGCCTGCATTTCGGTTGAGCTACACTGCTCCCTGGCGGAGCACTGAAGAGCTGCATCGTTCCAAAGGTTCTGCATAAAAAATCATACTTCTCACGCCGGAACCCGGCATGTATTGTTGAAAAATAAAGATCCCCAAACGAGTTACATCCTGTTCATGATCGAGCTTTTTTTTTCTTTTCATGCCACCCTTCAATAAAAAAGCCGGAACTGTAGATAAGGAGAAAGCCGGGGATCACAACACCAAGAAAAGAGACCTTGTCACCAATCGATGGCAACTGGCCGGAAGACCAGATCATCCAAACCAGTACACACCAGACAGGTCCTACAAACAGAAAAGTGGTATTCCAGAGTCTCTTAAAACTGTATTTCATCACATTTATTGTCTTTAGAGAAATAGCGGAACCGGTCATATTTGACCGTCAATCCGAAGCCTGCGTTCATGACGTTTTTCAAGGATGATCCTCACCAGATACTGCAGCGCATTGAGCACATAGGTAAAATAGGCGAGAAAGGCATCCATAATCAGCACATGTGTGGAAGCACCGAAGTAAGCCAGAAAAAAATAGAGCAGATGGAAAAATGCAGCAACCGTGCTTCCAATATCTTCCCAGAAAAACTCTTTGGAGTAAACCCATTTATTGAAAATCTCCTTTTCAAAAAACATGCCGGTTATGAAAAGAAGGGCAAAAAAAAGCGTTTTAAACAGAATAGCTACACTGACCCAGTAAAAGCTGGAACCAAACAGATCGTTTGCATAAAGGGCTGTTATGGTAACACCGGCTACAAAAAAGAAAAACTGGATCGGTGCAAGAATAATCTGGATATCGGTCCAGATGGAAGCGTTCCTTTTGACAAGCTGTTCAGGGGTATAACGAGCCATCTTCTTTTACGCTTAACTGATAAAAAAACTTCTTGAGCTGGGATCGCCACCTGACCAGCAGCTCACTATGAGCGCATGGAATATAGTAAAATTGAAGAGAGAGAAAAAGCCTCAGAGAGAAGGAGTCATCGTCGGAGATGAGTGGAACGGTTCCGATATTGAATCATTGCAAACATTTCTTTTTGTTCAGAGAGTTTCTACCGGTTAGATTACAAGGAAATGGCAAACAGCCGCACCCTTCATACCTCTGTGCAGCACCAACTGGCACTATCTCATTGTCCCGATCATGACCGAAAACAGTACACTCTCCCCAATGGCTTTCGCCCTCAAGCTGCTTGGACTGCGCAATCACAGCCAAAAGGAACTTGAGCGTAAACTCCTGAAAAAGGGATATGAAACTGAGAGTATTGTGTCAGTACTGGAGAAGCTGACAAGGCAGGGAGTGCTGGACGACCGGATTTTCGCCATGGAACTGATCAGAAGCCGGTCAAGGCGGAAACCGGCTGGAAAATTGAAAATCGGTGTAGAGCTGCGAAAGAAAGGAGTTTCGGAACCGATTATCGGCGAACTGCTCAAAGAGTACGACAGTACAGCACTCTGTTACCGAGCAGCAGAAAAAAAAATCGCCTCACTGTATCAGCTAACTGATGCCGAGCGCAAAAGAAAACTAGAAGTATTCCTCAATAACCGGGGGTTTGAATGGCAGGAGATTCAAACCGTACTGAAGCAGTTGCATGCATCCAGCACGGATTTTGAAGAGCCCTGTTAATGCAGTTTCATCCATGCACCAGCGAGCCAACCTTTTCACCGCGCAACAGCCTGGAAAGGTTCCCTTTTTCATTCATGTTCATGACGACAATAGGAAGTGCGTTTTCACTGCAAAGGGTGATGGCGGTCATGTCCATAACCCGAAGATTCTTGCGCAGCACATCGAGATAGGATATGTCGGCAAAAAACTGTGCATTGGAATTTTTTTCAGGATCGGAATCGTAGACACCGTCAACTCTGGTGCCTTTGACGATAATATCAGCCTCAATCTCGATAGCCCTCAGCGAGGCGGCCGTATCGGTTGTAAAATAGGGGTTTCCTGTACCGGCACCGAAAATAACGACCCGCCCTTTTTCAAGATGACGAACTGCCCTGCGGCGAATAAATGGCTCCGCCATTTGCTCCATTTTTATGGCTGTCTGGAGCCGGGTAAAGACTCCCTTGCGCTCAAGGGCATCCTGAAAGGCTAATGCATTGATCACCGTTGCAAGCATACCCATATAGTCGGCCTGTACTCGGTCCATCTTCTCTGCCGCCTCGGACATGCCACGAAAAATATTGCCTCCACCAATCACGATGGCAATCTGTGCCCCCATCTCACTGGCCTCCTTGATTTCCTCGGCGTACCGTTCAAGCATCTCGGGATTAATGCCATAGCCATCCTCTCCGGCAAGTGCTTCGCCACTTAATTTCAGCAAAATGCGCTTGTAGTGGAGCATATCCTTATCCTCAGGAAGAAAAAATTAATTAAAACAACCTTACCAAAATATGTACAAAAAAAAAGCCTCGAACAACGAGGCTTTTTTTTCTTACTCTCCTAATTTGCAGCGGACAAACTCAATCACATCAACCTTTACTTGATGTTTTTTTCGAAACTCGCTGAGCACATCAGAGACCTTTGTGGTATTGTCTTTGATAAAGAACTGTTCACTGAGCACAACGTCCTGGTAGTACTTTTCAAGCCTGCCGATAACGATCTTGTCGACAAACGCCTCTTTCTTGCCCTGTTCGAGAGCCTGCTGGCGATAAATTTCCGACTCTTTTGCGATATAATCGGCAGGAACAAATGAACGGTCAACAACAATCGGAGCTGCTGCGGCTACCTGCATGGCAAGATCTTTCGCGAGTTCCCTGACAACTTCCGGCTGATCGGTCGCGACATGAATGATTGCACCAAGCTGAGCACCAGGATGAATATAGGCCTCAACCATGCCATCCGCGGCATCAAGATAAACAAGGCGCTTGAGACTGATCTTTTCACCAAGCTTGCCGGTCATGGTCTTGATGGCATCATCAACCGTTTCGCCACCGTACGCTTCGCCGAGCGTCAATGCCAACAATGCTTCAGGTGATGACGTGCGACTTGCCTGAGCAAGCTCGGCAAGTGCAGAAACAAAACCGGTAAAGACTTCGCCTCGGGCAACAAAGTCGGTCTCGCAGTTCAGTTCAAGAATAACTCCGGCCTTGTGGTCGGGGGTTATCTTGATACCGACCATACCTTCCCTGGCTACCCTGTCTGCACGCTTTGCAGCGAGAGCGGCTCCTTTCTTGCGCAGATAATCGATAGCTTGCTGCATATCCCCTCCGGTCTCTTCAAGGGCTTTTTTGCAGTCCATCATACCGACGCCTGTTATATCACGAAGATTTTTAACATCTTTTGCTGAAATCTGACTCATTGAAATTTCACTCTTATTGATTATAAACGCTGATTATTCGCTGATCTCTTC
Source organism: uncultured Chlorobiaceae bacterium (assembly GCA_903820085.1). Taxonomy (GTDB): domain Bacteria; phylum Bacteroidota; class Chlorobiia; order Chlorobiales; family Chlorobiaceae; genus Chlorobium. Next base: position 86,928 of record CAIJGA010000001.1, read on the forward strand.
TTTTTCGACGTCTCCATCCTCTTCCTCTTCGTCCATGTCGGCAAGCACCTCATTTTCGACCTTCAATTCGCGTGCCTTGATAACAGTATCGGCAACAGCCTTGACCATCAACTGAATGGAACGGATAGCGTCGTCATTTGCAGGGATAACAAAATCAACCAGTTCAGGATCACAGTTGGTATCGACCATTGCAATAATGGGAATACCAAGTGAACGGGCCTCCTTGATGGCAATATGCTCTTTCTTGATATCAACGATAAAGAGCGCGGCTGGAAGTCTTGTCATGGTCGCAATACCACCGAGAATCCTCATGAGCTTCTCTTTTTCGCGACCAAGCATGAGGCGCTCTTTCTTGGTAATCATGTCGTAGGTGCCATCAGTCGCCATACGGTCGATGGAGTTCATGCGTCTGATGCTCTGTCGTATCGTCTGGAAATTGGTAAGCATGCCGCCCAGCCAACGCTCGCAGACATAAGGCATACCTGCGCGTTCTGCCTGCTCTGCAATAATATGTTTCGCCTGTTTTTTCGTCCCGACAAACATGATTTCCCGGCCAGTCTGAGCGATGGCTTCAAGTGCCTTCAGGGCCTCATCAGCAAGGACAACCGTTTTCTGGAGATCGATAATATGAACACCGTTCTTTTCCATGAAAATGTACGGCTTCATTTTTGGACACCAGCGACGAGCAAGGTGACCGAAATGGACTCCTGCGCGGAGCATCTCTTCAAGCTGAAAATGTGACATAACTGCTTTTTTGTGATTTAGTTTTTCCTCTACCACGCCAGTACTGACCGGTATCCGGCGCAAGGCGCCGGACACTTCCGGAAAGCTTCATCTGAATGGCTTTCAGAATGGCATGATATGTGAAGTTGTGTTCTGAAATAAAATAAAACGGAAATAACACCTGATTAACGTTTTGAGAACTGGAAGCGTTTGCGGGCTTTTTTGCGTCCGAATTTTTTCCGTTCAACCATACGGGGATCTCTGGTCAGAAGCCTCTCAGTTTTAAGAATGGCACGGGAAGCTTCGTCAAACTCGGTAAGAGCACGGGCAATAGCAAGGCTCACTGCACCCGACTGGCCGCTGACGCCGCCTCCATGAACATTGATCTTGATATCAAACTCTTCAGCTCTCTCGGTAATGACAAGAGGACGAAGGGCCTGCTGGCGCTTGTACTCATCCCTGAAATACTCTTCAATCGGCAGCTTATTGACAATAACCCGGCCTTTTCCCGGAATCATAAAAGCTCGAGCCACCGAGGTTTTACGGCGACCTACTGTATCGATAACCTCTTTCATTCCCAATGCTTTAATATTTAGTTTACCTTCATTTCAACAGGAGACTGCGAAGCATGCGGATGCTCTGCGCCTGCATAGACCTTGAGTTTTCTGAACAACTGACGACCGAGATTGTTGTGCGGCAACATTCCCCACACAGCATTTTCGATAATTCTTTCCGGCTTTTTCTTCAAAAGGTCTTTGACATGGTCAACCTTGACGCCGCCCGGATACTGAGAGTGCGAGAAGTAGCTTTTCTGTTCCTCTTTTTTGCCGCTTAGAGCAACTTTTTCAGCATTGGTTACCACAATAAAATCACCGGTATCGATATGCGGTGTAAACTGTGGCTTGTGCTTGCCCCTGAGCACTTTTGCAATCTCAGAAGCCATTCTGCCCAATACCTGACCTTCGGCATCAATAACATACCACTTCCGGTCGACTTCTGCAGGCTTTGCCGAATATGTTTTAAAACTTATCGTCTTACTCATTCTCTTGCTATAGATTAACTGGACTTTCCGAAAAATAAAGTTTAACAATGTAAATTATTCCACTTAATTCTACAAATTATACATTATATCTCAAAAGGAATTCCCCGGGGAGCCTGTACCAACTTTTATTACCAAGACCGCATCTGTTCTTATGAAGCCTTTAATTGCTCTGGTTGGCCGACCTAACGTCGGAAAATCAACCCTGTTCAACAGAATCCTCCGCCAACGAAGCGCCATTGTCGACCCGACCCCCGGTGTAACCAGAGACCGGCACATCGCAGAAGGCGAATGGCAAGGCAAGGAGTTTCTTTTGATGGATACCGGAGGCTATAACGCGGAGAAAGATGTTATCAGCATAGCGATGCTTGAGCAGATGCTGACCGCTATCCGCGACGCCGATATTGTTATCTTTTTGACCGATGTGCGTGCCGGCCTCTCCTACGAGGATCTTGAACTCGGAAGATTGCTGCAGCGAACCTTTCAGCACAAGCAGCTGTTCTTTGCGGTCAACAAAGTTGAAACCCCCCAACTCTCCCTGGATGCCGAATCTTTTATAAGCACCGGATTCACCAAGCCCTACTTCATCTCGGCAAGAGACGGAAGCGGTGTTGCCGATATGCTTGATGACATCCTCGAGTCGTTGCCTGAAACAGAAAAACAGTTATACGAAAAGCAGACCGCTATCCAGCTTGCCGTGGTCGGAAGGCCAAATGTGGGGAAATCAAGTTTTGTCAATGCCCTGCTTGGTTCAAACCGCCTTATTGTGTCGAACATACCGGGCACAACTCGCGATGCCATCGACAGCCGCTTTACCCGCAAGCAGGAGGAGTTTATCCTGATCGATACGGCGGGACTGAGAAAACGGACAAAAATTGATGCAGGCATTGAGTACTACAGTTCACTGAGAACCGAAAAGGCCATAGAGCGCTGCGATGTTGCCCTGGTTATGCTCGATGCGGCACCAGGAATTGAAAAGCAGGATATGAAAATCATCAACATGGCCGTTGAGCGCAAAAAAGGGGCTTTGCTGCTGATCAATAAATGGGACCTGATTGAAAAAGATTCAAAGACAAGCAAGATTTATGAAGAGAATCTGAGAATGAACATGGGCAACCTCTCCTATGTCCCGGTCATCTTTATTTCAGCGCTTACCAAAAAGAACCTCTACCGGGCAATCGACACGGCTCAGGAAATCAGCCGGAACCGCGCCCGCAAAATCAGCACCAGCGTACTCAACAAGTTCCTTGAGGAAGCGCTTTCGCAGACACATGTTTCCACAAAAACGGGCAAAGAGCTGAAGATTAAATACATGACACAGATCAATGCCGCATGGCCGGTCTTTGCCTTTTTCTGCAACGATCCTCTTCTGGTTCAGGCCAATTTCAGGAAATTTCTTGAAAACAAGCTGCGCGAACACTTCAGTCTGGATGGAGTACCCATTTCTATGCGATTCATGCAGAAATAAGCGCATGAAGCAGATCCAAACCATAACTTTTTTTGTTTTTTCTGTTAAAATAAAACGATAGCACGCTATGACGACAATACATGATGAATCGGCGCCTTCATCCTGCAACCATCATCAAGGCAATGACAAATCAGCACATGCATCCTGCGGTCATGAACACTGCAATCATGGCAATCCGCTGCATCAGGTAAAAAATATCATTGCGGTAGCATCCGGTAAAGGCGGAGTCGGCAAATCAACCTTTGCCGTAAACCTTGCCATTGCCCTCGCTCAGACAGGTGCAAAAGTCGGCCTGATTGACGCCGACCTTTACGGACCGAGCATTCCGACAATGTTCGGACTTCTCGATGCCAAACCGGAAGTGGTAGAAAAAAATCTTGTCCCGTTGGAAAAGTACGGCGTCAAACTGATGTCCATCGGCTTTCTGATCGAGATGGATACCGCGGTGATCTGGCGCGGACCCATGGCTTCAAACGCCATCAAGCAGTTTATCAGTGAAGTGGACTGGCAGGAACTCGACTACCTGATTTTCGATCTTCCCCCCGGTACCGGAGATATTCAGATTACCATTGCCCAGACCATTCCCTTGACCGGTGCCATTATTGTGACAACGCCGCAGGATGTTGCCATTGCCGATGTCTCAAAAGCGGTAAGCATGTTCCGTAAAGTAAAGGTACCTATTCTCGGGGTGGTTGAAAACATGAGCTATTATGAGCTTCCAGATGGAACAAAAGACTATATTTTCGGGCACCATGGGGGAGAGATATTTGCCAAAACCCAAGGGCTTGCCTTTCTCGGATCCATCCCGATAGACCGGGCTGTACGAGAAGGAGGTGACAATGGCACACCCTACATGCTCAGCCACCCTGATTCAGCGACATCAAAAGCCATCAATCAGGCTGCAATGGAGGTTGCCCGCCGGATTTCCATAACCGAAGCAGAAAATACAGCAAAACAATCATAAATTGCATGTTGTTTTTTTCAGCAAGAGATTTGATATTGCATTCCGTGCATGACGACGCAACCGTTATTTTTAATCATTGTAAACCAATTATACCATGAGCACCAGCAAGGATTACCTGCCGAACAGCGATGCACTTTACGACAGGGTGATTGCAGCACTTGAAACCGTACGCCCTTATTTGCAGGTTGATGGAGGGGATTGCCAGCTTGTCGGCATTACCAAAGAGATGACCGTCGATGTAAAACTGCTTGGCGCATGCGGTTCATGCCCCATGAGCACCCTGACCCTTCGTGCCGGTGTCGAACAGGCGATCAAAAAGGCAGTTCCGGAAATTGTACGCGTTGAATCCGTTTAATCAGCTCAGCCGTCCAGATTTCTCAATAAAAGTTCCAGGGAGTCTTCATTCTGAATGAGGACTTCCCTTGCTCTGCTCCCGTCTGCCTCGCTGACAATCCCGTTGAATTCGAGCTGGTCCATAACCCGACCTGCACGGCTGAATCCAAGCCGGAGACGTCGTTGCAGCAGTGAAACACTTGCCTGCTGATGCGTCACCACCAATCGCGCGGCCTCCTCAAACATCGCGTCCCTCCCCTCTTTTTCCGAATTTCCCGACGACTGCGATCCGTTTCCTCTTTGCAAATCCGGTGCGGGAAGCACATACATGTTCTTCAGGGAGGGCTGGTTACCGATGAATTTGGTAATCTCTTCAACCTCACCCGATGAGACGAATGGGCCCTGAATACGCATCGATTTCGGCTGGTTTGACGGCTGGTAGAGCATATCACCATTGCCAAGAAGCTGCTCGGCACCGGAGCCATCAAGAATGGTGCGGGAATCAATTCTGCTGGCCACCTGGAAGGCAATACGGGCCGGAAAGTTGGCCTTGATAATACCGGTAATGACATCAACCGAAGGGCGCTGGGTCGCCACAATAAGATGAATACCCACCGCGCGGGCGAGCTGGGCAATTCGGATGATCGGCTCTTCGACCTCCCGCCCTGCCGTAATCATCAGATCGGCAAGTTCATCAATAACCACAACAATGTAAGGCAGAGCCTCTTCCGGAATACGCTTGTTATGATCACCGATATTGCGCACACCTGCTTTCTCAAGAGTTTCGTAACGAAGTTCCATCTCTTTGACAACGCACCTCAACGCGTAAACCGCTTTCTGGGGATCAGTGATAATCTGCTCCTCGATACCGGGAAAACGCATAAGAAAGTGGTTTTTCAGATGCTGGTACTGAAAGAGCTCAACCCGTTTGGGATCAATCAGCACAAATTTGACATTGTCGGGACTGCAAGCATAGAGCAGACTGGAGATAATGACATTGATGCAGACCGACTTTCCCGCACCGGTAGCGCCGGCAATCAGGAGATGCGGCATCTTAGCCAGATCGGCAATATAGACCTCATTGTTGATGGTTTTGCCGAGCACAATCGGCAGCATCATGTTGCTGTTCTTGAATTTTTCAACTTGAAGAACCGAACGCAGCCAGACCGTTTTCGGCTTACTGTTTGGAATCTCCACGCCAACAGCATTCTTTCCAGGAATGGGAGCAATGATGCGTATACCTCTGGCCGACATCGCCATGGCAAGATCATTTTCAAGGGATTTAACCCGGCTGACCTTGACATCAGGGTTAAGCTCCAGCTCAAAAAGGGTGACACGAGGACCGACGGTAGCCTCGATAGGCTTCGTCACTTCTATCTTGTAGATCTTGAGTTTCTCAAGCAGTTTCCGCTTGCTCTCTTCAACATGGCGCTCATCAATCTGATCATTGTCATCCGGCACCTTTTCCAGAAGGTCGATTGAGGGGAAACGGTAGGGTTCCCGATCCTTGGTCTGCACTTTCAGACGGCGCTCATCAAGGTCAGCCTCTTTTTCATGGACCACCTTGTGAATGATCATTTCAGGTTCTCCAGGCACCGTTATCTGCTTCACCAATGGGGCCGGCTCAATGGCTGAGGGCTCTGACTGGATGATCTCCGGCTGAAAAAGCTCATGCTGAACAGGGATGGCCGGCGAAACCGAATCCGTAGATTCCATTGACTTCTGTTTCTGCGCCTCTTTTTTCAAAGCCTCGTTTTTGAGAGCCTCTTTTTGCAGCGCCAGCTTTCTCTGCTCCTCCTTTTTCTGCACTCTCTCTTTTGCTTTCAGCCTCTTCTGATCAGCCTTTTTTTTGCGATTTTCATCAAGCGCTGACCGGAATGCGACCCACCTCTTTCGGCTCCATATCATGAAGGGCTGCGCTGCGAGCATGACCGCATCAAGAAGCCCCTTTCCCATATAGATAGTCAAGACAAGAGCAAGAACAGTGAGAAGAACCCACGCACCCGCTTCGCCGATGACCTTCAGTTTCTCAGCAAGCATTCTGCCAATCGCTCCCGACATAACATCACTGAACTGGGCATCGGTAAGACCGAACATGGAAGAAATAACAATCGAAAGTGTCGAACTGTAAAGAAAATAGCGCAGTGCAGGTTTAAGAGTTTTTGCGCGATAGAGCGACCAGCCCCAGAAAAACAGAGCTGTCAAGGGAAAAATGATCGGATAACCGTAAGTGCCAATAAAAAAAGATGACAGCTTGACTCCTAACGGCCCGAAAGGATTATGGATGGTCTCAGCCGCATTCAGGGAGGCCTTGCTGAAGAGATCAAACCAGCCAACAGTCAAAAAACTTGCGTCATCTTCGTGATGAAAACTCAAGAGAAAGCTGATCAGCAAAAACGATATGAGCATGAAAACTATGCCCAGCAACTCCCTCTGCAGCGAATCCCGATAATGGCTCTTTACCTTGACACCTTTGTTGTTTTTTTTCATTTTCACCTGTGCGATCACTCCCGTGATACCTTATTGCGTTCAGCCCAAAGAGGTTGTAACAAACGGCAGGCTCCTGATCATTCCGGTATGGAAGTTCCCGCGAACCTCAACCAGCATGGGAGTCCCCGGCATGAGATACTCGCGTACGACATTGCAGGTTCCTACCGGTTCCTGGAGTGTCGGCGAAAGAGTGCCGCTGCATACCCAGCCAATCTCCTGCCGGTCTGTGTTGTAAACCTTGTAATGCTGGCGCGGGAGAACGCGACCGTCAAGACTGAACCCGGCAATTCCACGCTTCAAATTGCGCTCAACCTGCTGGCAAGCCTCCTTACCGATAAAATGACCTTTGCCCATTTTTACGACCCATTTCAGGCGCGCCTCAAGGGGATTGGTATCCTGATCAATCTCATGACCATAGAGTGAATAACCCATCTCAAGACGAAGCGTGTCGCGTGCGCCCAGTCCAATTGGCTGAATACCGCTCTCCTTGCCCGCCTCAACCAAAGCTTCCCATAACGGCAGCGCCATATCATTCGGCAAACAGATCTCCACTCCCTTTTCGCCGGTATAGCCGGTTCGTGCAATGATCACTTCTGAGCCCTGGAACAGGACTTTACGAAACTGAAAGGAGCCAAGCGCATCAAGGTCAAGGAGAGGAAACACCGTTGACAGAATATTCAGGGCAAGCGGACCCTGCAGCGCAATCAGAGAGAGGCGGTCGGTATGATCCTCAAGCTCAACCCCTTCAAAATCTTTTATATGCTGCTGCAACCACTCAAAATCTTTCGGAGCGTTGCTCGCATTGACAATAAGAAAAAATGTTTCAGCATCAATACGGTAGATAATCAGATCATCGACAATACCTCCATGCGGGTAAAGCATGAGATTGTACTGCGCCTGACCATCTGCCACCTTGTCAAGATCGTTGGTTGTCATGAACTGGAGAAACTCCTTTGCCCTTGAACCCCTGACATAAAAGTTACCCATATGCGATACATCAAAAAGCCCGGCCGCACTACGAACAGCATTATGTTCAACGATAATTCCCCTGTACTGAACCGGCATCAGATAGCCACCGAAATCGATAATTTTTGCTCCCGCCTGTTCATGCCAAGAGTACAATGCTGTTTTTTTCATAGCGACCCTACACTAAAGTTATTGAGCGGATTCAGAACTGACTGTAAAAAAACATTTAAACAGGAAAATCAAAGCTTTTTTTCCTCAGGAAGAGATATTTATCATAGAAGGGCACCCGTTTTGCACACCAAACATCAACAGCACACTTACCTTCCCTTGCCAAAAATGATCGAGTTGCCCAGTTCATTGCGATCGTCTGGCTTCAGGGGAAAATGGCCGGCAAGAATTTCCGCGCACCGGTCAACTGCTGCCGCAATTGCGGCACCGTGCCCTTTGCTTTTGATACCGCGAACAATGGTATCGACAACCTCCTGCCAGACCTGCTTTTCAACTTTGGCATTGATGCCCTTATCGGCAATCACACGGACGTTACGCTCAAACAATGAAATATAAATGAGAATGCCGGTATGGTCAACAGTCTGGTTGATATCCTTGTGATAGAATGAGTTAATGGCCGCCTCTCCGACCTCTTCCTTCATGTCTGATGCCGTAACAAAAAAACGTTTGAGAAAAGGTGTTCGTTTTATCAGTTCATGAAGGAGGATGAAAGAAAGGGCGAATATTTCAAGAAAGAACCACATCGTCTCCTTCCCGGCAAGAAGTGAACCGGCGATACCAAAAAGAACAGCAAGAAGCGAACTGCCGATCATGGTTGCAAGGGGATAGTGATAGCTGGATGGAACCACCATAACAACGATCTCTCCCGAAGTGCGTTTTTCCGCCTCCGCTATTCTCGCCTCAATCTGAAGTCGCTCCCCCGCTGCAAGAAATTGTTCTGCTGGATCACTCATCTTGAACTCATGTTTATGTGGCATTTACCAATCACCTGATGCTCCGCCGCCGCCAAAACCACCACCACCGCCACCGAAGCCGCCCCCTCCACCGCCGCCAAAACCGCCGCCTCCTCCAAAAAATCCTCCTCCAAGACCACCGTTAGCCATCGGGCCGCCTCTGTGGCCGCGGAATACCTGGCTTATAAGGTAGATGAAGAAAAATATGATGAACAAGAGGGGAAACGAAGGCTTTTTGCCGTTCTGTTGAGGCTTGGCCTTGTACTCTCCATGAACCGCAGCAATAATCGATGAAACCCCCTGGGTGAATCCTGCGTCGAACTGGTTGGCCTTGAAGGCTGGCGCAATCTCGTCACGAACAATTCGCCCGGCAAGCAGATCAGTCAAACTGCCTTCCAGACCGTAGCCAACCTCAATGCGCACCTTGTGGTCATCCCGGGATACAATGAGCAACACACCGTTATCAGAGCCTTTATGGCCTATCTTCCACGCCTCGGCCACCCGTATCGAAAAGTTCTCGACCGGTTCACCTTGCAGGGAGGGAATGGTCAGAATAACGATCTGCGTTGACTCGGCCGTCTCGAACTGCTGAAGCCTGGTCTCAAGCTCCGCCTTCACCGACGGAGATATCATGGCACCGTAATCATTGACCCGTCCTGAAAGCGCCGGAACATCTATTGCCATAAGGCTGCTGAACGGCACCAACGGAAGCAGTGCGACCAGCAAAAAAAACGCCACCCTCAGACCCGATCTCAGAAATAAATTCATAACAGGTTACCGTATCAAAATTTAACCGCAGGCACTGTCTTGGCAGCTTCATCAGCCTTGAAGTACTCCTTGGCTTTCAGTTTCAGCAGCATACTGTTGGTCATTGAGTCCGGAAACTTCCTGATTGAGAAATTGAAAACCTGTACAGCCTCGTTATAGCGCTGACGGGCAACGCTGATGCGGTTTTCAGTACCCTCAAGCTGATTCTGGAGATCACGGAAGTTCTGGTTGGCTTTCAGGTCAGGATACCGTTCCACAACCACAAGCAAGCGCGACAGGCTTGAAGAGAGTCCGCCCTGGGCACTGGTGAACTTTGCCATGGCCGTCGGATCGCTGAGCATGGCGGGAGTAAGCTGAATGGAGGTTGCTTTTGACCGCGCTTCAACCACCGCCGTCAGGGTCTCCTTTTCAAAATTTGCCGCACCCTTCACGGTTGCCACAAGATTCGGCACCAGATCGGCCCTGCGCTGCAACTGGGACTCAAGATTACCCCATGAACTGTTAACAGCCTCTTCATTCTGCTGAATGCTGTTGTATCCGCACCCCGATAGGGTGCTGAAAAATAGAAATAATGCTACAAATCTTGCTATTGATACCTTCATATTGCTCTCCTCGTTCTGGTTTATGCTGTTGTGCTCTATCAGTAAAAAATAATATAAAAAATATCGATCGCTCATTGCAGGGTTGCAACCTTTTGCTCAAGGTTCCTCCCTGCGCTTCGGACAATACGGCCTCAGCTTATCAGCCGTTCAACCGTAAATATTCCCTGAACTTTTTTCAGCTTGTCCATCAGGGTATTGAGTTTTTCTGCATTGCGAACATAAACCATCATGGTACCGACAAACATTCCGTCATGGGCATTCAGCGAAATCGTGCGGATATTGGTATCGAATTTTGAAATGACCGTCGTGAGCTGGTTCATGATACCCAAACGATCTTCACCGACAATCTTGATGCCGGCAAGGAAATCGGTCTCGACTTTCCGGTTCCACGAAACCGAGACAATCCGCTCGCTTTTCAGCAAATTCTCGTTACTGACATTGATGCAGTTTTTGCGGTGAATCTTGACGCCTTCAGCGGTAACAAACCCGATCACATCATCACCGGGAACAGGCTGGCAACAGTTCGCATAGGCATAGGCGATATTGTTCATGCCGGCAATAACAACCTCGTCTTTCTTTGAAGGCAGGCCATCCTGATCCCTCTCCTGACGGGCTATCTGCAGATAATCTTCGACCTCACGCGCTTCATCAATAAAAGTTTTCGCCGCAGTTTCTTCTTTTCGGGAACTGGTAACCCGCTCAATAACCTCTTCACCGTTAATCTGCTGGCTGGCAAGTGCACTGAAAAAATCAGCCGGAGTTTTAAGGCCGTACCCTTTCACCTGCTGGATAATATCGCTGTCCGAAAAAAGCCTTTTGGTACCGGCAACCATTTTCTCCCACATGCCTCGCCCTTTCTCGACCTGCAGGCGCCGTTCCTCATTGATGGCTGATCGTATTTTCAGCTTTGCACGCTGGGTGATGACTATTTTAAGCCAGTCCGATTTCGGTTTCTGGTTTTTTGAGGTAATGATCTCGACCCGATCACCGGATTTAAGCTGCGCGTTCAGACGGACAATCTTGCCGTTTACCTTGGCCCCGATACAGCCGTTGCCGATTTCGGTATGGATAGCATAGGCAAAATCGATCGGCGTGGCTCCCGCAGGCATGGTTTTCATATCTCCTTTCGGAGTAAAAACGTAAATCTCATCCTTATAGAGATTGAGCTTGAACCCCTCCATAAAAGAGGCTGCCGAATCGGCATCCTTGATCAACTCTCTGGCCCAGCGGAGAAACGAATCGATGTTGACATCATCGCGTGATATTTTCTCCTTGTATCGCCAATGGGCCGCAACGCCAAGCTCCGCAAACTCATGCATGCGCTTGGTGCGGATCTGCAGTTCAACCATGTGGCCTCTCGGGCCGATAATTGCCGAATGAAGAGACTGGTATCCGTTATTCTTCGGTATCGAGATATAGTCTTTGAAGTATTGCGGAACAGGAGGATATTGCTGCGTAATAAAACCGTAGACCGAAAAACAGTCAGCAATACGCTCTGTATCAATAATCACCCTGATGCCGTAAAGATCGTGAATATCCTCAAAGCTCTTGTTCTTGTTGCGCATCTTGTTGTAGATCGAAAAAAGATGCTTGGCCCGTCCCTGAACCTCAACCTTGAAGCCCTGCTGTTCAAGTTCGGACTTGACCGGGACAATAATTTTGCTCAGATAGTTGACCCGGTTTCCCTTACTCGTGCGAATTTTCTGCAAGAGAAAATCGTACATCTCCGGATCGATGAATTTGAGTGCCAGATTTTCAAACTCGACCTTCATTTTGCCAAGGCCGAACCGGTGCGCAAGGGGGGCATAGATATCCCTCGTTTCAAGAGCAATCTTCAGGCGCCGATGCTCCGGAAGCGATTCCAATGTCCTCATGTTGTGCAGCCGGTCGCAAAACTTGATAAGAATAACACGGATATCCTTGACCATTGAGAGCAGCATTTTGCGAAACCCTTCCGCCTGGGTTGTCTCCCGGTTGATCATGATTCCGGAAATCTTGGTTAGCCCTTCAACAATTTCGGCAACTTCAACACCAAGTTCAGCAACAATGTCTTCATAGGTATAGCCGCTGTCTTCAATCACATCATGGAGAAGCGCTGCAGCCACAGAAACACCGTCAAGAGGAAGCTCATTGAGCAGAATGGTGGCAACTTCAACAGGATGGTAGAAAAACGGTTCGCCTGACGCCCTTTTTTCACCCTCATGTGCCCGATAGCACATAAAAAAAGCCCGCTGAATCAGTGATTCATCAAAATTTTTGAGATTCTTGCGGGAAAGCAGGAGTATCTCATTGAGTTTATTGTAATGCTCCTTCTCTATCTGGGCTAACATTGCGGATGAGCTGTAGTGAACAACAAATTAAAACCGGAGAACCATCTATAAACACTATATATCTATATAATGCATTTCTCCATAACAACACAAATCGCAGAACCGAAGAAAAAATCATTCACCGGCAGGAGGACGCTGCAAAGCCTGTTCAAGCTTGGTTATTTCATCTCGCAGATAGGCGGCCTTTTCATACTCCATCTGGACGGCGGCCTCCTGCATTTCAAGACGAAGTTCCGCTGCCATGGCATAACCTTGTGCAGGTGTCAAGGTCTCTATCAGGCCTGACAGCACCCTCTCCGGCTTGGGTTCAAGACCGAAGCGCTTTCTCCGGTACCGCTCCTCTGCATCTGCCACACCGGTGGTATCAAGAATCTGGTCAACCGATTTGATGATTGAACGAGGCGTAATGCCATGATCCTCATTGTACTGCTGCTGGATCGTGCGGCGTCTTGCCGTTTCATCAAGCACTTCACGGATGGAGCGGGTTATGACATCGGCATAGAGCACAACCAGTCCGTCTACATTTCGGGCTGCCCTGCCGGCAATCTGCATCAGCGAACGGGTGTTGCGCAAAAAACCCTCCTTGTCGGCATCAAGAATGGCAACAAGGGATACTTCCGGAAGATCCAACCCTTCACGCAGCAGGTTGACCCCGACAAGCACATCAATATCGCCTACCCTAAGCTCCCGGAGAATCTGCATCCGCTCCAGGCTCTTGATCTCGGAGTGCAGGTAACGCGAACGGATGCCCGTCTTTCTGAAAAAGTCGTGCAGGTCTTCCGACATTCTTTTGGTCAGGGTCATGACCAGCACTTTATTGCCTTTGGTGATATGAATACGGATTTCAGCCAGAAGGTTGTCTATCTGTCCCGCAACAGGGCGGACTTCCACCGGAGGATCAAGCAGACCGGTAGGACGCACAAGCTGCTCAACCACCACGCCACCGGAACGAAGCAGTTCATGTTCACTCGGAGTAGCGCTGACACAGATAATCTGCGGCACCATCTCCTCAAACTCCTCAAAACGCAGCGGGCGGTTATCAAGCGCTGAAGGCAACCGGAAACCATGCTCGACCAGAATGGTTTTACGGGAACGGTCTCCTCCATACATTCCCCGTATCTGCGGCAGCGTCACATGCGATTCATCAACAATAACCAGATAGTCCGAAGGAAAGTAATCAAGCAGACAACAGGGGCGCTCACCCGAAGGACGACCTGAAAGATGCCTTGAGTAATTTTCAATGCCGGAACAGTAACCAAGCTCCTTCATCATCTCAAGGTCATAACGGGTGCGTTCTTCAATTCTTCGGGCTTCGAGCAGGCGGTTTTCAGAACGGAAATAGTTCAACCTCTCCGCAAGCTCATTTTCAATGGAGAGCATAGCCACCTTGAGCTTCTCCTCGTCAGCAACAAACTGCCGGGCAGGATAGATAAATGCATAATCTTCAACGCCAAGCACCTCCCCGCTATGGATATCAAAAGTCTGAATACTTTCGATCTCGGAGCCGAAAAACTCGATACGAAGGGCAAGTTCCTCATGCGCAGGAACGAGATCAATGATATCACCCCTGACGCGGAACTTCCCTGGACTGGGCTGAACGTCGTCACGGATGTAGTGCAGCGCAATCAGCTCCTTCAGAAAGAGGTCCCGATCTTTCTCCATTCCGGAACGAAGTTCAATAATCTGGGCCTTCCAGTCTTCAGGAGAGCCAAGTCCGTAAATACAGCTGACCGAACTCACCACAATCACATCCTTTCTGCCACTGAGCAGTGAGCTGGTCGTCTTGAGCCGCAGCCGTTCTATCTCGTCATTGATACGCAGGTCTTTGGCGATATACTTGTCGAGCGCGGGGAGATAGGCCTCAGGCTGATAAAAATCATAGTAGCTGATAAAATATTCGACTGCATTATCAGGAAAAAACTGTTTGAGCTCTCCGTACAACTGTGCCGCAAGGGTCTTGTTATGGCTCATCACCAGAATAGGCCGGTCAAAACGGGCAATAACATTGGAAATGGTAAAGGTCTTTCCTGACCCGGTAACACCAAGCAGCGTCTGGTATGGATTTCCCGACTGAACCCCTTCACAAAGCGCCTCAATGGCTTTCGGCTGGTCCCCTGCCGGACGGTATGGACTGACAAGCTTATATATTCCGCCTTCATTCACCTGCATAAACAACTCCCCGTACTTGATAATTTTTACCCTTCTCTTTCTGTTGCTTAAAAGAACTATTAATGCTATTTGTTAGTTCTTCGACCATCAGCTATGAACACGTAATAACGGCAAGGTTTCCATTCTGTGCAATCTCCTTCTGAGCAGAAGCGTTTTGAACGATTGTGATTGCTGCTCCTGCATACCTGACAGGCTTGAATGGTTTATTTTAAAAAGGTCATGCAAGGCGGTTGCAATTATCCGCTTTTAATCCCATTATTATCTTTTTTGATGCCGAATAATTTTCAGTCCGTTATGAAGCGCCATATCTCCCTGTTCGCTATCGTGACACTTTTTTTGCATTTAATTTCCTGTAAGCCCATGATCAACGAAGAGAAGCCTTATCCATACACGACAGTGCCCGGAGACTCTCTCCATACGAGAATCTATACACTCAAAAACGGCTTGACGGTTTACATGAGTCCTTACCATGACGAACCGAGAATATACACCTCCATTGCTGTGCGGGCAGGAAGCAAGAATGACCCTGCAGAGACAACCGGCCTTGCACACTATCTTGAGCATATGCTTTTCAAGGGAACTGATTCACTCGGTGCTCTTGACTATAAAAAAGAGCATACGGAACTCGAAAAAATCTCTGAACTCTATGAGCAGTACCGCTCAACAACCGATATTGAAAAACGAGCTGCGATCTACAAGGATATCGACAGCATTTCCAACCTGGCCGCAAGTTACACCGTACCGAACGAGTACGACAAGATTCTGAACTCCATCGGGGCCCAGGGCACCAACGCCTACACCTGGGTCGAGCAGACCGTCTATGTCAACGATATTCCGTCAAACAAGCTTGACCAGTGGCTCTCCATGGAATCGGAACGTTTCCGCAATCCGGTCATGAGGCTTTTTCATACGGAACTCGAAACGGTGTATGAAGAGAAGAACATGACGATGGACAGTGACAGCCGGAAAATATGGGAAAATCTTTTTGCCGGACTCTTCAAGAAACACACCTACGGGACTCAGACCACCATCGGAAAGGCCGAGCACCTGAAAAACCCTTCCATCAAGAATGTCATCAACTACTACCACACCTACTATGTGCCAAACAACATGGCGCTCTGCATAGCCGGTGATTTCGATCCGGATGAAACCATAAAACTCATCGACAAAAAGTTTTCGGTGCTTCAGCACAAAGATGTTCCCCACTTTACGCCAGCCGTAGAAGAGGCAATCACTGAACCCATAGTCTTCAAGGTAAAAGGGCCGGAATCTGAAGAGCTGGTCATCGGATTCCGGTTCGATGGAATCAACAGCTCCGATGCCGACTACCTGACCCTGGTCGACAAGGTCCTATTCAACCAGACCGCCGGACTGATTGATCTTAATTTGAACCAGCAGCAGAAAGTGCTGGATGCCGGCTCAATGCTGGTGATGATGAAAGATTACTCCACCCACATTCTGAACGGAAAACCAAGGGAAGGCCAAAGTCTGGACGAGGTCAAGGAGATGCTGCTCGAGCAGCTCGAACTGATCAAAGAGGGAAAGTTTCCCGACTGGCTGCTTGAGGCTGCAATCAATGACCTCAAAATCGAGCAGCTTAAGCTCTACGAAAGCAACAAGGGGCGAGTTGAAGCCTACGTTGATGCATTTATCTGGGGCATGAAATGGCCCGACCATGTCAGCCAAATCGAACGACTCAAGAAAATCACAAAAAAGGATCTTGTCGCTTTTGTCCAGAAACACTACAGCTCAAACTATGTCGCTGTTTACAAGGAGCACGGTACCCCGAAAAGCGAACCGAAAATCCAGAAACCGCCGATCACCCCGCTTACGGTGAACAGGAATACCTCGTCACCGTTTGCCGAGAAGCTTCTGGCCCTGAAATCAAAAAAAACTGAGCCCTCATTTGTTGACTATAAAAAGGATATCGGCTTTTTCGACGTCAATCCGGCGATAAAACTGCACTATCTGCAAAACAAGGAAAACGAGCTTTTCTCGCTCTATTATGTCTTCGATATCGGAAAAAACAACAGCAAAAAAATTGAGCTCGCACTTGAATACCTCTCTTATCTTGGTGCAGGCAATCTTACTCCGGCTGAATTCAGCCAGGAACTCTATAAAATCGGCGCCAGCTTTTCGGCATTTACTTCCGATGATTATGTCTACCTGAAGCTTTCCGGACTGGAGAAGAATTCCGCAGCCGCCATTCGACTGCTTGAAAACCTTCTTGTTGATGCACATCCCGATAAGGAGGCACTGGAAAAGCTTAAAGCCGGCACCCTGAAAGAGCGTACCGATGCCAAACTGTCCAAGAAGAAAATACTCTTCGAGGCCATGACCAATTACGGCAAGTACGGCCCCTCCTCTCCGTTCACCAATATCCTCAGCAATAAGGAACTTGAAAAAATCAGCTCAAAAGAGCTGCTTGGCGAGCTGCACGACCTCCTGCAATATCGTCACCGGATACTCTACTACGGCCCGGCAACTTCCGGCGAAGTGCTCAGTGAACTGCGTTCAGTAAGGCATTACCCCGAATCGTTCAAAACCCCGCCGGCCAAAGATTCTTTCCATGATCTTGAGCAGCACAACAATCTTGTCTATGTCGTCGATTACAACATGACCCAGGCGGAGGTCATCCTGCTGACCAGAGATGAGCTCTACAACCCGTCCATACTCCCTGTAGCAACGCTGTTCAACGAATATTACGGCGGCGGAATGTCATCAGTGGTTTTTCAGGAGCTGCGCGAAGCCAAAGCACTGGCCTACTCTGTCTTTTCGGTTTTCAAAACGCCGAAACAAAAAGATGAGCACAACTACATTGTCAGCTATATCGGCACCCAGGCAGACAAGCTTCCCGAAGCACTTGACGGTATCAGCATCCTGATGAACAAGCTGCCTGAATCGCCAGAACTCTTTGCGTCGGCCCAAAACGGCATTCTGCAGAAAATTTCAACCGAACGGCTGACGAAAACAGAGATCCTGTTCAATTACGAAGAGGCACTCCGACTTGGACACGACCACGATATAAGGCAGGATATTTATCATGACACTGCAACGATGAGCCTCAAGGATATTGAAAAATTTCACAGCAACCATTTCAGAAACAAAAAACATGTCATGCTGGTCCTTGGCAAAAAAACTAATCTTGACATGGCAACCCTGAAAAAATACGGGACAGTCAGGGAACTGACGCTGAAAGATATTTTCGGCTATTAAACGCTTGTCTGCGTACAACCCGACAGGGCTTTTATTATGAAGATTCTTGACAAGTATATATTCAGGCAGTTTGCAAAGGCTTTCCTTTTTACCTCGATAGCCTTTGTCTGCCTGTTCATACTCATCAACATGGTTGAAAAACTTGATGAGTTCATGGACAAGAATCTCAGTCTGTTGGAGATTGCCCGCTATTACCTGCTGTCGATACCCTCCACCATCCTCATCATCTCACCGGTGAGCGCTCTCCTCTCTTCCATACTGGTTGCCGGAAGACTCTCCTTTTCAAGTGAACTTCCGGCAATACGTTCTGCCGGTGTCAGCATGCGCCAACTGCTCACCCCGTTTTTGGCCGGCGGTACGCTTATTCTGATCCTGAACATTCTTAATGCATGGTGGATAGCACCCGCTGCATTTACCGGAAAGAATGCGTTTGAACAGCATAATTTTAACAAACATCCCTCCGAGCCTCTTCAAAACCGGAATATCCATGTTCTTGAGCCAGGAGACCGTATCGTCTCGATAGGAACTCTCGATCTTGACTGCTCAACGCTCAGCACCGTTTCCATAGAAGAGTTCAGAGGCGCACGGCTCGTATCGCGAACCGATGCTGACACCATGCGCTACGAACCAACACACAAAGTGTGGCTGATGCAGAACGCCTCGACCCGCATCTTTACCGGAGAGAATGAAGCGTTTCATTTTGCTGGGGCAAAACCGCTTAAACTTCACCTTTCACCGAAATCACTGGCTGAGCTCAATCTTCAGCCGGACGAAATGAACATCATCCGCCACTACCGATACCTTGCAGAAAAAAAAGGTGCCGGTTTTTCCGGGCTGGAACGCTCAATGGTAAAATTTCACAACAAAATCGCCCTGCCTTTCTCCTCACTCATCATCATTCTCATCGGCGTACCCCTTTCCGCAAAAAAGAAGAGAGGCGGACTGGCTTCTGAAATAAGCATCACCCTTTTTGCCGGATTTCTCTTTCTGGGGTTGCAAAAAACCAGCGCAATCCTCGGATACCAGGGAATCATAAGCCCAATGCTCGCCGCATGGCTGCCGAATATTCTCTTTCTCGGAGTCGGTTATATCATTTATAAAACCTCGATCGACTGAGCTCAACCTTACATGCCCGGTGCGACCGTCGAGATCAAAGCGATTGCACCAACAACGGAATATTAGAGGGCTGGAGGAAAGGCACCGGTTTATTTCTGAGGCTTTTTTGTAGAGGCCTGAGCCTCTATACTGTTTGAAGTCAATACGCCAATTGACTACGGGACGAGGACCAAGCGGAAGCCAATAAAGTAGCTCCGGCGGTGGGGGATGCCGCAGTTCCGATAAGCCGACCGACAGCAGTCGGCGTCGTTACCCCAGCTCCCGCCACGAAGCACACGGTACGATCCTGTTGCCGGCCCTGCAGGATTAAAAACCCTCTCTTTCGCTTTAGGCCCGTTATAATAATTTTCACCATACCGGTCACTGCACCACTCCCAGACATTGCCGTGCATGTTGTACAACCCCCATACATTGGGCAAAAAGCTGTTAACCGCGACCGTATTCTGCGGGAACACACCTGTCAGATTATTGTTATTGGAACAATTGCTGCCATAGTTTGCCTGGTCGGTTGTCAGGCTATCTCCTGTATTGAAGGGTGTTGTGCTTCCTGCACGGCATGCATATTCACGCTCAGCCTCTGTTGGCAAACGAAACTGTTTCCCCGTTTTTTTCGAAAGCCATTTGCAATAAGCTACAGCATCATTCCAGCTCACATGCACAACCGGATGGTTCTCTTCACTCTGAGGGCGCACACTCCCCGATACTCCACAACGCCAGTTTACTCCTTTCCCTGCGTTCACTTCACAATTGCAGATGATAACGCTGAAACCTGTATTGTCAGCATCTGTCTGGTATCCTGACGCTTCAACAAATCTTCTGAACTCGGCAACAGTTACTGCATATTTGCTCATCAAAAAGTCGCTCAATCTCACTTGGTGCTGGGTTTCATCGCTTTGGCGATTAGCCTCACTCGCAGGGCTCCCCATCGTAAACTCACCGCCGCGGATCAGCACAAAGTTTGCTCGCTCAAATAGTGCTACTGCAGCTTTCGCTTGCAATACTCCGCTGAGAAGCATGAACAGTGCAAGAAAAAGGGCTGAAATGATGAATCGAATACCCTTTGGTTTCATCTTTTGCACCGGATTATGGATTGCATGAAAATTCAAAGAAGTTGGTGAGCAAATTAGGGCTTATGAAGTGATTACACAAACTGGCGGCAGCTTGCCGCTTGCAACGCCGCCTCACCACGGGCGGGTATTCGTGCGAGAGCGCGACTGATAATCAACTGGTATTTTTCGAAGGAGCAGCTTCGGGTTTCTTGATGTTTGAGCTAAGCAACCGGGCAGGTAATTAATTTTCGTTACAATGTTGTTAATTGAACAAAATAATAAGGTTAGGAACGCAGGGTTCGTATATTCAACGGACGTGATGGTCGTGCGTGATTAGTTAAATGGTGTTAAGTGAGAACATGAAACATGTCGTGATTGTCGGGGGTGGATTTGCTGGTCTCAATGTTGCCAAATCGCTTGGCAACAGCAAGGAGGTCAGGGTCACCCTCATTGACAAGAATAATTTCCAGCTTTTTCAGCCGCTACTTTATCAGGTTGCCATGGGGGCGCTAAATGCGGGTGAGATTGCCTACCCTCTACGCATTATTCTTTCGAAGTACAAAAATGTGACCGTGCTGAAGGGAGTTGTAAAGACTGTTGATCCTCGCAAAAAAACGGTCTTTACTGATTTTGGCGACATGCAGTATGATTATCTCGTCTTATGCTGCGGATCAAAGCATCATTATTTTGGCCATAATGAGTGGGAGGAGTTTGCTCCTGGTCTGAAAACGATTGCCCAGGCTGCTGAAATTCGAAGGAGAGTCATGGAAGCGTTTGAAAATGCTGAACGCACTCAGGATTTGGCGGAAAAAAGAAAATTGCTCACCTTTGTTATTGTTGGAGGAGGCCCCACTGGAGTTGAGCTTGCGGGTTCAATAGGTGAGATGAGTCGCTTCTTTTTGTCGAAGTATTACAAAAATATAGACTCTACACTGACAAGGATTTTTATTGTCCATTCCACAGAACGTATTCTTCAAAGCTTCTCTCCGGAACTATCTCTAAAGGCATCACGTGCGCTTGAAAATCTTGGGGTACAGGTCTGGTCGTGCAGTCTGGTCACTCATATTGATGCCGATGGCATTCAGGTAGGCAATGAGCGTATCGAAGCAGGAACAGTGCTCTGGGCTGCAGGAGTAAGGGCTACAAGCATAGGAAAAACGATAGGTTTTGCAACCGACAGCAGCGGTCGTATTCTGGTTGGTGAAGATCTCAGTGTCATAGGATCCCCAGAGGTTTTTTGCGGGGGTGATCAAGCCCATTTTTCCCTTCCAGATGACAATACGCTTCCCGGTCAGGCATCTGTTGCCCTGCAGGAGGGCGATGCAATTGGTAAAAATATTCTGCTCGACATCAGTGGTAAATCCAGAAAGCCTTTCATCAATCGCGACAAGGGGCAGATGGCTACTATCGGTAAACATGCGGCCATTGCGGAACGGGGAAACGTCAAGCTTTCAGGCCTGCCTGCATGGATGATATGGCTGGGGGTGCATATCTACTATCTCAGCGGGGCTAAACACCGTTTGTTTGTTATCCTGCAGTGGGCATGGTCATACTTCACGTTTGGTCACGGAGCCCGGATTGTTAATAAAGAGTGGCGTTTTTATTCCGTTGTCCCGGAACTTGCGGAACCTACCGAGCGCGAGGAACTGGTGGCAGATCCTGTGTGCCATTATACCCGTGATTCCGTTAGCCCGAATCAGATTGTTTCGGGCTAACCGGCCTGGTATCAACAGGTTGTTCGAAACCAAAAAAAAACAGGAACCATTCTCTTTATTGCCCCGACTACGGGGTTTGTTCGCGTTGAATGTGCGACACATACAGTTCCCCCATCTACTCCTTTGTCCTCTCATGAATAGTTGCTTGCCGTAGGCATATATTCAAACAGATAAAGGGGTTATCGTTCTGTCTCGGTTTTATCTCAGGTTAGCTGTGCGGTCAACAATAACACGATTACAGGGACGAACCATGCTTTTGGAGGGAATGAAATTGAATTGCCCGGAAAACCTGTTTAAACAGGTTTTCCGGGCAAATGAAGAATCATAAATCGTCAATCCTTTTAAATCCTGATGCAGCGTACGGACATGCCATCTGCATTGTGTTCGGTGCCTTGAACAACTATTGGAAGGTGACCAACAACACTGTACCATGATATCAGCGAAGTTGATTCAGAAGAAGACCAGAAAAAGGCATTATCACCCATAAAGATAAAGTCTCCGCCAGTGCCTCTCATGCCTCCCGGCAGTGCACTGAACCGGTTGCTGTTATCGGCTGCAAAATTGGAGCTGATCTCGAGCGACGATCCGGTAGACTTCAGTTTTCCTCCGCCAACTGGTATGCCGCCCAGCGCTGTTGCAAGTTTGTTCAATTCTTGAGAAGTCGGTATATGCCACCCTGACGGAGCAAGACCGCGAGGATCGTGCACGGCATACCAGTTATAAAGACGACCATATTTTCCGTTGCTGGCAGCATCATTCTTGTAGTAGCTCCATGCTCCTTCGCCTTTGGCTGCGGCGTCAAGCCAATCCTGATTCGTAGCGGCATATCGAATTTTATCTCCGTTTCGATAACTGCTGACGTCAAGATTCTCCTGCATCCAGACCTGACCATCAATGGATACCGAACTGATGGTGTGCCCGGCAATATTCTTCTCTGCTGCCCTGAGCTCTGAAACCGAAGTCATCACGGTTATCAGGAGAAACAGTAATCCGTAGAGCGCTTTACGTGAATATTTCATTGGTAATGTTATTTTAAGTTGGTTGTGTTTTTTGGACATTATGCCTTGGTAAATTCAACGAATTAAGGCTTCTTCTGCATGCAATAATAATCTTTTTATATGCGGTAAGTCAACGCATTAAATGTCATTTTTTAACGATCGTTACAATCCGGGAAGGAGCGGATAAAAGGCAAAAAAACGAACCCTATACCGGTTCATGCTGTGCTATTTCTGTGAGGTTTGTGTGAGATTTCGGCCGGTCATCGGGAATCGACGAATCGAGACGGCCGAAGAGGTTGGTTACACAGGCGGCAAGCAGGCGAAAGTCAACTGGTTTTACCAAGTTCAGATCGGCTCCGGACTTGATATTGGCTTGCACCGTTGAGGAGAAGAGGGGTTCTGAAAGGGTGATGATGCGCATGGCCGTGTTTTTTCTTGCGTATTCGGCCACCAACAGGCCGCTCTGGTCGGGGAGAGCATCATCAATAATGGCAACAGCATATGGTTCTGCAAAAACCTGACGGTAGAAGTCATAGGCCGAACCTACCCCTGTAACCCTATATCCATGAAACAGGAGATAGTTGACCATGCCTATGCAAAGAGACTGGTCACCTTCGGCAACAATGATCCATTTTGGGGAGTTGTTCTCGATCGTTTGCGGTTGACTCATAAAGGGTTTTCGGGAATTGCGCATAAAGAGACATAACTGTTGCCGTCTTTAATAAAAAATTAAAGTTGTTTTGTTGCAACGCATTAATTGTCATTTTTTTAACACAATCAACGGAATATCCGGGCGGAATGAGCGGAGAATCACTCGATGGTGATTTCGTCCATAAAAATATAGCCGACGGAATGGGAGGTCTGGATGGGAGAGAGTGAGCAGCAGGATTGTATTTTATAACGAAGGCGGTTGACCAGAGATTGCAGGGAGTGGTTGCCGGATTCATTGTTGAAGTAGCCAAGGTTTTTCAGCAGTTCAAGACGTGCAATCACCGCTTTTTGGGGAGAGACAAGCATGGTCATAAAGTCAAGCTCTTTGGTCGTGAGTTTGATGCATACCCCAAGAGGGCTCTGAAGCGTCCATTGCATGGGAATGAGACGCCATGCTTCCGGCAGAGGCGGTTCCGGAGGTTTTTCAGTAATAAAATGTGCTGAAGTGGGAATGCGGCTGAGAAGGGTTGCTATGGAGACCGAGAGTTGACGGAAATCGACCGGTTTGACGAGATAGATATCTGCCCCTGCCTGATGACCGGCAAGTTGGTCATCAATGATGGCACGGGCTGTAAACATGATGATACGTATGTCGGTGTTTTTTCGGACGTATTCGGCCAGGATCAGACCGCTCTGGTCAGGAAGACCGACGTCGATGATGGCTACCGCATAGGATTTGGCGAATATTTGCTGGTAAAATTCTTGCGCTAAGCCTACCCCGGTGACCTGGTATCCGTCAAGTGTCAGATATTTGACAACACTTTCACGCAGAGGTTTGTCATCTTCGACAACGATGACATGACGGTTATTCTGTGGAATATCCTGTGTCATAAATTTTTAGGTGCAGGCATGACTGATGAGTTTTCCAGTGGTAGTTCGCAAACAGCGTCAGCGAGAGGAATACGAACGGTTGCAACAATATGTGAAGCCACAGAGTCAAGCCGGACCTGACCATGATGCTGTTCAATGATCTGCCGGACAAGCCAGAGGCCTACACCAGCCCCGGCAACATTGTTGCTGTTGGCTCCCCTGGTAAATTTAGCAAAAAAATCTGCACCCTCTTCACTTTTAAAGCGCTCACCCTGATTTTGTATTGTTATGACTACGTCACCCTGATCAATATGACTTTCAACCTCAATAACAGAAATCGACGGAGAGTATTTGGCCGCATTGTCAAAAAGGTTGAACAATGCAATTTTAAGTTGTTGAGGATCACCGACAATGTTTTGGTTTCTGGCAGCCTCGGTGTAGTTGAAAGTACGATGAGGCCATATAGTAAGCATGAGTCCAAGCTGCAAGGAAAGAAAAGGAGCAACCGCAATAATCTGAAACTTGCCATGTAGGCCCGGGGCTGTCAGACGGCTTCGCTTCAGGGAAACATCCATGACATCAACAAGCCGGTCAACAGCAAGGTGCATTGCACTGAGCTCTTCATCATATCCGGACTGTTTGCCTCTTCCCTCCTGGAGATCAATAAGATCGAGGTTTCCGCTGATAACAGCAAGAGGAGTACGATATTCGTGTGATAACATGGAGAGAAATCGATGTTGCTGATCAAGAGCCTGGCGTTCAGCCACAAATGCAACTTCAAGCATCTCCTTGCTTTTGCGAAGTTCCTGCGTCATATCGCTGGCAAGGGCAAGTGCCTTTTGTTCAGTCTCTTTTGCAATATTGAGTGCCTGCTGGACCCTCTCCGTCAGCACCCGTTCAGCTATAAGTACCCGTCTGGAGAGCGCTATAGATATAAGGGTTATATGGAAAAGGGATGTGAACTGAACAGTATTCATATCCCATAAAAAGCCAAGCGGTATGATGCCCATAAGACGAAGCAACATATGAAAATAACCGAGAGTGCTGACAGCAAATGCGACAACAATAAATATTCCGACTCCGGGGAATTGAGCACGTAACCTTACGCTCAAGGACAACTGTATGACAACCAGGGTTAATGTTCCGATAAAGGCAAGCGGAGCAATAAGCGGATAAAAACCTAAAGGAACCGCTGCCATTGTCAGAAATCCAAGCAATGAGAGAAAGCGCATATAGCGCAGACTCCATGAACCTGCAACCGAAAAAAAGAGTTTACGGGAGAATTCGCTGTAAACCAGAATATTTGCACCAATTCCACCATAGATGAGATAATCTGAGACCTGATGTACTATTGAGGGAAATAAAAGGGTCAATACCCCTTCAGCGGCGAAGTTAAAAATTATTCCGACCAGTAGGTAGAGGGAATAATAGAGAAAAAGGGTGTCTCGAGTTGAAATATAAAAAATTGTGTTTATCACAAGGAGCGTCAGGGCGATGCCGAGAAAGGCTGACTGGAGGATGACATGAAGATTTGTGTAGTCGCGCAGGTCTTCGGTTGTGTGAATATTTCCAGCAAGACTGATTGAACTGTTTGAGAAAACCCGTGCATAGATAATTACCGGTGCGGACGCGGGCAGAACAAGTGGAACAACAAAGTCGGGATGGAGTACAGGACGCTGAAGGGCTGGGATATGGTTACCAAGGCGCACGATATAATAGGAGGAGGCAAGCGAGGGGTCATGCCCGGGAGTCTGAATATAGAGCGTCAGATAATTGACGTAATTCGGTTTAAGCCTGAGCCAGCCCTCTGCAGGAAATGAAGCATTGCGTTCGATGGTGAACCGGAGCCAGCAGGCTTCACGCTTATAGCCGTTATTGAGGTTACCTTCAAGAGGGTGAAAACGGCCGTTCTTGGCTGCTTTCAGTACGTCAGTAAATCCGAGGCTTAAAGAGGGGTCTTTCATGAGCTCCATATGCCCTGCCAGGTCATATGCGCTGCGCCCACCAAGTTGCAGTGGCGCAGCAGATGCTTGAGGAGAAAAAAGAAGGGCGAGCAAAAGAAAGATACCGGCAAGAAGAGTCTGCTGTGGTGTATGGGCAAAGACGGTTTTCATAGGTATTAAAAATGTCGCATGAACCGGCCACGCCTTATACCGCAGCTTCCGAAAATCAGCTTCCGATGTACTCCTTCAATATCTTGCTGTACGCCGACTGGCGGAGCCTGCGTATTGCCTTTTCCTTGATCTGGCGCACGCGTTCGCGGGTCAGACGGAACTTTTCACCGATCTCTTCGAGCGTGAGGGGATTGTCCATACCGATTCCGAAGTAGGACTTGATGACGTCTGCTTCTCGAGGTGCAAGGACGGAGAGGGAGCGTTCGACCTCAAGGGTGAGGGAATCGCGGTTAAGGCCGTAATCGGGCAGATGGCCATCGTTCTGCAAGACATCGAGCAGGCGGTTGTCATCACCCTGGGCAAACGGGGCATCGACCGAAACATGGCGTCCAGCTATTTTCAGGGTGTCGGCGACGTCCTGCGAATCCATTTCAAGCAAGGTGGCCAACTCCCTTGTGTTCGGGTCGCGTTCAAATTCCTGTTCAAGCTGACTGTAGGCTTTGCTGATCTTGTTGAGCGTTCCTACCCGGTTCAGGGGAAGCCTTACAATTCGGGATTGTTCGGCCAGAGCCTGAAGAATGGACTGGCGAATCCACCATACGGCATAAGAGATAAACTTGAAGCCGCGGGTTTCATCAAACCTCTTGGCGGCCTTGATAAGACCAAGATTTCCTTCATTAATAAGGTCACCGAGGGTCAGCCCCTGGTTCTGATACTGTTTGGCCACAGAAACAACAAAGCGCAGGTTACCCTTGATCAGCTTGTCAAGAGCGCGTTTCGCCCTCTTGTATTCGGTCGTATCGACTGGCATATCAAAGCCTTCTTTGATTGCCTTGGTCAGCTTGACCTCATCTTCGGCTGTCAACAGGTCATATTTTCCTATCTCCTGCAGGTAACGATCGAGAGAAAGGCTCTCACGATTGGTTATCTGTTTGCTTATTTTGAGTTGCCTCATGTATAACGTCTCCTTGCGAACTTCAGCGTTTTAACTTTACTGACAGCTTGCAGGGGCAAGCCGGAAAAGTCGGAAGATATTATTAAAAGCTGATTAAATCTAATAAAAGTTTTTTCCTTCCTTCCGCAAGCCATCAGGTCGCGGCAAACAGCTTCAGCATACTCCCTTTTCATCAGTCACTAAGCACTTCAAGATTACTGGTGAGTTTTTCGAGGGTTTCCTCGGCCTCCCTGAGTTTTTCACGCTCTTTTGAAATAACATCTGGCGGGGCATTGTCTGCAAAACCCCTGCTTGCCAACTTCTTGTGAATTGAACTGACATAGGAAGCAATATTACCAATCTCTTTCTGAAGCCTGGCACGTTCTTTATCGAATGATATCAACCCTTCGAGCAGCACAAATAGTTCATTTCCCTCAACGACGGAACCTGCTGCATGATTAGGACGCTCTGCATCTGCCATGAGCTGGGGAATGCATTGCCCAAGCGCCGCAATCAGCGGAAGATTGGCTGCAATAAGGAAACGGTCGCTCTCATTGCCAGGCCTGAAAAGAACAGAGGCCTTGCTGCTGTGGGGAACGCCGAAGAGTGAGCGGAGACTTCTTACCTCCCCCACCAGCTTCTGTATCAGGGAAAAACCATGGAGATCGATGCCTGCAAGTTCACTGTCGGAAAGAGGCATAGGCGAAAGGGCAACACTTTCTTCCGAGGGACGCTGAAGAACCTGGTGCCAAATCTCGTCGGTAATGAACGGCATCACCGGATGCAGCGCCTTGAGAGTGCCGTCAAGCACATGCACTGCTAGGCAGACCACCTGCTGTGCCTCTTCTCTTGTCAACTCTCCTGAAAGCCTGACCTTCATGGCTTCCAGATACCAGTCGCAATAGTCGCGCCAGAAAAAGTCATAGAGATTCTTGACAATATCATTGACCCTGAACTGCTTAAAAGCAGTGTGATAGCGCTCAAGCATGCCATGATATCCGGCCAACAGCCACTGCCCTGCAAGATCACCTGTTGCGGAACGGGGATTGAAATTGAGATAGACGGAGGAAAACTCTTCGTGATCGCGGAAGTACTTCTCGCGCTGCATGAAGACCAGGCGGGATGCGTTCCAGATTTTGGTGGCAAAATTCCGGCCGAGTTCGCACTTTTCCTCACCGAAAAGGACATCCTGCCCGAGCGGCGCAATATAGATAATGGTAAAGCGCAGGGCATCGGTACCGTAGGTATCCATAACCTTGATGGGGTCAGGCGAATTGCCGAGTGACTTCGAGAGCTTGCGCCCCTTCATGTCACGAATAATGCTGGTAAAATAAACGTCGCGGAAAGGAACCGTCCCCTTGAAATAAAGCCCGGCCATCACCATTCTGGCAACCCAGAAAAAAATGATATCCGGCCCCGTTACCAGCGTATCGGTCGGATAAAATGCCCGGAGATTTTCATTGTCACTCTGCTTGTCTGTCCAGCCGAGTGTTGTCAGCGGCCAGAGCCACGAAGAGAACCAGGTATCGAGTACATCATCGTCCTGCACCAGCTTGTCGGTACCGGCAAGATGACAGGCCTCTTCATAGGAGGCGGCAACCCATACCTTGCCGTCACTGTCGTACCAGGCCGGAATGCGGTGCCCCCACCAGAGCTGACGGGAGATGCACCAGTCACGGATAGTTCCCATCCAATGACGGTAGGTGTTGATCCAGTGCGGGGGATGAAAGCGTATTTCACCGTCATTGACAACCTGCAGGGCCGCTTCAGCCAGAGGTTTCATCTTGACAAACCACTGCTCGGAAAGATAGGGTTCAACAACCACATCGGCCCGTTCGGAATAACCGACATTGTGTTCATACTCCTCAACACGGACAAGATTGCCAAGCTCTTCAAGATCGCGAAGAATTTTTTCGCGGGCAACAAACCGGTCCAGGCCACCATAGCCAAACTCGTCGGTCATTTTGCCATCTTTGCCGACAACGGAAAGGATCGGAAGATTATGGCGCTTTGCAACCTCATAGTCGTTGGCATCATGAGCCGGAGTGATTTTCAGTGCACCGGTACCAAACTCAATATCAACATAGTCATCAGCAATAATGGGAATATAGCGCCCTGCAACCGGCACCACGGCAAGCTCGCCTACCAGAGCGGCATAACGGGGATCTTTGGGGTTGACGGCAATGGCAACGTCGGCCAGAATGGTTTCAGGCCTGACGGTAGCAATGGTGATGAATTGGCCGGGATGACTGACTAGGGCATACTGCACATAGACCAGACTGTCCTTGCGGGGCTTCATGATCACCTCTTCATCCGAGAGTGCCGTCTGTGAAACAGGGCACCAGTTGATGATGCGGGTACCACGGTAAATCAATCCGTCACGGTAAAGGGTAACGAAGGCATTGATGACCGCCTTTGAGGGGCCTTCGTCCATGGTAAAGATGTTGCGCCGCCAGTCACAGGAGATGCCGAGCCGGCGAAGCTGGCGAAGAATGAGGTCACCATACTCATCCCTCCACTGCCAGACATGGCCCAAAAACTCCTTGCGTCCAAGATCGTGGCGGGTTATCCCCTCTTTTTTCAGCTTGCGCTCCACCACCGTCTGCGTTGCAATGCCGGCATGATCGGTACCGGGAAGCCACAGGGCCTCTTTGCCGGTCATGCGGCTGTAACGGATAAAAATATCCTGCAACGTATGGTTCAGCACATGGCCAAGCGTCAGACTTCCCGTCACATTCGGCGGGGGCATGAGCACGGTATAGGGCTCTTTACCCTTGTCGAGCACGCGGGCGCTTTCGGCATGGAAACTGCCGATTGCCTCCCAGTGCGCACTTCCCCACCGCTCTTCGACATCGTGATGATTATAGCATTTTTCCAGATTGAATATTTCGGTCTGATCGCTCATGATAACATCGGTCGGGGTTAGTCCTTCTTGTCAGGAAGGGGACGTTTCTGGAAAATAGCGTCGATAATACCGTAATCAAGCGCTTCCTGGGCATTCATCCAGCGATCCCTTTCCGAATCCTCCCTTACCTGCTGTACATCCTTGCCGGTATGACTGGCAAGCAGTTCGTCGAGCAACAGGCGGATTTTCTCTATCTCCCGAGCCTGGATAACAATATCGGTCTCCTGTCCATGTGCGCCGCCGGATGGCTGATGAATCATGATTCTTGAATGGGGAAGCGATGCCCTCTTGCCTTTTGCTCCGCTTGCAAGCAGAAATGCACCCATGCTTGCCGCCATGCCGACGCAGACAGTCGAGACATCGGGACGGATATACTGCATGGTGTCATAGATGCCGAGACCGGCAGAGACACTGCCGCCCGGAGAGTTGACATAGATAAAAATATCGCGCTCAGGATCCTCTGATTCGAGAAAAATAAGCTGGGCCATGATCAGCCCTGCAACGTGTTCGTCAATACCGCTGCCGAGAAAAATAATGCGTTCCCGCAGAAGCCGTGAAAAAATATCGAATGCCCGCTCGCCACGCCCGGAAGTTTCTATAACCATGGGCACAAGGGTATTGGTAATCCCCTCTTCAATAGCCCCGGAATACATTTTTCTGGCATGGTGCTCAAAACCGAAATTAATATTAGCCATAACTGCCCTGTCGTTTGAGTTTGGTAAGTCTTTTGGTAACCAGATGGAGATCGGACCTGCCTTACGGTCATTCAGGCCCAATATCCGAACCACTGATACGAATGGTTAAAATACGTAGTGACAACAACAAATCAAGAACTCCGGTTCCAATTAGCAAAAAAGGATGCTTTCTGCCAAAACGGAAGAGCCGGAAAACTGAAACTGTTTCAAAATGCAACAGTTTCTCTATATTGCTCTTCAAAAACCACAAAAAATATTGAGGAACATGCAGGTACGGCTCATCTCGGTCACCACTCCGCTGATCCAGGTTGAAAATCAGCCACTCTCCCCTGAAGGACTTATTGCTTACTGCGCAAGAGTGTCCAGTCCGCATCAGGAGACGCCCGATTATGAAAAACTGCTTGCCTACTGTATTGCGCACAAGCACTGGAGCGTCTTTGAAATGGTGGACATGACCGTTGAAATTGTGACATCAAGAGCTATTTCGCCACAGATTCTTCGCCATAAAAGCTTTCAGTTTCAGGAGTTCTCACAACGCTACGCCAAAGCTCAGGAAATCGAGCGATACAGTCCGAGACGCCAGGACAGCAAAAACCGCCAGAACTCGCTGAACGATCTTGATGACGCAACAAGAACATGGTTTGATGAGGCGCAGGAACGCATTGCCCGATTGACGCTTGAAGCATACAACAAGGCTCTTGAAAAGGGTATTGCCAAGGAGTGTGCCAGAGTGCTCCTGCCGATGGCTACCCAGACAAAACTCTATATGAAGGGCTCCGTCAGAAGCTGGATCCACTATCTGGAGGTGAGAACCGACAAAAGCACACAGCAGGAGCACCAGGAAATTGCCCTTGAAATCAAAAAAATTTTCATGGCACAATTCCCAGTGACGTCGGCCGCACTTGCCTGGCACTAACCCTTCAGCATACCAAGCAGACTGGTCAGTTCAGTTTTCAGATCCCGGCGATGGATAATACGATCAAGAAAACCGTGTTCAAGAAGAAATTCGGCTCGCTGGAACCCTTCCGGCAGATCCCTTTTGATGGTATCGCGGATCACTCTGGGGCCAGCAAACCCGATAAGGGCTTTTGGCTCGCTGATATTGATGTCGCCGAGCATGGCAAAGGAGGCGCTGATTCCACCCATGGTCGGATCGGTCATCAGAGAGATAAAGGGCAGTTTTCTTTCGCTCAGCCGGGTTAGTCGTGCCGCGGTTTTGGCCATCTGCATGAGACTGAAGGCGCCCTCCATCATCCTCGCTCCGCCTGACTGGGAGATCACCAGAAGAGGAGCATCCAGTTCGAGTGACTTGTCAACAGCACGGGCTATTTTTTCACCGACAACCGAGCCCATTGAACCACCGATAAAGCCAAAATCCATTGCTGAAACAACAAGAGGGCTGCCTCCACTTTCTCCATACGCATTTCGGCATGCTTCCGTTTTTCCGCTTTTTTCTATGGTGTCATGCACGCGGTCTGGATATTTTTTTGTATCGATAAAGCCGAGAGGGTCAGCCGAACGCAAATTATCATCAAATTCAGAGTACTTGTCGTCGTCGAAAAGAAGTGAAAAATATTTATAGGGGGATATTCTGAAATGGTGACTGCATTCCGAACAGGTAAAACAGTAATCTTCAAACTGTTTTTTATGAAGCATCGCTCCGCACTTTTCACATTTCCACCACAACCCTTCCGGCATATCACGCTTGTCGGTCGGACGTATTGAGGGTTTTACCCGTTTAAACCAAGCCATTTTCAAAATAAGATGTAAAGGTTATACATTAAAGCTGAAGATAGGAAGTCCGCATGAGATCTCAAAAGCAGCCGGCAGAAAGAGGCATTATCATAGACTTATGAACCCGGGAGTACCACCATTGTTGAACGTTAGAACCGTTTTCTGCATAGCAGCTCTTTTTGTTGCTCTCCTGCTCCCTGTAATTGGAGCACCTGTCGATGCCGTAGCATCACCGTCAACCATTATCTATCCCGACACGCTTAAAATCCCCATGCGCCGTTTTGCCCTCCGCCACGCGATGAGGCCAGCAAGAAAAACCGTCGGTCTTGCCCTGTCAGGCGGCGGAGCCAACGCTCTTGCACAGATCGGGATACTCAAGGCGCTTGATGAAGAGGGTGTTCCCGTTGATTTTATTGCAGGCACCAGCATGGGTGCAATTATCGGCGGGCTTTACAGTTGCGGATACAGCCCGAATGAACTGGAAGAGATCGCCAATACCTTGCCCTGGCAATCCATGATCTCTCTTCGCAATGATTATACCCGGTCAAACATTTTTCTTGAACAGCAGAAAATCCGTGACCGGGCCTCCATCGCTATCCGTTTCGACAAACTGAAGCTTCTTATTCCTAAATCACTTAATTCCGCCCAGGCACTGACCGGAACCATCGACCTGCTGGTTTTAAACAGTCTTTATAAGTCTTCAAACGACTTTTCTTCACTTCCGGTCAGCTTCAGGGCTGTATCGACCGATCTGGTGACGGGAAAGCGTATCACGCTCACTTCAGGCTCCCTGTCAGAAGCAATGCGGGCAAGCAGTACCGTACCGATTTTTTTTGAACCGATCATCCGTGACGGCTATCAACTGGTTGACGGAGGACTCGTTGCAAATCTTCCGGTTGACGAACTTGATACCTTCAAAGCAAACTATAAAATTGCAGTCGATACTCACGGCAGCATGTACGCCACCGGGGGGGAGCTTAATCTGCCCTGGAAAGCGGCCGACCAAACCATGACCATCCTGACACAACAGCAATATCCGGCACAACTGGCAAAAGCTGACATCGTCATCACTCCCGATCTCAGCGAGCATAAAGCCACTGATTTTTCCGATATCAAGGCTCTTGTGGATGCAGGCTATTCCAAAGGAAAAGTTCTTGCAGGAACCATAAAACGCAGTATAGAAGGCAAAAGTTACCGCAGCACAGCAATTGGAGGGTACGCCAAAACCATTCATTTTCCCCAGGATCGTCCGGAATATCGGGAACACTACCTTATTGTTTCAGCCATTGTCCGCAATGCAACTGACCTTGCCCAGACCCTTCGGGAGCTCCTCGAAACAGATCTTTTCACCAGGGTCTATGCCGAAGTGGACAACCAACGCAAAACAGCCGTCTTTCACCTTGAACCGCTGCCCGTAATAAAAGATGTAACCGTAACAGGAGGGCCACCTGACTCACTTTCGCAGGAAGAGATCGAATCCTGCTTCAAGCCGGTATCAAAAACACTCTATACCAATGCAGCTGGGACCAAAGCTCTTGAAACTCTGGTAAAAAAATACCGGAAAAAAGGATACAGCCTCGTCACGATTGAAACCACAGCAATTGAGCATGGCACCCTTCTGGTAACCGTTTCATCCGGAAAACCTGACGATGTCGAGATACTCCGGAACAGGAGCTTCACCGGAATTACACCGATAGAACGGGAAATAAAAATCGATCCCGCACACCCGCTCAGCACTCGGAAAGCCGAAGAGTCTGTCGATAATCTTTATGAAATGGGAGTATTCAGTCGTGTCTCCATCTCCGCAGAATCTCCTTCGGCATCACAGCCCGATAAAAATACGCTCATCCGATTTACGCTTGAAGAAAAAAACTCGTCAGTACTCCGGCTTGGATTGCGTTATGATGAAACAAACAACGCCCAGTTTCTCCTTGATATCAGAAATGAAAATCTTGGCGGAACAAACAACTCTATCGGCGGCTGGCTGAAAACAGGTAGAAAAAGCAACAGCGTTGATCTTGAATTCAATATGCCGCGCATTGGACCGTCCCACCTGACGATGTCCTCACGCCTCTTTTTTGACCAGCATGAATTTGAAAACCGCAATTCTGAAGGCAACACCAATAATTACGGAATCCAGAAATATGGCTTCAACCCGGCTTTCGGTATAAGAATCCGAAAGAACGGACAGTTTATTGCCGATATGACCCTGCAAAATTCACAATCCTATGCTGAAAAGAGTACCGGCACAGCACTGCAAACCGGAACGGCCAAAATGCTCTCCATCGGCACGCAGTTTACCCTTGATTCACGCGACAATCCCCTGCTTCCTTCGAAGGGAACCTATACGAACTTTCGTTATGCGTTTACCCCTGCAATGCTTGACAATCACGAAAATCTCTGGCAGCTATCGGGGAACCATGAAGAGAATATCCGGCTTGGGCACAAAACCATGCTCCAGTTGTCGGGACTTTTCGGCATAAGCAGCAAAAACATGCCCCTGTCGCAGAAATTTTTTCTCGGGGGGCCGGGCACAACCTACAGCCAGCGGTTCATCGGGTTAAAAGAAAACGATCTTCCCTGCAATAATATGGCTGCTGCCGGAATGGACTTGCGCTACAAACCCTCATTCGACATTCTCTTTCCGACGTCGTTGCTCCTGCACTACAATGTCGGAAATGTCTGGAATGAACTGGATGACATCTCCGCAACACGCATTATTCACGGCGTCGGAACCAGCATGATTTGGGATACCCCTCTCGGCCCGGCAAGGGTTACCGTTTCAAAAGCTTTCCCGTTTTTCGAAAAGGCTCATAATATTGAATCCACATCGTTAAGATTTTCAGATACAATCTTTTATTTCAGTATTGGCCATAACTTTTGAGCAGAACTTTTTTGTATTTTTATGCACCTGAAGCACCAGACACCGAAAACAAGCTCATGATAAACGAAGAGAATAACGTCGATACACAGCAAAAACCTCATATACTGGTCTGCAATGATGACGGCATTGAAGGAGAGGGCATTCACGTACTTGCGGCGGCAATGAAAAAAATCGGACGGGTGACCGTCGTTGCTCCAGCAGAACCGCATAGCGGCATGAGCCATGCCATGACACTCGGTGTCCCGCTGAGAATCAAAAAATTCCTTAAAAACGGCCGATTTTTTGGATATACGGTATCAGGAACCCCTGTAGACTGCATCAAGGTAGCGCTGAGCCATATCCTACCTGAGAAACCAGATCTTATTGTTTCAGGCATCAATTACGGCAGCAACACAGCGACAAACACCCTCTATTCCGGCACTGTAGCAGCAGCCCTTGAGGGTGCTATTCAGGGAATCACATCGCTTGCATTTTCTTTGACAACCTATGAACATGCTGATTTTACCTATGCCGGAAAGTTTGCACGCAAGCTGGTAAAAAAAGTGCTTCTTGAAGGGCTTCCGCCGGATACAATTCTTTCGGTCAATATTCCTAATGTAGCTGAATCACAGATTGCCGGCGTTGTGATCACCGAACAGGGAAGTTCACGCTGGCAGGAGGATGCCATTGAGCGACACGATATGTTCGGCAATCCTTATTACTGGCTGAGCGGTACCCTGCGACTGCTTGATGAGACGCTGCGCAAAGATGAGTTCGCAATACGTCAGAACTATGTTACCATTACACCACTGTCATGCGACCTGACAAACCATCCGTTTATCAGCGCCGTTGAACAATGGAACCTGCAAAAATAAATCCGTGAACACCTTTCTGCTTGAGTACAAACATATCCTGACCCCAAAAAAGGGATTTTCAAAACTCTTCCGTGACTATACCTCGGAGGGCTCCGAACGGACAGAGTTAATTGCTGAATGTTTTCACCTTGACTACCAGAGAGAGGCTGATTATTACCGGCAGCTCGGACTGCTCGAATCAAGAACATTTGACCGCGAAACCCTTGTGCGGCTCCTTTCGAAACAAAATACCCGCTACGGTGGCTCAGAACGCCACCTCCGGGAGATAGCAAAACTTCGATCACCCCGGTGCATGGCCGTCGTTACCGGACAGCAGCTCGGACTCTTTACCGGGCCGATGTATACCATCTATAAGGCTCTGACAGCAATTATTTTCGCAGAACGGCAGAAAGCCCTCTTTCCCGAATACGATTTTGTGCCGATCTTCTGGCTTGAAGGTGAAGACCACGACTTTGAAGAATCAGCCCACACCGCTATTTTTTCTGAAAACCAGGTCGTTCACTTCAAGCAGGAACCTTACCGGCACATGCCGGACCAGATGGTGGCCAACAGTTGCTTTGGCGAAGAAATTAGCCGTACTGTCGAGGAATTTCTCCAACTCATGCCGGATTCCGCTCACAAACAAAGCATATCTGATATGCTCACCGGATGCTATTATCCGGGAAGCACCTTCGAGATGAGCTTTGCGCGCATCATGATGCAACTTTTCCGCCAGCAGCCCCTGATTCTGCTCTCAAGCCAGGATCCCGAGTTCAAGCAACTTTCAGCCAAAATCTTTTTGCAGGAGCTCTCAACCTCACCGACCTCCTCCTATAATGTCGTCGCACAAAGTTCACGCCTCGAAAATCTGGGCTACACGGCACAAACAAAACCAAGAACGGTCAATCTTTTTCATATCAACCATCTTGGCCAGCGGCAGAAAATTGAGCACCCGACCGAAGATTCTTTTTCAATTCTGCCCGACAAACAACGCTATTCAAAACACCAACTGCTTGAACTCTGTCAGGATCACCCTGAACAGTTCAGCCCCAACGTCGTCCTCCGGCCCATTATCCAGGATTATGTCCTGCCGACCTTTGCCTGCATTGCCGGGCCAGGAGAGATCAGCTACCTTGCGCAGTACCGCAAAAACTACGAACACTTTGGCATTACCATGCCGTTTATTATTCCCCGAGGAAGCTTTACTCTGGTTGAACCAAAAATCAGCCGAATTATGGATAAGCTTCTCCAGGTCATCGGAAAACCGGGACTATCGCGCAAGCAAATATATCATGCGCTCTTCAGCGACCTGCAACAGTTGAAAAAAAGTGCCATAGGCATCGCTGAGAACCCTAAACTTGAGGCACTGTTCGAAGAGACAAAAAAGGAGATGAACCGGGCGCTGGACGCTCTCATACCGGTGCTTGCCAAGATTGACCCTACTCTTGAACCGCTTCTGGCGGCATCAACAGTCCAGGCGGCAAAAATTATCGAAACAATTGAACAGAAAACATGGAAGGCGAGCCGGCGTAAACACGAAGAGCTTTTTGAGCAGATACTGAAAGCAGAAACCGCTCTTTTTCCGGAAGGGCTGCCCCAGGAGAGGCTCATCAATATTTTTTATTATCTCAACAAGTACGGCATGGAGCTGATCGATACCTTGAAGAATCTGCTGAACGGTCATGCAACCGAAGCACATATCATTGTCGAACTGTAGGACTCGCAGACTTCATTTCCCTGCTTTGTCCTCTTTTTGCAGCAGATGACAGCAGTTACAGACAATTTGATGAAGGTCATCGGGCTCAGCCTCTTCACAGATTTTTTTAACCGCTATTTCAATCTCCTTGCGGTAGCTTCTGCTCTTCTGCAATTGCATGCCCCGTTTTTTATGGATATACTGCGAAACAGCAGCGGGTGTAACGCCAAGTTTCTTTGCCGCCTGCGACTGGGTCATGCCGGTTTTAACGAGCTCAATGGCAAGATCGGCCCTGATTTGAGGCAGATGGTACCATACAGCTTTTTCACAGGGAAATATCACGATAACACGCGTTAGAAATTAAGGGAATAGCCGTCAGGATAAAATCTTTTGATAATTTCTATTACCTCTTCCGGACTATCCTCCAGATAGATGAATTCAAGATCGTCAGCATGGATATAACCGTTCTCCCGGTACATGCTCTCCTCGATCCAGCTATATAGTCCACCCCAATAGCTTTTTCCAACCAATATAACAGGAAAGCGTTCACTTTTTCCGGTCTGTATCAACGTAATGGCTTCCATTACTTCATCAAGCGTACCAAAACCACCCGGCAGAGCAATAAATGCCTGGGCATATTTCATGAACATTACTTTGCGAACAAAGAAATACTGAAAACTTACCAGTTTGCCATGATCAATAAATTTATTTGGCTGCTGCTGGTTCGGAAGCTTGATATTGAAGCCGATAGATTCTCCGCCAGCACTTTGAGCCCCCTTGTTCGCCGCCATCATCACACCCGGCCCTCCTCCGGTTATCACTGAGAAGCCCTCAGTGGCAAGAAGACAACCAAGTTTTTCCGCAAGAAGAAATTCAGGACTATCAGCCTGCACCCGTGTAGAACCGAAAACGGCAACGGCAGGACCGGCTTCGGACATCATCTCAAAACCGCTGACAAATTCCGCCATGATCTTGAAAACGCGCCATCCGTCAGCCATGAAATCACTTTCACGGTTTAAACTGACATGCTGGGGAACAATCTTCCCTATCTTCTCCTCTTCCGTTCCTGACGGACGACGATAAATATCCATACGTTTCAAACCTTTTCAATCAAGTACGACAGTTCAAGAAAATTCCTGATTATTTTTTTCCCCTCACTGGTCATGATAGATTCAGGATGAAACTGGACGCCATAAAGCAGAAGCTGCTCCGAATCCATTCCCATGATTACTCCGTCCTCAGTCCATGCCCGAATAACAAGGGTATCGGGGAGAGTTTCGCGTTCAACAATGAGTGAGTGGTATCTTGTTGCTACAAAAGGATTGTCAACTCCATTGAAAATCCCCCGGTTGTCATGGTAAACCTGTGAGGTTTTGCCATGCATGATCGTGCCTGCCCTTACCACCCTGCCACCCAAAGCAGAACCAATCGACTGATGCCCGAGACATACTCCGAGAAGAGGAATTCTGCCCTTTACCGCTTGGATCAGGGGCACCGATACTCCGGCATCGTCAGGTGTCCCCGGACCAGGCGAAATAACAATTTTTTCCGGAGCCAGAGCGATAATCTCTTCGACAGATAGCTCGTCATTTCGATATACCTCTACGGGCGTCCCGGACTCTCCAATATATTGTACCAGGTTATAGGTAAAAGAATCATAATTATCGATAACAAGAATCATGCAAAGTCCACTTAAAAATTAGACAAATCACCTCAATACGTCGGCCATGCCGGCAACAAACCGAAACATCGACTCATAGGTACTGCTCATCACAACCTGACGGCGCTCCATAACCCTGCGCGCAGTTTCAACAGCTTTTTCAACCTCATACGGTTCAAAGCCGTCAATGCCGCCCCACGAAAAAGAGGGGACCTCCTTCGGAGGAAATCCGCCACCGAAAATATTCGCCCCTGTTCCGACAACAGTGCCTGTATTGAACATCGAATTAATAGAACTCTTGCTGTGGTCACCCATCAGCAATCCGAGAAACTGCAGGCCTGTCATCTGCATCCGGCCATTATGAAACAACTTTATCCGGCTATAGTTATTCTTGAGATCACTGGTATTCGTACCAGCGCCAAGATTACACCAGGATGAAATATACGAGTGGCCAAGAAAGCCGTCATGCTGCTTGTTGACAAAAGGCTCAATAAAAGAATCTTCAACTTCCCCGCCAACTCTTGATGCCGTCCCAACCGTGACATTGCTGTAAATTTTCGCACCAATCTTCACCCGAGACCAAGGTGCAAGAAAAACATTCTGCATCAATACTGCCTGCGGATCAACAATAGCACCAGCCCCGATCGCAACAAACCCATCATCACCATCAAGGACAGCACCCGCCCGGACAACAGCTCCGGAACCAATATAAATATTCGAAGGGTTGACAATGGCGACTGAAGGGTGAACATCTCCCTCGATACGACCAAGCTCCAGCGTTTCGGCATCCCGCAAAAGCTCATCGGGATGCAACGCAATCATATCCCAGATGTGGCGAATGATCCTGAACCCCGTTATCTCTTCGGTAATGAGCTCTCCGGCAAGAGTCGATGTATCAAGAAGGTCCGGCAGCAGACCGTCATCACCCGTTATCAGTGAGCTCGGTACTCTTGCAAACAGCAGATCACCACCCTGCATGTAAGCCCTTCCCGGCTCAAAGGAATCTTCGACAATCACTCTGGACGATGCCTCATCAAAAACAATACGGCCGTTGACCAGCAGTATATCCCTCTCTTCAATACGGTTGACCACGTATTCGGGATGCTGTTCAGCAAAAAAGGGAGCAAGATAACGACGAAGATGCCAGGTAAGATCTACCTCTCCCCTGGTCGAACACTCAAGTTTTTCCTGAAGTGAGCGAAACCCGGTACCAAGACCGTAAACCGGTTTAAGATTGACAAGAGGCATCAGCTCCAGAACCTTGCTGTCTTCAAAAACAATTACCTGCATAAGGCAAACACCTTTCCTTCTATTAGCCATTCACGTTACAAACCACGCATAAGTGAATATAAAAAAAGCCGGGGACTTGCCCGACCGTTAAAGATTCTGCTATTGAGGGATAACTGAGCAGAGTCAAGCTGGCGGCACCAGATCACAAAGCACATTGATCCCCTTTTGGGCAACCGAAATCATAACCCTGCCATGAATGTTATCGTAGACCTCTCCATCCATGTGCATAACTTCAGGCACCATCAACGTCACCTCAACGCTCCTCGCTTTGCAGTAGAGGACTTTGGGATCGTTGATCTGTGTTCCCTTAAGGTATTTGAGCACAAATCGAAAGAATTCATGCTTCGGTACAGCCCTGAGAATACAGACATCAAGCAAACCGTCCGACAACTCAGCATGAGGCGCAATCACAAATTTGCCACCTTCGATTTTTCCGTTTGAAACCGAAAACGCAAAAACCGGTTCATGAAGCTCCAGAACAGAATCCTCTAGGGTGATGGTAACCTGCATGGGTATGGGCGAGTAACCGGCAAGCACACTGAAAAGCGCATAGATGTAACCCAACTCGCCTTTTAACCAGGGGGCACGTTTAACAGCTTTCGCAACTCTGCCGGTAAAACCGATACCCATGGAATTGATGAAATATCGGTGGTTGGAACGACCGAATACAACACTGCCGACATCAACATTTTTACTTCCCGCATCGAAAAAATGGCTGATTCCTGAGTGTGGCCTGTTATGGGGATTCAGTGTTTTGATAAAATCATTTGCCGATCCTATCGGTAAAATTCCGACTGTAACTCCCTCTCCCGCAACGGCATTGATTACTTCATGAAGGGTACCGTCCCCACCACAAGCAATCAGACAACTGCTCTCCCGAATACCTGAACGAGCTATCTCTGCCGCATGTCCGGCATAAACCGTGGTAACCAGTGCGGAATCATTCCTGCCAGCAACAAGCGCTTTCAGCCATCCCGCCTTGCGTGAAGCGCGACCTTTATCAGCCGCAGGATTATAAATAAAAAGATAGCCGGAACGATTGTTTATCATCCTGAAAAGTAAAAAAAAGGAGCCGCCAACAAAACCCTCTCAGGAATTAAGATCAACAACCGAGCGGTCAAGGCGAAGCTTTTTTAATATTTTCAGAATTTTTTTTCTAAAGAACACTTTTGACGTATTAATGATGTATATAATACCTGACTTTATGATAAAGAAATATCACAAATAATATTGCTTTATTATAAAAAAAGCACAATATTACTTTTATAAATACGTAGGAATATATAGTACGGCAGTGATAGTTTTCATAAATGTCACAGTTGGAGCTATAGTAAGCTAACAAAGGGAAAAAATGAGGTAGACCGGGAGGATTCCTCAATGATAAAAACGGCACGTCTTAAAGCTGTTTCAAGAATATGCCGGTTAAGTTATTTTATACAGCGTAAAGATGTTACCATAACTCGAATAAACCCGATGATATAATGAACGCACATGTAGAACAAACCAGCAAGAGCAGTGTTGATTACGAAAAAGAAATTTCAGCTCTTCGCACCAGAATTGCAAATCAGGATCTTGAACTGACAAGGGTTTCAACCGCAATTGCAGAGAAAACCAATTCTTTGCGCAATCTTCTTGACCAGATACACGCTCTTGAAATTGATACCGCTGTAAAAAGGTTGATGACCGATTCATGTCTAAGCCTTATTGAAACCGAAACTATTGAAAAACGTCTTAACATCGAACTCACTGAATCAGATTCAGTCTTTTTGTCGAAGCTGCAGAAAAAACATGCCAACCTCAACCAGCGTGAACTGAGAATCAGTCTGCTTGTAAAACTGAACTACGACACCAGGGAGATTGGCCGTTCGGTTGGCATCTCAACAAGAGGCATGGAAAGTATCCGCTACAGAATGCACAAAAAGCTTGGCCTTGGAAAACACCAGTCAATCAAGACCTACCTTTCAGATCTTGCTGTTACATTGTAAGCTGTAGGGTTCGCCGGATAAATATCAAAAGCCTCTGTTTCTCCTGAAGCAGAGGCTTTTGTGCGTATACCCTAAGTCACCTCCCCATGATAAAGAGGGTTTTGATATTGACGAATTCTTTGATGCCGTAACTTGAAAGCTCGCGACCGTACCCTGACTCTTTGACGCCGCCGAAAGGGAGTCGCGGATCGGATTTTACCATGCTGTTGATAAAACAGCTCCCGACATCAAGCCGGTCGGCGATAGCAAGCGCCCGTTCAAGGTTGGCAGAAAAAACAGCCGAGCCCAGTCCATAAGGAGTATCGTTGGCAATCATGACTGCTTCGGCATCATCCTGTGCTTCGATAAGTGTTGCAACAGGACCGAAGGTCTCTTCGCTGTAGGTCGCCATTCCCTTGCGGACCCCCGAAAGAATGGTTGGAGGATAGAAAAAGCCTTTACCGGGAGGAATTTCCCCTCCGCAAAGCAGCCGTGCACCTGCTGCTACGCTCAGCAAAACCTGCCCGTGAAGCTGCTCACGGAGATCGGAACGCGCAATCGGCCCTACCTCAACAGTAGGGTTGAAGGGGTCGCAAAAAACCGCCGACTTCATGCGCTTCAGAAAAAGTGCTTCGAACTGCTCCATGACAGGGGCTTGCACAATAAAACGTTTGGCGGCGATGCAACTCTGACCAGTGTTCAGGA
Organism: uncultured Chlorobiaceae bacterium; assembly: GCA_903820085.1. Lineage (GTDB taxonomy): Bacteria > Bacteroidota > Chlorobiia > Chlorobiales > Chlorobiaceae > Chlorobium. The sequence continues at coordinate 130,771 of CAIJGA010000001.1, forward strand.
GACGGGCCGCAATACATTGATCAACGGCCAGTGTCAGGTCGGCATCATCAAGCACAATATAGGGATCACTGCCGCCAAGCTCGAGCACGCTCCTTTTCAGGGCTCGTCCGGCTTTAGCGGCAACAGCACGACCTGCCGCGGTACTTCCCGTCACCGATACCGCTTTGAGTGCCGGATGATCAATCATGAAACCGGTCAACCGGTCAACATCTGCAAGAGCGATATGCACGGTACGGTAGAGATGCCGAGGAAAGCCTGCCTCCCGAAAAAGATCCTCAATGGCAATCGCTGAGCCGGTCACATTGGGTGAGTGCTTGACAATAATGCCGTTGCCTGCCATGATGGCCGGTGCGGCAAAACGGAAAACCTGCCAGAAGGGAAAATTCCAGGGCATGACACCCAAAACAAGCCCGAGCGGCTCACATTTCACCACTCCCCTTGCCCCGCCATCAAGAGCACTTTCTTCCGGTTGTAAAAAGAGTGCCGCATGTTCGGCATAAAAATCGCAGACCCAGGAACACTTCACCACTTCAGCCGCTGCCTGCGCAAGGGGCTTGCCCATTTCACGGCTTATGAGTGCAGCATGACGCTCCTTCTGGTCGCGGAGAAGCGAGGCAAGGCGCCTCAGCAGCGTACTGCGTTCCTGCATGGAAACCCCTCTCCATGAAAGGAAATCTTGATGGGAGACGGATAAGATTTCTTCAATATCGCCGGATGTCATGGCCTGATATTCGGCAATCACCTCTTCAGTAGCCGGATTGACGGTAAGAATCATTGGTCAGAATGGTTCAGGATGGCAAAAGCTGTACACCCGGAAAAGTGTACAGGAGTCAACGGTCACGGTCAATACTCTCGTAAATGGCAAGATAACTCTCATAACGCTCAGGATCAATATGGCCCGACTCAACAGCCTTCTGGATTCCGCACTCCGGCTCGACCGTGTGCGTGCAAGATGAATAGGCACACTTCGGCATATAGGAAAGAAACTCCTTGAAATAGAAGCGCAGGTTTTCGCGGGTGATCCCTGAAAGATTGAACTCCCTTATCCCCGGCGTATCGATGATATAGCCTCCGCGGGGGAGGGCAAGCATGACCGCACTGCTTGTGGTGTGAAGCCCCTTTCCGGTCTTCTCATTTGTTTCACCGGTTCGAAGCAGCTCCTCGCCGAAAAGCTGATTGATCAGGGTTGACTTACCAACCCCAGAATGGCCACTCAAGGCAGAAAGCTTTCCGGCAAGAACCTTACGGAGAGCTTTCATCCCGCTATTCTCCTCGGCACTCGTATAGAGAATTCGGCAACCAAGTGCATGATAAGGCTTCATCAGCTCACGGGTCTCCGTCGACTCTTCAAGATCCATCTTGTTGACCACAATAACCGTCTCCAACTGTTCAGATTCAGCAAAAACCAGATAACGGTCGATAAGTCGTGTACTGAGAGGAGGGTCAAAGGCCGAAACAACCACCACCAGTTGATCGATATTGGCCGCAATCACCTGAACTTTCTCCTTGCTGCGATTCCGGCGAAGATCCCGTTTTCTTGTCAGGGCACTCCGGCGTCGTTCTACGAGAGTAATGACCGCCTCAAACAAATCCGTGCCCGTTTCAGTCTCTTTGAGTACCACCCGGTCGCCTACAGCAACGAGAGAGGAAAAATCATTCTCCGTCTTTGTTCCGGGGTATGTCCGGCATCTGAACTCCTCACCCCCATCCGAAAGGACCATATAGGTTGAGCCGGTAACTTCAATAACCATACCACCGGTCACCTCTCCAGGCTCTCTTTTACGCTTCATGTTCACCGATTTACGCTCCCCTACTTTTCAAAAAAACTACCCGATATCCGCCAGGGCGAACCGGTCATGATAATGATGCCGATAACACTCCCGTATCATAAAATGCTTCGCATCCAGCAACTGGCAATCCTCTTCGACAAGCCGGAATGCAGCTGTGCGAGCCGACTGCATGATATCAAAATCCTCGGTCAGATCAGCAACTCTTAGTCCGCTGAGTGTTCCGGACTGCTCTTTTCCAAGAATATTTCCTGCGCCCCTTATTTTAGCATCGATTTCTGAGATGAGAAAACCATCCGTTGTTGACTCCATAGCCCCAAGTCGTTCCCGGCCTTCCGCACTCATTTTGGCATAGAGCAGAAAACAGGTGGAACGGTGCGTTCCCCGGCCAACCCTCCCTCTGAGCTGATGCAACTGGGCAAGACCAAAGCGTTCGGCATGTTCAATAACCATGACCGTAGCATTCGGCACATCAACACCAACCTCAATCACCGTTGTGCCCACCAGCAGATCAATCTCCCCGCTCCGGAACCGCTCCATCACACTCTCCTTTTCATCTGGCGTCATCTGCCCATGAATCAATCCAAGACGAAGATCGGAAAATACCGTAGCAGAGAGCTCCTGATAACTTTCCACCGCTGCTTTCATATCCATTTTTTCTGATTCCTCAACAAGAGGATAGACAATATAACCCTGTCTTCCTTCTGCGATTTCGGCATGCAGAAAATCATAGACCTTCGGCTTCTCCTGTTCAGGGCGCAGGATAGTCCTGATCGGTATCCGTCCGGCTGGCATCTGGCGGATAACAGAGACGTCCAGATCACCGAAGACCCCCATGGTGAGGGTTCTCGGAATCGGTGTCGCCGTCATCAGCAGCACATGCGGATGTATCGCCTTCTCCTGAAGTGCCTTGCGCTGCAGCACGCCAAAGCGGTGCTGTTCATCAATGATAACCAGGCCGAGGCTGGCGTAGCTCACCCCCGGTTCAATCAGGGCATGAGTACCAACCGCAATATGCAGCTCTCCTGAACTGAGTCCCGCCAATACGGCCTGCCGCTCTTTTTTCCCCTGCCTGCCGGTCACAAGGCCAACCTGCATGCCAAGCGGATTGAAAAAGCGCTTCATGACCAGATAATGCTGTACAGCCAGAATCTCGGTAGGAGCCATGAAGGCGGACTGCAAACCGTTATCGACAGCAAGAGCCATGGCAAACATGGCCACAATGGTTTTGCCTGAACCAACATCGCCCTGCAAGAGGCGGTTCATCGGACTTCCGCTTCTGAGATCGCGATAGATCTCACGGATCGCCGTTTTCTGGCCGTCAGTCAGCACATAGGGCAGACTCGCATAAAGCTTTTGGGTGACCTGGCCGGAATGGGTGAATTTCACCGCCGCCCTGTTTCGTCTTATCTCGCTGTGACGTAGGGCAAAGAGAAGCTGCGCATAAAAAAGTTCCGTCCATTTCATCCGGTAACGGGCCTTTGCCAGTTGCTGATGCGAAGAGGGAAAATGAATTTCACGATAAGCCTCGTCCAGCGGCATCAGACTGTTCTCCATCAGCATGGATGGGGTGAGATTCTCATCCTTGCCCGGAGTACACGCTTCAAAAGCACGGGCAACAAGAGTGCGTAACGGCTTTGACCCCAGACCAGCCAGTTTCATGGCCTCGCTGGTAGGGTAGAGAGGAATAATCTTACCGGTATTGTAGAGCTCAAAATCGCTGCTCTCCCCATTACGCATCTCAAGGAGATCCGGGCTGAGGCGATCGAAATCAGGATGCTGCATCTGCGCCTGATGGCCGAAATAGCCCACCTTTCCATAAACAGCAAGTGACTCACCCTGAACAACACTTCGGGAAAAAAAGCGGACGCCCCTGAACCAGGTCAGCTCAAGCACACCTGTCCGGTCACCAAGCCACGCCTTGAAACGTGCCCGCCCCGGACTCTCCCCGTCAAGCTGCGTCTTTATCACCGTACCGACAACCGTCACCGTCTCGCCATCAGCAAGCGTTCCGATGCTCTTCATGGCACACCTGTCGAGATAACGGCGCGGAAAATAATCAAAAAGGTCATCAAGGGTAAGAATACCCGCCTCCCCTAGAACAGAGGCCTTTCTGGAACCAACTCCTTTCAGGTAGGTTATTGCCGTTGTGCCGGTCATCTTAATGGTTGTAACTCGATTGGAATTCTTGTATATTTGCACCTTTACTATTTTATTGCCATCCATATCATTTATTGTACGACAAAGTCAACGAAAGTCATGAAACAAGATATTCATCCAAAGTATAAGGAAGTAACCGTCAACTGCGCCAACTGCGGCAACTCCTTCGTTACCCGTTCAACCCGTACCACCATCAAGGTTGACATCTGCAACAACTGCCACCCCTTCTATACCGGAAAGCAGACCCTTGTCGATACCGCCGGACGAGTCGAACGCTTCAACAAGCGCTTTGCAAAATCAACAGCAGCACAGGCAAACGCCCAATAAAAGAGGTTACACTTTTCAACAAACCAGCACTAACCCATCGGAACAGCTATGAGTGTCAGGGAGGTTTATCAGAAAACTGAGCCTAAGATGAAAAAGACCATCGAGGCATTTCAGCATGAAATTGCTTCGATCAGGACCGGAAAGGCAACTACAACCCTGCTCGACCGTGTCAAAGTAGAGGCTTACGGCCAGCAGATGCCGCTCAAACAGGTCGGCAACATCAGTGTACTTGATGTCCATACCCTTATTGTCCAGGTCTGGGACAAATCCATGGTATCGGTTACTGAGCGGGCTATCCGCGACGCCAACCTTGGACTCAACCCGGCAGCCGACGGCCAGAATATAAGAGTCAGCATCCCTCCGCTCACCGAAGAGCGTCGCAAGGAGTTCGTCAAACTCACCAAGAAGTTCGGTGAGGACTCAAAAGTCTCCCTTCGCAACCTTCGCCGTGACATGATTCAGGAGATTGAAAAACTCGAAAAATCAAGAGTGATCAGCGAAGACGACAAGAACAAGGGCAAAAAGGATGCAGACGAAATGCTCCATAAATTTGAAAAACAGCTTACCGACCTGATGGTACTGAAGGAAAAAGAGATCATGGAGGTATAGGCCTTTAACGAAAAAGAGACCTCAGTTCGCAGGAAAGCCGGGTACCCCCCGGCTTTCTGCATTATTAGCCTATCCTTCAAAATAGTTTTTCATCTTGCGGAACACCTCTTTTTTGCCGAGCAGTCCGCTGATCATGCCGAGCACGGTTGCCGCTCCTGCGGCAAAAAAAAGCGGACGGGCGGAGATGTTGTTGGTGTAATAGATGGCCGGGATTCCCTGTTCCTTGGCAAAGCTGTCGAGCGAGGTGGTGCCAATCACCAGGTCCGGTTCATAATCGATCACCGCCTGCATATCCTCTTCAAGGTACTTGCGATACCGAATCTCGGTGCCGAGCATGGTGAGCACCTTATGCTCTTCCTCTCCGAGCGGCATCCTGGCAATGGAGGTAGAGGCATAGGGTACCTGAAGACCGGCTTCAAGCAAAAGACGGACAAGAGGCAGTTCATTGCCTTCATAGCCGGCAACAATCACCTTGCCTTTCAGATAGCTGAACTGCGAAAGCACTGCCCTTGTTTTCTCTGCCTCCTCTTCGGCAACGGCCTGAACGATCACGGGATCAAGATCAAGAGCCTCTCCGATTCGGCGTATCCATTGCGCCGTTGCGTTTGCTCCGATCGGATTCCCCTTGACAATTTTCACGTCCTTCTCTTCAAGCAGCGAAACCGTTCTTTCATAAAAGGGATGGAGTACCGCACAGGCTTCCACTTGACCAGCCTCGATATAGTCTTCGAGCGCAGTGCCGGGCAGTGTAATAACTGATTCAACACCGATTTTCTGGAGAACAGCGCCGATCGTCATGGCATCAACCGGAAAAATCTCACCCAGAACAACAAGTGATTTCATCTTTTTGGGGCCATCAAAGCGGCCAAACCGCTTCAGCAGGGTCGCCACGGCAACATCTTTCGCCTCCGGATGTGTCCTGATCTGGAAGGCAGGCAGACGAACCAGAAGCACCTCAGCATTGCCCGCCTTGCGGGGCAGCAGCTCCTCGGCAATTCCGGCAGTTTCAGCTACACAGGTACTGACCACAGGAATAAAGCGCACCGCCGGATCACGGGAAATTTCCTCAATGGTGCGACGCACATCGTCAATCATGGTTCCGCCTGAAATCTGCACATTCATCAGTTCAGGGGAGATGATCGATTTGCGTGCAGCATAAAAATGCGACACAAAGGTGAGCCCGTAGAGACACCCCTGGTCGGCCACCAGGCAAACCTGCACACCGTCGATTCTTGTCAGCACCCGCAGTCCACCGAATGCCGGACACATCGACTGGGGATGCAACGTGTTACAGCCCTTTTTTTCCATGAAGCACAACCCTCCTTATGACCTGTTGCATAACGCATCCTGCAGCCGATCGAGCGGCCACCGAACACGCATACGTAAAAACCGAATATAACACTTCCCCCCTGAAAACCCCGATCTCCGCCGTTTTCCGGTTACCCGCGTTTGATGAGGAGCGATAAAATCCATTCTGATTAACACCATTTTGTTTTATTAAATTGCTCTCAGTTCCATCCATAACTCCATTGATGCACAGCATGAACATCGAAATTCTTTCGGTCAGCGAACTGACGCAGCAGATCAAAAACAGGCTTGAGACCTCTTTTCCGCAGGTCAGGATCAAGGGAGAGATCTCGAACTGCAAGCGTCACGGTTCGGGCCACATCTACCTGACACTGAAAGATGAGGGAGCCCAGATACCGGTTGTTGTCTGGAAAACCACCGCCAGTCGTCTTGCTGTTGCCCTGAAGGATGGCATGGATGTTGTTGCCGAAGGGCGGCTGGAGGTCTATCCCCCGTCAGGTCGCTATCAGCTTATCTGTACGTCAGTTACTGAGGCCGGGCAGGGAGCGCTTCAGCAGGCCTTTGCCGAGCTCCTGCAGAAGCTGGCCAAAGCGGGCTATTTCAGCGCCGAACGAAAAAGGGCAATTCCTGCCATTCCGGAAACCATCGGGCTTATCACCTCCGCCACCGGTGCGGTGATTGAGGATATGAGCAAGGTACTGGAACGGCGCTTCCCTGCCGCACGGCTTCTGCTCTATCCGGTCAAGGTGCAGGGTACCGGTGCCGCTGAAGAGGTTGCCGCAGGGATAGCCTGGTTCAACACGGCAAAAAAGAAGCAGTACCGGCCCGATGTGATCATTATCGCAAGAGGCGGCGGTTCACTGGAGGATTTGCAGGCCTTCAACGGAGAGGTTGTGGCCAATGCCCTCTATCGCTCCGTGATACCGGTCATCAGCGCCATCGGTCACGAAACTGATTTGACCATTGCCGATATGGTCGCTGATCTGCGGGCGGGAACTCCCTCCATTGCAGCAGAACTTGCTGTACCGGACAGCCAGGAGCTGCTCCGCCATATCGACAACCTCCAGTCGCGGCAGGATCGGCTTCTTCAGGCAAAGCTTGAGGGGGCCGAGCGTCACGTCTATTCGATCTGCAGCAGTTACGCCTTCAACCGGCCGCCACTCCAGATGGAGCAGTTTCACAACCGGCTTGATGCCCTTACCGGCCTGATGTCACGCAGCATCACAGCCCTCTACGCCGACCGGGTGCAGCACTACGCTTCAGTCAGGCAGCAATTGGCCATGCTCGATTACCGCAAAACGCTTGAGCGGGGGTATGTGCTGGTGAAAAAAGAGGGAAAGTACATGACCGGTTCGCAGGAACTGAAAGACTCCGACGAAGTCGAACTTCTCTTTCATGACGGGATGCTGCCTGCAGTTATCAGCCCCGCAAAGAGCTCCTGATGATACGCCGCACCAGTTCAAGATCTTCCAGCGTATTGACCCCGGGGTTATCAATATGCGTTATGACACACTGGATGCGGAAACCGTTCTCCAGCAACCGAAGCTGTTCAAGTGATTCCGCCTCCTCGAGCATTGAGGGAGGGAGCGCGGCAAATTTCTGCAGCACCTCTGCCCTGAAGGCATAAAGCCCGATATGGCGATAGAAAAGAGTTGATGGCAGCATATTGCGCTGAAACGGTATCGGGCTGCGCGAAAAGTAGAGGGCAAATCCATGAGAATCCATCACCACCTTCACCTGATGCGGATCCTCGATCTGCACGCGTTCTTCGGGATCTAGCGGCAAGACAAGCGTTGAGCAATCGGGTGGATTGCCGGAAAAGAACGGCTCAAGGGCAAGATCAATATTTTCAGGGCTGATGAGCGGCTCATCCCCCTGCAGATTGAGGAAAACATCCCCGTCAATATGGCGGGCAGCTTCAGCAATCCGCTCGGTACCGCAACTCGCAGCAGGAGAGGTCATAACAACCTCTGCCCCGTGCGCCTCAAGAACAGCGGCTATCTCCGAACTGTCGGTCGCAACCACAACCCTCTCAGCCAGACGTGATTGAAGCGCCTGTTGCCAGGTACGCACAATCAACGGTTCTCCATCAAGATCGGCCAGCATTTTTCGGTTGAGACGGCTCGAATCAAGCCTTGCAGGAATAAGAATGACAGCTTTCATAGGCAAGCAGGAAAATCAACCAAAGGGTTCAAGAATAAGTGCTGCAGCTTCGGAACTGATCCCTTCAACCATCACTGTTTTTGTGCGGGAACTCTGGCCCGTCAAGATATGTACCCGCGACGGGGGAATGCGGAACAGCTTTGAAAAGAGTTCGCAACACTCCCGGTTTGCGGCATCATCAACAGGTGCTGCTTTCAGGTTCACCTTCAACCCGCCGTTATAGGCGCCGCAAACCCGACTTTTTGATGATCGGGGCTGCGCCTTGACGACAAAAACAGCACTGCCATTTTTTTCGCGGAGTTCAATCACCGAAAAACTACCCGATCACTTTCGGCACCTTGAAAAAACGATCCTGCCTGTCAGGAGCATTCAGCAGGACCTCCGATGAAGGGAGAGGCTTATGCTCAACATCGTCGCGAAGCACATTGACCGCGTCATGAATCGTGCTGAGCGGCATAACGCCCTCGGTATCGACTTCATTGAGCTTCTCAACATAGTGCAGGATATTGTTGAGCTCGCTGGTCATTGTCACCATCTCTTCATCACTGAAGCGCAACTTGGCCAATTCTGCGATATAGGCAACATCTTTGGTGGTAACCGACATAACAAGATCTTCGTAAAATTAAAAAAAAACCATACGAGCTAATCCTCTACCAGAAAAGAGGTTTTGCCGTTACAGCATGCAGATGCCTGCATCCTGTTCGTCAAAGCGGTTTTTTGGACGTCTTTCTACCGGAACAAAATCCCTCTCCTCTTCACCAAGGTAGATCTGCCGCGGTCTTGCAATTTTCTGCTCCGAATCCTGGACATGCTCAGTCCACTGTGCAAGCCATCCGGGAATCCTGCCGATAGCAAAAAGAACCGGAAACATATCCATAGGAAATTCCATGGCCTGGTAAATCAAGCCTGAATAAAAGTCCACATTGGGATAGAGCTTCCTGTTAATAAAATATTCGTCCTCAAGGGCAATCCGCTCAAGCTCAAGAGCAATATCAAGCAACGGACTGCGCCCGGTCTCTTCAAAAACCTGGAAAGCAATATCCTTGATTATCTTTGCCCTTGGATCATAATTTTTATAAACCCTGTGACCAAATCCCATCAAACGCCCTTCACCATTCTTGACCGATTTAATGAAATCAGGCACCTTGTCGATCGATCCGATTTTAAGCAGCATGTGAATGACTGCCTCATTGGCTCCACCGTGCAGGGGGCCATACAGTGCCGCACAACCCGCAGCGAGCGCAGTATAAGGATCAACGCCGGAACTGCCGACCGCACGAACAGCGTTGGTTGAACAGTTCTGCTCATGGTCTGCATGAAGAATAAAAAGGACATCAAGGGCGCGCTCAAGCACCGGATTCGGCTTGTAGTGATGCTCGGTCATCTTGAACATCATGGAGAGAAAATTTGCGGTGTAGCTCAGTTCATTGTCAGGAAGAACGTAAGGATATCCATGACTGTGGCGGAAGCTCATGGCTGCAAGCGTCGGAATTTTGCCAATAAGACGACGCACCTGAAGTTTGCGCGACTCTTCACTGTTAATATCCTTTGCATCACGGTAAAAGGTCGAAAGCGCTCCGACCGTACCAACGAGAATGCCCATCGGATGTGCATCATAACGGAACCCATCCATAAACTTGACAATGTTGGAGTGAGTCATGGTATGATTACGGATATTATAGGTCCATTCAGCCAGCCGCTCCTTGTCCGGCAGCTCACCCTTGATCAGAAGGTATCCGGTTTCCAGAAAAGAGCTCTTTTCTGCAAGCTGTTCGATAGGATAGCCGCGATAACGCAAAATGCCTTTGTCGCCATCAATGTAGGTAATACGGCTTTTGCATGATGCCGTATTCAAAAAGCCCGGGTCATAGCCCAACAGCCCGAAATCTTCATCTGAAACTTTGATCTGACGAAGATCCATCGTATTCAGGCAACCGTTTTCAAGCGGAAGTTCATAAGCTTTTCCGGTACGGTTATCAGTAACGGTCAGAGAATTTCTGGAGTCTGTAACGACCATAATGGTATCTGTCTTGATGGTTGAATAACGTTGATTAAAAATGTTGGAGAAACGCTTCTCCATTTTGCGTCACCAATATAAACAGAAATAAATGAAAATAGTTTTTGGATATTATAACCCCACTTTCTACATTTACAGCTTCTTAATGGAGCTGTAGCTCAGTTTGGTTAGAGCGCCTGCCTGTCACGCAGGAGGTCGCGGGTTCGAACCCCGTCAGCTCCGCAGAAAATAAAAAAGGCACTGCAATTACAGTGCCTTTTTTATTGCCCTCTCGATACTTATCTCGGAACCAGTTCGACCCGTCGGTTTTTGGCTCGTCCGGCTTCCGTGGCATTCGACGCAACAGGAGCAAGATAGGCCGCTCCGTTTGCCGTAAGGCGGAGTGGAGAAATGCCGAAATCCTTGACAAGAGAAGCCACAACAGCCTCAGCCCTCCGTTTGGAAAGTCCCGTATTAAACTCATATCCTCCAATATTGTCCGTATGGCCTACAACGTGCAGTTTCAATGCCGGCTGTTGTTTCAGAAGCGCCGCAATTTCCTGTAAAGCAGGACGGGAAGAGGGTTTGATATCCCATTTGTTTGCATCGAAGTAGATACCGTAAAGAGCAACCTTGCCGACCGAAGTGATAGACTGCGACATTTCAGCAGCACTCATCGTAACCATTTTCTGCACCATCGGCTGTGTTTCAATAATATCCAGTGCTACATAAGCGCCACGCTTTGCCTTGTAAACCGTATCGTTCTTACCCCATTCCACAACGGTCAGATGCACATAAACATCTCCTTCAGGGCGCTTCTTTTTTGCACTGGCTACACAGATCCCTGCTTTTTCAGCCGCAAAAAAAATATAGTTGCTGCGGTTGGTCTGGATATCCATTGCACCAAATGGAGCAAGATAATTGATCCAGCGGATGGCAGCAGGATCTTTTTTGGAGTCATAAAGGATAACAAACCCTCTCGCAACAAGTTCGTTAAGATAGTTCCTGAAAACTTCAAGGGAACCGGTATCACCGGCGGCCTCGTACCAGATTCTTGTCAGTCGGCCTTCAGGCTTAAGGGGTGGTGCAGCATATTCCTTTTTTTTAGTCTCAAAGTTATAGCGGTTGAAAGTCGAGGTCTGCAACTCATATTGATCAAACCGCTTTGCCTGATAACCCACAATTGCCGAACCGGCAAAGCGGCGCAACAGTGGCGAATCTTTAGAACCGGCAAGATCAACAGCGCCCGCATCGCGAAACGGCACCAGCGCGATCATGAAGAAAAACAGCAAAATGAGCTTGAGTGATTTCATGGGATAATACTCCTTTGGGTTAGTGATGAATCAGCTTTTTTTGCGTTTATCGCGCACATAAATTGCTTTTGACTGCCCTTCGCCGATAATGCGTTCTTCGAAATCAAAAAGTTTTGTGGCGGCCAGCAACTCTCCAAGCCTGATATAGCCGTAATTGCGAGGATCAAACTCCGGTGACTGTTTTGCGATATTGCTCCCAGTCGTTGCCAGATGAGCCCAGCCACTTTCATCCGAAGAGGCTTCAACGGCATTTCTCAACAATCGCACCAGTCGTGTATCACGCTTGAGTTCCACCATCGACTTTTTGGCAATTGATTCATTTTCATTGATTTTTGCCCGTAAAACCTCGATATAAATAAACTTGTCACAGGCAGACACAAATGCCGACGGCGTCTTTTTTTCTCCGAACCCATAGACAAAAAGACCCGATTCCCTGATCCGCGAAGCAAGTTTTGTAAAATCACTGTCGCTGGAGACAATGCAGAAGCCATGAAACTTTCCGGTATACAACAAATCCATGGCATCGATAATCATGGCGCTGTCGGTAGCATTCTTTCCTTTGGTATAGCCGAACTGCTGAATTGGCTGAATGGAGTACTCAAGCAACACCTCCTTCCAGCTTCTCAGCGCCGTCGAAGTCCAGTCACCGTAAATTCTTTTAACGCTTGATGTCCCATACTTTGCGACTTCCGCCAGAAGACCCTCAATAATGGTAGCCTGTGTATTGTCGGCATCAATCAGCACAGCCAGACGTTCCGTTTTTTCTATTGCCATGATACGTTCCGCTCTTTTGTGTAAAAAAACTCAGGCGACCTCAAGCTTTTACCATGAAACCCTGCTCAACTATAACCGCTGCAAGAGTTGCAATGCCGACTTTTTCCGGTTCATAATCGACAACAACAGAGCCCGTAAGATGCGATGCCTCCGCCTTTCTGACCCCGTCAACCTCTTCAAGAGCCTCTGTGACAAGCAGTTCACAACTCCTGCAATTCATGCCGTTTACCAGTAGTTCATGTTTCATGGCTATAAACGAAATAACATCATTAAAGATCATATTCAGATACACAACTGTATGGTGTGCCAGAACTCATTGAGCAAGAAGTTACGTACACTGCATGCAATTTTAAAATATTTCAGTCAAATCAGGATTGGCAGATCATTGAGGTAGTAGTTATATTAAAGTACTATGAACCATTTACGACCACATTCAAGAGCCGGCAAATCATGCCTTTTGGTGCTCATGCTTTTAGCAGGGCTGACGATGCTCACGTCATGCAACCGAACAGAAAATGAAATCAACACCCTGCAGCAGCAGGTCTGGAAAAGTCCGGAAAATGCCAAGGCCTATCTGCGTCTTGGAAACGCTTATGCGCGCTCACAACGGTACAGCGACGCCTCAGGAGCATACAAAAGAGCCCTTGCCATCAATCCTGAACTTGACGAACCCTTGCATGCGCTTGGAGCCGTCGCTTTCAACCAGAAAAACTATACCGAGGCGCAAAAATATTTTCAGAAGCACCTTGAACGTTCTCCAAAAGACTCCCTGCGACTTTATGATCTCGGCAACGTATTGATGCAGTTAGGGCAATTCGACAAGGCAGCCAAACTGTACAGTGAGGCCATAGAGAACAGTGACGTATTTACGGATGCTCATTACAACCTCGCGGTCTGCTATATCCGTACCGGACGCAGAGCTGAAGCACAGGCGATTTATGAATGGCTTCTTGTTAAAAACAACTATCTTGCCCTATCTCTCCAGAAGCATCTCAAAAAAGAGGCCCGATAATTAACCATGAAAAAACCTCATGACGTGCCGCAATATTGTTTGAGAGTTATGATGCCGACAAATGCCTATGAGTGAGCACTATCATATCATTATACCTTCAGAGGAACCTTTGTCCATAGAAAAGGCGGTTTCAAGCCTTGCATCGGCATTAAACCGGTATCGTGACGAGTGCGCATTACCCGATCACCGTGACCGGGCCATGCTGGTTACGTTCCGCCAGCCTCTTCAACCGACAGAGCTACCGGAGTGGCTTTGCCGGCAGACGGTCTATCCCAGACTCTTTTGGATGAACCGGGAGAGGGATTTTTCCGTAGCAGGTATAGGAATTGCCGACACCATTGCCTCTGAAGCTTCAGGAAGCAATGAAGCAAGCTTCGGGCTATTCGCACGTTGCATCGCCAGCAAAGATCCCGATGCCCGCTATTTCGGTGGATTCTGTTTCAACAACGAAGAAGAGCAGGAGCCGATCTGGCAGGAATTCTCCTCGTTTTCCTTTGTCCTTCCACTTATCCAGTTAACTCTTGAAAACGGAGCTTTTGCCATTTCATGCCACCTCTGGCTTGAATGCGGCGACAAACTCCCGGCAAAAATCAGTGCGATAACCGACATGCTCAAGCGTGTCATAACCGACACCGATTGTTCAGCAATGAAACTGCCTGAACTGCTGAACATCTCCTATAACCCGGATGAGAAAAACTGGATAGAACAGTGCCAGAAAGCGCTGCTGACCTTTGATGCCGGCAGTATGGAAAAGATCATGCTTGCCCGGCAGACCAATCTTGAATTCAGCCACAGCTTTTCACCGTTGCTTTTTCTGTTGCAGTATCCCTATCCACAGAATGCGATCTACCGGTTCTATCTGGAACCCATTGAAAACCATGCCTTTTTCAGCTTTACCCCTGAACGGCTTTACCGGAGAGACGGCAATAAGCTGCTTACTGAAGCCCTGGCCGGCACCTGTTCAAAAGAGAGCCTCAACGGCGATGACCATCATGCTTCAGAGATGCTGTTGAATTCAGAAAAAGATATCCGGGAACATAACTTTGTCAGGGATATGATCTACGATGAGCTGCTCAAGATTTGCAGCAACATCGATATGGAAAAAGAGATCAAGGTCCTGCAACTGAATCGTCTTGCGCACCTTTATACGCGCTGCACCGCTCAACTGAAACCTGAATTTGAGAGTGACGGTGACGTCCTGCAACTCCTTCACCCTACTCCTGCGGTCGGCGGAGTACCAAAAGCACCTGCCATGCAGCATATCCTGGAACTTGAAACTTTCAGCCGTGGCTGGTATGCCGCGCCTGTAGGCTGGGTAAGCCGCGATGCTGCAGAATTTTGTGTTGCCATCCGCTCTGCGCTTGTCAATGGTGCGATTGCCTCTCTCTACTCGGGTGCCGGTCTGGTAAAAGGGTCAAACCCGTTTGCTGAATGGGAAGAGGTTGACCAGAAAATAGGTGACATTCTGGCCATAGCACGACTGGAAGCATGAACAATCGCCAGATAACCTCACTATGGAGCAGCATTGTCATTGAAGAGCTGATCCGTCAGGGTGCAGATTTTTTCTGTATCTCGCCGGGTTCACGCTCAACTTCCCTCACCGTCGCCATTGCAAGAAACCCGAAAGCCCGCTGGAAGATGTTTGCCGATGAACGTTCCGCCGCTTTTTTTGCGCTCGGTTACGGACGGGCAACCGCCCTGCCTGCCGTACTCATCTGCACATCAGGCACCGCTGTCGCAAACTACTTCCCTGCCGTGGTTGAGGCCTCAATGGACTTTCAGCCGATGCTCATTCTCTCAGCCGACCGACCGTTCGAGTTGCTTGAGTGCGGCGCAAACCAGACCATCCGCCAGGAAAACATCTTTGGCAACTATACGCGGTGGCATATGCAGCTGCCTGTGCCTTCGAGGGAGATTCCCCTCAAGGCGCTGCTCTCCACCGTTGCCTATGCCGTAGCCAAAACCCTTGGCCCAACCGCAGGGCCGGTGCATCTGAACCAGCCCCTACGGGAGCCTTTTGAACCGGAAACGCCGGATCTGAACGATTCATGGCTTGCTCCCCTGCAAGGTTGGCTGGAAAGCGGCAAACCATTCAGCAGCTCAATAGTACCCGAAAAACAGCCCGACAGCAACACCGTCACCATGCTTCGCCAACTGCTCGCAACGGCAGAGCGACCGATGATCATTGCCGGAAGCATGACAGGCAGGGCTGACGCATTGGCGGTCAGTGAACTGGCCGACAACTTGAACGTACCGCTCTATGCGGATTTTTCATCCGGCCTGAGAATGGTTGCCTCGGTTTATCCCATGCAGCTTTTGCTCCAGTCACCTGAATTCCGCAACTCCCTGGCCTGTGATCTTGTCCTGCACTTTGGGGGCAACGTTATCGCAAAACACCCGTCAACAGCGCTGAAAGAGTGGCAACCGGCACACTACATTGTCATCAAGCCGCAACCAAACCGCTTTTCCCCTGACCACAACGTCACCTGCTCTCTTGAAGCATCTATTGCACTCTCTGCCGGAATGCTGAAAGGGAGTCGCGCCACACCGCCAAAACCGGGCATCAACACTGTTGACCGCTTTTTCAAGGTAGCATCTGAAAAGATTCAAGCCGAACTTCTTCCCGACAAGCCGGTTACCGACATTTCCGCTGCCCGACTGGTTTCAGAACTTATCAAGGAGCAGCAGGTCCTTTTTGTTTCAAACAGCATGCCCGTCAGGGATATGGACAACTATGCCAACAGCTGCCATGCAGGCGGCATTCCAACAGCCATCAACCGCGGAGTAAGCGGCATTGACGGCATCATCTCCACCGCTGCCGGCTTTGCCAATGGACACCAAAAACCAGGAACACTGATGATTGGCGACATTGCATTCCTGCACGACCTCAACGCCCTCTCGCTGCTCGGCACGCTCCCGGTACCCATGCAGATCATCGTCCTGAACAACAACGGCGGCGCAATATTCTCGTTCCTTCCAATTTCAGCATACCAAGACGTTTTTGAAACTCATTTCGCCACACCGCAGAACTACAGTATCCGCTCAGCTGCAGAAACATTCGGGCTTGACTACGCTTGTCCGCAAACCAACCGGGAATTCAGTGAGGTGTACCGCGCGGCATGCAGCAGTAACCGGAGCCTGGTTATTGAGGTGAAAAGTTCGCGAGGCGAGAATGTGCTTCAGCACCGTGCCCTGCGGGAACGAATCACAGCGCTGACCAATGAATATCTCTCCCGGCGGTAGGCTCGAAATTCCCTTTCACCATCCCATAAATAAAAAATAACTCTCTCGAACCATCCTGCCGATTAGACATTATGTCCTCAAAAAACCAACCCTTAAAGAATGGCATACCTTTTCATATAGAAACCCTTGGGGATACCTCCCTACCCCGCATCGTCTTCCTGCACGGCTTTCTGGGCTCGAGCAACGACTGGCTTCCGATTGCCCGGCAGCTTGAAAAAGAGTACTGCAGCATTCTGGTCGACCTGCCCGGCCATGGAGAGAGCGGCATAGCAGCAAACAGCAACCCCGACCTCTTTTTCACGAAAACAGTCGATGCGCTTGCAGCGGAACTGCGTCAGACAGCGTTCCCTCCCTGCCTGCTTGTCGGCTATTCCATGGGAGGCCGGATTGCACTGGCCCTGCTGCTCCGACACCCTGATCTCTTTGAAAAAGCAATTATTGTCTCCGCTTCGCCCGGTCTCCGAACCAGAGAGGAGCGCATCAGCCGCCAGGAGAGCGATGAAGGCGTCGCCCGGAAAATTGAACGGAACTTTGACAGCTTTATCAAGGCATGGTATGAGCAGCCGCTTTTTGCAACGCTGAAAAATCATCCCGTTTTTCAAGAGACCGAGCAGAAAAGAAAGATCAACAACCCGCAGAATCTCGCATCGGCACTCAGGCTGCTCGGCACCGGACGCCAGCTCTCACTCTGGGATGAACTGCCGCAAAACAAAGTGCCTATACAATTTTTTGCGGGTGAAAAAGACCTTAAATTCGTTGAGATTGGGCACCAAATGGTTAATTTATGCTCTGAATCCAAGCTCGAGATCTTTCCCGGGTGCGGCCACACGTTGCACATTGAAAACAGGGAGTTGTTTCTCGACCGCCTTACAACATTTTTCAACAAGCATCAACCATCCTGACATGAGCGCTGTAAACTGGATACAAGCAGGTGAATTTACCGACATTCTCTATCACAAGTTCGAAGGCATAGCTAAAATCACCATCAACCGCCCTGAAGTGCGCAATGCGTTTCGCCCCCAGACCGTTGACGAAATGATTGAGGCCCTGTCGGACGCAAGAAATGACAGTTCGATTGGTGTGGTCATTCTGACCGGCCAGGGCGACAAGGCATTCTGCTCGGGAGGCGACCAGAAAATCAGGGGTAATGCCGGTTATGCTGACGGCAAAGGAGTCAACAAGCTCAATGTCCTTGATTTCCAGCGCGATATCCGCACCTGCCCGAAACCGGTCATTGCCATGGTGGCAGGCTACTCCATCGGTGGAGGTCATGTGCTGCACATGCTGTGCGACCTTACCATTGCAGCCGAAAATGCCATCTTCGGCCAGACAGGCCCAAAGGTTGGTTCATTTGACGGAGGGTGGGGAGCGAGCTACATGGCCCGGCTTGTCGGCCAGAAAAAAGCGCGCGAAATATGGTTCCTCTGTCGCCAGTACAATGCCGCTGAAGCACTTGCGATGGGACTGGTGAACACCGTTGTCCCGCTTGAGCAGCTTGAAGAGGAAACCGTGAAGTGGTGCCGTGAAATCCTTGCCAACTCTCCGCTTGCGATCCGCTGCCTGAAATCGGCCCTCAATGCGGATTGTGACGGCCAGTCCGGCTTGCAGGAACTTGCCGGCAATGCCACCATGCTCTACTATATGAGCGAAGAGGGACAAGAGGGCCGGAATGCCTTTGTCGAAAAGCGGAAACCTGATTTCAGCAAATTCCCCAAAAGACCTTGAAAGCCTCACAGATCGTTCTCTACCAATATGCTATCCCCTTTACGGAACCAATCACCGTCAAGGGGCGGCGAATGATGCAAAGGGAGGGCATTGTCCTTGCATTGAAGAGCCCGGACGAGCGGCATATCGGCTACGGTGAAATTGCTCCGCTTCCGGGACTCCACCGGGAATCGCTGCAAATAGCCGAGGCGCAGCTTGTAGAGTTGTTGGCTAAATACGACCTTTCCAACCCCAACCTGTTGCTTGAAGGACTCTACCCCTCGGTTCGCACCGGACTGGAGATGGCGATGATCAACCTTGAGGCCGCCATATCAGGGACGCTTCCCGCTTTTTCACATGCAGGGCAGTCCGCCGGGCATGTTCCGGTCAATGCGCTGCTCTTCGGCAATACGGCGCTGATCATGCAGCGGGCAGAGGAGTACTTCTCTGTTGGATACCGAACCTTCAAGCTCAAAGTCACGGCAAGTGATACCGCAGGCGCCATCAAGAGCATCCATGCACTGCACCATACCTTTGGAGAGCGTATCGAACTGCGGCTCGACGCCAATCAGTCGCTCTCGCTTGACGAAGCGCTTGATTTAGCCCGACATCTTCCAAAGGGAAGCATTGCCTATATTGAAGAGCCATTGAAGCAGGCTGAACTGATCGGCGAATTTTACGCAAAAACAGCTCTCCCTTCAGCACTTGATGAAACCCTCTGGCAAAAACCGGAACTGCTGCCAGAGATTCCCGAAACAGCGCTTGCTGCGCTGATACTGAAACCAAACCGGTTGGGCGGTATCTCTGCCGCGCTGCAATTTGCCCAATATGCCCTGAATCACCATTTGCTTGCGGTTTTCAGCTCAGCATTCGAAAGCGGAATCAGTCTGAGTTTTTATGCCTGGCTTGCCGCATCAACCGCTTCAAAATCTGCCGCATGCGGGCTTGATACCTACCGTTACCTGCAGCATGACCTGCTTGAAACCCCTTTTGGAGCTGAAAACGCACTTCTTGATGCCCGCAAACTCTACCACGAGGGAGTGAAGGTCAATCAGAGAAGCCTCAAGCGTACCTCACTATGGACATTATAGGACGGGCGGCACAGCTTTATGGCAACTCGCCAATGCTCAGAGTGGCCGGCAAAACCCTCTCATTCATCGAGTGCGACAGGCAGGCCCAAGAGATTGCAAAAAGCCTCTATCACAAAGGGCTTCGTATCGGAGATCTTGTCGCAATTGCTGCGCCAAACAGCGGGGAGCTGATCGTGCTGCTTCTCGGACTGCTGAAAGCCGGCCTGATTGCCGCACCGCTCAACTCCCGTTTTCCTGTGCAGCAGCTAAGATCCACTCTTGAAAAACTCCGCCCCAATCTGGTAATAACCGGCAGTAAAGAGAGCTTCGCTGGTATCGGCACAGCAACCGTTGCCTCAATTCTTGAAGAGGCCTCATTCGGCACAACTTCCGGCGATTTTCTGAACCCGGAAGAGATGGAGAGGCCTGTTACCATTATCCACACCTCGGCAAGCTCAGGTGAGGCAAAAGCCGCCGTCCACAGCTTTGCCAACCACTGGTATAATGCCCTTGGCTCCAATAAAAACATCCCTTTCGCCGCCGGAGATTGCTGGCTTCTTTCACTGCCGCTCTACCACATTGGTGGCTACAGCCTTCTCTTCCGCTCGCTCATCTCCGGCGGCTCCCTTGCCATCGGTGAGCCTGATGAAACTCTTGGCCACTGCATTGAGAACTTCCCGCTCACGCACCTCTCCCTTGTGCCAACACAGCTTTACCGCCTGCTTGCCGACAAGATGAGTTGCGGCAGGCTCCGCAAGCTGAAAGCCGTTTTGCTTGGCGGCAGTTCAGCGCCAAAATCGCTGATTGAGGAGGCGCTCCGCCACAATATTCCCGTCTACCTGAGCTACGGCTCAACAGAGATGGGCTCGCAGATTGCAACCACACCGGAACCAATAGGCCGTATTCAGCAAAACAGCGGAAAAATCCTGCCTTACAGAGAGTTGACTGTCGCAAAAGATGGGGAACTGCTGGTCAAGGGGCCCTGTCTTTTTCAGGGATACCGGCAAGATGGCATCATTGAGCCTCAGACCGATAAAGAGGGATGGTTCCATACTTCAGATATCGGCAGTGTCGCCAATGACCATACCGTCACCGTAATCGGCCGCAAGGACAATATGTTCATCTCCGGAGGAGAAAACATCCACCCCGAAGAGATCGAAAAAGCGCTGATGATGATTGACGGCATCCTGGATGCCCTTGTTGTACCGATAGCTGACAGGGAATACGGTCAGCGGCCGGTCGCCTTCATCCAGATCACCGCAGAAAAAATAACTGATGAAAGCGCTATCATTGAGGCCATGCTCTCTATGATCGGAAGGCTGAAAAGCCCGACTCGCTATATCATGATAGAGGAGTGGGCAACCCTGCCGGGATCACAGAAAATCGACAGGGCCTGGTACAAAAAAGAGGCATCAAAAAAGCAGAATCCCCCCGGGAATAGTCAGCGATTCAGCCTCTGGACGCCTTGCGCTTGAGCCTTAAAACAGCAAATGCTCCCCCGAGACCGGCAATAGGAGCATAAAAGGCACCGGAAAAAAGCATGTTCATCAAAATATCCGTGAAGCTTAACGAAACAGGGCTCAAGGCCAGTTTCTCTGCCGCAACAAGCTGCCGCACCTGCTCCTGAAGCTCGGGCTTGCCCTTGGCCATATCAGTTACCCAACCAATCACAACGGCAAGACTCTCCGTGCCTGGCCTGTAATTGAAAAAATCCATCAAAAGAAAGGTAATTCCCTCGGACGCAATACCCCCAACCAGTCCGACAAGACATCCGACAAAAAAAGCATCCCGGTAGCTCAGCCTTACCTGAAAGCGGAGTATGGTCTGATAGAGTGCTATGGTGCCCGCAAAAAATATCCCGGCAAAAAGAAAGATATTCACCATGGTCAGGTAAGGCACGGTTGTCGTCAGAATAACGATGGCGGTACCCAGCAGCACGGCATAACGTTGGCCCGCAACGGGCAAAAGAGATTTATTCACATTTTCAGCAGCCATATCCCCTCAAGCAAACTTTTCATTTAAGAAATCATCCATCGTATAGAAACCAGGCTCCGTTTTATGGCGCAGGGCAAGCCAGATAGCTGCCTCAACCGCTCCCGAGGCAAATCCGGAACGATTTTTAGCCGTATGGGAAACAACAATTTCATCAGCATCCGAATCAATAAAAGCGGTATGCTTTCCGAACACGCTGCCAAGCCTCAGCGAAGCAACCTGCAATTCGTCAGCAGCAAGCTTTTTATCGTCCGAGAGCTGCCTGGCAACACTTTTTTTCCGGCTGTTGGCCGAAAGAATCATGTCGGCTGCCCGGAGAGCCGTACCACTCGGAAAATCAGCCTTAGCGGTATGATGCTGTTCAGCAAAAGCAATATCGAACTGCCCGAAGGGCGCGATAAGCCGCGCAGCTTCACGCACCGTCCGCAGAAAAATGTTGACCCCGAGCGAGAAGTTGGCCGAATAGAGCAGCGAACCGCCAGCCCCGGAAACCATCTTTTTCACCTCTTCCAGGATATCGTCCCACCCGGTAGTGCCCACAACAACCGGCACACCCGAAGCAAGCATGGCCGGAAGATTGGCCATAAATGCATCCCTGACGGTAAAATCGATAATGGCATCGCTTCCCCGAAAAAGGTCGGGGGAGATAGTGGTATCAATATCAAGAACGGCAGCAACTGCATGGCTGCCCGTCTGACCAATCACCTGAGCGACCTGCTGGCCCATTCTTCCGTTTCCTACAAGGGTAAACCTCATGATGGTTGTTTATTGCTTATCAGTGGTTTTTTTTAAAAAGCGGCAGTTTCAGTGGGGGTTCATTCGTGGCGCATCAGTTCAAGAAGCCTTTCAAGATCATCATTGGAGAAATACTGGATATGAATTTCCCCTTTGCCACCCTTTTTTTCAATAATACGGACCTTTGTGGCAAGATTGTTTCTTAGCAGAGACTCAAGCTCAAGAAGATGTGAAGAGCGCTCCGAATAGGCTGGCTGAAGCGGTTTTGACTGATCCTTGAACATGCGGTTCACCAGAGCCTCTGTCTGGCGGACTGAAAGCTGATGGTTGAGAACCTGCTTCCAGACCTTTAGCTGCTGCTGTTCACCGGGAAGGTTAACCAGCGCCCTTGCGTGCCCTGAAGAGATTTCACGATTTCTTATGCTGTCCTGGATCTGCAGCGGAAGTTTGAGGAGGCGGAGAAAATTACTGACGGTCGAACGGTTTTTGCCCACCTTTTGCGCTATCTCCTCCTGGGTGAGATTGCACTTCGTTGTCAGGCTTTTCAGGGCAAGGGCAACCTCGATGGCATTGAGATCCTCACGCTGGATATTCTCGATAAGCGCAAGTTCAAGCTTGCTTGAATCATCATGAGCTTCAATAACATAGGCAGGAATAAACTTGAAACCGGCCAGCTTGACAGCCCTGAGCCGACGCTCTCCACTGATAAGCTGATAGCCTTCACCATCCCGGCATACCGAGACAGGCTGGATAACCCCGTTTTCAATGATGGAGTTTTTCAGCTCTTCAAGAGCAGTTTCCTCAAATTCCTTGCGGGGCTGAAATGGATTTGGCCTAATTTTTTCGATCGGCAGACTCCCGATACTGCCAACCTGGGCGAGTTCCTCTGCCTCATCTTTCGAAATCGAAACAAATCCTTCGTCAGGAATTAGCGCTTTCAAACCTCGTCCCAATGCTTTTTTTTGCATATCACCCATCAGCTTTCCAAGTCAGCTACGGCTGACGAACTTTAAATTTTTTAATATTGCCGTCTCTTTCAAAAATCTCCTGTGCCAGATCGAGATAATCTTTCGATCCAATACACTGGGCATCATAAAGCAGAGCGGGTTTGCCATGACTCGGCGCTTCGGAAAGCCGTACATTTCGCCGGATATAGGTCTTGTACACCTTCTCCTTGAAAAACTTCTTCACCTCTTCGGCAACCTGCGATGCTAGACGAAGCCGCGCGTCGTACATGGTCACCAGAACTCCTTCAATCTCCAGTTTCGGATTGAGGTGCTTGCGGACGATGCTGATGGTATTAAGCAGCTTACCCAGACCCTCAAGCGCATAATATTCCGCCTGAACCGGAATCAGCACGGAATCAGCTGCCGTGAGTGAATTAAGAGTGATCAGCCCAAGCGATGGAGGACAATCGATAATGATGTAATCATAAAGGTCTCTGATACCCTTGAGCGCTTTCTGCATCACATACTCGCGTTCTTTCATGTTCACCAATTCGACCTCCATTCCGACAAGATTGACATTGGAAGGAAGAACATCGAGATACTCCAGACTGGAGGACTTGATGGCATCCTGTATATTCCCGCCTTTTACCATAACCTGATAAAAGGTATTGTCAATTTCATCACCGATTTCAAGACCGAACCCGGAAGTCGCATTAGCCTGGGGATCGATATCAATAAGCAATGTCCGGAACTCAGAAATAGCAATAGAGGCCGCTATATTGACGGACGTGGTTGTCTTTCCAACCCCACCTTTCTGGTTTGCAATCGCAATGACTCTGCCCATGTACTAACCAGGTAAATTTACAGCAGTTGAAGTTCAATAATGACTTATATGCATTATAATACTTACATGAACCATTACAAATTTTAATCTTGCTTCATGAAACGGCTCGAAAAACAATTCTATGAGCAACCAACCCTTGAACTTGCGGAACAACTGCTCGGAAAAATCTTTGTCCGCATGCTGCCGGGAAATATCCGACTGACAGCAAGAATTGTTGAAACAGAGGCCTATCTCGGCCAGGACGACGAAGCCTGCCATGCATGGCGGGGAAAAACTGCAAGAAACCAGATCATGTTCCGTGCACCAGGAACCATGTATGTCTATTTTACCTACGGGTGCCACTACCTGCTCAATATTGTCAGCGAACCGGAAGAGAGCGCCGGCGCGGTACTGGTACGGGCAATGGAACCGCTTGAAGGGTTGGCGTTCATGGAGGGGCAGAGAGGAACAAGCAGTCTCACCAATCTGATGAGCGGCCCCGGAAAACTTGCCCAGGCACTCGCCCTCGACTCCCGGTGCAACGGAAAGGATCTTTTCGGTGATGAATTCTTTCTTGAAAATGCTCCGCCGCTTCCTGCTTCAATGATAGGCACCTCAACGAGAGTGGGCATTTCAAAAAGCAGGGAACTTCCCTGGCGCAAATTCATGATCAATAATCCCCACGTCTCAAAGGGCAAAGTTACCCGAATGTAAAAAAAGAGCTTGCGGCATATTGGAAAGTTTCAAAAAATAACTCTTTTTGAGGCTTGGTCTCTCTGTCAGGAAGCCGCCGAAACCCACACTAAACCTGCCTGTCCATGATCGGAACTCCACTCTTGCCGGAAATCAGGGAGCTGATCGAACAGCGGAACTTCAGCGCCTTGCAGAGAATTTTCAACGACTGGATGCCGGTTGACCTCGCTGAGCTTATTTCCGATCTTCCGGAAAACGAACAGGCAATCCTTTTCCGGCTGCTTCCTAAGGATCTGGCAACAGAAACCTTTGAATATCTTGATTTTGACTCCCAGCAGAACCTCCTGACCGCACTGACCAAGAAGCATGTTACCCACATCCTCAACAGCATGTCGGCCGATGACCGTACGGCGCTGCTTGAAGAGCTGCCGGGAACCGTGGTACAGGAACTGCTCAAGCTCCTCTCCTTCAAAGAGTTCAAAATTGCCAAAACCCTGCTAGCCTACGCGGAAGGAAGTGTCGGTCGTCTCATGTCTCCCGACTACCTCAGCGTCAAAAAAGACTGGGATATCAACCAGGTTCTCGACTACATCCGTACCTATGGCCATGAGAGCGAAACCCTGAACGTCATCTATGTTGTGGATGACAACGGCAAGCTCAAGGGAGAGCTGCTGGCAAGAACGCTTCTGCTCTCCACGCCGGACAAAAAGGTGAGTGATATTATCGCCAAAGAGAAAATCATCACCCTCACCGCATCACAAGACCAGGCAGATGCGCTTGATGCCTTCAAGCGCTACGACACGGTCGCTCTGCCGGTTGTTGATTCCAACGGCTACCTGATCGGGGTGGTGACGGTTGACGACATGCTTGACGTTGCCGAACAGGAAGAGACCGAAGACATACAGAAATTCGGCGGTATCGAAGCGCTCGAAGAGCCCTACATCGACCTGCCGATACCCCAGTTGATCAAAAAACGGGCCGTCTGGCTGGTCATTCTTTTTATCGGTGAAATGCTGACCGCTTCCGCCATGGCATTTTTCCAGGATGAAATGGCCAAAGCAATTGTTCTGGCCACCTTCATACCGCTCATCATGTCAAGCGGAGGCAACTCCGGCTCCCAGGCGGCCTCGCTCATTATCCGTTCCCTCTCGCTCGGGGAGATAACCATCCGCGACTGGTGGAAAGTGATGCGCCGTGAACTCATTTCAGGGCTGGCGCTTGGCTGCATCCTCGGCGCTATCGGCGTCTTCAGGGTGCTCATCTGGGCATCAGTCCTTGGCCATCTGAACACCCAGTGGCTCTATATCTCCTTTACCATAGGCATTTCACTGGTCGGCATCGTCCTGTTCGGGACACTCACCGGTTCCATGCTCCCCCTGCTGCTGAAACGGCTCGGTCTTGACCCGGCAGTCTCCTCAGCACCTTTTGTGGCCACACTTGTTGATGTAACCGGCATTGTCATCTACTTCAGCGTCGCATCGCTGATTTTGGGCGGAATCCTTCTCTGAAAAAACAGCTTGCGGTATGGAACAGACACGTGAATCACTGGAATTTGATATTGTCTATGTCGGCGCCGGCCCGGCAAACCTGGCATCGGCCATCCACCTCCAGCGTCTCATCAAGCGCCACAACGTCCAGACAACAAACCCTCTTGACCCAACCATAGCCGTTATCGACAAAGGGCGCTACACAGGCGCTCACCTGCTCTCGGGAGCCCTGCTTGACCCGAAAAGCCTTGATGAATTTTTTCCCGACTACCGGGAGCAAGGCTGCCCTATTGAGGCCACCGTCTCGCATGAAAGCCTCTGGTATCTCGGCAGAAAAAGAAAATTTCCCTTCCCCTTTCTTCCGGAACAGTTCAGCAACAAAGGGGCCCTGCTTGTTTCGCTCAGCCGACTTGGCGCATGGATGGCTAAAGAGGCTGAACAAGAGGGCGTCCAGCTCTTCGACAACACCGCCGCCACAGCACCCTTTCTTGAAAACGGCAGGCTTGCAGGCATCCTGACCGACGACAAGGGGCTCGACAAAAACGGCCACCAGAAACCCGGCTATGAGCCGGGATTGCTGCTGAAAAGCAAGGTTACGGTAATCGGAGAAGGCTCGGACGGTTCGCTCTTCCGCCAGCTCTCCACACTTTTTCCAACCGGAAGCATAACACCTCGCTACGAAACCGGTGTCAAAGAGACGTGGCGGATACCGGCAGGTCGTCTCAAGGCCGGAGAGGTACACCAGATGTTCGGCTACCCTCTTTCCCCTGAGAGCTACGGCGGAGGATGGCTCTACGCCTTCTCTCCAACACTCCTCTCCATCGGATTCATCTCCTCGCCGGGGCCGGAGTCACCCCTCTGCGACCCCCATCTCAACCTTCAGCGCTTCAAGGAGCACCCGCTCGTTGCCGAAATCCTCAAAGGAGGAAGCATGATTGAGTCAGGCGCAAGAACCATCAGTTCCGGAGGTATCGACACCATGCCCCCGCTCTACGGCTCCGGCTTTCTGGTAACCGGAGAATCAGCCGGAATGGTGAACATGCAGCGCCACAAAGGGATACATCTTGCCATGAAATCGGGTATTCTTGCCGCCGAAACCCTCTTTGAAGCTCTGCTGCACGAAGATTTTTCCATTGAAAGGCTGAAAAGCTACGACGAACGGTTCAGAAGCTCCTGGGCTTACGGAGAGCTTCACGCCACCCGGAACTACCGTAAAGCATTTGACAAAGGGATCTATGCCGGACTGGTTCAGGCAGGCCTTCAGCTCAGCTTTCCCGGCCTCTCGCTCACCGCAAAAAAAGGCCTGAAAAAGCAAAAAAACACTATTGCCGGAAAAGAGGAGTTCAAGCCGGACGGCCAGCTCACCTTCAGCAAGGAGCAGAGCCTCTACCATTCAGGCACCATGCATGAAGAGAACCAGCCCTGCCACCTGCATATCAAAGAGGAAGATATTGCAGAGATCTGCCTGAAAAAATGCACCGAAGAATTCGCTAACCCCTGCCTTCACTTCTGCCCCGCAGCGGTATACGAGATAACCGGCGACCCCGCTCCTGCGCTCAAGCTCAACCCGTCCAACTGCCTGCATTGCAAGACCTGTGAAGTTGCCGACCCCTACGCCATCATCACCTGGAGGGTCCCCGAAGGTGGCGGAGGGCCGGGATACAAGCTAAGCTGACCGTCAGCTTCCGAGCGTTTTGCACTGCATGAAGAAATCACGCAACCGGTGGATGCCATAAAGCGGAGCTATAAAATCAACCCGGCTGAGTGTTGTCGCAAAGAGCGCAACGTCATGGACGTCACGATTGAAGAGGCCGACTGCCGCAACCAATCCGTCAGCTGCCCAGAGCGGGAGGGGGAAAACGACTGGTTTTGTTTGGGCAATTTCAATAGCCAGATCAACCATTTCAAGGTAGGTAAACACTTCAGGCCCGCCCACTTCAACCTCTTTTGCCGTTCCATCAACCGCATCAACGCACACCTTTGCCAAGTCAGCGCCATGAATGGGATTCGAGCGCTGGTAACCATCCCCCACCATCAGCATGAATCCTTTGCGTGCCCTGGCAACAAACTGCCCGATCTCCGAATAATAGCCTGTCGGGCGGATAATTGCGGACTCAATATTTGCCGCTTTCAGCTCCCGGACAAACTTTTCATGAGCCTGGACATTCGGGATATTCATCATCCGATGCGCGTCAAAAACCGACACATAGATGAATTTCTTGACCCTGGCTTTCAGAGCCAGATCCAGCAGATTCATGTTTGCCTGGTAGTCCACCTCGAAGATGGTATGCACAAAATCAGGCTTGATCATCCCAAGCGATGAAAAAACAACATCAATACCGTCACATGCTGCCAGAATGGTTTCGGGCTTTGTTGCATCGCCCACAACCACCTCGTCAACCAGATCCGCAATAGCCGGAGCAAAGTAAGAGCCGGGTAGACTGACCTTGTCCGGGTTACGCACCAGAGCACGCACCCAATACCCGCGATTTTTGAACTCCTGCACGGCATGGCGGCCAAGATAGCCGGTTGAACCGGCCACAAGTACTTTCTTCATGGTGAATGGCAAAAAAATGAACAATATTATTGAACGGATTCCGTCAGCTCCTCCTGTTCCTCAAAGTGCTTAAAATACAGCTTTACCCTTCCAAAACCCATCGAGTTTTTTTCGTTTCTGAACCTTCCCGTGCATCCGCTCCGCAGGGAGGAACCAATGCTGCCGGAAGAGGGTTACCTGATTAACCGGGAATTAAATGTAAATTTTCGGTATCTCTGGCGGAGTTGATACTTTTTTTAACAAGAAAAAGAGGGCTATCATGCAGAACAGAAACATTGATGTGCACTGTCATTTTTTCAATATCTCGTTTGCCTTTGCGGAAGTGCTTGAAATCGGGTGGCGGTGGATTCACGGCGACTATCCCTATACAAGCGAGGAACGGAGAGGACTGAAAGCCATAGGAATTATTCCGCCGGAACTCAAGCAACTGGCCAGCTATGTCGCATCTTATTTTGCGGTAGCTACGGGAAGCCCTGATGAACATTATGGCTATGAACAGCGGTGCTGCCGAAACAGCCAGTGGCATCCGTTGCAGCCGTTGA
Organism: uncultured Chlorobiaceae bacterium; assembly: GCA_903820085.1. Taxonomy (GTDB): domain Bacteria; phylum Bacteroidota; class Chlorobiia; order Chlorobiales; family Chlorobiaceae; genus Chlorobium. The sequence continues at coordinate 160,013 of CAIJGA010000001.1, forward strand.
TTACGGTACCGTTGATGATGGATATCTTTTTTTTGTTTGACCATGGCGAGTCGGAAGCGCTGAGAGCACTGAAGCCGGCATTACCCGGAATGCTGCAACGAGCAGCGCTGGATGTGACGACGGTGACAGAAGAGAATGCCAATTTTTTTGAGGAGTTTGCGCAGATCCTGAAAGCTGAATTCATCCCTGTTTATGAAAAAAAAGCCTCCGACAGGGATATGGCCCTTACATTGTCAGCAAAAAACGTTACGGATATCAGCCGTGATCTGGATCAGGTCATCGCAGATTTCAAGGATGGACATGCAGAAAAAGGGGTTCGACCCACGCCGGCAAGCTCTACGAAAACCAGCGTACAGATGACTCGCGGCTATCGCAAGCATCTGCAGGAACTTCAAGTGCTGCAGATCATGAACCCTGATACGGTACTCCCCTTTCTGGCGGTTGATCCCCGCAGAATCGGGATTGATGAGCTGGTCAGGGAGCAGGTTGTTGACGGTGCGTTCAAGGGGGTGAAACTTTACACACCGCTGGGTTACCTGCCATCGCACCCGAACCTTTACCCCGTTTACCGGCTTTGCATGCAGCACCATATACCTGTTACGGTCCATACCTCCACGGGAGGGTTGCTTTCGCTGTGCGACAGGATACAGACACGGAGCCAAAACAGAACGGGAAAGGTTGTTCCGGTAACTTTTGACAAAAAAACGGATAAATCGGCTTCCCTGTTTTTTTCAGAGCCGGTAAAGTGGCTTGAGATTCTTGAAAACAGCGAGTTCAGCGGCCTGCACCTCAATTTTGCCCATTTCGGCGGCCAGGAGCATATCATCAAGCTGGCCGATCAAAAGCCTGATGAGCCGGTAAATCCCGACAACTGGACCGCTCAGATCATCGGGCTGATGGGGAGGTTCGACAACGTTTACGCCGATATCTCCTACTGTCCCAAAGATGGAATGCTCGATTATATCAGGGCAATTATCAAGCGTTATCCGATCGTACAAAAACGGCTTATGTTTGGCACTGATTATATTATGGTTATGCAGGAATACAATCTTGGCGGCAGGCTTGAGAATTATTTCAATTACTATACCGGCATCTATCCAGAGATGCTGACCGCCAATCCGGCGGCATTTCTCGGATAGTCCAACGTTGGCCGCATTATGCAATTTGAATGAGAGTAGTAATTTCCATACATTCTGACTTGTAAGAATTTACAACCACCAGAGGAGGAAAAGAATGCAAATCGCCAGAATAACAGCTAAAGGCCAGACAACTATTCCTGTCTCCATTCGCAAGGCTGCTGATATAAACGCTGGAGATACTCTTGCATTTGAAATCAAGGGGGATTATTTGATTGTCAGAAAAATAAAGTCTCCTGCTGATTCGTATCTGAAGGGCGTCGAAGAAACGCTCAATGAATGGTCCTCACCGGAAGATGAGGAGGCTTGGAGTGGACTTTAAACCTTTTGATGTCGTCGTTGTTCCCTTTCCTTTCACCGACAATCTTGCCGAAAAACGGCGGCCGGCTCTGATTGTTTCGGGTAATTTGTTTAATAGACAGCATGACCACCTTGTTCTGGCCATGATCACCACTGCAAAAAAAAGTTTCTGGAAGAGTGATATTCAACTGAATGATTGGAAAACAGCAAAGTTGACTGTGCCTTGCAAAGTACGCTTCAAACTCTTCACACTCGACAGGCAGCTCATCACTCACCGCCTGGGCAGTTTATCAATATCAGATAAAGAGGCGGTCAAAAGCGCCATGAAGCTGTTTCTGGCAACCGATTGATGACCGTATTTCATCGGAATCGCCTGCATTATCATTTCATTTATATTTATGAGCGTACAGAAAAAAGTTGTTGTCGGTATCTCTGGCGGGGTTGATTCTGCTGTTTCTGCCTGTCTGCTGGTCCAGCAGGGCTATGCGGTGACGGGGTTGAACATTAGAGTGCTCGATTCGCTTGAAGAAAGCCCTTCGCTGAAGCCTTCACCGCTGGTGATCAGTGACCACCCTGATTTTCAGATTCCGGTTTTCACCCTGAACCTGAGCCGTAAATTCCGCGATGACGTTATCGGCTATTTTCATGAGGATTACCTTGACGGCAGGACGCCGAACCCCTGCATGGTCTGCAACAAGAAAATCAAGTGGTTCGGACTGTTTGAGGGGCTGAAGCTGCTTGATGCGGAGTTTGTCGCTACGGGCCATTTTGCAGCCACGGCCTTCAGTGACGGAAGATACCGGCTCTATAAAGGGGCTGACCCGGAAAAGGATCAGAGTTACTTTCTCTGGATGCTTTCGCAGAGTGATCTGGCAAAAACCCTCTTTCCGCTTGGAGAGCTGACCAAACCGGAGGTTCGCTCGCTTGCCCGCTCTTTTGGAGTAAGGGCGGCTGAAAAGAAGGAGAGCCAGGAGATCTGCTTTGTCCCTCAAGACGACTACTGCGGCTACCTCGCCAGTGCTATCCCCGGTCTGGCCGAAAGGGTGGCGGATGGAGATATTGTGGACGAAACGGGCAAAGTGATCGGCAAGCACCGGGGCTATCCCTTTTATACCATCGGCCAGCGTCGCGGACTCGGTGTTTCCGCAAAAGAGCCGCTCTATGTCACGGCGCTCGACACGGAGCATAACCGGATCGAGGTCGGAAAAAAGTCATCCCTGGAGTGCTCATCGCTTGTCGCGTCCGGGATAAACTGGATCGGCATCGACCGGCTCAACGACCCGATTGAGGCTTGCGGAAAAATCCGCTACCGTGACCGGGAGACGCCCTGCATGATTGAGCCTCTCGACGAAGGATCAGCAACAGTTTCATTCACTTCACCAAAAAGTGCCGTGGCAAAGGGGCAGGCGGCAGTCTTTTATCGTGACCGCGAAGTGCTTGGCGGCGGCTTCATTACGCGAGTCATTCATAATTCCCAACCGTAACCATATTATTTACCATGTTTCAACGGCACCATCTCTCGCTTACCTATCTGGATCTTGCACCGGCAAAGCCGGAAAATGCCCCGCTCATGATCATGCTGCACGGCTATGGCAGCAACGAAAAAGATTTGATCCAGCTCGCTCCGTCATTGCGCCCGGAGTTCCGCTACATCAGTGCACGGGCACCGCAAAAGATGGACGCCGGCATGTTCGGCTGGTTCCCTCTTGAGTTTACTCCGACCGGGATCAGGGTGGATCATGGTGAAGCACAACGGGCCGTCGAGCAGTTGACCCGGTTTATTAGCGAAGTTATTGCCGAATACAAGCCTGCGGGCAACAAGGTTTTTCTGATGGGCTTCAGCCAGGGAACGGTGATGAGCTATCTGACCGCCTTTCTGGCACCGGAACTGCTGCACGGCGTCATTGCCTGCTCCGGGCAGTTGCCTGAAAAAACAGTGCCGCACGACACCCTGAAACCTGCACTGAGAAAGATGCCCTTTCTGGTAATGCATGGCATCTATGACGATATCCTGCCGATTGCAAAGGGACGGGCGGCACAAAAGTGGCTGCAGGAACATGTGGATGATCTCACCTGGCGTGAGTACCCGATTGCGCACCAAATCTCCCCGAGCGGCATCGAACTCATGCGTTCATGGCTTGAGGAGAGAGTCGAGAAAATTGAGACCTCACCCTTGCCGCCTCGGCTTCAATCCTGAAAAGATCAGTCACACCATGACTCTGAAGCACTCGACGGCTCATCGCGCCTGCAGAAAATTAATTTCCCGCTTATCCGTATATTCTCTTTTTTTTAACCCCCGCCATGCTTTAACGAATGAAGGATACACTTTTAAACCTGCTTGAACAGCGCATTCTTGTGCTTGACGGTGCGATGGGCACCATGATCCAGCGCCATAAATTACAGGAGGCGGACTACCGGGGCACAAGGTTTGCCGCACACTCGCATCCGCTCATCGGGAACAATGATATCCTGGTACTGACCCGGCCGGATATCATTCATGCACTTCACTGCGACTTTCTCGAAGCAGGTTCTGACATTATCGAAACCAATACCTTCAATGCCAACCCGATTTCACAGGCTGACTATAATGCCTCCGACCTTATAAAAGAGCTGAATGTTGAAGCTGCCCGCCTGGCTCGAAGGGCGGCGGATGAGTATACGGCACGCACCCCCGACAAGCCGCGTTTTGTTGCCGGCTCCATCGGCCCGACCAGCAAGACGCTTTCGCTCTCGCCGGATGTCAACAATCCCGGCTTCCGGGCTGTCACCTTCCAGGAGGTGGTTGATAACTACACCCTCCAGCTTGAGGGGCTTATGGAGGGAGGCGTTGACCTGCTGCTTGTCGAAACGGTCTTCGATACCCTGAACTGCAAGGCGGCGCTCTTTTCAATTGAAGAGTTTTTCAACCGCACCGGCGTGCGCATACCGGTCATGGTCTCCGGAACGGTTGTGGATGCCAGCGGGCGTACCCTCTCCGGCCAGACCACCGAAGCATTCTGGATCTCCATCGCCCATATGCCCGACCTGCTCTCTGTGGGGCTGAACTGTGCACTGGGTTCAAAACAGATGCGCCCCTTCATTCAGGCACTGGCCGGAATTGCCGAAAGCTATGTAAGCGTCTATCCGAATGCCGGTCTGCCGAACGAGTTCGGAGAGTATGACGACACCCCGGCCTACATGGCTGAGCAGATCGCCGGCTTCGCCACCTCCGGCTTTGTCAATATTGTCGGAGGATGCTGCGGCACCACTCCCCAACATATCAAGGCAATTGCCGAAGCGGTCAAAAACCTGAAGCCGCGCCAGCGCCCGGCAAAAAAGCATGAGCTGCAGCTCTCCGGCCTTGAACCGCTGCTGGTCAACCGCACAACCGGCTTTGTCAATGTCGGCGAGCGCACCAATGTGACCGGATCGAAAAAATTCGCCCGCCTCATCAAGGAGGGCAACTACGATGAAGCTCTCTCCATTGCCCGCCAGCAGGTCGAGAGCGGTGCACAGGTTATTGACGTCAACGTGGATGAAGGGATGCTCGACTCTGAAGCCGTGATGAAGGAGTTCTTGAACCTGATCGGCTCCGAACCCGAAATCTCCCGCGTGCCGGTCATGATCGACAGCTCGAAATGGTCGGTCATAGAGAGCGGCCTGCGCTGCGTCCAGGGCAAAAGCATTGTCAACTCCATCAGCCTCAAGGAAGGAGAAGAACTTTTCCGGCAGAGAGCCCGCAAGGTGCTGCAGTACGGCGCGGCTGCCGTGGTCATGGCCTTCGACGAAGAGGGTCAGGCCGACAGCTACTGGCGCCGTATTGAGATCTGCAAACGTGCCTACGATATTCTGACCCTTGAGGTCGGCTTCCCTCCCGAAGATATTATCTTTGACCCTAACGTACTGACCGTTGCCACCGGCATCGAAGAGCACAACAACTACGCCGTCGATTTTATCCAGACTGTCCGATGGATCAAGGAGAACCTGCCCCACGCAAAGGTCTCCGGCGGCATCAGCAATGTCTCCTTCTCCTTCCGCGGCAACGAAACGGTTCGTGAGGCGATGCACGCCGCATTCCTCTACCACGCCATTCGTGCCGGGCTCGATATGGGTATTGTCAATGCCGGCCAGCTCGCCATCTATGAAGATATTGATCCCGAACTGCTGGTTCGGGTTGAGGATGTGCTGCTCAACCGCCGCGCGGATGCTACCGAGCGCCTCGTCAGCTTTGCTGAAACCATTCAGGATGGCGGTGAAAAAACGGAAGCAAAGGCGGCTGAATGGAGGAGCATGGCGGTTGAGGAACGGCTGCGCCACGCCCTGATCAAGGGAATTGTCGATCATATTGAAGAGGACACCGAAGAGGCCCGCCAACTCTACCCGAGCCCGCTCCAGGTGATTGAGGGACCGCTGATGAACGGCATGAACGCTATCGGTGACCTCTTTGCCGAAGGAAAGATGTTTTTGCCCCAGGTGGTCAAAAGCGCCCGCGTCATGAAGCGCTCGGTTGCCGTCCTGCTGCCCTATATCGAAGCCGAGAAGGCACTGAACAAGGATACAAGAGCCGCCGCCAAGGTGCTGCTTGCAACGGTCAAAGGCGACGTGCACGATATCGGCAAGAATATTGTCGCCGTTGTGCTTGCCTGCAACAACTATGATGTGGTCGATATCGGCGTCATGATGCCGTGCGACAAGATCCTTGACGCCGTAGAACGCGAAAAAGCTGACCTGCTTGGCCTGAGCGGCCTTATCACCCCTTCGCTGGATGAAATGGTGCATGTGGCAAGCGAAATGGAGCGGCGCGGCATGAAAATTCCGCTGCTCATCGGAGGCGCCACCACATCAAGAATGCACACCGCCGTAAAAATTGCACCGGTCTATTCCGGCCCGGTCATCCAGGTGCTCGACGCCTCACGAAGCGTTCCGGTAGTCAACAGCCTGCTGAATCCGGCGCTCAGCCCGGCCTACATCGCCCGGCTCAAAATGGAACAGGCCGGACTGCGCGAAAGCCATGCATCACGCACCACTGCCAAAAAATATCTCTCGATTGAGGAGGCACGCAAGAACCGCCCGGCACTTCAGGCATCGGTCTGCAAGCCGCTGAAACCGGGAGTAACCCTGTTTGAGAATGTTACCGCCGGAGAGTTACGCCCTTATATCGACTGGACTCCCTTTTTCATGGCCTGGGAACTGCATGGCCGTTACCCGCAGATTCTCGATGACGAAAAGTACGGCGTCGAAGCGAAAAAACTCTTTGATGACGCAAACAGCCTGCTTGACCGGATTGAGCAGGAACAGTTGCTTGGCCTGAAAGGTGTTGCCGGACTCTTCCCTGCCAACAGCTCGGGAGACGACATTGAGGTCTACACCGACGAGAGCCGTAAAAGCGTGCTTATGACCCTGCATACCCTCCGCCAGCAGGAGGAAAAAGCACAGGGCGAACCAAATCTGGCCCTGGCAGACTTTATCGCTCCCGTCAGCTCAGGGCTGGAGGACTACATCGGAGGCTTTGCCGTCACCGCAGGGCTCGGCATTGAAAAGATACTCAACCAGTTCAGCCTGGAGCAGGACGACTACCACCGCATTATGACTCAGGCACTCGCTGACCGCCTGGCGGAAGCCTTTGCCGAGATGCTGCACGAGCGTGTGCGCCAGGAACTCTGGGGATATGAGCATGCTGCAAACAAGCAAGGCCGCCAGCGGTGTACCTGTCACCCAGAACCTGAATGCCAGCCACACGCTGTCCATGAGCTGCTTGCAGAAAAATACCAGGGAATCCGCCCCGCTCCGGGCTACCCCGCCTGCCCCGATCACACGGAAAAAGCGGAGCTGTTCACGTTGCTGAACGCCGAAACCAACACCGGCATCACGCTCACCGAAACGTTCGCCATGAAGCCGGCAGCCTCAGTCAGCGGCTTTTACTTTGCCCACCCGCAGTCCAGGTACTTCGTACTCGGCAAAATCGGCCGGGATCAGGTTGAGGATTACGCCCTGCGCAAGGCTATGAGCGTCAAGGAGGCTGAGAAGTGGCTTGCCCCGGTCTTGAATTACGACCCTGAATAAAGAAGCTTTTCGTCCTCTACCCGGCCTTGCATCCCGGAGCAATTGGTACGATACCGTACCCGTTGCTCCGGGTTTTTCATGATAACAGTTCAAAAAGCTACCACTTCATCATCGGCAAGGGACTGAACGGTTTGGTTTTCAGCCGCTTGATGGCAAGCCGGGAAAGCATTTTATGAAATCCTGCATTTGGATAGGCGTCAAGCACATCCGAAACAAAATCATCCGGCAGACGGAAACGGATCAGTCCGCCCGACAGATCAATCAGGTCGGCCTTTCTGAACGCTTCAACCAGCCATGAGGGATTCAGGCGATAGCGGGTAATCTTGTGATGCTCACCGATCATGGCATCGATCTCCTTGCACCACGATGCTTTAAAGTTCTTTTCCAGATAACGCTGCGCCAGCAGTTGAGAGGGGGCAAGATAGTCCAGGGTCTTCTCTGTCCAGATCCCGAGATCATGAAAAACAGCGGCAATGGCTATTTTATTGTGCTCTGCTGCCTTTTCATCGCCAGCCAGGGCGACACAGAAATTGAAGAGGCGCAAACAGTGGTTGCGGTAGGCATCATAATCGGTGCCGAGCACAAGCCGGTAACCTTCAAGCAATTCATCAAGAAAAGCGGACTGGCGAACAACATTCATTTTCTTTGGTTTCAACTGCATTTTCAAACTGTAAACATAACACCTGAAAGCTGAAATCAAGCGAACTGATTTTTTAACGCTCATGAAACTTTAACACATTTCCGCCGGATAAAGAGGGGCATAAAAAAAGCCCTGTGTTTGACAGGGCTTCACTGCTAAGCCGGGCTATCAGAAATGAGCCGGTAATCACAGAGTACGAAAAGACTACTGCCTAAAAGAAGTAATGCACACCGGCGCCGATTGAAATGCCTGACATATCATATGTATCCGACGGACTACCATCAGACGAATCATCATAGCCGGAGAACAAGTAGCCGACTTCAAAGTTTACGCCAAGTTCAGGAATACCTGCAAAGTTATACTCAGCACCAACCAATGGCCTTACAAGCCATAAGGTGTTAGTATATGACTCATTAAGATGAAAGTCCTCAGGATCAACATAATTCTGCTCATAATGGACCCTCCCAAGACCGGCTTCAAGACCAACATAAAAGCGACTGTTCTCCTTGACAACCGGCGCGTACATACCCTTTATTGTACCTGCCAGAACACTCCTTTCATCATCATACGAACCCGGATATTTTCGTGATGCTGACTGTAAGTAAAGATTGCCCTCAATACCAACCTCATTGTTTATCCAGTAGCGGCTGCTCAGTCCATTCGCAACGCCACTAATCGAAAATTCACCACTTCCAGTATTAAGATCAAGACCCTGATAACCGATGCTTAATTTTCCAATGTTCCGACCTTCTGTTGCTGAGCTTGCTGAAGCTGTCCCTGCACCAAGTGCAAGAGCAAGAGCAACTATTGCGACTGTTTTTCTCATAATCATGACCTTTCTCCGTTTTTTTCTTTTTAGACGAGATTGCTTTATTGGAGCCCCCAGTCTTTGCTGCTTTAACCTTTGACCGGGCAGCTCGTTTCCACCTACTGCTTAAATATACTAATCATATTACTTATTTTTAAACAAAATAATACTGCAATAAGGGGTAAAGCAAAATACTTCATGGAAATAATTTCGCCGCACTCCTGCAGAGCGGTTGCCCATACGCTCTCTTTTCGCACATCTTTATTCGTTACCGTTTTTGCGTGGACCGGCCATCTCTTTTTCCAAATCACTCTCCCTGACGGTGTAGCCTGCCGGTACCTCGAATTTTGAGGCGGGAACAGCAACATTTTCCTCGATCTTTGCGGCCTTGATCATGATGCCGCCCATTTCGGTCTTGAGAGCGATTTTTTTATAGAGTACCCCGTAAGCCCTCTGACTGTTTTTCTCCTTGCTCAGCGAGACGGAATATTTTGTGCCGGTTACACCGGCAACAACTTCGCTCCCCTCTTCGCGATAGTCAAAATCCTTTTTCATCTGTTCCGCATCAATCCCCTTGCCCATCTTCATGGCCATCTCCCTGAACTTTCTGATATCAGTCTTTGTGGCCACCTTGCTCGTCTCATCCTTGCCATTGACAACTTTTTCGAGCTCATAGGAGATCATATAGTCACCATCGGTGATATCCACCTTTTTTTCATGCGTTTTCATGCCCATGATCTCCGAGTCCGTCACGCTCTCGCGGCTCTCCCTGCGCCCGTAATCATCAAAGTAAAGGGTTGATACACTCTTTATCCCCATAATCACCATTGGTTCGTAGTAAACAATACCTGACTGCAACTCGTAACGTTTGGGCGTTGAACTGATAGCCGATTCAGTCGAACTTCCCGGTTTTGCAGAATCAGATTTTTTGGAGCATCCGGAAACGAGGGTCAAGGTTGAAAGAAGCAAAAGGCCGGCAGTTCTTTTCAGGTTTGATTTCATTGAAGTAGATGGTGTAATGTTAAGAGAGTCCGCGATGTATAAACTTACGCATATCCATAGGGATTGTCAAATTTTTACACCGCGCGAAGTGAACTTAACCACCTCACGTATGCCGTGTAGAGCTATAAAAATAATAGGGTCCATTCCGGATTTATTGCTGTGAATTGACAGAATACTTTGTACTTTATGTTATGATGAGCTATAGCACGTTCTGAGCCTTGGGCATTGTGGGCAAAATCAGCCCTAACGGGAGTATTGGCGGCACGGAATTGGCTGGAAAACACCTGATAATCTCTTTTATTTTATCGTCATGCATCATTGGCTGACGAAATTCATTTTCACCAACATCTACAATTCAATAAACCTTAAATAATAAATACCATGTCGAACGAATCAATCAATGATTTCTCTGTTGCTTTCAACAATCTTCTGAAAACCGTCGGATCACTTGCCCAGCAGCAGTTTGACCTGTTGAACCTTGGAATCAAGGCTGCCGGACAGGTTATTGAGCCTCTGGTCAAAACATCTTCAGATCTTCTTGGCAGTGCCGTCAAAACATCTTCAGAACTTGTCAGCAGTGCTGTCAAAACATCTTCGGATCTTGTTGGCAACGTCATCAATACTGTCGGCCAGGTTTTCCAGAACGTCACCTCTTCTTTTGCTCCGAAAAAGTAAGAGCTCTCTTTTTAAGTATTGAAAAAGCCCCCTGTGCCAAATGCATAGGGGGCTTTTTTTGTTTGAACTGTCGGATAGACCGGTCGGTCTGGCCAGTTCCTTGTGGATTTTCTACAAGCCGCAGCTGTCCATTTTATAAAGGGGGAGCGGTTTGTCGAGCGCCTTCAATACCTGGTCATCGCGGTTGTAGACATCGTCACGAAATTGCAGTTCATCACCTTCATCCGTGGCTGTCAGGTACAAGATATAGACTGGAATCCGTTTCGGAAGGGTTACCATTCTTGTTTTTCCGGTGTTGATTGCTGCGTGAAGTTTTGTTTTGCTCCAGAGAACGCTGTCCTGCAACACCAGAGCAGCAAGATCCAGAGGATTTTGCACCCTGATACACCCTGAACTGAATGTTCTTGTGCGCTCGGCAAACAGTTCCTTGTTCGGCGTATCGTGCAGGTAGACAATATAGCGGTTCGGAAGCAGGAACTTGATCCGGCCCAGTGCACCGTGATCTCCGGAACTCTGCTGCAGACGGTAGGGAAAGTTCGCCGCAGAATACTGTGACCAGTTGACCGATGCAGGAGCGACAACACCGCCGTTCTGGGCAATAATCTTCAGATTTTTGCGGCTCAGATAAGAGCTGCTTTTGCGAAGAGCGGGCAGGGCATCCTTGTCAAGAATGGTGGGCGGGATGACCCACTGGGGATTGAGAATAACGTACTGCATATCAGCCTTGAAGAGCGGGGTTTCACGCTGCGGTTTCCCAACAATAACCCGGGTACTCCAACGCTGGTGACCATTTTCGACATACTGCAGGTTAAAGCTGGGGATATTGACCATGATGCAGGTCGGTTCGAGGTCACTTAAAAACCATCGGCACCGTTCAAGATTGATGCGGATTTCATCAATTCGACGGGCCACAGGAATATTCATGACACGAATGGTGGAAGCTCCAACCACACCATCGATCTCCATACCGTTCCGCTTCTGAAACCGTTTGACCGCTTCAACCAGTTCTCTGTTGTAGACCGTTGACGTATCCGTATTCAGGGCAGCAATATCTCCCGAAACTTTGAGCCGTTGACGCAACATGCTGACCCGCTTCTCCCTTGCTCCCTCTTGCAGCTTCACTCCTTCCGCCAAAACCGGCCAGCCGCCTTCGCGCTCAATGGTGCGATACCGGGCCAGCCCTTTTTTGAGCATATCGTATTTTGGATGCTGCAATCGAAGTTCATTTAAAACAGTTGCAATCTGGGCCGTGGCAATGGCATTGTGCAGCTTGTGCTCAATAACACTGCCATTCCTGGCATGACCGACATTCCAGTGCGTATCAAGCGTTTCGGGGTCAACCTTTCCATAGCGGAGATGACCGGCAAAAGTCAGAAAAACATCGGTCAGAAAAACATCGTAACAGGCGGCAAGTTCAGGAGTTGCGGGCGGTTTACTGTACATCTGCCTGATCTCTTTGATATGGTAGTCTGCCGGATCAAGACCGTCATCGACCGACTCCTCAACGGCAGCAATAAGTTCAGCAATCATGGTCCGCTTTGCCCATACAGGCTGATAGCCCCTTGCAGCATAGAACCGCTGAAGCCGGATATTGAAGAGCGCCCTTTCACTGCCGCCTTCGGGACCCTTCTGCTGAATCAGCCGGTCAAGACGTTCGTGAATCTTTTCCGTCGTGCCAACCGGAAGCTCTCGCTGTGACTGCAGCTGCTCTTGCTGAGCAGCCGCAGGTTTTACCGGAACGGAGGGAACCGGACTGAAGGCAAGCCAGAAAAGAAGAATACCAATCATACGTCACGGCTGTATACGTTATGAAAAATTGTCTATGAAATCTTTACCATCATGGTAGATAAAGAGGCAGCTTCCCCCTTTGATAAGATCGATCACCTGCTGAAAAGAGTCAAAAGAGAGTGCCGGGCAACCCTCACTTCTGCCGAGACGACCATGCTTTCTGATAAAATCGTAGGAGACATAGTTCGCTCCATGGATGACAATACTTCTTGATTCAGCATTGTCATTAACCCCCCTCTCCTGACCCTGAAGCCTGAGCGAGTAACCGTTCTTGCCGTCATAGGTATCACCTGTGGTATAAAAGCCAAGGCTGCTTTGACGGGAACCCGGAACATTGGAAAAATTTTGTGCATAATTCCCGCCGCTTCCGCTTCCATGCGCAACAAGGGCCGAATAAAGCAATCTGCCCTGATTAACGTCAATAACAAAAAGGCGTTCATCAACAGAGGGCCGGTTAAAATCAATAACCGTCAGAATACCGTCACGGTTTACCTTCCCCTCCTCTTTGAGAGCACGATATCCGGCAAGCGCCGCACTGAGCACCTGCGAACTTATCTTGTTTCGGAGTTCAGGAAATTTGAAAAATACGGAATTGGTTCTTTTGAAAGGATTAACATCAAAAGTCAGCGATTGGCCCTTTACGGGAAACGCCATCATAAGCAGCATAGAAAGCACCATCATCAATCGAATCATAGCAACATACATTCAGAATTAAACCGGCTCGCCCTCTTTGAAGGCTCTGCCAGCAGAAAACATACCTCATAAAACATCGTAACGCTCCCCCATAGGGGGAAAATAGCAACACATCTCTGCACGTCATGCAGCTCGAAAAAAAAATCAAGAAATCGAGTGGAAAGATAAGTTTTTTTTCGATATGGTCAAATCGGCGTATTGCCGGCTGAACCTTCTGTGCCGCCGGAAAGAGTCTGAGATGGATGCTGAAACTGCACCGGAGCCTGAGCAATTTTCCAAAACAGCTTTATGTGGAAAAGATGCTGCGGCCAGTTCAGCAAAAAGGTGGCAAGCGCCTCCCACACCGAAACCCAGGCCACAATCGTCAGCCCTTCGGCAAAAACAGTGTTGATAAATGAGGGTGTCCCGTCAACGGTGAACAGATGGTTGGCCCACAAAGAGATTCCGAGAATAACAATGCCAATAATGAGCAGCGTGAAAGAGGTTCTCAGTATTTTGTTCATGGCTGCAAGTTCGAGCTCACGCTGATAGATAAAAAATTTATGGACACTGGTGCGCACCCGCTGCATGAACTCTTCGGAAGGAAAACGCTCAAACATGAACCTGATTACAAAATCGGCACGGCCTATTTCACGCACACACTCCGTGAGATAATAGGCCAGATCTTCATCAAGATCTTTTTTATGGTAAGGTGCGGTTTTGTCGAAGTTCTCATAGAGATCCTCCACACGCCGCGCAGCCACATCGATAATGACGCAACCGTCAACCGTATGCTCGTAGCGGTCAAGTATTTTTTTCTTCACCTCCACCCTCCAAATTATTTCCCGACAGCAGAAGCGACAAACCGCCAGCGTGAACTGACCGTGACAACGATATCCTGTTCAGATGGCGCTATTTCAGTAGGAGCTGGCGAGGGAGCTGACTTCAAGGAGATTGTATCCATGGAGAACCTGCCATTGTAGACCGGCTGACTGACACTCACCTCAATCAACTGACCGAGATGGCCCCCCGCAGCCTGGGCCATGATTGCGGCATCCTTTCGGGCATTGCTGACCGCAGCAGCAAGCGCCTGCTGACGAAGCACCTCGTAACGGCCCGATGAGAAACTGATACTCTGTACCTCATCGGCTCCTGCCTGCACCACAGCATCGATGGCCCGTCCAATGATGCCGAGCACGCGCACCTTCACCATGATGACGTGTCGTGCACTGTAGCCTTTCAGTCTGCTCTTCCCCAATGACGGATCCCACTCCCAGTCGAGAGAAACCGTATAGCTTGCTGTCGGTGCATCCTCAAGGGGAATGCCTGCCGTGCGGAGAGCACCCTGCACACGGCGATACTTCTCGGCGCTCTCTATAGCAGCCCTGTCAGCACTCTTTGCATCCGATTTTACCACAACACCGAACTCTGCCATATCGGGCTTTACCGAAACCTTTCCTGCAGCCGACACCACAACCTGGGGCTCTTCGGCACGGACTGTCTGCGGAAAACCCGCCACGGCAACAAGCAACCATGTACTGACAAGAATCAGCTTCGTTTTTTTCATCGTTACCGTTCTTAATTCCGGTACAGCTCTTTTACCTGGAACAAAATGTACCACCCGATAATTGCTCCGATGAGTCCGCTGACAATACCGCTGAGCGAAATAATACTTCCAATCAAACTGATAATGCTTGCATAAAAAAGCAACGTCCAGGCACCTTTGGTGCGTTTGAACAATCCCGGCACGGCAACGATTTCAATAACAAGTGTAATCACCGAAATGACAAGCCCTATAGTTGCACCAAACCCCCATCCAAATCCGTGCATGTACCCGTAACCGCCCATCATGGCAAATGGTGAAAGAATTGCGGTAAGGCCCAAAGCGGCAAAAATAAGGGGCAACGCCATAACCGCAAAAACAATGACCAGATACGGCGATACCTTGACAAGAAACTCCTTGACTTCTTGCGGCAGGGCAAATGGTGCTTTTTGCACCATATACTCATCAAGCAGTGCCTCAAGCTGAGACAATATGCCCTTCAGATCTGACGTTGCCTGAGCCTTTGGCTCAGTACCCTTGTTTTCCTCAGGCGAGCTGTTTTCTGACATAATTTTATAGTTTTAAGTTTAAAAAATTAGAGCCAATTAAATTTTTCGGTTTTCCTATTGCCGTAATAGTCCTCATCACAAGGATTTCTGCTCACCCTGCTCAACCAGCTTGGTTGTATTCTCTGCAATACGAAATGTTGCAACAAGAGCTTCAAGAGCAAGCCTTGCCGAGAGTGTCATAAGAATGAATATAACCGGTGAAAAAAGAATGGTTACAAGTGCCTTTCCAACACTGTATTGGAAAGAGGCAAACCCCCCGATAAGAAAGGCAATAGCGGTAAACGCTGAAAAAACAATTCCTAGTATGTAAAGATACTTTATGATCTGCAGGGTAATAAACTCCTTGAATGAAAAATCAAAAAGCTTGCCGAAAAAACTGTGTGTATCCATGATACTCTCTCTGTTTTATTGATATTGTTTAAACCGTTCGGCAAAAAAGAATCTGAGCGATAAAACCGTAACCGGAAAGAAACGGAATATTTCGATAAACCAGGAGAAGCTCAGAAACAGACACCCGCATAAACCGCAAACATTATACGCACAAGTTACAAAAGAGATACATATGCACCAACGAAATAACCACAGCAATAATCTTCACTCTCAAGGAAACATCCTTTTAAGAAGAACGGTCAATAACGTTGTTCCGTTGCAATTATCTTACCTTCAGGAAATCTGACACAAAAGCTGTCGGGGAAAAAGCTCTGGGTTTTGAACTTGCATAAAAATGCAGCGATTGTTTTGTCGCGACGCACTACAACCACAGCTCCATCCTGCCATGTTCCGTTTTCCTGGTACCAGCGGCTGTGAGGCGGGTCTCCCTGATTCTGATGAATGTTATGCACACCACGCCCCCGCCTGAATGGCTCTCCAAAAATAAAGAGTCTCCTGGAGTGCAGAAGAAGAGGTTCAAGATCGCGAAATGCGGCTGGCCCGGTACCATATTTCCATAAGGCGTGCAACGCTCCCTGCTCAACGGAATCCAGGTTGCCAGACTCAGGCGATGCATTCATGCACTCTCCGGTCGGCTGGAGCTCCGGACTGCGGTAGTAATCGAGGGCGCCCGAACCGGGTTCTGAATCAAGCGGATGCCACCCTTCACGGAACTGGAGCAGCCACTGAAAGAGATCGGGCTCCAGTTCAACCACACGCCAATGCATGCCGTCAGCATCTTTCTTGCTGTCAAGGTCAACAGGACAGCGAAACACTCTTGCTCCGGCACGGACCTTGAGATTGCAGTGGTAGTACTCCGTATCGCTGAAGAAACGATCGCAATAATAGTTATGCAGGGTGCCGGCCAGAACACCATAACCATCATCAAGTGGCATAAAAAAGATTTTTGCCCTGTTGAACCCATAGGTTACCGAAATATAACAGTGCAAGTTACGCAACAACCCCGCTGAAGCCAAGCAGATTAGCTCCCGAAAGAACCTTTCCGCCAATCTTTGCAGTTCAATCAAAACCAGTCATAAACAGCGCGCATATGGCTCAACCGTGTTATCTTCCTTGAAAAATTGAACCCACCGATGAACCATACAGAACAAAAATTCTTTTATAGCGGCAATGAGAGGGAGATAACGGAACAGGCCGCTGCACTCATTATATCCGAAGCGTATCGTGCTGTGGCCGATCACGGACGCTTTTCACTGGTGCTTGCCGGCGGCAACTCTCCCAGGCTCCTCTATAAAAAACTTGCAGAGGGGGTTACAACCGGGCTCCTTGAGCATTATGGCCTTGCGGTGCCCGGCGTCAGCTCAGCAGGCACGCAGACTCTCCACCCTCTGCCGCAAAAAACATGGCTTTTTCTGGGGGATGAGCGATGCGTCCCGAGTGATCATCCTGACAGCAATTACCGGATGGTGAACGAGTCACTGCTGCTGCACTCCGGCATTGCAAGAGATCATTTTTTCAGAATGGACGGCGAAAATGCTGACAGCGAACTGGCCGCCAGAGCGTATGAAGCTGCCATACGCACTTTTTTCTTGAGCGGAGAGAGCTCGCAGCCGGATGATTTGCCGCTCTTTGACCTTATCCTGCTTGGCCTCGGTGAAGATGGCCATACCGCATCACTGTTCAGCGGCAATGCTGAAGCCCTCCATGAGAGAAAGAGATGGGTGGTTGCGGTTAACGCGCCACAAGCGAAGCCGCCGGGTATGAGGCTGACAATCACTCTGCCTGTCATTAACCATGCCCGGAACGTGCTTTTTTTTATAAAGGGGAGGGAAAAGGGCGAACTGGCAAAAAAAATATTTCTCGAAAAGCAGAGGGATGTACCGGCAAGCCTCATTAAGCCGGAATGCGGCAAACTCTTCTGGTTTGCCGCTCAGTAGATGCCCTGCACCGATTCAGGGCCCCATGAATGAACCGGATAGGGTTCGGGTGATTGACCTTTGACAGCATCCCTGATGGCATCAACAATCGCCCAGGAGTACTCGACGCTGTCCTGGCGGATAAAATTCATCTGTTCGCCGGCCATGGCATCAAGCAGCAGCCGATGATAGGGAGTTGCACCCACTGCGGCAAATGAGGTCTTGTAGTCGAATTTCATATAGACGGGATCGGTAATCACCGCTTCACCGGGACGTTTTGCTCCGAACTTGATGGCAATGGTCTCTTCCGGCTGGATACGGAGAATAACCTGGTTAGCGGTATAGCTGCAAGACTCGGCAGGGCCGAAATAGTTCTGGGGAGGACACTTGAAGGTGATGACAATCTCAGTCACCGTTTCAGCCAGATTTTTTCCGGCCTTGACATAAAAGGGCACATCCTTCCATCGCCAGTTATCGACAAAAAACTTTATCGCGGCAAAGGTCTCAACCGTCGAGTCCGAGGCAACATTTTTTTCAGTCCGATACCCTTCATACTGGCCGAGAACAATGGTTTGCGGGGCACTCTCCGGATTAAAATGACGGATGGAACGGAGCAGCTTGGCCTTTTCATCGCGCACCGATTCCGCTGAAAAATCGACCGGCGGCTCCATGGCAACTGATGCAAGAAGCTGAAGCGCATGATTCTGTACAATGTCGCGCAGCAAGCCTGCCTCTTCGTAAAAGGCACCGCGGTCACGGATTCCGAACTCTTCGGCAATGGTGATGGCAACATTGGCAATGTTCTGGCGATTCCACAAGGGTTCAAAAATGCCGTTTGAAAAACGGAAGACCATGATGTTCTGTACCGTCTCCTTGCCAAGGTAGTGATCAATGCGGAAAATTCGCTCTTCATTGAAGGCCTCTCCGATAACGCTATTGAGTTCACGCGCCGTCTGCAGGTTACTTCCGTAAGGCTTCTCAACAATGATTTTCCGCCAACTGCCCGGGGAAGCATTGTTTTCTCCAAGACCGGCAAGCTGAAGGTTTCTGACAATAACCGGCGCCAGAGCGGGCGGTGTGGCAAGGTAAAAAAGAAGATTCCGGCTCGTCCCCGACTCTCCTGAACCCTCCATGAGCTCTTCATGCAGGAGATCGTAGCCTTCTCTATCCGCAAAGTCAGCCCTCACATAAAAGAGCCTTGCTGAGAATGCGGCAAAAGCTTCTTTATTGCGGATGGCTTCAGGGAATAACCCGGCCATCTTTTCCTGCACTTTTGAACGGAACTCCTCATGTGAAAGAGCTGCCCGCCCGACACCAACGATTCGGTACTCATCGGGAAGCTTACCCCAAAGGGCAAGTTCATAAAGCGCAGGAAAGAGCTTGCGGGCCGCCAAGTCACTGTGCGCACCAAAAATGACAATGGTGCAGTTATCTGGCTTTTGCGGCATGATGGTGCCCGGTTATGGTTTGTCGATGAAAGCGTGTCCTCCAAACTCATGGCGCAACGCCGCAACCGTCCTGTCTGAGAGATTTTCGTTTGAACGTGAACGATAACGACTGAAAAGGGATGCTGCAATAACCGGAATCGAGACCTCATGCTCCAGAGCGGCTTCGACGGTCCACCGGCCTTCACCTGAATCAGCAATGGAGCCCTTGAGATAATCAAGCTTTGGATCCTTCTGCAACGCCTGCACCATAAGCTCCATCAGCCAGCCACGGATCACCGAACCATGAGCCCAGACCCCTGAAACCTCTTCAAGGTTAAAATCGTACCCGCTTGCATCAAGCAGGTTGAACCCTTCGCCAATTGCCTGCATCATGCCGTACTCAATGCCGTTATGAACCATTTTGGCAAAGTGGCCGGAGCCGGAGCGACCCATATAGCCGTACCCCTTTTCCACACAAAGATCTTTCAGCAGGGGTGCAATAACATCATAAGCCGCTTTTTCGCCACCAACCATAATGCATGCGCCGTGCCGGGCCCCCTCAAGACCTCCGCTGGTACCCGCATCAAGAAAGGTTATCCCTGCCTCCTTGAGCCGAGCGGCCCTCCGTTCAGAATCCTTATAATGTGAATTTCCTCCATCAATAATGATATCACCCTGCTCAAGCAAAGGAACAAGCTGCTCTATTGTACTGTCAACCGGAGCACCGGCGGGCACCATCAGCCAAAGCAGACGGGGAGAGTCGAGCTTACCGGCAAGCTCCTGCAGGGAGGCTGCCGGAACCGCACCTTTTGCCGCCAAAGCCTCAACCGCCTCTGCCATCAGATCAAAAACCACAAGATCGTGACCGCATTCAAGCAGATGCTCCGCCATATTGCACCCCATTTTCCCCAAACCAACCATTCCAGCTTTCATAATTCTCTATCAAACATTATCAGCAAAAGGAACAACCTCTTCGAGACCAGCATTGCTTTTTGAACGATCAACCATCTTCTGGTAAAGGTCAATCACGAAGCCGTTGACTGAAGACCAGGACTTCGTCTCCGCATAGGCAAGGCCGCAAGCTCTCAATTCACGATAACGGAGAGAATCGCCCAGCAATTCAATGCACCTGCTGTAAAAATCACAAACCCTCCCCTGATGAACAACAATCCCGCCAGACGAGCGGTCAGCAATGTCACAGCAACCACCGACATCAGAAACAACAACAGGCAAGCCTGATGCAAGCGCTTCGAGCGCAACATTGCAAAAAGCTTCCGTTGTGGAAGGAAAAAGAAAAATATCTCCCGATGCATAGGCTTCAGGCAGCTCTTTTCCTGTAAGATAGCCGGTAAAGACCGCCGCAGGCATTCTTCGCTTCATCGACTCCTCTTCAGGACCGGAACCGATCAGGAGAAACCGTACCTGATCAGCATATTCACCCTGCATAAAGCGGTCATAAACCTGCATGACCACCTCAATATCCTTGTAGAGCACAAAACGTCCGGCGTAGACAATAACACTCCGCCCTTCAGCATTCCACGTTGAGCGAAGTTTTTCGGAGCGACGCGATGGATCAAAAAGCTCCTTGTCTACACCCCTCGACCAGATTTCAATATTTCTGATATGATAATCAGCCAGTTTCAGGCGCACACTCTCATTAGGAGCAAGTACCGTATTGCAGTTGTTATAAAACCAGGTCAGATATTTCCAGGCATACTTCACGGCAAAACCGAGCCGGTAATAACTGAAATAAGAGGGGAAGTCCGTATGAAAGGCCGAGGCTACCGGGATACTGTTTTTTCTGGCATAGAGCAGGAACTCTCTGCCGATAATATCAGGTGTCGAAATATGCACCATATCAGGAGCAAACGCATCGAGTTGCCGGCGTGTCTCGTTTGTAAAAAAACCAAGTTTGTAATCAGGATAAAGCGGAATCGGCACAGAGGGCATTCTGTGAACAGCTAAGCCATTATGATTGTCCCCGCTTGAAACATCAGGAGACCAAACAGCAACGTTATGGCCGTTTTTCCTGAATGAAGCAACCAGCTGATAGATGGATTTGACCGCACCGTCCTTGTCCCTGACATAAGTCCCCGAGTATAAAGCAATCTTCATAAGAGACAAAAAAATACTGCTGATATCGATCCTGTTTGCCTACTGTCGATATCTTGAAAAAAAAATCCGGGCCGGGCAGTTAGCCTGAACCAAAGGTAACATTTCCCCGGAAAAATCCATCATGCCCCAGACCAATCACTTCACCGGAAGAGAGAGCTTTGCAACTTTTGGATGAACCAGCCGCTTGAAGTTTTCATAAGAAAGGCGCAGCAGTTCTGTATGGGCTCCGGCATTGAAAGCAATTTCATCATCATCTTCAAGTTCTTCCGATACATAGACATCCATACCGTATAGATTGCCGAAAGGCGGCATGGCTCCGATCTCGCATTCAGGAAACAGTCCGGCAAATTCTTTTTCTCCGGCAAGCTGAACATCGCGGGTTCCGGTCAACTGCCGCAAAAGCTCAAAGTCAAGCTGACGGGATGCCGGCAATACCACCATAGCCATCTTGCCGGCAATAGTGACAATGACCGTTTTGGCCAGCTCTTTGCCCGGAACATGAGCGGCAGCAGCGATCTCCTGTGCAGTGTAGGCGGGTGAGTGGCTGACAACAAAATACCTCACGCCATGGCTGTCAAGATATTCCCTCAATTTATGAATAGGCATTGCAACTCCTCTCTGGTTAATGCGGAACAAGCACTTTTCTTAATTACGTCAAATACAGCGTCAAAAGCAAAGCCGTCAGCCCTCTTTCCATGCTTTCAGCGCGGGAAGGGCCGCCCGATACCCTGCCTCCATAATTTCCGGTACTGACCCCGTATCAATCAGGCTGAATTGCGAAAGATCAGGAGCAATACATAAATCCGCCACATCTATCTGCAACGCCGTTGTATTGGTGATGGTACTGTAGAAGGCGTTCAGCAGAAGATCGATAATATTCTCAGGCTTGTTGAAAGCATGTCGGGCCAAAAGATCGACACAGATAATCGATTCCGCTCCACCTTCAAACAGCGGGGAAACCGGTACGTTTTCCATAAGCATCCCGTCAACAAGCAGCGAGCCTGAGTACTCCACCGGCCTGAAAACACCCGGGATACAGCTGCTCGCCATCACCGCGGCAGCCACATCCCCTTCGGCAAGAATAACTTTTTTTCCTGTTCCGATATCGGTCGCGACCATTGAAAGCGGAATCAGGGCATCTTCAATATTTTTATCGCCCAGCAGACTGCAGACGATAGCACCCATTTTTCTGTTTGACAGAAGACCGTATTGTGAAAGTGCCAGACTGGTCAGATCAAGCCAGTCGAGGTCGAAAACAATATCGCGAATATCCTCCCAGCTTTTGCCGAAGGCATAGAGCGAAGCAATAAAAGAACCGATGCTGGTACCGCTGACCATTGATACCGTTATGTCGAGTTCAGTCAGAGCCCTGAGCACTCCAACATGGGCAGCGCCGAGCACGGCCCCTCCCCCAAGTGCAAGAGCTGTTTTTTTCATACCTAACGAAATAAAGGGTTCCCGGTCAATCCGCCGGATAGTGGCACTTCACTGGAAAAAGGTGACAAGACGCTTGAGCAGCATGAACTTCCACCAACTGTAGGGAGGATAACGCAAACCGGGATCGGGATAGAGTGGCCGGCGAAGAACGCTTCGCTGAAAGGAAAAGGTGTCAAAGCCTGCCTTGCCGTGATAGGCTCCGAATCCGCTCTTGCCAAGTCCTCCAAAAGGAAGCCCGGGAATAGCCGCCTGGAAGAGCAGGTCGTTGATACACACTCCCCCGGAACGAGAGTCACGTACAACCCGATCCTGGACGTCCTGATCCGATGAAAAAAGATAGAGTGCAAGAGGCGCATCTTCACTGCGGATGATATCGAGTGCTTCTGAAAGCTCCCCATAGGCGATAACCGGCAGCAGGGGACCAAAAATCTCAGACTGCATGACGGAAGAGGTTAGAGTCACTCCGCGAAGAATGGTCGGGGAAATATAGCGCTCACCAGGATCGCTTTTTCCTCCACTCCAGACCAAAGAGCCGGCAAGAATATTTTCAAGCCGCTGAAACTGCTCGATATTGACAATGCGGGGATAATCGGGACTCAATCGGGGATCATCACCATAAAAATCGGTAATGGCTTCACGCATACAGGCGAGCAGCTCAACCTCCCGCTTCTCATGCACCAGAACATAATCTGGCGCAAGGCAGGTCTGCCCCCCGTTTAGAAACTTGGCCCAGACAATCCTGCGGGCCGCCACCCTGAGATCGCTACTCTCTTCGACAATACAGGGACACTTCCCGCCAAGTTCGAGCGTTAGCGGGGTGAGATGACGGGCCGCAGCATGCATGACCTCCCGGCCGACAGCACGGCTGCCGGTAAAAAAAATATAGCCAAATCGCTCGGCAAGCAGCTCCTTGATCTCTTCAACACCTCCCTCAATGACCCTGATTGCACTCTGGTCAAGATAGTGACTCAGCCCTTCGGCAAGGAGTGCAGAGCTGTGCGGAGCATGTTCCGAGGGCTTGATAACCGCGCAATTGCCGGCAGCAATGGCACTGATGAGCGGAGCAAGAGAGAGGTTGAACGGGTAGTTCCACGCCCCGATGATGAGCACGACACCATAGGGTTCAGGAGAGTATGATGCTTTTGAAGGCTGATAGATGAGCGGAATGGATACCCGATGAGGCTTCATCCATGAAGAGATGTGCCTGAGGGCAAAACGGATTTCACTCCGAAGATATCCCGTCTCCGTCAAAAAAGTCTCTGCTGCAGACTTCCCGAAATCAAGATGCACTGCGGCCGCAATCTCCTTTTGGCACTCAAGGAGAAATTTCTGGAGTGCAAGAAGCTGCGAAATTCTCCACCCGAAATCACGGGTTATGCCACTCTCAAAGGTCTCTCTCAATACCGCCAATTCAAGGAAAAACTGATCTTTTTGCATAGAAGAAATAGAATCAATTCATCCGGAAAAACACAACTCATTTCAATGTAACGAAAAAACGGCTCCAGCATAACCGAAGCATCGTTGCTGCATCTGGTATTTTGCCAACCACCATCCGTTCAGTACATTACTTCATTGCTTTTTTGAAAAAACACTTACTCTAATCACACCCTTTATGGAATGGATCACGCAACCAGAGGCATGGATTGCTTTGGCGACATTGACGGCTCTGGAAATTGTGCTTGGTATCGACAACATTATCTTTCTCTCCATTATTGTCGGACGACTGCCGGAACAACAACGGGGGAAGGGAAGAATTATCGGGCTTGGGCTTGCCATGCTGACCCGAATAGCACTCCTGCTCTCGATAACCTGGGTTATGGGGCTTACAGGCGGCCTTTTCACCGTGCTTGAACACCATGTTTCAGGACGCGACCTGATCCTGATTGGCGGAGGGCTCTTCCTGCTTGCAAAAAGCACCCAGGAAATCCACCAGAGCCTTGAGGGGAGTGAAGAAGAGGTAACAAAAAGCGGTTCAAAAGGCAGCTTTATCTTCACGATGCTGCAGATAGCGGTTATCGATATAGTTTTTTCGCTTGACTCGGTCATTACTGCGGTCGGGCTTGCCAAAGATGTTGAAGTGATGATCATCGCCATCATGATCTCAATCGGAATCATGATGCTCGCCGCCAAATCAATCAGCGATTTCGTTGAAAAGCACCCGACCATCAAGATGCTTGCCCTGAGTTTTCTTATTCTTGTCGGCGTTACCCTGCTTGCCGAAGGAGCAGGTTTTGAAATACCGAGAGGATATATTTATTTTGCAATGGCCTTTTCAGTAAGTGTTGAAATGCTGAATATCCGTCTGCGCAAAAAAGCAGCAAAGCCGCTCCATCTTCATCCAACCATGAATATTGACGGCGATAGTGCCTGAACAACCGCCCAACCGGATGACCGGGCCACAATAGAAGTCCGCCGCCGACAGCTTAAAACCCCTGCAACACGATCGTTATGTTGCAGGGGTTTTGTACATTACAGCGATAATACAGAACCCGCAAAAGATCAACCTCACAGTTAAAGGAACGATCAGATATGGCTCTACCTGCAAAACTCACTCCGGAAAAACTGTATCGAGCATGTGACCCTCAGGAGTTCAGTTTCAGAACCACTGCGGAGCTTGACGGTCATGTAAACGCCACCGGCCAGAAGCGCGCTATTGATGCCATAACGTTCAGTATGGGCATCAGGCACGACGGGTTCAACCTGTTTGCCCTCGGGCCGAACGGCACCGGCAAACAGAGCGCTATCATGCACTTTCTCGACGGCATAGCTCCCAACGCTCCAATCCCTTCCGACTGGTGCTATGTCAATAACTTCGAAAAACCCCGCAACCCCAAGGCGCTGAAGCTTCCGGCAGGAAAAGGCACCACACTTTCCCGTGATATGCAGCACCTTGTCGAGGCACTTTTTACCGTCATACCGGCAGCGTTCAGCAGTGAGGAGTACCAGGTACAGGAAAAAGATATCCGTGAAAAATTCCAGGAACAGCAGGGTGAAGCAATCGGTGAACTTGAAAAAAATGCAGCCGAGAACAACATTGCACTCATCAGAACGCCCGCCGGATTTGCCTTTGCACCGATAAGAAACAATGAAGTGCTCAAGCCGGAAGAGTTCATGCAGTTGAAACAGGAGGAACGGGACGCTATAGATGTAGAGATCACCAGGCTGAAAACAGCGATGCAGTCTATTCTGGCCCAGATACCGAAATGGCAGCGCGAAACCCAGGAAAAGCTCAAGGAGCTGAACCGCAACATCGCCAGCTTTGCCGTAAAGCCATTGGTTGCTGAGCTCCGAAACAGCTATGAACCGCTGCCTGAGGTCATCGCCTACCTTGACACACTGGAAAACGACGTTATCGAAAACTTTGACAAGTTTCTTGAAAAAGAGCCTGACCAGCGGGAGCTGTTTCCGGGGATGGCTCCCGACAGGTTCCTGCAAGGAGGATCATCGTTTAACCGTTACCGGGTCAACGTCATTGTCGACAACAGCAGGAGCGAAGGTGCTCCTGTCGTCTATGAAGACAAACCCGCATGCTACAACCTGGTTGGTGACATCGAGCATATTTCACAGATGGGCACACTGGTCACAGACTTCACCCTGATCAAGCAGGGAGCGCTGCACCGGGCGAACGGAGGCTATCTGCTCATTGACGCAAGAAGGCTCCTCATGGAACCCCTCGCCTACGAGGCGCTGAAAAAGGCCTTGCGCACCCGTCATATCCGCATTGAATCCCTTGCCCAGCTCTACAGCCTTGTCAGCACCGTCTCACTTGAACCGGAACCAATTCCGCTCGACGTCAAGGTCATTCTGCTCGGAGAACGCAGCCTCTACTACCTGCTCACCCTCTATGACCCTGACTTTACCGAACTCTTCAAGGTGGCGGCAGATTTTGAAGACGAACTGCCGGTCAACAGTGACGGAAAGCTCTTTTATGCCAACATTATCAGCTCAATTGCAAAAAAAGATACCCTGCTTCATTTTGACAAAGGTGCCGTTGCAAGGGTGGTCGAACATGGCAGCCGACTCGCAGAAGATTCCACAAAGCTGACAGCGCACCTGCAGAGCATCTGCGACCTGGTTCATGAGGCTGAGTTCTATGCCGCTTCGGCAAAAAAGGAGAGTGTGGAGGCAGGAGATGTCCAGCACGCCATTGATGCAAGAACCCTGCGCGCCTCAAGAATCCGGGAAAAGATCAGGGAGGCAACGCTGAAAAACCAGATTCTCATCGATACAGTTTCAGAAAAAACCGGCCAGATCAACGCTCTTTCGATCTACTCGCCCGGCGGCCAGAGTTTCGGGCATCCAGGGAAAATAACGGCGAAAGTAGGGCTCGGAAAAGGAGAGGTGATTGACATTGAGCGCGAAGTTGAAATGGGCGGACCAATCCACTCAAAAGGAGTGATGATTCTTTCCGGATTTCTTGGTGCCCGATTTGGTATCGATCAACCGCTCTCGCTCACCGCTTCACTGGTTTTTGAACAGTCATACAGCGGTGTAGAAGGCGACAGTGCATCCTCTGCCGAACTGTATGCCTTGCTCTCTGCCATATCAGGAGCACCGATACGGCAATGGTTCGCCGTCACCGGCTCAGTAAACCAGAACGGCGAGGTACAGGCAATCGGAGGGGTAAACGAAAAAATCGAAGGCTTTTTCGACCTCTGCCAGGCAAGAGGGCTCACCGGAAAAGAGGGAGTGCTCATACCGGTTTCAAACGTCGAGAATCTGATGCTCCGCAGCGACGTGGTTGAGGCGGCCAGAAACAATCTCTTCTCGGTTTTCCCTGTAAGCCATGTTGATGAAGGAATCGAGATCCTGACCGGCATTCCGGCAGGCGAACCGGATACAAACGGCAACTACCCTCCCGATACCATCAACGGCATGGCTGTTGCCCGACTGCGCGAGATGGCCGAAAAAATCAGACAATTCAACAATTCATCCAGCGATAATGAGGAATAACCTTATCCGCCATATCGCCGTAGCTCTCGACTGTTCGCCGCACAGCCTGGCATCACTGAACGCTGCTGCAGAACTTGCCCGGCGCATGCATGCCGATCTGACCGGAATTTTTGTTGAAGACCTGAATCTGCTGCGAATGGCAGCACTTCCCTGCAGCCATGAAATCCGCATCTACACCGATGAGCCGGAAAAGATCGACCTGTTGCAGCTTGAGCGTTCATTGAAACGGCAGGCGCGAGAGGCTGAAAGTGCCCTGCAGCACATTGCAAAAGAATTCATGGTAGAGCACTCGTTCAGGGTATGCCGGGGCATGGTTCCGGCAGAAGTGATCCTTGCAGCTCACGAAGCTGACCTGCTTGTTCTCGGTCGCAGCGGCCGGTCACCCTCCTGCCGGAAAGGACTCGGCTCAACGGCAAAAAAAGCACTTGCCGAAGGAAAAAGACCGCTCCTGCTGATGCGTACCGGTTTTGCAGCAAAAGAGTGGCCAGTGCTGGTACTTTATGATGGATCAACCGGATCGCAACAGGCTCTCAGCACCGCCCTCAGCCTTGCAGAACCAGGCACCCTCCATGTACTGATCCTTGGAGAGACCCCTGAAGAGGCGATGCTGATGGAACAGGAACTTTCGGCCACCATAACGAGGCCTGAAACCGTTATTGAGTACCACCGCCTGCCGCTTCATGATGGAAAAACGCTTGCCCGCTACATTCGCATGGCCGATTCCGGCCTGCTCGTGCTGAGCGACCGGATGCGCCTGCCGATCGAAACCGTGCACACTCTCATTAACGAGATTGACTATCCCGTGCTTCTGGTCTAATGGTTCACGAGAGCGCCATCCGCTCCATCATGATAGCTGCGGAGACGGAAGCATTGAGCGATTCAACCCGAACGCTCGTGCCGCCGTGGGGTATGCGCACCAGCCGGTCGGCCAGAGCCCTTACCGGTTCACTGATACCATTGGCTTCATTGCCGATCACCAGCACCTGCTTGCCGGGCCAGGAGCTGAACTCCCTGAAATCCTTGCCCTCAAGCGCCGAACAGACAATCGAATACCCCTGTTCCTGAAGCCGCCGAAGTTCACCCTCAAGACGCTCTACACCGTAATGACGGATAGCATAGATGCTCCCTGCACAGGATCGTACCGCCTTTGCATTGTAGCGGTCGGCGGTAGCGGTACTGCAGATCAGGGCGTCAGCCCCGAACCAGACCGCTGTTCTCAAAATTGTACCCACATTACCCGGATCCTGAACATCATCAAGCGCCACCATGAATGACTTTCCCGATTTTGCCAAAACAGCTTCTGCAACAGCCTCAGGCTGTTTCTGCTGGCGAAAAACACCAAAAATTCCCTGCGACGTTGAGGTTTCGGAAAGCTGCGAGCACTCCTTTTCGCTTATTGAAAACAGTTTTCCCTTCCAGGCCTGGGCAAAACGGGCTACCTCAGCTTCCCCGTCCCGGATAAGCAGGGCAACAAGCATCTCCTGATCGGGCAGGTTCAGGCAAAGCTCCCTGACGGTACGAAGCCCTTCCGCCAGAAACAGCCCCTCCTGATCCCTGAACTTTTTCTGATGCAGTCTGGTATAGTGCTTGAGCTTCGCCTTGCTTAACGGTTCGATTTCAGCGGGCTTCATGACGGCAATCCTGCTCTCTTCAGACTGGAAATCACCGATTTCGGATCATGGGAAAAATCCGCAGGAGGCACACCGGAACCCCGTGAAAGAGCGTCACCGTCAAGTTCAACGGAAAAGCCATTGTCGGCACTCTCAGAATCATCACCCGCACCGTTCATGCAACGATGGATATAGTCATCAAAACTCTCCCTGTCCATAGAGTGACCCTCCAGCATGCACGCTCTCTCCCCTTCAGCTTCGCCAGCAGCTCCACCCGAAAAAGAGCTTTCCTGAACCATGAGACCAATCTTGATCATCACCTCCTCCCTGGAAAGATCGCCGAGACCGGCTTTTTGCACAAGGCGACCGAAAGAGGCTTCATCAATCTTCTTCATCAGTTTCAGCAACTCCCCAAGTCCCCCGTACATCTCCGCATGAACCCTGATTGCCTCTTCAATCGATACGGCAGGAACTGCCGGCTGATTGCTGCCGCCGCGCAGTTGTTCGGAGAGGACTGATGCGGGAGCATTCCCCTTCGGACGCTTCAGCGTTTTTCCACCAAGAAACTCCTCATCGACACCATAATCCCTGAGGCGATCCTGCATGACTCCACCACGCTTCTCCCTTGCCCGCCGCATCGAAACCGAGTCAATCTCCGTCCGCTCCCCCAACAAAAGCCGCACGACAAACGCAATGCCAGTCAAGGCTGCCGCAACAATAAAACAGAGAAGAATCAGCTCAAGACGCAGCCCGAAAATCGCCACAACCAGCACTTCAGCCGCAATAAGCCCTGCAAACAGAATCAGTAGCATTTTCAGAAAAAAACGTTCGTTCATAGTTTCAACCTTCGTTTTGTACCGTTAGAAGCTTTACCTGCATCCGTCGTGAAACCCGGAGTCACCATATCAGAGAGAGGGCAATCGTATCCCTACCGTTGACCATTCAACGAATTTAAGTGTTCTTATGCAAATTATTGCAGCAGGATTTGCCCTATTGGCATGCGGCAGGATGATAACGTATTATTTGATTTGATTTTTTACTTATCGGAATCCGTTATTTACATTAAAAATAACGCAAAAGCTGGGGGCAAGTAGCGCACGGTATCTTCTGCCCCGTTGCCATTTGAAATTGGAGGAGTTGTCGCCGGATCGAATAATGACCTGAATGTGAGCACCGGCAACCATCTCTACAATTACTCCCTGACAGGTGTACAAACACAAGGGTTTACATGGCCTCAAACCGATCTTGTTTACGGCGACTTGACTCGCTAGTCGACGGACTGCCGGGTGATCAATGACCGGGGATGGCATATGAAGATATCTTTTAACGCCATATATCATTGCAATATATGGCGTTAACATTTACTAAAGCGAATACTGTTTAAATCAAATAGCATGTAGTATTCTCGTTCTGATTTATTATATTGCCGCCTTGCAGGGCAGGCCTGATATTTCAGCATAAAACAACAAGAATTGACGGGTTAAACAGCCTGATTTTTTTGTCTTTTTTGTACCATGTGCCTTCGCCCTTTTCCAAAAGAAATTATCGTCCATCTAACATCATCAAGTGGAGTTACCATAAATCGAATCATTGATATTACTGAGCTTGCCCTGCGGGACGCACACCAGAGCCTGATCGCGACCAGGCTTGGAATCGAAGATATGATCGGAGCCTGCCAGGACCTCGACGAGGCCGGCTACTGGTCGCTGGAATGCTGGGGCGGCGCAACCTACGACTCCTGCATCCGCTTTCTGAACGAGGACCCATGGGAGCGGTTGCGAACCTTCAAGCGGCTCATGCCGAAAACCCCGCTGCAGATGCTGTTGCGCGGCCAGAATCTTCTGGGGTATCGCCACTATCAGGATGAGGTTGTGGAACGTTTCTGCAACAAGTCGGCAGAAAACGGTATCGACATCTTCCGCATTTTTGATGCCCTCAATGACCTGCGCAATATAGAGACCTCAGTACGGGCAGTCAAAAAGGCCGGAGCGCATGCTCAGGGCACGATCTCCTATACCGTCAGCCCCATTCACACCACCGCTCTTTTTGTTGACCAGGCGAAAAGATTGCAGGATATGGGGGTCGACTCCCTCTGCATCAAGGACATGGCGGCACTCATCAAGCCTCAGGCCGCTTATGATATCGTAAAGGGGATAAAAGAGGCTTGCGGAAAGGATCTGCGGGTACATATCCACGTTCATGCCACTACCGGCGTGACGATGGTCAGCCTGATGAAGGCCGTTGAGGCCGGCGTTGACTGTGTCGATACCGCAATCAGTTCACTGAGTCTGGGACCGGGACACAACCCCACCGAAAGCTTCATCGAAATGCTCGAAGGCACCGGCTTTTCCACCCGGGTCAACATGGAAAAGATACAGCGGGTAAAAACCCACTTCATGACGGTGCTTGGCCGATACAGCGAGTTCCAATCCCATGTTACCGGTGTGGAAACGGAGATCTTCAAGAGCCAGATTCCCGGCGGCATGCTTTCCAACATGGAGAGTCAGCTCAAGCAGCAGGGTGCGGGCGATCGGATGAAAGAGGTCCTGGAAGAAATTCCACTTGTCCGCAAGGATACCGGGTATGTTCCCCTCGTTACCCCCAGCAGCCAGATCGTCGGCACCCAGGCGGTGCTGAATGTCCTTATGGGAAGATACAAGGTACTGACCGGCGAATTTGCCGACCTCATGCTCGGCTATTACGGCGCGGTACCTGGCGAAAGAAATCCTGATGTCGTAAAAATGGCACAGGAGCATGCCCACAAAAAGCAGATTCACTGCCGACCGGGAAATCTCCTGAAGCCGGAGTGGGACAAACTCCGCTCGGCAGCTCTTGCCCTGCCAGGATGCAACGGCACCACGGAAGATGTGCTGACCTATGCCATGTTCCCGCAGGTCGCACCTAAATTTTTTGCCGAACGCCACGAAGGCCCTCGCAACCTTGGACGAAACCCTGCGACCGGCGAATCGGAAACACAGCCTGCAGAAGGCCATCAGGGAGCTATCACCGGCCCGATCACCTACTCCGTGACCCTCAGCGGCCGGCAGCATAAGGTGACCGTGACGCCTTACCAGTAATTATAATATGGAAATCAGAGCATAGTTTGGACACCATGAATATTGAAGAGATAGTACAGGATTTGAACCAGAGGAAGGAAAAGTTGCAATTGGGAGGTGGCCAGGACAAGCTCGATCGACAGCACGAAGCAGGCAGTCTCAGCGCACGGGAACGCATCAGCGCACTTCTCGATCAGGACAGTTTTCAGGAGTCGGGGCTTTTTGCCAAACATCGCTGCACCAACTTCGGGATGACGGACAAGGAGATGGCTGCGGATGGTGTCGTCACCGGGGCCGGAAGTATCAATGGCCGGCTGGTGCATATTGCCAGCCAGGATTTTACCGTTGTCGGCGGATCGGCCGGCGAGGCCCACTGCAATAAAATCGTGCAGATGATGCAGTCTTCGCTGAAGACCGGCTCTCCCTTCATCATGATCAACGACTCAGGCGGTGCCCGTATCCAGGAGGGTATCGACAGCCTCTCAGGCTACGGCAAAGTATTCTATAACAACGTCATGCTCTCCGGAGTTGTGCCGCAGATATCAATCATCTGCGGTCCCTGTGCCGGTGGCGCTGCCTACAGCCCTGCTTTGACCGACTTCATCATCCAGACCCGCGCTGCCCGGATGTTCATTACCGGCCCATCGGTCATCAAGGCAGTTACCGGCGAAGTGGTTACCGCTGAAGAGCTGGGAGGACCGATAGCCCAGATGAATAACTCGGGAGTAGTTCATTTCATCGCCGAAGACGATATGGATGCCATTGCCATCTGCAAGCGCCTGTTGTCGTTTCTCCCCTCCAACAATCTGGAGGACTCTCCACCGTTGAAGGCAGACGATATTATCATTCCGGACAAGCGCCTGAACACCGTCATTCCCCTTGATCCCAAACAGCGGTACGACGTACGGGAAGTGATCGGTCATATCATGGACAACGCTGATTTCATGGAGGTGCAGTCCTCCTTTGCCCCCAACATCGTCATAGGTTTTGCACGGATTCAGGGACGAGCGATCGGTATCGTAGCCAATCAGCCCAACGTCATGGCCGGCGTTCTCGACATCAACGCATCAGACAAGGCTGCCCGCTTCATCCGTTTCTGCAATGCTTTCAACATACCGCTCGTCACCTTTGTCGATGTCCCCGGCTTCCTGCCCGGCGTCGAGCAGGAGTATGGAGGAATTATCCGCCATGGCGCCAAGATGCTCTTCGCATACGCCGCCGCTACCGTACCGAAAATCACCGTTGTCCTCCGCAAAGCCTATGGCGGCGCCTATCTGGCCATGTGCAGCAAGGACCTCGATGCCGACAGGGTCGTTTCATGGCCTTCGGCTGAAATTGCCGTCATGGGCGCTGACGGAGCCGTTGACATTATTTTCCGCAACGAAATCAAGACAGCCGGCAATCCCGCAGAGCGCCGCCAGGAACTGGTCAAGGAGTATCGCGAAACCTTCGCCACTCCCTACGCCGCAGCCGCTCACTTTCAGGTGGATGACATCATCGAACCGGCTGAAACGCGCCGCTATCTGGCCATGTCACTCGATTTTCTCCATTCCAAACGGGAATTCAGGCCCCAGAAAAAACACGGCCTGATTCCTCTTTAACTCGTATTCCAATGGAAGCAACCATCTCCGGGCCCGTAAACAGTGAGCCAAAAATAACTCAGGAACTGTTGGTAATCATGTCGGCAGCCATTGCTGCCTATCTGGGAAAAAACGTCCGGATACGCAGGGCGCGCTTCATCAGCAATCAGGGACCAAGTTCCTGGTCTCAACTGGGGCGTGTCTCCATCCAGTCATCCCATACATTCAGCACCACTAAATAAGGAATCATACCGTGCAGTTGATCTTGACCATCGACGGAAATAAATATATCGTTGACGTAGACGTACTGGAAGGAGAGGAAATCCGGATGCCGGACGCGTTCCAGGAACTGACCTCCACTATCCAGTCTAAACCAATCATAACGCCCTCGCCCCAACCTTTGGCGATGCATCCTGTTGCGGACGGCCTGCCCGACAATAAGGTCTGCCGCAGTCCCATCGCAGGGATTGTGCAGCGGGTGAATGTCCAGGTTGGGCAGAATCTCCAGGTAGATGACCTGCTGGTTGTGCTGGAAGCCATGAAAATGGAGACAAATATCACAGCCCATACGGCCGGAACCGTCAAAAAAATAATGGCCTCGCCAGGAGAGGCCGTAAAAAGCGGACAGGCACTCATCGAATTCGAGTAAAACCAGGGCAAGCTCCATTTTGGGGAGAAACCTAATAATGGAGCTTGCTGGCTGTCACCTCATCCTCACCCTAATTTCAACTGACGATTTGTTGCCTCACATTCCAGTTGCGGAATCTGGTTGTATTTTCCCTTCGCCAGGTCAGCACGAACTTTGGTCAGTAATGCTGCACGAGAGAGCGAATTGTTGCAGGCGTACATCTCCTTGCAGAAATAGTAGGTAAATGCTCCGTGCCAACTGCCGGCGATATGGGCATCGGCACTGGTCTGGTCGGCCCGGCATGCAGCCCAAAGAATGTCATGGACAACACCTTTTTCAAGCAATCCGTGACGAAGTCCGCGAGACCGCTTGCTGTCTACCTGTTCAAATGCCTCCAGAGAGGGGGGCGGCAGATAGCGCGGCGTGCGATCCAGCAGCATGTCAATGGCCTTCAGGCCGGTACCGCTGTGGCAGGTATCCAGATAGACTTCCAAAAGAACATTGGCCGGCAATTGAATGAACAGGTCACGCAGTTCATCATCGACAATGATATGGTTCGTATCCCACTTGTTTCCAGCCTGGGCAAGATCATGAGGGCAGAACGCTTCATCGGCCCGGTCCGGTTCATCACCGCTCAGGTCGGGGACCTGCGTGCCATGACTGGACAGGCTGAAGACCAGATATGAGTATTTCCCCGCCTTTGCACCATCGACCATCGCTTTAAGGTTGCTGATGATGTTTGCCTTTGTGGCCTGGGCATCGGTCAGCAAAGTGATGTCGCTGCCTTGAAAACCAAGCAGTTTCTGCAGCAAGGCCGTCATCTCAGTGGCATCATTCACACAACCCTGCAACGCAGCGCCTGGAAAGTTCTTGAAATTGTTGATTCCGACACACAAAGCTTTTTTGTTCGAAACAGGCATAGCTTTCCTCCTTTATGGTTTACTGGTGATGTTATAAAAAGACACCCAGTTACCAGCAAACTGAGCCCTCTCTTTGCGTATCGCCTCGCAAAATTAATAGCCGGCAATTCTTCTGGATTAGAATGATTCTTTCAATCGGAATATCGTTTCCGGATAAATAATCCTGCAAGTATAGCCGATAAGAGTATGAGGATATCAATAGGTTACGCAAAACTCCAACATTCCTATCTCAATTTCACTTTTTTTCTACAAACCAGCAAGAAAGTCCATTACTTTTTAACATTGGTATCGAAACATGCGAATTGCAGTTAAAATCAAGAAAAACCCAACCCGATCACCTGCAGTAGACCCCTCAAAAAGTGCTCTCTGCCTCACATCGCTTCTTTTCGCTATATTGAGCGGATAATTTGGCATAACCCTGAAACCAATACAGCCATGGCCATGACTGTCGAGATCAAAAACGGCAAGCTCTGCATAGAGATTGACCTTGAAACACCAACACCCTCTTCGTCAGGCAAGACGCTGGTTGTTGCAAGCACACGCGGCAATACGGTCACGAACGTCATGATTGACGGCAAACCGGTGACGATCGGCCTGAACGCCTATATCAAGAAGTAGAAGATGCCGTTCGCATCTTTGAAGCAAAGCTCTAACATATCAATTACATGGACACCGTTTTTTCAAATCCCGCGCATCTCTACTCAAGAGCGGAGGTACTTTCAAATCCATGCCCTGTTGCCAGAACACATGGTGTTTACGCCTGGTTTTTCAAAGAGATTCCGCCGGGCGTACCCGTTGAAGGGTGCCTTACCCTCGAAGGGTTGACCCTGCTCTATATCGGAAGCTCACCGGACAAAAAAGGGGAAGCAAACGCAACGCAGACTATCCAGCAAAGGGTTCGCTATCACTTTAACGGAAAAGCCGACGGCTCCACACTGCGCCGTTCTTTAGGCATTTTGCTTGCAAAAAAAAGCGGATTCCCGCTCAGAATGGTTGGAAACGGCAAGCGGATGACGCTCACCAGCAAAGGCGAAGAGTGGCTTGACCAGTGGATGCAGCAAAACGCCTTTGTGACCTGGGTGGAACATGATAAACCATGGGATCTTGAAAATGAGCTTTTCCATGCGCTCCCGCTGCCGCTCAATATCCAGGGAAATAAGCATCACCCTTTTGCAGCGGAGCTGACCCGGATAAGAACTGAGGCAATAACAAGCGCAAAATATGCGCCGGTTGTTGCGGAGAGTGAGAACCGGTTGTAAGCGTTTTTGCCGAAAAGGCACCTGAAAATTGAACCAATCAAGCCTGTGATACACGAAAATAACATAGAACTTATAGCGCCAGCCGGCGACATGACCGGATTGCTGACCGCACTCAAAGCCGGTGCGGATGCGGTCTACTTTGGAGCCGAAGGGTATAACATGCGTGCCGGAAGCAGCAATTTCACTCCGGAAGACTTTCCTGCCATTCATGCACTTTGTCTGGAGTATCATGCCAAAGGGTATCTGGCCCTGAACACCATTATCTATGACGGTGAACTGAAAAAGATGGCGCTGACGGTTACTGCAGCCAAAAAAGCGGGATTTGATGCCGTGATCTGCTCGGACATGGCGGTGATTGAAGCAGCCCGGAAAAACGGCATCCCCTTTCATATCTCGACGCAGGCATCGGTAAGCAGCTACAGCGCGGTAAAGTTCTATGCCTCCCTCGGGGCAAAAATGATTGTTCTGGCCAGGGAACTCACCCTTGAACAGGTTCGCCATATTACCAGCAAAATAAGAGCTGACCAGCTCGACGTGCAGATTGAGTGCTTTGTTCACGGCGCCATGTGCGTCGCCGTTTCGGGGCGCTGTTTCATGTCGCAGGATATGTTCGGCCGTTCGGCAAATCGCGGCGAGTGCGTGCAGCCCTGTCGGAGACACTATATCATTACCGATCCGGAAGAGAACCAGGAACTCGAGCTTGGCACTGATTATGTCATGAGTCCGAATGACCTCTGTACCGTAGAATTTATTGATGTGCTTATGGATGCGGGAATTACCGCCTTCAAAATCGAAGGGAGAAGCCGCAGCCCTGAATATGTGCATACGGCAACAACAGCCTACCGCCGATCGATCGACTTCTGTACCACCCGCCGCAACGATCCGGAATTCAGAAACGAGTACAGCAAACTGACAATACAGCTCAAAGAGGAGCTTGCCACGGTGTACAACCGCGGATTTTCAAAAGGGTTTTATTTTGGAAAGCCCCTTGATGCATGGGTACGGGAATACGGCTCACTGGCAAAAGAGAAAAAAACCTATATCGGAGAGGTGCTCAAATATTACCCGAAAGTGGAGGTCGCAGAGATTCTTATCATGGCTCGTGGCCTCAAAAATGACGAGAAGCTCTCTATTCAGGGACCAAAAACCGGAGTCGTCACCGTTATTGCCGACTCCTTTTTAACCAATGACCGGCACGATATCGATGCCGTAAAAGGCGACAACGTCACCGTAAAGTGTGCAAAGGTCAGAAAGCATGACAAGGTTTATCTTCTTGAAAAACGGCGATAGGAGGTCAGGCCTGGAAGAATCGTTTTTTCTTCCGGCAAGCTTTTGCGTACATTTGAGAAGATAGTGCTGACCTTTTCAGAACATCCGCAGACGGAGCCTGTCTTATGATTTACAAGGTCATTTCAAAAACAGAGTTCAGGAAGTTCATCGATGCAATCGTCAAGCAAAACACTGCTTATGGGCCTCGGCAGGTAGATACAGGAAGAGGCGGCAAACCGATCTACCAGTTCACGGCGGTAAAATCTGCCGATGAAATTGATTTTGACTATTCGGTAACCCACTCATCAGCCAAACATTTCTTCCTGCCTTTCCGTGACGAACTGTCGCGATTCAACTTCGAAGACGGAAACTGGGAACAGGAGGTGCACTACGAAGCGCCGCCCATAATCCTGATCGGGCTCAGGCCATGCGATATCAGTGCAATCAACATGCTCGATGAGGTGATGCTTCATGGTCCCTATCCTTCGCCATACTACCTTGCGCGCAGGAAAAACACCTTCATCATCGGCATGGACCACCTTCCCCTGCCGGACTGCTTCTGCAAATCGATGAACCGCCATACGGTCAACCACGGATTCAACCTTTTCTGCTCAGACATCGGCGACAAATACTACCTCTCGATCAACTCATCCAAAGCATTTTCGTTCCTTAAGGAGTTCATGATTGAGGAGCCGTCATACGAAGACAACTGCCTCTTGATCGAACGGCGCAAAATGATCAAACAGAGCTTCGAGACCAATATCGAAGTGACCGGCCTGCCCGTTTTCCTCGACATCGAGTTCGATTCACCCATTTGGCAGAAATGGGGCGACAAGTGCCTGAGTTGCGGCTCCTGCGCCATGGTCTGCCCTACCTGTTACTGTTACAGCGTCGAAGAGCGTTTCGACGTTGACCTGAAAGGTTCTTCACGGCAGAACCATCTCTACTCATGCAACCTCGTCGATTTCGCCCAGGTTGCCGGCGGTCATAATTTCAGGCCCAGAAACGGCGACCGGCTCAAGTACCGTTACTATCACCACTACCGCGGATTTGCTGCGAACGACAACCAGCAGATCTGCGTAGGGTGCAACCGTTGCGGCCGTACCTGCCTGGCAGACATCAACCCGAAAGACGTCATCAACGATCTCAGACTGGAGCGAGAATCATGCATGATATGCGTTTCACCCTCCCCCCTCAAGACCTGAACCGTGAACCGTTCGCGTTGAAGTCCCCGGACTTCAAGAAAAAATGCGAAGTCATGATCACCGACCGGGGCTACAAGTGCCGGATCACCAACACCGTCCCCATCTCTTCACAGGAGAAGCTCTTCCTCCTGCGCATCGTAGACCCTGTGGAACGCCAGCTCTTCAACTTCAGGCCGGGCCAGTTCCTCATGCTCGAAGTGCCCGGATACGGCGAGGTCCCGCTCTCCATATCAAGCGACAACAGCAACCATGAATTCGTCGAAATCTGCATCCGTAAGGCCGGTCACGTGACATCGGCCATGTTCGAAGCCAGGCAGGGGGCGATCGTCTCCATCAGGGGACCTTTCGGCACCTCATTCCCGATGGAGGCGATGGAAGGCAGCAACGTGCTGCTGGTTGCCGGAGGGCTCGGCATAGCCCCGGTGCGCGCCCCCCTCTTCTGGATCAGCAATCACAGGGACAGGTTCAAAAACGTCTATCTCCTCTACGGGGCAAAGGAGCCCTCCCAGCTTCTCTTCAGTTATCAGTTCGAAGAGTGGCAGAAGGTGAGCAACGTCCAATTGATGACCATCGTTGAAAAACCTGACGAATCATGGAAAGGCAGGACCGGAATGATCACGGCACTTTTCGACGATTTTTCCTTCGATGCAAAGAAAACGTTCGCCATCGTCTGCGGACCGCCCGTCATGTTCAAATTCGTCTGCAACTACCTCGATGGCAAGGGCATCCCGATGAACCGGATGTTTGTGTCGCTCGAACGCAGGATGCACTGCGGCATGGGCAAGTGCTGTCGTTGCATGGTCGGATCGACCTTCACCTGCCTGGACGGTCCTGTTTTCGACTACTGGTCGGTCATGAACCTCAAGGAAGCCATATAGGGAGAATCTGATGAACCATCTCGGCTTTAAAATCGACAAGATGAAGATCGGCTCGTTCGACTTCACCTGCTGCGAAGGGTGCCAACTGCAGTTGGCCAACAAGGAATCGACCCTGCCCAACTTCCTCGGACTGCTCGACATCCGCAACTTCCGTGAAATATCCTCGGAAAGGCACGACGACTACGATATTGCCCTCATCGAGGGAAGCATCACACGAAGTGACGAGATCGAACGGCTCAAAGCGATCCGCGCTCAGGCCAGCGTACTTGTTGCTTTTGGCTCCTGCGCCTGCTTCGGCGGTGTAAACAGCCTCAAGAACAGGATCCCTGCAGAGGAGGTCATCAAAGGTGTCTACGGAGACAAACCCATAGAGACAATGCCCTCCACGAAAATCAGCGATATCGTCACCGTCGATTTCATGATCCCCGGTTGCCCGGTCTCCAAGGATGAGGTGGAGCGCGTCGTGATCGGCATCGTAACGCGATCACTCAACACCCTGCCGAAATACCCGGTCTGCGTTGACTGCAAACAGAGGCTCAATACCTGTCTGTTCGACCTTGGAGAAGTATGCCTCGGACCGGTCACCAAGGCAGGTTGCGATGCTGTCTGCCCATCAGGCAAAACCCCCTGCCTCGGGTGCCGCGGGCCAGCCGACGACATCAACTTTCCCTCCTTTCTCCAACTCGTCAAAGAGAAGGGACTCAGCGAGGACGAAATGCTTGAAAAACTGACTTTCTACAACGGCTTTGCAGATTATCTCGACCATGAAAGTTGATTTCAACATCGATATACACCACCTCCCGAGAGTGGAGGGGCACGGCAACATTCACATCTCCGTGAAAGACGGAAAGCTCGCGGATGCGAGATGGGAGGTGATCGAAACCCCGAGATTCTTCGAAATGATGCTGAAAGGTATAAGCGCCGAACGGGCCCCCTTCCTCACTTCCCGCATCTGCGGAATCTGTTCGATCAGCCATTCGCTGGCCAGCATCAGGGCGCTCGAACGCGCCATGGAGATCGAGCCGCCGAAGGCGGCAAAGGCGATAAGGCTCCTGGCCATGCACGGCGAAACCCTGCAGAGCCATGCACTGCACCTTTTCTTCCTTGCTGCGCCCGACTTTCTCGACATGCCGAGCGCCATTCCGATCCTGCATTCCCATCCCGAAATCGTGAAAGCAGGGCTCCTGCTCAAGGAGCTTGGTAACGAAATGAGCATCGCCACCACCGGCCGTGCGACCCATCCGGTCAGCCTCGTACTTGGCGGAGTGAGCAAAGCTCCCTCGAAACAGCGGCTCAAAGAGCTGAAGGAGATGATCATGAAACGCAGGACGGCTCTCGACAGGAGCACCGACTTTTTCAGGACGCTCACCATTCCGGAGTTCGTCCGTGAAACCGAGTTCATTTCACTGCGCAACGGCAAGGACTATCCGTTCATCGGCGGCGACCTGGTATCGACCGATGGCATAGTCCGCGACGAGAACGACTACCTGAAGATGACCAACGAATACCTCTGCGACTTCTCAACATCGAAGTTTACCCGCCTAAGCCGCCAGTCCTCTGCAGCGGGGGCACTTGCTCGGTTCAACAACAATTCCAGGCTGCTCGGGCATCGTGCCCACGAGATCGCTGCATCCTTCGGCCTCGAGCCGATCTGCCACAACCCGTTCATGAATAACATCGCCCAGCTCGTGGAGTGCCACCACATCTTCGAAAACGCCGAAACGCTCATCGACCTCCTGCTCGACGACGACCTGAAGGAGATCAGAACGGCATACAAACCGAAGGCAGGAGCGGCAACCGGTGCTGTCGAAGCTCCGAGAGGCATCCTCTACCACCACATGGAAACGGACGACGACGGCAAAGTAGTCAAAGCCGACTGCATTATCCCGACAACCCAGAACAACGCCAATATCCATTACGACCTGAAGGCACTTGCCGCCGAGGCCGTGAAGGAAGGGAAAACAGACCGTGAAACTGAAAAGCTCTGTGTCATGCTGGTGAGGTCATACGACCCCTGTATTTCATGCTCGGTGCATTGAGGAAAGAACTCAAAGAATTTCGACAAGCTCAATCTCAAATGTGAGTTGCTGGCCTGCAAGTGGATGATTGGCATCAAGCGTGACGGCAGTATCGCTCAAGTCAACAACCATGACAATCGCCTGCTGGTTGTCGGGCAGTCCGACCTGGAGCTGCTGGCCGATTTCAAGCTCCATATCAGCAGGAAAGCGCTCGCGGTCAACATCGGTTACCAGTTCCGGACTGTGCTCTCCATAAGCTTCCAAAGCAGGAATAACGGAAACCCTTACCTCTCCGGGAGCCATATCGAGCACCGCAATGTCGAAACCGGCTATAACCTGTCCACCGCCAATGGTAAACTCCAGCGGTTCACGATCAGCCGATGTGTCAAACATCGTACCGTCATCAAGCGTTCCGGTATAATGAACTCTTACGGTATCCCCTTGTTTTGCCTGCGCCATGCACTCCTCCTTTTTAACTGATCAAAATAAACGCCCTTTATTAGTACCACCCAAATCATTGGTATCCCCTCCAAAAAGGGCCATGCAACGATCAGAATAATCAGCGAAACTATGGAAAAATCAGCAAAAATCACATTTTTTTATGCTTCACGGGGAGCTGTTTTCCCCTGATCCATCTCCATGGTCAGTTTCGGCAGCCATCCGGGATAGTTGCTCTTGATAAACTCAATCAACTGTTCACGCACCAGACAGCGCAGCTCCCAGACATTCGATGAGTTCGCAGCACTGACCAGCGCCCGTATCTCGACCGATTTGTCGGTGATATTGGTTATATGGAGTTTTGCTACTCTGCCGTCCCAGAGTGGAGTTGATGCAACAACCCGCTCGAGCTCATGGCGGAGAGTTTCGGGATTGACGGCATAATCCGTGTAGAAAAACACCGTACCAAGCAGTTCGGCCGAAGTTCGCGACCAGTTCTGAAACGGACGATCAATAAACCAGGTAATGGGCACAATAAGGCGGCGCTGGTCCCAGAGTTGAACAACCACATAGGTCAGGGTAATTTCTTCAATTCTTCCCCACTCGTTTTCAACAACAACCACATCATCGATACTGATGGGCTGCGTAATCGCAATCTGAATTCCGGAGATGAGGGTGGCCAGACTTTTCTGTGCGGCAAAACCGAGGATAACACCGGCAATACCCGCAGAGGCAAGAATGCTCAGCCCGACCTGACGCACCGTATCGAAGGTCATCAGAACACTGGATACAGCAAGAAGCACAAGAAGCACATTGAGAATCTTGCGGGCCAGACTGACATGGGTGGAAATTTTTCGGGCCGATTCGTTTTCCCGCACTTTCGAGGCATAGCGTTGAAGGACTAACTGCTCAAAAACGCTGAAAAGGCGCATGACAAACCATGCTATCCCGATAATGGAAACAATGAGGAGGATATGCCGAAGCAAATCCTTGAGGTCTGCAGAAAACGGTATAGAATGAAGCAGTACAGCCAGCGCAATGAGAGCAACAAGCAGGCGAAAGGGCCCGTTCATCAGTTCGAGAGGAATACTGGCTCCCCTGATTGAGGACCGGATTGCTGCTATAGCCTTACTGAACAGTGAATCGGCCGCAAAATAACCTGCCACGCCAACCACAACAATGATGGCCGGTAACAGGTAACCGCCCTGAAGAAAATCCAATAAACTCACGGCCGTCTCCATATGCATGCAACGATAAGCTGAACCCCTGGGCCGAATGACCCGGGGTTTTCCTCAATATGCTACCCTTTCAGCCGCGCAAATTCACTTTTTGAACGGCTCACGCAATCCTCAATAGCCATGCCGCCGAAATAGTTACCGGTCAAGAGCAAATTCTTTTTCCCTTTCAGCAGGGCATCGTTTTTCTCAAGCCACTCATGATGACCCATCCGCAGCGTTGGCACCGTATTGAACTTTGATTCGGTATGCTCAATCTTCGAAAATCCTACACCGAGAACCTCCGTGATGCGGCTTCTTTTGGTCTTTTCATCCAGACCCGGCTTGAAATGAAAAACAAAACCGCGATAGTTTTCGTCGGGTACCGTATCGCGCGAGACCACCGAAAAGAAGACATCGTTAGGCGAAATAATGGCCGCAACCGGCTTCAGCTTAATATTCTCCTTGCGGACAATAACACCAACAGAATCAACGTCAGCCGATTTGAGCTGGCCGAGATGGCTCGAGATATCGGGATTGATATCCTTCAACAGCATTGATGCTACCGAAGAGGGAGTTGCAATCACCAGCGTTTTGGCTGAATACTCTCCACCACCAGCGCTCCTGATCTCATAGAGGCCATCTTTATACAGGATTGAATTCACATCCTGAGTGGTAAAAACATTCAGACCGCTTTTTGCAGAAATGGCCCGGGCAACGCTCTGCATACCGTTCTTGAAGGTATAGTTCTTCAGCATATCCTTTCTTTTCTCCCGGCTTTTAAACATCATGTCAGCCGGAAAGTCGTCAGTTTGCTGCGAAGGCACTGCGTTAAAAAAGTGGCGGATCACCTCCTGGTAGTTCTTTTCCCCCACAATTTTTGAATAATAGGCGCTCACACTCAAACCGGTTTTCTTGAGCTTGAAAATGTTCGGAACTGAAACAAGCAGTTCCATAATATTGAGCTGGGAAACAATCGATTTGATTTTGCCGTCCACCATAAGGGTAAACGGTACCTTGGCGCGAGGAATGATCGAGTTCTTCAGCCCGCACTCTTCAACGATATCAAGCAGGTTCTGGTAAGAGCTGTAACAGGTATGGGCCCCGAGTTCCATCCAGAATTTCTTGCGGTCAGAACTGTATGCGGGAGAGGCAAAAGAGCCGCCGACAGCATCAGTTTTTTCAAGCAGCGTGGTTTTCATGCCAGCCTGCACACAATAATAAGCAA
Source organism: uncultured Chlorobiaceae bacterium (assembly GCA_903820085.1). GTDB lineage: Bacteria > Bacteroidota > Chlorobiia > Chlorobiales > Chlorobiaceae > Chlorobium. The sequence goes on from CAIJGA010000001.1 coordinate 204,729, forward strand.
GGCTGAGGCCACTTATGCCACCGCCGACAACAACAACATCGTTTTGCATCATAAAAGAGAAGGAGTTTCGTGAGATGCGTTTAAAAAAACAAAAGCAAGCGGATCGCAAAAAACCGCGCCATGCCTGCCTGAAACAATCAAAAACTTCTGGCGCAATTTAGCGAAATCGGAGAAGAAGACCGCTTATCTCAAGGCTGTTTTTCCTCATCCCGGAAATTTTGCGAGTACCGGACATAGTTTTCGGGTGACTCCTCTATATTGCGCCGCTCGTCATCGGTAATCGGTCGCATGACTTTAGCGGGAACACCGGCAACAAGCATCCCTGACGGCACCGTAAAACCCTGCCTTACCAGTGCACCGGCTGCAACAATCGACCAGGGCTCAACAACACAGTCATCAAGCAGTACTGCTCCCATGCCGATCAGCACATTATCCTTTACCGTGCAGGCATGAAGCACTGCGCCATGACCGATGGTAACGCAGTTGCCGATATTCAAAGGGCCAGTATCGTGCGTAACATGCAGGGTGACATTGTCCTGCACACTGGTTTTTTCACCGATACGGATAGGGCAAACGTCGCCACGTACCACCGCATTGAACCAGACGCTCGAATAAGCACCTATATGCACGTCTCCAATAACAAACGCACCGTCAGTCATAAAAACAGTTTCATGCAGTGTCGGCCAGACACCCTTGTAAGACATTACTTTTCCCATCATATCCTGAATTTTCTCAAAAGTTAGAAATACCTATACTATTTCACTAAATAATCTTAGCTCACTTTATAACCCTAACCGCCATCCCGGGTCAGGCCTTAGAGAGCGGTTAAACAGTATGCCGCCCGAAAGTGATTTCATCCGGGGTTCATAAAGGATATTCGATTGAAGATAAAATATTTTTTTTTGATGGCTGGATTTATTAAATTTACCAAAGAGCGAAAATAAACCTCAAACAAGAAGTGGCCATGGCTAATCTATCTGGAGTATTTACTAACTGGGGACGGGCTTACGGGAGATGTGTCGAAGTTCTGGTTGACGGTCATTGGTGGGTAGTCGGTGACTCACTCGAAAACATCGGGAAGACAACCAAACGCCTCTTGGTAAATGCCTATCCGTTTATTTATGGCGGCAGATCTTCTTCATCAGTATTCAGGGGATCATCTCCGAAAAAGGCTGGATATGCCAAGCCTACAAAAGATATTGAACAACGATTCAAGGATTGAGCGGTAAACGAGCGGTTTATTCCTCTTTTCCGTTGTGAAAAAATTATCGAATAAAGAACGAGGTTAAGAGCCTCGTTTTTTATTGTACCGCCCGCACTCATCTCTGCTGAAATATTCAGATATTCACCGAAACCAATCGTCAGGGAAAAAGCGCAACACTACCATTTCAGCACCGGCATGAAAGCAATACTGAGCTGTAACCAGTTAAAGAAGATCTACAACAAGCGCGAAGTCGTCAAAAGCTCATCCATCGAGGTGAAACAGGGTGAGATTGTAGGGCTTCTCGGCCCAAACGGCGCAGGAAAAACCACAACATTCTACATGATTGTCGGACTGGTCAGGCCTGACGGCGGCGAAGTTTTTCTCGATACAACAAACATCACCGGTATGGCGATGTACAAGCGGGCACGTCTTGGCATCGGCTACCTCCCCCAGGAAGCCTCGGTGTTCCGCAATCTGACGGTCGAGGAAAACATCCTGAGCGTCCTTGAATTCACCTCCCTGTCCGATTCAGAGCGCAAGGAAAGAGCCAGCATGATGCTGGAAGAACTGAACATCACCGCAATCCGCAAAAGCATGGGCTACGAGCTCTCCGGCGGTGAACGCCGGCGCACGGAAATAGCGAGGGCACTGGCGCTCAACCCCAAATTCATCCTGCTCGACGAACCCTTTGCCGGGGTTGACCCCATTGCCGTTGAGGATATCCAGGAGATTGTTGAAGGTCTTGCAAAAAGAGACATCGGCGTGCTTATCACCGACCATAACGTCCACGAAACCCTCTCCATTACAAACCACGCTTACCTGCTCTTTGACGGAAGCATCTTTATGCATGGCACCCCTGAAGAGATCGCATCCGACCCGGAGGTACGGAAAATGTACCTTGGCGAAAAATTCACCCTCAGCCGTTATTAGGCTCCGCTCTCCAATTTCAGACATTGCCTGGGCCGACATGGCATTCATCAGCGCCATGGCTGTCCAGCAGGAATCGGCAAGGAAGGTTATTGCCCTGTGTAACAAGCCCTGCCCCATGCCATAACCCTCGCCATCTACGGCCACCACTTCCGCAAGGTTTGTCGGTTGCACCTCAAGGAAACAAGAAGGGTTGCGGGATAATCTTTATTGACACCTGAAAATGCTTCAAAATTTAAGCCCCTGGCTTCACAAGAAAGTCAGAGGCTTTTTTTATAGTATATTCATCAAAGCACAACTTAACCCCCCAACCGCCGTACCCTCATGATAGCCCAACACCTGCTTTTCCAGTCTGACGGCGGATTTATCCGCATCCCTATCTGGGGCCATATTCCGCTGAGCGGGCCGCTGAAAAAAATCCTGTCGCATCCTTCGTTTCTTCGCCTCAAGGGAATTAGGCAACTCTCGTTCTCCCAGCAGGTCTACCCCGGGGCGACGCATACTCGCTTTGAGCACTCTATCGGGGTCTATCATCTGATGAAGCTGATATTGCAGCGCATGCTGACCAGCCCTCTGGCTCTCAGCCTTCAGGATGAGCAGTTCAGGTTTGACGACCACAACTGCCGGGTGCTGCTTGCAGCCTCTCTCTTGCACGATATCGGCCATTTTCCTCATGCCCATATCATTGAAGAACAGATTCCCCGGTACGGCAGCGAGCCGGTATTTTCGCACCATGAGGAGCTTTGCCGTCACTTTATCTATGAGCGACATCCCGGGGTTCCGACGATAGCCAGCATTCTGCATGAGGAGTGGAAAGTAACCCCGGAATCGGTTATTGAGCTGATCACAGGCACAACCCGCTTCAGCAAGCTGATCAGCGGCACGCTTGATCCTGACAAGATGGATTATCTCATGCGTGACGCGCACCATTGCAACATTCCCTACGGAAGCATCGATATCGACCGGCTGATTGAGTCGTTTGTGCCGGATCCGGAGCGTGAACGATTTGCCATCACCGAAAAAGGTATTGCACCGCTTGAGAGTCTGCTTTTTGCGAAATACATGATGATGCGCAATGTCTACTGGCACCATACCAGCCGGGCGCTTTCAGCAATGCTCCGCAGGCTTTTGCAGGATATTGCCAGCCAGGGGATGCTCTTGCCGGAATCCCTGCGCGAGCTTTTCTACGGGAATGCCGATGACCGGGTGCTGCATGAACTGAAGCAGCTTATGCCGGAAAAAAATCATCCTCTCGGAGCCCTTCTTGATGATATTCTGATGCGGCGGGTCTACAAGAGAGCCATAACCGTGCAGCCCTACCTGCCGGAATCGGACAGGGAAGATGAGCGGTGGTTTATCTATAACAGTAACAGCGGAATGCGCCGTGCCAAAGAGGTGGAAATCTGCCAGTTTCTCAACAAGCGCTACCATCTCGGGCTGCACGGCCATGAGGTGCTGATTGATCCGCCCTCAAAGAAAGATATTTTCGACTATGCTGACCTGAAGGAGCTCCGGGTCTACCCGACACGCTCTGAGCACATCCACTACTCCCTGCAATGTGAGTCGGAGTATATCCGGTTTGATGATTTGCACGAATCGGTTTTTCAGTCGGACTTTATTCTCGCTTTTGAGCGATATACCAAAAAGTTCAGGCTGCTCTGCCGTCCTGATCTGATTGAACGAATTGTAGCGTCACGAGAGGAGATTATGTGTCTCCTCGCAAACGATCTTGACCTGTTTCTTTAGCGTTCTCAGCTAAACTGCTTCAAAAAAAAGAAACCGGCATTCTGTACTTTATCTTATATTTCAAAAATGTAAAACACACTTGCACTATGGAACAACAAGACAAGTACTACAAAGGACTCTTCTTTGGTGCCGTGCTTGGCGCAGCAGCGGGTACCATCATGGGATTAATCTTTGCTCCTCGCAAAGGGACAGAGACCCAGCAGATTATTTCGGGCAAGATTAAAAATGCGCTCGACAAGGCCAACGACCTCTACGAGGGCAATGAACACGATGAGGCTTACAGCAACGAGGCAAAAACACGCTCACAGGAAATCATCGACACCGCCCGTGACGAGGCAAAAAAAATCCTCAATGAGGCCAACAGCATTATCCGGGAGATCAAGGGATACCCTAAAGCAAAGGAAAACTGATTGATGCTGACCTATCGCGGCGCAAACCTGACAGAAATCAGCATTAAGAAACATGCCCTTTTGCTTTTGCACGCCTTTCCGCTCTCTGCCGCCATGTGGCAACCCCAGCTTGAGGCTCTCGGCAATGCTGGGGTTGCCGTCATTGCTCCGAATGCCTACGGTATTGAAGGTTCAGAGGAGCGCAATAGCTGGTCTTTCACCGATTACGCCCATGAGCTTGCCGAACTCCTTGAATCGCTGAACATTGATCGGGTGACGGTTGCAGGCCTTTCGATGGGTGGATATCAGGCTTTTGAATTTTACCGGCTATACCCCCAAAAAACCGCATCGCTGGTTCTGTGCGATACCAGGGCAGAAGCTGATGCTCCTGAAGCACGGTCGGCACGGGAGGAGTTCATCCGCGCAATCGAAGCCGGTGGAGCTGAAGAGGCCGCCAGGCGCATGATACCGAACTACTTTACAGTCGAGACCTCTGTTGAGAAACCGGAACTGGCCGCAGAGGCCGCGATGATGATAAAAAAGCAGTCGGCAACCGTCATAACCGCAGCCATGCGGGCAATCATGATGCGTTCCGATGCCACACCGCTCCTTTCGGTTATCGGCTGCCCGGTACTGGTGCTTTGCGGGGCTGCCGACAAGCTCACGACACCGGAAACAGCCGAAAGCATCCACTCATTGGTTCCGGCCTCACAGCTTCGCCTTATCGCCGGAGCAGGACATATCTCAAACATGGAGCAACCTGAAGCCTTCAACAGCGCCTTGCTTGATCACTTCAAAGAGGTCAGCCGTTCCTGACCTCTCCTGAGCGCTCAGACCTGCAGACTGTCAAGCAGGTCGAAAAAGTTCGGGAACGAGACACCAACCACATCAATATCTGAAATATCAATGGGGCACCCCGTAGCCTTGCCCGCAATGGCAAAACTCATGGCAATCCTGTGATCGTCAAAACTGTCGATCACGACTGTGCCTGAGGGGGTTATCCGGCGTCCCTTGACCATGAAACCATCAGGGTACTGCTCGCAATCAAAACCAAGACGCTGAAGATTGACCACGAGGGCATCGATCCGGTCACTCTCTTTGGTTCTCAGTTCGGCAGCGTTATGCAACTCAAACCGGCCTGAAGCAAAGGCAGAAAGAACGGCAAGCATCGGTATTTCATCAATGATATAAGCAACCACCTGAGGATCGCTGATCACCAGGGGCTCAAGCCCGGAATGATTTTGAACCAGGATATCTCCTATGGTTTCACCGCCAATCACCCGCTGGTTTTCAATCGTCAACGCCCCCCCGGCTGCAGTCAGAATATCAAGAAATGCCGCACGGGTCGGATTGAGGCAGACATCCCGGATCATGATTTCTGAACCACGGGCAAGCAGGCCCAGCGCAACAATAAAACAGGCAGCAGAAGGATCGGCAGGAATAAAGAAGGGCTTTGCGGCAACTCCCTTTCGGCCCGGCACCACAATAACCCGTTCACCGTCCTGCTCAAAGCTCTCAAGGCCAAGCATCACTTCAGTATGGTCACGTGACCGCACCGGCTCGATAATCCTTGATTCGCCGTCGGCATGAAGGGCAGCAAAAGCCACCAGTGACTTCACCTGAGCGGAAGGAACCGGCAACCGGTAGCTGATAGCCTTCAGCTCTTTATCTCCCTTGATGCTAATCGGCGCAGTACCCGACGGCGAAAGCTCCACACAGGCTCCCATCTGGCGCAAGGGGTCGGCAACCCGTTTCATTGGCCGCTTCATCAGCGAACTGTCGCCAATCAACTCGCTGGCAAAGGGCTGGGCAGCAAGAATACCGGCAAACATGCGCATGGTGCTTCCTGAATTATTGCACATCAGCGGCGCTGAGGGTGGCTTAAAACTCCATAATCCTGCGGATTCGATAACGACCCTCCGGATACGGCGACCGTAGGCACCGTCAATCTCTTCCTGCCGAAGCGTTATGCCCGCATCTTTCAAAACGCCGAGGGTTGACTGATTGTCAAATCCGCCGGAAAAATTCATGATCTCCGTTGTGCCTTCCGACAGCGCTCCGATCAATGCCGCACGGTGGGAGATCGACTTGTCGGGCGGCAATGCGGTTACTTCACCTTTAAACACTCTCATGAGTTACTGGATTGGTATTGACAAAAAAAAAGCAACTCCCGTGAAGGAGCTGCTTTGCATAACTGTTTCGAAAGGAATGATCATGAATTGCGTTCTTCATTTGCCCTCTGCGCTCTCCGTCTGCTTCTCGAGCGCTTCAAACGACCATCCACCGAAGGTTTAACAAAGTATGCGTTTGCACGAAACTCCTTTAAAACACCTGCACGCTCATATTTCTTCTTGAAGCGTTTCAGCATTTTATCGATCGATTCATTGTCATTTATCTGCACACTAACCAATGTAATTCACCCCCTTTTAAAAGATCAACGTCTAAGTTTCATTTTAATAAGATCAGTAACACTTTCCGCATTATTTCCGTTCGCAGAGTTCATCTGCACATTTTCGAGAAGCTGTTTTCTGCCACTTTTGCAAAATTCAACAATAATGACAAAGGCACCGCTTCCTGTCGCCTGTTTTTCCCTGACAACGCCAACCTCGCCAAGTGCCTGATGGTAAAGCGCATCACCCTTGGCATAAATCCCGTGCGGCGAGTAAACCTGGCACTCCTCAGCCTTCAATTCACCCGGACTCACTTCACGGTCTATCTGTATCTGCCACTCTTTGAGAAGGTAAACCTGATTGCACGCTGAACAGCGGATCCAGTACTGGTTTTCAGCGGCAGGCGGCAGGTCACTGGCTCCGTTCTTGCTGCCTTTAGGCTTTTTAACCGCAACAGTCGTCAGGAAATCATCCTCCTTCGGCTTGTCGCTCGGCATCCATTCACCGACAAATACCTTATCTGTAATCTGGCCACATCCTTCACAGAAGCAAGCCTTGATCTTCCCCTCCAAAATGAACTGTCTTTTTCTGGACTCTACCTTCATATCATGTTGCTGGTTGTTAACCTGGCTCAAAGCCATCTGGATTTTCGCTTCTCTAACCTCCGAAATTCCTTCCGGCTTATGGCGCAATATAGTCCATCGCGCCTAAAAAAAAAGAGGAATGTTCAGGATTGCTTAATTAAGGAAATCCTCCAAATAAAACAACCCTATAATTACAATATGCTCACTTATGGGTCAGCGCATCAATAAGATCAGATTTTGTAAGCAATTGCAGGCGGCCATCCGACAAGCTTATGAGCACTCCTGACGCACTTTGCTGCAGTTTGTCGGATAATTCAGAAATGGTTGCATCGAGGCGACAAACCGGAAAAGGCTGCTCCATAAAGCCGACAACCTTGGCATTCATCGCATCGTCGTTTTCAATAAGAATGGAGAGAATCTTGTTTTCGCTGATACTGCCGATCGGGGCGTTATAGGAAACAATCGGAAGCTGGGATACATCGCTCTGCTTCATCATCTCAAACACTTCGGCAAGCGTATTTTCAGGATAGGCGAAAATCAGATCCCTGCGTGCCTTCAACTGCAGGATATCCTCAGCCGTGATAGCATCAAGAGCTGATTTTGCCTTACGGTAAAAGCCGTGCTTGCGCATCCACTCATCACGGTACATCTTGCTCAGATAGTAACCGCCAAAATCATTCATCACCACAACCACACAGTCATCTTCCCGATAGGCCACACCGGCCTGAAGCGCAGCAGCCATCGCCGCACCCGATGCACCTCCGCCAAAAACAGCTTCCATCCGCAAAAGCTCCCTGCCGCAATTGAACGCGTCATAATCGCTTACCTGCATCACATCATCAATAATCGAGGGATTCCAGAACGCCGAGGGCTGACGGGAGCCAAGTTCCTCAAGTTCAGAACATGCCGGAGCACCCGGCTTTCCATCCTTGAAAAGAGCTGCATAGATTGAACCCTGCGACTCCACACCGATAATCTTGATATCGGGATTCTTTGCTTTCAGAAAAGTCGCAATCCCGAAAACCATGGCACCGGAAATCATCGGCACAAAAACGTGAGTAACCCGACCCTCAGTCTGACGAAATATTTCGCTGCCGGTAGCTTCGCTGTGAACCTTCAGGCTGAGAGGATTTTCATACATGCCGGCAAAAAAGGCGTTTGGAATACTCCGCACCAGACTTTCAGCCACGTTCATGCAACTGCGCGGCTCTCCAGGCAAGGCTTCCGAAGGGGTAATAACCAGTTCTGCACCAAGAGCGCGGAGCATGTCCTGCTTCTCCTGAGATATTTTATCTGGAGCAGCCAGAAGCAGCTTGTAGCCGCGACTCACTCCGGCCATAGCCAGTGCAATACCGCTGCTGCCAAAAGTCCAGTCCACCAGGGTCATTCCGGGATGGATCAGCTTGCGCTCTTCTGCATCCGTAACAATGGCAGAGGCTACCCGGTAATAGTGCGACCATGCAGGATTCATGAACTCAAGTTTGGCCATGACCTTTGGCCGGATCTGGCGCGCCATCTGTTTGACAAGAACCATCGGCGTTTCTGCGGCAAGCCCGAATATATCGTGGTTCGACATGGTAATAGCTGAGAAATGAGTTAACGTGAACAACGATGCCTGATACGTTGCATCGGAAAATAAAGGGAATAAGCACCTTTCCGGTTTGAAAATCATAGACAAAATATGTTTTTTTACAGGAAGTTCCGCAAACTGAGAAGAGGACGGGAGAGTAACCGGGATTTTATGGCCGCACGGTAACTGCAAAACAACAGCCTTGATATGGATGGAAAAAAAACGGACTTTCCGACAGGGGAAATTCCTGCTGAAAACATGACCGAGGCTCTTGTCTCTCTTGAAAACCTTGCCAGGAATGCACGCCTGATCCGGCAGAGAGTGGGAGAGAAAGTACGGATTATGGGCATCGTCAAGGCAAATGCCTATGGCCATAACGTCCATGAGGTAGCCAAAGTGCTTGAGCGTTCAGGAATCAGCGATTTCGGTGTAGCAAACATTCATGAAGCCATTGAACTGAGAACCGGCGGAGCACTCACAAAACCGGCAACAATTCTGGCCTTTTCTTCTCCGCTGCCCTCCCATATTCCTTTTTTTCTGAAATATGGCATTGATATGACCATCTGCGAGGGCCGTACCATGCAGATGGCAGAAGAAATTGCCGCTGCGCAGAACAAGACGCTCGCCGTACAGCTTAAAGTAGATACCGGCATGGGACGTCTCGGCACTCCCCCGTCCATGGCCATGGAACTCCTCCGCCAAATCGACCGATCTCCGCACCTTGAGCTTACAGGAATCTACACCCACTTTGCCGACAGCGCTACCGACAAGGGCTTCACCGAAAAACAGCTTGCCGCATTTACAACCCTCACCAGGGAATACGAACAGGCTTCGGCCCGAAAAGTCTGCAAACACGCGGCCAACAGCGGAGCAATTCTCACAACACCCCAATCCTGGCTCGACATGGTGCGCCCTGGCATCCTGCTCTACGGGTACCATCCGGCAAAAAATATCCTTAGCCGTCTCGACGTCCTGCCGGTCATGCAGTTCGAGGCAAAAGTGATTTTTATCAAAAAAGTCTCTGCCGGAACCACCGTCAGCTACAACAGGACATGGAGTGCGCCGGAAGCCCGGTATATCGCAACCATAGCCGCAGGCTACGCCGATGGCTATGCAAGGAGCCTCTCCAGCTGTGCCGCCGTCATGATCAACGGAAAAACCTATCAGCAGGTCGGGATCGTTACGATGGACCAGATCATGGTTGACCTCGGCACTGAGCACGATGTAAAAACCGGAGATCATGCCATTCTTTTTGGATGGGATGGCCCAACGGCAGACGACCTTGCCGGAATTGCCGGAACCATCAGCTACGAAACGCTTTGTTCGGTTTCTTCCAGGGTAAAACGTATCTTCGTATGAACTTCCTCGAAAAGCTCTCCGTCAGGCTCAGCCTCACGAAGGCTGAAATTACTCTGGTCTCCGCTCTTCTGTGCTTTCTGGTGCTTGGAGGCATCCTGGTAAATATCCGTTCGATGGAGAGGAGTGATCTGCTTGTCAAAAAAGCCGAAACTGCCCGCTTCCGCGAAGCAGAAGTAGACAGCCTCATCCGACTTGCTGCCGTGGAACAGTCCACAACAAAAGAGGATGTTTTGCAGGAAGCAGAAGCTGAGAGGGATGACGCCTCCTTTGAAAAAAAAGCGGAGCACCGCCCGTCAGGGAAAAAAGTATTTAACGGCACCATCTCTTTCAATAAGGCAAGCAGCCAGCAGTTACAGAAAATTCCGGGAATCGGGCCGGTTATGGCAGAACGCCTGGTTGCTTTCAGAAAGGCAAAGGGGGGAAAAGTGCAACAATATCAAGACTTTCTTGAAGTGAAGGGGATCGGCAAAAAAAAACTTGAATCCCTTACAAAATATTTCACCCTCGAATAATGAGCAAAAGCCTGATTGCCTTCGCCATCGACACCAAAGAGTGCGCCGTTGTCCGCCTGAAAACTCTCGGTGAGAATGGATACACCCTGTGCGGGTATAAAACCCTGCCATTCGGTTTCGACGACCTGGCTTCGGGCAAAGGAAAACAGCTGCTCAAAAAGCTGGATAACCACCTTAAAGAGTGGCCGGAGGAGGAGCTGGCACTCTGCATAAGACCAAACAGCTACTACCCCCTTCCGGCCTGTTTTCCCGCAAATGCAAGCAGTGAGCAGTATCGTGAGTTTTGCAAGATTGAAGCAAGATACTTTTTAAGCCAACCCGATACGTATGCTTGTGACTGGACCGGTTATGGCGATGACAAGAGCTGGCCGCATGAAAACAAAATGCTCTTCTTCTATGATGCAGAACCAGGCCGAAGAGCCGCAGAGCACTTTTCTGCCAATCACCGGGTAGTATTTAGCGGTACTCCGCAGTTGCCTCTGCTCCACCTCTCGAAGTTCACCAAAGAGGCGCAGGCTATCCTGGAGCTTGAGAACAACTATCTTCTCCTGACCATAGCAAGAGATGGCCGAATAGAAAAAGCAACATGTCGGGAGGTAAAAAACCGGAAGGAGCTCCAACACGTAACCATACAAGAGCTTGCCGACAATCCAATCTGCCGCGAAACAGAGATACAGGTTACCGGCACCATGGCAGGCAGGTCGATGATCAGACTCATCCAGAAAGAGAGCCAGCTGACCGTGAAGCCACTCAGCCTCCCCCCCTCAATTCCCATCAATAACCCGGACCGATTTTCGATCACTTCCGCGGCAGCAATAAAAGCCATCAGCACGGCACTGATGGCTCTCGACGAAAAACAGTAACCTACGCTCTTTTCTGATTGACAATAACTTCGGCGATCTGCACAGCATTGGTCGCCGCGCCTTTGCGGAGGTTATCGGCCACAATCCACATGTTGAGGGTCTGGGGATGCCAGTAATCGCGGCGGATTCGTCCCACAAAAACATCGTCGCGCTCGTATGAGGTGAGCGGCATGGGATAGAGGCGGGCTGAAGGGTCATCCTGCAGGATAATGCCGGGTGAATTGCGAAGCAGCTCACGAACCTCGTCGACATCAAAATCACGCTCAAGCTCGATATTGAGCGACTCTCCGTGACCGCCATAAACCGGGATGCGAACCGTTGTGGGAGAGATGCTCATGCTCTTGTCGCCCATGATCTTGCGGGTCTCGTTGACCATCTTCATCTCTTCCTTGGTGTAGCCGTTATCCGTGAAAGCGTCGATCTGCGGCACGGCGTTGAAGGCTATCTGGTGAAAATGGGTGAACTGTTCCTGGCTCTCTCCTGCAAGCTCGCTTTCAAGAGCATCTCGCCCGATCTTTCCCTTGCCGGTAACCGACTGATAGGTCGAAACCACCACCCTTTTGACGCCGAAACGGTCATGAAGCGGCTTAAGTACAACCACCATCTGGATGGTCGAACAGTTGGGATTGGCAATGATGCGCTCAGGGGTGCCGTCAGCCCTGAAAATAGCTTCGGGATTGACCTCAGGCACAACCAGAGGCACATCGGGCTCCATGCGGAATGCCGATGAATTGTCGATAACAACCGCGCCTTCGGCGGCTGCAACCACGGCCCACTCTTTGCTGGCTGTTGCTCCTGCGGAAAAAAGGGCGATATCAACTCCCTCGAACGCTTCCGGAGAAGGTTCTCGAATAATGAACTCCTTGCCCTTGAAGGTCACCATCTGACCGGCGCTTCTCGACGAAGCAAGCGGAACAAAATCGGTGGCCGGAAAATTTCTCTCTTCAAGAACCTTGATCATCGTGCGGCCGACAAGGCCGGTTGCACCAAGTACCGCTACCCGGCAACGGGAATCCAGACTACTCATAAAATATTTTATATTATTAGCTTAATAATTCAATAACAGTTTATCGGAATGGTCATTGAGGTATTCCGCTCCATCAAGAATCTTTCCGTCCCTTGCATACCCCTCACACTCCTCCCGGTAGGCAAGAAGAATATCGATAACCTGCTCCCACCCATCCTCGCGCACCAGTTTGTTGCGTGCCCGCGACACCATCGGGAGTCCTTTCAGGTAGGTGGAATAATGACGGCGCATTTCAAGGACCCCATACTTTTCACCCTTGAACTGCACGGAGAGCTTCAAATGCTCAATGGCAACTTCTATTCTTGCACGAAAATCAGGCGGCGGCATCGGCTTGCCGGTTTTGATCAACTGCTTTGCCGCCTCAAAGATAAAGGGATTGCCTATGGAGCCCCGGCCGATCATCACGCCATCAGCCCCGGTCTCGGCAAACATGGCAACAGCATCTTCGGGATACCAGATATCGCCATTGGCAATAACGGGTATCCGGGCATGCTCTTTGACAGCACGAATCCAGTTCCAGTCCGCCTTGCCCTTGTACATCTGGCTCCGGGTACGGCCATGCAGCGCGAGAGCTTGAATACCGGCATCCTCAAGACGAGGAAGAACATCAAGAATATTGATCGAGTCAAAATCCCAGCCGATTCTTGTTTTGGCGGTCACCGGAATGGTAACCGCTTTCACAACCGCTTCGGAAATTTGCGCCATCTTCTCCGGCTCCCGGAGCAGTGCCGCACCGGCACCCTTGCCGGCAACCTTCTTGGTCGGGCATCCAAAATTAATATCGAGATAGTCAGGGCCATACTCTTCAGCAATGACTGCAGCCTCAACCATCGACTCGACGCTGCTGCCGAAAATCTGGATGGCAAAGGGCCTCTCCATTTCATCTGTCTTAAGCTTGCGGAGAGACTTTTCAACTCCCCTGCGCAACGCTTCAGCGCTGATGAACTCCGTATAGACAATGTCGGCCCCATGGCGCTTGCACAGTTGCCGGAACGCCCTGTCGGTCACATCCTCCATCGGAGCAAGAATAACCGGCTGCTCTATCTCAATTGTCCCTATTTTCATGCCTATCCGGTAATAATCTCAGCAGGACCGCCCATCAGCTCCTTGACCTGCGTATGAATCCTTTTAAACAATGAGGCATCTTCACGCAACGCCTTCTTGACCGTTTCACGTCCCTGACCAAGCTTGTCAGTACCATAACTGAACCATGAACCGGCCTTTTTAACCACACCAAACTCAACAGCCAGATCAATCAGTTCACCCATCGCCGATATGCCCTCTCCATAAAGAATATCGAACTCGGCAGTCCTGAATGGAGGAGCTACCTTGTTTTTCACAACCTTCACTCTGGTACGGTTTCCCGTAATCTCCTCACCATCCTTGATCTGCGCAATTTTACGAATATCAAGACGCACCGACGAATAAAATTTAAGCGCCTTGCCGCCGGTCGTTGTTTCAGGATTGCCATAAACAACCCCGATCTTGTCGCGAAGCTGGTTGATGAAAATACAGACACAGCTCGATTTTGAAATTGCTCCGGTAAGCTTGCGCAGGGCCTGGCTCATAAGCCTCGCCTGCAAGCCCATCACACTGTCGCCCATTTCACCTTCAAGCTCAGCCTGTGGCACCAGAGCCGCAACAGAATCAACCACCACCACATCAATGGCGTTGCTCCTGACAAGCGTTTCCACAATAGAAAGAGCCTGCTCGCCTGATTCCGGCTGGCTGATCAGTAACGCATTGATATCGACCCCAAGCTTGCGGGCATAGGAAGGATCGAACGCATGTTCGGCATCGACAATAGCGGCAATACCCCCCAATTTTTGTGCTTCAGCAATAACATGAAGGGCAAGGGTCGTTTTTCCTGAAGATTCCGGTCCATAAATTTCCGTTACCCTCCCGCGCGGCAGTCCGCCAACACCGAGAGCAAAATCAAGCGTCATGGAGCCGGTTGAAATCGACTGCACCTTCATCCCCGCCGAATCGTCACCCAGGCGCATGATCGCTCCCTTGCCAAACTGCTTTTCAAGCGCCTCAACAGCCAGGTTCAGCTGCTTGAGTTTTGCCGGATCAACAGCAACGGCCTTTTTTTCAATTTTCTGAATATCCATAATATGTGCGGGGTAAAATTGAAGAAAGAGTGGCTCTTCAGATTATAATCGTCTTGAGCGTCTCGGAAAGCTCGCGGTAACAGAGGCCAAGTTCCTGCTTTGACCTGGTGTTACTGAAAGCAAGAAGCCTTGAGGCAATACGTATGCTCTCCAGGCTGACAAAAGAGGGGCGGCCCGACAACATCGACCAGAACTCTCCGCCGAAACCGGCAAGCAGACCGATACCATTCGGCACCATAAACGATCGACCGTTGCTGCTGCCGGTAAGGGTGCCGATACGGGCAACAAGCTCCCGGAAGGTCAAATTGCTGCCGACGACAACATAACGCTCTCCTGAACGCCCCTTTTCCCATGCTGCAATGTGGGCATCAGCCACATCGCGAACATCAACAAAACCTGTGCTCCCCGAAGGAAAGAGCGGCAGTTTTCCCTGATAAATAAGATTCAGCACCTCATTCGAAGAGCTGACCGATGCCGGGTTATTACGGTCTACACCGATGACCACACCGGGATTGACCAGCACAACATCAAGACCCTCTGCAACGCCGCGCAATCCCTCCAGTTCTGCCAGATGCTTGGCTTCCATATAACCGTTCCTGCGTTGCCACTCCTGAAACACGGTCGCTTCGCTGGCCGGCGAACCATCCTCCGAAGCACCGACAGCAGCAATGGAGCTGGTTATGACCAGCCTTCTGACATTATTGTACAGAGCAGCATTGACAACATTTCTTGTGCCGATCACATTGGTCTCATAAAGGGCATTGCGAGAGTTCCGGGCATAAGCGATGAGCCCTGCGCAATGAAAAACGGTTTCGGCTCCCCGGAAAGCATCCATCAGGGCAAGAGGATCGAGAATGTCCGCCCGGACAATATCAACCGGCAACCCCTCAAAAAAGGAGCAGTCCGAACTCTTCCGGGCAATAACCTTGCAGCGAATCTCTCCGGAAAGCCGTGAAAGCAAAGCCAGAACCACCTGGGAGCCTATATATCCGGTAGCCCCGGTTATGACAATGGATGAGTTGAGCATGAATCGCTGAAAATGAAATAAGAAGCCAAACTGTCTGGTTATAAACAACAGCCTGACCTTCACTGTTCGTAAAAATAAGAATTTCGCGGGTATTGTGCTCTTCTATTTTCTGCTCTTCATGGATTGTCATGAAAAAGAGCCTGGAGAGAGATGAATTGGCGCCAAGTCTTGAGTGGGCAAAAGGGAGTGATAGGCGAGCAAGTGGACGCCTGTGGGCAAGCCCCCCCCCGGCACCTTTACAACAATTACCAGACAAACTAACCTGGGACGGGTGAGGAGGGGGGATTCGATATACTATTTTCTAGAACGGAGAACTATCTTATAGCCAGCCTCTTGTTTTTTTATAATAATTTGGCCACTATTATCTGTCGGCTTCGCTTCAGAAAAAGTTCCATCTGGCTCAATCTGAGAAATCTCAAGTCCGCCAATCTGTTTTTGTCTCGGATACGAGACACCATCAACAACTATTTGTGATACTTCCATTACGATCAAACTGCTTCCATTTTTAAAGCCAAGATCAGAGCCTAAACTAATCAGAAAACTTTCTTTTCCTTCATCGCGCCCCAATATTTCGACAATCTTCCCTTCCATAGGAAAAGCTTCTCCAACAACTTCTCTAATACGCTTTTCCGCATTATTAAGCGACTTGAAAATCGCTTTTGAAGGAGTATCTTGATAAAGCTTGAATACACTGAATAAACCTCCTCCAATTTCCGTACCACCTCTTACTGAGCTAGAGAAAATAAGGGATCCTGTGGAAAGATCATATATCTTTATTTGCAGCTCAACATCCCCATCATAACCCAAAAATTGTCCTTGTTTATCAAACTGTTTGGATACGGATACATTTTGAACTTCTCCCGTACAATAAATATCAGCTTTTGCTACAGCACCTAAATCAGCTTTAACATTCGCCGTTTTAAATCCTAGCATTTGCACTTGTTTTTCCTGCTGAAGTCTTCCAACAACAGTTCTATCGAGAATGGTAAACCTTTTTAAGGCTGCAAATGCATTAATTATTTTTTCGGTTGCTGTTCTTGCAAACTCCTCTGATTCAGGACCATTGATGACATTGTTCTGCCTTATCGTAAAGTCAGCAACAGCAACTCGCTTTTTTACACCGATTACCGGACCATCAGCAAATGCTGAACAGCTTAGATTTAATGTCAAAAAAAGCACAAACATACTAAAGAAATACTTATTCATTTTTTCCTCTTATGGGGTTAAGTTATTGCGGAAGAATTCTAATTATTTATTTATATCTTATAGTTGAAACAAGTCTGAAATCAAATTATTCTCTACATTACTGAATACCCTTCATCCTTAATTGTGATGTCAGTTCTCGAGCTACCATTTCGCCGGCATTCTTTAGCGCATTCAATTTTGCGACTCTTTGATCCGGACCAAGTCCTGCTGACTGTATTGGACCAACTGATGCAACTATTAGATGATTCTTTGTGTTTACACTCAGGATTTTACCGGTAACAGAAACATACACCCGTTCTATACCCTCGGAAACAGTATCATTCATACCAATATCCAAAGTCCCAGTAGCGATATAATCAAGTTCAGCCGCCTTGCATCCCTCCATGGCAGACCTTTTGGTCTCAGGTGAGATATCGTCGCCTGATTTATAATCTTTTATAAACTTTGCGGAATCAAGCTTTCCTTTTGAGGCTTCATATAGATATACTACATCAACAACCTCGTACCCGCTTGTAGTAAAAATATTATTCATAGCGGTATCTATCTCGTTGACAGTGCTGACATTCCATATGATTTCATCCGCTTTTTGTAAAGTCGAACCGCCTACGGTTAATCTTGCAGAAGCTGTTTGTGCATATCTTCTCCCTTTTATGGATGACTCTCCAAGCACTTGCATGGTTTCTCTTGCGAGATATTTGGTTACCGCCTTTGCTTCTCTGGCAACAAATATAAAAGTAATATTTGCTTTTTTTTGAGACAACTCAGAATTCACAAGTGATACTTTCGCCAACTCCTTCTCAATGGCAGTTGCATCAATATTAGCATTTATAACAACGCGAATAAATCTAAATTCATTATCCTGAGCATCTTCAATTAATAAATAATCTGTAAGAAAGCGATCAATATCTGCTTCAATAACAGGCCTTATTCTATCGTAAATTGCTGACTTGGAAATATCGAATTTTGAAGAATACCTATTCAACGCATTTATTTTGGCTTTTTGCAAAGCCTCACGACTTGCATCTTTTGTTGACTGTTGACTGTAGGATGCCTGACCAACACCCTGCTCTGCAATTATGGCTCCCGATGCCTTTGGCGAGCAAAGAAAGACCAATACAATAACAAATAATCCGAAAGCCCTCATCTATACACCCCTCTGTTATTTATTTAATAGGACCATTGAAATTATTACAAGAGATTACAGCTGCAGTCCAATAGCTTTATATTTTGTCTGCGACGCATTGCAATGGAATTAATGAGTATTACCATAATCGATCATCAAGAACATTCCTTTTTTCGCTGCGATGTAACGACTTTTTCTTTTTGGATACTGAAGCCCTGACTGTATCTACTGGAGAATTTGCGGCATTGATTACTGTTTTGCTTGCAAACTTTGACTTCATCCACGCTTCATATACTTCCTTTGTTACAGGCAATAATGGGGATCCGCTTTGAGGGTGAAAACCTGGCTTATCATAAAATTCATATACATTTGATTCCGAACAGTAATACCAGGCTTGCGGCTCTCCGGTAATTGAATTAAACAAATTAAAATTCTCAGGATCTATCAGCTTAATGTCACCTTTCTCCAGAAGTCTCAACCGTCCAATAATGTCAGGAGTCAATGGTTTGAGCACTATACCATATACAGGGTCAATTCCTGGCGTGTCAAAATATTTAACCCCTTCAGGCGTCAATGCATACCATTTAAGTGTCTCTTTTTGGTCATGCCTGAAATTAATATTCTGGCTGAAATAAGAAATTGAAAGGAAAAACACGGCCACATACATCAAGACGCCAGCCCATGCAAACTTATTAAACTTATGCATGCGCTTTATCACGACAGGAATGACCCAGGCAGGGGTAATAAGGAGGAGTGGTAACAACGCGAACGTCATTCCCGCACCCAGCAAGCCATCCAGCCATTTCTCCGGAATATTTAGCAATACCAATAAGATCAGGGGGGAAATTAAGGCTGTAAATGAGAATCTTCAACGAGGAGAAAGAGTCGATATAATAATTAAGTTTCCATTAACTTCTGCGAAATCTAAACATAAAATTTCTTCTATATGATCACCTTATGAATTGAAGCATAGATTAAGCCAAGCGATTATTAAATAAACATAACCACTTGGCTATATTTAAGAAAGCTTTGTTTTACATAGGGGGCATGATGACTTCCCCGATGTTGATAGTAATACATCGGATGCGTGTACACATGAATAACAAATAAAATGCCCTTTTTCGCATACCTTTCCTCCAGCTACTTCTTTTTCTTTACCGCAACATGAACAAATTCGTTTTGACATAAAAACCTCGTATTGTTAAATATTAAATTACAAATTCCTTGCTAGCAAAAAAACATATCTCCTAAGTACATTTAAATTCTAATAAAACCACCAAACACACAATAAGCTGACAAACATTCAAGAAAATTTATTCTATAATCACAGATATTTTTAACAGCAACTTACAATATATCGAAATATTATAGCTTCAAATACTATAGGTTAACGTCATATTTCATATGATTTTTTGTACGTTTTAGCCTGTTTTACTTGATTTTTTTTTGATGTCATATTATCATTTTTTGTCATATTTTTAACAATCCGGACCTTTTTTTCTCCAAATATTAGTTCCCATATTTTTTCAATCCCGTCATGTATCAATTCAGCCATTAAGTCGTTTCTAACTTCCCGTGGCAAAATAAATCGAATACATACGATAATAAAAAGAATCGGAATCCCTATAGCTATTAAAAATAATTCCATCGCATAATTTCTTTACTTATTCCATCACATAGTTTTTTACGAAATTCCAAACAGCCATAACAGGATAAAACAAGAATACCCATATAATACCGTCAAAACCTCCAGATGGATTTTGCCCCAAAATCACTTTTTGATTTAATTTGTATTGTGGCATCATTGATGCGTAAATATAAAAACAGGGTATTGCAATAAAGATCAAACCTGGGAAAAAGTTAGTTTTCATGATAAAAAGGCCAAAAGCAAACCAGAGCCCAGTTGCTAGCCAGTTACCATAAAACTTCCTTGCATTCATTTCATCAATATTCTTTCTAACCTCTTGAATATGTATAGCCATTTCTGATCCTATACCTAATTTTTCTGCCTTTACTATATATTGTTCGGCTTCTTGAACATGCGACTTTTGTGTTGCATAATAGCCAGGCTTAACATTTACGTCTGACCCTTCGGAAACATATGTCCAATTCTGATAGGTGCTTTCAGTATAAGCTACTGCTAATAAATATTTATATCCCTCATTACTCGACTCTTCTTGAACGCACTTCTCCAACAAATCAATTCCTTCTTTATACATTTCATTTTTAATATACACACTGCCCATTGCAGCTCGATACACAACTTTATTCGAGTCAATTTGTGCCGCCCGTTGATATTGCTGCATTGCATCTTTCCACTTTTCAATACCTTCATATATTCCCCCTAAATCAAAATAATATGATGCATCATTTGGCTTTAGCTTTATAGCTCGTTTATACTCATATATTGCGTCATCCACTTCACCCCACTCTGACTTACAATAACCTAATAAAGCCCAAGCATCCGGATTACTTCCTTGAAACTCAGTTGCCTTAGTTGCTACCATAAGAGCATCAGGGACATTTCCTACCGATAGTAGTCGCCACCCTTCTTGAATAAGGTCCTCAGCTTTAATTTTACTTGCATCGTAATTAGTTTCTTCTTTAGGTGTGTTTTTTAATTGCTGGTCATAAGCATTGCGCTTTGCTACATTGAGAAGCGTACTCTCCATATCTGGAACTATACGCAAATTATTGGATGCTTCTTGTTGCTGCTCTGGTTTAGGAGCATTCTGCCGTTGAGTCCATATACGTTTTTTTTCTTTGATTTTCAAAAGAATTTCGCTTTCTGAGGCACCGTCACTTACACCAAGCAATTCATAATAATTTACCATTATAAACCTCCGTTTATACGTTTTATTGAATATCCATGTCAGCTATTTTTTTCGTCATTTCTGTAATTTCTGCGATACTTCGATTTGATTGCCTTTCTATATGAACCTCACCAAGCATACAATTTGCTGTCATATCAAGTATTGTTACCACAATAATTCCATTGTTATCGTACTGAAAAAAAACTTCTAATGGCGATCCTTTTGGGTAAGGGGGTATATGCATTGAACCAGTTCCAATTATATGCACAAATTCCATATCTTCCTCTTCTCCCTCAGTAACTTCTACTTCGATTTCAGTCTGGTTATCAACAATTGTTCCATAGACTTTACTAATTCTTGTTGGTATTTTAGAATCTTTAGGGAGAATGATCGAGTTATAAAGCTGACCCGTTACGGAATCTAATGCAACAACTCCAAGGCTATGTGAGTTTACATCTGTTATGCGTATATTCGGCAATTTATCTAAATAAGATGCACTGCTTTGATCAGATTTTTTCTTCAAAATACCACCTAACAATGCGGCACCAATAGCCACCGCCTCATCAGGATGAAGTTCAGAAGATGGTTTTTTGCAAGAAACTTTTTCAATTAGCGATTGCACTGACTTCATTCGCGTTGAACCACCCACCAATAATATTTTATCAATGTCAGACCACGTCATTTGAGCATCTTCAAGTGTCATGTCCATTAATGTCTCTGTACGCCTTATTAAGTCTGATGATACACGATCAAAATCTTCACGAGTCAGAATAATTGACATGTTTTTGCCTTCACCAGTAAGAAACACTTTTGTGCTTTCTCTTGATGACAAGGTCTTTTTTGCAATTTCGGTCTTCTCTCTCAGGTCTTGCTGAAGTGCGATATTATTAAGTAAGTCAATTCCCCCTGCTTTTATAAATTCTTCGTTAAGGAATTCCATAATATTGTTGTCCCAATTAAACCCTCCAAGATTTCTATCCCCTCCGGTAGCAATAACCTCAATCTCACCTGAATGAATGCGCATAATTGTTACATCAAAAGTCCCCCCTCCAAGGTCATATACCATAATGGTCTGCTCTTGGTTTTGATCAATACCGTAGGCTAAAGCCGCTGCAGTTGGCTCATTAATAATTTGAAGGACGTTGAAACCTGCGATTATTCCAGCATCCTGTGTTGACTTCCTTTGATTATCATTAAAATAAGCAGGAACAGTAATAACGACCTCTTTAACTTTGCAACCTAATGCAGTTTCAGCATCTTCTTTCAAGCGACGTAGAATCAGCGCTGAAATTTCCTCCGGAGTGTATTCTTTATCGTTTTCTGTAAGAAAGCGCCAGTTTTTTTCGCCCATCTGCCTCTTTACAAATTGGCAGACGCTTAGAGGATTGGTGACCGCCGATCGTTTAGCAATTGTACCAACGAGCGGAGTGTCTGCATCGAAAAGAACAACTGAGGGCGTTATCCGCTCTCCTTCACGATTAGGAATTATTTCTGGCCTTCCATGCTGATTGATATATGCTACCACAGAATATGTTGTACCAAGATCTATTCCAAGAACAATATTACAATTCATCCTAAATCCTTCATAAATATTTATTACAAGCAATACCGCTACATGTTTTACCTAAATACGTTCACTTATCCATTTGAATCATCGTTTTTTACTATTTCCATACAAGTATTTCCGATATTTTGGTAACGTCCAACAACTACCTCTTGTGGTCTGAGCACTTTCCCGTTATATTCAAATCCTTCACGCATAATGTAAAGTACTTTCCCGTCTAAATCTAATGAATCTACTTTTTGTACGCTTATAGCTCTCTGATAAGATGGATCGAAATTTATCTCACAATTTGTAATAAGTGTAATGTCACGCCTTTGTAATAGTTCCCTAAGTTCTTCTTTAAGAGACTGCAATATATCTTGATTAAATTCGCTACATTTCTCATTATTCAATTCAATTCGGTCATACAAAAGAATTAAATCTATATATAGAGAGCGATGATCTTCAAAAGGCTTGTCTCTTTTGAATGCATCCAGTTCGGTATATAAACTTTCAAACGCTTTTTCTCTTATTATATTTTGAGATAATTTATTTTCAACAATATCTCGAATAATAAAAATATTGCCTTTTATATTATCCCATTCTTCAACTGAAAGAGTAAAATTTAGCAATTGCTTCCGCTCATTTATATCCACTTCATTTTCGCTATGAAGTGGAGCAAATATATTTTCTTGAACGCTAATATCCTTTTCAGATTGATCCAAAACCATCTCCTACCCTTAATTTTAATTTATATAAGATATTATTTTCGGACAATTTATAGACCTTTCATTAATAAAAATTTAATAAATTTAGCTTTTAAAATTATAAAATGGTTTAATTTCAAGAAGCGTTAACGCTCGAACTTAAGTAACTCCATTCCCCATTCTCTTGTTTTGAGAATGTTATACTACCAAGAGGATTATGATCTTCTTGGAAATCCGCGTCAATACTCCAATAGTCTTCTAAATCTGACAAACCCACATGCATTGTATCTCCTCCAGAACTTCCCGCAACCATTGCACATCGCACAATTTTGGAACAAGGAAACGGAACATCAAGAAGCTCAATAACCTGTTTTTCTATTAATGGATGAAAATATTCTATCTCTCCTAAATATCATTATTTTTTGGTGCGCCAAATTTTAGAAGATAGCCCCGGCTCATATTTCTCTATAAAAATACACATCATATCGATTTTAAGCGCCAGTTGTTCATCAGTCCTGAAAAGATCATTTAAATCTTCATTAAGATCCCCCGCATCTCTAAGATGTGTAATCGGAGCCATACTTAGATTCACCCCAGTATCTTCCGACTCGTCTTCAGACTCGCATTTCGCTTCACCGGTGATAACTGGAATCACAATGTTCAAGCTGAGTTATATTTATGTCATTCATTTTGTGATTCCTCCTTACGAGTGCTTTTAGTGGTTCCTGATGAGTGATAAAAATTTTTCAGCTAATGAATTGCTTGCTATTAACCCTTTAAAGTGGTTTTTTGATTTGTAACCAGACATCAAAAACTATTCCATATAGGATAAAACTTTGATCCGAGCAGAGAGAAAATATCGTGACAGGAATTATGTTAATTTATAATATTGGCATTTCGCGGAAGTTAATGGAAACTAAATTTCATTTTACTGCACCATCTAAAGTTGCATTTCCAGCTTCCCACAATAAAAGAGGATTCTTATCCGGTAACTTTCGAAACTTCTAAACCCTCTCGAGCTTGCTTTTAA
>CAIJGA010000002.1 GCA_903820085.1 uncultured Chlorobiaceae bacterium
GAAAGTCTGAATGCATTGCTTTTCAATGGGCAGTTGACGGATAACTATGCAAACAATATACAACTTATCTTATTTATAAACAAAGAGTTAAGCAATTATTTACACATATTTTTCTTGAGGGAAAGTCCGACAAACTGCTAGTGGATCAAGATTATCGCTTTTCATGTTGAGGCTATCTGGTACCTTGCAGATGAAAGAGAGTACGGTCGCGTCTGCATACTCGCCATGGTCGAAATGGTTTGCAAGTAGTAATTATGTAATATATATTATTCATAAGTATTTGATATAGCTTTTTATCGGATTTGTCTCAGATGCACAGCAATTTTACCTTGTGCACAATTCTTCAGTTTGTCTTGAGATCCAGCGAGCGGCTTGTTGCAATCACGGCGGCTTTTCGTGCCGGATAGAGGCTTACCAGAAAACAGAGCAAAATGGCCGTGATGCCGACAGCAATAAAATCGCCGGCTTGCATGTTGACGGGATAGGCCTGGATGATAAAGGCGCTTTTTGAGGGGAGCTCTACAAGACCGTAAAGCTCCTGCACTTTGCATACGCTCCACGCAATGAGTGCTCCTGCAGCTGTTCCTGCAATTCCCGTCATTCCCCCCTGAATAATAAAGATGGCCATGAACTGCGGCTTTTCCATTCCGAGACAACGGAGATAGAAGAGCTCGCGCTGTTTGTCGATAGCGGTCATGGCAAGGGCACCGGTAAGGCTGAGGGCGGCGACAAGAATAATGAGCATGAGCACGCTGAAACTTACCCATTTTTCGAGTTGCATGACGGCAAAGATATTGCTGTATTTTTCTTCGAGCGTACGCAGTCGGAAGCTTTTTTTCAAGGGACTGCGAGTCAGCCACTCCCTGAGATTTTCAGTTGATGTATCGCCCCCGATTCCCTCTTTTCCTCTGATGTCGATACCCGAGTACTCTCTGTTGCCCATGAGCAGGATTTTGCGGGCAAAGAGGCTTGAGGTGAGAACGTATCGGTCATCAAAAACTTTCTGCAGGGAAAAGAGCGATGAAACGCTGGTTTCAGGAATGGCGAGCATCGGGATCAGATAGGGTTCCGAGAGCGATTCAAGGCCAAGAGAGACGAGTTCCGGACTGAAAATCTTCACAGACCTGAAGGGGTAGAGGCTGGTCCGGTAGGCTAAAAGCTCACCGACGGCTATGGTTTCGGGTGTAAAAAAAGGGTGCTCGGTATGGGTCTGACGCATCAACCGGTGGTGAGCTGTTTCGCTGATTCCTTTTACCGTTACCAGTTCACTTTTGTCGCCGGCAGCCATAATAGCTTCTCCTTCAGCAAACGGCTCTGCGGAACCGACGCCTTCAAGAGCACGTATCGATTGCAGCAGGTTGCTGGATACCTGCATGGTTCTCCCCTCAAGGGGGAGAAGCTGAACAGGGCTGTCGATGGTGACAAAAAGATCGCGTGCCAGCTTCTGGAATCCGTTTAACACGCTCATGACCACCAGCAGGGTGCTGACGCCGATAACGATTCCGGCAAGACTGATTGCTGAGATGATATTGATGACCCGGAACCGTTTTCGGGCAAAGCTGAAGCGCTTGGCAATCCAGAAACCTGTTTTCATACAAGCGAAAGTAACATGTTAGGTTAAGTCCCCAGTGCGGTGCCGGGTTTCAGCGAGGCAGCAATCCGTGAGGGAATAAAGGCAAACAGCAGGGTCAGGACCATGACTGAGACGGAGACCGCAGCGTAGTCCACCGGGTCGATGAGGAGTGGAACATATTTGATGAAATAGCTTTTTTCGGGCAGGGTAATCAAGTGAAAGCGAAGCTCGAAAAGTGAAAGCGAAAGGGCAAGAATATTGCCGGTGACCACACCGGAAAGAGAGACCAGGAATGCCTGCGCCATAAAAACAGCACTGATTTTGCCTGGTTCCAGGCCGAGGGCGCTGAGCATGCCGATTTCACGGGTCTTTTCAATAATCAGCACCAGCAGTGTCGAGATAATGTTGAAAACCGCCACGATGGTGATGGTCACAATCAGCAGGGGCGCGATGTTTTTCTGAAGCTTCAGCCATTCAAAGAGATTGGCATAGCGCTCAAAAACCGTAAAGCCGTAAAAGGGAAATCCAAGGACATTGACGAGCTCTTTGACCGTCCCCGGCAGTTGGTTGAGATTGTGTACGTTGGCATCATAGCCGCTGATCATCATGGGATTAAACTGCTGTTGCAGCTCTTTGAGATCGGCGATCATGAGAAAATCATCAAACCCCTCCTGAAGCCCGGTATCGTAGATGCCGCTTATGACGCCAACCTCAAGGTCAAGAGAGGAGAGCATGTCCACTATGTTTTTGTTGCCGGCAATCAGCTTTGCGCCACTTGCATTGCTGCCGAGCCCGACAAGCATCACTTTTTTTCCTACCTTGAGATTGAGGTTTTCAGCCAGTGTCTCTCCGGCATAGAGCGCAATTCCCTCTTCCGTATATTTTCCATCGAGGCTTCCCGAAAGAAGAAATTTTTTCAGAAATACTCTCTTTTCGGCTTCGCTGACACCCTTGACGACAACTGGCTTGCTGCGCCAGCTTTCACCATTTCGGCCTGTGCTATGGTTGCGAAGCACAAAACTTTTTTCCAGGAAAGGTGAGGCGGTTGCAATATTCCGGTTACCGGCTATCCTTGCAAGATCAGACCGTCGCTCCTGAAAAAGCTGATCGTCTGGGTAACGGATCTGCAGGTGGGCGCTGAAGCTGATCAGCTTGTTTTCCACGCTGCTGGCAAATCCGTTCACAATGGAGAGTGTCAGGATAAGCGCCGCAGTCCCAACGGCGATACCGATAACCGCAACCATGACAATAAAGGTTGGTTTCGTTGCCGATCGCTGTTTGAAAGCAAAGCGCCTTGCAATGTAGAACTCGGGTCTCATCGTTATTTCAGAATAATGGTTCGTTCAACAAGCCTGTAGGGGGCAAGAGAGCTTCTTTCAAATGCCTTCTGCCCTGCACTGCCGAGCCACGAACCGAACCCGGCCGCAAGTGCATCGCCTTGATAATATACATAGTAAACCGTTGCCGCAAGGGGGTAGCGCCCGTCGAAGATAAGCTGCTGTGTCGGCAGGTATGGCTCGGCACCGGTACCCTCTCTGGCGAGAGGAACTATCCTGATGTTGCTTGCTTTTTTTTCCTGTTTTGGTGCCAATGGGAGTGCTCTATATAGAGAAGAGCGGAAGAGCAGTCCGACAGCCCGCTTATCGGCCGATACTCTGTCGATCAGTTCCTGGTCGCTGTTGCATGCCCATGGGTGCAGCTCTGCTCTTTTTTTGCCAGTTTTGGCTGCAAGAACGGAGAGGAGGCGAAAATCATCTGCTGTTACCAGAGGGGTCATCTCTTGTTGTCCTCTTGCTGAAAACAGGACTCCAAGCTCTTTTGTGGAAAGCATGACGGCGGGGTTACGGCGATTGACAATGCAGACTATGGCATCAAGGGCGACGGGTTCAAGTCGAATAGGTCGTTTCAGTGCTGCAAACAAAGTTTTTTCGCCCTCTTCTGGTTCGCCGCTGATCAATGCCGCATTCACTTTGCCATCAAGAAGATATTTCAGGCTCTTTGCTGAAGCTGCCGGCATGAGCGATATGCGTGCTTCCGGATAATAACGGCTGAAGGTCTCTGCCTGACTTCCGGCGATATCCTCAAGTTGCCGATCGAAGGCAAGGGTCATGTTTCCGCTTTTGGCCGTTTCGCTGTCGTGCTGCTGGGAGCAGTTTGCCAGCAAAAATGCAAAAGAAAGAAGCAACAGGCTCTTTATGATCGTGACGGGAGCGCGTTTCAGGGCTCTGTTTTTCATAGTAATCCATTTTTTCTTGTGTTACCCTTGCTGATATGCACACTCTGGAAAGTCAATCGCTAAGATAAGGAGAAAAAAGATGTTGCCATAAAAAACCATCGGCAGGTTGCGATGATGAAAAAAAACATTTCCTATTCTTGAAAATCAGGTAAAAAAGGTTAATATTTCGGCCTTCCGGATTTCCTTATTCGGGAGCATATCTTTTTTATTAAAAACGCTTCTTATGGGCATATTCTTGAGATGAAAGAACCTGTATCAGAGAGTTCGACCATGTATTCAGCATCAATAATCGGAGCTTCCGGCTATTCCGGAGCTGAGCTGACGAGGCTGCTTCTTCAGCATCCAAATATCGAACTTCAGGAGCTGTATGCATTTTCCCAGACCGGAAAGCATGTTTCGGAGCTCTACGCGGCCCTTTCCTGCGACAAGGTGTACCAGCCATACAACGGCGAAACAGAGAGTGATCTCTATTTTCTTGCACTTCCCCATGGTGAGGCCCTTCGGCTTGTTCCCGCTCTGGTGGATGCCGGAAAAACAGTAATCGACCTTTCAGGCGACTTCAGGCTGAAATGCCCGCTTGAGCATGAGCAGTTCTACAAGCAGGTCAAATCTCCCGGGTCGGTGATGACCTACGGAATGTCGGAGCTGTTCAGTGAAGAGATCATCAAGGCAAAGGCGATCAGTAATCCTGGCTGTTTTGCAACCAGCATCATACTCGGTGTCGCTCCCCTGTTTCGTGGCAATAAGAGCTCTGTAAAGGTTCGCGCAATCAATTGCACCTCCACCTCCGGTATTTCCGGTGCGGGACGAAGCAGCAAGACGGAGCTGTCGTTTTCGGAAATGAGTGAAAATATCCGGGCATACAAGGTCGGTACCCATCAACATATTCCGGAAATCATGCAAGCTCTTGGCTCTTCATCCACCAGACCCTCATTTGATTTCACCTTTACGCCGATGATCGGTTCTCTGGTTCGGGGTATCTACAGCATTCTTAACGTCCAGTTGGAAAGCCCTGTCGACGGGGATTGTATCAAGGAGCTCTACAGGAACTTCTACCAGGATGCGCCGTTTGTCAGGGTTCGCGATAACATGACTGAAGTCAGGCATGTTGCCCATACCAATTTTTGTGATGTCCATATTGCTTATGCCGCTCCAGGTGGTTCACTGGTCATCATCACCGCCATCGACAATCTTCTGAAGGGCGCTGCCGGGCAGGCAATCCAGAATATGAACCTCATGCTTGGCTTGCCTGAAACGACCGGGCTCTCTTTTTAATATTTGCAACTATTAACCGGCTTGCACTGCATTGGAGAAACTCTCTAAAGGGCTTAACGTTATTCATCATCTTTCTGCTGTTACTTCCTGGCCAGCATCGGTCACCCCTATGCCGGAGCAATCGGACGGCACGCACGGGTTCTGGCCTGAGGGTTTTTCTTCGGGCGCTGTACAGGCTGCAATAAAATATGAGCGGAAAGATCTGATGCTTCTCGTGGCCGACAACCCTTCAAGCGCAGCTGCACTCTTTACCATGAACCTTTGCTGTGCCGCTCCGGTAACGCTTTCACGCGACCATCTGCATAGCTCCCCATCCTCAGTTAGGGCCATTATTTGCAACAGCGGCAATGCCAATGCTGCCACCGGCAAAAAAGGAATGGATGATGCACTGGCCATGGCTGAAGCCGTTGCTAGGGAACTCTCCTTCAAGCCGGAGGAGGTTCTTGTTGCCTCAACCGGCGTTATCGGCCAACTCATGCCCATGGAGAGAGTTCTCAAGGGCATTTCCGCCCTCCCCCCCACTCTGCAGCACGACTCGGTTATCGATGCGGCACAGGCGATCATGACTACCGATACCTTTCCGAAATTTTTCACTCTCGAGCTGCAACTTTCAGGCGGCAAGGTTCGATTGAGCGGCATAGCAAAAGGATCCGGCATGATTTGCCCGAATATGGCGACCATGCTTGCCATTCTGGCTACTGATGCGTCAATAGCTCCTGATCTGCTTCAGAAAGCTCTTGCATTTGCAAATACCCATAGTTTCAACGCCATAACGGTTGATGGTGATACCAGTACGAACGATATGGTCTCCATCCTTGCCAACTGCAAGGGCCCAGAAATCCTGGCTGACAGCCAGGATTTTACTCTTTTTTGCCAAGCTCTCCAGGCGCTCATGACCTTTCTTGCCAAGCTCATTGTCATTGACGGAGAGGGCGCCACAAAACTGGTCGAAGTGATCGTCGAAGGAGCTATCGATGACCGCGAGGCCGAGCTTGCAGCCAGAACCATAGCACAATCCAGTCTTGTCAAAACAGCTATTCACGGAGAGGATGCCAACTGGGGCAGAATTATTGCCGCTGCAGGCCGTTCCGGAGCCTTTTTCAATCAGGAAGAACTCGAACTTCATTTTGACGATCTCACTCTTCTTAAACCGGGTCTCATTGCTGACTTTTCTGAAACAGAGGCCTCTCGGGTCATGGCAAAAGAGTCCTATACGATCACCCTTCGTCTGGGCAGCGGCCAGGGACGGGCAACCGTGTGGACCTGCGACTTGAGCAAGGAGTATGTCGATATAAACGGAAGCTACAGAAGCTGACACTTCCCTTAACCATCAAGAGCAATTTTTCCCGAAATGGATACGTTACCGTGCAATGATCTGAATCCGCCAAGAAAAGCCTCCAATGCCGCTATCGGGCCTGTGCTTATTGAAGCGTTGCCCTATATCCGCAAGTTCGAAGGCAAGACCTTTGTCATTAAATACGGCGGTGCGGCCATGAAGGATGCCTGTCTCAAAAACAGCTTTGCCCAAAATGTCACCCTTCTGCGTAAAGTCGGCATCAAGATTGTTCTGGTTCATGGCGGAGGCGACGCCATAACAAAAACAGCCGAAAAGCTCGGACTATCCTCTCGCTTCCTGCTTGGACGAAGGGTAACGGACAAGGAGATGATCTCGGTTATCCAGATGACCCTTGCCGGCAAGGTGAATCAGGATATTGTTCAGTTAATCAGCGAGCATGGCGGAAAGGCTGTAGGAGTTACCGGCCTCGATGCCGACACCATCAAGGCTGTTCCGCACCAGAATGCAGAAACACTTGGTCTGGTCGGAGAGGTTGAGCAGATCAACACGGCCTATATTGATTTGCTTTGCGGTGCAGGACTGATTCCGGTCATCGCACCGATAGGATTCGACGATAAGGGCAATATTTATAACATCAATGCCGATGATGCAGCAAGCGGTATCGCAATTGCCCTGAAGGCTGAAAAGCTCATTTATGTCAGTGATGTCGAAGGTATTCATGTGGGCGAAAGAATCCTGAAAACCATCTGCAAGACCGAAGCAGCTGACTTTATCGAGCAGGGAATTATTTCTGGAGGAATGATCCCGAAAGTTCTTTCGGCATTCAAGACACTTGACGGCGGAGTCGGAAAAATTCATCTCATTGACGGAAAAACAACACATTCGCTCTTGCTTGAAATATTCACGCACGAAGGGGTCGGAACCCAGTTTATTGCAGAGCAGGACAGTGATCAATTAATAAACAGGTAACGGCATGGAAGAGGTTCAGATACAGAAAGTCCCCGCCAAACGTGATTTCCTTGGCTTTACACCGCTTGATGGCAGCAAGATTATTGAGTTGTTCGATTACGCCCTCTTTATCAAAAAGAAGAGAGCTGAAAGCCCTTCCATATCCGGCTTTTTGCCGCTGCGCGATAAAACCGTGGCCATGATTTTCAGCAAGCCATCGCTGAGAACAAGAGTCTCCTTTGAACTCGGCATTCATGAGCTTGGAGGATATGCCATCAACCTTGACGGTCAGTCAATCGGCCTCGGATCGCGCGAATCTGTGCGGGATGTTGCCCAACTTCTTTCCCGCTACAATGATGCCATCGTTGCACGTCTGCATGAACATGCCATTATCGAAGGACTTGCCGAAAACGCCTCCATTCCGGTCATCAATGCGCTGACCGATCTGTCCCACCCATGCCAGATACTTGCCGATGCCTTTACGCTTTATGAAAAGTCTCTATGGCATGAAGGCATCAAGGTTGTTTTTGTCGGTGACGGCAATAATGTCG
The DNA here is from genome assembly GCA_903820085.1 of uncultured Chlorobiaceae bacterium. Classification (GTDB taxonomy): domain Bacteria; phylum Bacteroidota; class Chlorobiia; order Chlorobiales; family Chlorobiaceae; genus Chlorobium. The sequence continues at coordinate 7,881 of CAIJGA010000002.1, forward strand.
CCAATTCATGGATAGAACTGGCAGGGTTGCTCCCCTTTCACTTTGTTCTTGCCTGTCCGGAAGGATACCAGCCCGACAAGGGAGTGCTTGAAACTGCCCGGCAAAAGGGTATCAGCCGCATCGAAATCGTGCATGATCCAAAAGAGGCAGCCTCCAACGCTGACGTGCTCTACACCGATGTCTGGACCAGCATGGGGCAGGAATCGGAATTGGGTGACCGCCTCAGAATATTCTCCCCTTTTCAGATCAACAGCGCCCTGCTGGCTGAAGCAAAACCTGGTGCCGTTGTCATGCACTGCATGCCGGCACACCGTGGACAGGAGATAAGCTCGGAGGTCATGGACGGGCCGCGTTCCATCATTCTTGATCAGGCCGAAAACCGGCTTCATGTCCAGAAAGCTCTTCTGGTCAAGCTTCTTAACCATGAAGAGTACAGAAAATTTCACCTGACCCATCGGCTTCTCAATGCCTCCAGAAAAATCAGGAGCTGAGGGATGAAACAAGAATGAACAAGTACGCACGACAACTGAAGATCCGCGAAATTCTTCATCAAAACAATGTTGGCAATCAGCACGACCTTCTGCAACTGCTCCGGGATTCCGGGATGGTGGTTGCACAGGCCACCCTTTCGCGTGATTGCGCCGAACTCGGCATTATCCGTTCCAGAACGAACGGAAACTTCAAAATGCTCTTTCCTGATGAAGAGGATACCGACCTGATTATCAAAGGTCTGGTGGGCATCGAAGTGCTTTCGGTCAAAGCCAATGAAACAGCCATCATTATCATGACCCTTCCGGGCAGGGCTCATGGCGTCGGCTCCTGGCTCGATCAGCTCAAAAGCCCCCTCATTCTTGGCACGATCGCCGGAGATGACACGGTTCTTGTTATTCCGACTTCCGTACTGGACATTTCGGCCTTGATAGCATATATTCAAAAAAATCTTTCCAAAAACTGATAATTTCAATACAACATATGAGTAAGGAAAAAATTGCAATAGCCTATTCCGGCGGACTTGATACCTCCATCATGATCAAGTGGCTCAAAGACAAATATGATGCCGACATCGTTGCGGTTACCGGCAATTTGGGCCAGCAGAAAGAGATTGAAAACCTTGAGTCGAAAGCAATCTCGACCGGAGCCTCAAAATTCCAGTTTGTTGACCTGCGCAAGGAGTTTGTTGAAGAGTACATCTGGCGTGCACTCAAGGCCGGAGCGCTCTACGAAGATGTTTACCCGCTTGCAACCGCACTTGGACGTCCCCTGCTTGCAAAAGCGATTGTCGATGCCGCCCTGGCTGAAGGATGCACCATGCTTGCCCACGGTTGCACCGGCAAAGGGAACGACCAGGTCCGCTTTGAAGTAACCTTCGCCTCCCTTGCTCCGCATCTCAAAGTACTTGCTCCCCTTCGTGAATGGGAGTTCCGTTCAAGGGAGGCCGAAATTGCCTATGCCCTTGAGCACAACATTCCGGTCTCCGCCACAAAGAAAAGCCCCTACTCCATTGACGAGAACATCTGGGGAATCAGTATTGAGTGCGGCGTGCTTGAAGATCCGATGGTTGCACCTCCTGAAGATGCCTATCAGATCACAACCTCGCCTGAAAATGCACCATCCATCCCTGCGGTTGTTGAAATCGAATTTGAAAAGGGCATTCCGGTCTCTCTTGAGGGCAAAAAGATGAGCGGGCTTGACCTGATCATCCGCCTGAACGAGATCGGCGCAGCAAATGGCGTCGGACGACTCGACATGATCGAGAACCGTGTGGTCGGCATCAAGTCACGCGAGATCTATGAAGCTCCTGCAGCAACCATCCTGCATTTCGCACACCGCGAACTTGAACGCCTCACCCTTGAAAAATCGGTCTTCCAGTACAAGAAAAACATCAGCCAGGATTACGCCAACATTATCTACAACGGCACCTGGTTCTCGCCGATGAGAAAGGCACTTGATGCCTTTGTGAATGAAACACAGCTCCCGGTAACCGGGCTTGTCCGCCTGAAGCTCTATAAGGGTGGTGTCTCCCTTCTTGGCCGCAACTCCCCTTACTCGCTCTACAACGAGGAACTTGCCACCTATACCGAATCCGACACCTTCAACCACAAGGCCGCCGCAGGCTTTATCCACCTTTACGGACTCGGGCTGAAAACTTACAGCGAAGTACACTCCGCAAAATAAGAGCGCCATTCTGAACATCGTGCAGGCCGTTTCCCCGGTCTGCGCGTTTGTTACCCCTCACCGTTCAAGGATTCCCGTTCACCAATGGAGTGCCTTCACGATCCCAAACGTTCAAAAGCAACCACTCTTCAGCCAATTTGCCGAACCTTGAAGAACAAAGGTAACGTTATCAACTATCGGCTCTCCTGCGCGTGGGATGCCACAGAAAGTCTTTTTGCGGGTCACGCCGTCATCCCAAAGCAATACGATAAAATTTATTATTTTGCGGCACTTTGAATTCTATAATAACTGATATCCTTATGAGCAGCAAGAAAGAATTACTTTGGCAGAGTAGATTTTCATTACCCTTTGACCGCGATGCGCTCTTGTTTTCGTCATCGGTTCATGTCGACAAGAAGCTCTATCGGGAGGATATTCAGGGTTCTATTGCCCACGTTACCATGCTTGCTGAAGAGCATATCGTCAGTGTTGAGGAGGCGGACCAAATTGTTGCGGGTCTCAGGGAGATTGAGGATGAGTTGCGGGAGGGCACTCTGCTGCCTCATTGGGAAGACGAGGATATCCATACGGTCATCGAGAACAGGCTGAAGGAAAAAATAGGAACTGTTGCCGGCAAACTGCACTCAGGCAGAAGCCGTAATGATCAGGTTGCAACCGACACCCGTCTGTATATGCGCCGGCAGATTACCGATATCCAGGAAGCTCTCGGGGGACTGTTGAAAGTTCTCGTTGAAAAAGCAGAAAGCTATCACGAGACCATCATCTTTGGCTATACACACCTACAGCGTGCCCAGCCTATATCAGCGGGCCATTACTATCTCGCCTGGTTCAACATGTTTATCCGTGACCGCCAGCGCCTCCAGGATCTCATGAAGCGGGTCAATATCTCCCCTCTCGGAGCAGCAGCCTTTGCCGGCAGCACCCTGCCGCTTAATGCGGAAAGAACGGCTGTGCTGCTTGGCTTTGCTGATCTGTTTTCAAACAGTATTGATGCGGTCAGCGATCGCGACACCGTCATTGAGTTTATCTCCGACTGTTCCATGATCATGATGCACCTCTCACGGTTTGCTGAAGATCTGATTCTCTGGAGCTCTTACGAGTTTGGTTATCTTGAGATCAGCGATGCCTTCGCCACAGGCTCCTCAATCATGCCGCAGAAGAAAAATGCCGATATTGCAGAACTGGTAAGAGGTAAAACAGGCCGGGTATACGGCAATCTGATGGCGATGCTGACCATCATGAAGGGGTTGCCTCTCTCCTATAACCGTGACATGCAGGAAGATAAACAGCCGCTCTTTGACAGTGCGGAGACAACAGTCAACTGTGTCTCCATCTTTACCAAACTGCTTGAGCATACCTCACTCAGAGAGGAACGTCTGGCAAAACTGACCGGAGAAGATCTCAGCCTTGCTACTGAAATAGCAGAATATCTGGTGCGACGTCAGATTCCTTTCCGCGACGCTCACCGCATTACCGGTAAAATTGTTACCTGGAGCATCGCTTCGGAAATTACCCTGCCAAATATCCCGATAGTAAAATTCAGGGAGTTCTGTGAGGTGATTGATCCGGATATCTACGATTGTCTTAAAGCGTATGCGAGTGTGAACTCAAAAAAAACACACGGCAGTTGTTCATTTGAATCGGTTGCACTCCAGATTGAAAAGGCAAAAAAGGAGCTCTAATTTTTCAGGGATTGCCCTCCCCGCTGCTTGCAGCGGGGAGGTTTTACTTCAGTTTTTCCCCTGTCCGCCCTCAATCGCAGCCAGATCGGCAACAACCGCCGCCGACTCGTTAAGCACGGCATCCTTGCTCAGCTCTTTGGTGGCATCCGGTTCCTTAATCCACCGTTTCTCAATTTTTTTGAGTGTCTCTGCTTCAGACTTTACGGCCGAGTCCTGAAGCGAAACTGTCTTCTTTTTGCGGATCTGGTCAAGAACGTCAAGATCTTGCAGATAGCTCTGATAGAGAGGATCTTTCGCGGACCGTTCCAGAAATTTTTGCCTGATCACGGTGATCTTTTCCGGAGTTACCTCTGCGCCTGGTTTGTAGAATGACGGGGTGATGGTGCTCCATGGCAGACTGCTGGTATAGGTATCCTCACCGATTCTTGCCGTGTCGATCATGGATGGCATCGCAATGTCAGCTTCTACCCCCTTATGCTGGGTGCTTCCTCCGGAGATCCGGTAAAACTTGGCGATAGTCAGTTTTATCTCTCCAAGATCAGGTCGTTTCCCGTCAAAACCGGCTGGCCGTGTTAGTTTAATGAGGCTTTGAACTGTTCCCTTCCCGAATGTCCGCTCCCCGATAATAACTCCGCGGTTGTAATCCTGGATAGCCGCAGCAAAAATTTCGGATGCAGAGGCACTGTACCGGTTAACCAGCACAGCAAGAGGCCCGCTGTATTGTTCCCTGCTGTCCTCGTCCTTGAGTACCGTTTTTCCGCCTGTTGCGTTGCTGATCTGGACGACCGGCCCGCTTGGAATAAAGAGCCCAGTAACACTGACAGACTCTTCGAGCGAACCGCCTCCATTATCGCGCAGATCAATAACAATGCCGTCAACATGCTCCTGATTGAGCTCTTCCAAAATACGGGCTACATCGCGGCTGGTGCTGTTGTAATTGCCGGTATTCTGCTGCTCGCCTTCAAAATCAAGATAAAATGAAGGGATGGTAATGACTCCGATTTTCTTTCCATTCTGCAGGATAATGCTTTTCTTTGCAGCCTGTTCAAGCAGGTTGACCTTGTCGCGCATGAGTTCGACAATTTTTTCCGGTCCCCTTCCGCCCTGGCTTGCCGGGATGATTTTAAGGCGAACAAGGGTCCCTTTCTTTCCCCGAATCAGCTTGACGACATCATTGATTCTCCAGCCTGATACATCAACAAAAGCGACACCTCTCCCCTGAGCGACACCGATAATTTTATCCCCTTTTTTCAGGGCATTGCTTTTAAATGCCGGACCTCCCGCAATCAGCTCATTAACAACGGTATACTCCCCTTCAGTTTGCAGTTTGGCGCCGATTCCCTCAAGTGAACGGCTCATGTCGATCTGGAAGTTTTGATACTCATCCACAGAGAAATAGCTTGTATGGGGATCAAATGATGTTGTCAGGGCATAGGTATAGGCATGAAAAGCATCTTCCGGCTTCTGGCGGTTCAACAGGGTGAGTCTGCTGGTAAAGCTTTTTGCAAGCGCTCGCCGAATACTCTTGCTGGTTTCTCCGGAATATTTAAGGTTGAGCCACTGATATTTGAGCTCTTTTTTCCACAGGTCGGTAAGCTGACTCCGGTCTGAAGGCCAGGGATCGCTCTTGCGGTCAAGATCGAGGGTTTCCGGTACTGAAAAGTTAAGATGCACGGTGTCAGCAGCGGCCTTCATATAGTGCATTTTCTCTTTGGCACGCTTGAGAAAAAGATTGTAGATGTCGAACCCTGCAGTTGCATTGCCTGCAAGAAATTCGTCATCAATTCTTGTGCCGTACATCTTACGGAGACGCTCAACATCACTTGCCGTAAAATAGCTTTTGCTGCCGTCAAGATTATCGATAAAACGGTTGAAAATCTGCTGCGACAGAGAGTCATTGACCGACACCTTTCGATAGTGGTTCTGCAAGAGGTATTGGCTGATGTAGCTTCCGGCCTCCCTTTCTGCTACAGTCGGTTTGAGGGTAGTCAGTGCTTGCGACGAAACTGTTTCATGGCTCTTTGCAGCAAAGAGCGGGGACGCGGTTCCCGATACGACCATTAAGAGCAGCAGACTTTTTTTAAGCATTGTCGTCTATAGATAATCTTATGAGTATACCCAAACGGAGGCTGGGGGGAAATTTTTCATGACAAACCGCTTTCTTACCTTGCTCTGGAAATTAACTTCATCAAGAGGATTATTGAGCCCATAGGTGTACATGACACACCACTTGAGAAGACCGCTGTTGTAAAGTGCCGCAACAAGAGGAATAAATGATGTCTTGAACGGGTTGTTGATAAGGGGAATTGAAAGCACCAGTCCGAATCCCTCGTCAACTTTCTTCAACTGCTCCAGTGCACATGAGTTGATGGTCTTCAGGTGAGGATAATTTTGCCGAAGCAAAACACAGAATTCTTTATCGATTTCAACCAATAATGGGTTCAAGCTTGAAATATGTTTGGTGATTGCTCCGGTTCCTGCGCCGATCTCAATAACGGAAGTCTCATCTAACTCTTTTATTGAATTGAACATAGCCTTCGCCAAAAACTCTGATGAGGGCATGACTGAACCAATGCTTTTTGGGTTTTTCAAATATTTTTTAAGAAACAGTATCTCTTTGCGCATGTAAATCTTCTACCTGATTTTTAAGTTTTTTTGTTAGTCGAAACATCTTCTTCCTCTTTTGAAGCAGCAGTATCAACAGCCTTATTGAATTCGTTTTCAAGATCAGCTTGTGCTTTTTTGAATTCTTTCATCCCTTTGCCAAGCCCTCTGGCCAATTCCGGAAGCTTCGACGGGCCAAAAAATAACAGAACGACAAACAGGATGAGCAACAGTTCCTGACCACCGAGACCAAACATGGCAATTGTCTCCCAAGTTTAAATTATCAATAAAATATTTGTCCGGTAAAATAACGCATTATCGTTTATTCACATGCAACTAATACGCTCCTGGCCTGTTTTTCTTTCATGAAGCATTAATTCAACGAGGGCAACGTTCTCGTAATGGTGTGCCGTTGGGTTGCCTTAAGTTCAGCAAGATCAGAAACAACTGCCGCCGTCTGGTTGAGCAGAACATCCCTGTTCTGGCTTTTGGTCGAATCCGGATCAAGTATCCACCGCTTTTCAATCTGTTTTATCCGCTCTATTTCCGATTTAAAGGCTGAATCCTGAAGTGATACCGCCTTTTTCTTGCGAATCTGGTTCAAAATATGCAGGTCACGCAGGTAGTTCTGGTACATACGGTTTTTCAATGAACGCTCCTGCTGTTTTTGACGGAGCAGAGTGATCTCCTCCGGGCTGACTTCAGCAGTCGTACGATAAAATGAGCGCGAAATAGTGCTCCATGGCAGACTGCTCGGATAGGTATCTTCTCCAACCACAGAAGTGTCAATCATTGATGGCATCACAATGTCGGGGACAACCCCTTTATGCTGGGTGCTGCCTCCGGAAATCCGGTAAAATTTTGCGACAGTGAGCTTGATCTCTCCAAGTTCGGGTCGTTTTCCAAAAAAAGAAAATGGTCTGAGCTCGGAGAGCTTTTTGAGGCTTTGAACGGTTCCCTTGCCGAACGTACGCTCGCCGATAATAACACCGCGGCCGTAATCCTGGATTGCAGCCGCGAATATTTCGGATGCAGAGGCGCTGTAACGGTTAACAAGTACAGCAAGCGGTCCACTGTACAGCACCCTCCGATCTTCGTCCCTGAGGACCATTTTCCCCCCTGTTGAGTTGCTGATCTGCACCACAGGTCCGGTTGGGATAAAAAGACCGGTAACATTCACCGACTCTTCAAGCGAACCTCCTCCATTATCACGGAGATCAATAATAATGCCGTCAACATGCTCCACATTGAGTTCATTCAGAATACGGATGACATCACGGCTTGTGCTGTTGTAATTGCCGGTATTCTGTTGCTGGCCTTCAAAATCAAGATAAAACGAAGGGATGGTAATAACACCGATTTTTTCTCCGTTTTGCTGGAGAATACTTTTTTTAGCTGCCTGTTCCTGCAGGTCAACCTTGTCTCTCAGAAGCATGACAATTTTTGCCGGGCCACGTCCAGCCTGACTGGCAGGAAGGATTTTCAACCGCACGACGGTGTTTTTCTTTCCCCGAATCAGTTTTACCACATCATTGATTCTCCAGCCAAAAACATCAACAATTTCTGCGGCCCGTCCCTGACCGACGCCGATTATTTTATCCCCTTTTTTCAACGTATTGCTTTTGAACGCCGGCCCTCCCGGAATAATCTCATTAACAACGGTATACTCAGCCTCGGTCTGCAGTTTGGCCCCTATTCCCTCAAGCGAACGGCTCATGTCTATCTGAAAGTTCTGGTACTCGTCCGGAGAAAAATAGTTCGTATGGGGGTCAAACGACGTTGTCAGGGCATAGGTGTATGCCTGGAACGCATCTTCCGGCTGCTGGCGGTTCAAAAGGTTCAGCCGGTTCGTAAAGCTTTTTTCAAGGGCTTCACGTATGCTCTTGCCATTCTCCCCGGAATATTTCAGGTTGAGCCACTGGTATTTCAGCTCTTTTTTCCATAAGTCGTAGAGTTGCCGCCTGTCGGCAGGCCACAAGTCTGCCTTGCGGTCAAGATCAAGGGTTTCCGGTGTTGAAAAGTTGAAACGCACGGTATCCGCGGTTGCCCTCATATACCGCATTTTCTCTTTAGCCCGCTTGAGAAAAAAGTTATAAACGCCAAATCCCGCATTCACCTTACCGGCAAGAAATTCGTCATCAATACGGTTTCCATAAACATGCCTGATGCTTTCAACCTCGCTTGCTACAAAATAGCTTTTGCTGCCATCCAGATTATCGATATAGCGATTGAGTATCTGCTGAGAAAGAGAATCATTGACCGATATCTTTCTGTAGTGGTTCTGCAGAAGATATTGACTGAGATATTTGCTGGCCTCCTCCTCGGCTGCTGTCGGTCTGAGGGTAACGACCTGTACGGCAGGAGAAGAAGTCCCTGAATTTATTGCAAATACCGGTACAGTACTTCCCAATGCGGCAATCATGAGAAGCAGATTTTTTCTAAGCATTCTTGTGCGTGATGATTCAAAGGGTTAATGGCAGCATTTCAAGCTGTTCTTGAATAAGAAAACAAATATATCTATATTAACAGGCGCTTGATGGACCTTTACCGGCAGTCGTCTTGAGGAAAAATTACCGCACATAATAATAAATAAAAGAAAAGCTTTCAATGGAAAAGAAAAAAATCAGTTATAAAGATCTTGGGCTGTGCAACAGCCGGGAACTTTTCAGCAAAGCTGTTACAGGAGGTTACGCGATTCCTGCATATAACTTCAATAATCTTGAGCAGATGCAGGCCATCATCCTAGCCTGTGTTGAAACAAAATCTCCCGTTATCCTGCAAGTTTCAAAAGGAGCCAGAAGCTATGCCAACGAAACCCTGCTCCGCTACCTTGCCCAGGGAGCTGTAGCCTATGCAGAAGAACTCGGTACCTCTATTCCGATTGTCCTTCATCTTGATCACGGCGACAGTTTTGAGCTCTGCAAAGACTGTATCGATTCAGGCTTCTCTTCGGTGATGATTGATGGTTCTCACCTCTCTTACGAAGAGAACATCGAACTGACCAAAAAAGTTGTTGCCTATGCTCATCAGTTTGACGTTACCGTCGAGGGTGAACTCGGCGTGCTTGCGGGTATTGAAGACGAAGTTTCAGCCGCTCACCACACCTATACCCAGCCGGAAGAGGTTGAGGATTTTGTGTCAAAAACCGGGGTTGACAGTCTTGCTATTTCCATCGGTACCTCACACGGAGCCTTCAAGTTCAAACCGGGCGAAGATCCAAAAATCCGCCTTGATATCCTTACTGAAATCGAACGCCGCATTCCCGGATTTCCTATCGTGCTGCACGGCTCCTCTTCCGTTCCGCAGGAATTGGTCAAAACCATCAATGAGCACGGCGGAAAACTGAAGGATGCTATCGGTATCAGTGAAGATCAGCTTCGCCTTGCAGCAAAATCCGCGGTCTGTAAAATCAATATCGACTCTGACGGTCGTCTTGCCATGACAGCGGCTATCCGCAAGGTATTTGATGAAAAACCTGAAGAATTTGATCCAAGAAAATATCTTGGCCCTGCCCGTGATGCGCTCAAGAAGCTCTATATGCACAAGAACATCAATGTTCTTGGCTCTAACGACAAGGCATAATTACTTTTCCGTGCAACAAAAAAGGCGCCTGACGGGCGCCTTTTTTGTTTTCAGCCATTCATTCACGCAGACTGAAGAAGGCGTAAGGCTGCATAGGCAAGCAAGCCACTGCCAATTTCAAGGGCGCGTTCTTCCGGATTGAAGGTTGGCGAGTGCAAGGTATTGTTTTTTTCCTGTTGCAAGCAGCCTGTCCCTATCTGCCAGAATGTTCCCGGACACTCCTGCAGGTAATAGGCAAAATCTTCGGCCGTCATGATCGGCTCGCTTTGAAGCACATTTTCCGTACCGAGATACTCTGCGCAAACCGTCTCAGCACGCTCGGTAACAGCGAGATCATTGAAAAGTACCGGATAACCTTTTCTGATTTCAACCTCCCCCTCAACTCCAAGTCCGGCAGCAACATGCTCGACCGTCTGGCGCAACCTCTCCTGTAACGCGGAGCGCACCTCTTCGTTCATGGTTCTCATGGTCCCCGACATGGTCACCTGCCTCGGTATGACATTGGGTGCATTGCCGCCGTGAATGGAAGCAATCGAAACAACTGCCGGTTCATGAGGAGGAACAACCCTGCTGACAAGATGCTGAACCGCAGTAATGATATGAGCTGCAGCAAGAACTGGATCAGCCGCCTTTTGCGGGGCTGAGGCATGACCTCCCTGACCGGTCACCGTAAAATAGAGCTCGTCGGCCGCAGCCATAAAACTTCCTTTACAGAGGGCAACTTTACCGGTTTCAACATTGGGAAAGCAATGCTGGCCAATAATAACCGATGGATGATACGTTTTGAAAAGACCGGCATCAAGAAATGGTTTTGCTCCTCCGGGAGCTTTTTCCTCGGCTGGCTGAAAAATCAACAGCACATCCCCGGCAAGCTCATCTTTCATGCTGGAAAGAATTTTGGCCGCACCAAGAAGCATGGCCGTGTGCATGTCATGACCGCAGGCATGCATTTTTCCTGATTCGAGTGAACAGAACCCGTGCAAGTTCTCTTCGCCAAGGGGCAGCGCATCAATATCGGCCCGTAACGCGACGACCTTGCCATTTCGGGACTTACGCCCACCTCTGATGAGGGCGATAACACCGGTTTCAAGCAGAGCGGGTTCTGGCATGATGCCGAGGCCAAGAAGATAGTCGGTTATCAGGGCTGTAGTCCTTACCTCCTCATAAGAGAGCTCCGGGTGAAGATGAATATCCCTGCGCAAGGCAACAACTTCCGGAAAAATCTTTGCTGCAAGCTCCTGAATCTGTCCAGCAAGTCCGATAGAGTGTTCAGTATTCATACATAAAATAAAATTTTATAATAACTTATTCGTATCGTACTGGTTTCGCATCCGGATTAAATCACTCAATCAATCTTTCAATACATCAATACTTCAATCAATCATTCACTCAATCCTGCAGGCCAGACACTTCAGAGTTGAATCAAATGACCTACATATCCATGAACCGTATAAATTCAAGGGCTTTTTCTCTCATTTCGTCATCTTTTTCCTTGAAGAATGGCGAAGTGTAGCGTATCAGGTAGCCATATTTTTCAAGGTTTTTTACCAGACGAAACAGGTCATGCGTCTGAAGTCTGAAGGCGATAACCATGCCCTCACCTTCAGGCGCTGCAGGGTAGATGCCAAAACTCAGTACGGTTGCATCGTTTTTTTCAAGAGCTGCAATAACTTCGGAGAGCTTAAGCTCAAATGACGGTACTTCCAGTTCAAGGGTTATTCCCCCTTCACCCAGATGGAAGAGAGCAGCGATATGCTCAAACAGAATCTCCTTTTCAAGAACGCCGGCATACCTTCCATCCTCATGTGATACCGCAATCAGATGCGTTGGAAAAGTGCCTATCCGTGAAAAAATATCGAACAGATGCTCATGCAGGCCGATACTTTCTGCTTTTGCAAGTTTCAGTTCGCTCAGACGGGTAGTGTCAGTTATTTGTTGCTGCTCTGACGGCAAAAGATCCAGAATGGTCACCATTGCAGTGACTCTTCCTTCATGAAGTACTGGTGCGCACTCATAGCGGCCTTTTTGCATGAGTGCGAGAACCTCCACAGCCAAAGCTTCATCAGCAAAGACCACGCCTGTTGTATCAAGACGATGTTCTATGAATTCATTTAACTGCATGGCTCGATTTTATTGACTCTTCGCTGGTGCCGCCCGGCTTCAAAATCTGTAGCAAACCAGTTGTGAAGACTTTTTTCAATAGTGGCCTTATCGGTAAAGCGCGCGGCAAAGCAAATAATATTAGCATTATTATGCTGCCGGGCAAGTGTCGCAAATTCCGGATTGCAGGCAACGGCTGCACGGATACCCTTTATTTTGTTTGCAGAGATAGAAACTCCAATACCGGTACCACAAAGCAGTATTCCTGAATCACAGAGCCCCTCTGCTACGGCCTCGCCAACTTTCCGGGCATAATCGGGGTAATCTACCGACTCTTCATTATAAGGCCCCATGTCGTTGAATTCATAACCGTGGTGATCAAGCCAGTCAATGACGGTTTTCTTGAATTCAAAACCCGCATGATCGCTTCCAATTGCAATTTTCATAATTCTTCAGCGTTAAATTTACTTGAAGTTTTTTTTCAGGATGGCACGGGCTAAAAAGAGAGCCTGACTGTTTACTTTCGGGGCATCATTGTTAATCTTCGAGTACATGCCGTCAGCGTTCATCTGCCATGCTTTGACATTATCGCTCAAAATAAGGTCGAGATCCGATTTGACAATCTGAATGAATGCTTTGTCGAACACCGGAAAAAGCGTCTCAATCCGGTCATCAAGGTTTCTTGGCATGATATCGGCACTTCCAAGATATAACTCCTCTTTCCCGCCGTTATGAAAGTAGTAGGCCCTGCTGTGTTCAAGAAAACGTCCAATGACACTGATCACCCGGATGTTTTCGCTCACCCCTTCTATACCGGGTTTCAGGCAGCAAATTCCACGAACAATGAGATCGATCTTTACACCCTCGCCGGAGGCCTTGTAGAGTGCCCGTATGGTTTTTGCATCAACAAGAGCATTCATTTTCATGACTATCCGACCGCTCTTTTCCTTCTGGTTCCACTCGACCTCCCGTTCAATCATGTCGATAATCCTTTTTCGGGTATTGATCGGCGAGACCAGCAGCTTTCTGTATTCGGTATGTTTTGAATATCCGGTCAACGCGTTGAACAGTTCTGCAACATCGTTGGCAAGTTGTTCGTTAGCAGTAAAGAGGCTGTAATCCGTATAAATCTTGCCAGTGGCCAGATTGTAGTTTCCTGTGCCAAGATGCAGATACCTCTTCAGCTTTTTTTGTTCACGTCGCACAATCAGGGTCAGCTTGGCATGGGTTTTCAATCGAGGCAGACCATAGGCAACATGAGCCCCGACATCTTCAAGTGCCCGTGCCCAGACAATATTGTTTTCTTCATCAAATCTTGCCTTGAGTTCAACAAGTACGGCAACCTGTTTGCCCTCTTCAGCAGCCCGCATCAATGCCTGAACAATCGGCGAATTGCTTCCGACCCGGTACAGCGTCTGCTTTATTGAGAGGACGTCAGGATCAAGAGCCGCCTGGTTGATAAAATCGACAACGGGCTGAAATGAGTCGTAAGGATGGTAGAGCAACTGATCTTTGGCTTTTATGGCGCTGAACATATCAGCGCCGTACTGCTCCTGCATAGGGTTATTGGGCACAAAGGGCTCATCTTTCTGGTCCGGCCGGTCTATCTTCAGAACATCCAGAAGACAACCGAGCCCAAGGGCCCCATCGATTTCATAGACGTTTCGTTCGGTGACTTCAAGATTTTTCATCAGCAATTTCCTGACCGAAAGGGGCATTGCCGGAGTAATGTCAAGCCGGACAACTTTTCCGTAACGTTGTGAGCGGATTCCCTGTTCGATGGTTTCAAGCAGATCGCCCGCCTCATCCTCTTCAATTTCAATATCAGCATCTCGAATCAATCTGAAAAGATGGGATTGAATAATCCTCATTTTCGGAAACAAGTGGGCCAGATTGTTTTCGACAAGATCTTCGAGCCAGATAAAGCGTGTAATCCCGTCGTCAGTAAAGCCTTTGATGTCATTGAGCCGAAGCAGTCGGGGAAGAATGCCGGGAACTTTCACACGGGCAAACTTCAGTGCTTTGCTCTCCTCGTCTTCCAGTTCGATGGCAAGGTTCAGCGACAGGTTCGACATAAAAGGAAACGGATGGGCCGTATCAAAGGCCAGCGGAGTCAGTACGGGGAAGATCTCCTTGCGAAAGTAGTGACTTAGTGCTCTCTGTTGCAGGGCCGAGAGTTCGGAAACCCGAAGAAATACAATATTTTCACGTTTCAGTGCAGGGATCAGATCGTGATAAAAACAGTTGTCTCGCTGGCTGATCTGCTGCAGGACAATTGTTCGGATTTTTTCAAGCTGCTCAACGGGAGTATGGCCATCAATGGTTCGATCCTGAATGCCGGCTTCATACTGATCCTCAATGCCGGCCACACGGATCATGAAATATTCATCAAGGTTTAAGCTGAAAATCGAGATAAATTTTACCCGTTCAAGCAACGGATGCGCTTCTGGATCAAGCGCCTCTTCAAGCACTCGCTGATTGAAATAGAGCCAGCTCAGTTCCCTGTTGACATAAAAGGATGCGTCAAAAAAATCAGGAAGCGCTTCCTTCTTGGTATGTTCTTCATTCCCTGTTGGCATAAAAAAATCAAAGATTAGAGTTGAATCTAGTGATCCCGTGTTCATGAACGACTCCGTCAAGAAGTTCGTCCCGAGAGTCAGCAGGAACGGCGTCGACCTGCTGCTGAAAGAACGAAAGTCCGATGCGGAAAGGAGTAATTCCCTTCAGCAAAAGGCGTCTCAAAAAACGGTCGTAAAATCCTTTTCCATAACCAATACGATGTCCTCGCCCGTCAAAGGCTAACAGGGGTAACAGCACAACATCAAGATGCGATTCATCCGCCACCATAATCACCTCTGGTTCAGGCTGGCCAAATTGTGCCGGCCGGAGTGCACACCCTTTCTCGAATGCAGCCGTCAAGAGTTCTCCGTTTTGGATAACAGGAACTGAAAGCTGTTTTTGCATGGAGGCAAGCCCATCGATAATTGCTGAGGTACTCACTTCAGTTGACGCCGGAATAGAAAGATAGAGATGAATATGGCGCGCACTGACAACTTCAGGCAAAGCGAGGACATGACTTGCAATAGCCATGCTCATGGTTGCCCGTGATTGTTCCGCAATCCCCCCCCTCCGCTCAATCATCATTACTCTCAACGCGGCTTTTTCAGCCTCAAGAGTTGCATCTCGATCCATGGCGCTCCACCTATGAGGTCATACCGTACCGTTCGACTGCTCCTGATTCACCCTGTGTAAACTAACATACACTTCTGCATTACGAAACATAAAATAATAAAATAGAGTTCTTTCTTCCCCAATTCAATCCACGCTCTTGTGATACGGAATTGTTTCGACAGTCAGGCAGTTGTTCTCGTCATGTGACCGGAACACTTCGATCATGCTTATTCATTATTTGATTGTATCTTCACAGATTCAAAGAAGACTGACCCCTGTATTGCAACTTTGGAACACCTCTAATCAGACCAGAACCATGAGCGTTATTTTTCAGCAGGCCCGTATCCTTAATCCTCTTGAACATCTCGACCTCACCGGAACGATAAAAGTGGCTGACAATGGCGTAATCGAAGCCATCGCTTACGGCAACGAGACGCTTGCCGCTTCACCGCAGGACAGGGTACTTGATCTTCGGGGAAAGATAGTGGCTCCAGGACTTTTCGATATGCACTGCCATTTCAGGGAGCCCGGCCAGGAATACAAGGAGACGTTGGAAAGCGGATCAAAAGCTGCGGCAGCAGGCGGCTTTACCGGTGTAGCCTTGATGCCAAACACAAAACCGGTTATTGACAGTCCACTCGGAGTGGCCTATATCCGCCATCACGCAGCAAAACTTCCCGTCGATCTTGAAGTGATCGGGGCAATGACCGTTGAAAGCAGGGGGGAACATCTCGCTCCGTTCGGAAAGTTCCGATCCTATGGAGTCACAGCCGTTTCGGATGACGGTACCGCTATTCAAAACAGCCAGATCATGCGGCTGGCCTTTGAGTATGCATCAAACTTTGATCTTCTTGTCATTCAGCACTGTGAAGAGCGTGCGCTTACAGTGGGTGCAGTCATGAATGAAGGACTCTTTTCGACCCAACTCGGCCTGAAGGGAATTCCCGACGTTTCCGAAGCCATTATGCTCAGCCGCGATCTTCTTTTAATGCGTTATCTTGAAGAGCATAAACTGCACGACCCGCTCAGAAGGCCCCGTTATCACGTTGCCCATATCAGTACCAAAGCCGCGCTTGATCTGGTGCGAAAGGCAAAACAGGATGGTCTTCAGGTTACCTGCGAAGTAACTCCACACCATTTCACGCTCTGTGATGAAGATCTGTACCTTGCGGAGCTGAAAGGCAATTATATCATGAAGCCTCCGCTCTCCTCCCGGGAAAACCGTGAAGCTTTGCTCGAAGGCCTTGCTGACGGAACGATTGATGCCATAGCCACCGATCATGCACCCCACGCTGCGCATGAGAAGGAGTGCCCATCAGACCAGGCCGCATTTGGCATAATAGGGCTTGAAACCTCCCTTGGCTTGACCATAACGGAGCTGGTCGAGAAAAATGTCGTCACCATGTCTCGCGCTATAGAATTGTTGTCGGTCAATCCACGAATGATCATGAAGCTTAAGCCTCTTTTCTTCGCGCCGGGCGAAGAGGCGAATTTCTCAATTATTGACCCTGATATCCAGTGGAGTGTCGATGGCGCCTCACTGAAGTCGAAATCGTCAAATACCCCATTTCTCAATCGTTCGCTGAAAGGAAAGGCCTGGGGGATCTACCATAAAGGAAACCTTCATGAATCGGAAGCGTTTTAAAAACAATTCCCTTGGGGGGAGCGCTTGGTTATCGAAGAAATTTTCATTACTTTTATGCTCTTTTTTAGCAATAAAAAAAACAGAAGAACGTCCTAACCTAAAGAACTACCTTACGAGTCATGGCAAAGAAACAATCGTTTGCAGATAAAGGCAAAAAAACCGGTACCAGTGATTTCAAGTGTGCCAAAGTTATTTTTTCTGTAAAATCAGAAAAAACCAATGCATGGAAATTTATTGAAAAGAATGTCCGGATCCCGAACGGGGAAAATGATCAAGTGATTCTGGCAAAAGCAATCACCGATTACGCAAAATAATCATAGCGGATTCTTGCCTCAGGGCACCCCGCACGGTGCCCTGAATCTCCCCTGCTTTCTCACCTTTTTTCTCCCTTTCGGCATGGCTGAACAATCTGAAAGTTCACAATCGAACCAGGCATTGCTCTGGTTTGAGGAGTGGTTTAACCATCCGCTTTATCTTGAAGTTTACAGCCACAGGGACCAGGATGAAGCTGCCCGCTGCATTCAAACCATTCTCTCGCTTTCCCGACTTGAGCTGCAAGAACCAGCATCACTGTCGGTTCTTGATATTGCCTGTGGGGCAGGCCGGCATGCTCTTGAACTTGCACGGCTTGGTTACACGGTCACAGGAAATGATCTTTCGCCATTTCTGCTTGAAGAGGCCAGAAAAGAGGCTTTGAAGAGTCAACTGCAGTTGCAACTTACCTGCTGCGACATGCGAAATATTCCTGCCAGCGCTCTTTATGATCTTGTGGTGCAGCTTTTTACCAGTTTCGGCTATTTTGACCTGAAAGAGGATGACCGGTTGGTGCTCCAAAGGGCCCATGGTGCGCTTCGAGCGGGTGGATGGTATGTACTGGACCTTATCAACCCTGTCACACTTGCGCGCAATCTGGTTCCTCACTCCCGCAAAACCGTAGGCGACCTTGCTGTTCATGAAGAGCGTGCGTTTTCTGGCGACAGGATTACCAAAACCATTACCATTACCCCTCCGGTCGGGGAAACGCTGAGCTTCTCTGAGTCGGTAAGGCTTTACGGCAAGGAGGAGATTCTTTCAATGCTTGAGGAAGAGGGCTTTTCGGTGACCGATATTGCTGGAAACTATCAAGGCGAACCATTTATTGAAAATGACTCGCCAAGAATGATGCTCTTTTGCAAAAAAACGGTAACCCGTTAATCGGCTCTGAGAGCCGGGTAATCAGTTAAGCATATTGCGATCCCGATACCACTCGTAGGCGTTACGGATGCTGTGTTCGTGGGGCTCATACTGCATATTTAACTCGCGCGTAGCCTTCGATGAATCAAAATAGAGGAAATGGGACGCTACCCTGAACATCGACATATTGAAGAGCTTCGATATCCGGTTCTTGTTTTTATAGAGATCAAGCCCCAGTTTCAGAATTTTAGCCATCCAGAAAGGAAGAGGGAAAAGAACCTTTGGGGCTCCGGTAATCTTTGAAATCGTATCGGCAAGCTGCTTGTAGGAAACATTTTCACCGCCCAGGATATATCGCTCCCCTGTTTTTCCTTTTTGCATCGCCGTGATAATGGTCTCTGCAACAATCTCAACATCTACCACGCAGATGCCGCCGAGAGGATAAAACGGAAGTTTTCTGTTATAGATATCCTTGATGATCCGTCCGGCATTGAAGTTGATGTCACCAGCACCAAACACAAATGCGGGATTGACAATAACACAGTCCAACCCTTTTTTGACGGCTTCGGCAACCTCTACTTCGGACAGGTGTTTTGTCCTTGCATATTCAAGGTCGATCTGGTGAAAATTCCAGATAACAGATTCATCAACAGGCTTTTTGTCGAAAGCAATGCCTACCGCCGTTATGGAACTGACATGGAGAAATCTGGTCACACCGGCTGCGGCAGATGCTTGCAGCATATTGCGGGTACCTTCAACATTGATTTTATAGAGGAGGGCATTCTTTTTATCCCCCATATAGGTAAGTCCCGCAGAGTGATAGACAAGATTAATTCCCTGTAACGCAGAATCGAGCGATGCCCTGTCGGTAATATCGCCATAGACAAGTTTGACCTTGTGCAGAACATCGGAGAGTGAGGTTAAATCCGAATTTTTTCGGACAAGAATTGAAACTTCATCATCAGTGGAAGCCAGTTTTTTCACTAGACTCGAACCAATAAAACCAGTTGCCCCGGTTACAAGGATTTTTTTATTCACCAGTATTGTACTTCAATCAATTAACAATCCTTTATTTTTCCGCTCACCAAAAAGACCACCAGTATTTACTGACAGCTCCTGCAACCATTATTGTCCAACGGCGGTCTCATCGACAACAATTTCCCCTGCTACTATTTTTTTTCTGATATCCTCCAGCTGTTGATGATTTTTCGTGCCGATCAATGAAGCGTTTTTGTCATTGTAAACATAATCCGTATAACGATCTGCCAAACCAAAAACAGAAACACGCCCGCCCTTGAAACTTCCATCCAACACCGTTTCCACCGTTTTGAGTACAGCCCTGTCTACAGCCTTGGTCATACTGCTCAGCACAAATCCCGGTGCTTCTGCTTCCTGATCCCTGTCTGTACAGATAACCAGCGCTTTGCTCTCTCTTGCAGCTTCAATGACACCGAGCCCACTCGCGCCCGCTGCCTGGTATATAATGTCAGCTCCCCTGCCATATTGTCCAAGTGCAAGTTCCCTGCCCTTGGCGGGATCGGCAAACGCGCTTCCCGTCATACCGATGTAACCCGAAATAACCCTGACGGCAGGATTGATTGAGCGAACTCCCTTAATGAAGCCAGTCTCAAATTTTTTGATGACACTTGATTCCATCCCGCCAATGAAGCCAACGGTTTTTGTTTTGGTAACCATTGCAGCAAGGGCTCCTGCCAGAAAAGAACCTTTTTTCTCCTCAAAAACAATCCCTTGAAGATTTGCCGGGACCGCAACTTTCGGTTGAGGAATATAGTCGATACAGACAAACTTTTTATCAGGAAATTCAGCTGCAATAGCCGTCATATCTTCACTGAAGAGCATGCCAACGCCGATAATAAGCCCGATATCAGGATCTACAGCCATATTTCGCAGCGCGGCCTCACGATCAGCGCCCTCTCCGTGCGGCTCAATGAAGATAAAGTTGACGCCATGCTTTGCCTTGGCAATTTCAAGGCCGTTATATGCCGAATCATTAAACGATTTATCGCCCCTGCCACCGGCATCAAAAACCAGCCCAATCTGAAGTTTGCTTTCTGAAGAGTGCTCACGAGCTATTTTTTCTTTGTCTTGCCCGGAACAGCCGGCAAGAATAAATAAAAAAAACAGAAACAAGGAGAGCTTGTGCTTCATTGATTTGTTAAAAAAATTTATGCCTATGACGATTTTTTTTGACGTCTGCTAATTTATGAAAAACTCGCTGTAATTAAAAGCTGTAACCGATAATGAAAAAAAAATCCCCGACGGATTTACCCGGCAGAACCATTGAACCTTCATCCGGATACTCAAGCTGTTTTTATTGGGGTGCGAAGCCCATAGAGCCTGTATCCGGTCAACGTGCGTCCAATTTGATAACCTGTTTAATTCCAATGAGTAACCTGAAAAATATCAGAGCAAGGGGCTGGTACCTCATGTGACGGTTGCGTCCGGTTATCGATCGTATTTTCGGCACCAGAACAGCGGCTACCTTTTCCGGTCTTTCTGCGATGATATCGAACAGCTTTATTGCACTTTCAGAAGCGTCTTGCAACAGCAGTCGGGTCAACACCAGACCGGGGCTCAGCTCATGAATGCCAATGCTGGTTTTGCCTGCAACTTTCAACTCTCTGGCCAGAAAATGCGTCAGTTCCGCCACTCCGCGTTTCGAAGCCTTGTGCGGCACCGCTGAACGGGATAATCGTGATCCGGCCGATGAAAAGCCCATATTGAAAATATGATAGATCGGTTTTGATGAAGAGGGCTGGCGCTCCATCAGTCTGACAGCTTCGGCGCACAGCATGATGGAGCCGGAAAGGTTGGTCGTACAGGTTTCCAGCATGTCATCAGCATGAAGTTCCCATAACGGTCGCTTAAATTGCCCGGAAGTACCTGCATTGTTGATCCATCGGTCAATGCGTCCAAGCCGGGCTGAGGCAAAAACAGCAAACGCCACCGCGTCCGAAGGCTTGCCGACATCACACACCATTCCATGAACCTCTCCCCCAAGAGCACAGCTGCTCCGGAGAGAAGATAAGGCCTCTTCCAGGCGCGGCTGGTTCCTTCCGCAAATGACGACGCGGTCACCAGCCGCAAGAAAAACCGACGCAAGGGCATATCCCAACCCTTTACTGCCCCCGGTAATGACAACACCGAGAGAGCGCACCGTCTCATCCTTTTTCATCATTGACACTTTTGCCGGGAATGTTTTTTTCACAACACAGGCTCACATCACTCGGCGTTGGGAAAAAACTTTTGAATGGCAATAATCAGCGCCTTGAGAGAAAAAGGCTTCTGGATAAAGTTTACCCCCAAATCAAGCTCCCCCTGGATATTGATATCATCCGTGGTGTAACCGGAAATGAACAGCACCTTAAGGTCCGGGCACAGTAACTTAACTTGACGGGAAAGGTCACAACCATTCATCTCGGGCAGCACAACATCGGCTATGAGCAAGTTAATTTTGCTTCCATATTCACCGGCAATCCGGAGCGCATCACTCGGCGTAGCCGCATCAAGGACCCCATAGCCTTTGCTCTCAAGCATAAGCTTGTAAATATTAAGGATATCCTGTTCATCCTCAACAAGCAGGATCAGCTCTTTTCTTTGGCTGATTGAGGGTTCCGTTTGTGCCATACTACCAGAATCGCCATAATCAAGGTGCAATGGCATATAAATTTTAAAGGTGGTTCCCCGGCCCTGCTCGCTCAAACATTCGATAAAGGCATTGTTCTGCTTGACAATGCCATAGATCGTCGAGAGGCCCATGCCGGTACCATTTCTATTCGCCTTTGTGGTAAAGAAGGGCTCAAAAATATGCGGAAGATCATTCCGGTCAATACCGCCGCCGTTATCACTCACGGCAAGCATAACATAGTCGCCCGGATTCTTGCAGGCATGGCCTGCTGTGATGTCAGATTTATTAACATGGATCCTGCGGGTTTCAATGGTAATTTTGCCCACATCCTCTATGGCATCCCGGGAGTTTACGCAAAGGTTGGCCAAAATCAGGTCTATTTGCGAAGGATCCATCTTTACCGATGTTCTTTGATGCTCGGGCATCCAGACTATGGTGATGTTTTCACCGATCAGCCTCCTCAATACCGAAAGCATCTTTTCAACCATGATGTTCAGATCGAGAACAATGGGCATCACCGCCTGCCTGCGGGAAAAGGCAATAAGTTGCCTAGTAAGATCCGCTGAATGTTCAGTTGCTTTGAGAATAGCCTTCATGTGGCCCAGAATTGGCTCTTCAAGAACATGCCAGTTCATAGCCATTTCAACATTGCCGAGAATTACCCCAAACATGTTATTGAAATCGTGAGCTATACCCCCTGCGAGCTGACCAACCATCTCCATCTTTTGAGCATGAAAAAGAATCTTGAGCAGTTTCTGTTCAGACAAGTCGGCATGTTTGCGGGCAATAATATCCGAAGCAAGATTGGCAAGCGTCTCGACGGTCATGGCATCATCTTCATCATAATCGTAAGACTTACCGCCAACACAAAGCAGTAGCGTCACCGTTCCTCCTCGAATCAGGGGATGAAAGAGTATTCGTTGACGGGTGTCGGGAGCGCCAGGGTCGCTTACGGGAATTGTTGATGCTCCATAAAAATTGTTAATCGTCGTACCCAACTCCCCTATCGCATCGGTCAAGATCTCGGCTTCATTCAGCGATGGCTTCGGCCGCTTATCATCCGGAGCTTGTGTGCTGGTTGACAAGACCCTCGTTGAAAAGGTCTTCTGATCATCAGAGATAATATTGAAAAAGCCGGTCGCACTCTGGGTCAAGCATACCGTTTCATCGAGTGTTGCCTTCAATAATTCTTCCACTGAATGAGTCTCTACCAGATCAAGAAGGCGGAGTCGCACTGCCGTGATGGCTTCGAGCCGTTTGCGCTCCGTGATATCAATACCAACAGCTACAACAAACGGATGGTCATCAACAATTATTCTTTTACCCGTTATCATACGCCACTGGAATTTCGGCCCACCGTGAATCATAACCCTCCCTTCACCCACCTCCTCAGTACCAAGGGTCAGGACATTCATCATTTTCTCTGTAACCATGGATCGGTCATCCGGATGAAAAACCTCCATCGCTTTGGTAGAAGCCATCTCGATGTCGTTTTTTCCAACAATCACATCACGATAATAAGCATTCCACCAAACCAGCATACCACTTGCGTCATTAATAGAAAAAGAGCCAGGAAGACTCTCAGCCATGGCTTTCATAAAAATCCATTCGTGCTTCCTGAGAACCTCTTCAGAAGCGGAGATGGACGTTGTTTTTATGTTGATCTTTTTCTCAGTCATTGATATTTTATAAGCTTTTACCGGGGGGGAAATTCCTATTCAATTTTGTAAAAAACAAGATCGAAGTGTATACAGCGTAATCACTAATATATGGTTAGCAACAAGCTCAATATACCACATTCTTCATTTTTTTTGACTGGGATATTTCGTTTAAACACCAGAATCAGGGAACATTATTACCCTTCTCAGCAAACCCGCGGCAAGCTTTCAAAAATTGGTTATAATCCTAAAGACAAGCAATCAAGCCATCAGCACTCATCTCTCGGAGTAGTGATGGTTCTTGAAAGATTACAAACGGTGTGGGAAGCTTTTTTTGTTGCATTGCTGCCTCCCTTGCCCAGTTTATGACACGTTGCCTTATGGGAGTCTGCCCTCCAATCGTCTCAATGAAACTCTGGTTAAAGCTTACCCTGATTATTCTCTTCTCGGTAAGCGCCGCTGCAGCTATCTCGTTTTTAAGCCTTGGAGTTCTGGTTTCGCAACATGCCGCACATCCTGAAAAGAGCGATGTCATTATTGTTCTGGGAGGCGATAACGGACTCAGGGTACGCAAAGGGGCTGAACTGTACCATGCAGGGTATGCCCCCCATATTATTCTGACCGGTATTGATGAACGATTTTATCGTCCCGGTCACCCCAACTGGCGCGAACGAAGAATGATCGCACTTGGAGTGCCAAAAAGGGCGATGAAGGTCGACACCAAATCAAGAACGACCTGGGAGGAAGCTAAAAATACATCGATGACGATGGAGAAAAATGGATGGGAAAGTGCCATTGTTGTCAGCGACCCTCCCCACATGCTCCGGCTTCATCAAACATGGAGCCGGGCATTTGAAGGGTCATCAAAAAAATTCATCCTGGTATCGACAAACCCTAAATGGTGGGATAGGGTGTTGTGGTGGAAAAACAAGGAAAGTTACCAGTTTGTCATCAGCGAAGTCAAAAAAAATCTGTTCTACGCTGCAGTGCACTATTGATTGCGAACCATGATGGCAATACCGGTATGGTTTTCAAAAAAATCAGGAGTGTCCGCCTACAACGATCCGTATGATCTTCACATTTAAAACAACAAACCGGAAGAGTTGCCACAGCAGATTTTTCCTCCAGTACAGGGTTGTTTTTGAAGGTACCGGTGGATAAGCCTCGTCATAATATGCCTTGACTTTATTCGTGCCCATAGGATTTCTGATAGTTGAGTGTTGTTCTGATAAAAAAAAGGTTATTCCGGAATCAGCCACCAGAAAGGATAGCCTTTTGCTTTATGGAAAAAGAGATAGTGAAGAATCACTTTCAGCCAGTGCCCTGCCAGGCCAGCCTCGCCGAGAGAGTAATTCATGTCACGACCCCACTCCGGATACTTGTTCCAGTCAGGGACAACCGGAAACAGGGTCATTGATGCGCCAAGGCCGTCAAATGAACCAAATCCTGCTGATACAACACATGCAGCACCCATTCTGCTCATTGATGCCTTGTGGCGATGCACCTCTGAACCCTGAATTTTTTCAGCGATATTCAGCGCTACAATTTTCCCCATAACCCCTGCAGGCATGCCGGTACGAGGTGCTGTCGGAAAAATCTGCCGGCCACTTGGACTCGACATGGGTTTTGAAATCGGATGCGGCGGAGCAAAGGCAATCCCGGGAGCGTAGATGTTTTTGAACGTAGGGTTCTGGTAAATCGATGGCCAGTCATCAGCATTCCACTCATCAAAGGGCTTTGCGCTGTAATCGGCATCAACCTTCATAAATTTGTTCGGCGCGAACATCTTTTCTGTAATATCCGCTCCTGATTTATCAAAAGCGGTAAGGCCGACACCTGAAAAAGAGGGAATAAGCATGGCGAAATCAAATTCCTGTATCTTTTCTTCTCCATCAAGCGTTTCGTAATAGGCCTTGCCGGGCTCAACCTTATAGACACCTGCGCGTCTGATCCAGTTGATGCCGTACTCGGCCATAATGGATTCGGTGAAAACTTTCGTCGGAGTGTAGTAGCCTCCCCTGTTGATGAATGCGCCACCCATTCCGAAATCACCCAGTTCATACTCATTCGACAGCCAGGTAATCTGCGCCATATGAGTGAGGCCGAGTTTTGAAATTTCATAGGCCACATTGAGAATGTATTCGAAGGCCGCACCCTGGCAGGTTGCCATTGCATGACCGGTTCCAATCAAAATCCGCTGTTTTTGACCGGCTTGCATCTTTTTGATATTGTTCTGGAGGTTCTCCCAGGCCTGTGCAGCATGGCCGTAGGTACAAACCGAAAAAGTGTTTTTATCCGGACCAAGCCCTTCTGTCGCATCAAAATTAAGCTTTGGGCCTGTTGCATTGACCAAATAATCGTAGTCGACCTTTTCCGTCTGACCGCTGCGAACTCCATCGGTATATTCAATAGTCACATACCCTTTCCCGATCTCCTGATCACCCTCAGGATGGATTTCAACCGCCTTCGCCTGCTTGAGAATAATGCCCCAGCGGTTATAGACTTTTTTCAGTTCGAACCGTACATCATCAATCGACATCTGGCCAACACCCACCCAGATGTTCGAAGGAATCCACTGATAGTAAGCGTTTGGAGTAACAACAACCACCTCATGATGCTTGCCAAGTTTTTTTTTGAGAAACGATGCGGCGGTATGGCCAGAAACGCCAGCTCCGAGAACAACAACTTTCGCCATAGAGTGTCAATTTTTCCAATTAAACCTCAGTATAACTTATCATACATGATTATATAGTTATTTAAAAACTACTGGACAAGCACGAAGTGATTTTTTACTTGAAGATCAGAGGGGGGAACCATAAATAAATCCGCCGGGGGCTCATTTATGGAGAACCCCCGGCGGTATCTTGAATTATGCTCCAGCCATCATGGCATCAACATCGGCCTCAACTGATCCGATTGGCTTGATACCGAATTTTTCAACCAGCACGGCAGCAACATTAGGAGTAAGGAACTCGGGAAGTGTTGGTCCAAGACGGATACCTTTTACGCCAAGAAAGAGCAGCGCAAGGAGCACGGTAACGGCTTTCTGCTCATACCATGCAATATCGAAAGAGATTGGAAGATCGTTGATATCCTCAAGGGCAAATACCTCTTTAAGCTTGAGAGCAATGACGGCAAGAGAGTAGGAATCGTTACACTGACCAGCATCAAGCACACGCGGAATACCGCCAATATCACCAAGTTCAAGCTTGTTGTAACGGTACTTTGCGCATCCTGCGGTCAAAATAATTGTGTCGTTCGGCAGGGTTGCGGCAACATCGGTATAGTACTGGCGGGAAGCGTGGCGTCCGTCACAGCCGGCCATCACCACAAAACGCTTGATAGCTCCACTCTTTACCGCGTCAACCACCTTGTCGGCAAGGGCAAGCACCTGGTTGTGTGCAAAGCCTCCAACGATGGTACCGTTTTCAATCTCTTTTGGTGCAGAGCAGCTCTTAGCCAGCTCAACCAAACCGGAAAAATCTTTTTCTCCGCCCTCAGGACGACCGGGAATATGTTTCAATCCCGGATATCCAGCCATTCCGGTGGTAAACATCCTGCTGCGGTACGATTCCCGAACAGGAACGATGCAGTTCGTGGTCATGAGAATAGGACCGTTGAATGAATCAAACTCCTTGTCCTGCGACCACCAGGCACCGCCATAATTGCCGACAAAGTGCGAATACTTCTTGAATGCCGGATAGTAGTGTGCCGGAAGCATTTCACAATGGGTATAAACATCAACGCCGCTTCCTTCCGTCTGCTTGAGCAGATCCTCCAGGTCTCGAAGGTCATGGCCTGAAATCAGGATTCCGGGGTTTTTGCCAACACCGGTTTTCACCATGGTAATCTCGGGATGTCCATATGTTTCGGTATTTGCCCTGTCGAGCAACGCCATTGCCTTGACGGCGATACCACCGGTTTCCAGCACCAGAGCGGTCAACTGGTCAGCCGAAAGATCTTTGGTTAGTGCTGCAAGACCTTTGACATAAAAAGCATAAATATCATCATCATGGTAACCGAGAACTGCAGCATGGTCGGTATAGGCGGCAAGTCCCTTGATTCCATAAAGCACGAGGCTTTTCAGGGAACGAAGGTCTTCGTTTTCACTGAGGCTCTCAATTCCGACGGCAAGCGATTTTGCAAGAAAATCATCTTTTGTACTCCCCTTCCACTTTGCCGCATCATGAGCAGGCAACTCAGCAAGCCGGGCATTCACTTCGTCACGCATGGCAAGAGTTTTGCGGATCTGGGCAACAATGGCATCCTCATCAAAGTTGGTATTGGTAACAGTGAAAAAAAGCGACTCGCTGATAAGCTGACCGATCTTTCTCGAAACGCTTCCTTCCGGTTTTCCGGCAGAGAGCGAAAGCCCTTCGGCGGCATAAACAAGCACATCCTGGAGTTTGGCGGTCAATTCATCCTTTCCGCATACTCCCCTGGTCTGGCATCCAGTACCGCGAATGCTTTCCTGACATTGGTTACAAGACATTCCCATCGTTCTATCCTCCATTATTGGTTATTATGATTACTATTCGGCAATAACATGGCAACCATCGACCGGTCAACTGCTGCACACTTCCTATCACCTTTTTTTTCGTTTACCAAAGCTCTCTTTTGATATGCGTTTCGCAAAATCGACCTGTTTTTCGGCTTTCGGGCAATAATCTCACTGAAATCCTCGATTGCTCCATCCAGATCACCAGCTTCAATTCTTGCCATCCCCCGGTTGCCATAAGCGTTTATAGCCTCACGAAACCGCAGTCCAATGTTGATCGCCATGGTGTAATCCCTGACGGCGCCATCATATTCTCCGCAACTGCTCCATGCATTGCCCCTGTTATACCAGGCCTCGGCATTATCCGGTTGCTCAATGATAATCCGGCTGATCTCCGTAACCGTCCCCCGATATCCGCCCATCGCATCTTTCAGCATGGTGTGACCCACTCTTCCCTCAACGTCTCGCCCTGCAAACCGATAACAATCTTTTTGACCGGTACCTTGCGTGAAGACTTCCGAAGCGCATCGGCAACAACCTGCATCAGGCCACCGCAGCAAGGCACCTCCATAATCGCTACCGTAATGGTGTTGATCTGTGACAGGTCGATCATCGCAGCAAGTTTATCAACGTAGTCGTCCATCCCGGAATCAAGCTTCGGACAGGCAATTGCCAGACTTTTGTTGTGCATGAAGGAACCATGAAAGTTGCCGACAGCAAAGGCGGTACAGTCGGCAGCAAGCAGGAGATCCGAACCCTGATAATAGGGTGCCTGTGGCGAAACAAGATGGAGCTGAATCGGCCACTGGCGAAGTGCGCTCTGCATTGGCGCTCCAGATACAGGGGCAACGGTTGCATGCGACGAACTGCTCTGCGCACTGAAATCAACCATCCTGCTCCCCGGGCATCCCCCGCCGTGAGGTGCATGATGGGGAGCCCTATGCGACTGCCGGGGAGCCGGCCTATCGGCGGCCTCGTTCTCAAGCGGGTTCGCAATTCCCTGCTCTTCAAGATAGGCAAGTGCCTGCTGTACAAAATCACCCTGGCCATGATCGATCAGATGATGCAGATGAGCGGCTATTACATTCTGGCCGCCTCTGGCTATACTCTCATGCATCACCCGTTTCTCGTCATAGGGTTCAGCCTCACGGGTCTCAATTTTCATCGCTCCAGTCTGGCAATGGCCGATACAGGCTCCAAGACCATCACAAAAAAGATCGCTGACAAGCCTGGCCTTACCGTCGATCACCTGCAATGCCCCTTCCGGACAACCGGGAATACAGTCGCCGCATCCGGTACATAGATTTTCATCTATGGTGATAATCTGCCGTTTCATAAGTTTCTAGCTCCCTTTTTATGTTGTCGGCACGGATTCACTGGTACTCAATGCCGGTTTCAATTGATTTGCCAACTCAAGCTTCCGAAACAATCCGCCGATGGTAACCTTTTCGAATTCGTTCTGGACAACCTGCTCAATACGCATGATCTCGTGACGCAGCACACACCGTGAACGATTGGCGCAAATCTGCTTGCGGAACATGCACTCCGATACCTGCACACCTCCCTGAAAAATCTCGATCAGTTGGTTCACGCGAATCTCGTCCGGGTCCATTGTAAGCTTAAAACCTCCCTGAACCCCCTCCTTCGATACAATCAGATTGTGGCGAATCATCTCCTGCAACACTCCTCGCAGAAATTGATAGGGAATGTCCTGCTCAACGGCCATGATTTTGGCCGACACATAACTTTCCCTCGAAGCAGCCAGCATCAACAGTGCCCGTATTGCGTAATCCGTTTTTTTGGTCAGTACTTTCATTGCAGTTTGTTTAATTGATACTAATATAGTATCAGTTATAACAAAAACAAAATATTTTCAGCATAACAGCTCTGCTGACAGGCAAGAATCTTCAAAATAAAGCCGTAATGCAATGAATAGGTGTAGCAGGCAAAAAGAGGTAGCGAAGAATAAAAGAGGTGAAATCAATAAAAAAATGGTAATCTGCTTTACACTGTTCTCAGGATTGCAAATTCAGGTTACCACGAGGAAAGGCATATAATGGTTGTAAAAAAAATGTTACCGCTTCATCCAGGAACGGTTCTGCTTGAAGAATACCTTACCCCCATGAACCTCAGTGAAAAAAGAATTGCCGAAGATATGCATATTCCTGTCTGGCGCATCAATGATATTATTGCAGGAAAGCGATGCATTACAGCCGAAACGGCACTGCGTCTTGCTCGCTATTTCAGTACCCCTCCACAGTTCTGGTTTGGGTTGCAGATGGATTACGATCTGAAAGTTGCCCTGAATAGTGAGGGCGCGAACATAGAGCGTGAGATCAAGGCCTATGACGAATCCCGAGCATAAAAGCTCCCTACTCTTTATCCATACTATCAGATTCCGCCTCTGCGGCAGGCTCCGGCGGAATCTCCTCTACGGTTCCTGAAAGGGTGATCATAATGTTTACCGGTTGAGGAGACAAATAAGAGGGTAACAATTTGCAAAGAATAACTTTTTTCTTACCTTGACACTCTCGTAACGGCGAAGTGGCCGAGTGGTTAGGCAGAGGTCTGCAAAACCTTCTACAGCGGTTCGAGTCCGCTCTTCGCCTCCAGCAACAAAAAAGCCTGCGTTATGCAGGCTTTTTTGTGTTCTCTTTCAATACACATCTCCTCTACCCGATCTTTTCTGAACCGGAAATGATGGCTTTGATCAGCCTGTCAATGGTCGCGCCATCCATCAGTACGGGAATATTCAAACAGATACTGCTGCGCAGCATGATGCCGGTCTTTGGCCAGAGCGTTTCAAGATCGGTGTCAGCATACCGGTCGTACTCACCGAGAAGATGCCCCCAAACGCCAGCAAAATGCCAGTCAAGCGCTTCAGGCAGAATCTTGGTACCGAAACCATGCTCCGTCAGATGTGCTTCGAATTGCAATGCCGCATCACGGTCTCTGACTCTGAAAATCAGGGTATCTCCCTGTGAACCGGCTTCATCGCT
Organism: uncultured Chlorobiaceae bacterium; assembly: GCA_903820085.1. GTDB lineage: Bacteria > Bacteroidota > Chlorobiia > Chlorobiales > Chlorobiaceae > Chlorobium. Next base: position 38,817 of record CAIJGA010000002.1, read on the forward strand.
GAAGGGCCGGAAGATAAGGTTGTCGAGATGACGGATCGCATCCTTGATTTTCTTCTTGTTTGCTCTTGATGCTGAAAGAATGGTCTCAATTTTGGCAAGCTGGGCAAGACCGATTGCTGCGGTCACTTCACTGAGACGCAAATTGAGCCCTTTTGACCGTCTGGGATCTTTGCCTCTCGGCAATCCTGGCAGGTGCATGTGGCCGTGATCGGAAAATTCTGCGGCACGGTCGTAAATCTCCTTGTCGTTGGTCACAATAATCCCGCCCTCACCGGTATGGAGCGTTTTGCCGGCATCAAAGGAGAAGGATGCCACACTGCCAAAGGTACCAAGCTTCTCTCCCTTGTATGAGGCTCCAAGTGCCTGTGCGGCATCCTCAATCAAGATGAGGCCATGCTTCTTGCAGAGCGCCGACAGCTCATCCATTTTCGGCGAAGCCCACATGGGTATGGCTACAACCGCTTTCGTTGCAGGAGTAATCGCCTTTTCAACTTCCAGCGGATCGAGATGATAGGTTTCATCAAGCTCAACCGGTACAGGTACCGCGCCGAGTGCACTGATAGCCTCCACCGGAGCAATAAAGGTCCACGCCGTTGTGATGACTTCATCGCCGGGACCAATCCCAGCACCAGCCAAGGCGCAATGGATTGCTGCAGTGCCAGAAGAGACCGCATGGGCATACTTCACACCCATCCAGGCGGCAAATTTCTCCTCAAATTCCCTTGCTTTGTAATTGCCCCCGCCGTAACGGTATAAATTGACCTTCTCCCTGCTGAAAAGTTCCTGTATTTCAGCCAGTTCTTCACGACCGATTAGTTCTGCGCCAGCCATAATGTGGTATCCTGCTCTTTTTATTTAGGTTAATTGAGAAACAACGGCAAATGCCGATTCTTCAGTAAATTCAACCGGATTACCAGAAAAAGATCCTTTAAGGGCTTCCGATGCGTTCCGGGCAAATTCGGCTACGTTACCCTTGCCATACCCGTAAGGGACTAGCGAAGGAATCCGGAGCAACCGATAGAGTTCATCCATCTCTTCAAGCAGTTCAATTGTCGCTTCTTTTGGTGAAGGTGTCGAATGCATGGGATTAAGCAGGGCATATTTTTCATAACCATGGGTATGGTTGTAATGCATGACCTCCTTGAGAAAGATCGCTCCGGCAAGACCGTGCGGCACATGGTGCTTCACACCAAGATAGTAGGCAAAACCATTGGTTGGGCCGTCTCCGGAGTTCATGAGCGCTGCCGTGCCGCAAACACTGCCAATAGCAAGGTCAAGCCGTGACTCTGCCCGGTCGAGCTGGTTCTGCCGCAGCGCGTAAAATGTACGCTGGAATCCTTCGACAGAAAAAATCCGGCTCAAAGCTGTATGCTTTATGGATCCAAAGCTGTCGACGCAATGCACAAGACTGTCCATAGCCGAAGCAATAACGCTTTCGAGAGGGGCTGTCATCGAAAGTCGGGGATCAATAACCGCTTTTTTCGGGAAGTTCTTCCGGCTGTTAATACCGAGTTTGCGGCCCTCCACCTCATCAATAAACACAGCATTAAAACTGACTTCGGCACCGCTGCCAAGCAGTGTCGGGACGGTTACAAGCGGCAGAGGGTCACTGACCCCCGCAGGGAATCCTTTGAGTGAAAGTGCCGGAACGTTGTTCGTCATAAGCAGGGCGATACCTTTGCCCAAATCGAGTGTGCTTCCTCCGCCTATGGCAACGATAGCATCAGGGGGATTGTTCCTGAAAAATTCAGCAACCGCTTCAAGATGACCGTAAGTAGGCTCTCCGCCAAATTCATTGCAATAGACAACAGCATTGGAAAATGCCGTTGTCAGGTTTTTTAAAACTTCCTGAAAATAGAGGCTGCCGGCCACGTTGACGTCATAAATGATACCAGGTTTTTTCACCGATAAGGGCGCCAGATGATCATGGAGCTTCAGTGCTTCGTTAACCCCGATGACCAGATCGGTGGATAAAAAGAAATTCATAAAAACAGTGATCTAAAGGTTCTCTGGATTTGCATCCTGCGCGGTCAGGATTTTTTTATACAAGTAATACTCAATTAAATCTATTTCCTCAAGTGTATCGATCTCCCAAGTTTGCCAAAACTCCATTTCGTAGGCAGAGAGTTTTTCACCGATTCTATTGCCAAAGGTTGTGAGAATTTCAGGCTTGAAAATATAAATGGAGCCATTTTCTATAAACTGTGCCGGACGATCCTGCCGCATGCCCCGGTTGCGGTAATCGAAGTTGACGCTGTCCCACTTTCCTTCCCTTGATTCCCACAAGGTAAGATCATCGGCTTTGGTGACCGAAATCAGCGAATCGGCCCCTTCACAAGCAAAAAGCCCGACAGCCCGATCAATATCATCAGGCTTTCGCAAGGGTGATGTTGCCTGAAGAAAGACAATCGTACTGAGCGGCATATGATAGTCACGCTCAATAACCCCTGCGGCATGCAGGATGGCCGATTCAGAACTTGCCTTGTCACCGGCAAGTTCCTGCGGACGCTTGATCACTTCTGCCCCATAGTCAGAAGCAACGGCGGCAATAGCTTCGTCGTCCGTTGTCACAAAAACCTTCTCGACAGAGGTCGAAGCCAAGGCCTGTAAAACAGTCCAGGCAAGCAAAGGTTTTCCCGCTACAGGATAAATATTCTTCTCTTTCAGTCCTTTAGACCCGCCTCGTGCAGGTATGATTGCTACGGTATGCATAAAAAATAGTTGCGTTTTTAGTGTCAACCATCGATCACCTGCCGGCAGACCTCCGCTATTTTTCTTGCTGCGGCTTTATTCTGTAACGGGGTTAGCGATTTTAACTCGTCAGGCTCCAGGCCGCAATGCACAATCTTGTTCAGGGCAGAACCTACAAAAATCGTGGATGAAAACTGTGCAATCAGCATCCGGGAGTTGGCAATCATCTCTTCGGTTTTGCCTTCACTGAAAACAAGGCTATCGGGAGCGTAACGCTCAATTTCCCTTGTTGCCCTTTCAATATTTTCGTTGGGATGCAGCTTGAAAAGAAGCTGGCCACCATCAGCTATTTCAAGATACTTCCTGATGTTTTTGAGGCGGTTCTCGTAAATAAAGGTTTCACGGTTGTCCGATGTACAGACAAGTACGTAATCATGATGGACGAAATCATTCTGGAGATACTTATCGCAATTGTCGAAGTTAGGAATGCTGGTTACCTCAATCTTGGCGGGACTGACCCCCTTGCGGATAAAAAGCTCACGATACCCTTCACTGGCAACACAGAATTTTTCATAGGCATCCGACAGCCCCGTTGTGGCCGTACCGGCAATCCAGCGGGGAACCCACTGAAAGTTTCGGGCGAAATGAAAAAGGATGGTTTCAGGTTCAGTCATCCCTTCCTGAACCAGTACAATTTTCTTTCGTCGGATATGTTTCGGTACAATGAGATCTGTACAGGTCACAACCAGATCATAAGCATGTGCAAGACCGCCGATATCAAGCTTCAGGTGGTTGGAACGCAGATAGTCAAGCGTACGCTGCGAACGCTTCCGACCCATGATGGTGAACTCAAGCAACCCCCTGTCACTGGCTGATCCGAGTAGACCGTCACTGAAAAACGGTGAAAAATACTGGTCATAATCCAGCAAACACCCGGCAATCTGATGCATCTGGGTCGTCTGGTTCATCGAACCGCAAATAAATAATACCTTCTTCTTCATGAATCTCCCTGACTGACTCCTTCTGCATCATGCAGATGAACCCCTGAAAAAAACATGACACCGTAACCGACTGCATACCAGAGAAGTTCTTTGAATCGCCGCAACAGCACAAATGCCCCATAATCCTCAATATTATGCATGCCTAGCGCCTGAAAAAACAAGCGATATCCCACTTCCTGAACACCCAGTCCGGAGGGAATGAAAAAGAACAGGGCCCGTAGCATGGTAATGGCCGTATCCATCGAAAGTACCTGCAAAAAAGAGATCTCGACCCCAAGCAATCGTAATATAATATAACTCTCAATGGCAAGCATGAACCATGCAAGGATATAAACAAGCAAGACAAAAACCAATCGGCCGGCAAACGGAGTCTCGAAACTTTTCAGCTCTACATCGGTATCAAGAAATCCTGCCTCCTTTGCAAGCAGCCAGCTCTTCACCTTCTTGAATGGCACAAACATCAAAAGCCTGTGCACATTGTGTGCGGCACTTCCGTCAAGCAGCAGCAGCAGAAAAAAAAGAAAGAGAAGAAAAACCACGATGCCGGCTCCAAGCATAATATAGCCAAGCACTGGGACTGGAAATATGGGAATTGCAACCGATTGCAAAAGCGAAAATCCGGCTATTGCACCGATAATGGTATAGAGACCCTGAGCAACTCCAAGCATGAGTTTGCGCACTGCAACGCTTGCTATGGCGGCAGGAAGAGGAATCCCCATAAAACGATTACAGAGAAAAGGACGCAGAGGTTCACCGATAGCCATCCCGGCAGGAAGTGTCATGGATATGGTTTCGGCTATAAACTGTATTTTCAGGAGCTTGAAAAATGGAATCGCGGATATGCTCGGAGGAAAAACCCTTATCCATGCAAAAGTTTCAAGAACATGAAGACCAAGAAAAGGCAAAAGAATAAATGCCGAGGAGAAACCGATTGACGAAATTTTTCCAATCACACCAGCAAGATCAATTTGGCGAAACTGAAACACAATAAGTAACATGCCGAGACCAAGACCGATATACCCCGCCACAGCACCACTTGATTTTTTCGTCGTTTGCATAAAAATCAGGAAACAAAGCTAAAAAAATACAAAAAAGTCATTTGCACAATTTGCAAAGATACTAATGTATGGTTAAATATTTATTATTCATTAAGATTGCCGATAATAGCCTTTTTGAGGATTTAGTGCTCAACTGAATACCTCCCTTATGGCACCCCTTAGAGTTCCGGGCTTTCCTCCCTTTAGGGGGATCTAACACAAGTAAAAATCTCTTGCTGATGGGACTTATCAATCCTGACTTTCAGACACTGCCTGAGCTCTTTTCCTCTGTCTTCTACCATTTCAGGGGGCAGGAGTCCAAATTTCCAATTGCCAGGAAAATCAATGGAGTGTATGAGCCTATCTCGTATGATGCATTTGAAAATGATGTCCGCTCTCTTTCAGCCTTTCTGAAACATAACGGCATCACTCCAAAAGAACGGGTTGCCATTCTTTCTGAAAACAGGCCCGGATGGTATCTGGCCGATATGGCAATTCTGAATATTGGCGCAATCAATGTACCGCTCTACCCCTCCTTGCCAGCCAACCAGATTGAATACATCCTCAACAACTGCAGCACAAAGGCGATCATCGTCTCAAACATGCTTCAGCTTGGCAAAATCCTTTCAATCTGGCAAAACCTTCCGGAGTTGACTCTTGTTGTAGTCATGAATCGCCTTGAGGAGCCGATCGAAGAGGTTCTTGACCTTAACCAGGCAAAGGCGCTTGGCGAGAAAATCCTTGAAGAAAAACCATGGTTCATGGAAGGGGCGCCGGTCGAACCCGACGATGTTGCTACCATCATCTACACATCCGGCACCACAGGGCTGCCGAAAGGGGTTATGCTTACACACCGGAATATTTGTGAAAACGTCAAATCCTGCTCTGCAATTATCCGCCTCGATGAATCCGACTGTGGTCTTTCATTTCTGCCTCTCTCCCACGCCTACGAACGAACCGGCGGTTATTACCTGCTCTTCTCCTGCGGAGCAAGCATTTATCTGGCCGAAAGTATTGAAACAATTTCGCTGAACATGTCGGAAGCCAGTCCAACCATTATCTTTACCGTTCCAAGACTATTCGACCGCATCAAAATAACCATACTTAAACAGATTGCTGTTCAAAGCCCCATAAAGCAGAAAATATTCTATTGGGCGGTGAAAACAGGAGAAAACTATCACAAGGCAATCAATGAAAAAGGTTCTGCAGGAAAGATTCTTTCCGTGCAGCATCTCTTGGCCGAGAAGCTTGTCTATAGTAAAATCAAAACAAAATTCGGCGGAAGGCTGCGCTATTTTGTTTCCGGAGGGGCTGCCCTGCCGCAAAAGATCGGTGAATTTTTTCAGGCGCTTGATATCAATATTCTTGAAGGATTTGGCCTTACAGAGACCTCACCGGTAACCCATGTCAACAGGCCGGAAAAGATCAAGTATGGCACCGTTGGGCCAGCCGTTGACAATGTCCAGGTCAAGATTGCCGGTGATGGCGAAATCCTGCTCAAGGGCCCCAATATCATGAAAGGATACTGGAATGATGATGCGGCCACAAAAGAAGTTATCAAGGATGGATGGTTTTATACCGGCGACATTGGAGTCATTGACCGGGATGGCTACTTAAAGATAACCGATCGCAAAAAACATATCATCGTCACCACTGGCGGAAAAAATATCGCCCCCATGCCCATCGAAAACCTGATTTCCGACAGTCCGTACGTTGATCAGGTCGTTGTAATTGGCGAAAAAAGACCATTTCTGATCGCCCTTATTGTGCCTGATTTCAATATTCTCAAGGAGTTTGCCGCCTCAGAAGGAATTGTGACCGCTACCACCAGGGAGTTGATTGAGCACAAAAGCGTTCAACTGATTTTTGAAAAACTCATGCGTACCGTTTCACGGCAGCTTGCAACCCATGAAAAGGTACGCAAGTTCCTGCTGGTGGATACCCCGTTCACCATTGAAAACGGTCAGATGACCCCGACCATGAAACTTAAGCGCAAGGAAATTAATGCAAGGTATGTCGCCGAGATCAACAAGGTCTACAATGCCCTGAACATGGTTTATAATACCGAGTAGGCTATCAGCTTCCTTTGATTTTGAGCCGCTTCGGAGCGTCCTGTTCGGCGCTCTCATGGCGCTCCACCAACCCCTCGCTGATGAGATCACTGACTATATCCTGAAGATTCCAGGGACAATCGGCATATTTTTCTTCAATCTCTTCAAGGAACATGCCTTCGGCATGAATGAGCTCCTTGATAAGCCTCCCGCGATACCAACGCTTTGAACCCTGAAACTTTGACTGCCTGGTCAGCGGGCGGATGCCGGTGTTTCGGCTGGTGAGAAAGAGAGAGCCGTAGTCCATAAGGGCATTGTGCCACTCGCGGCTCCGGCCTTCGGGCAGAAGCAACTCCGCAACGGACTGCATCTGCGGTTTCGAAATATCTACCGGAAGAGCAAATTCATGAATGATGATCCGGCGGATATTGGTATCGACAGCAGCAGCATCCAGATTGTCGGCAAAGACCGGAATGGAACGGCAAGTGTAGTCACCGATGCCGGGAAGTGATTTAAGCAGCTGTGGAGCGGCAGGCACCACCCCGTTAAAACGCTCCATAATAACCTTTGCGCAGCTCTGAAGCCTCTGGCCTCGCGAGTTGTAGCCAAGACCACTCCAGAGCAGAAGCACATCCCTGAGCGAGGCTGAGGCAAGGGCTTCGGTATCGGGAAAACGGTGCATCCATGCCGTAAATTTACCGGCTACCCGTTCTGCCTGTGTCTGCTGCAGCATGATTTCACTAACCATAACAGCGTACCGGTCGGTAGTCTCCCTCCAGGGAAAGCTCCTTCTGTTAAGCTGGTAAAAATCGAAAATCTTTTGACGGAACAGTTCGATATGCTGACTATTCAAGTCCAATGTCATTCGGTGAAATGATAGGAGTATGCGCAACGGTATGAACTCCCTGATCTTGTAAAAAAAAGGATATGCCGGGCATCGGGTGGTCAATGGTGGGGAAAAAAAGAAAATCCAGCCGGGATAAAACCGGCCGGACTCAGCGAATAAAAGCTTATGCTTTTTCCACAATCTTGCGTTCCTTGACTTTCAGTGCAGCCTTGCCTGTACGTTTGCGCAGATAGAACAGTTTTGCCCTTCTTGCCTTGCCATGCTTGATCACCGTAACACTCTCAATATTTGGGGAGTTGACCGGAATAATCCTTTCAACACCGACACCATGAGAAATTTTTCGCACAGTGATGGTTTTGTTACCGCCAGCACCCCTGTCGCTGATAACAATACCCTCGAAAGCCTGAAGTCTTTCCTTTTCGCCCTCAATAACCTTCAACTGAATCTTGACGGTATCACCCGGATTGATTTCCGGAAAATCTGTAACGGCCTGAGTGGCTTCAACCAACTTGATTAACTGATCCATGACAACTGTACTGTTTTACGTTATTTTTTCTTTAACTCTAAAAATTCTTGATCAAGAAGATCGGGCCTGCGCTGACGTGTTCGCTCAAGAGCATTTTCGTTGCGCCACTGCTCGATATTGCTGTGATGTCCCCCCATAAGTACTTCTGGCACCTTCATGCCCCTGAATTCTGCCGGACGGGTATAATAGGTACAATCAAGCAGTCCCGTCTGAAAAGAATCGGTCAAAGCCGATTCACTGTCACCGAGAACACCCGGGATAACCCTCACCACAGCATCCATCAAAAAGAGTGCCGGTATCTCCCCTCCTGAAACCACAACATCACCGATGGATATCTCCATGGTAATCAAATTCTGGCGGATTCTTTCATCAATAGCCTTATAATGACCACAGAGAATAATCAGATTTTTCATTCTTGAAAGCCTGTTCGCCGTAGACTGCCCAAACAGTTCTCCATCTGGAGTAAGAAAAATCACCTCATCATACCCTCTTTCGGCCTGAAGCGCTTCTATACAGGCAAACACCGGTTCCGGACGAAGCACCATCCCTGCACCACCTCCGAAAGGCGAATCATCAACCTGCTTGTACTTGCCCAATCCGTAATCATGCAAATTATGGAGATGAATTTCCGCATGTTTTTTTTTGCGTGCAATGCTTAACAATCCATTATCAAGCGCTGAATCAAAAAAACCGGGAATGACGGAAATCACATCAATCCTTATGGCATTCATGAGCTGAGAAGGGTTTTCAGACGCAGCCATTTACAGAAATTCCTCAAATCGTGGTATAACCATGTACTGTTCACGAAGATTAAACTCTTCAACAAACTCGTCTATGGCCGGCAACAGAATCTTTCTTTCGCCAATCTGAACTTCATAGACGTCATGCGCCGGCATGGTAATCACCTTGGTTACAACACCGACCTCACTTCGATTGCAGTCAAGAACCTTCATACCGATTATCTCATGAAGATAGGCGCGGTTAGCCGGTTGTGGCCAAAGCTGGTCTTCAGTAACAAACAATTTCCAGCCGGCAACCGCCTCAGCTTTTTCCATGCTGTCAATACCTTCAAAGAACAACCATGCAAAACCTCCGGCAAGAGCGGCCTTCTGTACCGTTAACCGCTCTACCGAATCGACGGACTTTCCCGCATAATACTCCTTGCGGGAAAGAAAACTTTCAGGGAAATCGGTAACCGGCTCCACTTTCACTTCACCCTTCAACCCTTTCGGCTTGAGAATGATACCTGTCAGATAGAGTTCCATACTGACCTCACCGTAAAGAACTGATTAGGCCTCTCCACCTGTAGCAGCTTTCGCTTCAGCCTCTTTTTTTGCGCTGCGGCGATGGGATTTCAGTGCAAGCCTCTTCTGGCGACGTACATTCTGATGTTCCTGCCATTTTTCCATCTCTGCTGAAATTTCAGCTTCGCTGCGACCCATGCTTTTGAGTCTGAGTTCATACAGCAATCCGGTCGTACGGATAAGACTGTTCACGGTTGCTGTTGGCTGTGCACCGGTCTGCATCCAGTAAACAATACGATCTTTTTTGATGGTGACAGCATGTGGTTTCGCTGTCGGCTGATAAGTGCCAACAACTTCAAGAAATTTGCCGTCCCTTGGCGAGCGCGCATCGGCCACGACAATCTGGTATACCGGCAATTTTTTTCTTCCTGCTCTTTTAAGTCTGATCTTTACCAAGGCTCAAATATTTTAGTTAATGTTTACTGTTAACAGTTAATGTGCAATCTATCGTTTTAAAAATTTGTCAAGCGCAAGATTTTGGGAAGTAATTTTCCTGCCGGACTGCGACAGCTTCGATACCGAACGCATCATCTTCTTCATCTCTCCGAACTGCTTCAGCAAAAGATTGACCTCCTGAACCTTCGTCCCGCTCCCCTTTGCTATACGCTGCCGGCGACTGCCGTTGATAATGTCCGGAGTCGTTTTTTCCTGCTTTGTCATGGAATTGATCATGGCTTCGATAGGCTTGAAATCAAGATTTTCAAGATCCTGCTTCGGTACCATCTTGTTCAGTCCCGGAACCATTTCAATCAGTCCCTGAATTGAACCCATTTTCTTGAGCTGCTGCAACTGGTCGAAAAAGTCATTGAGATCAAACTCATTCTTCATCAACTTTTTCTGCATCTCAAGAGTCTTCTCAAGATCGAGGTTTTCCTGGGCTTTTTCAACAAAACTGACAATATCGCCCATTCCCAGAATTCTCTGGGCCATGCGATCGGGATAGAACAGGTCAAGATCGTCAACCTTTTCTCCGATGCTGATAAATTTGATTGGCTTCTCAACTACCTGACGGATGGAAAGCGCGGCTCCGCCTCTTGAATCACCGTCAAGCTTGGTAAGCACAACACCATCAAAATCAAGTCGATCGTTGAAGGCTTTGGCGGTATTGACCGCTTCCTGACCCATCATTGAGTCAACAACAAAAAGAAGCTCGTCAGGTTTGAGTGCATGCTTCAAGGCTTCTGCCTCAGCCATCATGACCTGATCGATCTGTAACCGTCCGGCCGTATCGATAATAACAACATCATTGCCGTTTGAGCGCGCAGCCTCCAACCCCTGAAGGGCAGCTTTCATGGCGTCCTGCTCTTCAATGGCAAAAACAGGGACATCAACCTGCTGGCCGAGAGCTTTAAGCTGATCAACTGCTGCCGGACGATAGACGTCAGCCGCAACAAGCAGCGGCTGTTTTCCGTTCTTTTTCAGCCGTAAGGCCAGTTTGGCGCAGAAAGTCGTCTTTCCGGAACCCTGCAAACCGGCAACCATGATGACTGCCGGCAGTTTTTTCGGTGAAAGATTCAGTGGTTTCTGCTCACCGCCCATCAGTTCAGTCAGCTCATCATAAACGATTTTTACAATCATCTGCGCTGGCGAAACGCTTTTGATTACCTGTTCGCCAAGAGATTTCTCTCTTATATCTTCAATTAATTTCTTTGCGACCTTGTAGTTGACGTCAGCACCAAGAAGAGCTCTCTTGATATCGCGCATGGCGAGACCAATGTTAACCTCGTTAATGGTGGCCTGACCGGCCAGTTTTTTAAAGGTGGCCTCTAATTTATCACTTAAACTATCAAACATTGGTCCCCGCTTTTTTTCAGATAAAGCTTAAAAATGCTTAGCTTTAATTATAACAAAAAATAGCAAAAAATAAAATGATACAATAATAACTTCATGACAGGCAAAGGTTTTTGTTGCAATTTTTTTATTTAACAACGACAGAACACATCACGAAACAAGACGTTATGACAATCCGCTCCATAAAAACCATTCTGGACTCTTTTCGCAACAAGCGAATTGCCGTCATCGGTGACATCATGCTTGACAAGTATATTTTCGGCCACGTCTCCCGCATTTCACCTGAATATCCGGTACCCGTTGTTGATGTTACTCACGAAGACCACCGGCTGGGAGGAGCGGCAAATGTTGCGCTCAACACCCTGTCACTCGGAGCGGAAACCATGTTGATCGGCATTACCGGGGCAGATGGCAACCGCGATATCCTTCTGGATCTGTTTCGCACTCATGGACTTGCAACCGAAGGACTGATTTGCGATCCATCCAGGCCAACAACATGCAAGACAAGAATCCTTTCGCAAAACCATCATATCACGAGGGTAGATTTCGAAAGCAGAAAAGAGATCGGCACGGAAATCGAGCGAACGGTTCTTGACTCTTTTGAAGCTTTGCTTGACTCGATTGATGCGGTCGTCCTGGAAGACTACAACAAGGGGCTACTCAGCGCACACCTTATCCAGCATATTATTGCATCAGCAAAAAAGCGTCAGGTACCGGTACTTGTTGACCCTAAACTCCATAATTTCTTTGCCTACAAAGGGTGTTCGGTTTTTAAGCCAAACATGTCCGAAATGGCGGCATCGCTGGGAATTGTCATCCACAATAACGACGAGGAGATTGAGCATGCCTGCCGCCTGCTTCAGGAAAAACTTGAAGCAGAGACCATTATCGTAACAAGAAGCGACAAGGGGATGACCATCTATAACGGTTCATTTACCCATATTGCAGCAACATCGCTGGAGGTTGCCGATGTTTCCGGGGCTGGAGACACGGTTATCGGTATGCTGGCACTTGGTGCAGCCTCAGGTCTGGATATGGTCACCAATGCAACTCTAGCCAATCTTGCTGCCGGAACGGTCTGCCAGGAAGTTGGTGCCGTTCCCGTCAAGGCAGAGAAACTGATTAAGGCTTGTCAGGAAAATCTTCAACTATAGAGAGATGCTGCTCAATCTCTTTCGGGTAGGGGGGATTATATGAGCCATCCATCACCAGGGTCCTCATATTGTTCAGGGAATAAAAAGGCACCTCGAACATACCTGCGTTACTGACCGGTGAAGGAACATCCTTCCCCGGATCGACGTGCATCACAAAGGTCGTATGGACCGTTCCGTGATCGGTCGGGGTAAAAACCCACATTCCTGTTGCATGACGAACCCGGTGAAAATTAGGATTGTCCGGAAGGTAATCCGGCTCACCCTTCATGGTAACCGCAATGGCATTCTCTCCTGCGGATACCAACCCGGTACGCATAATCATCTCTCTCTTTTGCAACGGCCAGGGAGTGTTGATGATCTGGCGCACAACGTACTCGACCCCGTCAGTTTTCTCAAGTACATCCATGTCGGCAAGTTGGTGAACCCATCGATTATAGCTCGCCATATCGTGAAAAAGGCTGATCATCTTCTTAAGGGAGACCGGCATCTCGGCCTCTCCCTTAAAGCCGTGAATATCGGAACCGCTCACCCTGGAAGAAAAAATCTTGATCCCTTTATGTTCAACACGAAATGCCCAATCCCGATGAAGAATCAACTCGACATCCATACACGTTCAATTAAAATGATTGAGAGGCTGCAAGAAAAAAAATCTATAAATCATTCTTTTATAAATTTTTCATAATGCTGAATAACATCTTTTGCCGATTGTTTAAACGGAGCATCGACTGGAGTCAAGTATTTTTCCTTCTTGACCATCTCCCGCAAATTGACCATGGTATGATAAGGAGTATCAATAACAGCGATATTGGCAAGCCAGGATGGAATCTCCCCGCCTGGTTCGATATGCAGCCGAAAAACAACCCTGCACTGCTTGTCGGAAACAGGTATAATATTCCAGGCACCCTCAAGCTCGGGCACGCGGACATACTTGTCATTTTTAGGGAGATAATCCGCCTTACACGCCAGCTTGATAAAAACTTCGGATGTTTCGGGATCCATATACCCTTGTGAGCAGGTTATGATTTCGCGGTCAGACACAGGCCAGGGGGCACTGACAAGCTGATAGACAATTCGTCCCTCATCTCCCGACAATTCCTGCAGCAGTCGCATTTCTCTTGTTTTCCATACCCATTCAGTAGCAACGTCAATATCATATAAAAGACTCAAGACGGAATGCTGAGGGGCATCAATAATCGCTACGGCAACAAAGGAGAGGAAATCGGAGGTTGGAACAGGACAGGTGAATATTTTCAGCCAGTCATTTTGAAGTCGCAACGTACAGGCCGAGCTATTTATTTTTTCAAGTATTGACATAATAATAAAAGGTGTTAACGATTATAAAAACATAACCCTCTCCCCAACTTCCAATCTTCCTGGCTTTACTGACTCAAGGATGTCTTCTTACGGGTACCGTTGCTGCAATCTTGACTGCCGGATCAGCATAACGCACTAAAAACCTGATCTGACCTTCTGCACCAAAAAGCTGATGAGCAATCTTAGATTTCACAGCAAGTGCAATGTATTTTCTGTCCCGGATAAAACCAACCCGGTTAAAGGCTATTTTTTTCGACTCGCCGATTTTATTGACAAGAGCTTCAAAACTGCTCTCTTCAGAATAGCCGCCAATAAAGCGTACCAATGAGTTGCGGTAAAGTTGAGCCTGGCTGCGGGGATCATCAACTATTTTCCTTGCGATATCATCCAAAGCGCCTGACTGGTAAAGCTCCTGATAAAAAGCAGAGTAAACCCTGTTGTTCACCCAATAATCAGGAATAATGCCTCCAGCGTCCTTCAGTGCCGACAACTTACTCTCTCCTTTTGTCTTTGCCCTTGCGAGCGACGCCACCATTCCAGGCAGGGAGCTGGTCTTGTAGACTACAACATCACTGTTTTTTACATACACCAAACTGTCAGGATGCGCAAAGAGTTTCTGGGGCAGAATGTTTGTCATCGCATCCTGGTAATAATGTTCGCGTCCTGCAACACCCTTCCGATAGACCCGCTGAATTTGTCGGCCTGAAGGAGTATAATAGCGGGCAACGGTCAGTCGAACTGCTGAACTGTCAGACAACGGAAACTGACGCTGAACAAGTCCCTTGCCAAAGGTCAGCTCACCGACTACGACCGCCCTCCTGTTATCCTGCAACGCGCCGGCAAGAATTTCGGATGCCGAGGCGCTTCCCTTGTCGACAAGCACAATCACATCTCCTTTTTCATAACCATCACCGGATTTGGCCACAAAACGTTCATCCTCAACACCGCCGTTGCGGCTTTTTGTATAGACAATCAACTGGCCATTGGAAAGAAATTCATCGGCAACCTCCACTGCCTGTTCAAGAAATCCTCCTGGATTTCCTCTCAGATCAAGAACAAGCCGAACCATCCCCTCCTTTTTCAGCTCGCCAAGCGCCCTGCGAAACTCCGTAGCCGTTGTGGCAATAAAGCGACTCAACCGAATATATCCTACCCGATTTTCAAGCATAAACGACGCATCAATACTCGATGTGGATATTTTTCCCCTCGTCACCAAAAAATTATAAATCTTGCCGCTGAGAGGGCGGATCACTTTTAACAGCACTTTCGTTCCACGGGCTCCTCTCAGTTTTCTGAGTACCTCCTGCTGCGTAATACCCGCGGCTGAAATCGAGTCAATCCCGATGATACGATCACCAGGTAAAATTCCAACTGCCGCACTTGGTCCCCCGGAAAGGGGAGTAACAACCATCAGGGTATCATTGATGACATCAAACTCAATACCGATACCATCGAAATTGCCCTTGAATTCCGACTGGTCATAAGAGACCTTTTCCGGCTCAAGATATACCGAGTGAGGGTCAAGAAACTCAGTCATCCCCTGAATACCCGCCCCTTCAAGACTGTCGCCATTAACCTCGTCAACATAAAAATTTCTTATCAGCCCATAGGCTTCCACCATTTTTCTTTGCGCCCCAAAGCGACTGTCGCCCCCGCCTTTAAGCCTGAAGCCGACAATAGCGCCAAAAACAAAAACGAGAAGCGCCATTATAACAATAAGTATTCGGGACATAAGGGATTGGTTAATTGCCTGAGTAAAACGTGCGAGATTATTTCCCGAGCCACAGTTTACCGATCACGAATCAAAATCACAAAAAAACATTGCGCAATCAACAAACAGCTCCAGCCAGGGAGCTCAGAGCACCAAATAAACAGAACAGCCCATCAACATAAATAGCAAGAATATCAAACCAACTAGAAGCCATAAATATTACACAAAACAAGATTTTAAAATCAGATAGTAACAGATATAAAGCCAGATAATAAAATAATTATGGAAATCACAATCAAAATCTGATAAAACGATAATCGTCCAAAATAAAAAAATCAATACAAGAGTTACAAACAGATAAAATAAAAAACAGCTCAATATTATATCTCATAAAAACATAACGAACAAAAATACAAATAAAGATAAAATATTTGTTTTTCTGTATCAGTTAAAACAAGTAATAATAATCAAAACTAAATGTCATCCTAATGAATCTAATATCTTTTAATAAAAGAACTTGTATAGTATATGATAAAGTTAATTATAGGTAATTATGATAGTAAATAAGTTGCAAGAAAGTAAATTTTTATAAGCAAAAAATGATGCATAAATGATTATTTTTATAGTTATTTATCTTTCGTCTTGAATTGGTAATGTAAAGCATAGCACTTCCTGTGTGATTTGCTTTATTGTCAGCAAATCACAGCAGAGGTGCTTATTTTCTTGCAGGTATAGGTGGCTTCTTGTCGCGGTATATTGTTTTTTTTAAAGCGGATTTTTAGGGTGAGTGGCCTTGCTTTTACTCTTAGTGGATTGGAAATTTGCACTGAGCAATAAGCTCGAGTTCGAGGCTTGCATTAAGAGGTAATTCCGCAACACCCACAGCGCTTCTGACATGCCCTCCCTGTGCGCCGAAGATCTCATGGAGCAATGAGGATGCTCCATTGGCAACAAGGTGCTGATTGGAAAAATTGTTTTCGCTGACCACATAAAGGGTGAGTTTTACTATTCTCTCAATACTGTCAAGCGTCCCTGTCACTGATTTAATCGCAGCAAGTGCATTGAGCAGGGCAATACGTGATGCATAAACAGCATCATCTGTTCTCTCGTCATTAATCTTGCCTTTTCCTCCTGGCTCTATCAGTTTGCCGTCAATAAGGGGGAGTTGGCCTGAAGTATAGACATGATTGCCACTCCGTATGGCTGGAGAATAAAGGCCTGCCGCTGTCGGCAACTGTGGCATCATCAGGCCGATCCTGATGATTTTTTCTTCGACGATACCCATAAAAATAATGGTTACACAGGTTAAAATTAAACGTTCCACCTCCAGGTGCAGAAAACACCTGAAAACGGTATTGTTGCGATTATGACTAATATTATTTATAGTCCATCACAAATCAAAGTATTTTAATCACATGGCACACAATCAACGAAATAGGACTCCACTGCCTCGCCTTTACCTCGTCAGCAGCGGAGAGGAAAATGCCTGTAACGGCACCCTTCTTTTGAATCAGCTCAGCCTCCTCCCCCGCTCTCTCCCCTGTATGGTACAGATCCGGGAAAAGCAGCTCAATGCAAAAGAGCTGTTAGGGCTGGCACTGCAAGCAAGGGCCATAGAGCTTCCGGAAGGCACTCTTTTGCTGATGAATGAGCGGGCGGATATTGCCCTTGCCGCCGGTTTTGATGGTGTTCATCTGCCGGAAAATGACTGTTCAGCCAATACCCTTCGCGCATTTGCTCCGGAATTGGTTTATGGATGCAGTGTACACTCAGCCGCAGCTCTCTGTATCGCTGAAGAATCAGCTGCTGATTACCTGCTTTTCGGCCCTGTTTTCGACACCCCTTCAAAAAGAAAATATGGCGCCCCCCAGGGACTTAAAAAACTTGGTGAACTTTGCCGGGCAACCTCTCTTCCCGTCTTTGCCCTCGGGGGCATAACACCGCAAAATGCAGCCCGCTGCATCGCTGAAGGGGCCTACGGTGTAGCCGGACTCTCCATCTTTCAGGACACGGCAAAATTAGCCGAAACCTTTGAGCAATTTTATCTCCACCTGAATCAATGATGTTCTCCAAGCCATTTCTCTGCGTCATAACTGATGAGGCGCTTTGCCCTGTTACTCTTGCAGAAGAAGCCCTCAAAGGAGGAGCGGCCATGATCCAGTTGAGACACAAGGCCGCATCCGGCAGTCAGCTTTTCATCTGGGCAGTTGAAATCCGCAAACGATGCCAGCAGTACCATGCACTCTGCATGATCAACGACCGTGTAGACATTGCTCTGGCAAGCAAGGCTGACGGCGTTCACCTCGGACAGCAGGATATGCCTGCCAGAGCAGCCCGAAAACTGCTTGGAGAATTGGGCATTATCGGAGTCACGGCCTCTTCACCTGAAGAGGCACTCCAGGCTCAGCAAGATGGAGCAAACTATATCGGGTTCGGTCATATCTACCCGACACGCTCAAAGCTGAAGGACTCCTCTCCACTCGGCCTTGATATCCTGCAGAAAACAGCAACACTTGTTTCCCTGCCTATTCTTGCCATCGGCGGCATCAATCATGAAAACGCAGCTTCAGTTATTGCCCACGGAGCATCCGGCATAGCAGTCATTTCAGCAGTCAGCAGGGCGCACGACCCATCGATGGCAGCTGGTGAGCTCGTTCGAGCCATACATAACAACGGAACATTATGAAAAAAGCCTATACAACCGTACTCACCATCGCAGGCTCTGACGGAAGCGGCGGTGCTGGGATTCAGGCGGATATGAAAACATTCTCCGCCCTGGAATGCTACGGCTTGTCGGTCATAACCGCTCTGACCGCCCAAAATACTATGGGCGTCAATGCAATATTTCCCCTTGCCGAAAGCTGCGTGACCGAGCAGTTCAGAACCATTGCCTCCGATATAGCAATTGATGCGGTTAAAATCGGCATGCTGGGAAGTGCCGGAATGATCAGGACCGTAGCAGGATTGCTGAGAGAACTGAAAGGAAATCCTCCCGTTATCCTGGATACTGTTCTCGGCTCTTCAGGAGGCACTCCCCTTCTTCCGCCCGAAGCGATCCCCCTGCTGAAGGCAGAACTCTTCCCTCTTGCCGCCCTGATTACCCCAAACATCCCGGAAACCGCATTGCTGACCGGGATGAAATATCATCCGGCAACACAGCAGTCCATTGAGGATGCAGCCATGAAGCTGCTTGAAACCGGAGCGGCCTCGGTGCTTGTCAAAGGGGGGCATGGTCAAGGCGAAACCTGTTGCGACTGTCTTCTCTACGACAATCGTTTTTTCTGGTTCAGCTCGAAAAAAATTCTGACCTCCAATACCCATGGTACCGGCTGCACGCTCTCATCAGCTATTGCAGCATTCATGGCAAAAGGAGAAACAACGGAGCATGCTGTGGAAAAGGCAAAAGCCTATCTCAACAATGCCCTGCGAGCAGGCTCCACCTTTCATCTCGGAAAGGGAAACGGCCCGCTGCATCATCATTTCAGACTGTGGCAATAAATCAGGAGACTCCGCGGGGTGGACGGCCAATAGAGTAATAGGTAAAACCTGACTGCTCCATAAAATCGGGGCTATAGATGTTTCTTCCGTCAAAAACAACCGGATGCGTGAGATCTCGTTTAATCATATCAAAATCGGGACTGCGGAAAACAAGCCACTCCGTCAGCACAACAAGAGCATTTGACCCCTTTACGGCATCTTCAGGATTTAACGCATAAAAAATTTCATCACACTCACCATATATCCTTCGAACCTCATTCATGGCGACAGGGTCATAAACTCGTACCCGGGCACCGTCATTCAACAGCTCATCAATGACCCTGCGACTCGGAGCTTCACGCATATCGTCGGTATTCGGCTTAAAGGCGAGCCCCCATATGGCAAATACCTGTCCCGAAATATCGTCAGAAAAATGACCCTTTATCTTTTTGACCATACTGCTTTTCTGGTCATGATTGACAGCCTCGACAGCCTGCAGAATCCGAGAATGATAACCATGCTTGTGCGCTGTTCTTTCCAGAGCCTGCACATCTTTGGGAAAACAGGAACCTCCGTAACCGATACCCGGATAAATAAAGGAGAATCCGATTCTCGAATCGGAGCCGATACCCTTTCTCACGGATTCAACATCGGCACCAACCCTATCAGCGATATTGGCAATTTCATTCATGAAACTGATTTTTGTTGCCAGCATGGCATTTGCCGCATATTTGGTCAGTTCGGCTGAGCGGATATCCATGGCTATAAAACGCTCATGGCTGCGGTTGAAGGGAGAGTAGAGGAACCGCAGAAGCTCTTTGGTGCGCGGATTATCAACGCCGACAACAATCCGTTCCGGCTTCATGAAATCGTTGATGGCATCACCCTCCTTGAGAAACTCGGGGTTCGACACCACATCAAAATCAATGTCCGCGTGCCGGCCGGCAAGAACAGTGCTGATTCTCTCCTTGACAAGGTCGGCTGTACCGACAGGTACCGTCGATTTGTTTATGACGATTCTGTACTCCTTCATAAACGTACCGATACTTTCAGCAACGCTCAGCACATGACGCAAATCCGCCGAACCATCTTCATCCGGAGGGGTTCCGACGGCAATGAACTGGTAAAGTCCAAATTCAACTCCTTCACGCAAGTCAGAGGTAAACCTCAACCGCCCTTCCTTGATGTTTGCAGCAACAATTTCATCAAGACCAGGTTCATGGATGGGAATCTGACCAGCATTGAGACAATCAATTTTCTGCTGATCAATATCGACACAAAGAACGTCATTGCCGACTTCGGCAAAACAAGCTCCGGTAACAAGCCCGACATAGCCTGAACCGAATATGGTTATTTTCATAAAAAAAGAGACTGGTTGAAGAGTAGCCTTTCATGCTGTGCATGGGATTCAGCTACCCGGTTTATCTCGTTATCACTCCTCTATAACAATCACCAGACAGCGGGATTTCTGCCAGAAAGCATTCTCGTCACGAATAAGCAGCAACGATGAAGTATTGCCTCCAGTCAGCTCATAAGAACCAACGGAATGAGGGGTTATAATTTTCAGGCTTTTTACCGGCTTATCAAAAAAGAGATCCCTTGTTTCCGTGACGTCGAGCTTTTTGAAGAGATTCACATTAAAGTCAGTCGCAAGGCGGTACCCGCTGCCGAACAGTTTCTCAAGGGGGTTGATGCGGACCAGAACGCCTTTGGCAACCAGTTCGCTGAAGGTCCCGGAAATATAATAGGCGGTATAGAGCTGGTTGCCCTGATCCTGGATGTACTCATCCAATACATCGACGGTAGCCAAAAGAGATGAAACCTGCTTGTTCAGCTTCTGAACATGACCCTTGAGCGAGTTGACCTCCTTGTCCTTTGTATTGATGGCCAGTTTCAGTTCGGAGACAAGCCGGTCAAGAGATTCGACATGATAGGAGGACGACTTGTTCTCTTCTTCAAGCCTCCGTATGAGATTTTTGCTTGACACCATAGAAGAGTCAATAAAACGGATACTCGCCATGATATCCTTGCCGATCTGCTCAACATTTGTCTTCTCCTTGCCTTCAATCCCGGAAGAAAGGCGTTCAACAACAGCCTCTTTCTGCTGAATCCGTCCGAGATTCTTCTGTACCTGGGCAAGGATCGCCATCATTGATTCGATATGCTCCTGCCGAGGATCCGGCTTTTGCTTCTCCGGACTACACGAAGAAAGAATCAGAAGGAAGGCAAAAATAACAACCCCGGCAACCCTGAGCCGACTATCCCTTACAGCCATTGAATCCATTGTTTTACCCCTTCTTTTGTACCATACCATCTGGTATGCGGTGTTGGAAGATGTTCTGCATCTGCAATAGTAACATTTTCAGCACCTTCAAGAAAACAGCTTTTTGCAGGAACAATTCCGTCACCCGCAACATTGCCATCTTCCTGAACGCTTTTATAAAACCTGAAACACATTTTTTCGACAAAACTACCATCATCATTGCCATGATACTTATCGCTGGCGACAGAAACAACAGGACAACGCTCAAAAAAATCAGGTTGCAGATGGCTGAAGATAAAATCGGTCTTTATCTTCGCATAATGCTCATGGGTATGAAAAGGTGTTCCAAGGGTAAGCAACTTTGCAACCCTTCCGGCCGACCGGTATACATCACCCTGAAATAATTTTTCAAGAAGATAGATCATCGCAACTGTCCCGCCGCCGCTATGCGCCACAAGTGTAACCGGTTCAGCGGGAAACTTCCTCTCCATATCCCTGACAGCCCGTTCAATGGCTTGCATAACCCGGTTTGTTGATTTTTCCGGAGAAGGGGGAAATCCAATCCAGTCAACGAGAGAAACCGGTGCAACGGCCACCCTCTCTTTTGAAATATACCCTGCCAGCACCTCCTTCATCGGCTCATACAACGTATCCCAGAACAGCACACCGGGAATGATCACTACAGGATTTTGCGGTACAGCCTTCATGATACAAGTTCAAGTTGATGAAATATCCTCTTTGCAGAGATACTCTTTTACAACGTTTCTGTCAAGCCCATTTTTTCAGTACTTCAAGAAGCAGACTGACACCGAAACCTGTTCCTCCACTCACCTTGCCCGCACTCTTCGGCAAAAATGATGGACCGGCGATATCAATATGAGCCCAGTTTTTATGACCATCAATAAATTTCTCAAGAAATTTGGCTGCCGTAATCGTTCCGGCACCACGCCCTCCAGTATTGTTGACATCAGCAACATCAGACTTGATCTGCTCATCATAGAGATCCCAAAGCGGCAGGCGCCATACCTTTTCGCCCGACTGCTCACCGGCCTGAAAAATATCATCAGCAAGTTTGTCATTATTGCTGAAAAAACCGGCAACAGCATAACCCAGCGCAACAATACAGGCTCCTGTCAGAGTAGCAATATCAATAATGACATCCGGTTTGTACTTTTCTGTTCCATAGCTCAGGGCATCGGCAAGAATCAGCCGGCCCTCGGCATCAGTATTGCCAACCTCGACCGTAATTCCGGAATACGTAGTAATCACATCGCCCGGCTGCTGGGCTGTAGCTCCAGGCATATTGTCAGTAGCCGGAATCAACCCGATAATATGCAAGGGAAGCCCGAGACGGGCGGCAGCTTCAACCGCTCCCAGCACACTTGCAGCACCCGACATGTCGGATTTCATCTCACCCATATTTTCGGAAGGCTTGAGCGAAATACCGCCAGAATCGAAGGTAACCCCCTTTCCGACCAGGGCAACAACAGATTTGGCACTCCCTTTTGGCTTATAGTCAAGGATAATGAAGGTCGGAGGATGATGGCTGCCCTTGTTGACTGCAAGCAGGCCACCCATGCCCAGAGCTAAGATCTCCTTTTTATGAAAAACAGTTACATCATAACCATATTTTTTGCCGGACTCCTCTGCCGCTTTTGCAAGATCCTCGGCCTGCAAATGGCTTCCGGGAAGATTAACCAGATCCTTGGCCATTTTCTGACAAGAACCGATAATTGCCCCTTCGGCAACACCTTTCTCACTTTGCTCAAAGGCTCCGGCATTAACCCTGAAAAGCAGCTCAACAATTCCTTTTGATTTCTGGTCAGACGGCTTTTTATCCAGCTTGCCACTTTTCAAGTCATCAAACCGATAGGATCCAGTAAAACAGCCCTCCACAAAAGCAGTCGCAAGCGTCGCAACACTTTGCCCGGTCGAGACCGCAAGTGCCTCGATACCCGAAAAGTCCACCGCAACATTTTCAATTTTCATCACCACACTTCTGGCAGCCAGAGAGACGGCAGCCTTGCGCCATTCATCAAGAGATTTTCCTTCTCCAAGCCCAAGCAGTGCGATTCTCCGTGCAGAGCACTTTTTGCTCACACCATAGAGAACAACAACTTCGCCGGCTTCAGCCCTGAAATCTTTCAGTACCTGCAAATCAACCCCTAAAAGAGAAAGCGTACCGGCGGCCTCTTTTTCCAGCTCACCACTCCTGAACGGCAGTGCAAGAATCTCGCTCTCTACACTAGCAATATCACATTTTGTTACAGTTATTTTCATGGTTTCAACAATCGATGTTAACGGTATTGCGGTGTTTACCCTTTATGATTTTTAAGGAAGAGCCGCAAATCTTCAAGCAATACTTGCTGAGCCTTGTCGGAAGAGAACTGAAAAAGACATCCGGCAGCATTCATATGACCGCCTCCACCATATTTTTTGGCAAACTGATTGACATAGATGTTGCCGCGTGACCTGAAACTTGCCTTGGTTCTGCCATCCTGCATCTCAACAATAAGTACAGCAATACGCACCGAAGGGACACTGAGAAGATAACGAATGATCAGATCGGTATCGAACAATTTACTGCCGGTCGCTTTAATCATCTCCTGCGAAATGAACAGCCACGAAATATCCCCCTCATCAAGAATGGTAATGGCACTAAGAGCGGCGCCAAGAAGTTTGAGTGCAGAGGTTGTCAGCGAGTTGTAGATCTTGTCATAAATATCCGAAGCATCAGCCCCTTTGCTCACAAGGTCACCGGCAAGCTGATAAACATAGGGCGTTGTTTTTGGAAATCTGAATGAACCGGTATCCGTCATGACAGCAACATAGAGCGCTTCGGCAATTTCAGGGGTAAAAAGCTCACGACCGAACCGCTCCTGAAGCGCATAAATCAAACCATAAACAAGTTCACCTGTCGATGAAGCATAATTTTCACACACCATGACATCAGTAAAATCATTCGGTTCAAGATGATGATCGACGCAAACAATTTTCAGCGCACCAAGCTCTTTGGCAAAACTTACATGAGGCCACAGCGAACCGATCCTGTCAGGCAAATTGGCATCAAGCAGAATAACAACATCACAAAGAGAAAGTTCCTGTATAGCCTCCTCACTTTTTTTATCAAAGAGGGTTATGGGGTATAACTTCTTTAAAAAAAGGTAATTCGGAGGGACTTCAGTTGGATTGACGATAGCAACTTCCTTGCCGAGCGCCTTGAGTACCCTTGCAAGGGCAACCTCGCTGCCAAGACCGTCACCATCAGAATTTTCATGAGTTGTTATAACAAAATACTGGCCAGCAAGCAGCTCATCGATGATCGGAGACCATTCCTCAGCACTAAGCGTCCGACCATACTGTGGTACTATCATTAGTTGGTTGTAACTTTAAAAAAAACTTCCAGACCCTGCTTTTCTCCCCATTGCTTTTCTATAATCCAGGAATGTGTTTAAAGATAAAAGATAAAAAGAGAAAACAGGGAAAATATTTTTTTTGTTCCCGTACCTCCACATCATTTTACCGTTTTGGGCAGAGTAATGACAACCGTGGTGCCACTTATCGGATCGCTTTTTATCCTGATATTTCCATTCATCTCCTTGATGATTCCGTAACTGATTGAAAGGCCGAGGCCGGTCCCTTTTCCTGACTCCTTGGTTGTATAAAAAGGGTGCATAATGTACTCCATATCCTTTTCGCTGATGCCAACACCGTTATCCTCCACGCTTACGACCACGGAGTCGTTCAACGCAAAGGAGCGTATGAGGATTTTCATTTCAAATGGCACGGCATTAAGCTGTTTCTTCTCTTCAAGAGCATCCATGGAGTTCTTGACAAGATTGAACATCACCTGCTCAAACTTGTAGATATTGCCGGTCACCGAAAATCTCTCCTGTTCAGGTTTGAAGTCAAGAGTTATTGAGCGGTGCTTGCACTGCTCGGAAATCATCATGAGAGCATTGCGAATGCTTTTGTTGATATTGACATCCGAAGAGATGTAGTTGTTGTCGGTACTTGAAAACGAACGGATGTTGTCGATAATGATCTGGACCCTGATGATGTTTTCAAATATTTTTTCAGATGTTGCATGGATCTCATTTTTGCAGCTCCAGTCGTTTTTGGAGGCCATCATCATCATTTTGTCAACCATCAGTCCGATATTGTTGATTGGCTGGAAAATTTCATGCGCAATACCGGATGCCATCTCACCAAGGCCGATCAGTTTTTTTGCATGGAAGAGCTCGTTTTCGATGATCTTTCGCTGTGTAATATCCCGGATACTCATCATGAACGACGATGGTGCCCCATTATAGTCCTGAATCAACGCGACGCTTATTTCTGCAGAATAGACCGAATTGTTTTTCTTTTTCAGGAGGATCTCCCTGTTTTGGACAAGCCCTTCGCGAAGCGTTATGTCAAAGATCTCTTCAATAACCTTCAAATTACCCGCGTAAACCATGGTTGAGAAAGGCTGTCCGATAAGGTCGGATTTTTTGCTTGCGCCAAATATCTCAAGACCGATATCCGAAATGCTGCTTATGATGCCACTAAGAAGAGTTGTTATGATGCTGTCGGGAGAGGCCGATATCAGGGTCTGGTATTGTTTGTCCAACTGCCGTCTCGCTTTTTCAGCTTCATTGTATTCGTTCTGCTTGACAACAAAAACAGCCAGCGACTCTATCGTCTTGTTCTCCTCATAAATGGGATATGCTGAAATTTGGTAGATATACTCTGCCCCCATATCCTCTCCACCCCGCCTCTCCTGAAATTTGTCCTTGAAATGAACCGGTTCTCCTGTACTGAAGACATGTTCAAACTTTTTCTTTCGCTCTTCGCAGAGCTCTTCAGGAAACAGTTTATGAAAATCGTGACCTTTCATGCTCTGTGCTTTTATGGCATAGAGATCCCTGAAATCATTATTTTCATCGATTATCTTGCCGTCTATCGTTATGGAGCAGAGCGGCTCCATTCCGGAATTCAGAAGGCTGGTCAGGTTATGGCTGTTGATGAGAGCGGTGTTCTCGTCGCCGCGGTCTTCGGTGATATCGGTGCTGATGCCCATATACCTCCTTACAACACCGTCATCGCTTTTCACCGGCAATCCCTGGCTCCTTAACTTCCGGACAGCACCTTCATCATCAAGGAGATGATAGACCACGTTAAATGCCTTGCCCTCAGCAATGGCGTTTCGCATCGCCTGCATGGTAATCTCCCGGTCTTCGGATGCAATTGAATTCAGCCAACCCTCATATGAAGGATTCTGCGCATACCATCGGCGACCGCAACCCCCCCATTCTTCATCATTCCATATCATCTCCCCGCTCACCAGCGTCCACTCCCAGTTACAGCTATTCACTATCTTTACAGGTTTCAGCACCAGGACAAAATAGCCTTTTAGCTGGCTGTAGGCGGTAATATCAAACCGGCGGTTGAGTGTTTTAAAGTGGAATTCAAATTGTTCGGTAACACCGGTATCGGCAACACGTCCCAATCGCTGGAAAAACAAAAGGTCCGCTTCATCGATATCGGGTATTCCTCTAAAAAACGTTTCCCCCTCAAGCTTTCGTTTTCCGAATAATTTTTCAAAGTTCAGGTTAACTACCTCATAAACAAAATCTGCCGGACGATCACCGTCATAGATCAGACGGCAGTAGGCAAACCCATTCAGCATATTGTTGAAAAGATTTCGATAATGTATCCGGTGGTCAAGCCGTTCATTCTCGGACAGATTGAGCGAAGTAACATCGGTATTGGAAATCAGCAGCTTTGTGATTTTCCCCTCTTTATTCGGGATAGGAAAGATCGTATGGCGGTATCTGCGCTCTCTCCGTTCCTCTTCAAAAGCAAGCCGCTCACCGGTACCGAGTACCTCAGTCAGCTTTGTTTTCCATTCCGCTGCATGCTCACCGGAAAGGTGACTGTAGACGGTTGTACCGGGAATAGTTCCCTGTTTTATATTGAATAATTTCAGGAATTTCTGGTTGGCGACCAGAATGGTACCTTCCTGGTCAACTAGAGAGACGGGTTCCGCAAAAGCATCGAACTGAGCATCAATCGATTTTTCATCCATGTGAGGATCAAGTACGGTCAGCAGTATCTCCTTTACTGAAGCGGATTCTGCAGTATGAAGCATTCGAAGCCTGAACGCTGTAAGCGACTCATATTTCTTTCGGTCGGTGACGTCATGAACAATGGAATAGAGAAGCCCCTCTCCGGCAATAGTGATCATGTTGCTGAAGACATCCACATCACGAATTGACCCGTCAGCCCGCCGATGACGGAATGAAAAGTGATTCTGTCTTAAAATCTGGCATTTTTCCATCTCTTTTATGACATCTTCAGGAGAGAGGGTATTGATCTCCTGAATACGCATCCGCCGGAGCTCTTCAATCGACCATCCATAATAGTCCGCTGCGGCCAGGTTGGCGTCAATAATATTGCCTGTACTGGGATGTATAACCAGCATGATTGCCGAGTGACCTTCAAACAGTCTTCTGAATCGCTCTTCACTTTGCCGCAGAGCCTCTTCAGCTTGCAGGCGTTCCGTGACATCGTGAATGATGACATAAAGAAACTCTTTTCCTGCAACATCGATAAAATTGCTGAATATCTCAACATTGCGTACAGAGCCGTCTGCTCTGCGGTGTTCAAATAAAAAACGGTTCTGCTTTGCAGTACGGCATTTTTCCAGGTTGCTTTTCACCTCATCAGGAGTGACACTGGTGATCTGCTGTATACGCATCCGTCGCAACTCTTCAATTGACCAGCCGTAAAACTCTGCGGCTGCATGGTTAGCGTTCGTGATGTCGCCGGTATCAGGGTCAAGAAGAATCATGACCGCTGAGTGGTTTTCGAAGAGGCATCTGAATCGCTCTTCGCTTTGCATCAAAATATCTTCATTCAGTTTGCGCTCAGTGATTTCATCAAAGATTGCAACGCTTTCACCTTTCTGCGGGTTGTAGACTGAAATGTCAAACCATTTGTTCAATGCTTTCAGGTAAATCTCGAATTGATCAGGAATCCCTGTTTCAACCACCCTTCTGTGCTTATCGATAAACTCCGGATTTGATTCGGTAACGCCTAACAAAACCTCGGTCATTCTGAGACCTGTCACATTTTTCAGTCCGGTCAGCCTCTCATAACTTTCGTTGACCTCCAGATGAACAAAATCAACAGCCCCCCCCTCTTCAATGATCATCCGGCAGTGAGCATAACCACTCCGCATGAATGAAATAGGGTTTATTTGAGCAGTTGTGTTGGCAGTTGATGCTTCCCGATATTCCGTCATTGCGCTAATGTCTCTGTTGTTATTGGTATTCCAAGCCCATCGTTGACCATAAAACAGTAACGGTGCCACGATCTGACCAGGTGTGTGCATGGGTTTCTGGACATGCAAATCCCAAAAGGAGATAGTTGATATAGGCCTCTTCTTCTTATAATGCAGATTATTTTTCTTATCGGCTATCAGGATATTTGGAAAAAATAATTTCAACATGGCGACGCACGTAAAACATTATTATTTAAGTATTTTGCTGTAATATTTTGACGGATTACATCCACTCGTCCTGCGATGAAAAGAAGCAATAGCTTCAAATATTTAGAACTGAACAGATCGATCAATAACTCAGAAGGTATCCTGATTTCATCATTCTTGCACGTCTAAAACAGGGGAAGCTTGGCTGTCCGAGTACACTGCCACCGCCCTGTCAAGGCGGCCTCAGCAACGGAGTTGCTTGTTTTGAATGCGGTGAGTAAAATAGGTGGTTGGCCAGAGAACCGTTTGCTCTCAGCCTATGAAGTGGTTGGTGAGGTAGATTTTGATTGAGTCGTTTTTTCCAATGCCCAGTTTTTTGTGGATCTTGTAACGAATGCTTTCCATACCACGGCTCGAGATCTCTGAAGTCCGGGCTATCTCTTGGTTATCATAATCGTGCTTGATGAGAAGGCATATCCTCAGCTCGCGATTGTTGAGGTTGGGATGTTTCTTTTCGAGTCTGAAGATAAAGAGGGCTTCAATCTCGGAGAGCCTGATATTCAGGCGGTTTGCTGTTGCTTCGGTTTCGATCAGACGTAAACACATGCCCATCAGCACTCTTTTTTGACTTGAATCAATTTCAAGCGTATGAAGCTGATCCAGAAGATTGTGCAATATCGGAGCATTGTCAGCGTTTATCAGTGCAATTCTGTTCAATTCACTCTCGTTTTCGGTTATTATTGCTTTGAGCTCAGCAATCTCTTTTTGCAGCTCAAGCACCCTTGTGCTGGTTTCAATTGCGGTTGTAATGATCTCTCCTGGATATCGTTAGGGCAAAGTATCGTATCATTTCAGTATAACAACAACAAGGCCATTACCCAAAAGGACTGGGCTGCATGGAGGGCTAATGTCGCTTTCCGGTCGCCAGACCTGAAGCTTCAGGAGCAAAAGCACATATTAAAGTTTTATATATGATCGCGCTCAATCAGGAGGGGGCAAGATTGATGAGGTAGTTCTTGATTGAACCGCTTCTTCCAAGCCCGAGCTTGTGATGCATTCTGTAACGGACGCTTTCCATGCCTCTGGTTGTTATGCTGGCGGTTCGTGCAATCTCTTCGTTGTCATAATCAAGCTTGATAAACAGGCATATCCTGAGCTCACGATTGTCGAGGTTTGGATGTTTTTTTTCAAGTACGGAGATAAACCGAGCATCCGTTTCAGTGAGTTCGGTGTTGAGTCTCTTTGCCATAGCCGCAGTTTCAAGAAGGAGCAGACAAATATCGGCCATCGCTCTTTTTTGCCCATGATCGATATCAAGAGACTGAATCCGGTCAAGAAGAGCTTGCAGGCACTGCACATTGGCAGCATCCATCGTTTCATACCTGCTCAGCTCCCCTTCATTTGCGGCGATCGTTGCCTGAAGATTGGCTCTTATTTTTTGCTGTTCCTGGGTTAACATGCAGCTCTCTTCTTTATGGATTCTGCCCCTCTTCCGACGGCCTGATACTGATTGATGCCCGAAGCGACACGTCATCATCAAGCCATGCCATATCGCGCGTGATTATCAATGCTGCTGTAGATCGAGATGCGCTCAGTTTATAGTCCCGGCCAATCTTCCGGTTTCGGTACCAATACCTCTCCTGTTGATAAATCAGAAGGGATTTTCGGAAAAAAAGTAATTCCGGTTACTTTTTTTATATCTGCTATCGGAACAGCATATTTTGGCAAATCACTTCCCATCACAGCTGCATTCGGTATCAGAAACCCTATAGACTTGCTGTTTTTTCTGTCCATGATTACTTTCCAGATCGAACTTGGTACACCAACACTGTCCTTGCCAATTTTTGTGTAATACTTGCCATAGGTCGTACCGGTGATGACATACAGATCTTTTCCTCCTTTAACCCATTTCCGCACCAGTGTCTCAAGTTTTAGCCATATGCCGCGATTATTCTCTCTGTTTTGCGGAACGATATTGCTCAACAAAAAAGATTCAGACATAATTTTCCTGGTTTGCGTGTTATCATCAGCCGGATTCAGATGTCCCCGGTCATAATTTTCACCCGAATAGTCGATCAAATTTGCCCTTACAGAATCCGGTATCTCCGGGTCTGGCCGAAAATCGTCATGGCGTTTTGCTGAACCGGTGATTGCTTTCATGGTGACATGTTCACAAACGTATTCGGCTGTTTTTGTCCGGTAAAGGTAATGTGCCGCGTAATTGGATCTGATGAGGTACTGGTCACGGTTGGTTATTGAACTCACAGGAGCACCATAGCATACAACTGTTGATGCCTGATCATCAATAGGGTTCGCGTAACCACTCAAAGGAGTTAACACCATGAAGGGAATAACGAGGCATACGAACCATGCTGCTATCCCCGGTTTTCTCCCAAACTTTTTCATCATGTACTTCTGTTGAACGACAGAACCGTGCCCCTCCATTCCGGGTAGTTCGTTTTCAAATTTACCGGGAAGAGGACCCAACGGCATATCATCTGGCGCACCAAGGTTCTTGGCTGGTTTAAAAACACGTCTATAAAGTAAAAAATATATAATTCGCATACAAAATAAAAGTATCCTCAACACTGATATTGACACTCCCCGTCTGCACCAAAAGCCCGGATTTCTGACCCAAGCATGCGCATGACGCGCAGACGCTCTTCCGGATTGCCGGTGGCAGGTCCGTAGCGCTTCTGCAAAAGCCGAAGACTGTCATCTGCTTATGATGATTTACTTTCTTGGCCGGATCTTGTGTTTCAGGCTCCCGGTTCCCCGTTCCCCGTGTTCCCCTGAGTGCGATTTCGAGGGCCGAGGTTCTTATATTTCAGAATGTTGTTGTTTCAAAAATGAGGAAGTACATCGGGCCAGGCGGTGACGGTGTCTCGGTTTCGATCGTATGCAATAATCGTTCGATATGGAGACGCTCGCGACCTGTTTTAGCTTGTCGGTCGATTCAGTTTTGGAGGAAGAGGGGAAAAAGCAGGTAAAGCAATCACCGGCAATGTTCGTCTGGCTTGTGAATGGGGTCGAAAAATGCGCGGTCAAATTCCCGCCGCTAGTTTACAGAGATATGATCCTTCTCTTTTGTCGCATCCTCAATTACCGGCAGCCCGAAAAACACCTCAACATCATCAACGATTTTCGGTGCAACCACTTTATTCTTGAAATCAGCCCGAATCCTTATCATGAAATCCGGATGAACCGTTATCGAAACGGGGTTTTTGACGTTACGGAATCCATAAAAAATAGCAGCGATAACCTCTTCACGAAAAAAATCGCTGCCTACCTCATACTTCTTTTCCATATTTATTCCTCTTTTAGTTTCATAAATATAGCTAATTTACAACCAAAACAGCCTCACTTTGTCCGCAGCCAACGGCTGCAACACCCTTTGGTTCCGGCCCGTCCAAAACGGCCAGAACAACGCGGCGGATCGTGTTGTATCCTTCATCCTGAACAAGCACAGGCACATCATAAATATTCATCGCCCTTAAAATGCGTGAAAAGTTATTTTGTATACATAAGTAATAAGATCAAGTACATTCCCGTATCAAGGACAAGCAAAAGATTCAGTGAAAACCTGTATTTTGCCAGCAACCCGTTACTGACAGCGGTTGGACTTTTCGCCAATAACCGTTTTCTATCATAATACCACCCCTTTCGATGACCGAACAGAAGAAAAATATAACCGATCTTACCCTCAAGGAACTTCAGCAGGCAATGGCCTTACTGGGAGAACCCTCTTTCAGGGCAACCCAGATACACCAGTGGCTTTTCAGCCATCAGGCGGCAAGTTTTGACGCCATGACCATCCTGAGTCTTGCCTTACGCAAAAAGCTTTCAGAAACCTTTTCAATCCATCAGTTAGAACAGGTGGATCATCAGGAGAGCTTTGAAGAAACCTGTGAGAGCCCAACAGAAAAAATCCTGCTAAAACTGAGCGACCAGAATCTGGTAGAAAGCGTCCTCATCGCATCGGAAAACAGAATGACCGCCTGCGTCTCCTCACAGATCGGATGTCCGCTTCAATGTCCATTCTGCGCAACAGGAAGAATGGGATTCCGGCGCAATCTGAGTGCCGGTGAAATAACCGGGCAAATCTACGCGCTTAACCAGATGCTTGCCTTGAGAGAGCCAGGCAAAACCATTACCAACATTGTCTTTATGGGGATGGGTGAGCCGCTGCTGAACACCGACAATGTCATTGAAGCCATTGAAAACCTGAGTACAAGAAATTACAATTTCTGCCTTTCGCAGAAAAAAATAACGATTTCAACGGTTGGAGTAATCCCGGAAATTCAACGTCTCGGGCAATCAGGAATGAAAACAAAGCTTGCCGTCTCGCTTCATTCTGCCGATCAACAGAAACGCGAATCGATTATGCCCATCGCTGCCCGGCAATATCCGCTCAAAGAGCTGGGAAAATCACTTTGTGAATATACCTCAGCGACCGGGATGCCTGTCACCATTGTCTATCTGCTCCTCAAAGGCATCAACGACTCGCTTGACGATGCAAAAATGCTGGCAAAATTTGCCAAAACCTTTTTATGCAAAATAAATTTGATTGATTACAATTCAATCATTAATATTAAATTCAAACCTGTTTATAGCACTACCAGAGATATGTTCCAGGAATACCTCATGAATTCAGGACTGTATGTCACGGTCAGAAAGAGCTACGGCGCAACCATTAATGCGGCATGCGGCCAACTGGCAACAGCCGGCATACAGAACCCGCAATAATCACTAACCGTCTTAAGAATCATGGAGTTGATCGATTTTATTCCGTTCAGAACTGAATTTACCAAAGCTCAATATGGGCTTACAACCAATGCAACGCACACATCGGAAAACCCTGTTTTCAATGAACTGAAGGTACGGCGATACGACAGGCCGGTCGCAGACATTTCCGATTTTATTCTCAGTAAAGTTGATCACTGGCTGGGCTGGAGCCTGATAAGCGAAAGAACTGCGGTTGGCGGCATGACCACCATTCGCGCCGAAGTAAGCTCCTTTCTCCTCTTCGGTATGAAAATCAACGTCACTTTCGGGCTTCTTGAAGAAAAGGATGTCAACGGCCGCATGATCACGACAGTCAATGCCAAAGCCGAGACTCATATAGAATCACGCGGAGACCTTGGCGAAAGCCGCAGGACTATCAGAATGATGCTCGGCGCGATGGATTTTGAATTCAGGACAGAACAGATCAACGAAGAGGATTACCAATACCGTTCACTCGATACAAAAGGTTATGCCGCCGCATCGCAGCAGATTTTTAACGAAGCCCAGTTGCAGCATAAACAGCCTGAGGGCAATCAAAAAGGCACAGCTATTGAATTCAAGAAAAAGCCGGCCGCACAAACTATCATGCTCAAGCCAGCTGTAAAAAATGAGCCGCCCACCCTTACCGACACTCCCCTTTCAGGCTCTGACGCTCAGGACGGATCATCGACAAGCGCCCCCGCAGCCATCACGACCGCTGAAGAAACAAGGCCACAAAAGCCAAAAATCATGATCGTTACTACAAAAAAAACCCTATAAAAACAGTTTGATGAGAATTATTTTACTGGGAGCACCTGGGGCTGGAAAAGGCACACAGTCAAACTATATTTCAAAAGCCGTCGGCATACCACAGATTTCGACCGGCGATATGCTGCGCTCTGCGGTAAAAGCAGGAACACCTCTCGGTATCGCTGCAAAAAAAGTGATGGATGCCGGGCAACTTGTCTCAGATGAAATCATTATCGGTCTCGTAAAAGAACGATTGACGGAGAAGGACTGCGCAAACGGATGCCTTTTCGATGGCTTTCCCCGGACCCTTAACCAGGCTGAAGCATTGATAAAAGACGGAATCCACATCGACCATATCATTGAAATCGATGTTGATGACAGGGATATTGTCGAAAGGATGAGCGGACGGCGGGTACACCTTACCTCAGGCAGAACCTATCATGTACGGTTCAATCCACCCAAACATGCGGGTTTTGATGATGAAACCGGAGAGCCATTGGTTCAAAGGGAGGATGATCATGAATATACGGTTAAAAAACGGCTTGAAGTTTATCATGCTCAAACCGCGCCGTTGATTGCATACTATACAAGCCTGTCGCAAAACGAAGCCGCCGATCACCCTCGCTATTACAAAATCAAGGGGACAGGAAAGGTAGAGGAGATTCGCGACAGAATTCTTGAAGTTCTTCTTGCCTGAGAACCTGAACGTAAAGGATTGGAATAAAAAAGTCAGTACCCCAGGTACTGGCTTTTTTTCATTTATTGCCATGTATGCACTCATAGGAGCAGAAAAATTATTCAGGGGTGAACCCTTCATCGCCCTGGTGCCCGACACCATGGAGCACGACATTCAGCCGGGATGCATGGTGCTTCTCTCTTTGAAAAATGGAAACGGAAGAGTTTCGATCGGATACATTTTAAGCCTCACGAACGAAGACGCTGGCGAGAGAGCAAACGTAGAGATATTGGATCTCCTCTATGACGGACGCCCGGTCCTCAGCCCCTCCCTCATGCAGCTTACCGAGTGGATGGCCGATTATTATCTCACCCGAAGAATCGATACCCTTTCGGCCGCGCTCCCTGCTGCAGTTCGGACAACGGTTCATGATGTTGTTGAAATAACCAGCTTCACCCTCCAGGCAGAGGAACCGAAAATCATCAAGACAGCACTCCGGCGTTCGATCATGCAACTGATGATCAGAGAAAAACGGCTCACCATTCATCAATTGCAGCGGGGGCTCGGCAAAAAACAGTTATATCGCACCCTTTCCGAGCTTGAGCGGGGAGGGCATCTCCGGCTTTCAAAAAAGTTTTCATCCACAAAAGCCAAACAAAAAGCATCTTATAGGCTCAGCTTATCATTGCCGGATAATGCCGAGGAGAGTCTGAAAAACTCTCCAAAACAGCTTGAGGCATTTAAAATTCTGGCCTCCCTGGGCAATGCATTCACGTTTGCCGAAAACATCCAAACCTCAAGGGAGACGCTCCATGCCCTTGTAAAGAAAGGATTTGCAGAAAAAATACAAACCGATATAACAAGCCACTTCACAACCGGATTTTCGGAAGCGCAACAAGCAGCAAAAATCCCGACAGCTTCACAGCAAAATGCTCTTGACCAACTGATTTCTGCTTTTGAGACCGGCGAGTACCATACGTTCCTGCTTCACGGAGTAACCGGCAGCGGAAAAACCCTGATCTATATCGAGCTGCTGAAAAAGGTTCTTGCTGCCGGAAAAACTGCTATTGTTCTGGTCCCCGAAATAGCACTGACCCCACAGACAGCAAGCCGGTTCCGTGAGCATTTTCATGATGAAATCACCATCATGCACAGCGCCATGAGCAACCAGGAAAAATATGATGCCTGGCACAGTCTCCGGCTCGGAACAACAAAAATTGCGCTCGGTGCCCGCTCAACAATCTTTGCGCCCCTCGAAAACCTTGGCGCAATTATTGTAGACGAAGAGCATGACAGTGCGTACAAGCAGGATCGTAATCCCCGCTACCATGCAAGGGACACGGCAATCATGAGAGCGATGTTCAGCAAGGCAATCTGTGTGCTTGGATCGGCAACGCCCTCGTTTGAATCCTACAACAACGCCATTAACGGCAAATACACCCTCGTCAATCTCCCTGAGCGAGTCGATGGGGCAAGCATGCCCGGTATCACGTTGGTCTGGATGAAAGGAAGTCCAAAAGCCTCATCATCAATTTCGGAACTGCTCTACCAACAGATAGCGCTCCGCCTTGAAAAAAACGAGCAGGTCATTCTCCTGCAAAACAGGAGAGGTTTTGCAGGAAGTATCTTCTGTCTTGACTGTGGCCACATCCCTCTCTGCCGGTTCTGCAATATCCCTCTCGTCTACCATGCGGCCCAGAAACATCTCCGATGCCACTACTGCGGCCATACCATCAACTTCACGGAGGCATGCCTGAAATGTTCATCGACCAATCTTTTTTATAAGAGCAGCGGTACCGAACGAATACAGGAAGAGCTGCAAACCCTCTTCCCCGAAGAAAAAATTCTTCGTATGGATGTCGATACCACCACAGCAAAAGGCTCTCACGGAAGGATTCTCAAAGAATTTCACGACCGCAAGGCACGCATTCTGCTCGGTACGCAAATGGTCGCCAAAGGGCTAGATTTTCCGGCAGTCACCCTTGTTGGCGTGCTGATGGCCGATATTGGGCTCAATATTCCCGACTTCCGGGCTTCAGAAAGAACATTTTCGCTTCTTACCCAGGTAGCAGGACGTGCCGGACGCGCATCCTTGCCGGGAGAGGTCTACCTGCAGATCTACAACAGAGAAAACGATGTTTTTACCGCTCTTTTGCAAGGTGCCGGCAGTTTTGAAAAGTTTTATTTCCACGAAACTGCTGTACGAAAGGAACTCCGGTACCCGCCTGCTTCACGGCTCATAAAATTTGAATGCAGCGCAGAGGATGAAAAACAGGCTGAAGCTGCCGCACTGTATTGCCGAAACACCCTCGAGCAGCAACTTCCGGCAGAAAAAGGAACTGTTCTTGGCCCTGCACCGGCAGGTATTGCAAAAATTAAAGGACGGTACCGCTACCATGTACTCGTTAAACTCTTCGATGGCAAACTCTCGGCACCATTTGTCAAACAGATGAGCGACAGCATAACCAGCAGCTTCCGTTCATCAGGGCTTACGCTCACTATTGATGTCGATCCCCAGAATCTCATGTAGCAAACCGCTTATTTCAGCCTGCCCCCCGCAAGTTACATCAAGAAAAAAAAGCCATTCATGCAAGAATGGCTTTTTTTTTGCAGTCGCACGCTCTCGCTCAGATATACTGCTTGAAAAATTAAGGCTCTTTTTTTTGCCAAAAACGCCTATAAACCTTAAATTTATTGCATAAATGTATTTTTTTATTAAAAAAAATCAACTATAATTGAGCTGTGCCTAAATTTTTAACTATCACCGATTCAAGATATGTACCAGATGAAAACAAAAAAAGATGCAAAAGTATCTTGTGCTCAATTTCAGGAGCACCAACCGGTGAAGTATTCAAATAATATGACTACACTCTTTAAAAGCGGCGTTACGCTAATAACACTTTGCGTCAATTAAAGAAAAACACAACATCTGGCAATTTTCTCAACATCTAAATAAAAATAATATGAAATCAAGAGCAGTCAGCCTCGAAAGGGGTCACTATTTTGCCCGAATCAGGGCGAATATGAAGAGACAAAAAAACTGGAAACTTGGGTTGACCATTTTTGCAAGTAAGATGATAGGGTTATTGCTGGTCCTCTTGTCAATGAACACATTAAGCGGAATTATCGGTACACCGGCAAACGCCGCTGTTACCTATTCACCGATCGAAACGAATCTGATCAATTCACTCAACACCGTCTGGACTTTGATCGCTGCAGCCCTTGTATTTGGCATGCAGGCCGGATTCGTGATGCTTGAAGCCGGTTTTGCCAGAAAACGCGAAACCGTCAACGTGCTTATTGAGTGTGTTCTGGATACAGCTATCTGCGGCATCTCGTTCTGGGCAATCGGATATGCCTTCATGTTCAGTACAGGAAACGGCTTTATCGGCCAGGAGTGGTTCTTCCTGCAAGGTGCACCTGCGACCTATGGCACGACCGGCGTAGCACTTCTGGCTCACTGGGTGTTCCAGTTTGCATTTGCCGATACCGCTTCAACCATTACATCCGGCGCCATGATTGGGCGTACCAGTTTCCGGGGCGATATCCTTTACAGTATTGGCGTGACGGCATTCATCTATCCAATCATTGGTCACTGGGCATGGGGTCCTGACGGATTTTTGGTAACCATGGGCACTCCCGGAAATTTCCTGCCGTTCCTTGGCAATCCTTTCCGTGATTTTGCAGGTTCTACGGTTGTGCATACCATTGGCGGTGTAGTTTCATTGGCAGGTGCCATTGTTTTAGGACCACGCATTGGACGCATTTTTTTGCGGGATGACAAAGAGAGAGGCGGTCTGCCTGCAGCTCACAACCTGCCGGTTGCTGTTACAGGAGCCTTCCTCTTGTGGTTCGGATGGTATGGCTTTAACCCTGGAAGTACGCTTTCTGCCATGGATGCCATTGGTATCGGCCGCGTGGCTGCAAATACAACGCTGGCGGCTTGTGGCGGATCACTCAGTGCCATGTTCCTGGCCTTCTATTTTGGCTCATTCAAGGGGAAGTTTGACGTTGGCTTTACCGTTAACGGCCTTTTGGGCGGATTGGTAGCTATTACAGCACCGTGCTACTGGGTATCACCGTTTGGTTCAATCATCATCGGCCTTATTGCTGGTGCAATTGTTTTTGGCGGCATTTACCTGCTTGAATATCTTCGCATTGATGATCCGGTAGGCGCTGTTCCAGTTCATGGATTGAACGGTATTTTCGGAACCTGGGCAATCGGTCTTTTTGCTACTGGAGAGTACGGATGCACCACTCCTTTCGGTGCGGACAACTCTGCCCCTGTAACAGGACTGTTTTACGGCGGAGGATGGAATGTATTTCTTGCACAATTTGTCGGAAATGCAATTGTTACGCTGACAACCTTTACCGTTGCAATCATGCTGATGTGGGTAATCAACAAACTGCCATACCCATTCAAATTGCGTGTAGAGCCTGAAGGTGAAACCGGAGTTGGCGGATTGGATGTTTTCGAGCATGGTGCTGAAGCATACACCAACTGACGTCAATACCATTGACAGAAAACAGGAGTATTGCATTGCTCCTGTTTTCTGTCAGTCACATCCCGTGAACATGAGATCTTGACATGCAAATGTGTTAATTTTGAGATCATCAGTAACTTTTGATTTTTAAAATTACTAACCCAATAAAAAACTATTCTGTTATGAAAAAAATAGAGGCGATTATCCGGCGTTCCAAATTCGAAGAAGTCAAAGCCGCATTGCACGCTATTGATATTGACTTCTTTTCCTATACCGAAACCTTCGGTGTTGGAAATGAGCGAAAAAAGAAAGATGTATTCCGTGGCTCTGCTGATACTGATTATATCTCCCGCTTAACGTTATCGATCGTTGTTCGCGACATCAATCTTCGTAAAACTGTAGACTGCCTTTTGAAAACAGCTTATACCGGCGAAATTGGAGATGGAAAGATCTTCGTATGGCATGTTGAAGAGTCCTATCGTATCCGTACCGGAGAGAGCGGCGACGATTCCATGTATAACAAGGATTGAATGACCCGTCCCCGAAACAGCAACAAAAAAGCCGCCCTTGAAACAGGCGGCTTTTTTGTTTATCACCATTCCTTATGAACGTTCAAATCTCATCGAAAAACGAGAGCTGAGGATTTGCATCAGGCAAGTTCTTCATTCGCGCTTCGCGATAGGCATTGATCAGGGCATTCGTTGAACTGTCGTGACACGAAACCCTTTCAATGCCCTGGATTTCAGGATAAATAGCCTTGGCGAGCTGTTTGCCAAGCTCAACACCCCACTGGTCAAAAGAGTTAACCCCCCAGATAATGCCCTGCACAAAAACCTTGTGCTCGTACATGGCAATAAGAGCTCCGAGAGTGTACGGGTTAAGCTCATCAAGAAGGATCGTATTGGTCGGACGGTTTCCGGGAAAAACCTTATGCGGCATCAAAGTGTTCACCTCTGAAGCATTATAACCGGCAGCTTCAAGCTCCTGGCGAACCTCCTGCTCATTTTTGCCTTTCATGAGCGCTTCGGTCTGTGCAAAACAGTTGGCAAGCAGAATATCATGATGCTCCCCTAGCGGGTTCCGGGATTTGAGCGGCACAATAAAATCAGCAGGAATAAAATTCGGGCTCTGATGGAGCAACTGGAAAAAAGCATGCTGTGAATTCGTACCCGGTTCGCCCCAGATTACCGGTCCGGTTGCATACTCCACCGTGTTGCCTTGCTTGTCAACCCGCTTGCCGTTGCTTTCCATATCGAGCTGCTGGAGAAAGGCAGGAAAACGGTGCAAATACTGGTCGTAAGGGATAACGGCATGGGACTGGACATCAAAGAAATTATTGTACCAGACGCCAAGCAGCCCAAGAAGAACAGGGATATTGCCTTCAAGAGGCTCCTTACGGAAATGCTCATCCATGGCATATGCTCCATTGAGCAGCTCCTGAAAACACTCAAAGCCAAGAAAGAGAGCGATGGAAAGCCCGATGGAAGACCAGAGCGAATAACGTCCGCCAACCCAGTCCCAGAACCTGAACATGTTTGCCTCATCAATACCGAACTCGACAACCTTTGAACGATTGGTTGAAACAGCCACAAAATGCTTTGCAATATGCGACTTGTCGGCAGCATGAGTCAAAAACCAGTCCCGGGCGCTCATGGCATTGGTCAGCGTCTCCTGTGTCGTGAACGTTTTGGAGGCTATGATGAAAAGCGTCGTTTCAGGATCAAGCTTTTTCAGAGTCTCACTGATATGGGTTCCGTCGATATTGGAGACAAAATGAACCTGCAAATGGCCGTGAGCAAAAGGCCGAAGCGCTTCAGCAACCATACAGGGACCGAGATCAGAACCGCCAATACCGATATTGACCACATCGGTCATCCGCTTTCCGGTATATCCCTTCCAGGTGCCCGAAATCACCCTCTCGCAACAGTCCTTCATCTGGGCGAGCACATCAGCAATTTCACTTGAAAGATCAAGACCATCAACCTCCAGCGAGTAACCTGAAGGTCTGCGAAGAGCGGTATGAAGCACCGCACGATTTTCGGTAGAGTTGATTGCCTCCCCGGCAAACATTTCGTCCCGCTTTTTTTCAAGCTCAACGCTCCGCGCAAGATCCAGAAGCAACTCCATGCTGCGGGAGGTGATCCTGTTTTTTGAATAGTCAAGCATCAGGCTCCCCCAGCGAATGGATAGCCGCTCAAACCGATTGGCATCCTCCTGAAACAACTGTCGCATATGCAGTTTCTCAATCTCCTGCTTGTGTGAAACCAGAGCACTCCAGACGGCACTTCGCAATAGGGCCATAAGTAATATTTGTTTACCTGTTTATAATTTTAAGCCTGCCATAAAAAGGACAACTCTTCAGTCAATAGGGACGATAACGAAGCTTCAGTACCGATCCGTTTCCATCACGCTCAAGAGCAATGATTTCAGCAATGCTCCGAATAATATAGATACCGCGCCCGGATAACCTGAAAAGATTTTGGGGATCAAGAGGATCTGGCAGTTCATCCGGATTGAAACCCTTTCCAGAGTCCCTGACCGAGATCAGAAGCACATCTTCGAATACGGCAAAAACACAGGAGACACTCAACTCGCTCTGCTCCCTGTTCCCATGCCTGACGGCATTCACAAAGGCCTCTTTCATGGCAAGCTGAAGCTTCTCAACGCACAAATTGCTGTAACCCTCACCCTCGGCAAACAAGTCAATAAACTCGTTCAGTGCACCATATCCGGAATAACTGCCGGTCAGCACAATTTCAGCTCGCTTCATAATCATGGATTTCATTGCCGAAACACAGCAATACACGCTGTGAATGTACAACGAAGTGAGCGACCGAACAAACTCTGAAAAATCCTCGTTAGGCTTTATTTTATTAGGAATATTGTCAATTAAGGCTAATATTTATTACTTATTTGTATTATTTAATTAAAATAATATATTACTCAGGAAGATTTTCTTAAACAATTCAGTGTTTTTTTTAGAGACAAAAAAGAAAACAACTGATCAAGTGGCAGCACAAAAAACAAAACAAGGAGTACATCAATGAAAAAAACAGTAAAACTCTTAAGCCTCGCGGCAGCAATTTTTGCAGGACTCAGCGGGACCGCCCAGGCCGAAGGGTTTAAGATCGGAGCAGATGTGGTCAGCAGTTATGTATGGAGAGGAACAGAAATAAGTGTTTTTAATGGTGGTCTTGGTGATTCCCCGGCCATTCAGCCTGCACTGTCCTATACATTCCCCGGTATAGGTGTTGTTGTTGGCGCTTGGGGCTCTTATGCTGTAACTGAAAATAGTGGTCACAGGTATAAGGAAGTTGATCTCTATGTTGCCGTTCCGGTTGGGCCATTTACCCTGACCGCAACCGATTATTATGTCCCGTTTGTTGGTGGCACCAACAGGACATTCGATTTCAGCAGTGATGGGCCAAACGTGGTTGAAGTTAGTGTTGGCTATGCAAAAGACAATCTCAGCCTTTTGGCAGCAATCAACGTTGCTGGCAATACAGGCAGTTCAAGCAATGGAGTTCAGAATGCCAAGTACTTTGAAGCTGGCTACAAGTTCTACAGCAAGGATGGCTACACCGCAAAAGGCGTTGTTGGCTTAGGTGATGAAGATTTCTATGGCGACCAGTTCGGCATCCAGAAAACCGGCAATATTGCCCTTGTCAACACCGGCATATCAGTTTCAAAAGACCGCTACACCGCATCATACGTCTACAATCCTGACACCGAAGCTTCACACCTTGTTTTTATGGCTTCCTTCTGAACAAAAAAGTCCTGAATGCTCTTCCTCTATCGGGCACAAAAAAAGAGACCGCCAAAAACGGTCTCTTTTTTTTCTCTCTCCATAACCTCAAGGCTAAATATCCGCCTCGTAGATAACATACTCCTTGTAGGGCCTCCCTCCGATAACCTTTGCCAACTTGCTCATAGACTCATTTGCCTTGAGCACCCAGCTCATTTCACTGGCAAATACCCCGTGCTTGCCGCCATAATCAGCAATCTGGGTATTGAGGATGCTGTCAACGCCCTTGTTTCGGTATTCAGGC
Source organism: uncultured Chlorobiaceae bacterium (assembly GCA_903820085.1). Classification (GTDB taxonomy): domain Bacteria; phylum Bacteroidota; class Chlorobiia; order Chlorobiales; family Chlorobiaceae; genus Chlorobium. The sequence goes on from CAIJGA010000002.1 coordinate 82,181, forward strand.
AACACGCCCATGGTTATGGTGCGAACCATGGTAATATTGCGGCTGTACCAGAGATATTTCAGCAGGCCGAGCGGCGAGAAAGGATTTCCGTTTACATGTTTCAGTGCCTGGTTAATATCGGGAAGCGAGAGTGAAAAACCGATGGTGCGCTTGTTGCGATCCTCGACGAAGTAGATATAATGAGGATTTGCAAGAGGCTTAAGGCTTTTTGCAAGAAAATCAAACTCCTTGTTCGTCATGGGTACAAACCCCCAGTTTTTCTCCCAGGCTTTGTTGTAGATCTCCCGTATACGCTCAATTTCCTGATCAAAATGCTTCATATCCATGATCCGCACCGTCAGCTCTTCCCTTTTCATCACATGCCCCGCAATGCGGCGCAAGCGTTCGATATCGATAATTTTCTGGTCAATATACCATGCCAGCAATTCCTGCCCGACATGATGCCCATACCTCAAGACAAGATCGTTGTAGTAAGGAGGATTATAAAGCATGAGAAAAACCGGCGGACTGTCATATCCTTTGGTCAGCATGCCGCACTGGTCATTCATTGAGGGACTGACCGGTCCGCGCATGGCATTGAGGCCTTTCTTTTTCAGCCATCCGGAAGCCGCATCAAAAAGAGCATTGGCTACCGCCTGATCATTGATACACTCAAAAAAGCCCCAGAAGCCAACCTTGTCGCCATGAAACCCGTTATGCCTCCTGTTTTCAACAGCGGCAATGGTGCCTGCCATAACCCCCTCTTTCCAGGCTGTAAACATGGCGAGATCAGCATGCTCATATAAGGGAAACTTTTCCGTATCGAGAGTTTTCATGTAATCGTCAATAACCGGAGGAACCCAGTTTTTATTGAGTTCCGGCTCTTTGCGATAGATTTGCCAGGCAAATTTGATAAACTCCTTTCGCTCTTTCTTGTTCTGGACCTGTCGAATCTCTATTGCCATTGGAACCCTCCCTTTTTTGTGATGGTAACGGTTTGATTAATCAAAAAAATCTCCATTGAACAGAGGAAAACTCACTCTATAAAAAAACAGCATACCTGCTGCCTTGAGCATTCCAGCAAAATGGCCGATACCATTAAGTCGCAACCGGTTAAGGTTATGCAGGATTCAAGGCAATAAAAAAGGGTCTCCAGTCGCCAAATGGACTCTTACTGAATAAGTTCATGCATGACGGCAGCCCCTTCACGCAACATGCGTTCGGTATCCTCCCATGAAAGGCACTCATCGGTAATTGACACCCCATAGCGGAGCTTGTCGGGATCTTCAGGAAAAGGCTGATTGCCGCAGCAGAGATTGCTTTCAATCATGACTCCGACAATACTTTTATTGCCCTCTCGTTTCTGTTTCAGAACATCTTCCCAGACCGCCAGTTGCTGCTCATGCTTTTTGCCTGAATTGGCATGACTGCAATCAACAAGAAGCGATTGCTCCAGACCGGCCTTTCCGATCCATGATTCAGCAAGAGCAATATTGGCAGCATCATAATTCGGCTTGTCGCCACCGCGCAGCACAAGATGTCCGAACGGATTGCCTTTTGTTGTAATAACACTGCTGTGTCCGTCCTGATCAATTCCGAGAAAACTGTGCGGATGCATGGCCGAACGAATCGCATCAACCGCAACATTAAGCCTTCCGTCAGTCGAGTTCTTGAATCCGACCGGCATCGAAAGTCCGCTGGCCATCTGGCGATGCGTCTGCGACTCAATGGTCCGTGCCCCGATGGCTGCCCAGCTCACCAAATCGGCAACATATTGCGGCGATATGGGATCAAGAAATTCAGTTGCCGCCGGCAAACCCATTTCATTGATCTCAAGAAGAAGCTTTCTGGCATGAAACAAGCCATGCTCAATATCATAGGTATCATCAAGATGAGGATCATTGATAAACCCTTTCCATCCAATAGTCGTCCTTGGTTTTTCAAAATAAACCCGCATCATGATGCAAAGATCGTGCTGCAACTCGCTCCGCAAGAGCGACAGGCGGGTGGCATACTCGCGTGCCGCATCCATATCATGAATTGAACAGGGCCCGACAATAACCAGCATTCTCAAATCCTTGCCGGTCAATATATTCTCAACTTCACGACGTCCCGCAGCAACCGTAGCCGCAACCTGCTCATCAACCGGTAACTTCTCCTTCAGCGACCTTGGCGAGCAAAGACGGATAATTCGTGAAACTCTTAAATCATGTAACTGTTCCATTCTTTTTACAGCAAAAATAACATAATGGGAATTTAGAAGAATCAAGATAAAAAAACCAACTGAATATAATGGGCATCAATACCGATAAATTCCGCGAAAATAACCCTGCAGGCCCATCACCGTTTCTCATTCCGGCATTTATGGTGGGCAGAGAATGCAACAAGATTTCTTTAACACTAATAGCCTCAAAAAAAATATATTATAGCAACAAATATCAGGAAGGGGTAAACTGAAAGGCATAAAAGGCTTTGGAAACCTTTTTCAAGAACATTCCAGGCAATCTCATAATCAATAAAGAACATGAACGTACTGATTACTGACGGTATTGATTCACAATGCGGTCAGATCCTCGCGCAAAACGGTTTTAATGTGACCGAAATACCGAAAATCAGCAAGGAAGAACTCAAAAAAATCATTGGGGGCTTCGACAAGCTGATCGTCAGAAGCGCAACAAAAGTTACCGCCGAAATTATCGAATGCGGCACCAACCTGAAACTTATCGGAAGAGCCGGAGCCGGAGTTGACAACATCGACCTTGAAGCTGCAACCCGCAATGGCATTATCGTCATGAACACTCCTGGAGGAAACACCGTTTCCGCTGCTGAACATACCTGCGCCATGATGCTTTCCGCAGCACGTCGCATACCCCAGGCAACAGCAGACCTGAAACAGGGGAACTGGAACAAGACAAGATTTTCCGGCGTCGAACTTGAGGGAAAAACCCTCTCCATTATCGGTCTTGGAAAAATAGGACGTGAAGTAGCATCCCGCATGCAGTCATTCGGCATGAAAACAATTGCCTATGACCCCATGATCCCTGACGAATATGCCGCAAAACTCAACATTGAGCTCCTCCCCCTGCATGAGAATTTCAAACGGGCTGATTTTATCACCATTCACTCATCCCTCAACGAGTCAACCCGCAATCTGATTTCAAAAGAGACGCTCGACCTGATGAAGCAGGGCGTTATCATTGTCAACTGCGCCAGAGGCGGAATTATCAATGAGGCAGACCTGGCGGAAGCCATTCAGTCGGGAAAAGTTTCTGCTGCAGCCCTTGACGTCTTTGAGACCGAACCCGTCAACCCCGACAATCCGCTTCTCCAGCTCGAACAGGTTATTGCCACCCCGCACATTGCCGCATCCACCAGCGAAGCACAGCTAAAAGTTGCCATTCAGATTGCAGATCAGATTGTCGAATGGAAACAGACAGGAAAGCTCGAAGGCGCTGTTAACGCTTCAGCCGTCAAACTGGCACAGGCTCCCGGAGTGCGCTCATATCTTGCCCTGGCAGAAAAGCTTGGCGCCATTCTGGCACAAATGACCCCGGTTCAGGCCAGCAAAATGACCGTAAGAACCTCGGGAGAGTTCCTTCATACCTTCAATGAAGTTATTACCGCCGCAGCCCTCAAAGGGCTTCTTGACGTCCGCCAGTCAAAGGATACCAACTACATCAACGCCTTCACGATGGCAAAGGAGTGCGGTATCACTCTTGAACAGAAATTTGAAAAAGAGAACCCGGACTATACTAATCTGATCCGCATAGAACTTGAAAACGGAACAACCAAACGCATGATCGGCGGAACCGTTTTTGGTGAAAAAGAGATCCGGATTGTCATGATCGACCAGTTTCTCGTGGAATTCAAGCCTGAAGGCAACATTATCATATACAACAACACCGACAAGCCCGGCGTTATTGCCAATGTAACCCAGTTGCTCTTGCAGCATAACCTGAATGTCGCCTATGTGGCTCTATCGAGAGACGAGGAAAAAAAGGTTGCATTGACAGCAATTGTGGTTGACGGCAATGTTACCTCTGCGTTGCTTGATGAAATAAGAGCCGTTAATGGCGTTGATGTTGCCAATCTTGTTTCACTCTAACCGGCAGAAAAAAATCAGTCAATAAAAAACCTGCCGGCAAGGCAGGTTTTTTATTGTACTCAATTGCTGAATCACACCCTGGGCAAGCTCAGAGTTTAGCCTTTTCAAAATCAATACTCAGCCACTTGTCTTCATAAGAGGCACCAGTTGATTCCATACCGGCAAGAAAAATCGGCAAGGCCACAATTTTCTGGTAATCCCCTATGCGGATAGTAAGATCATCGCCAAGCTTGAGGATTTTTGGTTCAAGTCCCATATTCTCCATAAAGGGCAATCTGACACGAACCTTGTAATGGCCATCTGAAACCTTTTTGATGTCAATAGGATTCTCGTTAAAGAAGATATCGAGAGGGTTCAGGTCACCGTAAACTTTCTCGCCTACCCTGCGAAGCATCGCTATACCGACAACCTCATCATCAAACAAGGGCACTTCAGTGATAGGAATCGGAGCAAACGCTTCCTGGATCTGCTCAATGTACTTCTGCTGAATGGCACGCCACTTCTGGAAATAAGGGTCAGGGCTCTGGTCAGGCATCACACGGTTGATGGTAATGCGGTCAACCGTAATCCCGTAAAGGTTAAGATAGGTCAAGGCGCGCATAGACTCCTTGATAACCATCTTTTCAGGATTCATGACAAGACGCATGGTGGTCTTGGTACTGTCGGCCAGCAAGTCAATAATTCCTTCCGTGGAAGAGAAAAGATTGTCAACCTTGTCATAAACCTCTACCGGAGCTACAAAATCGTCGATTCTCTTGATTTTCTTCGAAAGCGGTCTGATAACCGGTTTCACCATGAATTTTTCAACATTGCGGATAAGCTTGATAAACCATCCGAATGTTTCAGGCAGGGAGAGAAGACGAAGAGTTTCGCCGGTAGGCGCACAGTCAACAACAAGAAGATCATACTCCTGCTGTTCATTATAGCGCTTGATATAAGAAAGAGAAAAAAGTTCTTCCATACCCGGAAGCACACCCATTTCTTCGGCATAGACACCTTCAATACCCCGAGACTCCATCAAATGGGCAAAATGCTCCCTGACGACATCCCAGTTAAGATTGAGATCACCGAAAACGCTTACTTCCTGACCCCATAGATTTTCAGCAACTTTAACCGGGGAAGGCCCTAACTGAATATCGAGCGAGTCACCCAGACTGTGGGCCGGATCGGTAGACATAATAAGGGTCTTGTACCCCATATCTGCGGCTCTGAGAGCTGTTGCGGCAGCTACAGAAGTTTTACCAACACCACCTTTTCCGGTAAAAATGATATTACGCATACGTTTTAGTGATTCTCATTTAAAGAATTATTGAATAAAGCGGGTTCTACCAACAGTTATTCTTCATCAATTGACCAACCTGAAAAGGCTTAAGATAACAAATTATATTTTAATAGAACACGACGAAAAACAATTACCGCGGTTAAAAAAATCTCTTTCCCGCTCTCCTCACCTCCTGCGCCTGCGGGCATGATGAGAGGAACCGGATTGCCTTGCGTTATGATGTTTTCCGACCGAAACCCTCCGGGATGACGAACGGCCTACTCTGTAAACGCCCCTTCCATGCGGCCTGCCGTATCGTACAACCGAAACATGCGACGATGACCGACGGCTGTTATCGAAGGAAACCTCGCCGTCAACCTTGATGCGCTGACCCGGAACAATCTGCTTCCTGCCGGTCAAATGGTTCAGCGATGCCAGGCGCTGAACCGTGGTATGATACTTTCTTGCAATGGATGCAAGAGTTTCACCTCTTGACACCCGGTGACGTTCAGTTGCCTTCCTGACACTCTCATCCCTTGCCTCACGGCCTCTTGCCGGCTCCGGCTGAGAGAACGTAACATTATCAGGAGTCCCGAAAACAATAAGTTTCTGGCCGGGCACAACATCAGCATCCTTGAGGTTATTCCAGGCTATAATCTGACTGATATAGACCCGATACATCCGCGCAATCGAGCCCAGATTTTCTCCCTCCTGCACAACATGGATCTTCTGGCCCTTTTGTGCAGATACCTGATCAGCAGTCTGGCTGCCGGGGCCGGCATTGAGACTTTCAAGCTTTGCATAGAGCCCTTCACGCTCGGCAGTTACCGATGACTTGTAGGCATAGATCTCATCTTCGCGCTTCTGGAACTGGGCAATATATTTTCTTGGCAGCCGGATAACATTGGGCGAAGAAAGCCCTGCGGACGGAATAATTCCCAGCTTGTACTGCGGATTAAGGAACCTGAGATCACGCATCGGAATGCCTATGGTCTCATTTATCTGCTCGAACGACAAAAGGCGTGTCGTTTTCAGCGTATCGATATCCTGATAGAGGAATCCCGGTTCAACCGGACGGATATTATGCTCATTATAGTAGTTCATAATATAGTTCACGGCAATAAACGCCGGAACATAACCCCTGGTTTCAGCCGGCAGATAATCCCATATTGCCCAGTAATCCTTTATCCCTCCAGCCCTCCTGATTGCCTTGTTGACATTTCCCGGACCGCAATTATAGGCTGCAAGAGCAAGGAACCAGTCACCGTAAATATTGTGGAGATCCTTCAGGCATCTGCATGCCGCAACCGAAGACTTGTATGGGTCATAGCGGTCCTCAATAAACGAGGACGACTGCAATCCGTACATCTTGCCGGTTCCGTACATAAACTGCCACAACCCTTTTGCTCCGGCAGAAGAGACCGCCGTAGGGTTCAGGGCCGATTCGACAATCGCCAGATACTTTATCTCAAGGGGAACATTGTACGCATCAAGTTTTTCCTCAAAAAGAGGAAAATAAAGTTTCGTCAGTCCGAGAATTTTCGCAACCGATCCTCTCTTGTCGACAGCATAAAGCCGGATAAATCCCCTGACATGCTCATTGTAGACAAGAGGAATCGGGGTTTTCCGTCTGAGCGTTGCAATCCTTGCGGCATAAACCGAATCGCTGAACTGAGGCACAAAGCTAGAGGGAAAGCCGAACTTGCCGCTCTCTTTTGAGGGTATGGAAAAGTGTTCGTCCTTAAAATAGGTAGCATTCACCAGGCTGTCAAGAATCTCGGAAACAGACGACCGGGCAAACGAATCCCTGCTGTTGGAAGTAGAGCCAGCGGCACGAACCGGCAAAGCCAGAGACTGAAAACATAGTGCCGACAGCAACAATTTGAGTAATGTATAAGAGAATCTGATTTTCACAAGCGGCAGTTTGATTAGTGCAATGGTTGTTAAACGATCCATGCTGCAACAGCAAAAATCCCTATTGAACTGTTAAAGTAACATAAAAACAGTTCACGACTATTACAATAATCATGAACGTTTATCTGCACAATGTCAGGTAATGGTAACATCAGTAGCTTATTTTCCACAAAAAAAGACCTTCCGGCAATGCCGGATTAAGCTGACCGGTCATCACCCCGGTTTCAAGCATACGGCAAAACTCTTCGACCGAAAGGCCCCCCTTTCCTGCACAGATCATGGCATCAACAAGATAGCGCACCATGCTGCGCAAAAACCGGTCCGCTGAAATCTGCAAAACAAGCGTGTGGCGGTAACGGTACCATTTGCAAGCTCTCACCGTACAGATGCGGCCAGGATTATCCCGGTCTTCCTTTGAAAAGGCTGAAAAATCGTGGGTTCCAATCAAGCATTTCGCCATCTCCTGCATGACGGCAACATCAAGTTTTCCGTTTGAACACCCGGCAAACCGGCCATAAATTGCAGACGGTTCCTCAAGCAGAAAATAGCGATACTCCCTCTCTCTGGCACTATGGCGGGCATGAAAATCCGCATCAGCTTCCTGGGGATTGCTGATCCTGATCGTCTTCGGCAAAAGCGAATTGAGCGAATGAACCATTCTGGACGGCTCCATCGGTGAGGCTGTAAAAAAATTTGCAATCTGGGCTCTGGCATGAACACCCTTATCGGTTCTGCCGGCCGCGGCAAGCGAGACGTTTTCCTGCAAAATGGTGCAAAGCGCCGCTTCAATCTCCCCCTGTACAGTAACAATAGCGCCGGATTGCCTTTGCCAGCCGGCAAAAGAGGTCCCGTCATATTCAACAGTAATCCTGATGTTCTTCATAAAGAGAAATAAAATCTTTAGTACATTGCTTTTTCTATTATTAGTTATCGTCACCTTATCTTACCGAAAAACAATAACATCACGTTGCAGAAAACTCACCTTGCATCGCTCCTTCAGGCACTCAAAAGCCTGAAAAGCCCTGAAACCGGCACTCTTTACAAAATCCCCGGCATCTGGAGCGGAAAAGAGAGCGGTACCGAAGAGGTCAACCCGGCACTCTACTTCGGTCACATCATCGAATCCATCCTGAACACCGAAGACTCTCTTGCCCCAAAGCCAACCGATGGCGACTGGAGAACCGGTGCGGTTGTCTACAACCTCTTTGTCCGCCTCGCAGCAGCCTTTGACCATAACGGCGACGGTTCCATCAGCCCGGAACCGCTACCAAGCGGATTCAGGGAAACCGGAACCCTGCTGAAAGCCATCGCACTCCTGCCGTATATAAAAAAACTTGGTGCAAATACCATCTACCTTCTTCCGCTCACCCAAATCGGTACAGCAAGCAGAAAAGGCTCTCTCGGCTCCCCCTATGCCATTAAAAACCCGCGAAAGCTCGATCCCCTCCTCAGTGAGCCGGCACTCGGACTTTCTGCAGAACTTCTCCTCAAAGCGTTTGTTGAAGCAGCACACCTCCTCGACATGCATGTTGTGCTCGAGTTTGTCTTCAGAACAACCTCTGTGGACAGCAGTTGGATAAAAGAGCACCCCGAATGGTTTTACTGGATTAAAGACAACCATCAGAGCAGCAACTACGGTCCGCCCCATTTTGACCGGGATACACTCAACCGCATTTATGAGGTTGTTGACCGCCATGAACTCCGCAACCTCCCCGCACCGCACCAGGAATACCGTGAGCAGTTCGTTCAGCAGCCGGTAACACTCCCTGAAGAGAGCGAATCGCTTCAGGGCACCGCAGCAGACGGAACGCCATGCCGTATCGCAAGCGCCTTCTCCGACTGGCCCCCTGACGACCGTCAACCGGCATGGAGTGATGTCACCTACCTGAAAATGCACGACCATGAAGCATTCAACTACATTGCCTACAACACCATCAGGATGTACGACAGTGCCCTGGACGATCCGGCCACCTTCAACACCAGCCTCTGGAACGAGATTTCGGATATCATCCCCAGCTATCAGGAAGAGTATCAGATTGACGGTGCCATGATCGATATGGGCCATGCCCTGCCCACCCTGCTGAAACAGACGATTGTCCGCAAGGCACGCGAAAAAAGAGCCGACTTTGCATTCTGGGATGAAAACTTCAATCCGACCCCCGAAATCCGGGCCGAAGGGTTCAATGCTGTCTTTGGCTCTCTCCCCTTTGTCATTCACGACATTGTCTTTATCAGGGGACTGTTGAACCACCTCAACAAAACCGGTGTCGCACTGCCATTTTTCGGGACAGGAGAAAATCACAACACTCCTCGAGTCTGTTTCCGTTATCCGCGCCAGGAAGCAGGCCGCAACCACTCGACCTTCATCTTCACGCTCAGCGCCATACTGCCGGCCATCCCCTTTCTCCAGTCGGGCATGGAAATCTGCGAATGGTATCCGGTAAACCTCGGACTCAATTTCACCGACGAAGACCGCACCCTTTATCCGCCCGAAAAACTGCCCCTCTTCAGCGCACTCAGTTTCGACTGGGAAAAGAGCAACGGCCTCGAGCCCCTCAACAGCTATATCCATAAAATCCTTGCAATACGGGAACGCTATCTCGACCTGGTGCTTTCAGGCGAACCCGGTTCGATGACCATTCCCTATACCAGCCAGCCCGATCTTTTTGCCGTCATGAGAACCGCAGCAGGCAAAACGCTTCTCTTTGTCGGCAACAGCAATCTCTACGACACCAGAGAGGGCTTTCTTGAATTCAGCACAGAAAATGCCTCTCTCTTTGACCTTATCAGCCAGCAATCCTGCCAGATAAGAGAGCACCGGCTTGAGCTGAGCTGTAAGCCGGGACAATGCATGCTCTTTGAACTTCCCGTTGAGCTTTAAAAAAATGCAGCGAAAACCGTATCTTTTTTAACTTTTCCGTCAATCAAATCCATCTTTTCCTATGTCTATACTCATTGTCGGCTCTCTTGCCTTTGACGACATCGAAACCCCTTTTGGAAGTTCCCTCAACACCCTTGGCGGATCATCCACCTACATTGCCCTGTCGGCCAGCTATTTTACCGACTCCATCCAGATGGTCGGCGTCGTCGGCTCCGATTTTGAGCAGAAACATTTCGATCTGCTTCACTCCAGAAACATCGACACCAAAGGCGTTCAGATGGTCGATGAAGGCAAAACCTTCCGCTGGGCAGGCCGCTATCACTACGACATGAACACCCGCGACACGCTCGACACCCAGCTAAACGTCTTTGCCGATTTCGATCCCGTTGTTCCCCACCAGTACCGCAATGCCGAATTTGTCTGCCTCGGCAATATCGACCCGGAACTGCAGCTCAAGGTGCTCGACCAGATCAGCAAGCCAAAACTGGTCATCCTCGATACCATGAACTTCTGGATCGAAGGAAAACCCGAAGAGCTCAAAAAAACCCTGAAGCAGGTTGATATCTTCATCCTCAACGACAGTGAAGCCCGACTGCTGAGCGGAGACCCGAACCTGGTCAAGTCAGCGAGAATTATCCGCCAGATGGGCCCGAAAACCCTGATTATCAAAAAAGGCGAACACGGCGCCCTGCTCTTTACCGAAACAGGCATCTTTGCCGCACCGGCCTTTCCGCTCGAATCCATTTATGACCCGACCGGCGCAGGCGACACCTTTGCCGGAGGCTTTCTCGGCCACCTTTCCCGTTGCGAAACCATCACCGATTCCGAACTCCGCCGGGCAGTGCTCTACGGCAGCGCCATGGCCAGCTTCTGTGTCGAAAAATTCGGCACCGAAAAAATAGCCGCGCTTGATCTCCTTGAAATTGAAGACCGCTTCCAGAGCTTCCGCGAGCTTTCAAGAATCGACGAATAAGAGGGCACAGGCAACAATAATTTCAAAAAAAAGAGATGGAACAGCTCAACCTCCTTGATTACAGTTTCATCGTCGGCTATCTCGTGCTGACGCTGGTTATCGGCCTGTGGTTCTCAAAAAGAGCCTCGGAAAATGTCGGCGAATTTTTTCTTTCCGGACGCCAGCTCCCCTGGTGGATAGCCGGTACCGGCATGGTTGCCACAACCTTCGCTGCCGACACTCCGCTTGCCGTTGCAGGATTTGTAGCCAAAAACGGTATTGCCGGCAACTGGGTCTGGTGGACCTTTGTTTCCGGCGGCATGCTGACGGTTTTCTTTTTTGCCCGTCTCTGGCGGAGAGCCGAAATCCTGACCGACCTTGAGTTCATCGAGCTGCGCTACAGCGGCCCGGCAGCCCGCTTCCTGCGCGGATTCAAGGCAATCTATTTCGGCCTCTTCATCAACGCCGTCATTATCGGCTGGGTCAACCTCGCCATGTACAAGATCATCCGCATCATGGTGCCGGAGCTCAACCCCGAACTGGCAATTGTCATCCTCGTTCTGCTCACCACCTTCTATTCCGGACTTTCCGGACTCTGGGGCGTCTCCATTACCGATGCCGTGCAGTTTGTCATTGCCATGACCGGCTGCATCATTCTTGCCGTCCTCGCGGTTCAATCCCCCGCTGTCGTCTCTGCAGGAGGCCTCACCAAAGCCCTGCCGGCCTGGATGTTCGACTTCTTCCCAACCTTCACCTCATCAGGAAAAAGCATCACGGGAGCAGTCGCCCTTCCCTTCATCTCCTTTGCCGCCATGGCCTTTGTCCAGTGGTGGTCATCCTGGTACCCCGGCTCAGAACCCGGCGGCGGCGGCTATATCGCCCAGCGCATGATGAGCGCCAAAAACGAAAAACACTCGCTCCTTGCCACCCTCTGGTTTACCGTTGCCCATTACTGCCTGCGGCCATGGCCATGGATCATTGTAGGCCTTGTCAGCCTTGTCATGTTTCCCGACCTGCCGATGAACCAGAAAGAGGACGGCTTCGTCTACGTCATGAAAGCGGTACTCCCTCCAGGAATGAAAGGGCTGCTGATTGCCGCCTTCCTTGCCGCCTACATGTCGACCCTCTCAACCCACCTGAACTGGGGAACGAGCTACCTGATCAACGACTTCTACCGGCGCTTCCTGAAAATTGGCGCCAATGAAAAGCACTATGTCACGGTATCAAAAATCACCACCGCCCTGACAGCCCTTTTTGCCCTCTACATCACCTTCTTTGTGCTCGACACCATCACCGGAGCATGGGAGTTCATCATCCAGTGCGGTGCAGGCACCGGCTTTGTCCTCATTCTCCGCTGGTTCTGGTGGAGACTCAATGCCTGGTCCGAAATAACCTCCATGGTGGCGCCCTTCATCGCCTTCACCTTTTTGCAGCTCTTCACTGCCATAACCTTTCCCTTCTCGATTTTCATCATCGTTGCCTTTACCATCACCGCAACCCTGATCGTCACCTTCCTGACGCCCCCAACCGAAACCGCCCAGCTGGAGACCTTCTACAGAACAACACGGGTCGGCGGAGTACTCTGGAAAAAAATCTCGAAAAACCTGCCCGAGGTCGAATCCGACACCGGCTTTGTCATGCTCTTTGTTGACTGGGCGCTCGGCATAATCATGATCTACACCATCCTTTTCGGCACCGGAAAATTCATCTTCGGCGATGTTTTTCAGGGATCACTCTATCTTAGTGCAGGAATCATTGCCGGCGCACTCATCTATGCAGACCTGAATCGCAGGGGCTGGAACAATCTGAACTGAGGTATTGTCTCTCATGGCTAAACCAGCCCTTATTCTTGCATCGCAATCACCAAGACGGCGCGATATTCTCTCGCTGATGCTCATCCCCTTCGAAACCATGGCGGTCGAGACTCCCGAAACACTCGACCCCGCCAGCTCAATCGAAGACAATGTCACCAAAATTGCCTATGAAAAAGCCGAGGCAGCAGCAGCACTGCTGCCGAAACAAGGAGGCAGCACCATCATTCTCGCTGCCGACACCGTCGTCACAAAAGGAAACCGCATGTTCGGGAAACCTGCAGGATTCGATGAGGCATTCGACATGCTCAAAAGCCTCCAGAACCGCTCACACCGGGTCTATACCGGCTTTGTACTCCGTTGCGGCGACAAAACCCACACCGAATGCGTAGCCACTACCGTAGAGTTTGATCCCATGACCGACAATGAAATCAAGCGCTATATCCTTTCCGAAAAACCGTACGACAAAGCCGGAGCATACGGCATCCAGGATCCCCTGATGGCCTGCCACGTCAAGCGGATTGAGGGATGCTACTACAACGTTATGGGACTCCCCCTTTCAAGGGTCTGCAAGGCGATGAAAACTTTTTTATGAATAACGAATCAATGTAGGCTTCGAGATAGGCAATAAGGTTATCCTTGTAGGGTGAGCAGAATTCCAGACCCTCTTCACCGAGCTGTTTTGCCCGCAACCGCTTGTTGGCGCATCCCCTCCGCAGATGGGCAGTACCTTACACTCCAGACAGTCCGGATCACGGTAGGCATCGGTTCCGATGGAATACTCTGCCCGGTTATTAAAACAGTAGCCAAAGAATAAGCTCTTAACCAAAAAAAAATTAAAGGCTATATTATAGATCTTACGTTTCACAATCTTAGTATTTACTTTCTGCAGACGCCCGAACATTCGATGAATCGTTTTCCATGGCCCTTGAATTCAGAAAAGAAGCTCTAAAAAAGCTCAAATCGCCTGACGACCTTGACCGGTTGATGCCGGTGACCGACTCTCGAGGATGGATTGCCTTGCTTGCAGGAGGTGTCCTGATTGCGGCCGTAATCATATGGGGCTTTTTTGGCAAAATACCCGTCACCATTCCCGGAGAGGGGGTTACCATGGTGACAGGATCCATCGATGCTCTTTTTTTGCGAACAAACGGCGTACTCCGGCAGTTTACCGTAAAGGGTGGTGATGTTGTCCAAAAAGGTCAGCTTATCGCCGTTGTTGAACAGCCTGAACTCAAAGAATCTGTCGAAACTGCCCGTTCCGAATCGGAATTTCTGGGTCAGCATCAACAGGAGAGAAAGGCATTTCTTCAGCAAACCATCCAGTCACTGACCGAAAGAGTTGATCGCCTCAATGGACTCTTCAGGGAAGGGCTTGTAGAAAAAGCACTTGTCACCAGTGCAGGGCAGGATTTGATGACTGCAAAAAACGAATTGTACAGCGTTGAAGAAAAAAATGCCGCTACCGAACGCCACTATAACGCAACACAAAACAATTACAAGTGGCAGACTATTCTGGTTGCCCCTTACACGGGAAAGGTAACTGAGATACAATTTAACAATGGTGATTTTGTAAGTGCCGGCAAGTATTTGCTGTTGCTGGAAAAGACAGATGCCAGCGGCAAGACTCCGGATGGCCTTCTTTTGTATATGTATGTCTCTGCAGATAACGCCAAGAATGCAAAAAAAGGCATGACCGTGTTCGTCTCGCCGTCAACGGTTGCACCCGAAGAGTATGGGCATATTATCGGTGAAGTAACCTATGTCAGCGAGTACCCGGAAACCTCTGCTTCTATCGAAAACGATATCAATGAATCTCTGGCACGGAAATTTACAGCCTCAGGGCCGGTTTATAAAGTTATCATCAGGCTTGGTCGTGATGCATCATCATTCAGCGGGTATCGCTGGACCTCAGGCAAAGGTCCCCGGGTTAACATTACGTCAGGAACAATCTGTACCGGGCAGATTAGCGTCGAAGAACAAAGACCGCTCGATCTTGTCATCCCGGTGTTCAAGAAATATGTTCTCGGTGAGGTTCGCTGAAATGGCAAACCGTAATCGCCGGAACCGGCAGCTGTCACTCTTCCGGTCTCTGTCAAGAAAGGTCGCTGCCGCTGCATTTCTCGCTGTTGCCGTTATGGTATTTCAGCCTGAACCTCTTTCAGCCACGCTCTCCCTGCTTGACGCTGTAAGAACTGCGCTCGATCATGCTCCCGGTGTGCAATTGGAAAAACAAAACCTGAGGATTTCAGAAAGTGATCTGCTGCTGGCACGCTCGGCGTTTGACCGCAAGGTATCGCTCTCTCTTGGCTACCAAAAGGATGCCGGTTCCTTGATTTCTGATTCAGGGCTTCAAACGGTGAGCACCACACTCATCTCCAGCACTCTTTTGCCCTTCGGCTTGTCCGTCAGCCCTGAGGCCTCGGTTTCAGGCTATACACCCGCAGGTTCAGTCTCGAACAGCGAGGCGTCCGTTGGCATCACCTTTACCCTTCCGCTTATGGAAGGACTGGGAAACAACGAATCCCGGATGAACCTGACGGCTTCAAAAAAGCGCTATCTGGCCGAAAGCCTTCTCTTGCAGCATACCGCCAGCCTGACGGTTTATTCGGCAGCTGACGCATACTGGAATTATGTCTATGCCTACCGGACACTCCGGCTCGACCATCAGCTCAGCCGTATGGCCGAAGAAAGTTACAGGGCCACAAAGTCGCTTGCCGGCGCAGGAGAGGTTGCCATGATCAGGGCCGATCATGCCGAGGCATACCTGCAACTGGCGGAAGCTGCCGAAGTCAGTGACGCCCATTCGCTTCGCGAGGCATGGAATGCCCTTTTGCTTTCAATGGGCACTTCCACTCCGGGACGTGAAGAGCCGGAAGAACCGCTTGATTCTTTTCCGCTTCCAAACGCGGAACTCTCTTTGCTCAGTCAACTGAAAGGGGTGAAAGCGCAGGCCCTTGCATCCCGCGCCGATCTTCAGGCACTTCGCTTGCAGGGAGATGCTGCAAACGATCTCGTTATGGGAAGTCGCAACAGACTGAAGCCCAGGATTGATCTTGATTTATGGGCCGGATACAATGGTTACCAGAGCGGAACAGGCATCGATGACTACCTTGCCTCACTGGCCAGTCATACCAGGGGCGTTAATGTCTCCGCAACACTGCGTTACGCATTCGATTATGGCAACCATAGCGATCGGTCGGCATTTATTCGCAGCAGTGCATTCCATGAAACAGCCTTGATCAACCTCCAGACGCTTGAGCGGACCATCGAGAGCGAGGTGAGTCTTGCTGTCGAATCAGTTAAAAGCAACGCAGCAAAATGGCATCTCTGCATGAAAAGCGCTGAAACATATCGGCGTCTTAATGCAGCAGAACTCAAAAAATACAGGATGGGCATGTCTGACCTTTTCAAGGTACAAAACGTCAGCACCGACCTTTCCCTTGCCGAAAAGCAACTGCTGGCCGCCGAAAAAGACTACGCATCATCACTGCTTAAACTCCGCTATGAGGTCGCTTCACTGATAGAGATGCAGGATGGCTGTTTTCGTGTTGAACGGCAAAATCTTCTTACCGTGCCGGCACTCATAAACCCTTCCGCGAACCAATGAGACAGCAACAGGAAAAGCTTCCCTGGAAAGAACGGAGGGTAAAAACCCCGACCGTACTGCAAATGGAAGCGGTAGAATGCGGAGCGGCATCGCTTGCCATGATTCTTGCCTACTTTGGCCGCTATGAACCTCTTGAAAAACTCCGCGAATCCTGCGGGGTATCGCGAGACGGCAGCAAGGCAAGCAGCCTGATAAAAGCGGCCCGCACCTACGGCCTTGACGCCAAAGGATTTCGCTTTGAGCCTGTTGGGATCCACGAAAAGAAGCTTCCACTGATTCTTTTCTGGAATCTCTATCACTTTGTGGTGCTCGAAGGCTACAAAGACAACATGTACTATATCAACGATCCCGCCTCGGGCCCCCGCAAGGTAACCAGAGAGGAATTCAATGACTCCTTTTCAGGTGTCGCCTTAACCTTTTCCCCTACCGCCGACTTCCGAACTGGCGGAAAGCCCTTCAGCTTGCTGGATGGTCTCAAAAAAAGAATGACCGGCCTTGAACAGGCGCTGGTCTATATCCTCTTGGTCAGCCTGCTGCTCGTGATTCCCGGACTGGTGGTACCCTCATTCTTGCGCATTTTTATTGACTATGTTCTTGTCAAAGGGATGAGCGGATGGCTGCAGCCCCTGCTTATCGGCATGCTGTTGACCGCTCTGCTGCAGGGCGCCCTTGCATGGCTCCAGCAGCACTACCTGCTCAAGGCCGAAACCAAGCTTGCCCTGACCTCATCAACCAGGTTTTTCAACCATGTTTTTGCCCTCCCGATACGATTTTTCACGATGCGTCAGGCTGGCGAAATTGCCAACCGCGTCCAGTTGAACGACAAGGTCGCCACCCTTGTTGCCGGCGATCTTTCATCCAACGGACTCAATATCCTGCTTATCTGCTTTTATGCTTTTATGATGTTCCGTTACGATGTTGTGCTGACCATTGCAGCCATCATTATTGCATCCATGAACGGCATTGCCCTCTCCCTTGTCTCCCGGCACCGTATTGTCCTTAACCAGAAGTTCCTGCAGGATAACGGAAAGCTGCTCGGCACCACCTTTTACGGCATCAAGACCATTGAGAGCATCAAGGCAACAGGATCAGAGCAGGACTTCTTTTCCCGCTGGTCAGGCCTCTTTGCCAACATGGTTGCCGGACGGCAGACGCTTGAGGTCTCAACCGTTTTTCTTCTTGCCATACCCCCTTTTCTTCAAACAGCAGGAAACATAGCCATTCTTTCGGCAGGTGCTCTTCGGGTGATGGATGGAGAGCTCACCATGGGTATGCTGATTGCCTTCCAAAGCCTTCTGTTTTCTTTTCTGGCACCCGTCAACCAGATGGTGACGCTTGGCCAGAAGCTTCAGGAAGCCGAAGGGGACATGCAGCGGCTCGATGATGTCATGGAAAACGAAGCCTCGCTCGCTGATGAGGACGATACCGGTACCAGTTCGGGCGGTATCCGGGAAAAGCTTGACGGATTTGTAGAGCTGAAAAATGTGACCTTCGGCTACAATATCCTTGAGCCTCCGCTCATTGCTGATTTTTCGCTCAAGCTTGCCCCCGGTTCAAGGGTAGCACTGGTTGGCGGATCAGGCTCAGGCAAATCAACGATTGCCAAACTTGTCGCCGGCCTGTATGAGCCCTGGAGCGGTGAGGTACTGTTTGACGGCAGGCCAAGACGCGAAACCCCCCGAAGGGCACTCATCAACTCTCTTGGCATGGTCGACCAGGATATTACTCTTTTTGAAGGAACCATTGCCGAAAATATCGCCATGTGGGACAGCACCATTCCCCAGCATGAAATAGCCCGTGCCGCCGGGGATGCTGCTATCCATGATGTTATAGCAGCCCGTACCGGAGGCTATCAGGGAGTGCTGGCTGAGGGCGGCAGCAATTTCAGCGGCGGCCAGTGCCAAAGGATTGAGATTGCCCGTGCCCTTGCCATCGATCCGTCAATCCTGGTGCTTGACGAGGCAACAAGCGCACTCGACCCTGCAACAGAAAAGGTGATCGACGGCAATATCCGCCGCAGGGGTTGCACCTCTCTTATTGTCGCTCACCGGTTAAGTACCATCCGTGACTGCGACGAGATCATTGTTCTTGAATATGGCCGGGTCAAAGAACGGGGGACGCATGCTTCGCTGATGGAAAAAGACGGTGCTTATGCCGGTCTGATCAAGACAGGATAGTCCAAACCTAAGTCCCTCATGGAAAAAGAAACAAATAAAGCTGAACAGAAAAAGTCCTTCACTGAAAGATCGGAACTGAAAGCCCGCACCCAGCAGAAGGAATACCGGAATGTGCTCGGGCGTATAGCCTCCCTGATGCATGGCGAAGGGAGTGGCCTGGAGAGTTCTTCTGATGCCGACCCCTTGTTTGCAGCCCTCTCTCTGGCAGGTAACGCCGCAGGACTCACCTTCCGTAAACCCTACGGTGATGCGCACGGCTCAAATGAGGATCCGCTGCAGTTTATTTGCAGGTATTCCGGCATTCGGGCACGGATGGTCACCCTTCGCAAGGCAGAGCGGTGGTGGACCATGGAAAACGGACCTATGCTTTGCTACACTGCCGAAGGAAAAAAGCCCTGTGCCCTCATTCCCGGAGGAGCTGCCGGCTACCGGCTTTTTGACCCGTCAACATCAGGGACCGTTGAAGTCAGCGCCCTGGTTGCCGATGGAATTGCCGAACAGGCATGGATGTTCTACCGTTCCTTTCCCGAAATGCCGATGACAGGCAAAGAACTGCTGAAGTTCGGCATGTTCGGTTGCCGCGGAGACATGATCCGAATGCTCCTGCTCGGCACGGCAGGTGCACTGCTTGGACTCCTGACCCCTGTGCTGACCGGTATGCTTTTTGGGACCGTGATCCCGCAATCCGACCGCAGCCAGCTTTTGCAATTGACGCTGATCCTTATTGCCAGTGTCATATCCGTATCAGGATTCGACCTTGCCAAACAGATTGCGGCAATGAGAATGCAGACCCGCATCGATATGCTTATACAGCCCGGGCTCATTGACCGGCTCCTGAACCTCCCCAGCAATTTTTTCCGTTTATACTCTTCAGGTGATCTTGCTGCACGGGTCATGGGCGCAACACAGATACGCGAAATTCTCAGCAGCTCCGCTGTCAGCGTCATCCTGGGCATGGTCTTCAGCGTTTTCTCACTCGCCCTGCTCTTTTTCTACAGCTGGAAGCTTGCCCTTGTTGCTCTTCTGCTTACCGTCATCATGCTTGGCGCAACCATATTCATATCGCTCCGCCAACTCACCCTTAACCGTGACGCCCTCACTGTTCAGGGAAAGATTTCCGGCCTGCTTGGCAACCTGCTTGGCGGAATAACCAAAATCCGGGTGACCGGAACAGAAAAAACAGCATTTTCAAAATGGGCAAACCTTTTTATCCGTGAAAGAGGGCTGATGTTTGAGGCAGGCAAGCTCCAGAACAAGCTGATGGTTATCTCAAGCTCCTTTCCGGTTGCTGCCCTTGCGCTTATCATTTTTTCAGCCGGCAATTTCCTCCAGTCAGACAGACTCAGCACCGGCTCATTTATAGCCTTTACCTCAGCTTATACCGGCTTTCAGACCACACTTCTGCAGATGGTGATGACGGTTATCGCAAGCCTTAATGTCGTCCCTCTTTACGAACGCCTCAAGCCGGTGCTTCAGGCAACACCTGAATCGGATGAAACAAAAAAATACCCCTCCAGACTTTCAGGCAGCGTATCGGTCCATAACCTCAATTTCAGCTACAGCAGCGACAGTCCGCAGATCCTGTACGACATCAACATTACAGCCTTGCCCGGAGAGTTTGTTGCCCTTGTCGGAGGATCGGGATCGGGCAAATCAACCCTGCTCCGTCTTTTTCTCGGATTTGAACAGCCCGATTCAGGCACCGTCTACTATGACGGAGAAGATCTGGCATCGCTGAATGTGCAGGCTGTTCGCCGCCAGATCGGCGTCGTCATGCAGAACGGTCAGCTCCAACCGGGATTTATCCTGCAGAACATCATAGGCTCGTCAACCCTCACGGTGGACGATGCCTGGGACGCGGCAAAAATGGCCGGATTTGATCAGGATATCCGACAGATGCCAATGGGGATGCATACCGTCATCAGTGAAGGAGGAGGAACACTTTCCGGCGGACAGAAGCAGCGGCTCCTGATTGCCGGATCCCTGGTACGCAAGCCCGCCATTATTTTTTTTGACGAGGCAACCAGTGCCCTTGACAACCGCACTCAGGAAATTGTCAGCAGCAGCCTTCAACAGCTTAAAGCAACCCGCATCGTCATTGCTCACCGTCTCAGCACCATCTGCAAGGCAGACCGTATCTACTGCCTCGACCGTGGCCGCATCGTGCAGTCCGGCAAATATGAGGAACTGATGGCCGTTGAAGGCTTTTTCAAAGATCTTGCCAGCCGGCAGATTGCATAGCAATATCATCTGGACTGTCCAAAATTATGTTCAAAACATCAAAACAAATAAAACAGGACAAACCCGCAGATGCCCCCGAATGGGTTTCAGTCGAGTATCGGTTTTACCCGATTGCAGAAGCCATTCTCATCGGCCTGTCGGTCTTTTTTGCCATTTTAGTTACAACCTACTTCATCTACTTTCATGCGTTGAACGCCCAAAAAGGGGAAATCCGTGAGGGACTTCTGCGGGCCGGAGCCGTGGGTGCATCATTTGTGGATGGCGAAGCTCACCGCCAATTCATATCTCGCGATCAGGAACAGTCAGCGGCATACAAAAAAGCGATCCAGCCGCTCATAAATACCTTACAGTCAGACCCATCAATTGCTTATGTCTACACTCTGGTCATGAAGGACAACAAGGTCTATTTTGTTTTGGACCCTACCCCGCCAGGCGACAAGGATGGAGACGGTATTGATGACAAGTCCCATATCATGCAGGAATATGCGGAAGCCAGCCCTCTTGTTGTCCGCGCGTTAAAAGAACATGTCAGAATTTCAGAAAACGAGCCCTATCGTGATCGATGGGGATCGTTTATGAGCGCATATATCCCGGTCTATGACCAGCATGAAAAATTTGTCTGCATTTTAGCAATGGATATTCGTGCAGACAATTATTTCGAACGGCTTGAACCGATCAGACGGGCAACGATTCGCGCAATGGTGACAGGATTTTTCATCTCGTTTTTGATAGGAGCAATGGTCTGGTTTACACGGAATTTCTCCAAAATAATGAATCGCAGCCGACACAAAATTTACACTGACTATCAGGCTTTAAAAAACAGCACAAAGCATGACTGAGCCTTTGCACAAAAGCATCCATACAGACGGCGAGGTGCATAATTCCCCGATATCAAGTCTTGTGTCAAGCTCCATGGCAACGTTCCTGCTCGCGTTAGCCATGGGTGCATCTACCATCATTATACCCGCTACGCTGCAGAAGAACGGGATATCAATCACCATGATTGGATTGATCATGTCCTTTGATACAGTTGCCTCGTTATTGATAAGCCTTTTGTTTTACCAGATTCTGCGTATTGTCGGCATGCGTGCAGGGCTGCTCTTCTCGACGTTATTGCGGACGCCGGCTCTTCTGGCCTTGGCATTGACCTCAAACGCCTATATCTGGGCCTTAGCCGTATTTGTTAACGGCGCAGGTTATTTTGCTTTTATGATCCTGCTCCAGACCCGGGTAGCCGGTCTTAAGTTCCAGGCCAACAAAGGGTTGATGATGGCCCTTTTCGGTACATCGACAACTCTCGGACTGGCAGCGGGACCGGTTTTGCTGGCCTCTTTACAGAAGATCTTGCCCCTGGCAGCACCATATCTGCATAATCTCATCCTGCAGAGCGCACTTCCGTTGCAGACAGGATTGCCGGAATTGCAAAACGGGCTGATTTTCATGATCATCACGGTCATCAGCCTGCTGGCACTGGTGCCGGTTTTGAAAGGATCCTTTCCGGTTCCTTCTCTCAGGCTTTCCGGCAGCACGTACATCTGGAAAAGTATCATGAAGGCCAAGGGGCCGATGTTTGCCATGGCAATGGCTGGAGTCTCTTTTTTTGGAGTATGCGCCTTCATCACCTTGTACGGCCTTAAAAACAATTTGAAGTTCAATGAATCAGCATTGCTGCTGAGCATGTTTATGATGGGCTCACTCTTGCTTGAAACGCCACTGACATGGGTATCCGATTTTATAGACCGTCGATACGTCATTGTCATCGCTGCGTTCATAAGCATGATTTGTGCAGTCTATCTTCCGATGGCAATCTATGTCAGTTATCAAGCCTGCATACTCCTGTTTATATGGGGCGGGGTCATTGGCGCCATATATTCTACCGCCCTGGCCTTGATTGGCGAAAAATTCGATGGCGACGAACTGGTTGCCGCCAATGCCGGCTACTCATTTATGGAAGCAGCCGGCGGGACGGCAGGCGTTCTTTTGATCGGCATCGCCATGGACCTGTTCGGATCTGATGGATTGTCTTATGTCATCATGTTATCAAGTATCTGTTATTTCTCATTTGCGCTTACACGATATAAAGTCGTCTAAAAAAAACATGACTTATTTATACCCCACCAAAACTTTGGCTGGCTTGCTGGCATTAGTCATCATGGCCATCGCGGCAGTATACGTTCTTACGCTCGCCCCGGTAACCGCCACAACCTCAAATTCGAATGATACCGTAAAGGCGTTTGTCGAAAAAGCTCTCGCGTACAGCAAGAACCACAGCAAGGAATCGGCGCTAAAAACCTTCACCCAACCCGGTGGAGAGTTCCATCAGGGCGAACTGTACATCTTTGCCTATGACTTTTCAGGAACAGTTATCGCTCATGGCGGCAACCCTTTGCTTGTCGGAAAAAATCTGCTCAACATGAAAGACCCCAAGGGTGTTCCCGTTATCAGTGAACTGCTGGCTCTTGCCAGGCAAGGTGCCGGATGGCTCTATTATACATGGCCGAATCCCGCGCATAACGGAAAGGAAGAACCGAAATTGGGATACATCGTAAAAGTCGACGACAACTGGTTCCTGGGCTCCGGAACCTACCTGACCAGGCAAAAGCATTCATCAAAACGATAAAGTCCGTTGCAGCATTTCGTGACCTCGTTGAATATTCATTACCGTTCCTTACACCCTTATCATGCAAAGACATCCAGCACCTCCCGGCCATCCTGCATTTACGGTCACTCCTCTTGCTGAAGGCGACTTGCATGCGGTCGCAGGCTTGACATTTCCCTCCTACCGCCCCTTGCTTGAAAAAGTGACCTCAGCAGAGCAGGCCAAAGAGCAGGTCATTGCTCTTGTCGCCCGCTCTGCGGGAGGTCCGGTTGGACTGGTTATGGCGAGTTATTCGTTGTTGGAGAGCATTTCCCCTGCCGGCAAAAGTACGGCGCCACTGAACATCCTTTCCATGATGACCACTCCCCTGTGGCGTCATTGCGGTGTTGCTTCTGCCCTGATGAAGGCTCTTGCTGAGGAAGGCAAACGGCTGGGCCTTACCTGCATGAATGTCAGATACACAACGAAAATTGAATCCCTTCTTGCCTTTGAGCATCTGCTGCTCTCTGCTGGCTGGTGCGCTCCGCAGCCATCTATGCAGTTGTCGCTCTTCAAAATATCTGATATGGCAAGTGCTCCATGGCTCCCCAAGGTAACGGCGCCAAATCCGGAATATGAACTCTTCCCGCTAACCGAGTTAAGGGATGAAGAGCGTACCCGACTGATGGCAGGCATTGCTGCCGGTGATATTCCTGAGGGGCTCTCCCCTTTTGCAGACGAAGAACATCTTGTGCCTGAACTCAGCTTTGGGTTTCGAAAAGGGAGCGACGTTGTGGCATGGATGACACTGATCCGCTCACCCTTTGTTCCTGATGCACTTTGTTACCGGAGCCTCTTTGTCAACCCGAAACTGCGGATGGCAAACGGCTTCGGCCCTTTTCTGGCAGCACACGCCTTCCGGCATCACCTGACAAGTCCAGTCAAGGAAGAACGACCAAAAGGCCTCTTCGGTACATCATACACCGCCACAAAAGAACTGAACTTTGTCCGAAAAAGATTGGCTCCGCACTGCTGTGACCTCTATGAGAGCCGAACAGCAACATTGCCTTTGCTGCATGAATAGCCCGCACTGCTGACCATACCAGTCACAGCCCTTCACAACGGTAACCGGCAGACCCGTACAACGTGAAATCGTTTCGATGTCAACACCTGCACGTAATGGCGAGTTCCCGATTACTGTCTATATTATCACAGCTCAAGCTTTTGCAGGCCTAACCACTTTAACAACTGATGACATGGTTCAATCCCGCCCCCCTATTGTCCGCATGCAGTACATCGACGAGCAGCTGCGCGACAACCGCTATCCGAACTGCTCGCTGGTAGCCCGCCATTTCGAAGTGTCGAGCAAAAGCATCCAGCGCGACATCGACTACATGCGAGATCTTCTCCATGCACCCATCGGATACAACCAGAAACAAAGAGGCTATTACTACGAAAAACCGGGCTGGTCCTTTCTGCCCTCTGCAACGCTCGAACTCAAAGAGGCCGAAGCCCTGATGGCCACCAAAAAGGTACTTGCCCAATACAAGGGCTCGCCCTACTACGAAGAGGTAAGCCGTGCCCTCGACAAGGTAAGGCAATACCTGCCGGCAAGCTCAGTCGCCGATCAGTTTCAGGCCATCTACTCCTTCGAAAAACCTTCACACCTTGCGGTCGACCCAAAACAGTTCGCCGCCATTGAAGATGCCATCCGCTGCAAGCTGAAAATCACCATCACCTACCGCGCAGCATGGAACCAGGAGGTGACCGAACGGATTCTGCACCCCTACATGTTCCATTACTCACAACAGAGAGATACCTGGTATGTAATCGGCAATTGCGAACTCCGAAACGATATCAGAACCTTTGCCATCAGCCGCATC
Source organism: uncultured Chlorobiaceae bacterium (assembly GCA_903820085.1). Taxonomy (GTDB): domain Bacteria; phylum Bacteroidota; class Chlorobiia; order Chlorobiales; family Chlorobiaceae; genus Chlorobium. The sequence continues at coordinate 107,573 of CAIJGA010000002.1, forward strand.
CGTACCCTCTCAATCTCCAGCAAGCACTTCACCATACCCGACTCATTCTCCATCGACACCTACATGGACAAAACATTCGACCAGATCCATGAAAACGAAATACACAACGTATCAATCCGCTTCACCCCATATCAGGCACAGTGGATCCGTGAGCACCAGTGGCACCCGACACAAGAAATTATTGAGCTGGGCAACGGTGCGCTCATTCTGAAAATGAAAGTCGGTGCTCTCGAAGCCGTCAAGCGCTGGGTCATGCGTCACGGCTGTGAAGCCGAAGCCCTTGAACCCCAGGAACTCCGGGAAATGCTGCAGCACGAACTGCTCACCACCAGCAAAATGTACGAAGACGTGCGGGTTAACAGTCAGGAGTCATTCTCCCTGTTTGAGAAATAAGATATCCGAAAACAATAACTGATTATTCACGCACCCTATGACGGACTTTGTCTGACCATCAAGTGTATCATGAATGAATGACTGCACCAATTGGATACAATCAGGCAAATGATTTCAGATATGGATAAAGTCGGGTTGGATCACACCAAAAGGCCTGCGGAGCGTTGCAGCGAGTCCACCAGTCAAAGCCCTTCGACAAGAGTAACCGGCAGACCAGTACAACGTGAAATCGTTTCAACGTCAAGACCTGCATCTTTAAGACTTTTTGCAACTTCCAGTGCCTTTTGCTGAATTCCTTCGGCTATTCCCTCGGCCTTACCCTTCACGATACCCTCAGCTATACCCTCATCATAAGCGGTATCGACAACATTCTTCAGGTCACGATAGATCTTGAGACTCTCTTCATAAGCCGCTGCCTCCACCGTTGAATACTTTGCAATTTCTGACAGTTCAAATACTTTGAGGAAAACCTTCTCCTGAAGACGAGCCGGACGATCAGTCAGCTCAGGAAGATGGCGGAGCAAAAAGCACCACTTGTCGAACTCCGTTACCAGTTCTTCCATCGTTTTGGTGAACTTGGGAAGTTCGAGATAAATAAAGGTGAGCTTGTCATAAAAAACCGAGCCAGTTGAACGGTCCATCAGTTTTACTTCGTGATGAACCACAGCATCATCGGCTTTATCTGCATCAAAAACAAAATCAAGAATACCGACCATGTAGACCGCCTTGAGACAAAAATTCCACTCCCCACTCTGAGCCTGCTGCTGAATCGGAAAGGTGGCATAAAAAACCGAGCGATCTTTAAAATAGTTCTGCTTCGCCCGCTGCATCTCAACAATAAATTTCTCACCCGTCTCGTTTTCACAATAGAGATCAAAAATTGCCCTGCGGTCATACTCACTCCGCCCAACCTGCTCATTGGGCAAAAAGGAAAGATCCGAAACAGTCCCCGCCTCAGGAGGCAAGAGCGTATTGAGAAATGCTATCAGCAACTCTTTGTTTACTTCCGATCCAAAGATCTTCTTGAAACCAAAGTCGGTAAAAGGATTTATATAACGATCTTTTATCAGCATAGTTCACTCTCCGTTTGGAGAAATTTACATGACATAACCAGTGTTCGGAATGGACTTTACAGAGAGGGAGACAGCCCCGCCAAACATTTTTTAATCTACTGAAAAAACCGGATTTTCTCTTTTACAGAAAAGAGGATGTCAATTGGGGCATGGCGACACCAATCCCTGTGCCAGATTTTCAAGCCATGCAACAGCTTCTTCATGTGGAATAGTCTCGCCGGTTAATTGATAACGATCCCAACGATCCATATCCTCGCGTTTTTCTTGCTCGTAGTTTTCTTCGCGCTCTAAAAATATTTCGATTGCTTTGCACATGGCATTGAAGTTTCCCACCGCTCTCTTTGGGGCCCTTCAGAGTTCACAAATAATCGTACCGTAACGATAAAAACAGCCAAACTTGTCCAACAGTTTGCTCCAGTACGAACTGCTCACCACCAGCAAAATGTACGAAGAGGTGCGGGTTTCAGGATAATCCCCTGCATGGGCACTTCGCACTTCAGTTCCCGCAGTTAATTGCTCTATCTTGGCAACACTTTATCGCGGAAGAGGTGCAACACTTTCGCCGGAACACTCACTCTCTTTTTTAATAAGCAGTTTAGGCCCTGGATTTAATCGAATACGAGGTGACTCGCACTCTCGTTTTTTCAATGCCTCTACAATTCGATTGAGATCGTTACCATACCGTGCTGCATGCTCTTTTCGATAACGACGAACCTCTTCAACAATTGGATCATTAATCATCCTGCATTCCTCCCAACTCTTCAGGTGAACATAATTGCGGACATGCATACCCGGCAGATTCAATAAGCCGAGTAATGGCCGCCTTTTTTTCAGCATTATTTATGTGCTTGAAATTCCATGTTAAAAGAAAATCCGCACCTTGTGCTGTGGCAATTCCTATATGCAAAGCGTCTTCTTCGCCCAAAAGCAGATCAGCTATCACTCATCGAGCAAAGTTAAATAATAATAATCAATTCCCTCTATCCGACAACTGGACTACGTTCTTCCAGTCAGGGTATTGCCGATAGGCATGGCAACCGCAACACTTTGAAGCAGCACTTCCGAAACCTGGTCAAAAGCGGCCATCCTATCCAGCACACTCACCTTTCCATAGCTTGCCCAGTTCAGGATAATCCCCTGCACCGCTATTCCGGGGCGAGCAGTTTTCAGCGCTTCAACGTAACAGTTGAGCTGCGGATAGTAGCAATTGAACCGCTCCACTCTCAACGCCTCCGTCGGCACATAATCGGACTTGTGGTCAATAACCCAAATGCCGCTGCCCGTCTCAATAACCATATCGGCAAATCCGGAGACAACGGTCCCCTTTGCATCAAGCACCAGCAAAGGCAGTTCAGTCTCCGCTGTCAGCGGAGCAAAGTTCAAGCGAAGCCATGAATCAAAAGCAACGACAGCCGCAGATATTGCGCTCACCTGCTCCGGAGTCAAAGAGCACCCGACGGCATCGGCAAGCATTGCACTGCGCCCGGGATTGCCGGCAAGCACCTCAAAAGCCCGGTGAATAATCTTCCCCTTCTCCATCGGGTCATCAACGCCAGCAAAAGCAAGCACCAATTCGCTGCCGTAGCTCACTTCCTGGCGCCCCGCAGGCACCGTGCACTCAACATTATGGAGCGACGAAGGAGTAATCGACTCCGGTGTAAGTTCAATCAGTAGAGGCTTTTGCGCAATAGCCCGCCGTCCGTATACCGGCAACGTGCTGTTTGTCTCTTTGAATGCAATATCGATGGCTTCTTTGGCAAGAATTGAGCTGATCCTGCAGGGTAGCGGTGTTGTTCCGACCACCATGCTGGCACCATCAAGCGTTATCTTTGCCGAAGATGTAAGTTCTGTCCAATACGTGCCGCTATCCTCTTTTTCATCAAGATATGAAGGCCATTCAAGGATCAGTTTTTCGCGAGCTCTTGTCAGTGCCACATAGAGCACTCTTTTGGAGCTCTCTCTTGATTCAGGGATAAGAGCCGCTTTAAACTTCTCATTGGTCTCACTTGCCTTAAATTTCGGATAGATTTCGGCAGTAGCATGTTCCAGAATATTCTCAAGATCACTAAAGTCCCGATAATCAACTCGTGTTGCCTCAAGTCGCGGAAATTCCCCTTCATCCAACCCGCATACAGCAACGACCGGCCACTCCCTTCCTTTCGATTTATGCCAGGTCATAAGTTGAACGGCATCATCATCAATCACTGAGGCTTCAGGCTGTTTATTGCCATCCTTGTCCCGTTCGACCTTACCCTTAAGCCAACCGAGAAAAGTTTTACTGTCAGAACCATAATACCCGCCGCAGGCCATGGCATCGCGGTTCCCAAGCATGAACTCCTGACACTCAGCCTGCAAGCGGAGGAGGTTGGCCCGTGCCTGCACGCCATCCTCCCACTCCGCAATGGCGCCATACAAATCGAGTTTCACGACAATATCCTGTAGTACAGCATCGACTGTCCGGTCAGGTGCTCCTTCGGCCACCTCATCCAGTGCATCAAGCAAAGCATCTTTCAGCCTGTGCCCGTCAATCAGCTCAGCCAGTCCCGATTGCAGGGTATGCCGGCCAGTTTCAGTAACGTAAAGATAGAGAGCGGCATGGCGGTCATCAGGGTCGGAAACGTAACTGAGGGCATACCATGCATACTGTATTATCCTCGATTCAAACCAATCCTCCTCTTCAAGGCGGCATCGGAGTCCTGCTTTGCGGAGAGCATCTGCATAAAAGAGAAGGCGCTTGTTCGTGTAGCAGATAAGCGCGATATCGCCTCCACGCAAAGAGCGAGATGCATTTTGATCCTTATCCCAGATTTTCTGTTCTTCTTCTCCATGCAGGAGTTCAACAACTCTATTAACCGTGTATGATGCACACGCTTCTTTACTAAGCTTTACCCTTGCATCAAGAACTTCAAGGGCATCGGTAATATTGCTTTGAAATGGCGCCTTGGGAACCAACTCCGTGTAGCCGTCAAACATTTCACTGCCGATCCTGTTGATCCATGTCATCAGGGCAATAGATGAACGGTAGTTTTCTTTCCTGGGGTCTGTGGCTGTCGGGTTCTGCTTGCAAAGCTCATGAAGCAGTCGCGCATCAGCGTTCTGGAATCCCATGATGGCCTGCTTCATGTCGCCAACCACAATCGTCGGAACAGCATTTTTCAGAGACCAGAGGAGTGAAAACTGGAGTGGATTAGTATCCTGAAACTCATCAACGACGAGACAATCAACCCGCTCATTAAGTGCTGCCAGAACATCCTTTTTGGTACTCAGAAGTTTATGTGCTTCGGTAAGCATGTCGGTGTAGTCAACCAGCCCACGCCTTCTTTTTTCATCAGCATAGGATGTAAGCGACTCTGCAACTGCGCTGAATGTGGTGCGGGCATGGTTTTGGGCATCAAGCATCGGCCCTGGATGCAAAGGCAGGGCATCAGCAGCAGCAATGATCGAACGCACCAGATCATCATACCCTGGGGGTAGTTTCTTCGATTTGGGTGCGTAGGCTTTCAATTTGCGTAGTTTTTGCCAAAGCCCCCAGTCTGAATCAAGCGGTTCGCTTTTTGCAGCTTGTGACAAATCACGATAATCCTTCCAGAGCTGCATCCGAATACTGTCAGGTATGGTGCCTAACTTCGAAATATCATGAGGAAAATTTTCCAGAAGTGCTCTCACCGCCGTAAGGAGACTCTCTTTCAGTCTTGCTGCATCTTCAGTAGGGCCGTACAATTCGGCAATCTTCTTCTCAGCATGAGCGCTGAGTTTCTCGGCACCGCTGTCTTTGCCAATGGAGCGAATCAAGCCGGTAAACTTCAGGAGCCTTTTGCGGAATAATGTTTCAGCTCCGGTCTTGCTGTTGAAATCATAGGTAAAGCCTTCCCGTTCAAGGTTCTGCATTTTGTCAAGAGCACTCTCGGAAGTTGCAAGAGCTCTGCTGGCAAGTATTGCCTCCTCATCGTCATTCAGCATACGAGGGGAAGGTGACAGGCCTGCATCAAAAGCAAATTCCTTAATCAGGCGAAGCCCGAAGCTATGGATAGTCGATATGTATGCCTGATCAAGGCCTATGGCTTCATCAAGTTTTTCTTTTGCTATCAATTCAGCACGGATACGGTTGCGTAACTCAGCAGCGGCAGATTCCGTGAAGGTGACCGCAACTATTTTATCAGGAGCAAGTTGCCCATTGATGACCCATTCAGCAAGCTTTGTCTGTATATACCAGGTTTTGCCAGAACCGGCCCCGGCAGGGACAATAGTAAGCTTCTGAAGGCGTTCAGGGTTATGCATCAGTCGGCTCCGTCGAATCGTTAAAGGGGGTAGCCACCGCTTCAGCTCCGGGTTTCAGAAAGAGCTTTACCAGCGGGGTGTCAAGCGCATAGGTCGAGAGTCCTCTCTTTTTATAGAACTCATCTTCGTCACTCTCCGTATTCAGGGCAATCTTGCCTTCAGTAAGCTTTTGAAGGATACTCTTGATATCGTTCATAGCCATTCTCGAAGAATCCTTTTCGATTTCATTGACGCCCCCGATATTCACAAGCCATCCATTGGTATTCGAGAGAGCCGTCTGGTCGTTCATGAGATAGTAAAGTGTCCCGATTTCCCCAGCGGTTTTGAAGTATTCCAGTTTTCTTAAAACTTCAGGGTCAACCTTGCTCGTGTCCTGAGCCCCGCCGCTTTGTATCATTATTTTGTAGAGTTCGGCCTGCAGGTCATATCCGGCTTCCATTCTTTTTTGTCTGCTTGAACTGGACGATTTTTTATAGTCAACAACAAGCAGTTGCCTGTCGCTCAGCTCAAGCAAAAGGTCAGCGTTGCCATTGATCGGCAAATTTTCAAGCAAGCCCTGCAAGCTTATCTCAGTGGCAACAACTTTTGCATCAATAGTTTTCAGAACCTCCATCCATTGACATGCTGACTTGATGATATCCTGCGTAAGGTGTTCGCGCTCAACCTTCCACTCGCTGCGTTTAAGAAAAGGGCATTTTTTATTGATTGCCTGTTCAAGCAGTTGAGGCACCACTTGCTCAATGCCCTCTTTTCCGGGCAGTTTGTTTTTGGCTGCAAAAAGATGTTCAAAAACATCATGAGCAAGCGTGCCCTTGGTAAGGACTGACAACGTTTCCGGCTCCCAGGTACGGGGTTTAACCTTCAGCCGTTCCAACAGCCATGCCAGTGGCGAAACCAAGAGCGTATCAAGCCTGCTCGGTGTTTCAGATTTCGCGGTACCATCCTCATTCAGGCAAATCTCAAGCAAATTGCGGTCAAACGAGAGATCATCCTTCAAAAGCTCACGGGGTCGCCCAGGCGCCTTCTCATCCGCCAGTGCCAACCCCGGAACCGTTGTGCGTTCCTCCTTGCTTTCAAGGTTTGCAAGCAATCTCTCCGCTCCGCCATCCCCCGCAAACAGGGCACCTGCAAAGGTGAGGCTTGCCGATGGTGAAAGAGCCTTGCCAAGCGCATCACGGCTCGGGACAAAAAAGGTAATTTTATCGGTAGCTGCTCCTGTCTGGCGTTTGAAGAGCTCCCTCTGCCTGCCATTGCGCTCTTTCGATGTTTCAAGATTAAGGCCAAGAGTATCATCCAGCATCCGCAGGTCATTATCCGTAAAGATAATCGATCCGGCAGGCGTCAGCGGGTAATGCCCGTCAAAACAGCCGAGCACATAAAGCTGCTTCGGAGAGCGCCACGGCTCAGCGTTTTCATAAAAAACAGCAATCCCTTCCCTTGTCGTACGTGAAGTTGTTGAGGCAGCAAGTGCTTCCGGCACAGCATGTGCTATCAGTACAGGCCAAGGTACCGTGCTGGTATTATCCAGAAGTTTCGTGAGATCATGGCATAATTGCTCGGCCCTCAAGCGGTGCTCTTGCATCGCTTCCTCCCGGTTAAAAAGGGCCGGAAAGCGCATCAACCTCTCTTTCAGCTCAGCCGGCCTGTCAACGCGCTCTCGAATAAGCTGCAGCATCTTGCATTGATCTGTACTGAACCCTACGGGCTCTTTCAGGTCAAACCGGAGTTCAACAACCTTCTGGGCAAGGCTGTTGCCCACACCTTTACCCCAAGGCATAAGCGGTGAAGCCAAAAGAGAAGCCAGTGCAAGAACAGGTGCTGGCTTATCAAGGCTCAAGAGAAGGTTAAGTACCGCCTCACCCCCCAAGTCACGGCAGCTATATGCATCCTGGAGGCCCGAAACCGGCAATCCCGCAAGGTCAAACACCGAACGCACCGCATGGCTGTAATGCTGGTCCATCGGCAACAGTATGGCGATATCAGCGAATTGCAGGGTTGTATCTTCTCTAAGAGCTTGCTGTATCATCCCCGCCGCCACCTCAACCTCCTGCAGATAGTCACGCACCACCAGCCACTGCATAGTGGTATCAAGTTCCTGCTTTGGCGGCAAGGTAAAGAGCCGCTCCTGCATAAAGCGCAACGAACTTTCCCCCTTTCCGGCAGGCATAGCAAGAGCTGAACCAAGCAACTCTCTCAGACCAACCGATTCCGGCTCTGTTGCCGTCACATTCAAGTGGCCAATCAAAGCCTCCTGCCAGCGGTTCAGATGCGGCCACGCATCAACATGATAGACCCTCATGGAGCGGAGCATCCTGATGGGAGCCGCCTGCAACATCTCCCGCACCGGCAACAGCCCTGGAGGCAGGATATGCCCCATTGTCGCATGAAGGTCAGCAAAATCCTTTACATGCCGCTGCAACCTCGGTTTGGAAGCCAGCCTCTCCAGCCCCTCAAGCATTCCCGCTACTCCCACTCCCTCAAGCAGCATAATCAAGTGCTCGCCAATGACCGTGACAATGCTCTTTTGCTCTTGAGCAAGAACAGCCGCGTAAGATTTGCTCCAAAAAGCATTCTTCTGCGCATCAACCCCTTCGGCAAGGCGTGTATGCCAATCATCCGTTACCACCGGCAAAATAAAGCTGTTCCTCGCCTGCATAAGCAGCTCCGGCCATGACCCCACAATCACATCCGTCCGGCCACCCTGTTCAGCTACCAGGCGTTTCAGCTTCAAAGCAGACGGAGAATCAGGAGCAAGAAGAAAATGAATCATAAAAGCAACGGTTTTGCTGATTGCAAAAGCAAATATCTCAAGGCACCAAGCCTTTGATACAACTGTAGTATAGCGAACAAAAAACTCTTACGGCAAAACCCCCTACAGATCCATTTTGTCCAGCATCTCCTGAGCCTCTTCATTGCCCTGATCGGCAGCAAGCCAGAACCACTTGACCGCTTCAGCCATATCCTCCTCCACCCCCGTACCATTGTAATACATCACCCCAAGCCTGAACTGAGCGCCGTCCAAACCATGTGAAGCCGCTATCCGGTAACACTCAACCGCCTGCGCATAATCCTGCTGTACGCCCTCGCCCTTTTCATAAAACGTTCCAAGATTATACGTTGCATAATAATCACCCTGCCTTACCGCAAGACGCGTCAGCCTCACGGCTTCAGCATAATCCTGCACAACCCCTTCACCGGCATTAAACATCGTGCCAAGGTTCACCTGCGCACACGGGTCACCCTGCCCGACCGCTTTCAGATAAAATTCAACAGCCTTCACCAGGTTCACCTCAGTCCCGTAGCCGTTTTCATGCATTACCGCAACCGAGTTCTGAGCCGCAGCATACCCCTTTTCAGCCGACTGCATCATAAGGCTGAACGCTTCATCGAAGTCCTGGGTAGCTCCATCACCATGATAATGCCCAAGCGCCAGCTCATAAAGAGCCTCAGCCCCCATTTTGGCATACTTCACATTCACGGCATCCGACATTTCCTTGAACCACTCACTGATACGAAGATTCTTAGCCGCATCGGTATCCTCCTGCTCAAAACCCATATCCCCCCCTTTTATAAAATTTGCCTTAAAATGACGATAAGGCAAGTATATCAAGGAGAGAGGGACAAAAGCCGTCCTACACCCATAAATATTTTCAACAGCAAAACGGAATGCACCACTTTTTTTTTGACCTCAGACAGCATTTGTCCCTCATTGGTACGTATACTGTACCAATGAAACAAAAGAGAGAGGAAAAAAAACTAAAATAAATCAGGAGACTCTCATGCGCCTTGCAAAGCTTATCGAAGAGTACATCGCCGACCAGGGATGGGACAACGACACCGTTAATCGCGACGAAGAGAAAGGCAGCAGCCAGCTCAAAACAATCATGACCGTCAACAATCAGGACTTCCGCCTCTACATCGAAGGAGACGAAAAGCGTGAGTTGCTCTACCTCTACCTCTATGCCCCATTCAGCGTCATCGAAGGCAAGTCAGTCGATGCCTGCCTCCTCTTCAACTTTCTGAACGACCACTTTACCTATCGTGGCAGGCTAACCGTCCAGGACGACGGCGACATCCGCTACGTCGAAATCATTGACGTCGAAAATATCGAACCCCCCATAGCCATGATCGACAACATGCTCAAAAGCGGTATCGGCATGTTCCGCAGCAACATCGAAGGCATTGCCGCCGTTGCCCTCACCCAAAAGACCTACGAAGCCATCCGTGCCGACTACGACAAAAAAGATGCCGCCAGAGAGTTGCACAACCAAAAGGAACAAGAGAACGCATCAACAAGCGAGGAATAGAGCCATGAGCAAATGCCGATACTGTAATTCAAGTTCCTACGGCTCCGGGTGTCCGTACAGCCCCCATAAAAAACACGAGCACACCGATGACGAACGCAAGTGCGAATTTTGCGGCTCCTCCTCATACGGCAGCGGCTGTGCCTACAGCCCTACCGGCAAGCATCGCCATGGACACGGCGGCAATAAATGCTTCTGGTGTGGCTCTGCCTCTACCGGAAGCGGATGCGCCTACAGTCCATCGCGAATGCACGAGAAGTAGGAGAACTCCCCTTCTGTTTTGCTCGGTCGAACACGTTGGCTGTATGCAAACAGACGAGCCAGTCATCGTTCTCATAACCGTGAGTTCCCGATTACTCTCTATATTGCTTAAAAGCAAAAGGAGCCGCAGACCTTATGGCCAAGTCACCGTATAAAACATTCAAGGGAACTCAGAATAAGGCTCCTCAATTGAGCCTTGGGCTTATGTCTGGCAAAGCCGAAGGTGTGGCGCAAAACGATGCAAAAGCGATTGAATCGTGCAGGTTTTCGGCAGAGCAAGGTCGTGCCGATGCCCAATACAATCTTGGCGTAATGTACCAGAATGGGCAGGGTGTAGAGAAAAACGATGCCATAGCGGTGGATTGGTACCTGCTTTCGGCCTTGCAAGGTCATGCAGGAGCCCGCTTCAACCTCGGGTGGATGTACCAGAATGGCCAAGGCGTGGAGAAAAACGATGCCACAGCGGCGGAATGGTACCGGCTTTCTGCCCTGCAAGGTCATGCAGGTGCCCGGTTCAACCTCGGGGAAATGTACATGAACGGCAAGGGCGTTGAAAAAGACGATGCCGAAGCGGTAAAGTGGTACCGGCTTGCAGCCGAGCAAGGTCGTGCCGATGCCCAATACAATCTTGGCCTTATGTACTGGATCGGCCAGGGCGTAAAGCAAAACAATGCCGAAGCCATCAAATGGTACCAGTTTTCCGCTAATCGGGGTTATGCCGATGCCCAGTGGCGCCTCGGTGAGATCTACGAATACGGTCGAAGCGTTGAAAAAAACGATGCCGAAGCGGTGATTTGGTACCGGCTTGCCGCCGCTCAGAGCCATGCGGGTGCCCAATGGTGCCTCGGCATGATGAATGAAAACGGTAAAGGCATCGAACAAAACGATGCCGAAGCAGTGAGTTTGTACCGGCTTGCTGCAAAGCAAGGTCATGCTGGTGCCCAGTGGTGCCTCGGTGAGAGGTACGAAAACGGCAAAGGCGTTGAAAAAAACGATGCAGAAGCGATGCGATTGTACCGGTTGGCTGCCGATCAGGGCCATGCAGACGCTCGGTTCAAACTCGGGTGGATATACGAAAACGGCCAAGGCGTCGAACAAAACGATGCCGAAGCGATTATATGGTACCAGCTTGCTGCCGAGCTAGGTCATGCTGATGCCCGGTGTAACCTCGGGCGAATGTACGAGAACGGCAAAGGTGTAGAGAAAAACGATGCTGAAGCGGTTAAATGGTTCAGGCTTGCCGCCAAGCAAGGTCATGCTGATGCCCAGTGTAACCTCGGGCAGATGTACGAGAACTGCAAAGGCGTAGTGAAAAACGATGCCGAAGCGGTAAAATGGTACAGGCTTTCTGCCGCTCAGAACCATGCGGGTGCCCAGTGTAACCTCGGGCGGATGTACGAGAACGGCCAGGGCGTCGAACAAAACGATACCGAAGCGGTAGGATGGTTCAGGCTTGCCGCCAAGCAAGGTCAAGCTGATGCCCAGTGTAACCTCGGGCGGATGTACGAGAACGGCCAAGGCGTCGAACAAAACGATGCCGAAGCGTTGACTTGGTACCAGCTTTCCGCCGAGCAAGATCATCCAGGCGCCCAGTGGTGCCTCGGGCGGATGTACCAGAACGCCAAGGGCGTCGAACAAAACGATGCTGAAGCGGCTAAATGGTACCGCTTCGCTGCCGGGCAAGGCTATGCCAATGCCCAATGGTGCCTCGGCGTGATGTGCCAGAACGGCCAAGGCGTCGAACAAAACGATGCCGAAGCGACGATAGGGTACCGCCTCGCTGCCGAGCAAGGTCATGCCGATGCTCAGTGGTGCCTTGGCGTGATGTACCAGAACGGCAAAGGCGTCGAACAAAACGATGCCGAAGCAGCGAAATGGTACCGGATTGCTGCCGAGCAAGGTCATGCCGATGCGCAGTATAACCTCGGCATGATATACCAAAACGGCAAAGGCGTTGAACAAAACGATAATGAGGCGTTAAAATGGTACCGGCTCGCCGCCGATAAGGGACACACCCATGCTCGGCAGAATCTCGCTCTGATGTACCGCATCGCTGCCGACCAGGGCGACGCGGATGCACAGTTTAATCTCGGGCGGATATACTCGAAAGGCGAAGGTGTGGCGCAAGACGATACCGAAGCTATGAAATGGCACCTGCTTTCCGCCGGGCAAAACTATGCCGATGCCCAGTGGTGCCTCGGCGTGATATTCGAGAACGGCAAAGGAGTCGAAAAAAGCGATACCAAAGCGCTGGAATGGTACCGTCTTGCCGCCGCTCAGAAACATGCAGGTGCCCAGTGTAACCTTGGCATGATGTACCAGAACGGCAAAGGCGTAGAGAAAAACGATGCCGAAGCGTTGAAGTGGTACCGCCTTTCCGCCGCTCAAAACCATGCCGATGCCCAATGTAACCTCGGCGTGATGTACCATAACGGCCAGGGCGTAGAGAAAAACGATTCCGAAGTAATGAGACTGTACCGGCGTGCCGCCGCTCAGAACCATGCCGAAGCCCAATGCAATCTCGGTTGGATGTACCGGAACGGCCAAGGCGTGGACAAAAACAATGCCGAAGCAGTGAAATGGTACAGGCTTGCCGCCATTCAAGGCCATGCCGATGCCCAATGGTGCCTCGGCACGATGTACGAAAACGGCAAAGGCGTTGAAAAAAACGATAAAGAGTCGGTAAAATGGTACCGGCTTGCCGCCGAGCAGGGCCACGCGCGTGCCCAATGGAATCTGGGCTGGAAGTACGATAATGGCCAAGGCGTAAAGCAAAACTATGCCGAAGCAAAGAAATGGTATCAGCTTGCCGCTGATCAAGGCCATGCCGAGGCCCGGCGCGACCTCGAATGGATTTGCGAGAATGGTCGGGGTTGACAGCAAAACGATATATTGCCGATAGGCGCAATGCACTTGAGCACCTGACGATCAAATCATCAGACCGTCACGCAACTCATTCAAAGTCAAGCAGCTCAAGACCGTTAAACAGAACATCAAGTCCTTCGCCTCTGTACAACGGTGCTATGTTGCCATTTTGTTCAGCTTGAGGATCAAAAGTCTCCGACAGGCTTGTGAAAAGTACAGAGGCAAAATATCCGACACGACCAACATGTTCAAATGCTTTATGAACTTCCTGAAGATGAGCAGGACGGGCAGCATTTTTCAAGGGATATCGTGCCGCACGAACAACTACCCACTCCGGACCAGTTTCACCAACAAACCATAAAGAAGGATCGATATCAGGGTTACTGTACCACTCTATCACCTCTATGCCTGCTTTTTCGAATTCTTCCCTTATAATCGTTACAGCAAAGTCAATGGAGTTCCCAATCCGTCATTTCAATTGGAAAATCACTCTTCAATTCAAAAGGATTAACAGGCATAAGTGTTTGAGCATCCAGTAGACCCCAACCTTTTTCTATCGGAGCCCATTCCCCCAAACACTTACGCATAGGCATAATACAAGCGTGACCTTGGCAGCGTTTAGCTATTAGGAGTAGTCCTTTGGTAGTACTGGTTTCTTCGAGTTTATGGTCAACATCCTCCAACTTGACAAAAAACAACTGATTACCAAAATAGAAGGACATGTGCTCAAGAAAAGGCTGGAGTGGTTGTAATTTATACCACTTAAGCCCACCCACAACGTGATATTGAAGATGCTTTTTCGCCTCATGTGATCGGAAAACAAGAATAAGCCAAAAACGGAAAATAAGAATCACCCAGGGTTAGCGTAAAAAACACCCATAGCTCGTAGTTTGAAGGTGCAAACCAAATCAAACCCCAGAGCTATGAGGACACAGTTAAAAAAGCTAACCATGTACAACAAAGTTAAAGAACTTTTACGAGAAGGATTAAGCATCCGCCAAATCAGCCGAAATACTGGCTTGGACAGGGTAACGGTGCGCAAGTACCTCCGCATGACCGAGGAGGAATTCAGTGACTTTCTCGCTCTGCAGAAGCAGCGTAACCGAAAATTGCAGCCCTATGAAGAGTTTATCAAAAAAAGGGTTACCGACTATCCTGACTGCAGTGCCGCTCAAGTCGAAGATTGGCTGAAAGAGCATCACCCGGATTTGCAAGAGGTAACAACTCGAACGATATACTCTTTTGTCCAGTGGATCCGAAAGTCCCATGACATACCGAAACCAAAAGGAACTCCTCGGTACTATCAGCCGGTCGAGCAACTTCCTTACGGAGAGCAGGCGCAGGTTGATTTATGGAGCGAAGTGGAGCGTACCCTGCGGAACGGCGGCGGAATAAAGCGAGGGTTCCCGACAATCTTTGGGCGCGAGGCTGCGCAAACGGAGCGGAGCGGAGAGAGAGCCTGCATGGTTGCTCTTCCGCAACCTGCGGCGAATGGAGCCTTTGCGGGTGTGGACCGGAGTGAGTGCGGCGGGTTGGCTGCGCAAACGGAGCGAAGCGGAGTGCGGCGCCTGTCGTGGGAGAGGTTTGACACAGGTGATCATTCGATAAAGCAGCTCATTTTCCGCTTGACATCGTTAAAAAATCCCTTATATTATAAACGAATTCATGGCCTATCGGCTTTGAATCTATCGAGGTCTCGGCCTGCTGTACCAGCGTAGCGAATCAGCGGCCTTTGTTTTTTTCTGATATCACTGATTCGATAAAGTCCTCTTTCTTCCACCTTGGAGCCCTTCTGATTTTCCATATACTTCGGTCTGCCTGGTAGCACGTCACAAACTTACCTTTCAGATCTCCGTTATTTTTGCGCAGAAGCTGAATAACCACAACGAACTGTTCATATTCAACACACACCCTTGATGCGGGGTCATATTTCCCTTTTTTACTATCCCAACCCTGGTAAAGTGCGGCATGAGCCGATTCGAGTGTTATTTTTATCCAGTTCATACGCTGAGCACGCACAAGTGAGAACACATCTTTTGAGCCTCGCATATCACTACTTTCATAAAAAGCGTGATAAAAGCGGACAGGATCGAAGTAAACTCTTATATCATCAAAAGTTATAATTGATTTGCAGCAATATTCTCTCTTAAAATGATCACGATACTGTTCTTCGTCTTCATAAACGAGAAGTGACGGCAGAGTCATTACCACCCCCCTTTTAGACGAATTTTAAAGACATTGAATTTCTGCTCCCCTTTTGCGGTAGCAATCAATTTTTCGACTCCGAGAGATTTTTCCATGTACTGAACAACGGCTTCTTTTGCCGAACCGACTCTCAGCGTGTTATTCATTCGACTGCTTGCTGCACCAAGAAGAAAATCGCAGAATTGTATGAGTACAAGCTGTCTTGAAGGAAGGGATTGTATATTTTTTATGGTTGAAAATATGTTGGATGCGTCAAGATATTTTTTCAATGTATGCAATCGCAGGGGATCACGATTTTTCTTCACATCACAATAGATATCATATTCGTTAAAATCTTGTATCCAATGGTGTAAGAGCTGATAATAAAACTTGTAGAAACCAAGCTCACCATCTTGATTATGAAATTGCAAGTTAACATGTTCACGCTCTACCGCTATACAGCGAAATCGCATATCGGTGCCGTAAGAGGCAAAAAGGTCTATCAGACCTAAATAAAATGGTAATTTAGATGCCGATATTTTTGACCATTTTATTTCTCCCCATGCATTGTGCTCTGCCCTTATTCCCTTTATTTTTTCCTTCAATTCCAGCCGTAACTCTGATGGCAACCACAGGCTGCCAATCATTAAGTAATGCGCATTCGGATTCTTTGAAGTAAAAAGATCAGGATATGCCTCATCACAATAAACCTCAAATTTCATATAATCTCCTGAACTTGTTGTAAAAAATCACTATAAAATGGGTGGGGAGAGGGGGACTCGAACCCCCTGCCCTCTATCCTGAATTCAGATTACTTCTTCTATTGCTCTCAATGTCTTATAGCTTGGAGTCTGGTACCGTTCTCCCCACGAGGGCAACCCCAACTGCTACACTTTTGAGTTTTATCATTGTCGTAAAGTTTTGAGTTGCCAGCATTGTTGCCAATGAGGAGAACGCCAAAGCTCCAACTATGGACATTGTCAAGCTAATAGTCAACGTAACCTTTAAACCCAGGCTCACGAGACTCAATAAATCATAGTATAAACAGTTGTTGTAGATTCATCTTTACACATTTTTGCTCCTAAAAATCATCCTTCCCACTCTGCGCTGAGGGTTTCGGCCTGTTCGAGCACTAAGGTTATGGCCTCTTCCTGTTTTGTTGGGGGGTATTTGTATTTGCGCAGGATTCGTTTGACGAGCAGGCGGAGCCGTGCGCGGACGCTCTCTCTTGTTGACCAGTCTACGGTGATGCTTTTTCGGAGGTTTTCGGCGAGTTCGTGGGCAATTTTTTTGAGGATTTCATCGCCCATTTCGCGGACGGCCTCTTGGTTATTGGCGAGGGCATCGTAAAAAGCGAGTTCGTCAGTGTTGAGTCCGAGGTTTTCGCCCCTCTGGACGGCTTCCTGAAATTTTTTGGCCATGGCAATCAGCTCTTCGATAACCTGAGCAGTTTCGATGGCACGGTTCTGGTAGCGCTGGACAACGCTGGTGAGGAGTTCGGAGAATTTTTTCTGTTGGACAACGTTTGTGGCAAAGCGTGTTTTTATCTCTCCTTCAAGCAGGCGTTTGAGAAGTTCTACAGCGAGGTTTCGTTCGGGTATATTTCGTACCTCGCGGAGAAAGGCTTCGTCGAGGATGCCGATGTTGGGCTTGTCGAGTCCGACGGCTTCAAAAATATCAACGACGTTTTCTGATACCAGTGCTGAACCGATGATCTGGCGGATAGCCAGCTCTTTTTCTCCATCGGTTTGTTTTTTTGTACTGATCTCTTTTTTGGTCAACAGCACCTTTACGGTCTGAAAGAATGCTATCTCCTCACGAACAGCCTTTGCTTCATCGAGAGTGCCGCAGAGGGTAAAGGCTTTGGAGAGTGCCAAAGTAGTGTCGCAGAAGCGTTTTTTGCCATCTTCCAGTCCGAGAATGTGGTTGGCTGCTTTGGCCAGAAGCCGATGTCCACCAG
The DNA here is from genome assembly GCA_903820085.1 of uncultured Chlorobiaceae bacterium. Taxonomy (GTDB): domain Bacteria; phylum Bacteroidota; class Chlorobiia; order Chlorobiales; family Chlorobiaceae; genus Chlorobium. Next base: position 124,891 of record CAIJGA010000002.1, read on the forward strand.
TTAGAAAACTGCTGTAATCGAACCCGTACATCATACCGTGCAGGATATCGAGTTTTTCGAGCAGCAAGGCAAGTGCTTCGGATGTATCAACGGTTGGGCGTCCCCGGCCTTTGCTTGCGGTGTAGTCGGCAATGGCTTTTTTCAAGTCGGTTGCGATGCCGATGTAATCGACCACGAGACCACCCTGCTTGTCGCGGAAGACGCGGTTAACGCGGGCAATGGCCTGCATGAGGTTGTGGCCCTTCATGGGTTTATCGACATACATGGTGTGGACGCAGGGGGCATCAAAACCGGTAAGCCACATGTCGCGCACGATGACAAGGCGCATGGGATCGGCAGGATCTTTAAACCGTTTTTCGAGGCGCTTTTTGGTTTTGTGGGAGTAGATATGCGGCCGGAGCAGTGGCTTATCGCTGGCTGATCCGGTTATGACCACTTTAATCATCCCTTTTTCAGGATCTTCATCGTGCCATTCAGGGCGAAGCTCAATAATCGCGTTGTAAAGATGAACGCAGATGTCGCGGCTCATGGCGACGATCATGGCTTTTCCGGTTTGCGCTTTGCTGCGTTCTTCAAAGTGAGCTACCAGATCGGCGGCAACAAGCTTGATGCGGGGCTCAGCGCCAACTACTTTTTCAAGGGCGGCCCATTTGCTTTTCAGCCGGTTCTGCTCGTTCTCTTCTTCATCTTCGGCCAGTTCATCAACTTCATCATCAATCTCCGGAAGCACCTCCTTGTTCAGCCCAAGCTTTGCAAGGCGGGATTCAAAATAGATCGGCACCGTAGCCCCGTCGGTACGGGACTGCTGCATGTCGTAGATGTGGATATAGTCGCCAAAAACGGCCCGCGTGTCGCGGTCTTCGGTTGACACGGGCGTGCCGGTGAACGCTACAAAGGTCGCATTGGGCAGGGCTTCGCGCAGATGCTGGGCGTAACCCACCTGATAACCCTTCAGGTCGCCTTTGAACTTTGCCTCAAAGCCATATTGGGTACGGTGGGCTTCATCGGCAATAACGACAATATTGTGCCGGTCGGAGAGCACGGGAAAGCTGCTCTCGCTGGCGTCAGGCATGAACTTCTGGATGGTGGCAAAAACGATCCCGCCTGATGGCCGGTTTTGCAGTTTTGAGCGGAGGTCGTGTCGTGATTCAGCCTGGATTGGTTCTTCACGAAGCAAATCCTGAGAGAGCGAAAAGACTCCGAAGAGTTGGCCGTCAAGATCGTTGCGGTCGGTAATAACAACGATAGTAGGGTTCTCCATGTCGGATTCGCGCATGACCCGTGCAGCAAAGCATACCATGGTAATGCTCTTGCCTGACCCCTGGGTATGCCAAACCACACCACCTTTTCGGTCACCTTGCTGCCGTGAGGCGGTAATGACCCGCTCAATGGCTGAACGCACGGCATAGTATTGATGATAGCCTGCAATTTTTTTGATGAGGGTACCATCATTTTCATACAACACAAAAAAGCGGAGAAAGTCGAGCATGCATACAGGGTTCAGCACACCCCGGATCATGGTTTCGAACTCATTGAAATGGCCAAGCGGATCAAGCGAAAGGCCGTCAATGGTACGCCATGCCATAAAGCGCTCGGCATTGGCGGAGAGTGAACCCATACGGGCTTCACTGCCATCGGAGATAACAAGAATTTCGTTGTACTGGAAGATGTCCGGTATCTGCTCTTTGTAGGTGTCGATCTGGTCGTAAGCCTTCCAGAGATCGGCGTTTTTGTCGGCAGGATTCTTCAGCTCCACCAATACCAGCGGCAAACCGTTGACAAAAAGCACAATATCCGGGCGGCGCGTGAACTTTGGCCCTTTTACGGAGAACTGATTGACAGCAAGCCAGTCGTTCTGAGTCACCTCTTCAAAGTCGATCAACCGGACAAAGTCGCCCCGGGTTTCACCATTTTTCTGATATTCGACCGGCACCCCGTTGATCAGCAGATGATGAAATGCACGGTTGGCTGCAAGCAGAACCGGAGTATCAAGATTGAGTACCTGATGCAAGGCATCCTCACGAGCAGCCAAAGGCACCAACGGGTTCAGGCGGTTGATGGCATCACGCAATCGAGTGACAAGCAGCACCTGCATGTAGTTGCTCCGCTCCGGTGCCGGGCCGTCCGGCGCAATATCGGGGCCAAAACAGTGAGCATAGCCAACCTCCTGCAACCAGCCAAGGGCCTCACGCTCGAGTTGATCTTCGGTCATGGTATTTTATTCTGTATGGTTAAGCTCCCTGCCAATTCCGCTTCAATTTCTTCGATACTTGGTAGCTTGTGTTCAAGTGATTCCGGCAAATTACGCAGGAGTTGATACTCAGCAATACCAATTGGTTTATCTATTCCTGATAGAGCATACTCTGCAACAAGCCGATTTTTTTGTTTGCACAGCAAAAGACCGATGGTCGGTTTATCATCCTCTGCTTTGATTTTGGCATCGACAGCAGCAAGGTAAAAGTTCAGTTGGCCCGCATGATCCGGTTTGAACGCAGTGGCTTTCAACTCTACTACGATATAGCGCTTAAGGCGTGTATGATAAAAAAGAAGGTCAATAAAAAACTCATCGCCATCAACCTCAAGCCGAAACTGTCGCCCAACAAAAGCAAATCCAGCTCCCAATTCCAAAAGAAAATGGGTAATGTGACGCATCAGGCCATCCTCTATATCCCGTTCATGAGCATCATTGCCCAGACCAAGGAAATCGAACATATAGGGGTCTTTCAGTGTTTCGCGAGCCAGCGCTGAATCTGGTGAGGGTAAACGCTTTTCAAAATTGGTTATGGCACTACCTTGACGCAGATGCAATCGGCTCTTGATATTCAACGTCAGCGTTGTACGCGACCATCCATGAAGGGCAGTTTGCAATGCATACCATTCACGCTCTTCATCACTATTCAGTTTGGTTAGCAGGGTCACGCAATGGAACCAAGGTAATTGGTCAGCAGGCTGCTGACCAAATTGCCCGCTGGGGCAATGCTGCGCAAAAAAACGCATGTACTTCAAGTTACTGGATGACCATCCCCTCATGTGAGGAAATTCCTCTTTAAGGTCACGAGCCAGACGATCTATTACTTTCGAACCCCAACCCTGCAAATCTTGTCGTTGCAAAATGTCGCGTCCAATACGACCATAGAGCTGAATCAGTTCGGAGTTCACCAACAATCCTGCACGTTGCTGGGCTCGAGCAATATCGTTTTTAAGGCTCTTCAGCCAGTCGGCGTATCCATCAGGCAATATTGGTATCATGCCGTTGCCTCCAAGGTAATCGCTTCTGCTACTTGCTGAAAAGCGTCTTCCCGGATGAGCTGAGGGTTTAGCTGATAAATAGCGTCGCGTAGTCGGTAAACAAGCCCCACCTCACAACAACTGCTAAGTTCAGGATCAGCAGTGTACAGCGAAATGCCCAGCCCTTTGAGATGATGGTAACCCACGTCACTTAGACAATTAAAGGCTTCCTGTTCGAGTTGAACGACGGTCATCATTTTGTTGCGCTGTATAATTTCATCAACAAAGCTTCGATTGATTCATCATGCAAATATTGTGGGTACCAAATGGGATAAATATGACAAGCTGCAAGATCGCCATTCCTCTTGATTCGCTCCTCTTTTGTGTCTGGCTCTTCAAGAAAGGCATAATGCTTTGGCAAATTCTCATGACCTTGTTCAGTGACGTAGTCTTTAATGACAGAAATAGTACGATCAACCGTCAGACTACAACCAAGAAACAAGAGACTTTTGCTGTCACAGAGTGCTTTTACGGCCTTATTGAGAGTATTACCTTCAGTGTAATGTAGATCGTATTCGGATTTCGTTAGAATGCGACCTTTTCCGGATATAGCTTTACCATGAAGCTTTAAAAGAAATCGTTGATTTGATAAAAGCATCCGTCTTATTATATCCGATTCATAACCCGATAATTTATCAGGAAATGTAAGCCCAGCATTTTCATAACATCGCTCGATGACATTATCAAAATTGGTCGTAACAACACTGCCAGTAAAAAGATATGGTAATAATCCTGATGCTCCGGCTAAAAGGTCCCTCGAACAGCCAAAAGTACGATCAATAGTTTCACTGAATAATGCATCTTTGAAAAAGTCTGCAAGTGTTTGCGCAGCTTCTTCATAACGACCATTTGCAAGTAATTCGTTAAGATCAGACTCATGGAAAGTAGTCTGATCCCATTGTTTTCGCAAAAAATGAGTCCATCCTGGATAACCGCTTGGCATAGAGAGACCAGCACCAACAAAAGGCATTACATTACCATCCTTGTATCCCTCGATTAATCGTAAAAACCGATCCTGTTGATCAAGCTTATCAAGAATTTCCTTAGCTTCTATGCATTTATTTTCAACGCGTTCATTAAACCACTCATCAAATAGTTCATCAAAGACATCATTCCTGCCATCCGCCGTACGTGCTAACTCCAGAATATCTACAGCAGACCAATAACGTGAACGGATATAAACAATTCCATCCTCAACCCTTGTATTACAATCGTCTGAAAGCTCCGCCTTAAAAGTATCCTGTAGATATTTCATAGATGCGCCTCCACACCTAAATCAACATCCGGTAAACGCAACTGGCCAGAGATCAGGCGCGGGAGTAGGGTGTCACGAAGGGATGCAAGGGTTTGGGTTTGTTCGTAATTTGAAAGTATTGTGTTGATGATTGGGGCTAATGTATTATTGAATTGAAATAAAATTTTATCCGAGGGTATTATTGATGAGTATGATAGAAGTGATGAGCCACTTACATTAGCCTGAGCACTCCCGTGAGATTGTGCTTCGGCAAATAGTTTAAACAACGGATTTCTAACTAAACAGTATATAAATCCGGCACCTTTGACACCCTCATTTGGAAAAATTCGTCCTACACGTTGATTGACATATGCTGTTAAATAATGATGAGGAACAAGTCCAGTTTCCCCAACGTATCCAGTCATACCTACAAGCAAGTCACCACGATGCAGTTGGAAGCGCTCCAACCCAATGACTGTATTTTCATGAACAAATGAACATCCGGATAAATCAATAATACCAGGTTTTACGTCACCAATCTTTACAACAGGATAACCAGATTCGACCCAATCTTTACTTTTAAACGCGTAGCCATTTTGAAACGTAGCTAAATCATTTGGCATTTCGCGGAAGTTAATGGAAACTAAATTTCATTTTACTGCACCATCTAAAGTTGCATTTCCAGCTTCCCACAATAAAAGAGGATTCTTATCCGGTAACTTTCGAAACTTCTAAACCCTCTCGAGCTTGCTTTTA
>CAIJGA010000003.1 GCA_903820085.1 uncultured Chlorobiaceae bacterium
ATATGCCACGTTGCTCAAGCCATGATGCCAGATCAACAGTGCCTTGGGTGTGGTGGGCAAGTGTTGATTTTAATTTTATTCTATTATCAGTAGCCATGCTACCAATATCAGAATATTTATAATAAACAGCAAATCGCTAAATGATTATCGCAAGCGACATCTATTCATATTACAAACAGACAAAATGGTGAGCGACCAAAATTGGGTCGCTTCAGAAAAGGGAAAAAATAGCACGCTAACTCAGGCTCAGTTCCGAGACATCCGGAAGCATGAACTACGAAATGTTATTAACCGACTCAGCACGTTTTTCTGCGATGTAGCTAAAAAACCTTCTTCTGCCTACACCAGCAATTTCACAAACTTCAGCGGCTGTCTTCTCTGAGTTTTCATACAGGATTCTGGCATTTTCCAATTTTGCAGGATCAGTTCCAGGTCTTCCCCCTGTCTTGCCTCGTGCTTTAGCTGATGAACGTCCTGCTGAAGCTCTCTCTGCACGCAACTCCCTCTCCACTTGGTGAATGGCTCCCATCATCGAAAGAAAACAACGTCCGGTAGCTGTAGAGGTATCAATATTTTCACGCAACGACACGAGATTTACCTGACGTTGTTCAAGTATCTTTGCTGTTTCAAGCAGATCCAGCAAAGAACGTGTCATTCGACTGAGTTCAGTCACGACTAACGTATCGCCCGATCGGACATATTCTAAAAACTGATTCCAGGCTGGCCGATCCATGCGAGATCCAGTCATTTTTTCAGAAAAGATTTTGTCACAGCCAGCCTGCTGGAGTGCATCCATCTGAGAGTCAAGATTTTGGCCAACACTGCTGACACGAGCATAACCGATTTTTTGTGGCAATACAGTCGAGACTTCTGGCTTTTGGGTTTTCATCGTGCATAAAGTTAACACATATTACACAAATAAGCATTATGATTTAAATAACGGTTTTTGCACTCAAATCACCAGAAAGAAGAGAGGAAAAAGCCATTCATGTATCGTGTGCAAAAAGTAGACTTTCTGCACACCATCAATTGACAAGTTTCAAAAGGAGTACTCATGCCACGTCGCTCTATTTTATCAGCAGTGGAACGGGATAGTTTACTGGCTCTACCTGACAGCAAAGATGAATTGATTCGACACTATACTTTCAGTGAATCTGACCTCGCCATTATTGGTCAGCATAGAGGAATGGAAAATCGATTAGGTTTTGCCGTACAGCTTTGCTACCTCCGTTTTCCTGGTATCATACTGGGGCTCGATCAGTCTCCTCATCCATCTCTCCTTTCTATGGTAGCCAAGCAATTGAAAGTGTCATCCGATATTTGGATTGAGTACGGTCAGCAGCGTGAGCAAACACGAAGAGAGCATCTTGCTGAACTTCAAGCGTTATTTGGATTCCGGACATTCAACCCGAATCTTTATCGGCAATCGGTGCAGACTCTTACAGAACTTGCCATGCAAACCGACAAAGGAATTATACTATCGGTTGCACTGATTGAAAGTTTGCGGCGACAATCCATCATTCTTCCAGTTTTGGGTACTATAGAACGTCTCTGTGCACAAGCGATCACTCGTGCGAACAAACGTATATACGAGGCACTGACTGAATCTCTGTCAGCAGAGCACCGTCAGCGTCTTGATGACTTGCTTCAGCGAAAACCGGAGAGTCAGATTACTTTGCTGGCCTGGCTAAGGCAGTCACCTGCCAAGCCAAATTCACGGCACATGCTCGAACACATTGAGCGTCTAAAAACCTTTCATGCAATCAATTTACCTGCAGGGATTGATCGAAAAATTCATCAAAATCGCCTTCTCAAAATTGCTCGTGAAGGTGGGCAAATGACACCTGCTGACTTGGCCAAATTTGAGTTGCTCAGGCGCTATGCAACCCTGGTTGCACTGACTCTGGAAGGTACGGCGACTGTGACTGATGAAATTATTGATCTGCATGACCGTATTATCGGTAAGCTCTTCAACGCAGCGAAAAACAGGCATCAGCAAAAATTTCAGGAATCTGGAAAGGCGATCAATGACAAGGTGCGGCTCTACGGAAAGATCGGGCAAGCCTTGCTTGCTGCGAGGCAAAATGGTGGCGATGCTTTTGCTGCGATTGAGTCGGTCATGTCCTGGGAAGCGTTCACCTCAAGTGTGACTGATGCGGAAAAGCTTGCCCAACCAGAAGATTTTGATTACCTGCATCGTCTTGGGGAGAGTTACAGTATGCTGCGTCGCTATGCTCCAGCATTTCTTGGTATTCTGAAATTGCGTGCAGCACCGGCAGCACAAGACATGCTTGACGCTATTGAGGTTATCCGTACCCTGAATGCTGATAACAGCCGAAAGGTACCATCGGATGCGCCCACCGCCTTTATTAAAAAGCGGTGGGTGAAATTGGTTTTCAGCGGTGAAGGTATTGATCGGCGCTATTATGAATTATGCGCACTGTCGGAACTGAAAAATAGCCTCCGTTCCGGCGATATGTGGGTAGAGGGATCACGCCAGTTCAAGGACTTCGAGGAATACCTGGTACCTGCCAATACATTCAATATTCTCAAAACGGCCGGAACATTACCCCTTGATATCAACATTGACTGTGATCAATATTTACATGATCGTCTGGGTCTGCTGGAACAACAATTGACGACCGTAAACAGCATGGCTCAAGCCAACGATTTGCCCGATGCCGTGATCAATGAATCCGGTCTGAAGATCACGCCGCAGGATACCGTCGTTCCCGCAGCGGCAAAAGTATTCATTGACCAGACTGCGATGTGTCTGCCACACATCAAAATAACTGATCTGCTTATGGAGGTTGATGCGTGGACTGGTTTCTCCCGCCGGTTTACACACCTCAAGATTGGTGATATGGCAAAAGATACCTCACTGCTTCTGACAGCAATTCTGGCAGATGCGATAAACCTTGGGCTGACGAAAATGGCTGAATGTTGTCCGGGTACGACATACGCAAAGCTCTCTTGGTTACAAGCCTGGCACATCCGAGATGAAACATACTCCGCAGCTCTTGCCGAACTGGTCAATGCTCAACTCCAGCATCCGTTTGCACAAAACTGGGGTGACGGTACAACATCATCATCAGATGGGCAACGATTCAAGGCTGGCAACCATGGAGAAAGTACCGGTCACGTCAATCCGAAGTACGGCACGGAACCCGGAAGGATGCTCTACACCCATATCTCTGATCAATACGCACCCTTCAACATCAAGGTTATCAATGTCGGTGTCCGCGATTCCACCTATGTCCTTGATGGCCTGCTCTATCATGAATCGGATTTACGAATCGACGAACATTATACTGACACCGCTGGTTTTACCGATCATGTTTTTGGATCAATGCATCTTCTTGGCTTCCGATTTGCTCCCCGTATCCGTGACTTGAAAGAGACAAAGCTTTACATTCCAGGAAAATCGGCTGATTATCCAGCACTTGAAAAATTGATCGGTGGCAAGCTGAATATCAAACATCTGCGTAGTCATTGGAACGATATTTTGCGGCTGACGACATCAATCAAACAAGGCACGGTGACAGCCTCTCTGATGCTTCGAAAGCTTGGAAGTTATCCTCGCCAGAATGGTTTGTCGTTGGCGTTACGTGAGTTTGGTCGCATTGAACGCACCTTGTTTATCCTGGACTGGCTACAAAATGTCGAACTCCGACGCAGAGTGCATGCTGGGCTGAACAAGGGTGAATCTCGCAACTCCCTGGCTCGTGCCGTCTTCTTTAACCGCCTTGGTGAGATCCGTGATCGCAGTTTTGAGCAACAACAATATCGGGCAAGTGGCTTGAATTTGGTGACAGCGGCAATTGCGCTCTGGAATACGGTATATCTGGATCGTGTCATCAAGGCATGGACAGAACAAGGACGACCAGTGGATCAAATTCTTTTGCAAAACCTCTCGCCATTAGGATGGGAGCACATTAGCTTGACCGGTGATTATGTATGGCACAACCGCTTTAAGGGCAAAGTGGGGCATTTCAGAGCAATCAGGCCGTTACCGTTTCCTTAACGTACTTTAAGATCCCTTTTTTGAAGCGCCTCATACAAGAATCAATTCATTCATGGATTTTTTAAAATCGAGCTCAGTTCTATATATTAGATTAGATGAGGCATTCTCACCGGTCAAAAAAACAAGCGTGCAGATTTTTAAAAACAAGTGGTTTTCAAAGTTCGCCAAGGAAGAGGGAATTCTTGATAAAGAGCTGTGCGAGGCGGTTCACGATGCCGAAAGAGGATTGATAGATGCGGATTACGGGGGAGGTGTTATAAAGCAGAGGATTGCTCGGCCCAATGAAGGAAAGTCAGGTGGATTTCGGTCGATTATCCTTTATCGTCGGGAACATAAAGCTTTCTTCGTTTTTGGCTTTCCAAAAAACGACAAAGACAACATAAAAACAGACGAGGTTCGATGGTTCAAAAAGATGGCGAAAAGCACTTTTGAGCTTTCTGAAGATCAGCTCGAAAAACTTATTAAAACAGGGGACTTCCGGCCCGTAAAATGCAATGAATAAAGTCAAAACATACAAAAGCGACGCATTTGCAGC
>CAIJGA010000004.1 GCA_903820085.1 uncultured Chlorobiaceae bacterium
ATGCCTTTGGCTATGCCAATTCTTTCTACGCTGGTGATGTATTGCACTTTTTTATTCTCCTCTATCGTTTCAAGTTCTTGCCAGACCTGGTTATTCAACCATTCGGGCAGTTGCATTAACCAATCCAAAACACTAAACAAATCGATGACGCGTTGTTTGTCCCAGTGCCGTTGATACAGTATTCGTATTAACCTCAGTTTGGCTTTATACCGTTCCTGATGTTGCTTTCGGGTTTGCTGTGTCAGGATATGGGCTGCTGTAATTAAACCAAAAGCATTTTCTGAAACAAGGAGTTCATCGATCTTATCCTCATAATCGGTCAGTTTGGCAACCGGGAACTCCAAGGTATGGCGGCACCCGAGCACGGCAAAGCCATACGAAGAGGGTTTCCAGTGCTTGTGTTCATCGGCCAGTACAGCCAGACTTGCTACAGGTTTTTTGTATCGATCAAAGAGACGGTAGTTGTAGACAAACATCCGTTCGGCAAATTCAGCTTGTTTAGTTCCTTGCACTTCCACATGGATATAGATCCAGCTCTCGCCACCATCCAGAACGCTCACCCTGACAAGGCGGTCAACAAATCGGATTAACGTGCCGAGCTGGAGCTCGGCGTTCCCAGAGGTTGGGGCTCACGGAAATAAAACGCTATAAACTCCGGAAAATAGCGTTCAATAACCTCTTTCCACGGGCTGTCATATTGATCGGGTGAGGTGTCTGTATTTGGCATTTTGTTCAGGTAAGATCAATTACGGTATACCCAACAGTTGGCATATCAAGCTATGATAACTTTCCTTGCATTTAAATATATATGGGATGGCCGTCAAAAACAAAAGACTTTGAAATCACAATAGCAAAAAAAAGATTCCAGCGGGGTGAACAGAGGAAACAACCAATCAAGGATACAAAACAAAACTTATAAGGGCAAGTGTTCAGGATATTAGCCTGGTCTCCCTGCGGTGGGGAAATGAGACTGGGTGTAGCGGTGGCGGGGGTTTTAGGGCTGAGCTAAAAACTGCAATGGGGAAAGCCTACGAGCCGCCATAATGGCCGCTGGCGGAAACGACAAAAACCGTCACGATGCTTTCATTAACCTCGTAGACTATACGATGCTTCTTGTTGAGGCGTCTTGACCAACACCCTGCCAAATCTCCTCGCAGTTGCTCAACTTTTCCAGTCCCTTTTGTCGGGTGGTAGCTTCCTGATAATGACTTTGTCGCCAAGCTTGTAAAAATAAGTGATCTCTTTCTGCGCATCCTTCGAAATTATGAGAGTATAGTTTCCCATATTTTTTTTGGATCAGTTATCGTAATGAAACGGCCTGCCTTTATGTCCTCCCTGCCCCGTTCAATGGCCTCAAGTATCGCTATCATAATCCTCTCTCTTTGTGTTATAGGCTCGCCCTCGACAAGGTAGTATACGATCAACAGCAGGTCGCTCCATAATCTCAAGTCATCCAAGTCTGATTCCTTGATGTGTGGCCTTTTTTTACTACGGAATCAATTCTTGAGAAGCGCTTACAACCTCTCAACCTCAAACCTGCTGACATTTCTTACCTTGGGGTCAAAAACAATACCAATCAAATAGCGCTCGCCACTATATTTCTCGTAATATTTCATTCTTTTGATCTGCTCAAGTGGCTCCCCGTCAGTCACTTTGAATTCAAAAAGAAATATTTTCCCCCCGACCTTCAGAGTCAGGTCAATTCTCCCCTTGTTGCTCACATCCTCGGCGATGATATCAACCCCGATACTGGCAAAACAGGCATAGAGCACGCTGGCGTAAAAGCCCTCGTATCTCTCAATATCGTTGTTGGTGTAATTATTATAGGCTATGCTTGCAAAAAGGCGTTTGATAACGGGCTCCAGACCTGCAATATCTCCAGTGTTCATAAGAGCAAGCAGCTCACGGCGAATGGGCTCATTTTCCGAAACGCTGGTCACCGATTGCAGAATATAATCGTTGAAACTCATCTGCACCTCCATGTTGGGAAATCCCAACTCATAGCCAAATCTCACATCCAACGGAAGCTGGCGCTTGATGGTCAAGTAACCTGTCTGAAACAGAATGGTCTCCAGATTGAGATTCTCAAGGTCAAAGCTGTTGACCAGAGACTCATTAACCTGTAATCCATTAAATTTGGGGATAAAATAGCTGTTCTTTTTGATGAGTTCAACCAGAAATCTTGGTGTTCCAGTCTCGAACCAATAGTTCTTAAACGCACGCTGGTTCCTGATAAAGAGTAGAATATCGAACGGGTTATACACCTTGTCACCCAAAAAGTTATACCCGTTGTACCACCGTTTGACTTGCTCCATGTCCACCCCTTCGAGATAGGGTACAAAGGTGGTCTCCAGATCAAGCTGGGTGTAACCACAGACATTGCCAAAGTCAGGGTTGAGGCTGATATCCTCAAGATTGTTCAGACCGCTGAAGAGCGACACTTTGGAGAATTTGCTCACTCCGGTGAGAAACACAAAGCGCAGATATTCGTCGTTCTCCTTGATTTTGGTATAAAAGTCACGCATTCCATCCCGAATGACCAGAGCTTCGGGAATGTTCTCAATATTGTCCAGAATTGGCTTGTCATACTCATCAATCAGGATGACAACCTTCTGGTGATATTTCTCATAAGCTTTCTCGATTAATTCTGCGAAGAAGTGTTGTGCCCTGGCTCTGTTTTCACACTCCAGCCCAAGTCGCTTCTCATTGGATTTGAGTATGTACAACAAATCCCCCTCCAGATCAGCTTTCGAGTGAATCCCGCCGCTAAAACTTATTTTGATGACCGGATATTTCACCTCCCAGTTCCATTGCTCCTCAATCAGCAGCCCCCGAAAGAACTCCCGATTTCCCTCAAAAATATTTTTCAGCGTATCAAGAAACAAGCTCTTCCCGAATCGCCGGGGCCGTGACAGAAAGACATACCGATAATTCTCAATCAGTCTGCGGGCAACCTCTGTTTTATCGATGTAGAGATAATCATCTTCAATTATTGTTCTGAACGTCTGTATGCCTATTGGTAGCTTTTTCATCGTCAACCTCATTTTAACTCGTTATACCCGCCACAGGTATCGTATTCCCACACAACTCCACACTTTTTTTACTAAAAGCCGAAATATAAAGCTTTTTGACAAAAAATGAGGCCAGATAAGAGTTATCCTGGCCTCAAAGAGAAACCCCTTGCCGAGTTCAAGCAAAAAGTGCCCAAGGTGGTCGATAATGGCCGTTTCCAGTGCATGTTCCGAATATGCGCTCTTCTCTTCCTTATCCAGAAACTCAAGCACGAAGGGGTTTTTGATCACATGGTCAGCAGAGCGCAAGGCTCCGTTCTGAACAGTTGCTTTGTAGAGGTCGGCGACTCTCCGGGGAAAATCGGCACCATTCCCTTAAACCTGGTCTCCCAGCGGTGGGGAAAGGTGACTGGGTGTTGCGGTGGCGGGGGTTTTAGGGGGTTAGGTTTTTAGGGCTTTGCATTGGGTGATGAGTTGGAAGGCGGCGTTTTTGAGGTAGCGGGTGGCTTGGCGGGGTTTGGGTTGGGGATGTTGCTGGGAGGCGAGGTAGCGTTGGCGCTGGTATTGGAGGTTGCGTTCGTAGTTGAGGATGCTTAGGGCGAGGGTTCGGGCTTGGGGTTGCATGATGCCTTCGGACTCGAGCAGGGTTTCGATTGGTTGGAGGAGAGGAGCCCAGAGGGTGGTTTGGACGGGTGTGGTGAGGCCGTGCCGGATGGCGTTAATGGAGGATCGCCGTTTGCCTTGCTCTGTTTTGGGGCCTGTTGAGCGGTGGGCGTTCGTCTGATTTGCGGCTTGGCGTTTAGCGCTGGTCATCTTTGGAGTTATCTATGGAAAGCACTTCGATGCCCTGCAAATCGCGATGCAGCAAGGCGTTTTGGAGTTGCAAGCGTTCTGTATTGGTCTTGCGGTTAAACGCGACTTCGTAGGAGAGCTGCAGGCCGGTGAGGATTTTGGATTGCAGGGCGATTTGCTGGTCGAGCTGCAGGAGTTCCGCTTGCTTATCTTCCATAGCCTTTTGCCGGAGAGACTCAATGGTGTGATCTTTATTCTTGGCGGCTTTGAGGGTTGCGTTGTCGACCGTATTGGCCAAGAGCGCGCTGCGAACCTGCATTTGTATGGTAGAGTCGCCAATCCGATACGCGGAAGTTTGATCGGTCAGGTAGGCCATCTGGACAATGACGGTCTTCCGTTTTTGCTCTTCGTAGCGTCGCATCCACCACAGGCACTCGTGGATCTTTTCGGCGAGGTAAACCTGCAACACGGAACGAGCGCCCAGCTCTTTGATGAGCGCATTAAGACTTCTCTGGTAAAAATCGGCAGGCTCACCGGGCAATACCGGCGCCACTCCCATAACACTGGTGAGAGAGGGCGCAACAGGAGTTTCGATAGAAAAACAAATTTCCGTGGCGCTCGGGCTTGTGCTCTCCGCTCTGGGGTCAAGTTGCGGAGGTTCAACAAGGGGGACACGATACGAAATCTCCGGCTTCACAGGGTGTTGCCGTTACATGAACTAATACTTTTAAAGTACAATATCCAATCATAATTCCAAACAGGTAAACAAAAAAAACATCGACCGTAACTCGTCGCCCTGCATCCTCGTCATGGCGATGGGCCAAGGGGGAGCGCTTTGAGCAGAATGGGTTCGTTTTGGATCGGCGGGGTTTTTCAGGTACCGGGCGGCTTGATGGGGTTTGGGTTATCAGGCAGCTTTGCACTGGTGCATGGAAAGAATGGTTTCATTCCACTGAGAACGCTCAACATAACGCGAAGTCTGGCAACCATTCCATCATGTGAGTTGCGAACTGCTTGGCTCTCCGGGGGTGGTGCAGGGCTTGCTGGGGTTACTGTGCTGAACGAAAAACGACTGTGCTGAGACATATACCGAGACCGCAACTCTTGTTACCGATTGTTATAAATCAATTTTTTCTGAATTAATTCTTGTTCATATTCTTGTCGATTCATAGAGCAACTAATCAGATTATTTAGCTGAGGCCTACTAATTCTTAACATTTTACTCATCTTGCCTAATAATGAATCCCCGTAATCCTTATATGATGATCCTCTAGACAGAATCGTGAAGACTGCTGTTTTTTTTCCGTCTTCAATGGTGTGGTAAAAAAACTTATCATGATTGGAACCATTTTTTTCCTCGAACCCTTTCAGTGTTAAAGCTGACCTTATTTGAGCAGGGGAAAAACTCATATTAACCTAAGAATTTTATTAAAAACTCTTTCAATCCTATAGCTTCAGGAGTCAAATCTGAATCACTGGCATATATATAGTCCGGAGCAATAATTTCCGCACTCTCTTTTAAGTCCATTTTCGCTATACGCAAATCCTCTCCAAAACCCATTATCGACCATTTCGGATGGGAAATAATTGTCAGATTATCTTCCATCGTTACATAAAATGATTCCCCATTTATCTTTATCTCATTTCCGATAAGAAAGTATTTTCCTGAGGAAGAAGTAATATTGCGACCCCCATTATCAGGTAAAGCATAAGACACGTCCGGGCTGACCATGCATACTGCAAGAATGGCTGGAAATACATACTTCATAGAAGGTGTACCCGTCAGATGCTTTTGTTTACTAACTCCAAAGCGATGTGAAGCCGTATTCGATGTTGGAGTATCTCGAGTCATATCAAATCTCCTGGTGTGATGATGTATCAGGAATGTAATTATTCAGCCAGTCACGAAGAGCCCTTGCTGTTTCAATATTCATAGAAATACCTGTTTCGATGAATCTGGTAACCTCAACCTGGTTCAATGAGTTAGCCTCATTGATCTGATTCCCAAGACTACCATCCTCTAAGAGCTCAAAAATCTCTTCTTTCTCTTCAGGAAAGCGCTCTAAAAAAAAGTTTGCGACCAACAACCCACTTGTTATAAAACCGCCATAAACTCCGTTCACATGGACAGGATTATAACCAGGAGAAGATTTATAACTGAACTTAATTGTTTGGTCCATCGACATGAAATCTTTTTTATCCTTTTATAGTTAATTTTGCCCTCAATATACCATTTAACTCCTCTTATAGACAAAAAATTCATTCGTTCACTTTCTTGCATGGCCAGATGATGGTTGAAAGGAACCTGGTCTCCCGGCGGTGGAAAAATGTGACTGGGTGTAGGGCTGGTGCGGGTTTCAGGGCGTTAGTAAGGGCACGGCATGCCGTGCCCCTATGTGGTGGGGAAGGGGTTTGGGTTGGGCGCGGGGTTGTTTTTTTTGAAGGGGGAAGGGGTATGAATGACGGCTACCCTGCCGGGGACGACAACCTTTATGGGGAGGGTTGGTTGTGAAGTAAGTGAAGTTTCTTCACTTACTTCACAACGTCCCCAACTTTTGGTTATAGCCGACCGGCGATTTGATCTTGTGGGAGGATGCCTTTGATGTCGTAGATGACGCAATGTTGGTTTGATGCGAGGTCTTGAAGATTCAAGGCTTTGAATTGATGATGGGCGACGGCGAGTATGATGGCTTGGTAATGATTTCCGTTTAGGGCGGAATGGCTCTTTAAGCCGTATTCATGCATTACTTCCTGTGGGTTGGCCCAGGGGTCGTAAATGTCTACCTGTGCTCCGTACTGGTGGAGTTCTTTGACTATATCTACTACTTTTGTGTTGCGGATGTCGGGGCAGTTTTCTTTGAAGGTTATGCCGAGTACGAGAACCTTTGCTCCTTTGATTTTATGGTCTCGGGCTATCATGAGCTTGATCACTTGGGATGCTACATATCTACCCATGTTGTCGTTGAGCCGTCTGCCGGCAAGAATGATTTCAGGGTGGTAACCGTACTCCTGTGCTTTTTGGGCTAAGTAGTAAGGGTCAACGCCGATGCAATGGCCGCTTATTATCGACTGAATAAATTCCTGCCAGAACAAAATAATTGGTAGCGATAGATCGGAAACACCCTTCGCAACACCTTCTCTTCGGTCAACAATACGCGACATTTGGTCGTGATTCTTGTCGCGTTCATAACGGAATCACCTGATATTTTGGGGTTGACCCGCTCAGAATACACAGGAGCAATCCAAGATCGGCGAAATGGGTCAGATGCCGTTGCGCTGTGCGAGAGTCAACCCCCATCTCAAGGGCATAGATACCGTCTCCCAGCGGTGGGGAAATGAGACTTATCGTTCATGAAGAAGGTCCAAGTGCATCCAAAACCGATAAGAGATGCTTGTCCAGTGTCAATAGCTCCATACCTGAACAACGTGTGGTTGCAGCAATAATTGCATCAGGCAACTTGACTTTACGCAATCGACGCAATTCAATGGCTGCGTCTTCAATCTCTTTCGTTAAGGCAAGGTAGGTGAGATGAGCAAGTTTCGCCCTTATCAGGCCATCTTCCTCAATAGTTATTCCTTGATAGCCCAACAATTCCATTCGAGTGATTGCGCTGTAGAAACAGTCTGTGGCTTGAATCTGTAGAGAGGATATAACACTCAGCACAGAAGCATCAGACCGAAGGATACCGAGGATGAAATTCGTATCCAGCAGATATTTATTCCCA
>CAIJGA010000005.1 GCA_903820085.1 uncultured Chlorobiaceae bacterium
AAGTCTGAATGCATTGCTTTTCAATGGGCAGTTGACGGATAACTATGCAAACAATATACAACTTATCTTATTTATAAACAAAGAGTTAAGCAATTATTTACACATATTTTTCTTGAGGGAAAGTCCGACAAACTGCTAGGATTGCCGCTGAAACGGGATAATCAGGTGTTTGGTGTCGTCACGATATATTCCGCTTTTTCTAACGCCTTTGATGCAGAGGAGATATTGCTGCTCACGTCACTGGCTGACAACCTCTCTTATGGTATAACGATGCTGCAAACCCGTAAGGCACGGGAACTGGCAGAAAACAAGCTCCAACGAAGTGAAGCGCGCTACAGGTCTCTTTTTCAGAACCACCATACCGTCATGCTGATCATTGATCCTTTAGATGGAGCGATTGTTGACGCCAACCCTGCGGCTGTCACCTACTATGGCTGGGATCAGGCTGAACTCTGCCGGATGAAAATCAGCCAGATAAACATGTTGACGGAGCAGGAGGTCATATCAGAAATGGAACTGGCAAAAAAACATAAGACCAATTATTTTATTTTCCGCCATCGACGGGCCGACGGCTCAATCCGTGATGTCGAGGTGTACAGTGGCCCGATTTCGTTTTCGGAAAAGCCCCTGCTTTATTCCATCATTAACGATATTACCGAGCGCCTACAGGTCGAAACAGCATTGCGCGACAGCGAAAGAAGGTTCCGTTCCATTACTGAACAAATTGTTGAGATGGTTTTTGTTACCGACAACAAGGGACGTTTGACCTATGCTTCATCCGTTATTGAGCAGATGTTCGGCTATAACGCTTATGAGGCGAAGGGCCATTTTATTACCGAATATTTTGCCGAAGAGGAGATTCCAAGAGCCCTTGTCATATTTCATGATATCATGCAGGATTGCCTGACCGATCAGATTCATGAATTCAAGTTTGTGAAAAAAAACGGTTCACTCTTTTACGGAGAAGTTCATCTGCGCTATTATCAGGATCAAGATTCTGTCGGCATGATCGGATTGGTTCGCGATACGACAATTTACAGGCAGAATCAAGAGGCAAGTGCCAAACTTGAGGCACAGCTTCAGCAGTCCCAGAAAATGGAGATGGTAGGGAGGCTGGCAGGCGGTATAGCCCATGATTTCAATAATATGCTTTCGGTAATTCTCGGCCATTCTGAAATGGGTCTTGAACTTCTTGACCCGTCTCAGGAACTTTATACTGATCTCGAGGCTATACGCAATGCAGCAACCCGTTCTGCCGATCTGACCCGGCAACTTCTTGCCTTTTCCCGGAAGCAGATCGTTCTTCCAAAAATTCTTGAGCTGAATGCCGCAGTCGAAGAGTTGCTGCCCATGTTGCAGCGTCTTATTGGTGAAAATATCAAGCTGGTATGGATTCCTGACAATCAACTCCCTCTTCTGAAAATCGATCCGTCTCAAATCGATCAGATTCTTGTCAACCTCATTGTCAACGCCCGTGATGCCATAACCGGTAATGGCAGAATCACTCTCAAAAGCAGCAGCCTCCCAGTTTCTGGCAGTCCAAGTGAAGCTTGCAGCAACGAGGAAGAGTGCGTTGGCTATGTGACTCTTTCCGTAATTGATGATGGCTGCGGTATTGACCAAAACGATATTGTTCATATTTTTGAACCTTTTTTTACCACAAAAGAGCAGGGAAAAGGTACTGGTCTTGGTCTATCAATGGTCTACGGGATTATCAAACAGAACAACGGCACGATCGACTGCCAGAGTGAACCAGACAAAGGAACAACCTTCACGATTTATCTGCCCACTTATCGAGCTTCATTGAAAACGGAGAGGATATCTCCGCCTGAGCAATTGAGAGGCAAGCCCCACCAGACCATTCTGCTTGTGGAAGATGAACCGTCTTTTCTCAACCTCTGTAAACACATGCTTGAGTCTAATGGCTACAACGTGCTTGATGCCGGTACTTCTGCGGAAGCCTTAAGAATTGCGAAAAATTACCAGGGACGTATTGAATTGTTATTGACGGATGTAATCATGCCGGAGATGAATGGATCAGAACTATCAAAAAAGCTTTTTGCCTCTCGCCCGGACCTTAAAACACTTTTTATGTCAGGTTTCACGGCGGATGTTATTACCCACAATACACTCCTGGATACAAAAATTAACTTTATCCAGAAACCGTTCAGCATCAAATCACTGAACAAGGCCATTGATAAAATCTTAAATTCAATTACGATTGAAGACTTACCGGAACTCCTGTTTCGGGCATGATTTTTAATGGATTCGCTACCAAAGAAGTATTGCGATCACCTCCATAACCGTACTCATTTTAGAAATCAACCTGTTCATGCCGTTTCTTCGTTATGGGAGCTGTGTTTTTTTGCGAGAAGCAGGCGGTAAAATCAGTATATTTTTCTGTTCCGTTGACTAACTTTTAAAAAAGCAACATTTCCGGAAGGAGGGAGTGATCAATGCGTTCTTTCTTTGACAAGGCGGGATCAGTTTTTCTTCTTCTTATCCTGATGGTGCTGTTGTTTCCTGTCAATGACGCCAAGGCAGCAGAAAAACCTGATAGCCTAAAGAAGGTTATCGCGGTGGGAGTACGCTCGACTCTGGAAGAATTGAATGATTTTCGACCGGGATACATCTATCTAACAGTTGAAAACCGGTCGGATTCCTTGCTGACTATTGACCGTATTGTCCTAGCTGAAAAGCCCTCTTTTATCAGTATCAAGTCATCAGCATTTGACAGGGATACCGTTTCTTCCAGAGAGTCTTCTTTGCCATACAGGATGGGTCAACCTGTTCGGCCCGGTGAATGGCGGGTTTATCCTGTCTACGTTGCAGCAACAGATCAGGTCAGGCCTGGTGACCATCTCTTGCTGTTCAATATTTATTATCATCATAACAGTAAAATACCGCAATATGGCAGTGTGCTTGCCGAACATAAGCTCAAGGTAAAAGTTTTCGGGGAAGATGAAGTTCTTGGTGCCTTGTCGAATGCAGTGACCTTTCTGATGTTTCCGGGTTTTATCATGATTGTCGCTTTCGGGATGGTATGGAACCTCTTTCTTCGGGGCGAAAAGGCGGAAAAATTTTCAGAATATTTTAAAGCTGGAAAAATAACTGACCTGCGATTTTGGGTAATTTCGATAACCTTGTCGCTGTTTATGGCTCTCTTTGGATATCCGTGGCTGACAGGAAAGCTTAGATTTATTGGCCGAAGGGATTACCTGTATGGCTATGGATTTCATGATATTGTCTGGATGTGGCTGCTTTCGGTGTTTCTTGGAGTGACGGTTTCATTAACGGCTGCCTTGCTGCTTTTTGGGTGGAAGAAAGTTATGGAATTGAAAAAGAGCCGCGATTTTGAAAACGATTTTAAAGAGAGTGACGATCCGATAATTTTTCTGAGAAAAATGGTCAGGAAAGGCATCGACAGTGTTGTGTTGGTAAGGGTAACCATAACGGACTCAAAGGAGATGGGGTGGTCGATAGAGCCTGACAGCCTGGGAAAAAAGGAGTTTTGGATTATTCCCTTTATTGATGTGCTTTGGCAGAAACAGGTAACCGAACTCTATGATGAATTTGATATAAAGATAAATGGAGCGACACCTTCTAAGCTCAACAGTATTCTTGAAACCATTGATAAAGGCATAGCACAAAAACCGCAAGGTACCGGATTGGCTGCGGTATCATGGGCTAAAGCGGACGGATTTATTGTGAAACCTCAGGAAATAGTCAGGGAGCGCATTGATTTTGATGCGGTCAAGGAGTGTGTTGTTCGTGCAGCGATATAGAAATTAAAAAAGGCGAACCCCGTAGGATTCGCCAGCATTCAAGGTTTCCAACCCCTGCGGGGAAGCGTCGCTCAGAGATACATGCCAGTTTGGGCTTTGGCATGTATCTCTGAGCGACAGGCCAACAGAATGAAGTCAACTGGAAATTTATCAAATCAACGTCATAATTCAAATGAGAATTGATCAGTTGAATGTATCCTTTATCTGGAACCGGACTTTTTTTCATCTTTTTGATGATGCGGTAACCGAAAAAGTTCCGTTCGGATTTTTTGCCCGCCGAACAGCGTATACGAAAAAATTTCTTGAGCTCTCTTCCGGTACCTCACCGTTGACTTATCCCTGGGAAAAGAAAACAGCAGAGACCAACTGGTTCTGGAAGTATTACCTGAGCAACGTTGATCCTCTGCATACTGACCCGTCCACGCTTTCCGGCGATTGTCTGAATAACCTGATTCCATTTCGGAAGTCCTTGAAGCTGGATGTTACGATGCCCTGGTCAACCGACTCAAATCCAGCGAAGGGGATTTCATTTGAAGGCTTTTTTTATCGTCATGGCGTTTCTTTGGTTTGTACCCTGAGGCTCCGTGACTGCCAGAATATTGAGGAGGCTGTCGATAGAGCACTCGATGCTCGCTATCAATCTATTTTTTCATTACGGTCGCAGAATGGAGAGGTTAGGCCATATTCACTGAGGGCGTTAAGTGATCAATGTCTGGATGCATTGTGTCAGGAAGCGATAAACTGTACGGATGGATATACTGATCAACTCTTTTCTGTTGCTGCGGTAGCAAGCGGAGATAAAGAATATGAAGGACGTGTTGTGCAACAGGCGGACGAAATTCACAAGGCTCTCGAAGCCTTGGCGAGTTGGGATCCATCGTGGAAGACGATGACACTTCCTGATTTAACGCAAAATGTTATTTCTATAAAAAAGCAGCAGCCGGGAGACGTTTTGTATGGTCATGAAAACAGCCGGGTATTATGGTCGCCTCGACTTTTTGTGCCCGTTGCTGAAGGACGCAAAAATTATGCTTTGAGGTGGTACTATCGAAACCTGGTGATGGCTTCGATGCATGCAAGGAGCCTTTCTGCTTTTCTTGTCAATACCCATAAACAGAGTGCTATCAATGGCCGATTGAAAGGTCATGCAAAAATTGCCAGAGATATCCTGCTGAAGCTTCAAAATCCTGTTGGTAAAAGCACCTATCGCACAAGGAGCCTTAAAGTTCAGATAGAGAATGACTGCGATCTCCAAACGGCATTGAAGGAGCTGAACCCACAACTCATTTAGCCAGAGAGATCCCCACCCTTACATCGAAAAACATAGCGCCGTTTTGCTACCCAAATTCGTATGAAAGGCCTGCGTCTGGCAACTCTGCCACACTCCAGAACCATTCATTTTTAACTGTAGAGTCATAGCTCCCCAGTTCTCTTTCGCACCTAAACTTTTTCCTCTCTTTTAAGCTTGGCTTCAGGTTTACTAAAGGTTGATTCCGGTACCTTTGTTACGTGATAATGAATAAGGAGCTGGCTAACATTAAACGAAAAGGAGCGGATGAACAAGACTCAATCAATCTAAAATCGGGGGCAAAAAGAAAACGTGAGGTTCATCAGGATTTTCTGGTGAATCTTTGGATAAACCATGCATAACGTGCTGAAAAACGCAATCAACTTTAAAAAAGGAATAACTAATGAAATATTCATATAAAGCAGTATACGGATTACTTCTTCTTCTGATAACCGTGATGACTTCGGTTTCAGAGCTCCATGCAGCAGAGAATGATATTGACGGACATCCAATCAATACGGTATCCATAGGCGGTCAGGTCTGGATGCAGGAGAATCTTGACGTCAGCCGTTATCGAAACGGAGACCAAATTCGATATGCCGCTACGAATCAGGATTGGCTTGATGCCGCAGCAAAGGGTGAAGGAGCATGGAGCTATTACAAGAATGATGCTGCCAGCAACGGAAAATATGGTCGCCTTTATAACTGGTATGCCGTGCACGATTCTCGTGGCCTTGCTCCGTCAGGGTGGCATATACCGACCTCTCAGGAGTTGAACAAACTGACAGCAGCGTTGGGCGGGTCAGATGTTGCAGGAGCAAAAATGAAATCCACCGGAACGTCACTCTGGCTCAGCCCCAATTTTGCAGCCGATAACAGCAGCCGGTTCAGTGCACTGCCGGGAGGCATGAGAGGTACTGAAGGTGGCTTTTTCTTTATGGGTGAAAACGCCTATTTCTGGTCTTCTTCTGAATCAACTCCGACGATCTCATGGTACAGTGTTCTTAATTACCACCTTCCGGTTGTTGTTCAAGGCACCGAACACAATGCAGACGGGATGTCGGTGCGCTGCATCAAAAACTAACGGTATGGAAATTTGCTCCTGAGTCTTCACTTGCCCGGTATGCTTGCTTCAGCCTGTTTTTCCGGGCAAGTGTGTTTCTGTCGATCAAAAAGTGCAGATCTTTCCGACATGCTGACTGTTCTTCAGTAAAGAGTGACCATTTTGGTGAGACCTGCTGCGATAAGAGCCATTCGGTCGCTTCCATAAGCTCATTGATAGATATGCCGGAGTTTCTATTTTACAGAAAAGAAAGGCAGAAGTGCATCCCCTTATCATGACGATTATTGATGAACAACGATATTTTGCAGCTCTCCCCCCGGGAGGTTTGGAAACATTTTTACCGTCTGACCCAAATTCCCCGCCCTTCCGGGCATGAGGAAAAAATCAGGGAATTTATCGCTGGGTTTGGCAGGAATCTTGGGCTGGAGAGCATGGTTGACGAGGTTGGCAATGTCATCATCCGCAAGCCTGCCGCTCCCGGCATGGAAAATCGGAAAGGGGTGATTTTGCAGGGGCATCTTGATATGGTGCCGCAAAAGAATCTCGGCAAGCGCCATGATTTTGCAACAGACCCTGTTGAACCCCTTCTGGATGGTGACTGGGTGCGTGCCAATGGAACAACCCTGGGTGCCGATAACGGCATGGGTGTTGCTGCGGCAATGGCTGTACTTGAATCCACAGCGTTGCTGCACGGCCCTCTTGAAGCGCTGTTTACCAGTAATGAGGAGAGCGGCATGACGGGGGCCTTTGGGTTCAAACCCGGCCTGCTCAAGGGAGATATCCTTATGAACCTTGATTCGGAAGATGAGGGTGAGCTCTTTATCGGATGTGCCGGCGGGAGCAATGGGACGATGACTTTCAGTTGCCGCAATCATGCGCTGCCGGGGGAGTGGAGGGGTTTCATGATTGAGGTAACCGGCCTGAAGGGTGGCCACAGCGGCTTGGATATTCATCTGGGCCGGGGCAATGCCAACAAGATCATGAATCGTATCCTCTATCACGGGCATCTGCATCATGGCTTGCTGCTGGCTTCGGTCAATGGGGGAAGCCTCCGAAACGCTATTCCTCGCGAATCGTTTGCCCATGTAGCCCTTCCGGGCTTGAAGGCGCAAGAGTTCCTCGATAGCCTCACCGTCATTGTTGCAGCAATAAAAGAGGAGCTGTCGGCAGTCGAACCAACCCTGAAGATTGAGGCGGTTGCTGCCAGTGTGCCCGGGTCGGTTATTGAAGAGGGAATTTTTGTTCGATTTCTGCGTGCGCTCTATGCCTGTCCGAATGGCGTGATGCGCATGAGCAATACGATGGCAGGCCTGGTTGAAACGTCCAACAATCTTGCCATTGTTCAATCAGGAAATGGTGTTATGAGCATTGAAATGCTGCTTCGGAGTTCGGTTGATTCTGCCAGAAATGATCTTGAATCCATGATCAGGAGCATCTTTGACCTTGCCGGGGCAGACTCGATGTTTGACGGCCGCTATCCCGGCTGGAAGCCCGATCATGCTTCTCCGATCCTGAACATCATGCAGGGAGTCTATCATGAAAAATTCAAACAAATTCCTGAGATAAGGGCTGTTCATGCCGGTCTCGAATGCGGGATTTTAGGCAGCGCTTATCCGCATTGGGAGATGATCTCTTTTGGCCCGACCATTCGCTATCCTCACTCTCCGGATGAAAAGGTCAGTATTCCATCCGTCGGGAAATTCTGGGATTTTCTGGTCGAAACACTCAGGAACATACCGGTCAAATAAACGATTACGGTTTGACAGGGCAACTTCTAAACAATGACCATGATGATGCAGATCAGTGAAAAAGGCCTTGATCTTATTCGCAAGTATGAGGGCTTGCGACTTGTGACCTATGTGTGCCCCGGGGGAAAGCGTACGATCGGGTACGGCCATACGGGTCCGGATGTAAAGAGTGGCCAGAAAATTGATACGGAACGGGCAAATGAGCTCTTGACCAGGGATGTTCAGCGGTTTGAGATCGCAGTCAATGAGCTGGTGACGGTGCCGATGACACAGGGAATGCTGGATGCGTTGATCAGTTTTTCCTTTAATCTCGGGGTGGGCTCATTGAAGAGTTCAACCTTGCTGAAAAAACTTAACGCGGCTGATCTGGACGGTGCGGCGAATGAGTTTTTGAAGTGGAACCAGGCAAAGGGGAAAGTGCTTGACGGGCTGACGGAACGGCGCAAAAGCGAGCGTGAACTTTTTTTGGCCTGACCGGTTTTTGTTCGGTATGAGGGAGGAAAAATTTATGGCTTTCGAACAAAAAAAATCAAAAATTGATTGGCTGATACCTCTCTGAGGTTATATTGTCGCTTATGTCAATGAAATAATTGACGATAAAATTATTGACTTTTTTGAAAGGGTAACTCTATATGTTAAAAAGAGTTGCCCTTTTTTACCATATCTGACTCCGGAGAGCTTCCATGAAAATATCCCGCTTGTTCACCAGCCCCGGTGAAAATGTTTTTGAACGGTTTGAGTATGTCTTCAGGAGCTCTGTTTTGAGGAATCCTGATGGTTCAAAGGTCTTTGAAATGAACAATATTGAGGTGCCGAAGCAGTGGTCGCAGGTTGCTGCCGATATTTTGGCCCAGAAATATTTCCGTAAAACCGGTATTCCCCTTTTTGATGAAAACGGTGTTGCTGTGATTGATGGTGAGGGCAATCCGGTGACCGGCAGTGAGCATTCGATCCGTCAGGTTGTGCATCGTATGGCGGGTTGCTGGAAGGATTGGGGTGAAAAGAATCGTTATTTCGATACACCCGATGATGCTGCTGCTTTTTATGATGAGGTGGCATTCATGATCCTCAAGCAGATGGGTGCTCCCAACTCGCCGCAGTGGTTCAATACAGGGCTTAATTTTGCTTATGGTACAACCGGTCCGGCCCAGGGTCATTTTTATGTTGATCCGGCAAGTGGTGAGGTACGGGAGTCGGAAGATGCCTACGGTCGGCCTCAGGCACATGCCTGTTTTATCCAGTCGGTCAGTGATGATCTGGTCAATGAGGGCGGGATTTTTGATCTAGCGATTCGTGAGGCTAGGGTTTTCAAGTTTGGCAGCGGTTCGGGTACCAACTACTCCAACCTCCGTTCTGGCGGAGAGAAGCTGAGCGGTGGCGGAAGTTCGTCGGGCCTGATGAGTTTTCTGAAGATTTTTGATTCGGCGGCGGGTGCCATCAAGTCGGGCGGTACAACGCGGCGTGCAGCAAAGATGGTTATTGTCGATATTGACCATCCCGATGTTGAGCAATTTATTGAGTGGAAGGCGAAGGAAGAAGACAAGGTGGCTTCGCTGGTTGCCGGTTCGAGAATCTGTTCCCGTTTTCTCCAGGCGATTGTTGAAGAGGCTCTTGCCAACGGCGCTGATCGCAAGGCAAACCCCCGCTTGCAACGGCTGATACAGAATGCGCTCAGCCGCGCTGTGCCGATGAGCTATATCGTCAGGGTGCTTGCCCTTGTCGAACAGGGGTACACCTCGCTTGATTTTGAAGAGTACAACTCCAATTACGAGTCGGAAGCCTATCAGACTGTTGGCGGACAGAATTCGAACAATACCGTCCGGATGACCAATGAGTTCATGAAAGCGGTAGCAAATGACGATGTCTGGCACCTGCGTGAGCGGACAACCGGCAAGACCGCAAGGGTGGTCAAGGCGCGTGACCTGTGGGAGAAGATTTTGCTCAGTGCGTGGAAGTGTGCCGACCCCGGCCTGCAGTTCGATACGACTATCAACGAATGGCATACCTGCCCGAAGAGCGGCCGCATCAATGCGAGCAATCCCTGTTCGGAATATATGTTCCTTGACGATACGGCCTGCAATCTGGCCAGCCTTAACCTTATCCATTTTATAGATGAGGCATCGGGCAAGATGAAGGTGAAGGAGCTGCAGCATGCTTCGAGCCTGTGGACTATCGTGCTTGAAATTTCAGTCCTGATGGCCCATTTTCCTTCAAAGGATATTGCCCGGTTAAGTTACGAGTTCAGAACGCTTGGACTTGGCTTTGCCAACCTCGGCACGGTGCTGATGGTACAGGGTATTCCATACGATTCCCCAAAGGCGCTTGCCCTGGCGGGTGCAATCTCAGCCCTGATGACCGGCCAGGCTTATGTAACCTCTGCGGAGATGGCGCACGATCTTGGGTCGTTTAGCGGTTATGAGGCAAACCGAGAGGAGATGCTGCGTGTTATCCGCAACCATCGCCGCGCCGCGAGGAACATGTCGGAAGAGGAGTACGAAGGATTGTCGGTCAAGCCGCGCGGGATTGATTCGGAGTATTGTCCCTCTGAACTCTTCGAGGCGGTTGGAAAGGTGTGGGATGAAGCGCTGCAGAAGGGCAAGAAGTATGGATTCCGTAATGCCCAGGTGAGTGTTATTGCTCCGACCGGCACGATTGGCCTGGTGATGGATTGTGATACCACCGGTATCGAGCCGGAATTTGCCATTGTCAAGTTCAAGAAGCTTGCCGGAGGTGGTTATTTCAAGATTGTCAACCAGTCGGTGCACAAGGCGCTTGAACGGCTCGGTTATACCACGGTGCAGATT
The DNA here is from genome assembly GCA_903820085.1 of uncultured Chlorobiaceae bacterium. Classification (GTDB taxonomy): domain Bacteria; phylum Bacteroidota; class Chlorobiia; order Chlorobiales; family Chlorobiaceae; genus Chlorobium. The sequence goes on from CAIJGA010000005.1 coordinate 10,689, forward strand.
GATGATATCGAGCACTACTGCAAGGGCCATGGCACGCTTTCCGGTTCTCCCTCCATCAACCGGCAATGGCTGAAAAGCCGTGGTTTTCATGACGACAAGATTGAAATTGTGGAGTCGCAGCTTGAGACGGTCTTTGATATCCGTTTTGCTTTCAACAGGTGGATTCTTGGAGAGGATTTCTGTGCAGCTCTCGGTTTTACCGATGATCAGCTCAACGATCCCGATTTTGACATGCTTCAGGCACTTGGCGCTACCGAGCAGGATGCCGAGCTGGCCAATGACTATATTTGCGGTACGATGACGATTGAGGGTGCACCCCATCTGAAGCTGGAACATCTGCCGGTCTTCGATTGCGCCAGCCGCTGTGGCCGAAAAGGGCTTCGCTATATCAAGCACATGGCCCATGTCCGCATGATGTCCTCTGTTCAGCCCTTTATTTCAGGCGCGATCTCCAAAACGGTCAACATGCCGGGTACGGCGACGACCGCTGAGATCGGAGAAGTCTTCCAGGCTGCCTGGCTGCAGATGGTCAAGGCGATTACCATCTACCGCGACGGTTCGAAACTTTCCCAGCCGCTCAATATTTCAAGCTTTCAGGATCTTGATGAGATCATCATGCTTGGAACGGAAGAGAGCCTTGATGAAACCAAGGGGCCCAGAGAGGTTCAGGAGCGCATTGTCGAGCGGGTCTATCACCGTTCCGAGCGCAGGATGCTGCCGAAACGGAGGAAGGGCTATATCCGTGAAGCCTATGTGGGCGGCCACAAGGTCTTTCTCCGGACAGGGGAGTACGATGATGGTGCTCTCGGCGAGGTCTTTATTGACATGTACAAGGAGGGCGCCTCATTCAAGGGGCTGCTGAACTGTTTTGCCGTACTTGCCTCCAAGGCGCTGCAGTACGGCATGCCGCTCGAAGAGCTGGTAGACAGTTTCACCTTTACCCGCTTTGAACCTGCGGGCGCGGTTCAGGGCCACAATGTCATCAAGAATTCCACCTCCATTCTTGATTATGTCTTCCGTTCCATCGGTTACGACTATCTTGGCCGAAAGGATTTTGTGCATGTCAAGGCGGTTGACGAAGTGCTTGACAGCAATGGTGAGAACGGCCATGCGCCGGTTGTTGAGCCGTCACTGGCCGTACACGTTCAGCCGGATCACTCTGCAACCCGTACCAGCCAGGTTTATCAGGCTAAAGTTCAGGGCTATACCGGCGAGCAGTGTGAAAACTGCGGCTCCATGCGCGTCAAGCAGAACGGAACCTGCAAGGTCTGCGATGATTGCGGCATGACCACGGGTTGCTCGTGATTCGGATTCATGCAGCTTTGCCGGCAGCTTTGATACCGTGGCATCCTGATGCTTGCTGTTACAAGCGCGTCAGGATGCCTTCGTCGATTTGCCTGCAGCGAGTTTTCTGCCGAATTTATGGGCTTTATGGATTGTTTTTTTGCTCAACTCCTGGTGCTGTTGCTGTGCAGCAAGCCCGATAAAGAGCGTTCCGACCGTTTCAGCGCCAAGCATCTTTGCGGCAGATTTAAGTCGCTTTGTTACGTCTCCGGTTAACCTTGCAAGAATACCTGGTGCAGCGGAAGAGGCTACAAGGAGCGCCTGTTTTGATTTTCCGGAGCGACGGGCTATGGGCGCGGGCGATCCCCATGGCCAGTAGGCCGTGCAGACCAGACGCTCAATAAAGGTCTTCATCAGAGCCGTGACCGTTCCTGCATTCATCGGTGATGCGAGAACAAGGGCGTCAGCCCGTTCAATCTCCTTTAAGAGGCCGCCCATATCATCATCAAGGATACAGACACCATAGTCGTCGCCGGCAACCTGAGTACAACTCCGGCAGTTGGTGCAGAATGCAAGATGCTTGTCCAGCAGGGTTATCTTCCGGGTTACGGCGCCCGCCTCTCTTGATGCGGCAAGAATTTCATCAACAGCCCTTTCAATAATGCCCCCTTTGCGTTAGCTGCCGACAATTGCAAGTATGTTGACAGGAGTATTCATTAGCGAGTTGAGTAGATGGTTTTTAGAATTACTGCTTTATTTAGGTCAATGGCAGGGTTTCGCATCTTCTTTACGTTGAAGATACATTTTCTTGATCTGTTCATGAAAATCTAGCAAATCAAGTCGATTGCATGTTTTTGCTTCTGAGTTTCTGAGAGAGTATCTTATCGCATTATTGAAGATCATTACAATTAACGACCGGAGTTGTCAATGCGAACGGTTACCGTGTAACAGAAAATTCAGGTTATCCTTCCCCGGAATTTGAGGGAATCCTTGCATCTTCGACCTGGCCGGAAATTGCAGGTTGTTGCATTTCGAGGACGAGTTGATCTTGTCAAATTCTATACGCCCAAGGTTTTCTAAAAATAAAGTGAAAAACTGTGATCGATTTTAATAAAAAAATACTCATTATTGGATTTGGTTCTGTATCTCAATGTACCGTCCCTGTTCTTTTTAAACACATTAACGTCGATTATACTCATGTCACTATTATGGATTTTGAGGATATTCGTGAAAAAGTATCACCATGGACAGCATTGGGCGTCACTTATATTAATCATCAAATAACACCCTATAATCTAGCGCAAACCCTTGAGAGGTATGTTGCCGAGGGCGATTTGATCATAGATTTAGCATGGAATATCGATTGTTGCGAAATTCTTCAATGGTGTCATGATCATGGTGTTCTCTATATTAACACTTCGGTAGAAGTGTGGGATCCTTATACAGGGGTTGAGACTCAGCATCCTACCGAAAGAACACTCTACTCGCGGCACATGAACATCCGCCGCATGACTTCACAATGGCAAGATAAAGGTGTCACGGCGGTGCTTGAGCATGGCGCTAATCCCGGATTGATATCGCATTTTACCAAACAAGGGTTACTTGATATTGCTGGCGCAGTCATTGCCCGGAACAAGGTCGGCCCTGCTCAAGCCCAAATCATTAAAGAGCTGTCTGAAAAAAGAATCTTTAATGAGCTGGCTATGGAGCTTGGCGTAAAAGTGATTCACTGCTCTGAAAGGGACACGCAAATCTCTGACGTTCCAAAACAGGTTGACGAGTTTGTCAATACCTGGAGTGTCGAGGGATTCCGGGAAGAGGGTATGACAACGGCTGAAATGGGGTGGGGAACACATGAAAAAGAGCTCCCACAATTTGCCTATACCCATCAGGATGGGCCGCAAAACCAGATTTGTCTTGCCAAAATGGGTATGAATACATGGGTGTGCTCCTGGGTGCCTGATTATGATATACGTGGCATGGTAGTCCGCCACGGCGAGGCTTTTACGATTTCAGACTACCTTACTGTCTCAAAAGAGGGGCAAGCTATTTACCGTCCGACGGTCCATTACGCCTATTGTCCGAGTGATGCCGCTATTACCTCTCTGCATGAGCTGCGTGGTTATGACTATAAACTTCAGCCAAATTTCAGGATTATGAATGATGAGATCACCAAGGGCTCAGATATTCTTGGTGCATTACTGATGGGTCATGCCTTTAATTCCTGGTGGACAGGTTCCAGTCTGAGCATAGAGCAATCCAGGTCGCTGGTACCTCATCAGAATGCTACCACCATGCAGGTAGCAATATCCGTGGTTGCAGCCTGTATGTGGATGATTGAAAATCCTGACAGGGGTGTTGTTGTACCAGATAATATCGATCATGACTATATCCTTGGAATTGCAAAACCCTGGCTTGGCAACTTCATATCAAAAGCTTCCGATTGGACACCTTTAAAATACAATCCCAACTTTTTTGCAGGGTTTAATACACCTGATATTGATGAAACGGATCCCTGGCAGTTCAAGAACTTCCTTATTACCGATAATGATTAAAAAAGGATACACCTGATGGTAGTTCAACAATTGAAACAATTGGCTTTAGAGCATGGTACACCTTTGTTTGTGGTTGACCACGACGTTTTGCGTGCCAATTACCGTGAGTTTAAGCAGCATCTTCCAAGGGTTCAGGCCTATTTCGCTGTTAAAGCAAATTCGGATGCTGAAATCGTTAAAACCTTCTATGACGCTGGTGCCAGTTTTGATGTTGCATCAATGCCAGAGTTTCTTAACGTCTATGAAAATATCAAAAGCCTGACGCCTGATGAGCAACAGGATTTTATTTGGGATAAGATCATCTATGCCAATCCGATAAAGCCAATACCGACGTTAAAGGAGCTCGACCAGTACAAACCGCTGGTTACGTTTGATAATGAAGATGAAATAGGGAAAATCGCTACCTATGCGCCGAACACGGGTCTTGTTTTACGCATAAAAGTACCTAATACTGGAGCGATGGTAGAGCTTTCTTCCAAATTCGGTGCCGATCCCGGCGAAGCTGTTGATCTGATAGACAAAGCGTTCAAGAGTGGGCTGGTGGTTGAAGGGTTAAGCTTCCATGTCGGTAGCCAATGCACCAATTTCCAGAATTATATTCAGGCCCTTAATCTGGCCTCCAATATTTTCAAGGAATCGTGGGATAGAGGGTATACGCAGGTAAAAATTCTGGATATTGGCGGAGGTTTTCCCGCTCCTTACGACAAAAATGTAAAGCCTTTTGCCGAGCTTGCCATCATGCTGAATTCAGAATTTGACCGGCTCTTTCCGCCCGACGTTGAAATCATAGCCGAACCCGGAAGATTTTTAGTGGCAACGGCCGCCTGGGTCGTGATGGAGATTATTGGTACGGCCTATCGTGAAGGCAAAAGATGCTATTACGTCAATGACGGAGTTTATCATACGTTTTCAGGGATTATCTTTGATCACTGCGAATATCCTTTAAAATCCTTCAAAGAGGGCAATGAGAAAATGTGTGCGGTTTATGGCCCTACCTGTGACGCTCTCGACACCATCACGATGGCCAATCTCTTGCCCGTAGACCTCTCGATAGGGGATTTGCTCTACAGCGAAAATATTGGAGCCTACAGTCATGCGTCATCGACGTACTTCAATGGCTTTCCGCCGGCAAAGGTTTTGCATATAAACAGATAGGTTTCGATATGCAGGGGGGGGGTGACCAAGGTCAACCCCTCCTGCATATTTACTGTATCACAGGTGGCCGACTATCCGAAAACCCTGTGATTTTGATATAAACGAGAACTCCATCCACTGTTTTTCCATGATATACATCCTGCCAGATCTGGTGGTCTGAGTGGGTTGTCAGTGTTCATTGAAAACTTACCTTGTCTTAAAGTGCAACCTTCGCTGTCACACTTTTCACAAAGCCCCCAAAGCGTCAACCAGCCACTCAAACCCAATCTTTTCCTGTTCCAGCCGGATTTGATGGCCAAGATTATTGTGGCGCAACTGATCATAAATCCTGCTCTCTTCAGCAGTCAGCCGCGTGAGGGTGGCGGTTTCGGGAGATGGTTCAACGCCCCAAAGCGCTTGATGCTCCATCAGCGTCTCCCGGTTCATCAGAAGGGAGGCCGCTCGCGGAAAGAAGCAGCGCAGTTGGTTGAGGATGGCAAAGCCGTGGGTGTCGATGTCTCCCCAGTAATGGATGACGCGGTTACGCAGCCACTCCACTGCGGCCAAATTATCGAATCCATAGCCAGCTCCAAAAATCACCATTGCCTCGGGAACCTGGGGGAAGGCGAGAAAGTTGATTTCGTTTTCGGTGATGAAGACCTTTGTGACGGGCAACTTCAGTTGAGCAAAGGTTGATTGCGTCAGGGTGATATCTTGATCGTTTTCCGTCGGCAGTAGCGCCAGTGTCGGGTCAAGAAGCCGGAAGCGCACCCGCAGGGGTTTGTCCCGAAAGCCGTAGCGACGGCAGAACCCTGTAGCTCCTGTGGCTGTTGCGTCAATCTCCTCCGGCGGAAGGATGAGATCGAAGAGCTCCCCAAGAACGTTCCGGTGTGTTTCAATAAATTTGCTGTGCACACCGGGCAGATCGATCTGGCGGAGGTAGATGCCGGGATGAGGGTGCTTGAGACGCCAGGCGACAATGGAGAGGATGCGTGGCCACTCTTCGGCCAGCTCGAGGGCGCGCTGGGGGCGTTTTTCGAGCCAGGAAAGCAGTGCCGGTTGCCGGTCGAGGGTGAGTGTGACCATGGCGACAAACTGGCCGGCTGCTCGCTTTTTGCCTATAAGGCTGAGGGCGTCGTCCACTGAATCAATCCAGATTTCTGCAGGGAGTTCATTGGCTCCCAGAATACGGTGGTTGACGTTGCGCCACACAATCCGATACTGTTTGGATGCGCCGGAGAGTCGGGCAATCCAGTCGCGTACTTCGGGAAAGGAGTCACTGAGTTGCCGTGAGTTGGGCCCTTTCAGTGTCAGGCGACGAGGAAAAATCTCCTCACCACCGCAAAAGGAGGAGAGGATGAGGCCCCGATCCCAGAGTTTCTGTACCTGGCCTTTGAGTTCGGCGGGGGTTGTCCAGTTCATTCAAGTGCCTTCTCTTTTTCGGTGCGATACTCTTCGATGGTGAGGTTGCGCAACTCCGAGCAGCGTCCATCCTTGTTGTGGACAAAGCCGACACTGGAGACGAAGGGCTCGATGATATGGATTTTCTGCAAGGGGGTGACGATGAGGAGTTGCAGGTTGAGCTGTGCGAAGAGTTGCAGGCCGTACTGGGCTGACTCATCGGAGCCGCGTCCGAAGGCTTCGTCGATGACCACGAAGCGGAAGGAGCGGGAGCGCACAGCGCCCCATTCGAGGCCGAACTGGTAGGCAAGACTGGCGGCAAGGACGGTGTAGGCGAGTTTCTCCTTCTGTCCTCCGGATTTTCCTCCTGAGTCTGCGTAGTGTTCATGTTCGCTGTTGTCTTCGCGCCACCGTTCGCTTGCTGCAAAAACGAACCAGTTGCGAACGTCGGTGACTTTGGCGGTCCAGCGCCGGTCGAGGTCGGCATATGCTTCACGGCCACGGAAGCGGTCTATGATGCGGCGCACCTGGAGGAATTTGGCTTCGGAGTATTGCGCATCATCCGAGCCGGTCAGTGTCCCTTCAGTGCAGGCGCGCAGCTCCGACTGAAAGTCACGGATATCGGCGTCGGGGCTGATCTGTACTTCGAGGGTGATGTACCGGCCCGGATTGAAGTCGATTTGCGTGAGCGATTCGTTGAGCCGCGCAATGCGCTCCCTGATGCTCTCCCGTTCGCGAGCCAGTTGTGACTGAAAATTGGCAACCTCCCGGATGGTGTTTTCGTTGAGCAGCTCCTTGAACCGTTCCTCAAAACGTGGCAGATCGTCGGCCTGGAGTTGTGCGAACATCGAACGATACTCCGGCCCTGCGGCTATGTTGACATCAACCTCCCGGGTTTCCAGTTTCCACTCCTCCTTGTATTCGGTCATTGCCCGGATGATCTTTTCGCCCAACCGGGAGAGCTTCCTGTCCTCGCTGTCGATTTTTGCCTGCAGCCAGTCACGCATCTCCCGTTCGCGATTGTCGCACGATTCAACCGTCAGCGGCTGGTCACCGAAAGCCTCCTGGCGCATGAGCTGAAGCGTTGCAAAATGCCCGGCAGCTTCGGGCTCCGCTTCATTGAGTATCGTACACGCCTGTTGCTGCTGCTCATTATTGACGCTGATTTTCTGTTCGATTTTTGAGCGCTTGTCTTTCTTGTCGTCAAGTTGTCGCTCCGTATCCTGCAGTTCAATTTCGAGTGCGGCCAGTTGGTCGGAAAAGGTTTTCAGAAGATCTGAAGCCGCTTCAAGGTCACGTTTTTCCGTTTCGAGCCGGGCGATGGCAACGGCTACCGGCTGCCAGTCGAGGTCGCGGAAATCGGGATATTCGCCGAGCCTGGAGAGGATGGTCAGTCGCTCCTTGAGCGATTTTTGCTCCTGCTGCAGCGAGCTGATGCGGCCTGCGAGTGCGGCAAGCTCTTGCTGTTGCAATCTGGCCTTCTCTTCGAGTGTTGCAATTTTGGCGGCATTGCTCCACCCAAGCACGTAGCGGCTGCGGTCGTCAAGGCGGTGGCGGTCATCCTTTTCGTGGCGCTCACCGGGTGACTTGATCTGGCCTGCCTGGGTGATGGCTTTTTTCTCCCTCCGGAACTCTTCCTGGCTTCTGCAGCAGACCAGATCAAAACGATGGGCCACCTCTCGTTCCAGCCAGTCAAAGCAGGGGGAGTCGGCCTTGATGGCGAGCTTGCGTGCCAATGAGGACGGATGATCGGGCAACTGTTCGCTGCGATTCTGCTGGCGCAGCCGAAAATAGACCAGTCTGCCTTTCAGATTGGTTCTCTCAACCCATTCGGCTACTGTCGGGTAGTGATGGTCGGGCACCAGCAGGGATAGGCCGAAGTTGCGAAGCACCCGTTCAATGGCTCCTTCCCAGAGATGCTCCTCCTCTCGAACCTGGAGCAACTCACCGGCAAAGGGCATCTCAATTTCGGGGAGATTCAGTGCCTTACAAAGCGAGCGCCGCATGGCAATCTGTTTTTCGTCGATATTGCTCATCCGGGCTTTCAACCCCTTGATCTCGGCGCTCAGTTGCTCATGCTCGTGACGTCCCTGGGTGAAGAGGACGCCCGCCTCATTGAGATCGTTCTGAACCCTTGCTTCAGCCTCAGCGGTTGCTTCGTGCATGGCTGAGTGGCCGGCACGCTGAAGGTGAAACTCCTCAGCGGTCGCGGCAGGATGCTCTCCCAGTTGGCGAGCAAGTTCCCCGTATCGGGCCGATTTCTGGTTGCGCCGCTGGAGCTCCTCCTCTTGCTGGCGAATTTCCGCTGCAATACTCTCAATCCGGTCGCCGCCATTTTCAGCGATGGTTCGGCGCAGCTCACGGTCACGCGCCTGCCGGGTGCGCCGATCCGCTTCAAGGCGTTCGATGGCGATCTGGTGGCGGCTCAGCTCCTCATTCAGCGAGGTATGGCGTTTTTCAAGCAGTTCGAGCTTGAGGGAGGCGAACCAGGGACGAAGGGTGTCGCGGGAGCCGCGCAGCTCTTCGGCTCGCTCGGCCATGGTGTGGTGCGTGTCGCAATCAGCCACCAGAGGGCCCAGCATCTCTATCTGCCGCTTCGCTTTGAGAACAGCTTCGTGCGCCCGGTTGAGATCTTCGAAATGCTGGATAAGGGCGGCAATGCGTGGCTCGACAGTGAAGGGCTCAAGCATGTGGAGTCGCACGAAATCGGTCAGGTTCCCTACCGACTTGAGCGAGACTGTTTGATGAAAGAGGTCGAGCGCCTGCTCATTTTCAATGCCGAAGCGTCGCCGGAACCAGGCGCCGTAAGGAGGAAAGGTTTCGAACAGCTCAACTCCCGCTCCGCGCAAGCGCTTGCGCAGGGCCCCGATTTCGGTGCCAAAGCCTGAAAAATCGACTGCGATAGACAAGTCGCCCTCACAGGCGGTATAGAGGCGAGCTGGCTGTGCGGCATCCTTCATCCAGAAAATTTGTGCGAGGGTAACGGTCTTGTCGTACCCTTCGTTATGAAAGACGCCAAGAATGACCGAATAACTGTTGGATTCGCGCAGGGCAACCGGCTTGGCGCCGCCTCCGAGGCTCTCCTGCCGCTCTGACTTGAAGTAGCCCAGCACGTAGGAACGCAAGGTGCGTTCACGGTTATCTGCACCTGCCGCCTTGTTGTAGGCAATGCGCTGGCTTGGCACAAGCAGGGTAGTTACGGCATCGACCAGCGTTGATTTTCCCGAACCGATATCTCCCGTGAGAAGCCCGTTTTTTCCGCCCAGCTTGAGCGTCCATACCCGCCCGTCGAAGGTGCCCCAGTTGAATATTTCAAGTCGTTGCAGGCGAAAACCGGCCAGACGGTCATCGGCAATAAATCCCATTTCAAGCGCCTCACTCATCATTTCCCTCCATAGGTTTTACCGGTCGCTGCAGGTATTCGTCAAGTCGTTTATCAAAATCGGCCAACCACTGGGCGTCGATAAATGCCTTGATAATCCGGCGCACCTCGATCATCTGTCTCTCTCCACGCAAACGGCGGATAAAACCAAGATCGGCGATTTTATTCAGTGTTGCATCAACCTGGTCAATCAACTTGACCTCATTGCTGGCAGGGGGTAGAAAAATCCGGATCAGCTCAACTACCTCATCCCGCGAAAGAATCAGGCGTGTGTCGCCGGCTCCGGCATCAAATTCGGCCAGTTTTTTGCGCAGCAGCGCCAGCAGCAGGCTGACCGGGTAGGAGAGCTGGCGGCGTGCCATCAGGCGTAGGGTGCTGTTCGCCCCCTCCGTTTCGCCCTCACTGTGCGATCGCAAAAAAGCGTATCCTTCCGACTCATCAAGAATCAATTCCAGACCAAGCACCGCTACGTAATCGCGAACTGCGGCCATAAGGTTGAGCAAAGCACTCCATAATGCAGGATTCTCTTCCTGGTAGATCACCCCCTTCAAAAGGGTAATCAGGATGGAAGAGAGTTCCAAAGCAGAAGAGTGCAAAAGGCCGGTTTCAGTCTCTGTATGGTTCATCATCAGTTTCTCATAATAATAATCCGCTGCAGGGTTGCCCGGCGGGTCACACCTGTTGCGCTCTCCCATTGCATTTCTTCCTGCCCTTCTTCATCCACTGTCGTCCTGAACTTCTCCCCGGCAAGTTGCAGATAGGCCACCAGCTCGGCCAGCCCGTTTCTCAAAGGATGACGCTCAATCACCTCACCGAGGGTGACCTGGCTGCGCATCTGGAGTTCCAGGCGGATATTTCGCAGCAGCTCTGCCCGGTTGACAACTATCTGGGCGTAAAGCGCTGCGGTATCAATCTCCGCATCTCCCTCATCAAGAGCGATACCGGCAATCAGCGGCTTGAAGGGAGGGCGATAGAGCGCTCGCTCGAACGGCAGTTCAATGAGCGCGGTGGAACCGTCAAGAGGCATGAAACCGCCTGAAGGGAGATCATCGCGCAAATCAAGGGCCTGGGTTTCGATATTGTGCAGAATATCCATGATGCGCCGATTCTCAAGCCATGCCTTGTCATCAAGAAAGCGGCGTAACTGTTCGGAAAGTCGAGCCACCGTTCGCTGGGTATGCTCTCCGGCCTCCAGCCAGTCGTAGTGAACGCGCCGCAAACGGCTGTCGGGGCGCATGGAGACAATCGGTGGCAAGGCCAGCACCTCTTCGAGCAGCAGGCTCAGCTCCTCCTGCCGTGACTGCGACATAAGGAAATCCCAGAATGCCCTGAAACTTTTCCCCTGATCAGAATCGGCGATGGCATCACGCTCTCCCATGATCTGTTCAAGCAGCGCTCCCTTGGCACCCTCCCAGAGGGCAATGCGCTCACGTACTAGGCGATCGAGGGTGCGAAAGTTATGTTCAACCTCACGAAAATCGGTCAGCAATTCACGGGCCAGTTGCAGAAACTGCTGGAAGCGATCCTTCAGGCCGGTATCATCAAGCAGCGATATCTCTCCGGCACGGATGCGCCCAATTTCGGCATCAATATCGTCACGTCGCTTTTGCAGCTCCGCAATCCGCACTTCAGGATCGGTCTGGCTTCCCATGCTCATCTGGCGCAACAGTTCGAAGAGGGTAAGCAGTCGCGACTCCGTCCCCACAAAAGCACGCTCGGCTAGCCCTTCAAGCCAGGCCAGTGCTTTTTCAGTTGAGGCAGTCAAGTCAAAATGAGGCTCATCTGTCCCGTCCGGATAGAATTTGCGCAGCCATCCCTTGTCGTTGTCGGCCCAATCGTTCAGGTAGCTTTGCGCCGTACCGGGAAGTGTGTCGGCGCCCAATTGCTGGCGCAGGGCAAACAGTTCATCTTCCAGTGCCTCAACCAGATCCGCCTGAGAGAGTATCCGCACATTCGGCACAATAAAGACCCGGTGCAGAAAACCGGCTACCAGCGGAGCGTGCTGTGCGCACAACAATCGCCATGCAGGATGGTTCTGACGGAGCAGGTTCAGGGTGGTGTAGTCGAGAGCCAAAAGTGCAGCGTTGAATCTGGTGGAAAAAGTACCGCCGGAAGCGGGCGGGATTTGGGGGTGAATTTAAAGCTTTTTTTGCGGTTTTCTCTGGATTTTGATGCGATGTGAACGGGAGCCTATTCGAGCAACAGCCAGCGATAGAGCGGCATGACCGTAACGGCTATTCCATGATGCTCAAATTCTTCCGCCCAGTTGAGAGTGAGAATCAGGCCACGGCGCAACCCGAACTTGTTGCAGCACTCAGTAAGACCGCGAAGCTCCCGGTGGCGTGTTTTTGCATCGCTGACAGTGGCCGAAACCTGAATGGCCTCCGTCACATCGAAACCCTTTTTGACAATGAAATCACATTCCGATTTATCCTTGAAAAAGTAGATCTCCTTTTCCCGCCGCTTGAGTTCCAGAAAAACAGCCTGCTCCAGAGCCTTGCCGGTATCGTCCGAAAATTTGAAATCAAGAGCGTTTAACAGCCCGGTGTCGATCACATAGACCTTTCTCTCACCCAGTTCCCGATCAACAAGCGAGCTGGAATATTTCCTCAGTATTTGGGCGAGGTATATATTTACGGCAGCTTCGAGGTAGTCGTACAACAGGTTCTTGCCGATCTTGAATCCCGACGACTTCAATTCGTTATAGATATTATTGACCGAAAGCTGCTTTGTTGCCGATGAGATGATTCGCTTCAGAAAAAATTTCAGAGCAGGGAGGTTTTTGATTTCGTACCGCTCAACCAGGTCACGGTATATCATGACATTGAAATATTCCTGCAACACCCGATTACGCAACGCATCATCATAGCCGATTACCTCAGGAAAGCCACCATGCTTGAGATAGTTCTCCAGATGATGATTGATGAGGGCAATAGAGTGTGTGCTGTTCAGGTCTGGCTTCACCTCCTTGAAGGTCAGGTACTCACTGAAAGAGAGGGGAAACACCTCATAACTGATGGTTCTCCCCCGTAAACTGGTGGCGATGTCACTGCTCAGGAATCGTGCGTTTGAGCCGGTAATAAAGATGTTTTTCGTGCCACGGTCATAGATGCGCCGCACAAACTTGTCCCAACCCGCAATATTCTGAATTTCATCAAAGAAAAAAGAGCACCTATCAAGGAGCATACTCGGATAAAGCTCCTGCCATGCCTGCAAGAGGAGATCCAACTCCTCTGTTTTTAGATCCAGCCGCTCATCTTCAAAGTTGACATAGAGAATTGAGGTTATCGGCACTCCCTTTTGCAAGAGTTCACTGATGACGTTGAACAGCAAAGAGGTCTTGCCGCTACGCCGCACCCCCACAAGGGTAATGATCTTGCCCGTATCCAGAGGAACCTGCAGCGAGCGCCTTTTCAGGGCTGGCAACGCAGTGACATGGAAGTCTCTGATAATCTGTTTTATGGTTTCTTTCTTCATGATAAAGACAATATACAAGATTTCTTCTCTGTGGGAAGGAAGAAATGAGGATAAAGAGGGAGCGCTTCAGGCATAAAATAATTGTTGGTCGCCGGCAGTTTGGCTCCAAAATGTCCGAAAGGAGGAAAAGATTTGTCTTCGAACAGAATATTTATCTGCCCGTCATCATGCAGAAAAACGTTCAAGGCAGAGGTGGTTCACTCCTTTTCGCTTAAGATTTGTGCTCATAATCAGCTTGAAATGATCGGAACATGGAGGGCAAGCTCATGTCTGTGGTGCTGCTGCCGACGGCCTGAAGCCTGTAGCACAGGGCTCCATGGTGGTTTCTACAATGTTGAGATCCTTGATCTGCAATGTTCTGAAAGGAGAGTGGCAGACCAGTTCGTAATCGTGGGTACCGATAATGACGGTGATCCCTTTCTGGTGTATCCTTTTCAGGTATTCAAGGATTTCAAGCGAGGTGTCGGGGTCGAGATTTCCGGTTGGTTCGTCGGCAAGGATGACCAAGGGTTCGCGCACCAGCGCTCTTGCAATGGCTATTCTCTGCTGTTCTCCCCCTGAGAGCATGAGAGGCATCTGTTTTGACGCATGTTCAAGGCCTACGCTTTCGAGTGCATGCATCACCTTTTCCTGGATGAGTGTCTCCTTGGTGCCGGTTACCATCAGTACAAAGGCCAGATTGTCATAGACATTTCGGTCTTCGAGCAGCCGGAAATCCTGGAACACTATGCCGAGTTTGCGGCGCAGGTGCGGTATCTCCCGTTTTTTGATGGTGCGCGAGCTGTATCCGGCAATCCGTATCTCTCCTTTTTTCGGACGGATATCCATGTACAGCGATTTGAGCAGCGTTGACTTCCCGCTGCCGCTTTTGCCGACAATATAGACAAGCTCGCCCTGCTGAATGGTCAGGTTCAGGTTCCGGAAAACCGGTTTGTTATCAAGTTCGAGGTCAACGTTGATGAATGAGATCATAATAGGTGTTCTGTTTGTTTTTTTCTGTTCTGGGCGATAGTTATGGCAAGCAGCGTTGCCTCGTAACAACTTCTTTCGGAGGCAACTCCTTTTCCGGCAATATCGAAGCCGGTTCCGTGATCGGGCGATGTCCGCACAATCGGCAGGCCGAGCGTGACGTTTACTCCGGTGTCGAAGGCGAGCACCTTGAAGGGGAGCAGCCCCTGATCGTGATACATCGCCACGACAATATCGTAATGAATGTACATTTTTGATCCGAAAAAGCCGTCAGCAGGGAAGGGACCATCCACCTGGAGCCGGGTTGAAAGTCTTTCAATGCAGGGTCGGATGATATCCAGCTCTTCGCGGCCAATCACGCCGCCATCGGAAGCGTGGGGGTTGAGGCCAAGCACAGCAATGCGTGGCCCGGCAATGCCGAAATCGGTTTTCAGCGAATTGGCCAGAGCAGCAAGAAAAGCATCAAGGTCCATCTTCCGGATCAGCGAGGTGACCTCTTCAAGAGGTTCGTGAATGGTGGCAAGGGCTACCTTGAGGTTCAGGAGCGGATCAAAGAACATCATGGTTGGAGCGGATACCGCAAACATCTTGCCGAGAAATCCCGTATGGCCTTTTTCTTCGCAGCCTGAGAGTGCAATGGCTTCCTTGTGTATCGGGGCCGTGACAAGGGCGTCACACAGGCCATCGCGGCAAAGTTCAGCCGCGGCTTTGAGCGACTTCAAGGCGAGCCGTCCAGCTTCGGCCGATATGGTGCCGGGCCGGATGATCTCCGGCTCACCGATGCTCAGCACCGGCAGAACCCCGCAGCGTACCGGAGCAGCAGCACTGTCAACCAGTTCCAGCTCTACCGGCAGGTCAAGCGCTTTCCGGTAAAAGTCCATCACACCATACGAGCCGGCGACAAGAAACGAATGGCCGTAGCGTTCAAGTTTCAGAAAGCTTTTCAGAATGATTTCCGGCCCGATGCCGTGAGGGTCACCGATGGACCAGACAATGCGCATCTTCAGAGCCGTTTGTATGCGTTGGCGATCTTATCATCTTTCTTTACCCCTTTCAAAGCCAGCCAGAGCAGCACCGGTTCGGGCAGAAGAATGAAAAATCCCGCTTCAGGCTTGTGGGAGAATGCAATGCAGGTGCAGCTGAAATACTGGTTCAGGAAATGTGCAGAGGCAAGGCCCGAAAGCAGATCGCCGAGAAAGAAGATCATGCCAAGCAGAATGAGTTTTTTCTGAAGGTCTCTTTTTTTATAGAGAAAGATGGCAGCAAGAGAGACAATAGCCGTCAGGGGAGAAAAGATACCTGCTGCATAGCTGCTTATGACCTGCATAATTCCCGCGTCGGGGAATGAGGCAAAATCGGTGACCAAAAAGAGTCGTATGGTGCTGAAACTCCAGAACGGAAACATCATGCTCGCCACAGCAAGCAGAGCGACAAGGAAAAGGTAAAGAGTCTGAATTCTGGCTGCCATGGTATGGTGAGGTTAAAGGTCATGAAAACAACTACCATCAATATACATAATCAGGCGAAAAGTGTTTTGAAGGAAAAATGATCCACTCTCTTTATGGCATAAAGAATACCCTATTTACGGGATTTCATGCAAGTAAAATCTATGACATATTCTACTTCAGAATAAATGCAGAAAAGTGATCTTCAGGATTTTATCAAAGGAAACCATATGAAAACGATTAAAGACTCTGTAACAACTCAATCCGTCATAAAAAGTATTGGTCGTTCAAAACCGTTTTGTGCGGCGGCAATATTAGCTCTGTTTTGCTCTCTTCACGGCAATGGCATAGCGTTTGCCGGTGATAGTGCTGTTCCGGAAACGTCGAGGGTAGGTGTTTCAGTTGATCTGCCGGTATTGTCGGCTTTTGTCTGGCGTGGACAGGTAGTCAATAGTGATGCGGTCAGTCAGCCCTCATTGACGGTCACGAAGGGAGGGTTTTCTGCCAATGTCTTTGGTAATGTGAACCTCACTAATATCTCACCCATTGATGCACCAAGGGTTACCGAGACAGATTTCACGTTCTCATACAGCACAAAAATCAATTCTCTGGCAACCAGTGCCGGCTGGATTGAGTATCTCTTTCCCAATCAGACGGTTATTGATTCAGTAACCGGTCTTAGAAAAGCTGCGCCTGGAACACGCGAACTGTTTGTGACTGCCGGACTTCCTGAACTGCCCGGGGCTCCGTCGATTGCGCTTTATCGCGATGTTGATCTCATCAAGGGATCCTATATCGTTGCGAGCAGCGGATATACGACGTCCATTAATGAAGGAAAGGTTAGCGTAGGTTTGTCCGGATCGATCGGTTATGGAAGCGCAGGCTATAACAATGGATACTTCGGGGTCAACAGTGCAGCTTTCAACGATATCACTCTTACTGCAGCAGCCACCATAAAAGCGGCCGAGAATTTTTTGGTGACGCCTACTGTGCAATATGCGGCACTTCTGGACAGCGATATCGAAAAAAATGTGCGGGCTTCAGGAAAGGATGACAGCAAGGTGATTTACAGCCTCAAGTTCAGTTACACTCTTTAATAATAATAACAGCAGGTTAAACCGGGAATGGCATATGAGCAAGATCGATATACAACATAAAGCAGGTTCAAACCGGAGGAAAGAGTCGTACGGGTTGAAGTCCGGTACCCTTTCACCGCTGGAAACCCTCGGACAATCTGTTGCAAACATTGCACCAACGGCAACGCCAACGGTTGTCATACCTCTGGTCTATGCCGTATCAGGTGGCGGCACATGGCTTGCTTATCTGATTGCGACGCTCGCTATCCTGCTTGTTGCATCAAGCATCAACCAGTTTGCCCGTCGTTCTGCCTCACCAGGCTCTTTTTATAGCTATGCGATTGAGGGTCTCGGATCGTTCTGGGGCGCTGTAACCGGATGGGCACTGCTTATCGCCTACATTGGCTGTGCTTCGGCGGTAACCACCGGCTTTTCCAATTATGCGAATGTTTTGCTTGAAAGTGTTGCCGGTGTCAAAATTCCGGCAGTAATCTTTATTGCAATCAGCGTGCTGGTTGCATGGTATGTTGCCTACAAAGATATCAAGCTCTCAACACGGTTGACGCTGATCCTTGAGTTTGCATCGGTCTCCCTCGTTCTTGTTCTTGTTGGAGTCACCCTTTACAACTATGGGTTCAAGCTTGATTTTGAGCAACTGGCCTTGAAAACGA
Source organism: uncultured Chlorobiaceae bacterium (assembly GCA_903820085.1). Classification (GTDB taxonomy): domain Bacteria; phylum Bacteroidota; class Chlorobiia; order Chlorobiales; family Chlorobiaceae; genus Chlorobium. Next base: position 28,083 of record CAIJGA010000005.1, read on the forward strand.
CCAGTCTGGATGCCCTTCGTGGCGGTCTTGTGCTTGCCCTGTTCAGTTTTGCCGGTTTTGAAAGTGCAGCAACGCTTGGTTCGGAAGCAAAGGATCCATTGCACAATATTCCGAGAGCGATTGTGCGGAGTGCGGTGATTGTCGGCGCTATTTTTGTGCTCTCCTCCTATGCGCAGGTGATCGGCTTCCATGGAAACAGTATTACGCTCGACAAAAGTTCAGCACCCCTTAATGTTCTTGCCGACAAGGCGGGCCTCTCTTCTCTTGGTCTTCTCATCAACATCGGCGCCATCATCAGCTTTTTTGCCTGCGTTCTGGCCAGTATCAATGCGGCGGCAAGAATCCTTTTTCTGATGAGCCGGCATGGTATCTTCCACAACTCTGCCGGTGATGCGCATGAAACCAATGCTACGCCACACAAGGCGGTGACAATTGCTTCCATCATTGCGTTTATTCCGGCGGCCATCCTCTCCCTGAATGGCGCAGGTGACTTTGATATCTACGGCTGGGTTGGAACGGTGGCGACACTCGGATTTATCGTTACCTACATTATCGTCTCGGTTGCCGCTCCGGTTTATCTCAAACGCCGTGGAGAGCTGAAAGTGCAGCATGTGGCCACGACCGTTGTTTCCATCGGTATTCTTGGACTGGCTATTCTGGGTAACCTCTATCCCGTACCACCGGCACCATACAGTTGGCTTCCCTACCTCTTCTTTGCCATTCTTCTGGGTGGTGTCGCATGGATTGTGTTCATCCATAAGTTTCATCCTCATGTGATTGATGAAATTCATCGTGAAACACAGTTCAACAGTGCACGGTTCAGTGTCGAGTCAGAGGGGTAAGCAGACAGTCATTAACCGCGAAAAACGTCATTATGAGTAAGCCATCAGCATTGCAGGCTCCGGTTCCTCAACATCACAAAAAGTCAGCACTTGTTCTACAGGATCGCAGCCATCTGATCCATCCGCAGCATCACCCGAGTGAACACCTTGACCCTCAGATATGGGTCTCTGGCAAGGGGGTGATGCTGACGAACATTGAGGGGAAGAGTTATCTTGATGGCCTTAGCAGCATGTGGAACGTCTATCTGGGTCATGGCCGTCAGGAACTGGTTGATGCGGCTGCCGGGCAGCTCAAAACACTTGCGTTTGCTACGGCCTACGCCGGTTCAACGAATCAGCCAGCTATCGAACTTGCCGGAACACTCAAACGGCTTGTTTATCCGAATATTGAAGCGTTTTATTTCACCCTTGGCGGTTCTGATGCAACGGATACATCAGTCAGGACTGCCCGTTTCTACTGGGGAGCGAAAGGGCGTCCGGAAAAATTTAAAATCATTGCCCGTAAGCTCAGCTATCATGGTTCAACCATCGGAGCCGCAGCAGCAACAGGAGTTGAGGAATTTTCTGCCGTGTTCGGGCCGAGGGCCAACGGTTTTTTGCATATCGACTCACCCTATCCTTACCGATTTGCCACAACGAGAACAGACGTCTCTCCAAGTGTTGCGGCAGCGGATTTGCTTGAAGAGGCAATTCTGCGCGAAGGGCCTGAGACGGTGGCGGCTTTTATTGCTGAACCGGTTCAGGGCGGAGGCGGAGGTGTCATTATCCCGCAGCCTGACTATTTCCCGCGGATCCGTGAAATCTGCGATCGCTACGATGTCCTGTTGATCAGTGACGAGGTTATCACGGGGTTCGGTCGTACCGGACGGTGGTTTGCGCTGGAACACTGGGGCGTTGAACCGGATATTCTGCAGTTTGCAAAAGGGATTACCAGCGGTTATTTCCCGCTCGGCGGTGTGGGCGTCTCCGGGGCCATCAAGGAGGTTATGGATTCGGTGGATGCCAGACGTCGCTGGATGCATGGCTATACCTGTTCGGCTCATCCAGTAGCCTGTGCGGTGGCGCTTGCCAATCTTCGGATTCTTGAGGAAGAGGATCTTGTAGGGCGATCAGCCACGCTTGGTAAGCGGCTTCTGGAAAAACTCCAGCCATTACAGGAGACTCCGCATGTCGGGGAGGTGCGGGGGCTTGGTCTTCTTGCCGGTATTGAACTTGTTGCTGATCGCGCAACCAGGGAGCGTTTTCCTGACGCTGCCGGGATTGGAAAAAAAGTGAGGGATGAGCTCTTTTCTCTCGGGCTCTGTACCCGTGTGACCGACGATATTATCTGCCTTGCCCCTCCGCTCGTGATCAGTGAGGAGGAGCTTGACCGCCTTGCCGATATCGTGCGGCAGGCAATCTCCAACACAACCGGTATCTGAAAAATTATTATAAATCCCGAAAATAGAGCGCTATGTCACGAATTTCAAAAGTCATTTATGAAGAGGCTCTCCCTGAAATCCAGGAAGAGTATAACAGGGTGGTACAGCATCATGGTTATGTCTCAAACATGAAAGCTACCCTCCTGCATTCTCCGGCAGCATTACGGGCTGTGCTTGAGTGGTACACCCTTTTTGGCAAGGTCAAGCCGGTTATCGGTCAGCGGTTGAGCATTCTCTTCTGCAATGCCATTTCGAGAGAGAATGCCTGCACGCTTTGTGCAACCTTCATGCAGAAAGAGATTGTTGATGGTGGCGAGAATCCTGAAGCGCTTCTGCTGGATGAGCGCGATCAGACCATTATTGCATTTGGCCGTCAGCTTGCCGCGGATCCCAACCGGGTATCGGATGAGCTATTTGCACGGCTCCGCAGTTATCTCACGGAAGCCCAGATTGTTGACCTGACGGTTTTCGGGGCATTGATGATTGTCAACAATGTGGTCAACAGTGCCTTGCGGGTTGAGGTGGATGAAGGGCTGTCGGGGTATGCCATCCAGCCGGAAATTGCTTTTGCCGGGTCATCACATTTTAAGAACGACAGGGAGGTTGTATGAGCGAGAGAGCCTATCATTTTGACACCTTGCAGGTTCATGCCGGTCAGGTTCCTGATCCGACTACCGGAGCCTGTGCCGTGCCGATCTATCAGACAACTTCCTTCGTTTTCAAGAATTTTGAGCAGGCAAAGGCCATCAGTTCGGTTGAGGAGTTTGGGTTTGACTATACCCGCATCACCAACCCGACCAATGAAGTCCTTGAAAACCGGATTGCCATTCTTGAGGGAGGCAGCGGTGCCTTAACTGTAGCATCGGGTTCAGCGGCAACCGCTTATGCCGTACTGAACATTACCCATGCCGGGGATGAACTTGTGGCGGCGAAAACGCTTTATGGCGGCAGTTTTAACCTTTTTCAGAATACCCTGCCGAAACATGGCGTACGCACCCATCTGGTTGATCCGGTTGATCCTGAAAATTTCCGGAAAGCCATCAATGACAAGACCAAGGCACTCTTTATCGAGACCATCGGCAATCCCGATATCAATATTATTGATTTTGAGAGGGTTGCGCGTATTGCTGAAGAGAACGGCATTCCACTTATCGTTGACAATACTTTCGGAACCCCGTACCTCTTTCGCCCTTTTGACTACGGGGCCAATATTATTGTCCATTCTGCCACCAAGTATATCGGTGGTCATGGCACCAGCATCGGCGGGCTGATTGTGGATGGCGGAAATTTTGACTGGTCACGAAGCGGCAAGTTCCCTGACTTCACCACTCCCGACCCAGCCTATAACGGCTTTATCTACTGGGATCGCTGGGGGAATTATCCGGGTGCTGGAAACATTGCCTACATCATCAAAGTTCGCCTCCAGTATCTGCGTGATCTTGGCGCCTGCATGAGCCCGTTCAATGCGTTTCTCTTTCTTCAGGGCCTCGAAACGCTCTCATTCAGGATAGCCCGTCAGGTCGAAAGCGCCCATCGGATTGCAGAATATCTTGAGACGCATCCGGATGTTGCATGGGTCTCTTATCCGGGCCTGAAAAGCAGTCCCTACCACGAGCTTGCAAAAAAATACCTTCCTAAAGGGCCGGGAGCAATCCTTGCTTTTGGTGTCAAGGGCGGATTTGAGCGTGCCAAAAAATTCATCGAAGCCATGAAAGTCTTCTCATTTCTGGCGAATGTCGGGGACTCAAAATCACTGGTCGTGCATCCTGCAACGGTCACTCATGGGCAGCTGACGGAGGCGGAGCAGCGGCTAGCAGGGGTGAAGCCTGAGCAGATCCGCTTTTCAGTAGGGACTGAGCATGTCGATGATTTACTATGGGATATAGCTCAGGCATTTGAGGCATCTGCCTTGTGATCGGGGAGTTGATGATTGACGTAAAGCGTCCTCTCATGATGACGCTCTGACACTTGTTTTCTTCAGCCTGTATCAGGTATCCCCAACTATCTGGCAGGCTGTATGGAAAGAACCGCAGGCTTTGAATTTCAGAATAAGTTGGCTATTGTCAAAGTATGCAACTTTATCCATGAGGTTGAACACTCTGCGAGTGACCCAGGGGATGCATTCTTGAATTAATGGGGTTACCTGCCGCCACCGTGTTACCTTCGCCGGAAAGACTCACGCCCATGCATAATATGTTCAGACTTGCTTTTTTTCTGAAACCGTATCGAAAGCAGTCGATTGCTGCGCTGTTGTTGCTTATGGCAGTAGTTGCCATGGATTTAAGCATTCCCCGTCTGATCCAGAGAATTATTGACAAGGGTATTCATCAGCACAATCAGGATGTTGTCATCCATACCGGATTTCTTATGCTTGGCATCTCAGTGCTGAGTGTTCTGTTTGCTGTGGGGAACAACATCCTGTCGGTCAAGGTTGGTGAGTGTGTGGCAAGGGATCTTCGCGAAGCACTCTTTCTCAAAATCCAATCCTTTTCGTTCGGCAATATCGACCGCTTGAAAACCGGAAAACTGATGGTCCGGCTTTCAAGCGATGTGACGGCTGTGCAGCGTGTAGCCCAGGTTTCACTCCGTATCGGTACCCGGGCGCCACTCCTGATGATCGGCAGCCTGATTCTCATGATCCGCACCAGCAGCACGCTTGCGCTCACCATGTTGCCGTTACTCTTTGTGACCTCCCTGATCATTGTTTTTTTTGTGGTGAAAATGGAGCCGCTCTACCATGCCGTGCAGCAGCAGCTCGATCGACTCAATTCGGTACTGCAGGAAAATATTGCCGGTATACGGCTCATCAAGGCTTTTGTTCGCGATGACTTTGAATTTGACCGGTTCGACAAAGCCAACCAGGCGTTTACCAGTGAATCCATTCGCGTCATGAAGTTTATGGCAAGTATGACACCGGTTCTGATCCTCTGTGTCAATGCCGGTATGGTTCTGGTGATTTGGGTGGGGGGGATTGACGCCATTCGCGGTGAACTCTCCATCGGCCAGGTCGTGGCATTTACCAACTACCTGCTGACCACCATGGCTCCGCTTATCTTTATGGCGATGTTGTCGAACGTCTGGGCCAGCGGGCTTGCTTCGGCCAAGAGGGTTAATGAGATACTTGATATTGTCCCTGACATTCAGGAGTACAGCGGAGAGAACAGGATGCCTCTGCACGCACCCGGAAGAGTTGTTATGAAAGATGTCTCGTTCCGCTATGAACGCGGATGTGATGCATTGGTGCTTGAGGGTGTCAATCTTGTTGCCGAGCCGGGCAAGACGCTTGCCATACTTGGCGCAACCGGTGCCGGAAAATCAACGCTGGTGAACCTCATACCACGATTTTATGATGTTTCATCCGGTTGTATCACCATCGACGGTATGGATATCAGGGAGGTAACCGAGGATTCTCTTCTTTCGAAAATAGCTATTGTGCCACAGGAAACCGTGCTCTTTTCGGGCACGATCTCCGACAATATCCGGTACGGAGTCCCCGATGCAACCCAGGAAGAGGTGATTGAAGCGGCAACAATGGCACTGGCGCACAGCTTTATTTCTGAGCTGCCGGACGGATATGAGACCCGCGTTGAAGAGCGGGGAGTGAATCTTTCAGGGGGCCAGAAACAGCGTATCGCCATAGCAAGAGCACTGCTCGCATTGCCAGACATTCTTATTCTTGACGACAGTACCAGCGCTGTTGACATTGATACGGAAACCCGGATTCAGGAGGCCCTGAACAGGCAAAGCAGAAGATGCACCCTGCTGCTTGTTGCCCAGAGGGTGAGTACCGTCCTGAAAGCCGATAATATTATTGTTCTCGATAAGGGCCGTGTAGTGGGAGAGGGCAATCATGGCGAGCTGATGCAGAGCAGTGCGGTTTACCGGGAGATTTATGAGTCGCAGTTGGGCGGTGAAACATCCTTTGAGGGTGCCGATGAACACTCAGCAGCAGGGAGGTTGCCATGAGCCGTCAGCAGGCATCCATACCCGTCAGCCGGGGGCCTATGGGGTTCAGAGGTGCTGGCGATCCCGGCAGGATTGAGAAGGCGAGAAACTCGCGTCAGGCCATGCAGCGACTCTTCCGGTATCTTTTGGTGTTCAGAGCGAAGCTTCTGGCCGTCTGTTGTCTTGTTGTCGTCTATACCCTCCTTGGACTTGCCGGCCCCTGGCTCATGGGTGTAGCCATTGATCGTTTCATTATGGCCAAAAATATTCCGGGTCTTGAAAAGATTGCGCTTTTGATGGTTGCTGTCTATATCTGCTTTAACCTCTTCCAGTTGATTGCCGGCTGGATGATGGCTTCGATCTCTCAAATCGCGCTGAAGCAGTTGAGCAGCGATCTCTTTACGCACATACAGACCCTGCCCGTCAGCTATTTCGACCGTAACCCTGCAGGCGGGCTGATGAGCCGGCTGACCAACGATATCGATGCCATCAATCAGGCTGTATCACAAAATATCACCTCGCTGCTTGCCAGCGTACTCTCTCTTGCCGGCATTACCATTGCCATGTTTCTCCTCGATAAGTGGCTTGCCCTGACCTCTCTGCTGGTTATTCCTCTTATGTTCTGGTTTACCCGGTTTGTAGCCAGCTATACCCGCAAAGGCTTCAGGGTGCTGCAGCAACAGCTCGGAGCCATGAACAGCGTCATGGAAGAGTCGATCAGCGGCCTGAAGGTGATCAAGGCATTCCGGCGAAATGCAGAGGTTATTGAGAGCTTCCGCAAGCAGAATGATGAGGTTTACAATGCAGCCGTCTATGCGAACAGTTACGCCCTGCTGCTCATGCCGCTGACCAATATTCTGGGGAACCTTTTTGTTATTCTGATTGCCGGTTTCGGCGGCTGGCTTGCACTGAAAGGTCTGGTCACCGTCGGGGTCATAGCCACCTTTATCATCTACGGACAGAACTTTATCCAGCCCCTTCGCCAGCTTGCCAATATGTACAATGCCATTCAGAGCGCACTTGCCGGTTCTGAACGAATATTTGAAATTCTCGATATCCACTCAGAGTTTGACGAGTCGCCTGAACAAGGATTACCGGGCATTATCGGGACGATCTGTTTTGAGAAGGTGGCCTTTGCCTACAATGATGATAACCCGGTTGTCAGGGATATGAGCTTTGCGGCGGAACCGGGCACCATCGTCGCGCTGGTTGGCCCTACCGGGGCCGGCAAAACCACCATCATCAATCTGCTTACTCGTTTTTATGAAATCAACAGCGGAGCCATTACCATTGACGGCCAGAATATCAGGAGCGTCAGCAAGCCCAGTTTGCGGCGCAAGATTGGCCTGGTATTGCAGGATACCTTTCTCTTTTCCGGTACGGTGATGGACAATATCCGTTTCGGCCGGCTTGATGCCACGGATCAGGAGTGTATCCATGCAGCAGAGCTTGCTGAAGCCGACCAGTTTATCCGCCAACTGCCTGAGGGCTACAAGACGATTCTCTCAGAGCGGGCAGGCAACCTGAGCCAGGGGCAACGGCAGTTGCTGGCCATTACGCGCGTTATTCTGGCCAATCCCGACATCCTCATTCTTGATGAAGCGACCAGCAGCGTCGATACCCGCACCGAACTCCGTATCCAGAAGGCTTTATTGACACTCATGAAAGGAAGGACAAGCTTTGTTATCGCCCACCGTCTCAGCACCATCCGCGATGCCGACCAGGTACTGGTGATCGACAAGGGCACCATTGTCGAAAAAGGTACGCATCATCAGCTTCTTGCCGGGCAGGGAATCTACGCCAACCTATACCAGAGCCAGTTCAAGGGACTGGCCATTTAGCGACGGCATTGTCCGGTTCAGTTTTTTTTAGAAATACTGAGGAGGCCTCTACCGCTATTGCCTCTCAAGCTTAAGGTTTTACATCTGAAGCGACTTTCATCCGCACTATTATGGTGGGATTGGAAACGGTGCCATTATTGTACTTGCGATCCGGCCTTGATCTTGTCAACAAATTCCATCCCGGAAACGACTTGTCCCCAAACAGTGTATTTGCCGTCGAGGAATGGTGCTGGTGCGAAGCAGATGAAAAACTGGCTATCGGCACTGTTGGGGTCAGATGCTCGCGCCATGGAGACGGTGCCCCGGATATGCTGCACGCGTGAAAATTCAGCTTTAAGTTCTTGACCTGAACCGCCGGAACCGTCACCGAGCGGATCGCCGGTCTGGGCCATAAATCCTGGTATTACACGGTGGAAGGAGAGACCATCGTAAAAACCTTTGCGGGTCAGCTCTTTGATGCGAAGCACATGGCGAGGTGCAATATTTGGAAGCATCTGGATGACGACTCTTCCTGATGGAAGGTCGAGATAAATCGTGTTTTCGGGATTGAGTGCTGGCGCGGCAGAAACAGTCAAGGGGAGCAAGGCTGCCAAAAGTCCTAAAAAGACAATGAGAATTCTAAATGGTTTGTTCAGCATGGTGTTCTGGTTACGTTTGGATGCATATGTTCGGAATGATAGCAAGAATAAAGAGAGAAGCAATGGGTAATTGCGGGAGAGTGTTGACTTTTTATGTCGCGTGTTTTTTTGATAACTTTTGCTGTTGCCGTACCCTGTTTTTTCAAATTCGAACCAACTCCATAATCCGGAGGTATTTGTCATGAACAATTTTTACCGATCGATGTTTGCCGGATTGTTATTGCTGCTCTCTACCGGGAGAGCATTGGCCGAGAACAATAATTTCAACAGCCTTCTTTGGATGCAAGCGTCGGCGGAATATAAAGCCAACACAATACAGGCTTACCGGACGGCTTTGAGGAACATTGATGCTGCACTTGGGGATCATAAATGGACGGCCGCCAAAGAACAGGTTGGTGACTGTTCGTCATTACCGCCAGCCATTGTCATGGACATTGATGAAACAGTTCTGGATAACTCCAGATATATGGGGAAGATGGTTCTTGAAGGAGGTGAGTGGAGCGCGGTGACATGGAATGAGTGGGTCGCCCAGCAATCGGCAACTGCTGTTGCAGGGGCGGTCGAGTTCATCAACGCGATGAAAGACAAACATGTCCGGGTCATCTTTATTTCTAACAGGGAGTGCAAGAGAGGTGACAAATCGCTAGCAGGCTCCTGCCAGGAAGCAGGCACGATTGAAAATCTTGAGAAGGTTGGTGTGGCGGGTGTTCTGCCCGAAGATGTCCTGTTGATGGGCGAGCAGGATGGTTGGACTTCCGAGAAGAAGAGCAGGAGGGAATATGTCTCGAAAAAATACCGGATAGTGATGTTGTTTGGTGACGATCTTGGTGATTTTTTGCCGGATGTGAAATCCAATATTACACCCGAAGAGCGTGATCGCCTGGTCGGTGAATACAAAAACAACTGGGGCCGGAAATGGTTTATGCTGCCAAATCCCACCTATGGGTCGTGGATCAATATTCTCCGCGATCCCAAGTCACAGTATATCATCAAATACTGAGGAGGCCTATACTGTCCGAGGAGTCACGGGGTGCGGGACAATGGCCTGAGTGATGGATTCGATGAAAGCTAACGCCTCATGGCGTTCATAAGCCGGAGCTCCACGATATGGCTTGCTGGCTTGCACTCTCTTCAAGCTGCAGCAGCAGTTCCTGTGGTATTTGTCTTGGCAGTGAAAAGGTAAATGTTGTGCCTCCTTCCGCCAGACAGGAAGCGGAGAGGCTTCCCTTATATTTATTGACAATGATATCATAGCTGATACTTAATCCCAGCCCCGTTCCTTTTCCCGGATCCTTGGTCGTAAAAAACGGTTCAAATATCCTGCATATTACCTTTTCAGAGATTCCCGGACCGTCGTCAGTAATGGAGCAAAAGATGCTGTCGTTCATGGCCCATGTTTTAATCACAATCTTGCCAAGGGAGCTTCTTTTTTGTGACTTGATGGCGTGGCTGCTGTTGATGATTAGATTGAGAATCACCTGACTGATTTGGCCTGGATCGCAAAAGAGCTGCGGAAGCTCTTTGAGATTTAGTTCAAGAGTGGCAAACGTGCTGTATTCGTGCTTTGCAATGACCAGCGTTTCATGAATCATCTTGTTGAGATCAAGGGCACTCATTTTATGCAGCAGGTTCTTGAAGGAATAGCTCTTCATACTGCGGGTTATGGCTGTAATGCGTTTTATCCCGTTTTTTGAGCTTTCAAGAGTTTTAGGAATGCTTTTAAGAAGCTGGTCAACAGCAAGCTCGCTCTCTTTTTTACGGAGTTGCCCGATTTCTTCGGCATCAGCACTTCCCTCTGTTAAGTTGTCAATGAGGTGGCGGTACTGACCAACAAGCAGGCAAAGATCGTTAAAATCATTCCGGAGGTTATATTCGTTCAGGGTAATGTAATTGAGCGGGTTGCCTATTTCGTGTGCAATTCCTGCGGAAAGCTGGCCGATCATCTCCATTTTTGCAGCATCCTTCAGCTTGGCGGCAAGCTTGTTCTTTTCATTTTCAGCCATCTTTTTGGCAACAACATCCCAGACCTGATTGGCTATCAGCTCGACGTATCCAATGTCGTTATCATCATAGTCACTCTGCTTGTTGCCGATGACCATGATGGCTAATATTTTTCCGTCACGTTTGACCGGAACAACCAGTTCTCGCTTGATTTCAGCATAGCCATTCGGCATTCCCTTGCAATGCTTGAGTGCGGGAGAATCATTGTGGATAACGGCTTTTTTCTCCCGTACCGCATCAGCCCATACACCGGTTTTGTCGAGAGGATAGTGCAATCCCTTTTTTTCAACCGTGCTCATATTTGCAAGGGTATTGGTTGAAATTGCCTGCAGCAAGAGGGAATTTTGATCTTCATCGACAAAAAAAACCAGCCAGAATGAACTTCCCGTTAACCGTGCAGCTTCATCAGATGTTGCCGTCAGCAACTCCTCTATCGAATGGGTATCAGCCATATTGAGGATGCGGAACCCTAATGCATTGATCTGTTCATACCTTTTTTGATGGGAAACATCCGTTACAATCACATAGAGCAAATCTTTTGTGCCATCATCAATTGTTGTAATCGCCACCTCAACATCATGGATACCGTTGTTTTTCGTGAGATGACAAAATGAAAGCTTGGCGTTCCCTGCGGCTTTGATTATTTCCAGATTGCTTATTTCCTGATTGCTTTTGATAAAATCAGATGGCGTCATGGGGTTAATTTGCGTCATGTTCATCTGTTTAAGCTCATCAACTGACCACCCATAAAAGTCTGCTGCCGACTGATTGGCATCAATAATATTGCCCGAGCCTGAATCAAGAAGAATGATGATTGCGGTATTGTTTTCAAAGATTTTTCTGAACCGGGCTTCACTGTTATGTAATGACTTTTCTGTACGTTTGCGTTCAGTGATATCGATACCTACACCGACAAGAAAGGGTGCACCATCAATCACGATCTTTTTGCCGGTTATAAGGTTCCACCGAAAATCACTCTCTCCTCGGGGTACTATCCGAAATTCGCCAATCACCTCTTTGCCCTTATTCATGATATCCTGCATTGTTTCAGCGAATCGGCCTTGATCGTCCGGATGTATGGCGTCTATCACCAAAGCTTCAGCCATCTCTTTTTCTGATAGGCCAAGAATTTTGTCTCGCATTTGCTCGTTCCAGGTAACAATATTTCCATTTGCATCAAGGATACAAATGCTTCCGGGTACAGCATTGATGATCTGCTTATTGAAGAACTGCTCTTTTTTCAGTAACTGCCCGATATCGGTGATATCCTGAGCGATGATAAGCAACCGGTCGACGTTTCCTTCAGGAGATTTGTAGGGATAGATGGTATTACGCAGGAGCCGTCCATCAACGTCATCGTCAAAGGTAAGCGGTCTGGCGGTAAGCACGGCCTCCTGTACGATTTTCAGTCGCTCGGCGGCAAGCTTAGGCGTCAGCAAATCGAAAATATTGATCCCGTAGCTCTTTTGATTGCCGGTAAATCTGGAAAAAAAAACTTTATTGGCATCAAAAAGAGTGCCTTCAGGAGAAATAATAAAAACCGGTTCCGGAAAGGATTGAAATAATGCAAGAATTGATGAGTCACCTTGTTTACCGGTGAGTCCTGAGTCGGCTGTATTGTCGAGTGACATTGGGGCACTTTATGGTAACAACACTTAAAAAAATCAACAACATTGATTCAGATTATAAGAAAAAAAAATACGGTATATATTTAACAAGTTTCATGTATTTAAAATTCATTTTGGTACAATTCATATCAGGTGTCTTTTAAAGACCATCATGGTCACAATTTTCCTGCGGGGAAACCTGACAAAGGTTTTCAAGGTTTTATCGGCAAAAAAATTATTATCATGTCGCAAAAGTTTTTGCTGGAAAATCTTAACTCTTGAAAAAGGAATAGTATGAGCGATTTACCGAACTGTCCTACATGTAACTCGGAATACACCTACGAGGTTGGAACCCTTTTGACCTGCCCTGAGTGCGCCCATGAATGGAGCAAGTCGCCAGTCCCTGTGTCGGCAAAGGCCCGCGTCTGGAAGGATGCGAATGGTACCATATTGCAGGACGGTGATTCGGTGACGGTTATCAAGGATCTCAAGGTCAAGGGTTCGTCATCGGCGCTTAAGGGGGGGACGAAGGTGCGCAACATCCGCCTCGTCGACGGTGACCATGACATTGACTGCAAGATCGAGGGTTTTGGAGCGATGCAGTTGAAGTCAGAATTTGTCAAGAAAGTCTGAAAGAATCCAAAGCTGCGCCTCATGCGGGCGTGGGGGTTAATTATTTGGGATGTTGTTTCATTCTCGGGCAGGGGCAGCGGGTTTCTTGAGGAGGCTACATGACGATAGTAAATCGGTCAAGATTGGGGTTCGGTTCCTGTTCTTCTTTTTTGATTGAGCTTACCATTGAGCGTGACGGTCCTTTTTTTGCCTGAAGGAGCAACTCCTCGATTGCTTTTTCAGGGCCCTGGGCGTCAATTTCAACACTGCCGTCTATGCGATTTTTCACCCATCCGCATAGTTTCAGCTCTTTTGCTTTCCGGTCGATAAACATTCTGAACCCGACACCTTGAACGGTGCCTGTAACAATCAGGTGTACCCTTTTTTGCATCAAAATTTTCTTGTTATGTTTTTTTTGGAATATACTCTCTTCAATAAAAAAAATATCAAACTCCGGGTGTTTTTGCCCTGACAACAACAGGCCATTCCCTGAAGAATGGCCTGTTAGCAGTGGCAAAGACAATGCGGTTCAGTTGTTGACATACTCTTCAGCTTTGAACCAGTCTTCCTGATCTGCCCCGTCATTTTTTCCTTTCTCTTCCCAAAGATAGTACGCAGCAAGCCTGATTTGCTCTTCGCGCGATTCCTGTGATGAATCTGTTGCTTTTTTTGACATAGCAGTAATTGTTTTGGTTATTGAAAATTCGTCATTCCCAAAAGAGTGTGTTAATGACGAAATAATATCGTCAATAAAAAAGAGCCTGTAAATACCATAGATGCGGGATATTGTGTCGTCTTGATGGGTTAGTCGGCCTTTTTTGCGATGTTCTTGATATATTTCCTAATATTATGGACTGTGTTGCTGGCTTCTCTTAATCCCCCTTATTATGAATATTGGTATTCCGAAGGAAATAAAAATTAAAGAGAACAGGGTCTCCTGTACTCCTTCAGGTGTTCGCCATCTTGTCAGCGGTGGCCACCATGTAGTTGTTGAACGTGGTGCTGGTGAAGGAAGCGGCTTCAGCGATGAAAAGTACATGCGTTCCGGCGCCATTATTGCCGATTTAGCCGCTGAGGTCTGGAAAAATGATCTTGTTGTAAAGGTAAAGGAGCCTCTTGCAGAGGAGTTTAAATTTTTCAGGGAGGGGCAGATACTTTTTACCTTTTTGCATCTTGCCAGTGCCCCCGAACTTGCCCGTCACATGATCAAGGCCAAAATAACCGGGATCGCCTACGAGACGGTTGAGCATGGCGGGCATCTGCCTCTGCTTGCTCCAATGAGCGAAGTTGCCGGAAAAATGAGCATCATCATGGGTGGCTTTTACCTTGCCCATCATCAGGGTGGTGAAGGTAAACTGCTTGGAGGTCTTCCCGGAGTGCTTCCTGCAAAGGTGCTGATTCTTGGCGGAGGTTCTGCAGGGACTAATGCCGCCAGAGCGGCAGCAGGTCTTGGGGCAGAGGTTACCATCATGGAAATCAATCAGGATAAATTGCGTGAACTTGATAATCTTATGCCGCCTCAGGTGCACACCCTCTATGCCAATGAACAGAATCTTGAGGAGATGCTTGCTGAAGTGGACCTGATTATCGGTGCTGTGCTGGTGACCGGTGCAAGTGCGCCAAAACTGTTGACCCGATCCATGCTTCAAAAAATGAAGCTGGGGAGTGTGATTGTTGATATTGCCATTGACCAGGGGGGGTGCTTTGAAACGTCACATCCGACCACGCACGAAAATCCGGTTTTTATCGAAGAGGGTATTGTTCATTACTGTGTTGCCAATATGCCTGCTGCCTATCCCCGTACTTCGACGGACGGACTTACGGGAGTTACCCTTCCCTATATCAGAAGAATTGCGGATCTTGGTCTTGAAAGTGCCATGGTGATGGTGCCTGGACTTTCGGGTGGGCTCAATACCTGGAATGGACACATGATCCATAAAGAGGTTGCCCGATCCCTTGGCCTGCCGGTTCACGATAACCCCTTTATCTGAAACCCGGGAAGCCATCCCGTTCGTAGAGAAGGGATGGCTTCCCGGGGTTTGGATACAGCAATGAATCCACTCTTTTTGTTTACTTACCGGCGCTGGATGTGATTGATTACTTCAGCAAGCCGGTCGATCTCCTCTTTGGTATTGTAGAAGGCGAGCGAGGGGCGTATGGTTCCTTCAACACCGAAGCGTCGCAGTGAGGGCTGGGAACAGTGGTGGCCGGTACGGACGGCAATGCCTTCGCGGTCGAGCAGTTTGCCGACCTCTTCGTTGGGGAGATTGTTCAGCACAAAGGAGAGTACCCCCACCTTGTTTCGTGCCGTTCCGATCATGCGCAGTCCCGGAATCCCAATCAGGCGTTCGGTACCGTACTCGGTCAGTTCATGCTCGTAACGGGAAATGTTGTCGAGTCCGATTTTGCGCACATAGTCGAGCGCGGCTCCAAGGCCGATGGCGTCGCCGATAGAGGGCGTTCCGGCTTCGAATTTTGCCGGAGCTTCATTGTAGATGGTCTCTTCGAACCGTACATCCTTGATCATGTTGCCGCCGCCCTGCCAGGGAGGCATGAGCTCGAGCAGTTCGCGTTTGCCGTATACCACACCGATACCGGTCGGCGCAAATATTTTATGGCCTGAAAAGACAAAGAAATCGGCATCGAGATCCTGAACGTTGACCGGGATATGGGCTACGGACTGGGCACCGTCGATGAGCACTTTGGCGTCAAACCGTTTGGCCAACTGGATCATTTCCTTTACGGGAAGGACGGTGCCAAGGCCGTTCGATGCCTGAGTCAGCGAGACAAATTTGGTACGGGGCCCGAGCAGCCTGGTGTACTCTTCCATGATGATTTCGCCACGGTCGTTGACCGGTACAACCTTGATGCGCGCTCCTCTTTCGTGTGCAACCATTTGCCAGGGAACAATATTGGCGTGGTGCTCAAGGATGGAGAGCACAATTTCATCGCCCGGCTGGAGGAACTTCCGTCCCCAGGTCTGTGCCACCAGATTGATTCCTTCAGTCGTACCCCGGACATAGATGATTTCTGACGCGGAGCTTGCGCCGATGAATTGCCGGATTTTTTCGCGGGCACCTTCGTAGGCGTCGGTTGCGCGGGCAGCAAGGGTGTGTGCTCCGCGGTGAATGTTTGAGTTATCGGTTGCATAGAACTGCGCGACAGCGTTGATGACACTTAGTGGCTTCTGTGTTGTTGCCGCATTGTCGAACCAGACAAGCTGTTTGCCGTGAATTTTTTGATGAAGCACCGGAAAGTCCTTGCGTATGGTGACGACATCAAACCCTTCATGCTGGTGCAGCGGTTGGCTGGGTTCACGCAGAAAGTAATAGGGTTCTGCAGGAGTTTCCGGCAGACTGAAGGGCAAAGGGCGGCTGCCCGGTGTTTCCCGGATTCCGTTTGGCCATACCGGAGCCGGTGCTTTGCCGGGCAGTTCAGCTGCTCCGACAGCTGGCGAGCGGTCAACGGTACCAGGGAAGGGGAGAGCTGAAAAATTTCCTGCAGGCAGATTCGGAATGCCGCGAAGGGAACGAAAAATGTTCTCCAGATCAGGGCTTCCCTGTTCCTGTTCAAATGTCCGATAGAGTTTTTCGGCATAGCATTGACCCTCTCCTGGTCCGCCTGTTGTGTTGGGCCGTTCCGGAAGCTGTTCCTGTAGCTGGTTGGTGGAAACAGTATCAGAATCAAGTGTCAGAGGGTTTATTTTAGAATGCGGGCTGGTTATCCCGGAGGGATCCTGGGCAGCGGCAAGCAGCACTCTGAAGGAAAAATCATCATCAGATGGAAGCCCGCCGCTCAGGGTGGAGAAAAACGGTGTGATGTTGTCAGCGTTATCCGGCTTTGCCGGCAGGGTTCGCTCTATAAACTGGTCGAGCCCGTATGAGCCGTCTTTATTGTCGGAATAGTTCTGCTGCTCGGTCAGTTTATTGGCGTGATGGCCAAGCGGTTCCTGCTTTTTTTCTGGTGCGCCAGAGAGAAAATAGTAATCATGTTCTGGCTGAGAGGGAAGCTCTTCGGAAAAATAGGGGAGATCGGGATGCTGGGGCAATTCCTGCGACGGAAGATGGTTTGCCGTATCCAAACGCGGGTTATCGCCAAGAGCCCTTTTGTCGTTTACGGTTGAGGCAAGAGCGGATGGAGCCCCTGCGCCGTCAGTTTCAAATTTCGGAACGCTTCCGGCTTCGGGCAGTTCATTGAACAGACGGCTTGCAAGCTGTGCAATGAACACCGGACTGATGATATCGCTTCCGATTCCCGGAATGCCGGGTTGTTCATTTTCATTTGGCATAAGTACAAGAGTAATCCATAGAGAGGCTCCCTTGATTCAGTTCCTGGGAAGAGTGCCTCTCCATAGTGGTTTTTGTCGCGGTTCTATTTTGTTTTGGAGCCTGTCTGGCGATGTTCGTAATCGTGATAGTAGCCCACTTCAACATTTTCAAGGATTGCCAGCGCGTCATCGGTCAGGACGGCCAGTGAGGAGTATAGTGTCAGCAGATAGGAGGCGACGCCAAGCTTGTCGAGACCCATCAGGCGTGCTGAAAGGCTCGGGCTGATCTCTCCGGGGATTCCGGCCTGATGCAGACCAACTACGCCTTGCTCATTTTCGCCGACACGCAGGAGGATAATATTTGTTGTGCCGTGACCCGATTTGTTGTTCTTGTTGATTTCAAGCTTGTCGCTTGGAATAAGCGGTACACCGCGCCAGGTCAGGACAGGTGTTCCGAAGAGATTGATGGTTGGAGGCGGAACGCCGCGCCAGGTGCATTCACGCTCGAAGGCGGCAATGGCTTTCGGGTGGGCAATAAAGAAGGCTGGCTTTTTCCAGACCTTCGTGAGCAGATCGTCAAGATCATCGGGTGTCGGTGTCCCGTAACGGGTGCTGATACGCTGGCCTGGATCGGCGGAGTGAAGGAGGCCAAACTCCCTGTTGTTGATAAATTCCCACTCCTGGCGTTCCTTGATGCCCTCAATGGTGAGACGCATCTGCTGCTCTATCTGGTTGTAGGGTTCATTGTAAAGGTCGGAAACCCTTGTATGGACACGAACAACGGTCTGTATGGCCTGGAGCGAGTATTCGCGAGGTTTGTTTGAATAATCGACGTAAGTCTCAGGGATTTCAACATTCTCAGCAAAACCGGCAATAAGGTCAATATGCTTTTCGCCATGCTTGTTGACGGTCGAGCGGATTTTAAGGTATTCTGCGACTGAAGCCTGAAATGATTCCTTCAGTGAAGGGGATTCCTTGAAGAGCTTTTCGATATCGACACTGGAGAGCGAGAAATAGGAGCCGGGAGTAATGGTACGGATGGTGACCGATGATGGCTTGTCGGAAACAAGATCTTCTTCACCGAAGTATTCTCCCTCAGAAAGCAGGGCGATACGAAGATCTTCTCCATGAAGGCCTTTGCTTAAAATTTCGACCTGGCCATGTGCAATGATGAAGATTTTATGGCGGTCCTCGCCTTCAAGAATCAGGGTATTGCCAAGCTCGGCTTCTTCAAGGACAAACTTTCTGGCAAGGTTGCTGATGATGTCGTCATCAAACGATGCAAAAAGCGGAATGCTTTTCAGGGATTCCGGTCTGAACGAGGCGGTGCCTCTATGAAAATCAATGCCGATTCGCTCTGGTTTCTGCAGTTCAATTTTTGTGCGGTTGACTCGGTAGGTGCCGGAAGAGACATGAACCCACGGGAGCAGCTTCAACAGCCATCTCGGGGTTATGGAGTTCATCTGGGGAGCGGTTTTGGTCGTATTCGCCAGATTTCTTGCTACCGTAGTTGTTACACTGCGCTGTAACTGACTGTTGGGTTCCTGTGTGTTTGACATGTTTATGCGCTGGTTTAGAAGTGATCGGTGAACTATTTGGTTTTAGCACCAAAAACGGTCTTTTTTTTAAAGAAGGACGGGTTCAGTTTCGAACTGGTAGAGCAATGTCGAAAGATAACGTTCGCCGGTATCGGGCAGAATTACGACAATACGCTTTCCCTGGTTCTCTTCGCGTTGTGCAAGTTGCAGGGCGGCGTAAACGGCTGCTCCTGACGATATGCCGACAATCAGTCCCTCTGTTCTGGCAAGTTCACGACCGGTGCGCAGGGCATCTTCATTTCTTACCGGAATAATTTCATCGATAATGTCTCTGTTGAGGATATCGGGCAGAAAGCCTGCGCCAATGCCCTGTATTTTATGCGGTCCAGGTTTGCCGCCAGCAATAACCTGCGAGTCGAACGGCTCCACAGCAATGATTTTTATTGCAGGGTTCCGCTCCTTGAGTACCTCTCCAACGCCGGTAATGGTGCCGCCGGTGCCGACGCCACTGACAAAAAAGTCAATTTGACCATCGGTATCGTTCCAGATCTCTACGGCTGTTGTTGTGCGGTGGATTTGAGGATTTGCGGGGTTATTGAATTGCTGGGGGATAAATGAATTCGGATAGATGAAGTGCAGTTCATTGGCTTTTTTGATTGCGCCAAGCATTCCTTCTGAGCCCGGAGTCAGAACCAGTTCAGCACCTAGCGCTTTAAGGAGGTTTCTGCGTTCAGTACTCATGGTCTCGGGCATGGCAAGGATCAGGCGGTACCCTTTGGATGCAGCGATAAACGCCAGCGCGATGCCGGTATTGCCGCTTGTCGGCTCAATGATGACACTTTCGCTGTTGATAAGGCCCTGTTTTTCGGCCTCTTCGATCATTGAAAAACCGATGCGGTCCTTGACACTGCCACCGGGATTGAAGTATTCGAGTTTGGCAATAATTGTTGCCCCGGCCTCATGTTCTCGACTGAAATTTTCCAGTTCAAGAAGAGGTGTGTTGCCGATAAGATCGGTCAGCTTTTTTGCAATACGTCCCATGGCTGGTGATTTTTATAACGGTGTGGGCTGTCGAGTATGGTAACAATCGTTAATTATTTAATGAGGTACTGTAAGGTTTTTCTTTGGCATTTCCTAATTATTTAACAGGAAAAGATGCCGCTATTTTTGCCTTATTTTCGCTATTTTCCTCGTACTTACAAATATATCAGCGCTTTGAAAATTGTCTTTGTAAAGTTGGCAAAGAATGGTAAATTTTCGCCAGATTGACTGGTGAGTCTGAACGAGTTGCATTTTCTTTCTACAGTTTCAATGCAGACAACATTCCCGACCAGGTATTGGAAAAAGACCATGAGTTCGATGCCTCTCCTTTCTGTCTTGATATCAATGCCGGGTTTTGTCAACGTCCAACTCATTGGATATGGATTTTTTTTCCCTCCTCTACTTCCGGTTTAAAAAAGTCTGGAAAGCGGTTCGCCTCTACCTGGTAATTGCCGGCCCTGGCCTTGTGGTGATGATTGCTGACAATGATGCCGGTGGAATTACTACATATGCTGCTACAGGCGCCAAATATGGTTATCACCTGATATGGTTTTTGCTTCTCCTTATTCCTGTAGCTTATTATGTTCAGGAGATGACGGTGAGGCTGGGAGCGGTGACGAAGCGTGGACATGCTGAGGCAATTTTTGAGAGTTTTGGTGCTTTCTGGGGATGGTTTTCTCTTCTTGATCTGATGATTGTCGACTGGCTGACGCTGGTCACTGAATTTGTGGGGATGACTGCGGCGTTAAGCATTTTTGGAGTGCCTGCCTGGCTAACCGTGATTCTCGTTGTCTTGCTCATGAGCGTCATTGTTCTTAATGGGCGCTATTGGACCTGGGAAAAAATTGCACTGGGATTTTGCTTGCTGAACCTGATCTATATTCCAGCAGCATTCATGGTCAATCCCTCACTTTCCGACATTGCCGGTCAGGGTCTTATTCCCAATCTTCCCGGTGGCTTGAACAATGAGCTTTTTTTTCTGCTCATGGCCAATATCGGAACCACTATTGCTCCATGGATGCTCTTTTTCCAGCAAAGCTCAGTTGTTGACAAGGGATTGCAGGAAAAAGATATCAAAATGGGCAAGCTTGATACCTTTATCGGCTCTATAATTACGGTTTCGATTGCGATTTTTATTGTGATTGTTACCGGGACACTGCTCCATGGGGCTCCGATTGATGATGCCGCAACCGCAGCCAGAATGCTGATGAAAACGAACCACTATATCGGGGCGTTCATGGCCATAGGGCTCTTTGATGCCGGTCTGCTTGGGGCAATCTGCATATCGCTGGCAAGTTCATGGGCCTTTGGTGAGATTTTTGGATGGGCGCATTCACTCAATACGAAGGTGAAGGAAGCTCCCTGGTTTTATATCTCCTTTTTCTTTACCCTCGCCACAGCTGGTGTTGTTCCCCTTATTCCGGGCGCTCCGCTTGTGCTGATTACTCTTTTTGTTCAGGTTGTTGCCGTTACGCTTCTGCCTGCCGCGCTGGTGTTTCTGATTCTATTGCTCAACGACAAAAAGACGATGGGGGAGTATGCCAATAGTCGTTTGCAAAATATTGTCAGCACGACGATTGTTGTGGCAATTATCATACTTTCGACGATGTATGGCGTCAGTGCGCTTTTTCCCAACCTTTTTCAGTAATTGAGGATATCAGGCCATGAGGATGATCAATCAGTTTTTCAGCAAGATCCGTGAAATTAACCAGCGCTATTCCAAGCCAACGGTTGAAATGTCGCGGGCGGTCAAAATCTCTTTGGCTGTACTCCGGGTTTATCTCTTTCTTCTGGTGTTGCTGATGATCTATAAATTCATCACGGTTATCAAGGTTGTATAAACGGAAATACCAATGGTTACAGTACTGGATCGTGAGTTTTTTCTGAGTGAGATTGTCGGGCGCCGCATTTACCTGAAATCGAATTCAATTGGCAAGCTTAAAGATGTTGTCATACAGGAGAATGCGGGTAAAATTCCCGAAGTAACCCATATACTGGTTCACCGTCCCTATGGTGACCCTCGTCTCTTGATTCCCTGGGAAAAAATAACCCTGATTTCAAACACTGAAATTGTTTCGGACATAACCAGCACTGAGGGTTATGAATTGAACCCGCTCGACAACCACATTTTTCTTAAAGACTATATCCTCGACAAGAAAATTCTTGATATGGATGGTCATGAGGTTGAGGTTGTTTATGATGTCAAACTGCTCTTTCAGAATGAAAGGCTTTTTGTCAGCGAAGTGGATTTTAACCGTTTTCGCATCCTGAGAAGGATGGGCTTTAAAAAGCTTGCAAACTATCTTGCACGGTACAAGGAGGGTTCCAGTATTTCATGGCTTTATGTTCAGCCGCTTCCGGAAACAATCGGAAGTTTTGAAGGGAACGTCAAGCTCAATGTGCTCAAGGAAAATATCAATGACATTCATCCTGTGGATCTCGCTGATATTCTTGAAGAGCTGGAGGGCAATCAACGCCTGGCGGTTTTTAACGAGATTGAGCCGGAACTGGCATCAGATACTCTTGAAGAGGTTGAACCAAGAGTTCAGCGTGAACTTATCCGTTCAATGCAAAAAGAGAGGGCTGCTGGATTGATCAATGAAATGAGCCCTGCACAGGTTGCCGAAATACTCTCGATATTGCCGGCATCTGATGCTGATGAGATTATCGAGTTTGTTGATTATGAAAGCAAGCAGCGGGTACAGCAGATCATCGAGCAGAATGATGAAAACATCATGCTCTATTCCACACAGAAAGTGATCAAACGTCCTGTCGAGACGATTGTCAAGGATGTTATCGATAATTTCCGTGCTGTTGCCGGGGATATGGATGTTATTATGTATGTTTACGTTGTTGATACGGACAATATTCTTCAGGGTGTTGTC
Source organism: uncultured Chlorobiaceae bacterium (assembly GCA_903820085.1). Classification (GTDB taxonomy): domain Bacteria; phylum Bacteroidota; class Chlorobiia; order Chlorobiales; family Chlorobiaceae; genus Chlorobium. Next base: position 50,721 of record CAIJGA010000005.1, read on the forward strand.
GATATCAGGGAGCTGATCGCAGCCGATCCGGAGCAGTCGTTGGGTGAAATCATGACAGACAGTCTTATCACGCTCAACCAGGACGATACGCTTCATGATGCTGTTGATATGTTTTTCCGTTATTCATTTCGGGCAATTCCGATAACTGATGACAATGATTATCTGCTCGGTGTTGTCTCTTTTCATGATATCAAGGGGGTTAAGCCACGGTTCGATTAACTGAAAAAAACCTGCTTTTTCCTGATATTTTTTAAACTCACCGGGAAAAATCAACCAGGTGCAATCAGTTTCATGACAGTTGACAGGGCTTTGAACGATAAGATGACGCGTGCTCTCAGGGGCATAGCCCTTTTTGAAGCCTGCAAGGGGTTACTGGTACTTTTTGCCGGTTTGGCGTTATTTTCATTTATCCATCAAAATGTTCAGATTGCGGCCGAACAACTTGTCAGCCATCTGCATCTCAATCCGGCAAAAAACATCCCAAGGATTTTTATTGAAGCGGCCGGTAACTTGACTGATCGGCATATACTTTTTCTGGCACTGTTTGCATTGCTCTACGCCTGCATGCGCTTTGTTGAGTCTTACGGACTCTGGTTTGCAAAGCGATGGGCTGAATGGTTTGCGCTCTTAAGCGGGTGCGTCTACCTGCCGATTGAACTGCACGAACTTATCAAAGGTGTTACGTTGTTCAAGATTGTGTTGGTCTTGATCAACCTTATTATTGTGCTGTATATGGCCGTTATGCTGAAACAAAACGGGAGAAAGCATGTTGGAAAACAAACAGATATCTAAGTTTTGAGAGAAAACAGTCGGGCAGGGAGTTAACATTTCGTTTACGTATTGAACATAACGAACGACAGGATTTTTCACAAGATATGGCCGATACTCCAAAAGATCGAGAACAGCCGCAGTTCAGTGATCAGGATCTGGTTACAAAAACGATCAAAAACAAACAGGCTTTTGCAGCTATTGTTCATCGATATGAAGCGCCTCTTTTAAGATATATCTCTCGCCTGGGATGTAAGGATTCTGCTGCCGCACAGGATCTGTTACAGGAGATATTTGTCAAAATCTTTGTTCATCTCAATGATTATGATCACTCTCTTCAGTTTTCATCATGGATCTACAGAATCGCCCATAATGAAATAGTCAGTTTTTTTCGAAAGGAAAGGAGCCGTCCCAGCGTACTAACAAGAGGAGAGGATAATTATCTCTTTGAAAATATTGTTGATGATGCGGAGCTGATCGATCAGAAAAACCTGAGGTATACTGCACCTGAAATAGGGAGAGCAGTTGGCCAGCTGGAGCAGAGGTACCGTGATATTATTGTGTTGAAGTTTTTTGAAGAAAAATCCTACGAAGAGATATCGGATATTCTGCAGATTCCTCAAGGCACAGTCGCCACACTCATCAGCCGAGCCAAGAAAAAGATAAAGATTTATTTGGAAAAGAGTTAGCAGTCGAGCCTATGCAAAAGGAGAGATCAGAATCCATACTGGAAGAAATTGAAAAAAGACATGTGGTCCCGATTCCGCGCTGGCATTTTCTTGTTAAGCGCTTCGGCTTTTGGATGCTTGCTGCTATTTCTGTACTGACCGGTGCCATATCTATGGCAACAGCGATGTATGTTTTTCTGGACCAGGATTTCATTGAAGATCACGGTTATATTAACCAGTATTTTATTGAGCGGCCGATCATAGCTGATATTATTTCAAGTATTCCCTATTTGTGGCTTGCTGCCCTGGTGCTGTTTACCCTGGTTGCATTTTTTGGAGTCAGGCACACAAAAAAAGGTTACCGTTATTCAGCTAAAATGGTTATTGCGGCCTCTCTGACGGCAAGTCTTTTGATCAGTGCCGGTCTGAACATGGTCGATATTGGCGAATATATCCACCGTTACCTCATTGAGAACGTCCATGTTTATAACAATCTGATCTATGCCAATGAGCATCGCTGGACGAATTCAGACAAAGGATTGCTTGGTGGAAAGGTTATTGAGGTCAACATGCGGAACCATTTTCTTGTTGTAAAAGATTTTAGCAAAGCTGTCTGGCACGTTGATATCAGCAAAGCCGAGGTGCATTCAAAAACTCGGATTGCTTCCGGCAAATATTTGAAAATTACCGGGGTAAAAACCGGAAAGAGAACTTTTCAGGCTTTTTCAATACAGGGTTGGGAAAAAAAATATCACAAGCGCGCCCTGCAGTCGCCAAAAATTACTCCGGCAAAAAGAGATAATATGATCACCACTCCTTGAAATTTCAGTGTGCTCCTTTTTGTCGCCTTTGTTCCGCCATAGCTCTTCCCCGGATTTTATTTTCTCCATTTTCATCGCATGCCCTCAATCTCTTTTTCAGGGATCAGAAAAATAGTTGAAAGAATATCGGGTATGAGACGTATTAATAATTGAGTGTTGTGCGGATTTAACGCAATGATATGAAAACAGTAAACATTGAAAATGATGAATTATTCAGGAAGATTTATTACCGTTTCGTCCCGAATCGTTACAGCTATAGCGCTTGGCGTTTTGCTGGTTTCTCCTCCGGTGTTTTCGGCACAGGGAGCCGAAAGGGTGGGTATTGTTGATTCAGGCAAAATTTTGCGGCTGATGCCGGAAACCAGGCAAGCGGAAACAACCTTGCAGGCAACAGCAACTCCTGTGCGTAAAGAGCTTGACCGCATGAACCAGGATTTGAAGAACTCGATTGCATCCTACGAGCAACAAAAGGGCACCCTTGCCAAAGCGATAAGAGCGCAAAAGGAAAAAGAGCTGTCAGTTAAGGCTCAAAGCTTTCAGAAATACCAACAGGTAAACAGTGACGCTCTTGAAAAGAAAAAACAGGCGCTTTTTTTGCCTATTCGGCAGAAAATACTGAATACCATTATGTCGGTTGCGCAAAAAAACGGGTTCTCTGTTGTGCTTGAGAAAGGCGCTTCATTGTTTGTAACGCCCGATCATGATCTTACCTTCCAGGTCATGACCCAGTTGCATATCAAGTAGCTTCAGTGTTCTGCCGGAAGAGGGTTTCGTGCAGTGGAAATTCTCAATACGCTTTTACTGAACAAACAAACGGTGTGAGAGGATTTTGCTAAAACATCGAAGTGAGAACTTTTTTCTCGCCATTAAACTAACCTGAAAACAGGAGAATTATGATGAAAAAAAACATTTTGCTGGTCGCCGGAATTGCCGGAATGCTTCTTGGTGCTCCCCTTGGTGATGCTCAGGCGAAAGTCAAGGTTCACGTTGGCGTAGAGAGCGGTACCGGGCATCACGTGGCACATCATCAGCATCGTCGTCATTGGCATAGAAAGAGCAGCGAGGTCGTTGTGAGACATCGTCATCATGAAAGCAAGTCCCGTCAGCACGAAGGTCAACATGACCAGGGCGCCAGACATTGATGTATTGATAATGACCAAAGCAAGAGAGAGTTGAGATAACCAACAACTCTCTCTTGCTTCATTTTCTTGCCTCCCGCTCATCCGAAGCGACTCATGAAGATTCCGTTTTATTTGTGATAACCCCTTGATCATCATACTGCAACAATGGTTAAAAAAAGTCTGTTTATTCTTGTCGTTGCATTGGGATGTGTTGTGCTGGCATTTGCCAAAAATGTCCCCGAAAAATTCAATCAGAAAGCCGTCGTTGTTACTCTCAGGCCAACAGCAGCCGAGGAAGAGGCAAGCAAATACATTACTAAAAATCTTTTGCAGAACCATTACAGAAAGGTTGCTGTCAATGATTCCCTTTCCCAACAGATATTCAATCGTTATATCGACAATCTGGACGGCAGCAAAAACTATTTTTTAGCAAGCGAGGTTGAAAGTCTTCGGCATATATACGGCAGCCGTTTTGATGATGAATTGCTTGCCGGCAAGGCAACTGCCGGCTTTGCTCTTTATAACTCCTTTCTTCAGCGGGCCAGGGAGAAAATGCGGTATATGAGGGCCGCCGCCGATACCGTTCATTTCAACTTTTCAACACCAGAAACACTCGACCTCGACCGCAAGAGCGATCTGTGGCCAGCCGACCTGCATCAGCTTACCGATCTATGGAGAAAAGAGCTGAAATACCAGTGGCTTAACCTGAAATATTCCGGAGAAAGTGACAAGACCATTCGGGGGGCTCTTGCCAAAAGCTATGCAATCCGGTTGAACCTTCTGAACCGCCAGAAGCCGGAAGACGCTTTTCAGGCCTATACCTTTGCACTGACAACATCGTTTGATCCCCATACAAGCTATTTCTCTCCGGACGAGTACCAGAACTTCCAGATTGATCTTAGTCGCTCTCTTGAGGGAATAGGAGCCAAATTGCAAACGGAAGGGGAGTCTACCCTGGTTTATGAGGTTATCCCCGGAGGCCCGGCATTCAGAAACAATAGCCTGAAAAAAGGCGATAAAATTATCGGTGTCGGTCAGGGAAAAACCGCCGATATTGTTGATGTAACCGGTTGGCGGATCAATGATACCGTAAGACTTATCCGAGGGAAAAAAGGTACTATTGTCCGTCTTAAAGTTCTTCCTGCCAGCCAGGGCGGGCGAGGAGCTGCAAAAATAGTTGAGCTTTTGCGTGACAAAATCAATCTGGAAGAACAGGAGGCACAGAAAAGTGTTATTCAACAGAATGGCCGGAAAATCGGTGTTATTACTATCCCTTCATTTTATCTTGATTTTGAAGGCCAGCAGCAGAATACCGGTAATTACAACAGTACAAGCCGTGATGTAGCCCGTATTCTGGATGAGCTGAATGCAGAGCATGTTGATGGCATTGTTTTGGATCTTCGCAATAACGGCGGGGGATCACTTGAAGAGTCTGTACATGTTACAGGACTGTTTATCCCTTACGGGCCTGTCGTTCAGGTCGGCAATGCAGCAGGCGGAAAAACGGTACTCAAAGACGAAGACAGCAGGGTCATGTATAACGGACCGCTTGCCGTGCTTGTTAACCGTTACAGTGCGTCAGCTTCCGAGATTGTTGCTGCGGCGCTTCAGGATTATGGACGCGCGGTTGTTATCGGAGAGAGAACGTTCGGCAAGGGAACCGTTCAGGACCTGATTAAACTTTCCAGGCCGGATACGTTCCCTGGAACGCAGCCAGAGCTCGGCGAGATGACGCTCACTATTGCAAAGTTTTACAGAATTACCGGAGGCAGCACTCAGCATAAAGGTGTTGAGCCTGATATAATCATGCCATCCATGATTGACATGGCAACGATAGGAGAGGATACCTATACCAGCAGTCTCCCCTGGAGTACCATTTCGTCCTCATCGTATCAGCCTACAGCGGCACTCAGCCCTAAAGAGATCGGGATGTTGCGGAAAGATTTTTATGAACGATCATCGAAAGACCCGCAGTATCAGGCCTATTTGCATGATTTGCATATCCTTGACCAGATTCGTAAGAAAAAGACGGTATCACTCCAGGATTCAGCCTTCAAATCAGAAACGGAGACGATGAAGCAAATTGAGACACAGTGGGTTCAGGATCCGGATTCGACCAAGAGGGAGATAAACAAGGACGCGATACTCAACCAGTCTGCGGCAATTGTTGCCGATATGGCCATGCAGCATGCTGTGAAGCGATAAGCCGGCTCTTTCATCCAGCGGCTCCTCTCTCGAAAGTGCCGATAACCCTAACAGCCAATTTCGTATACCGCCAAGCCTGATCAAAAAAATTGAAATGATGATTTTTATTGTGTTAAGCATTATGCTGATTGTCTCATTGTTGATTGTCCCGGTTTTGCGCCTGGAGCGGTTTGACCGTCAACGGTATGTGGTCATCAATAATCAAGGCAAACGCATTACCGATGGAAGTCGCGCCCATTGTCTAGAACGGATAACTGCCCAGATCGCTTCTGACAAAGCTTTTCGGGCCATGAGAACAGCATACAAAATCAGAAAAATTTAAGAGTGATTGCCAAAATAGCGCGTGATCAATTTTATTCTTGGACGTAAAAAAGAGTTGAGTTACAGGTAGATTTTTTGAAAGAAAAATAAAAGCGGTGCGTACTATTTAACAGGAAGACAAATGAATAGCTTCTGTTTCTTTTCTTGTAAACATAAAATTACATAACTTATGAAAAAGAATTTTATTGCTGGTGTTATCGTTTCTCTTGCGATGGTCGGAATGTTTGGTGGCGTTACTTTCGCTGCAGATGCAACAACATCGAAACCTGCTGTAGCTGCTACAAAAACTGAGGCTCCTGTAGTTGCCAAGAAAGTTATCAAGAAGAAAGTATCCAAGAAGAAAATTGTTAAGAAAGTTGTCAAGAAAAAAGTTGCAGTCAAGAAGGTTGTCGCAGCACCGGCAGCACCAGTAGCACCAGCAACCAAGTAAGGCTTTGTTTCTGAAAGGTAAGAAGCAGAGAGAGTGTGTGACCGTTTGATGCTGTACTGATTCATCGTTATCTAATTAAGTGCGGTCATTACTTTTTTTTGTTTGGAAAGACCCCTTCATCAGGAGGGGTCTTTCTAGTTGTAAGCCGCAGGCGTTTTTTTGTTGCATACATCAACCCTCTATTCACGGCAAAACCATGACATCTGTGTCGCCAACTCCATCAAGTGCCTTTGGTGCTGCTCTTGTTTCTGCAGCGCTTCTCTTGCCATCAATGCAGTTTGCGTATGCTGAGACGGCACCGGAACGGGGTGTTGTCAGCCTGAAATACCTTAATTATCAGGATAGTCAGTCCGCGGATACACCAGTAACAGCCGGCTTGTTGAGCAAGGACCGGATCGCTGTTAATGCGCTTTCGATCATGACGGTGATGCCTGTTGCCGGTGAGTGGTCTGTAGGGGTATCGTTCATGGAGGATTCTGTTACCGGTGCATCACCAGCCTATCACTCATCAGGATTCCCTGAAAGCAAAAGCGACACTAAATCGGGAGCATCGGGGGAGTTGCGACGTGCCGCCGATCTCCAGCTTACCCGATATTTCCCGCAGGGAAGCGTTACTGCCGGTACCAGCTATTCGAAGGAGTCTGATTATGTTTCCCGCAGTTGCTCTCTCCAGGGAAGCCTTTCAACCGAAGATAAAAATACAACGTTTACGCTTGGCGGCAGCTTTACCGATGACAGCATTGATCTCAACAAACCGAATGTTGTTCTTTCGAAACAGCAGCTTGCTGCAGAGAAAAAGCATGTTGTTGCCGCTTTAGCTGGTGTTACCAGGGTGTTGACGAAGCAGGATATCGTTCAGTTCAATCTGGGGTATTCTAACGGCAATGGTTATTACACTGATCCCTACAAGGATCCAGACAACAGGCCGCGGGATCGCAACAGCTTTACGGCATTAGGCCGATGGAACCATCATTTTGATGGTACTGACGGCACGGCGAGGCTTTCGTATCGCTTTTACTCCGATACCTTCGGTATCCGGGCGCATACTCTTGACGCCGAATATGTTCAGCCGCTCCACCATGGCTGGACGCTAACTCCCTTGCTCCGTCTCTACACCCAAAGCGAGGCTGACTTTTATTTTACTGTAGCAGAAGAGAAGTTCAGCGGAACAACACCGCCAACACCGCTACCTCCGACTGACGGGCCTTATTATACTGAAGACCAGCGTCTTTCGGCTTTTGGCGCGGTTACCTTTGGCTTGAAAGTAAGCAAGCAGTTGAATCCGGATTGGCTGGTTGATCTGAAAATTGAAAAATATGAGCAGCGGGATGAGTGGAGCCTTAGTGGATCGGGCGATCCCGGTCTGGCATCGTTTCATGCAAGAAGTATTCAGATCGGCGTATCCCGCAAGATTTGAAGATTGCCTGAACCACCCCGGCAAAGAAAAAGCTTCTGCACCAAAATGAACGCCCTCGCTGGTGCATTGACCTGAAAACAGTCTACCACTTTTGATGGGTTCAGGTCAACGAGCTTTCCCGTGCGTTATAGTAGCCTTCGATACTTGCCGTTATTGCTGCCGTTGCTCCGGTACGTTCCTGAACGAATGCTTCGGCTATTGTTCCCATCTTTTTTCTTTGTGCGGTGTCGGTTGTCAGGCTTTTCAGGGCTTTGAAAAGTTCCTGCTGATCGTGAATGACGATGGCGCCGCCAGCAGCAGCAAGGCCTTCTGCTTCGGGGGAGTTGTGATAGCGGGGGCCAAAAAGGACGGGAATTTGGTGGACTGCCGGTTCGAGGGTGTTATGCACATTGATGCCAAATCCTCCTCCGACATACGCGATTGATGCCAGAGAATAGAGCTCTGCAAGATAGCCGGTCTGGTCGATGACGAGGATCTGCCTGTCAGGATTGAATGTTTTGTTCAGGGCTGATACCGCCATAAAATCAAGTGACCGCTCTTTCAGATCTTGATAGAGTCGCGCCATGTTTTCAGGTTTGACTTCATGCGGCACCAGCACCAGTGACGGGCGTCCATCAAGCGCTTTCCATGCAGCGAGAAGGATAGCCTCATCTTTTTCCCACACGCTCCCTGCCACCAGTACCGGACGGTTTTCAAACACCGGTTTAAGGTGATCAACCCTCGCCCGGTTCCTGCTTCTCAAAAAGACCTGGTCAAACCTTGGGTCGCCTGCGGTTTCTGCCTGAGGGTAGTTGAATATCTGCCGGAACGAAAGCGTATCCTGTTCCGAGACGGTAAAGATTCGGTCGAAGAGGTGAAAAACGCTCCGGTAAAAACCTTTCAGCAGGGGTTTGAAGTACGGGCTATCCTGCTGCAGTACTGCTGCGGCAAGGATCAGCTTTGCACCGCATTTTTTTGCTTCAAGCAGATGGTTCGGCCAGAAGTCGTAGCGCATGAGAAGAAGGATGTCGGGCCTGATCAGTTCGAGCAGCCGTTTTGCGTTGTCGCGGGTATCAGCGGGCAGATAAAAGACGGCGGAGGCATCCGGGAAGTTTTTTCGGGCATTGTAGCCCGAATCGGAAAGAAAGGAGACGAAAACAGCAATGTTCGGGTGCCTCTCTTTGAGCGCGGCAATGACCGGGCGAGCCTGTTCGAATTCGCCGACTGAGGCAGCATGGATCCATAAACGGAAAGAGGAAGGGGGGAGCTTTTGCATTTGCTGCTCCAGCTCTTCGAACACGTTTTTTCTTACCCTGAAAAAAGTCCGGAGTTTGGGGTACAGGGCGCTGAAGAGTTTTGCTGTTCCCAGAAGCATGGGGGAGAACAGGGTGTAGAAAGAGAGAACTGATGGATTCATATTCTGTAATCTTTTATAAAGAGCCTAAAGGTAATAAAAAAGTTAACGGCATCGTGCATCGCTGTTTCTGTCGAGGTAAAGAAATGGTATTATGAGCAATCAAAGGCTCTGCATGGTTTCAAAACTGATATGATACTTGCTATGATCCATAGTCTGCGCGCGGTGTTCATAATTCTATTGCTTGCGATGCAGGTTTTGTTGGGGGCAACTGCCGATGCCGGCACGAAGGTTCATACCCCTCCGCCAGGCAGTGCTGAACGCAGGATGTTGCTGGAACTCATGCGCCGGAAGGTTATGGAGCTGAGTCGGCTTGATGTGGTGTTCGTGGTCAAGGAGATGAACGTGAGTCGCGGTTGGGCATGGGTGCGCACCTACCCCCAGTCAAAAGATGGCGCGGGTCGATATGAGGATTTTATTGCGATTCTCCAGAAAAAAAACGGGAGATGGAGGATTGCCGAAATACCTTGCACCGAGCCTGATAATACGGATTGCCTTGACAGTCGGAATTATGTCAGTCATCTCAGAAGGCGTTTTCCGGATATGCCGGCCGCCATTCTGCCCTCAGAAATGGTCAAGAAACAGGGCAATCCGTTTGCCGGGCCCGGGAAAGAGAAGGGGGGGAGCTGGTGAAACACTCTTATCGGTTCAAAAAAGTATGCAAAATGAATGGCTATGCTGAGGATGAACATACTTTTGGTCGGTAAAGAATAAATTCGTTTTTGGCAAAATAAAATTGTACTTTTCGAAGTTTTTAATGCGTGGTGAATATGCTAAGAAAGAACGCTGGGAAATTCAAAGGTTGTACTGACTGACAATTTTTGGCGTTTGTGACGATATGATGGTACTCAGCATTGGCTGACGTTGCCGGAATGTTTTCGGTTGATGAGAACTCTTCTTCATTTTTTTCTTTCCTGCATTGCTGCCACTCCCGCCTCTTATGGAGGCTCTTTTTTATCAATGTTTCGGAAAAGGAATACAAAATGAAAGAACAGCAATCGTTGCCGACGGATTTCCTCGGCCTGCAGCTCGCAGAACCGTTAATGAGGGCCCTTGCAGATGTCGGGTATGAAAACCCTACTCCAATTCAGGCCCAGACCATCCCCCTGATTCTCAGTGGACGTGACGTCCTAGGGCAGGCACAGACCGGCACAGGAAAAACTGCCGCTTTTGCCCTGCCGATTCTCTCCAATATCGATCTTGAACATGCTGAACCTCAGGCTCTTGTGCTTGCTCCGACAAGAGAGCTGGCGATACAGGTTGCCGAGGCATTTCAGCGTTATGCCGAACATCTCAAGGGTTTTCATGTCGTTCCGATTTACGGCGGACAGGATTACGGCATTCAGCTTCGCATGCTCAGACGCGGCGTACATGTTGTTGTCGGTACACCTGGTCGGGTTATGGATCACATGCGTCGCGGTTCTCTTAATCTCTCCTCGCTGAAGTGCCTGGTGCTTGATGAGGCCGATGAAATGCTTCGCATGGGATTTATCGACGATGTTGAGTGGATTCTTGACCAGACCCCAAAAGGTCGCCAGGTCGCTCTTTTTTCGGCAACCATGCCGCCGGTTATTCGCCGTATTGCACAAAAGTATCTGAATAATCCTGCTGAAGTTACCATACAGTCAAAAACGACAACGGTTGACACCATTCGCCAGCGCTACTGGATTGTCGGCGGAAGTCACAAGATTGACATTCTGACCAGAATCCTTGAAGTCGAGCCGTTTGACGGCATGCTTATTTTTGTCCGTACCAAAACCATGACGCTTGAGCTTGCTGAAAAGCTTCAGGCCAGGGGATACGGTGCTGCCGCCTTAAATGGCGATATGCCGCAGAACCAGCGTGAACGCACGGTGGACCAGCTCAAAAACGGAGCGTTAAGTATTGTTATTGCTACTGACGTAGCTGCACGAGGTCTTGATGTTGAACGCATAAGCCATGTTATCAATTACGATATTCCTTCCGATACCGAATCCTATGTGCATCGCATCGGACGTACCGGACGCGCAGGACGTGCCGGGGATGCCATTCTGTTTGTCGCTCCAAGAGAGAAAAACATGCTTTACTCAATTGAACGGGCAACCCACAGCCGCATTGAGCTGATGGAGCTGCCGACAACTGAAGTCATCAACAACAAGAGAATGGCAAAGTTCAACCAGCGGATTACTGATACCATTGCCGCTGAAGATCTTGGATTTTTTACCACGCTTATCGAGCAGTACTGTCATGAACATAATGTGCCGGCAATTGAAGCTGCCGCTGCACTTGCCTCAATGGTTCAGGGTGAGACACCGCTTCTGTTATCGAACAAGCCTGAAAAAAAGACTTATGAGGATCGCGGCTCGGACAGGGATCGCTTTTCAGACAGGGATCGTGGTTCAGAGAGGCCACGCAGCTCAGAGAGGGATCGCGGACCAGTCAAGAAAAGAACCAAAGGCGAGACCTATGGTGATGAAGGCAAAGAGCGGTACCGTCTTGAAGTCGGCAGTGAGCATGGTGTGAAAGCCGGCAATATTTTGGGTGCCATTCTAAACGAAGTTGGTCTTGATCCTGAATCGGTCGGCCATATTTCAATTAACGACAGCTACAGCACCGTCGAACTTCCGCAGGGCATGCCGGATAATGTTTTTCATGAACTGAGAACGGTCAGGGTTTGCGGTCGTCAACTGCGGTTGACCAAAATGGAAGATCAGGAGCGCGAGTCATCAGCCTACGGCCCAAAAAAGAGTTTTAAAAAACCGTTTAAACCGGCAGGAAAAGAGACCGCTTTCTTTACTGGCAACAAAAAGAAGCGAAAGGGTTAATCCGGCTTTTCTATTGATTTCAGGCGGGGAATTTTTTCCCCGCTTTTTTTTGTTCAAATTGAGGGTTGGGTTCATTGAAATATCAGGACAATTATTATGGAGCTTCAGTTTTACGGTGCAACGGCAAGGGTGACCGGTTCATGCCATATCCTCAGGGTAAAGGGGTTAACGGTTTTGATCGATTGCGGACTTATACAGGGTTCAATGGAAGATGAGGCGCTCAATAAAGAACCTTTTCCTTTTGATCCGGCCTCCATTGATGCCGTTGTTTTGACACACGGCCATATCGATCACTCCGGACGCATTCCTTATCTCATCAAGCATGGATATCGTGGTGTGGTTTATGCCCAGCAGGCGACGGTTGATCTTTGCAGGGTACTGCTGCTTGATTCAGCTTCTCTTGCCGAGCGGGACGCGGAGTTTCGCCGGAAGCACCCGTTAACGAAGCGAGATCAACATGCAGAACCTCTTTATACTCGTGAGGATGCATTGAGGGCCCTGAATTCGATGACCGGCTTGCCGTATCATGAAAAGCAGGAGATTCTGCCGGGTGTGACCATTCGCTTCAGCGATGCCGGTCATATTCTCGGTTCAGCGCTTGTTGAGGTATGGCTGCAGGAAGATGAGGTTGCAAGAAAACTTGTTTTCAGTGGTGATGTCGGGCAGTTCGGCTCACCGATCCTCAACGATCCGGAAACGGTTGCGCAGGCTGATGCGGTCATCCTTGAGAGCACCTACGGAGATCGTTTGCATCGGGAACTTGAGCTAACCCTTGCCGAAATAGGGGATATTATCCGATCGGCAAGTACCGGACATGGCAATATTATTATTCCAGCCTTTTCGATCGGCCGAAGTCAGGAGTTGCTCTACCTTTTTGGGCAGTATTATGATGAGTGGGGGCTTGAGCGCTGGCAGGTTTATCTTGACAGTCCGATGGCTATTGAAGCGAGCCGGATTTACTGGGACTATCCCGAGCTCTATGACAAGGAGGCGGTCGCCTTCCGGCACGACAAAAAGATGATGCTGCGCCTGAAAAATCTCCATTTTACCCCGACGGTAGAGCAGTCGCAGGCGATCAACGCCATCAAAAGCGGTGCCATCATCATCGCCGGAAGCGGCATGTGCAATGGAGGCAGGATTCTGCATCATCTGAAGCACCATATACAGCGGCCGGAATGCAGCCTGATCATGACCGGCTTTCAGGCGGAAGGAACACTTGGCCGATCGCTTGTCAATGGGGACAGGGAGGTCGTTATCCTCGGCAGGAGTTATCCGGTCAAAGCGGCCGTCCACACTATCGGCGGCTTGTCGGCGCATGGCGACCAGAACGACCTGCTTCGCTGGATGGGCGGGTTTGAAAATAAACCGGAGGTTTTTGTGGTGCACGGTGATGTACCGGTCAAAAAAATTTTCCGGGATGCGATTGAAGCCCGTCTGGGTCTGAAGGCAACAATTCCAAAATCGGGGGATGTTATCTCGTTTGCTCCCTGAGCTTACGGGTTTGAGGCGGAGTGTTACGCTGTTGCAAAATTGATTGCCTGCGGGTTGCAGGCTTTCTATTAATTACTATTTTCACAATGTTTTATAAGAGATGGTTATCAACGGCCAGCGGGTCGCAATGATGACGATCGTTTTTTTATGTCACCAACCAGGATGCTATGTCAGTTACGTCGTTCAAAGAGCTTGTTCCTATTCTTCAAACCGCAATCGGTCCGATGATTCTTATCTCCGGTCTCGGTCTTTTGCTTTTAACCATGACCAACAGGCTTGGTCGTATTATTGATCGTTCACGATCGCTGCTTGATAATCTGGAATCCTATCCTGAGACGTATATCATCAGGATAAATAAAGAGGTTGCGATTCTCTGGCAACGGGCGCGTTATATCCGGGTTGCTATTCTGTTTGCCTGTATGACCTGTCTTGGGGCCTCATTGCTGATCATGATGCTTTTTCTCAGTGCACTGGTCAATATCGACCTGCCGATGCTGTTATCGGCAATATTTATTTTCAGTATGCTTTGCCTGAGTTTTTCACTGATCTTTTTCCTTGTTGACGTCAACATGACCCTTTCGGCTCTGAAAATTGAAATGGAGAGCCATGACAAAAAGAGACTTATTATTGAGACAAAGGGATACTGAGCACTATCCTTTCACCCCCTCGGATGAAAGGTTTTGTGTACCTCTTTGATAAATGATCGATCGATGTGCGTGTAGATCTGGGTGGTGACGATTGAGCGGTGTCCTAGCATCTCCTGGACTGCGCGAAGATCGGCACCGCCTTCGAGCAGATGGGTTGCAAAGGTATGGCGAAAGGTATGCGGGCTGATATTTTTTTCAATCCCTGCCAGAACGGCATATTTTTGCACCATTGTGAAAAGAGCCATGCGTGAGATTTTCATGCCACGCGCATTGAGAAAGAGGTAGTCATCGGAATTGCGCTGCACCAGCGAAAGACGAAGTTCCCTCTGATATTGCCTGACCCATCCAATGGCGGAACTGCCGACAGGAACCAGCCTTTCCTTTGACCCTTTGCCGAAGATTCTTACAAAACCCGCATCAAGATAAAGGTTCTGCTGCCGGATGTTGATGAGTTCACTGACCCTGACGCCTGTGGCATAAAGGAGTTCAAGTGCCGCCTTGTCGCGCAGGTCATATTTTCCGGGCGGGTTCACTGATTGCGGCGCTGCAAGCAGGCGCATGGTTTCATCAACCGTCAGGACGCTGGGAAGGTATTGGGCCTTTTTTGGCTGATGGATGTTTTCTGCCGGGTTTGTGCTGAGTGCGCGTTCGAGCACCAGGAATTTATGAAAGGAGCGGATAGCTGAAATGTTTCGTGCTATTGAGCTTGCTTCGAGTCCTATGCCGAAAAGTTCGCCCATGAACTCCTCGACATGGCGGTTTGTAATAACCTCCAGAGGCCGTGAACTGAGCTGCATGAAGAGCAGGTATCGCTCGAGATCGTTCTGGTACGACTCTCTGGTATTGGCTGAAAAGTTGCGCTCAATGAGCATATAGTTCAGGAAACTCTCAAGCGCTCTCTGGTAGTGATGGTGCAGCGTGTTCATGTGGTTGCCTGTCAGATTTTGCGCATGCGCTGGCAGAATCCGCCATCAAAACCCTGATACTCGCCTGGAAGAGTCAAAATAGCGCCATGCTCATCCTTGCTGTTTCGGAACTGTTCCGGTATACGCTCACCAACGGGATCGGCAATAAAATCAGGATGTCTTTGAAGAAATGCCTCGATTTGCAGGCTGTTTTCTTCAGCTTCGATGGAACAGGTTGCATAGACCAGAATTCCCTCCTTGTCAAGCAGTTCTGCTGCATGATCAAGCAGTTCCGCCTGCAGTATCCGAAGTTCCCGGAGCGTCTCAGGGTTCAGTTTCCATCGCAGTTCAGCCCGCCGGCCAAGCACTCCCGTTCCCGTACAGGGAGCGTCAAGCAGGATGGCGTGAGGAGCAATTTCAGGCACAAAGGTCCGGGCATCTTCCGCTACGGTTCTGATGATGGTGATGCCTAGTGCCTCGGCATGGGTCTCTATTTTCAACAGTTTCTGCTCATAGCGGTCAACAGCGGTAATCTGACCGCTGTTTTGCATCAGCTCGGCCATGAAGGTAGCTTTGCCACCCGGTGCAGCGCACAAATCGAGTACGTTGCTGCCCGGAGCGGGATTCAGCAGCAGGCACGCCAGTCCCTGCGCCGGGTTTTGAACGGTGAGGCGCCCGTCGGTCAAAGCGGGTTCAAAGGTGCTGAAATCTTTTGAGAGAAAGAAGTATTCAATGCCGCTTTTTTCATGCATTGCGGCCTTCATAGCTTCGTCGCAAAACAGCACCCCTGCTGATATTTTCAATCGGTTGATTCTGAATCCAAATAATGGAAACTGATTGTTATAGGAAAGGATAGCCTCACTTTTTTCTCTGCCGTAGGCCCCGATCCAGCGTTCGACAAGCCACTGCGGGTGAGAGTATTTTATGGCAAGCTGCTCTTCAGGTTTTTTATCTTTCAGCCACTCGTCAAGGGTCACGCTCTCAGGAGTAATTTTTCTCAAAACGCCGTTGACCAGCTTTGACATTCGCTCACCCTTGTATTTTCTGGCAAGTTTCACGCATTCGTTGACAGCGGCCCAGTCGGGTACCTTGTTAAGGAAAAGAATCTGATAGACTCCGAGGCGGAGTATGTTTTTCATGACCGGGGCGGCTTTGTCGAGGTCATGATGGTAGAATCGGCTGATGATAAAATCAAGCTGAAGCCGGTAGCGCAGAACTCCGTTTACCAGTCCTGTGGAGAGCGCCCGGTCAATGCGGTTCAGTGCAGAGTGCTGCAGCGTCCGGTGAAGCATCTGGTCGGAGCGCTGCTTTCCTGTTTCAAGTGACTGCAGAACTTGCAATGCCAGTTCTCGTGCTGTGATCATGGGTAATAATTAAAAACAATTTAAATACATTCGGGCCCTTCAGGCTGTTTGTAAAATACTATTCCCTGTTGTAGATTGATCAAACAAAATGTTCTTTTCAAGATTTCAAGCTATCATCCAGAAAGGTGGAGGGACTGGCCCTGAGAAGCCTTGGCAACCGTCATTGCCGTAATGAGCGGTGCCAATTCCATCCCGGCATAAAGAGCGGGAATGATGATGGTATGCATGCCTTTCTTTCGGGTTCATACCTCTCTTCAGATATATCCTGTAACTCTCTATTTATTTAGGGGGTTATACCTGCACTTATGGAGCTTTGGCGGTTTCCGTTTATCGACATTCAGAACAAGCTATTACAAAATTGACATGAAGCGCATGAGAGCATATTCGGAGCTGATTTCCGAAAAAACGCACTATTTTGACTCAAGTGAACCCTTTACGACCGAGTTTGGCGACATCATCCCTTCTGTGCGGGTGGCTTACCGGACATGGGGGAAGCTGAATGCACGAAAAGACAATGTGGTGCTCATCTGCCAGGCGCTTACCGGCTCTGCTGATGCGGACGGCTGGTGGGAAGGGATGTTTTCCCAGGGAGGAGCTTTCGACGAAAGCGTCGATTTCATCATATGCAGCAATGTGCTTGGAAGCTGTTACGGCACAACAGGCCCGGTATCTCTCAATCCTCTCACCGGCAATAATTATGGTCCCGATTTCCCTTTGATTACGATCAGGGATATGGTTGAGGTGCAGCGTCTTTTGCTTGCCGGACTCGGCATTGACCGGGTCAAACTGGCGGTCGGTGCTTCTCTTGGCGGCATGCAGGTGCTTGAGTGGGGTGCTCTCTATCCTGACATTGTTCAGGCTCTTATGCCGATGGGTGCTTCCGGTCGTCATTCGGCATGGTGCATAGCGCAGAGTGAGGCACAACGGCAGGCGATTTATGCCGATCGCGACTGGAACGATGGCTGGTACGCGGATGGTCATCCTCCGGCCAGAGGCCTTGCTGCAGCAAGGATGATGGCCATGTGCAGTTACCGGAGCTTCGAAAACTTTCAGATACGGTTTGGCAGGGAGTTTCAGCAAGGCACCACCATATTCAAAGCCGAAAGCTATCTGCACCATCAGGGCCGGAAGCTGGTCGAGCGTTTTGATGCCAATACCTATATCACCCTCACCAAAGCGATGGATATGCATGATCTCGGGCGGGGCAGAGGTGCCTATGAAGATGTCTTGCGCTCCATTCAGCTTCCTGTGGAGATCCTCTCCATCAATTCAGATATTCTCTACCCGAAAGAGGAGCAGGAGGAGTTGGCCCGGTTTATGCCGAAATCAAAAATTCTCTACCTTGACGAACCATACGGCCATGACGCTTTTCTTATTGATGTTGAACGGGTCAGCCGTATGGTCAGGGATTTTCTGGGCGGTCGGGCTTTAACAGCTCATTCGGCAGCCTGAGAAATCTCGTCGAAGCGTGTATAGTGCCGCAAGACCTCTGGAACCATGACAGAGCCTTCCGCAGTCTGATAATGCTCAAGCAGGGAGACCATAAGCCGCGAGGTCGCCAAGCCCGAGCCATTGAGGGTGTGCACAAACTCCGGTTTTGCGTTACTCTCGGGCTTGAAGCGGATGTTGGCGCGCCGTGCCTGGTAATCCTCAAAGTTTGAGCAGCTCGAAGCTTCGAGATATTTCTGTTCAGCCGGTGACCAGACCTCGATATCATAACATTTTGTCGCGTTGGCACTGATGTCGCCGCTGCAGAGCAAAAGCACCCGGTACGGTATTTTCAAGGCTATGAGAATTGCTTCGGCGTTCTCACGGATCTTTTCGAGCGCCTCATACGACTCTTCCGGACGGGTAAACTTTACCATCTCAACCTTGTTGAACTGGTGCACTCTGAGAAACCCTCGTGTATCCTTGCCGTAACTGCCCGCTTCGCGACGGAAACAGGCTGAATAGGCAGCATAGGAGATCGGCAGTGTTTTGGCATCCAGCATTTCACCACGGTGCAGATTGGTTATCGGTACCTCTGCTGTTGGAATGGCGTAGAGGTCATCCTCCTCCATATGGTAGACCTGATCGGCGAATTTCGGCCACTGTCCGGTACCTCTGAGCGACTCCTGGTTGACGAAAAATGGCGGGAAGACTTCGGTATAGCCGTGACGCTCGGTATGGCAGTCGAGCATGAAATTGATCAGTGCGCGTTCAAGGCGGGCTCCTTTGCCTATGTAAACCGGAAATCCTGCTCCGCAAACCTTTGCACCCCGTTCAAAATCAAGAATACGGAGCGATTTGCCCAGTTCAAGGTGGTTTTTGACCGGAAAATCAAGATCGTAGGTAAAGGTTACCGGCTCCTTGAAGATCTGGTTCTCGTCAGCGGAACGACCGGGAGGAACGGATGGATGCAGCTTGTTGGGGAGACCCAAAAGAATCGCCTCCATATCCTCTTCAAGAGGGCCAAGCAAGGCACTCATGCCGGCAATTTCCTCCGAAACTGATTTCATTTGGAGAATAAGCACTTCAGATGAGCCGACGCCACTTTTTTTAATGTCAGCAATCTCTTTTGAAACCTTGTTGCGCATTGCTTTCAGATCGTCTGAACGCTGTACCAGTCCTTTGCGTTTTTTGTCGAGATCAAGAAGCTGAGCAACTTTTGGCTCCTCGGAGGCAAGCTGGCGGTTGCGGAGCATGGAAATGATCTCTTCCGGATGCTGACGGATGATATTGATATCAAGCATGATGATGTCGGGAAAAGGTTATACAGAAAGCAGTGACTTGACGATCTCCTGAACTTTGGTGCCGTCAGCCTTGCCCTTGAGCGCTTTCATGGCCTGGCCCATTACTTTGCCGATATCTTTCATTGATGTCGCACCTGTTTTTGCTACAATATCCTCTACGATGGCCTTCAGGTCGTCATCGGAAACCGGTTCCGGCAGGTACTCTTCGATGACGGTGAGTTCTGCAAGCTCTATTGCTGCCAGGTCTGGACGGTTTCCGGCTGTAAACTGCTCAATGGCATCACGGCGTTTTTTGGCAAGGCTTACCAGCACCTCGATTTCCTGTTCATCACTCAGCACTCCTTTGCCGGCAACACGGATGGATACCTCTTTTTCAAGCAGCGATGCCCGGATGGAACGGATGGCGTTCAGACGGGTCTTGTCGCCGCTTTTCATTGAATTTTTCAGATCCAGATCTATTTTTTCTTTCAGACTCATGGTTGGGTAGGCTCAAAAGTTTTTTAAAAGAAGAATGCGCAAAATACAGGAAAAAAAGCGGCTTTCCCACAAGGGCAATGGCTTTGTTTATTCTTTGAGATCACCGCCAACCGGCCGGAGCACAAGTTCTTCCACCGATGTTCGCTGTGGCATGAAATAGGCGTTGACAAGAGGCAGGGAGACATCTTCAGGCATCATCATGAGGGATTTCATGGCATCAGGAACTTCACCCCACATCGGCGTGTAAACGGCGCCGGGCATCACATTGGTAATGCGGACATTGCATGTTTTTGCGTAGAGCCGCATCGCCTCGACCAACCCTTTTTGACCAAACTTCGACATGCAATAGAGCGAAGAGCTCTTGAAAGCTGTTTCAGACGCAATAGAGGTGATGAAGAAAATATGGCCGGACCTTTTCTCTTCCATGATAGCAAAAACTCGCTGTGTAAGGAAAAAAGTGCCCTTGAGATTGACCGACATGGTAGAGTCAAAATCCTCCTCTGTCAGCTCGGCGAGCGGTTTGAATCTTCCTACACCGGCATTGTTGACCAGACAGTCAATGGTGCCGTAGCGTTCAAGTGTGGAGTTGACCAGCCTGTCAGTCTGGGCCTTGTCGGCAATGTCCGCCTGGAACAGATCCGTCGCAGCCCCGAAGGAGCGGCATTCAGCTGCAACAGACTCCAGATCAGCAAGGGTCCTTGATACAAGGATCAAGACGGGATCAAACTCCGCCTGCTTTCCTGACATTTTGGCAAAATCAAGGGCAATGGCTTTGCCAATTCCTTTGCCGGCACCGGTGATCATGATGACCTGTTTCATTATTGAATGGTTAACTTTCATTATTATAAATATATGAGAGGATTCTTCATAAGTACGGTATTACACCGAAGCTGTATTATTGTTGTGATATTTCTTTGCGGCGCTGAAATAAATGAGAAAAAATACCTATATTTAAATCGTAAATTAGCCGCAAATGTGTGTCACTCATGGCTGCATTGCACATCCTCAAAAAGTGGTAAATTGTAATGCTTATCATGGCAATAAGCAAAGTTAAATGGTTTGATGGCAAAAAAGGCTACGGCTTTCTTTTGAATCCAGAGGGTGGTGAGGATATTTTTGTTCATTTTTCCGCCATCCAGTCAGAGCAGAGCTTCAAGGTGCTGAATCAGGATGCTCAGGTTCATTTTGAGCTTGACAAAACGCAGAAAGGGTTGCAGGCAAAAAATGTCCGAGAAATTTCCGTGAACGACTCGGCAAATGATCAGTCGCCCCAGTTTTCGTTCGGCTGAAGAAGCAGAGCCGGGTATCAGAGAAGTGAACTTTCCCGAAAGCTGAACCATCCTGTTTTTCCGATAATGACGTGATCCAGCAAATCAATCTGGATGATGGCACTTGCTTTTTTGAGCAGGTCTGTCACTTGTTTGTCGGCATTGCTTGGTTCAACATCGCCCGAAGGATGGTTATGTACCAGAATGATGGCGTGAGAACTCTCTTTTATGGCCGCCTTGAATACCTCCCGAGGGTGAATGAGGGCGGCATTAAGCGTTCCGACAGAGACAAGCTCGGTTTTGATAATCTGGTTTTTGGTGTTCAGATGCAGCACAAAGAGATGCTCCTTTGTTTCATCCGGGACCCGGCCTGCCATGTACGCAAAAATATCGCTGGCCGCCTGTATTTTTTTATTCTGGTTGCTGCTGTAATGGATTCGCCTGTTCAGTTCGAAAACCGAAATGATCTGCATTGCCTTGGCCTTTCCGATTCCCTTGACCTCCTGGAGTTCCTTGATTGTTGTACTGGAAAGTTTTTCAAGGGTAAACCTGGCAATGATTTCGTTGCAGGTATCAACAATATTGAGGTTTTTGGTTCCGGTCCGCAGGATGAGAGCGAGAAGTTCAGCAGAACTGAGTGACGCGGCCCCGCTTCGCAGAAAGCGCTCCATCGGTCTGTTTTCAGGATCAATATCATGGATGCGCATTGCTTGCCTTCTCCTGTTGATGTTGCGTAAATACTCCGGGGTAAGCGTAATAAACAAGTATTTGTTCAACGTAAACAAAAAGAGGGAGAAGTGGAAGCGCTCTTTTGCCGGTGTGGCCGAAAGCTTGAAAAAAGCAGCTCCAAGTTACCGAAAAGGCTCTTTTTCTTGCAGGCTATTGTCCCTTATTTGTATCTAACCTTTGAATGTGTTCCTGTATAATTTTTACTAACCACCACTTACATCACTCTCCATCATAGTCCGCCCAATTGTTTGGCGTTTCGTACCAGCGGATTTGTGTCAGTCTGACCCCGGCAGGCAGGTGATGCCGGATCTGGTTGAAGGCCCACTTCGCAAGCGATTCAGCCGTCGGAGGCTCATCGGTAACCAGCACCCGTGAATTGCGCTTCATGATAAAGTCGAGATCTTCATGATCCTCTTTCCATACGGCAAAGCCGTGATCGAGCTTGTCGTGAATGTGTTCAACCATGATGTCTTTCAAAAACTTGAAATCCATCACCATTCCTTCCTCGCCGTCACCCTTGCGCTCAATCAGCTCTCCTTCGACTGTGGCGATAACAACCCCCCGGTGACCATGCAACTGGTTGCAGAACGAAAAGCTGTTCGGAAGTGTATGGCCGTAGTCGATCTCTATTTTTCGTGAAATGCGTATCATTGTCTGAATATTCTCTATACCGGTTTGCCTTTAGCACAGCCAAGTGTACGCAAAAAAATACTTTTTCCCGAATTGAGGTTTTTTGGTCCCTCTTGTCGCCGTCAGCCGGTTGGGGTGAAGAAGAGGGACTTGAAAAATATCTCTTTGCGTTTATTGGGAGAGCTTTACGATGGTATAGCCGGCCTCTTTGAGTAACCGGGGAATATTTTCAGAAACCACGGAGAGGTATTTGTCTTTTGCTTCTTTTGGCAGACGTTCCCAGTCCACGAGCAGGGCATGAAGCTTTTTTTCTTTATTGGTTTGGATTGCAAATTTCCACCCGTCCTTCAGTTTGGCATCCATCCACCGCTCGTGTTCCAGTATCGCCATCTCTTTCAGTTCCGTTATCAGAAATTCCACAGGCTGTGCATTGTTGCGCATGGGGACGATGGCGTAGCCAAAAGCTGCGAGCTTATTGGGAATATCACGGACAAGAGCCCGGTTCATCTCCTTCTGGTGCGGAGCGAGGTCAGTATAGCTTACCAGTGATCTGTGTGTTTTGGGGTTTGCTTTTTCATCAGTAATGTCTCCTCTTACATAGCCCTGGTTTTTAAGGTTGTTGTAGTACAACTGATGGTTAAGCCTGGCTAATCTGTCGAGCAGTTCTTCATTGAGTTCCAGATGATGAACCATTGCGATAAAGGAATGCGGGTCAACATGCAGTTCCAGCTGTTCTTCGGGCGGCAGGTAGGAACGGTTGAAATGAGTTGCGTTGCCAAGCCGGCTCATGGCAACAATTGCCTCCATAGAACGGGACCCGTGCCGATAACTTTCAACCCTCAGAAATGCGCGTATGATGCCCGTATCGATACGGAGTATGCGATTTCTGTCGAATAATTGAGGCGTCAGCCGCTCGAAGAGTGAACGCAGGAGAATCGCCCGACGCACAATGAAATAGGGATCATCCCGACCTTCAGAGAGTTGTGGATTCGGGCCAAGCACATTGAGAAATCCTTTCAGCCGGCTGAGGAAGTCAGGAGCTTTTGCTTCAACAAGCTCTCTCTGCTTTTTGGATTTTGTAAAAGAATCAAGACTCGAAGAGGTGCCGCCAGCGAAGACAAAAATAGCTTTGCCTATTGGGTGGGTAAGCTGTCCCTGCTGAAATTCACCGTCCTGCATGGGTGCAAGAAAGTAACGCAGCCATCCGAGCTTTTTGCCATCAAGCGATGAGTCGAATTCATCCCAGAATGCCAAGGGTATTTTACCTGATAGTGCCACATCACGAATTTGATGAAAGGCATCGGTCAGGTCAGCCGGACTTTTGAACTGGGATAGATTGAAAGTATAGGTTTTCTCTGCAATTTTTTTGTCCGGATTGGCCGCTTTGGCGATCTGCTTGACTGCGAATGATTTTCCTGAACCGGGAGGGCCAAAAACAGCGATCGAAATTGGGCGATCTTCCTGCCGATTGCAATATTCTGAAATCAGGCTGTGAATGCTTCTGAGTGATTCGATTTCCTGCCGATCCACTGTGAGCAGTTCTCCGAATTCCCCGATCGGAATATTTTTCAAGGCAGCTTTTGCACCTTTAAGGACGATACGCTGGCTTAACTCTTCAAGGTCATCATTATACCGGTCTCTGAGAATTGTCCAGGAGGATGGCTGTGCTTGCTGTTCAGCATGACGGTCAACATGACGGGCCGGGCACTCGGCAACCGCCAGAGGCGTCTCACCGCTCTTCAAATGCGTTATAATAGTTTCAACCGGAAACCGCAAGCGAGGTGTAGAGTCAGTTCCTCCATTATACCCGATCTTATGGAGGTGACGCATTGCCCTTATGCCCGTCTGGATTCCTTTGATAAGGTCAGGCTTTTCGTGGTTGATGATCATTTCGCGAACAATGCCCGTTACCAATACCGATGTTTTTCCGATAATTTCGCCGTTACCTGCAGGCAATTCACGCTCCATGTATAATGGGTCAAAAAGAAGCCGGGACGGTTCATGCGTGTTAACTCCGGGCAGAAGAAGAGCTCCGGTCGGGCCGAATGAGACGATCGTATAGGCTGAATTGGTCAGGCTGTTGATCATGGGATTATGCGTCAGTTCCCAGATCAGTTCCTGAGCGGTTTTTTCCCATGAAATCTGCGCGCTGACCTGAATGGCAGACTGTCGTAAATCGTTAATGCTTAAGACAACAATAAGCCGATCCGAGAATTTTGATACCAGATGTTCCCATAAGGCTCCCTGTGCAATTGGGGGCGACATTTTTACCATAATCCAGGGAGCTTTTTTATTCTCGTCATGGTGGCTTATCGCTTTTGGCCAGAGAGAAGGTTGATCCCTGAATCCGAGATTACTGTCGTCAATGACGATAATATCGGCATTACCGGAACCGGCGGGAACGTGGTCGTTTTCGTGCAGTTCCGCAGTTATTTTGGAGGATCGGTCCAGACCAAGAAAACGCTCAACTCTCCAGATGACGGTGGCGGGAGCATCCTTGTCGCGGAATGGAGCCCAAACGGAATAACAGTGATAGTACCCTGAGTCGTACGGATCAACCGTCTCTGCCGAGGTTGCAAGCGTACTCGTCATTTCAACAGGAACGTGCAGCTCTTCCTTTAGCTGATTGGCCATGGATGTCATGAGATCAGCAAGGAGAGCTGCACTGCCATGCTGCCAGCTCATTCGGCAAAGGAGGTCGGCGCTGCCATCTTGCCAGTTCATCCTGCCGCTGTCGTCACCGGTCCAGTCGGTTACGTCATTTGATTCGCGTGAGATATGCGCGATATTCCAGTCAATGGTAACATCACCGGTAACAAAAACAGAGATGACATCCTGTTTATTTCGCATGGTCAGTGAAATTTGGTTTTGATTTAAGAAAGGGAGTCGTGCGAATGCCAATAGGGTCAGGCTCATACTATGGAAAGCTTAAAAACAAGCACATTCCAGATCAGATAAAGGGTAAAACACAGATGGTTCAAGTTGGCCATTTGCTTCAAAATTAGCAAATAATTCGTAATTAGCCGCTAGTTCAGGAATCTTCCTTTTAAGCTATTTTTCGTATTCCTTATCAGTATGCAACAGTCTATTCTTGCAGGATGGGTTGAAAAGCCAGTGATTATGCCGGTTTGGAGTTTTATTTGTGTGCTATTTGTGTACTTTGTATTATGAAGTCCAGATGGTATTCAGGTTTTTTAAAAAGCCGGTTTGGCTTCCTTTCGGGTTATAAGGGTTGATCGACTTAATTCAATCCTTGTTAACAAATTTAACAGGATGACAACGATGAAAAAGAAGATTTGGATGGTTATGGCAGTTGCAGGTATGCTTCTCAGCGTTCCCCATGTTGATGCTCAGGCCGCAGTCAAGGTTCAGATTGGTGTCGGGATTGGAAGGGATCACAATCATCACCATAATCGCGGATATGATCAGTCCCGCCGTTACCGTGATGAAAGACGGCGTCATCGTGATATTGAGTATCGCAGACACCATCATCATCGTAGAAGCGGTATAACTATAAAGTTGTAAGTGCATTGCGTTCTGCCGTTGTGTGCTCTTTTCCGGCTTTCGTGTTGTAAAGCATAGACGTATCGGTTGTGAATGATGTGCAGGGTTTGATTATTGGAATGGTTTCGCTATGAATCTAAGATCAAAGGACATAATGATGAAAAAGATACTTCTTGTTGCGCTTGTTTTTTTATTTGCCGGCTGCGCCTCTTATTGGAATGAGAATTCCGATCATGACAGGCGTTCACATCATCATGAAGAGGGCAGGGATGCTGGCGGTGACAGGCAGCACCCGGGTACAAGGTAAAGCCTCTCGTCTTACCCTGGAAGCAACAAAGCCCCGTGCAACTTTGCCGGGGCTTTGTTATGTAAGTGTTCTCCTGACTAAAGCGAAACGGTATCCTCTTTGCCATTTCGCCGAGAAACTCAGTTATGGACGATTCCAGATGGAACCGCCAAAGCCGCCGGTTTTATAGGTGGCAGTAGCCCTGTTCGGGGTATCCAGACGAAGAATCAGGATTCCCTCACTCATGATTGAGCCTTTTGGTACATCAGCCCAGCGGAGAATGATCTGGTTTCCATCGATGTGGCCTGATGCCACATTCGTCCATACCGGGTTTGTTGGAGAGCGCTCTCCAAACCAGAAGACCTCCTTTCCAAGCTGCCGCACGTAATAGGTCCCGCCGTCATTACAGCTCCATCTGCCAGTTAAGTCGGCAAAAGCTAGAGCAGGAATGGAGAAGATGACAAGAAAAAGCAGCATTTTCAGTTGTTTCATGATTGTCTCCAGGGTTATGGTTGGGAAGGCGAAAAAGGATTCTGGATTTCTATTGAAATAAGAAATCATTCTAATTATAAAAAAAACATGTATTCTGCGCAATTTATTTGTTAAAAATGACGGAAGAATGCCGTATTAAAACCGTTTGACTGCCTGGACAAAAATCATGGGGGTATCGGTTGGGTCGCTCTCTCCAGCAATTTTCCATGCGCATGATGCCTCAAGGATATAATTGCTGACGTTAAACCATTTCACGCCAAACCCTGCTCCTGTAAGGTTGCGGGTGTTATCGGCGGCATCAGGGGCGGGTTTGGCATGAAGCAGTGCATAGCCATGATCAACAAACGTGCTGATCTGGAGTGAGCCGGGAAGTTCTCCGATAGATTCAAACAGATAGTCCAGTTCGGTTGTTGCAACAACACCCCTGTCGCTGCAAGATTCTCCTCTTTGCCATGCACGTACTGCCCCGGGACCGCCGAGGGAGAGCTGTTCCGAACTGGTCAGGTTTTTCCTGCTCCATTGGCCATAGGCTCCTGCGTAAAGAGATAATCCATGAACGATGGTCTGGTTCCGGGCAAACATCATGGTCAGTTTTGCATAATCACCGTTCGTGTGCAGACCGGTAGATGACTGGTCTATAGAGAGCATTTCGGAATCATCAATACTCAGTTGCCCTCCCACAAAACCAAGCGAGAGTGAGGTTGAACCGCTTCCAATAATCCTGTCCCTGCGGACGGCGGTCAGGC
Organism: uncultured Chlorobiaceae bacterium; assembly: GCA_903820085.1. GTDB lineage: Bacteria > Bacteroidota > Chlorobiia > Chlorobiales > Chlorobiaceae > Chlorobium. Next base: position 77,940 of record CAIJGA010000005.1, read on the forward strand.
CCGCCTGCCAGGACTCTGTATGACGCTGATTCCTCAGCGGGATACTCTTGATCCGGTCATCAAGGATGCTGCCTTCTCCGGCAATGGTTGCATTCAGTGTCAGATCTCTTTGGCGTATGAGCGGCTGGGTAATGGCAAGAGTCAGGTTGTGGCCATTGCCGTCAGCATGTAATGGTTCAAACAATCCTCCCAACTGATAGTTTACGTAGCTATAGTTCAATCCAATAGTGGTACCGGAGACGCTTACCGGTATGGTATACCGGGACTGGATATTCTGGAGATCACCGGTAGAAGATGTCTGCAGGCGCAAGGTGAACTGATCTCCGAGGTGCACCGGAGAGAAGAGATTCATGGTGGTGCCAATGTGCATCTTTCCGGTTGCGGGGTTTCCATAGTTGTCGATATCGAATAAAAAGCTGTAAGGCCTTCCTTCGATGACTTCAAGGGTTGCTTTTGTTGTTCCTGGCCTGGAGCCTGGTTCGAGCAGAATGCGGGAAGAGATATTCGGAAGCTCATTGAGTCGCATGACCATGGACGTAAGGGCGCTCTCTTTGAGCGGCTGATTTGCGGGCACCTTTTTGGCATAGGCTTCGAGCATGGATTTCCGTATTCTTGCCTTGACCGGTCTGGTTTCAACATGGATATTTTCCAGGACACCTTCACTGATTTCAAGAACAAGGGGCATCCCTGGCTTTACCGTTTGCGGGGGAAAAAAGAGTGAGGCAAGGAAATACCCCTTTTTACGATAAGCATTGGTGATTGCGGTGGCAGCCTCATTAAGTCCTTCAAATGTCATTTTTTTGCCAATGCAACCCGACATGAGCCGTGAAAGCTCTTCATTTGAAAAGAGCGTATTACCGGTAAAAATAAAGCCTGTAACTTCTACCAATGTGCTGCCTTGTGGCTGTTTTTCCAGTATGACCGGATTCTGAAAAGGAGGCAGCTCCCTTTGCGGTAACAGAGATGGCAGGGGAGTACTCTCCTTGAGAATGCGTCCTGCATCAGGAATTTCATCCGCAAATGCGGTGCTTGCCGTAAAGGCTGAAGCGCACAAGAGTATTTTCAGTGATCTGGACATCGCTGACTCCATAAAATTTACGTAACGGTGAGAGTGGATCGAGGTATCAACTGGCAATCCATTTTTTAAGATCTTTTATCCGATCTTCAGCAGCAGTACTGATCGGGTATGATCACCAAACTGGTCTTTGGCGACAAGTTCCACCCGGTAGAGCCCTATAGCCTCTTTTGGAGGTGTGCCGGTTATAACGTTTCGTTTTGGATCAAATGACATCCAGACCGGTATTGATGAACCATTCACCGACAGCACCTCAAGGGAGATAACCGCATCAGGATTACTGTGGCTGAAGAGGCTGCCTGGGAGAGGACAAATGAAGAATGCCTCAGCAGCTTCTGGCACCTCTATCGTATTGCCGGCAAGGAACCCACTATGTTCTCCCCTTTTTCCAGTCCTCAGAGCTGACTTTTGCTGGATTGCATTGCTGTTGCTGGCGGTACTGATTGGCCGATGAAAATGGTTGTCAGTGGTTTCTCCGTTAACCATTTTCCGCCCCGTCTGCTGTGCATCATTCATCCAGGTCAGTACCGGACTGGTCAGGCTCGGAATACCGATCCAGATAAAACCGTTGCCGGATTCGCTTACCCTGAGAGGCGGGTAGCTGCTATAGCTGGCGTCATAGTGACGAAAGTCGGCAATCAGTCCGCCCTTGAGGGTTGTGTCGGAATTATCGGAATAAATCAACCATCGTGCTGTTCCGGTGGTGGAGAGTATCGACGAGTTGTTGATGAAATTCTTGCCAGCCAGAATAATGCTGCTGCCGCTGGATGCTTTGGCAGTGAGAACTCCGGAAGCAAGTGTGATGCCTGAATCGGCTGCCGGTCCGTCGTTCACGGCGCTGATGGTGCCGGCGGTGACGGTGCGCAAGGTGATCTCACCACTTCCCGTATTGGCCTTGCCTGTTCCGTTTCGCAACTCAATGGTGACGTTGCCCGTACCCGCATCGATAGTTGCGCCCGGGGCCATGGTGATTGCAGCGTTTCCAGCCATTCGCCCGGCATCAACGACTCCGTTTGCCAGCGTGTCATTGGCCACCATGCTCAGGTTACCGTTGTCTGTCGTGATATTGGCATTGAGCAGAATGCTTTTTCCGGCATTCAGCTCCAGATTTCCTCCATTGCCCAGAGGATTATTGGCAATAATGGCTGAATTGATGATGATGTCGTTATTGGCCTTCAGAATGAGATGCTCACCCGCATTGAGCAGCGAAGTTATCAGTGCCGGATTGAAGGTGCTGTCTGTTTCCGGATTGAAGGCGTACTCCTGCTGCACCGATTCCTTTCTATTGATGGGCGTAAGAATATCTACCCTGCCGGTTTTGTTGGACCAGGCAAAATCGCTGATGACGAAGCTTCCCTTCATGCTTCCTACCCTGAGGGGTGTAATGCTGCCGGTACCAAGCTGATCTTCCTTGTTGGAGCCAACCATGCTGTTTGCTGAACTGATCTCTCCGGTCGTGCTGCCGAGTCCACTCAACAGGGTTATTGCTCCCGCGTTGGTGATGGACCCATTGTTCCATAAGGGTGAGCAAACAAGGTAGCGGTTATCAGGCATGGCGGTCACGGTTGTGCCAACATGATCGCCTGTTGTTGATCCCACCAGGCTGTTTGCTTCGCTTATCTCTCCAACAGTACCACCAAGAGCGTCTCCCCAGCTCACCGCACCGGCATTGGTTATCGTTCCCCTGTCCCATTCCGTTGAAGACACAATGTAATGGCTATTATCGAGAGCAGTTATCTTGTTTGAACCTGACTCATCCGATCCTGCGTAGTCCTCTTTTGTTGACCCCACCAGACTGTTTGAGGCGCTGATTACTCCGATGGTGCCGCCGGTTCCATTGCCCCAGGTCACAGCGCCCGCATCGGTGGCTGAACCATTATCCCAAAAAGGGCTGCCCACCACGTAACAGCCTTTTATAAGGGGTGTTATGTTATAGTGGGCACCATCATTTTTTGTTGATCCCACCAGACTGTTGGCCTGGCTGATTGCTCCGGTGGTGCCGGCAAGTCCGTTGCCCCAGGTTACCGCTCCAACGTCGAGGGCCAGTCCGTTATCCCAATTTGGTGAAGCGACCACGAAATTTCCATTCGTTAGAGCTGTTACGGTTGAGCCAAGCCCGTCCATTGTCGCAGAGCCAACCAGACTGTTGGCCGTGCTTATCGCACCGACAGTAACGCCCAGTCCGCTGCCCCATGTCACAGCACCTGCGTCGATGACGGAACCGTTGTCCCAGGAGGGAGCGTTCATCACGAAATTGTTATTGGCCAGTGCGGTAACATGAGCTGAAGCCAGGTCACCGGTCGTCGTACCGACCAGGCTGTTGAGAGCACTTATTGTCCCCACTGCGCCGTTGACTCCGTCGCCCCAGGTCACGGCACCTGCGTCCGCGACAGCACCGTTGTCCCAGTTTGGTGAAAGGACAACGTAGGATCCATTGGCCAGAGCGGTTACCTCTTCGCCAACCTGATCACCTTTTGTGGAACCGATGAGACTTTTTGCAACATTGACAGCTCCGACAGTACCGCCAAGTCCATTTCCAAGGGTCACCATACCTGCATTGGTGATTAAACCCTTGTCCCAGTTAGGCGCACTCACCAAATAGCTTCCATTGCTCAGGGCTGTGACGTTGCCTACCTTGTCGCCGGTTTTAGTGCCGACCAGGCTGTTGGTCTCGCTTATTGTTCCTACTGTGCCACCAAGACCATTCCCCCAGGTAACCGCACCGGCATTGGTGACGCTTCCCCTATCCCACAACAAGGAAGAAATTGCGTAATTGCCATTTGTCAGAGCGGTTACGGTGCCGACCTGATCAGTTTGATGAGAGCCGACCAGACTGTTGGCCGTGCTGATTACCCCCGTTGTTCCTCCGAGTCCGTTTCCCCAGGTAACCGCACCTGCATCAATAATAATGCCGTTGTCCCAGTTTGGTGTGCTTACTGCGTAATTATTGTTTGCCAGGGCTATTACACTGGATGCATCACCATCATGGGCAGCAGAGCCTACGAGACTGTTGGTTTCGGAGACAAGCCCGCTGACGCCTGTAGATCCATCGATCCAGGTTACCGCACCGGCGTCCGCCTGACCTGCATTTGACCAGTTTCTTGTTGAGGTTACGGCACTGTTTTTGCCGGTCAGGGCGGTTACTGTTTCGCCGACCAGATCATTGGCTGATGATCCGCAGAGCATGGAGAGCAGGGTGCCATCAGGCTTGTAGAGCCTTACAGCTCCTGCGTCAGTTGCCACGAAATCGTCGAGAGGGCTGGCAACGAGAATATTGCCGTTGCTCAGTTCCAGGATGGTGCCGGAACCATGCTGGTCGCCTGCAGCAGGGTTGATGTCTGGGAGCGGAATGAGCGTGAACAGGGGATTTGCGGCACTGGCATCTATGGTGATGTTTCGCGGATCAAGCAGCAGAAGCCCATTTTCTCCATGTGGGGCGAGTGTGATAACCTCGCCGGAAAAAGTGAGAGTGTTGTGGCCGGATACCTCGACCTGTCCACCGTTGCCGCTGTTCAGGCCTCCTTTGGCTTCAATGGTTCCGGCAAAGGTGGTGGAGTTTTCCGACCAGAGCACCACGGTACCGCCATTGCCGCTGTCAACAGCATTGGCGGTGATTTTGCTGCTTTTCGTCATCGTGGCGGTTGCTGCGTTTGCCAGATTGATCCCCTTGCCTTGCCATTCACCACCGATCAAGACCGTTCCTCCGCCTCTCAGGCCATTACTTTCTATCCTGACTCCGGTGAGAATGGTTTGGGGTGCAGTAACCGTGATTTCGCCACCACGGCCAATACTGCCGTTTGCACTGAGTGTTCCGGAGAGGTAAAGAGCTTCACCAGCGTTGAAGAGGATCCGGCCGCCGTCGGTTCCGTCGGTTGTCATGCGGCTTGTAGCGGTTTGGACGATCTGGCCAGTCGCATCGATTTGTATATGCCCACCCAGGGAGTTGCTGCTGGCATTCCATGTGCCGGCATCGAAAAGGTTGTTCACTTTGCTCTCGATTTCGGTAGCGGTTAACGTGCCGGTGTTGATGACGGTGCCGCTTTCGATCACGATGCTGCCATTGCGTTCAGTCATGCCGGAAGCGCGTATTTTTCCGCTGTTGTTGACGACGGAGGCAAGCAGCATATCGGCTGCCGGGGCGCTGATCAGTACCGTGCCGCCGTCGGCCTCTATTACTCCGCTATTCTGGATCTGAGCATGGTAAGTTGATTGGTCTACCTGAATTGCTACCAGACCGGAAGGGTCAACGTTAAGGGTAATTTTTTCTCCGCTGGCCATTCCGGTTGTGCCTCTGGTGGTGATAATGTTCCCGGTGTTCATGACACTTTTTCCGAGCAGCGCAACAAATCCTCCGTTTATCGTGCCCTGGTTCACCACGGTACCAGTGGCTTCGTTTTGTAAAAAAACATATTTCTTTGAGAGGAAGTCGCTGTCGCTGATGGTCAGAGCAGACGCTACGAGCCCTCCAACATTGATGCTGGCACCGGGGGCAAACAGGACGCCGTTAGGGTTTACCAGAAAAATACGGCCATTTGCCGTCAGTGTGCCGAATATTTCAGATGGATCGTTCCCTGAAACACGGTTCAGCAGGACGGAGCGGGTATCAGGCTGGGCAATGCTGACCGCCTCATCCCTGCCAATTCCAAATGAGCTCCAGTTGATGATGGCATGGCTGCTCTTTTGCTCGATTTGCATGGCATTGACTGCCGGGGTGCTGATAGTTGCTTCGCCTGCTGTTATCTCTCCACCGGCTGGCAACGCAAAAGCGTGGCCTCCAACATGCAATGAGAAGGTTACAAGCGCAGGGGCAATCCAGCTTTTCCTGACATGGTTCCCGATACAGCAAGTGGCAGTGTCCATTGAAATAATCCCGAGATTATGGTATGCACTCTATAGTCATCATGGCATAAATACGCATTAATTACGTAATCTCAAAAATTCGGAGCAACTATTTTTATCATTTTTTTTGAAATATCTTTTTCACCGGAAGATATTTTCCGGTTTCAGGCGGGACTTTTTTTTTCAAGCAAAAGAGCTGGAGTCCTCTCTTGCAATGACCAGGGGGGTGGTCATTGCAAATAACGAGGGAGCTCCAACGAATCAGGCGCGAAAGGTGTTGCGGATAGTTTCACGGTAAAGGTCGAGTCGCTGGCGGATTTCATCGAGATGATCGCCACCGAGCTTTTCAAGCAGTGCGTTGGCGATGACCGGCGCCACAACAGCTTCAGCGACAACTCCTGCAGCAGGGACTGCGCAGGTGTCACTCCGCTCAAAACGAGAGGGGGTTGGCTGCAGGGTTTCAACATCAAAGGAGTGCAGGGGAGTGAGCAATGAAGAGATTGGCTTCATGGCTGCACGCAGGTGAATGGTCTGACCGCTCGACATGCTCCCTTCGAGGCCGCCGGCACGGTTGGTTTTTCTGGTTACTCCCTCTTCTTGAGAGAGGTGAAACTCATCGTGTACCTCTGAACCAGGCTTTCCTGCATTTTCGAAGGCGGTTCCGATTTCAACACCCTTGATTGCCTGAATGGAGATAATGGCTGCTGCAAGTTCGGCATCAAGACGACGGTCATGCTGGACGTAGCTGCCGAAACCGGGAGGCACACCTGTAATGAAAATCTCAATGATTCCTCCGAGCGTATCTCCCCGCTCGCTCGCGGCATCAATGGCTGCAAGTGCTTTTGCTTCTGTCTCTTTTCCAAGCATGCGTACCGGCGAGAGGTCGGCCTGTCTTGCGACAGCTTCAGCTCCTTGGCTGAGGAGCCCAGCAAGCTGTTCATCCAAAGCGGGTTCTACAGCCGCTCCAATAGCTGAGATATAGCTGCCGATTTCAATACCGAGTGCCTTGAGAAAAACCCGTGAGAGTGTTCCAGCGGCAACCCTTGCGGCAGTCTCTCGTGCCGATGCGCGTTCAATGACCGGCCGGATATCGTCAAAGCCATACTTGATGCGTCCCGCAAGGTCGGCATGGCCCGGTCTTGGAATGGTGATTTTTGCAACTGGTTCAGTAGGTGAGTCAAACTGGGACATGGTTGTTGTCCAGTTTTCCCAGTCACGGTTTTTAATGACCAGCGAAATGGGGGTGCCGATTGTTTTTCCGAACCGTATGCCGGAGAGCACCTCGGCTTTGTCGGTCTCGATTTTCATGCGTCCGCCCCGGCCATGCCCCAGCTGGCGGCGGGCCAACTGGCTGTTGATCTCTTCGAGTGTTATGGCGACGCCTGCCGGCATGCCGTCCACTATTGCCGAAAGCGCCGGTCCGTGGGACTCTCCCGCAGTAAAGTATCGTATCATGGCTATATAATAGAGTACAATGCCCGGCTGCACTCAAAATCGTGCAACCGGGCTTGTTGAAAATGGATTACTCTTTTCAGAGAGAGGCTCAGCGAAGAATTTTCGCAGCTTCTTTTGCATAGTAGGTAAAGATAAGATCGGCACCGGCCCGTTTCATGCAGAGCAGTGACTCCATCATGACTCTCTGCTCGTCGATCCATCCGCGCGCTGCTGCGGCCTTGACCATCGAGTATTCGCCGGAGACGTGGTAGATCGCTACCGGAGTGTCGAAGCGCTCTTTTGTGCGGTAGACAATGTCAAGATAGGCAAGACCGGGTTTTACCATCACGATATCGGCACCTTCCATGATGTCGAGTTCGATCTCTTTCATGGCCTCATCGGTATTGCCGGGATTCATCTGGTAGGTGGTCTTGTCACCGAACTGCGGTGCCGAATGGAGGGCGTCACGGAACGGGCCGTAAAAGCTTGATGCATATTTGGCGGCGTACGAGAGAATGCCGACATCAGAGAAATCAGTGTCGTCAAGTGCTTCGCGGATGGCGCCGATACGGCCGTCCATCATGTCGCTCGGGGAGACGAAATCAGCTCCGGCGTTGGCATGGGATATGGCCATTTTACACAGTACCTCAACGGTTTCGTCATTGAGAATAATGCCATCCCTGACCAGACCGTCATGGCCGAAGGGGGTGAAGGGGTCGAGCGCGACGTCGGTCATGATGCACAGGTCAGGAACCTTTGCCTTGATGGCGCGAAGGGCCTCCTGGATGATGCCGTATTCATTGTAGGCTTCGCTGCCGTCTTCGGTTTTGGTTTCCGGAATACCGAAGAGATCGATGGACTGAATTCCGAGATCCCAGAGCTCCTGGCACTCTCTTACTGCATTATCGATCGAGTAGCGGAAGCTTCCCGGCATGGAGGAGACCTCTTCAACAACGTTGGTTCCCGGGCAGACAAAAAGCGGGTAGACCAGATCATTGATCGTCAGATTCTTTTCCTGTACGAGGTTTCTGATTGCGGCGCTTTTGCGGAGTCTTCTGGGTCGCTGGACAATATTGAGTAAATTGAGCTGGCTCATGGCTTCGGAGAAATTATGGTTTTAAAAAGGCTAAAAATACGAAAATCCATGAACATCCCGAAGCTTTTCAACTGGCTAATATGCGTACTTTTGCTGCACCGAAAAGAAAATGTTACAGCAGAAAGCTCATCATGATGCCTGCAGCAACGGCTGATCCGATTACGCCAGCAACGTTTGGCGCCATTGCATGCATAAGCAGATGATTTTCGGGGTCAGCTTTCAGTCCCTCTAACTGTGCTACACGGGCGCTTTCAGGTACAGCCGCAACACCTGCAGCTCCGATCAGCGGGTTGATTTTGTTGTCACCGGAAAGAAATAGGTTCATGAACTTTGCAAACAGGATTCCACCGGCTGTTGAAAACATAAATGCCGTTGCGCCAAGGACGAAAATAAGCGCGGAACTCTGCGTGAGAAATGTTGTTGCTTGTGTTGAAGCTCCGATGGTAACACCAAGAATGATGGTGACAATGTCGATCATGGCATTTTTGGCCGTATCGGCAAGCCGTTTTGTGACCATGGATTCCTTGAGCAGATTGCCCAGAAAAAGCATACCGAGAAGCGGCAGCGATCCGGGAGCAATAAAACCGGTCAGGAGCAGGCCGAATACCGGGAACATGACTTTTTCGATTTTGGTAACCGAACGGGGCGGTTTCATTTTGATTTTGCGCTCTTTTTCCGTGGTCAGAAGGCGCATGATCGGAGGCTGAATCAGCGGGACAAGCGCCATGTAGGTGTAGGCAGCAATGGCGATGGAGCCGACCAGATGCGGAGCGAGCCGGGATGAGAGGAAAATTGCCGTCGGGCCGTCAGCACCACCGATGATACCGATCGAAGCAGATTCCGGATTGGTAAAGCCGAGGGAGATAGCTCCGAGATAGGTCATGAAAATCCCGAGCTGTGCCGCTCCTCCAAGCAGGATAAGCTTTGGATTTGAAATCAGCGGCGAGAAATCGGTCATGGCTCCGATTCCGAGAAATATCAGGGGAGGGAAAATACCTTTCAGCACGCCCTGGTAGAGGTAGTTCAAAACACTGCCATCCTGATAGATGCCGAGTGCCATTCCGCTATGCTCGAGAAACGGGGTATTGCCGATCAGAATGCCGAAACCGATCGGAACCAGAAGAATCGGTTGATATTCATAGCGGATGGCCAGATAGATGAAGACCATTCCGACAAGAATCATCAACAGGTGGCCCGGTGTTGCATTGGCAAAACCGGAATACCCGAAAAACTGCACAAGTCCGTCCATAATGGTTTTATTCAATTTCTATCAGGATATCACCCTGCATGACTGTGTCGCCTACCGCTACCCTGACCGTCTTGACGGTACCGGCTTTTTCTGCAAAAATATTGTTTTCCATTTTCATGGCTTCCAGAACCAGAATGGGCTCTTCGGGTTTGACCTGTGAACCTGGCTGGACCATGAGGGCAATAATGGTACCTGGCAACGGGGCCTTGACGATGCTCAGTCCCGGTATGTTGAGCGGCTGCGGCGGTTTCAATGGCGTGGGAGGGGTATAGCGGACGAGTTTCGGGGTCTGCGGCCTTTTGATCTCCTGACCAAGCTGAACCTGATATGAGGTGCCGTTAACTTCGATTTCGGCATTGTTTTCCTCAAGGGATTTTATCTCGACATTGTAGCGGTTTCCGCTGATCGTGAATTTATATTTTCTCATCCTTGAAACCCTTTGAAATTAATGACATTGTAGATTTTTGAATTCCAGGGCGAGTAGCTTTTGCCGACCTTTCTGATAGTCAGAATTGCTGTCTCCTGATCGTGAAGCTCATCGAGATAGAGCGAAATCGCCATACCGATGGCAGCACTGACCTCTCCGGGAATCGTGTTCCCTGCCAAGGCCTTTTTGCTTTTGTCACCCTCATCGTCAAGTGTTCTTCTGACATTCCAGGAGAGAATCTTCGGGATCGTGCTGAAGAGCAGCGCGAGCAGGAAGAAGGTAAAAAAGACGACACTGTACCCAATGACAGCCAGCGCCAGATGCTGGCTTTGGATCGCCGAAAGATTGACCGGAAAATATTGAATGATTGATATCATGGTTAATTTTTCGGTTTACAATGGTAGGGTCGAGTGCTTTTTCGGGGGATTCTGATCTTTTTTGGTCATGAGCGTCTGAAGGGCGCGGATTATGCGGAAACGGGTATTGCGCGGTTCGATGATATCGTCGATATAGCCGAATTTTGCTGCCTCGTAGGGATTGGAGAATTTTTCACGATACTCCGCAGCATTATCGGCAACAAACTTGGCCCGCTCATCCGGATTTTCGATGGCGTTCAGATCCCTGTTGTAGAGCACCTCGATGGCACCTATCGGGCCCATGACTGCAATTTCGGCTGTCGGCCATGCATAGTTGACATCACCGCGAAGCTGCTTGGAGCTCATGACGATGTATGCTCCGCCATATGCTTTTCGCAGGATGATGGTGATTTTTGGCACCGTGGCCTCTGCATAGGCAAAAATCAGTTTAGCACCGTTGGTGATAATGCCGTCGAACTCCTGGGCACTGCCGGGAAGGAAGCCGGGAACATCGACAAGGGTAACGATGGGAATGTTGAAGGCATCGCAGAACCGGACAAACCTTGCCGCCTTGCATGATGCGTTGATGTCAAGACAACCGGCAAGATAGTTGGGCTGGTTGGCAACGATACCGGTGGAGATGCCGTTGAAGGTGACAAAGCCGATAACAATGTTTCGTGCATATTGCCGCTGTACTTCGAGGAACTCTCCGTTATCTGCAATCGAATAGATAATATCCTTGACGTCGTAGGGGATGGATGGCTTTTCGGGTATGATGGAGTTCAGCTTGTCGTCAAGGCGGTCGGCCGGGTCATCACAAACTGCAAGAGGCGGTTCCTCAAGATTGTTCTGCGGCAGGTAGCTGAGCAGCTTTTTGATCAGCAGGATTCCTTCGGTTTCATCAGCTCCGACAAAATGGGTGACTCCTGATTTGGTGGCATGAACTGAAGCACCTCCAAGATCCTCATCGGTGATGGTCTCTCCGGTAACGGTCTTGACAACCTTAGGACCGGTGACAAACATATGACTGGTTTTTTCGACCATGACCACGAAATCAGTAAGAGCCGGGGAGTAGACCGCACCGCCTGCACAGGGACCGAAAATTGCCGATATCTGGGGTATGACCCCGGATGCCATGACGTTCCGCTGAAAAATGCTGGCATAGCCGGAAAGGCTTCTGACCCCTTCCTGGATTCTTGCTCCGCCGCTGTCGTTGATTCCGATGAATGGGGCGCCGACTTTCATTGCCTGATCCATCACCTTGCAGATTTTCAGGGCATTGGTTTCGGAGAGCGAACCGCCAAGAACGGTAAAATCCTGGGAGAAAATATAGACAAGACGGCCATCAATGGTACCGTGACCAGTAATGACTCCGTCTGAAAGATAGTTTTGCTTGTCGAGGCCAAAATCAGTTGTCCGATGTGTGACAAACATGTCATACTCTTCAAAACTGCCTTCATCAAGCAGCAAATTAAGGCGCTCGCGGGCCGTAAACTTTCCTTTTTTATGCTGCGCTTCTATGCGTTTTTCTCCACCCCCAAGGCGGGCTTTTTCGCGTTCGGCAATCAAGCGTTTCATTGTGTTTTACGATATTGATTAACTAACTTGCCGGGCGAAAATTTCTTTTCAGGTGTTTCTCCGGGGTTAAGCAGGAGTGCTGCACGTGCAGCTCTTTCGAAATTGAAATATTATATGTTTTGCAATATAATTAAAAGAAAACTAAAAAACCATGACTTCCGATCTTCAGCTTGCTCTTGAGATGGCCAAAGAGGCTGGCCAGTTGACACTCAGTTATTTTTCCCGTAAATCGCTGCAAGTTTTTACCAAACGTGATGCTTCTCCGGTGACCGAAGCCGACCGGAAAGCTGAAGAGCTTATCCGTGCCTCTATTGCCTCCCGGTATCCTCAGGATGGAGTGCTTGGCGAGGAGTTTGGAGAGCGTCCATCCGGCAATAACCGTCGGTGGATCATTGATCCTATTGATGGCACCAAGGCCTTTATTCATGGTGTGCCGCTTTACGGCGTGATGATTGCGCTGGAGATTGACGGAGCAGTACAGCTTGGTGTTGTTCATTTTCCTGCGCTTGGAGAGCTCTATTATGGCGAACAGGGAGGGGGAGCATTTTTAAACGAATCGCCGATAGCCGTCTCTTCCGTTTCCGATATCAAAGATGCAACGGTTCTTTATACGGAAAAGGAGTATCTGCTCGATTCTCTCTCTCTCCATCCTGTCGATCAGCTTCGTCATAAGGCCGGGCTGGTGCGCGGATGGGGCGACTGTTACGGCCACATGCTTGTAGCCTCCGGCCGGGCGGAAGTGTCGGTTGATAAAATCATGAGCCCGTGGGATTGTGCGGCACTGATTCCCATTGTGACTGAAGCCGGGGGATGCTGTTTTGATTACCGGGGGAAGACAACGATATCGGGCGAGGGACTGGTCAGCGCAAACAAGAGTATCGGTACAGCGCTGCTTTCAGCAATTGACAATGGATAATTGTCAACTGATCAATTAGCCATTGCTTCCGCTATTGCTTTTGCAAAGCCCGGTGCGTCAAATGATTCGGGTATGATGTCAACATGAAGACCGAGTTTTTTGAGAGCAGTGGCGGTTGTTGTTCCTATGGCGGCAATCTGCACTCCGGAAGGAAGGGCGGTTGTCCCCATGGCCTCAAAAAAATTGATGGCGGTTGACGGACTGGTAAAGGAGAGGCAGGAAAGTTTGCCCTGCTCGAGCAGCGATTTGATTTTTGCGCTGTCCTCAAGTGAGGGGGGAAGGTTTTCGTAAACAGTCAGCTCAATGCAATTGCCGCCCCGTTTTTTGATCACTTCAGGAACCGTTCCAAGGGAAAGCGTTCCTCGGAGAAACAGGAAGGTATGACCGGCGATGGTGGCGCTGTCGATCTCCTCCATAAGCGTTACCGCATCCGAAATTTTTGGTAGAGGCTGTGTTTTTACCCCATGAAGCGCAAGATCCTGAGCCGTTGTCTTGCCGACGGCCCATACGCTGAGCTTTTGAAGGTTTTTCAGCTCTTCAGGGGAGTCTTGAAGCAGCCGTTCCATAAAAAAGGTGACGCTGTTGGGACTCGTAAAAAAGAGTCCGTCAAAAAGGCTGAGGTCGGGAACCTTCCAGCCGGAAACCGGCCTGATCTCGATTGTCGGAAAAACAATCGAGTTCAGGCCGTACTGTTCCAGTTTTTGTACAAATGACGCTGCCTGATCTTTCGGACGGGTAACAAGAACCGTTTTCATCAGCGAGTTTTGCGGATTTGCGACAGAATTGCGTCCGCACCCTGTTTCAGCAGCTCCTCTGCAAGTTCAATACCAGCGGCTTCAGCCTGTTCAGGTGAAGTAAGTCCGGTTTTCGTGATTTCGTTATTCAAGCATATTTTGCCATCCACCGAACCGACATAGGCAAGCAGTTTCAGCGTGCCGTTTTTAAACGAGCCGTAGGCGCCGATAGGAATCTGGCAACCTCCCTGCAGATGACGGAGCAGTGCGCGTTCAGCACGGCAGCAATACTCTGTTGTGGAGTGGTTCAGGATCCTGACAATCTCTCTGGTCTGCTCATCGTCAACGCGGGTCTCAATGCCAAGCGCGCCCTGTCCGACAGCAGGAAGCATCACTTCGTGTGGAAGGATTTCGGAAATGCGGTCGCTGAAATTCAGGCGGAAAACACCTGCATAGGCAAGCATCATGGCATCAAATTCCCCCTCGTCAAACTTCTGGAAACGGGTATTAAGATTGCCTCTGATATCCAGTATCTGCAAGTCAGGGCGTATGCTCAACAACTGCGACATACGGCGAAGGCTGCTTGTTGCCATTTTGGCATTCTGGGGCAGATCTTTAAGTTTGATTCCGTTTTTTGAAATGATGACATCCCTCGTATCCTCACGTTCCGTGAAGGATGTGATAATCAGTCCATCAGGAGTAGCTGTTGGAACGTCCTTCAAGCTGTGGACGGCCAAGTCGATCTCTTTGGTGAGCAGAAATTTCTCAATATCCTTGGTAAAAAGCCCCATATCCCCGATTTTTGAAAGGGGAGAGTCGATAATCTTGTCACCGGTTGTTTTAACCAGTTTGAGTGTGATATCGAGCTCAGGAAAATGACGGGAGAGTTCTGCCTTGGTAAATTCTGCCTGCCACAACGCGAGCGGGCTTGACCTGGTACCGATGATGAGCTGTTTTTTCAAAGCAATTACGGATTTTTATTAGTGTGACTGATTTGGTTCTTCGAGATCGAAAACGTTGCGCACAAGATTGACTCTGCTTGGAATCGAGTCGGTCGTGTCAATCGGGGCCTTGAGCATTTTAATGGGGTGGTGCAGGATTTTTTTCAGGATCCGGTCAGTAAGGTGTTCCATTCTCTGAAGTTCCTCCTCGCTGACTTTGTAACGGTACCGTTCAAGCTCTTTTTCCTTGATTTCAATGAACTTCGACTGAAGATCCACAATGGTGGGACGGACTTTCAGGGTATTGATCCATAGACCGAACGCGATGAGCTCCTCTTCAATGATGGCATTGACTTTTGGAAGTTCGCGACTGCGTTTTTCAAGGTTCTTGTCGATGATATGCTTGAGGGCATCAATGTCCTTGAGGAACATGTTCTGAAGCTTGCCGATGTCAGGATCGACGTTTCTTGGCAGTCCAAGATCAAGAATAATGACGGGCTTGAGCCTGCGTCTGATCATGCTCTGATGCATTTCAGCCTCACAAAGCACATACTCCTTGGTACTGATAGCCGTTATGATGATATCGAATTCGTGCAAATGCTCCCTGAATGATTCATAGGGCAGCACTTTATTGGTGCCAAGCTCTTCAGCCAAAGCCTCGGCTTTTGAGAGCGTCCGGTTGGTAATAACGATGTTGCGGGCATTCTTCTGAAACATGTGCTTCGCAGCCAGTTCACCGGTTTCACCAGCCCCGATCAGCAGCACCTTCTTCATCGAAAGGTTGGAGAAAATCTTCTGGGCAAGCTCGACAGCAGCATAGCTGACCGAAACGGCCCCTTCCATGATTTTGGTTTTTGTCTTGACCTTTTTGGCGACACTGAATGCCGTATGGCAGAGACGGGTGATGAGAATACCTGCGGTCTGTGCTTCGGCAGCAATACGGTAGGCATTTTTAACCTGGCCGAGAATCTGCCCTTCACCAAGGACAAGCGAATCAATCGCGCTCGCTACCTCAAAAATATGGCGTGCCGTACCGCAATAAAAACGACTGAAAAAGTGTTCGGGGCGAACATCCTTGCGGGCATCCTTGAACGAGATCAGATATTCCTTGAGATACTCTCCAGTTACCTCATATATTGCTGGAACAACATACAGCTCAGTACGGTTACAGGTCGAAATCACCATGGCTTCATGGGCAAGTCCGCTGGAAATGAGGCCGGTAATGAACTCCTTGTTTTGAACTTCTGAAAGGGAGATTCTTTCGCGGATTTCAATAGGTGCGGTCTTGTGATTGACACCGACTGAAATGATGTTCATGGCAGGGTTGTTTAAGTGAGCTGATGACGTAAATGCATTGAAAATGCTGCATCCAGAACAAACCGATTATCCTTAAATATATTCTAAAAGCCCGTATTTTCAAAGAGGTGCTTGTTTTAAAAAGGCCAGTCAATGGAATGATGGTGAAAAAAAGGTCATCAACACGATCAGGATGGTGATGAAGACAAAGAGAAAGATGAAGAGATAGGCCATGTGCTTGATGTCCCACCCAATGATCGGCTTGATGAAGATGCCGGTACCATAAAGCAGCCAGATGACAACCAGGGAAATAAGCCTTGGCTCCAAAAGATTGATGGTCTCGTTTAACGCTTTTTGCTCAATGATGCCGGCAAAAATAGTAATCGAAAGAAAAAGAAATCCGAAAGCTACGGCATGCATGGTGAGTTTCTCAAGCACCTCCAGGTTAGGCAGGCGCTGGAAGAGGAATTCAAAGCGGTTCTGCTCTATCTGGCGGAAAAGCAGGAGATACAGTATGCTGTAAAGACCGGCAATTGCAATGGCGCTGAACCCGAAAATTGCAGCGATAAGGTGTACACCGATACCGATGCCGCTGAATGGTATACCCGTATTGGCCATTTGTGTCGTCAGGATTGACGACATCAGCTGCGCACCTGCAGCAAAGGAGATGACAAAAAACCCCGTCTTGTCACTTTTGGTTGTAAACTCTATAAAAAGATAGGTAATGGTTAAGGTGAGCCCTACCATGGTCATGAGGTTCGCCATGGAATAGTTGATCTTGTACCCTTCAGTGGAGGTAAGAAGTCCGAGGTAGACGACATGGATCAGGATGGTCAAGACCAGAACAAGCTGCTTGTAATTTTTTTTTTCAAGCAGGGTATCGCGGAAAAAATGAGCGCCATAAAGGGCTGTTGTTATCAGGTAAAAGAGTGAAACAAGCTGGTTCAGAACAAGCAACGGGAGATTGTCAAGTAATATATTGTTCATTGTATGATTTAAGGGGATAAACAGCTTGGGGCCGATTCCGATTAATGCCTTTTTACGGGCGCGCACACGCTACGCGAAGACCGGGTAAAGATTGTGGCCATAATTACAAAGAAAAAAATGTATATTCCGCCCGATACGCAGTACAAATATACTTATTTACAAGGATAAAAAGATGAGCTCGACAAAGAATATTAGAAATATAGCCATTATCGCTCACGTTGATCATGGAAAAACAACACTTGTTGATTCTATTTTTCAGAAGACCGGTGCATTCAGGGATAATCAGCAGGTAAACGTCAGGGTACTTGATTCAAATCCTCAGGAACGCGAAAGAGGCATTACCATATTTTCAAAAAACGCAGCATCAGTCTATAAAGATCACAAGATCAATATTGTTGATACACCAGGTCATGCCGATTTTGGTGGCGAGGTTGAACGTATTTTACAGATGGTTGACGGTGTGCTGCTCCTGGTTGATGCATTTGAAGGCCCTATGCCGCAGACCAAGTTTGTGTTGCGCAAAGCCCTTGAATTGCATTTGAAGCCAATTGTGGTTATCAACAAGATTGATCGGCCCCAGTCTGATCCGGTCAAGGTGCACGATCAGGTTATTGATCTCTTTATTGCCCTTGGCGCCGAAGAGCATCAGCTTGATTTCCCTTATATCTTTACCTCAGCCAAACATGGTATTGCAAAATACAGCATGGATGATCCCGATGGTGATATGAGTCTTCTGCTTGACATGATCATCAAGGAAATTCCTGCCCCGGTTGCCCACGATGACGGCGGTTTCCAGATGCTGGTTACCACTCTTGACTATAGCGATTACATAGGCAAGATAGCCATTGGCCGTATTCATCGCGGCAAGGTAAGCCCGGGAAGTCAGCTTGCCGTGGTTGGACCTGACGGTGTGATGGGGAAGGGAACCGTAACAAAGGTTTTTCAGTTCGACAAGGTTCAGAAGGTTGAAGCAAAAGAGGCTACCTCAGGTGACATCATTGCCATCGCAGGTATTCCTGATGCTACGGTCGGCATGACTCTTGCTTCCGTTGAGGATCCGGTTTCGCTTGCTTCTTTCGATATCAGCAAACCGACCCTCTCCATGCTCTTTTCGGTCAACGATTCTCCCTTTGCAGGACTTGAGGGCAAAGAGGTCACCAGCCGGAAGATTCGTGAGCGCCTTATGAAAGAGAAAATGACGAACGTCGCCCTCAACGTCGAGGAGACGGAGAGCCCCGATACCTTCCGTGTTTCAGGAAGGGGAGAGCTTCACCTTTCGGTGCTGATCGAGACCATGCGTCGTGAAGGCTTTGAGCTTGCTATTGCAAGACCGGAGGTGATCATGCACCGTGACGAGGAGGGCACACTGCTTGAGCCTATCGAGCATGTGACCATTGACATTCCGGAAGAGTACACTGGTGTGATTATCGAAAAAATGGGCCGCAGAAAGGCCGAAATGACCTTTATGGGTACGCTTCGCGGAGGAATGGTCAGGGTTGAATTTGAAATTCCTACCAGAGGGCTGATCGGTTACAACCTTGAGTTTACTACCGATACCAAAGGCGAGGGCATGCTTTCACATGTATTCCTTAACTACCAGCCATTCAAAGGCAAATTGCCTTCACGCGAGACCGGTGCACTGGTCGTCTCTGAAGCCGGCATTTGCGTTGCCTATGCTCTTAGCGCCCTTGAAGATCGGGGCACCTTCTTTGTTTCGCCAAACACCAAGGTTTATGGCGGGATGATTGTCGGTGAATCAACGAGAGGTCTCGACATTACGCTTAACGTCTGCAAAACGAAAAAGCTGAGCAACATGCGCTCTTCCGGCACCGATGAATCGCTTCGCCTCACTCCTCCGAAAATCCTTTCGCTTGAGCAGGCTCTTGAATTCATCAATGACGATGAGCTTCTGGAAGTAACACCCCAGAGCATCAGGCTCAGAAAGAAGATTCTCGACGTGAACCTTCGCGCAAAAGCCACCAAAAAGGCCAACGCCTGACGGAACCGTATGGTTGATCTTTCGATACCGGACAATACCGGGATATCGGAGCGGATCTCAGAAAAATGATTAACACACAAAAAGGCTGCCTGAAAAGGTGGCCTTTTTTGTTGTTGGAAAGAGAACATCAAGGTTCTGTAGTAGTCTCTGATGAAGCCCGGGATGACAGTTCTCCTGAGAAAGCCTTGTTTTATGGCCAGATCAGTTCTCAAAGAAAAGCCGTGCCAGTTCTTTTCGGGCGGTTGCAAGGAGTTCGCGGACGGCTGATTCCTCCCTGTGCGTCAGTTCGGCAACATCACGGATTGCTTTTTTATCCTGTTCCACCATCCGGTAGACTTCCTGCTGTTCTGCGGTGAGTTTTTCAATGCTGCTTGCCATTTTGAGATCGTCACTTTCGAGAGTGCTTTTTGCCGCAACGGTTCTGCTTCCGGAATCGTTTTCTTTTCGCCCGAAAAGTTCTTCGGGTGTTGCAGGTTGCGGGGCATCATCGCTGACTTCGCCGAACAGGCGGACAAAGCCCATGAAGTCGAGGCCGACGGCCTGGCAGGGGGTGATGCGGTCGTTCACAATATCCTCGGCGAGCTTCTGGAATTTTTCCCTGATTGCGGGGATGCGTATGGCGAAGTCGAAGCTGTCGTCCTTATCGCGGGCCTCGGCATCATAGGGTACTTTCATGAGTACGGTGATGCCTGCGGCTTTGGCATAGCGCTCGGCAACACCGCTGCCGTCATCGCGGTTGATGATGAGGCCGAGCAGGCGCGATTGCCCGCCGATGGTCCTGAAGTAGTTGTTGGCCTGGCAGATGTTGTTGGCGGTGAAGATGGATTGCCGGTCGTTGTTGGTGACCAGAATGACCTCTTCGCTGAGGGAGCGGGCGAGGGGAGTGGCAAATCCTCCGCACACAACGTCGCCGAGAAAGTCCATCAGGATGATGTCGATATCCCACTTGAAGATGCCGAGCTTTTCGAGCACATCAAATCCTGAGATGATGCCCCTGCCGCCGCATCCCCGGCCGACCTGCGGGCCGCCGAGTTCGATGCCGTATATGGGTTGGGGAAAGTCCGGGACGTCGCGGCGGAAGACGATGTCGCTGATGGTGACCGGCTCGTTGCGCGCGTTTTTTTCGGCAAAGAGGTCGGTTACGGTGGGCAGCGGGATGCCTCCGAAGAGGGAGGTGGTTGAGTCGTGCTTGGGGTCGCAGCCGAGCTGGAGCACGCGCTGGTTCATCAGGGCAAAGGTGGCGCTGAGGTTGGTGGTCGTAAAGCTTTTGCCTATGCCTCCCTTGCCGTATATCGCTATTGTTCTTGCTGCCATCCTGCGGTACTTATGATTGTGCGGTGATAGGGTATGCTTCCAGGTTGATGCCGCTTTTCCAGAGCAGGATCATTTTCAGGCAGTCGGGATCGGTGAATGCCTGCAGGTAGGCGGCCGTGATATCCTCTTCAACGGTATGCTGATGGGTGAAAATCCGTTCGGCATTGAGCTTGTGCTGTGCAATGAGTTCCCGTACCCGCTCCAGATCGCCCTTGGCCCACTGTTTTGCCGCAATGAAGGAGAGCTCTTTCTGGAAGGCCTGGGAGTAGTCGATGTTGATTCTCTGGTAATAGCCGCCGAGGATGACCGTTCCCTGAAATTTGAGAAAGCGCAGGCCGGTGTCGATGGCGCTCATGATGCCGGTGCTGTCGATGAGAATGTCGAACTCGTGACCGGCAAGGGCTACAGCAACGTCCTCGGTATCGGGATTGACCTTCAGGTCGGCTGTCGAGAGGCGCAACCTTTTTTTGTTGGGTTCGGTTACAGCGACCAGTCTGGCGCCCATAAGCTTTGCCAGTTCGGCGGCAAGAATGCCGACTGCGCCCTGACCCAGAATAAGCACTTTCTTGTTTTCAACCTGTGCCAGGTCAACAATATGCAGGGCCGTTGCGCCAAGCGGCAAGGCAATACCGGATTGGGGATTCTTCATGTTGTCGAGCACGGTAATGCTCTCTACCGGGCAGACGATGTACTCTGAAGCGCCCCCGAAAGCGGCGTTGACTCCTTCGTAACCGAAGGAACCGGCAACATAAGCGAACTTGCCGATCAGGCTCTGGTTGACATGGTCGCCTGCCTTAATGATTTTTCCGACGGTTTCATAGCCCGGAATAAAGGGAAAGATGAAGGGCCATGAAGGAATCAGGCCATTGAAGGCCATTTTTTCCGTTCCGGTGCTGATTGATGACCACCAGGTTTCAACCAGCACATCCGTTGACGAGAGGGGTTTCAGGGTCACATCACAGAGTTCAATCTGGCGTACACCGGTGAAGACAATGGCTTTTGCGTTCATAATAGGTTTGGGTGATCAGGCTGACTGCTGCTTGAGTTTTTTTTCATTGTGCTTTTCAAGGAGCAGACGGATGACAAATTGTGCCGCATTGACAAGATAACTCAGATAGGCGAGCAGCGCTGTCCAGATAAGCGTGCTTTCATTGAGCCCCATAAAGAACAGGATAAAGTATGACAGATGGACCACCATTGCTATGGCGCTGCCGAAATCTTCCCAGAAAAATTCATGAACAAAGGCAAACTGGCCGAAAACCTCAAGTTCAAAAAAGCCGCCGGTCACAAAAATCAGGGCAAGCATGAGGGTTTTCAGGGTGACAAAAAAGGTGATCCAGGCAAAGTTATCAATCCCGTTGTGGGATTGGTAGAGCCAGGTGACCGTTATGCCGGCAAGAAACATGACGAACTGGATGGGTGCAAGGATTCCCTGCACTTTTGTCCAGACTGATGCATTTCTTCGTTCCAGTTGTTCAGGTGTGTAACGAGGCATAATGACAATGAGTTCACTGATGGTGACAAAAATTCTTTAACTGCTTTGTAAAAAAGTAGTTGAATATAGCAAAAATCGGCACTGGCGGCAAACGGTGCCGAACCCTCTTTTTTATGGTATGCTCCATTCCCCGGCGTTGTAGAGCGTGGCAATCAGGTTGATATTGGTGTTCTTGATGCGACGGTTGACTCCTTCGAGTTCATCGTAGTAATAGAGAAAGCTTCTCGGTTGTTCATCGTGCAGGATTTTCTGGTAGCTTTTCCAGAGGAGAAGGCTGCGCTCCGCGGGAAGGGGACGGCTCAGATCGGCAATAATCGAGTCAAGCTCCTGGTTCTGAAAGGCTGAGGAGTTGAATGGGCGATGGGCAAAGTCAGAGCCCCAGATGATAAGCTGGAACGGCAGGGTTTCAGCGGCCATGCCTGACAGGGCGGCATCGTAGCGGAACTCGTTCTGGTTCTTGTTGAAAATAAGGCTTTCGTCAAATTTTAGACGGCACTCAATGCCGATTTCGCGGAGGTTCTGCTGGACAATGGTTGCCGCATAGTTGCGCCGGGGATTGCCGACCGGGGCAGCAAGCTCAAACGAGAATCTTTTTCCGTTCTTCTGCAGAATGCCGTCGGGGCCGGGTGCCCATCCGGCTGAGCGCAGCAACGCGGTCGCTTTTTGAGGGTCATACCGGTAGGGGTCAAGCGAGGTGTCAGCAATTTCGCGGTAGGCAGGCGAAAGTGAGGTGTTGACGATGGTGGCGTGCTCCGGACCCATGAATCCGTCGATGATGGACTGCCGGTCGATGGCGAGCGTGAGTGCCCGGCGTACCGTTTTGTCGCCGAAGAGGGCGTTTGGTACTGCCTTGCGCCGGCTGCGCCAGGCCTCTCCGTCAATGTTCAGCCAGACGATACTGTCGAAGTAACGGTTCTTTACCGGCTTGATCTCGATCGAGGGTGAACTCTTTGCAAGCTCGCTGATGTCTTTTGGATTGATTCCGCCTGCCGAGATCATAACGTCGATCTGCCCGGATTTCAGCATGGCCAGCCGGGTTGTGTATTCAGGTACCACCAGAAAAACCATGTTTTTGATAGTGGCAGGGCGTGGAAGGTGCGAGGAGGGGTTGGAGACCAGTTCCAGCTTGTTTTGACGGGCCCACCGTTTGACCTTGAAGGGGCCCGCGCTCACTATTGGTATTTCGGCTGCCCTGGAACGGATTTCATCCGGTGAATATGCCTTGAAGATATGCTCGGCTACCGGCATCAGGTCATTGAAATGGTCGAGTACAATCTCCTGCGCCATCGGCTTGCTGAAATTGAGCACCAGCGTTGCATCGTCGGGGGTTTCAACGGCGCGTTCGATATCGGCCGTTCCATCCGGAAGCAGCAGCAGGTCGTTGAGGTAGTGCTGCCGTGAACTGGCAATTTTCGGGTTCTTGTACAAGGCGTAGGAGTACTTGAAATCGTGCGAGGTCACCTTTTTTCCATCTTCCCATACGGCGTCACTCTTCAGGTGAAAGGTGACTTTTTTGCCATCATCGGAGAACTTCCAGCTTTTGGCTGCATTGGGCAGAAAGGTTATCTCTCCCTTTTTTTCATCGTAAGAGGGTTTGACCAGCGACGGATAGAGCAGCGAGCACACCTCGCGCGACATGGAGAGCTGGATGAGCAGGGGATTGAGGTAGTCGAAGTCAGCCGAAACACCGGCAACAATCTGCTCCTGGCGGATCTTGCTGTTGTTTTGCCGGCATGCTGACATTCCTGCAAGAAGTATCAGGATTGTTGCCGCGGAGAGCATTTTCTGGAAGATGGTGTGTCTCATTCCACAGTAGTTGATGATTGATAGAGTGACCACAAGGTAGGCAAAACAATGGAGAATTGACAATGTGAGGGCGGACAATGTTGATGGATTGATGAAATCGGCCTTAAAGCCGGATATCCTGAAATTTATTAGGCGAAGTATTAGTTCGATAAAAAGTCGTGAAGATTGAATTGTTTTTATTTAACGAAAACAGGAGCATCTATGGGTCAAATTTTGGAGGTGTCAGGTATGGGATGGTTGCCGGATTACCCTGATTTCAAGGATTACACGGCCGATCAAAATGCAGTTTCATCGACCCAGAAGCAGTTGGGGCAAAAGGATTCCGTCAAGGCGATGCTTGCAAAGTCGGGCGTTGCAAAACCGGCTAAACTTTCGGTGCCGGCTTCCATTGATTTACGGGCGTGGTGTTCTCCGATCGAAGATCAGGGATCAATCGGGTCATGCACGGCACATGCCGGTATCGGGATTGTCGAGTATTTTGAAAGGAGGGCATTTGGCAAGCATACCGATGCGTCCCGCCTCTTCCTCTACAAGGCCACAAGAAACCTTCTGCACTGGACGGGAGATACCGGGGCATTTCTGCGTTCAACCATGGGTGCGCTTGTTCTGTTTGGTGTGCCTCCGGAAGAGTATCTGCCATACGTTATTGCTGATTATGACAAGGAACCATCCGCCTTCTGCTACTCCTTTGCCCAGAGTTTTCAGGCAATAAGCTATTACCGTCTTGATCCGATCGGGACGGCCAAGGATGCGTTGCTGACACAGATCAAGGCAAACCTGTCGGCAGGTATTCCGGTGATGTTTGGCTTTACGGTCTATAACTCGATATCACAGGCGGCCACGACCGGGAAAATACCCTATCCGACCGCCGGGGAGAAAATTGCCGGTGGCCATGCCATTTCGGCCGTGGGTTATGATGACAGCATGAAAATCAAGAATACCAATCCCAAGGCAATTGAAACCAAAGGTGCCCTGCTTATCAGAAATTCATGGGGAACAGGATGGGGCGACGGCGGATACGGCTGGTTGCCCTATGACTATGTTTTGAAAGGATTGGCTGTTGACTGGTGGGCGCTCCTGAAAAACGAGTGGATTGATACCGGCGAATTCAAGGCCTGAGTGGGGCGAAAACCAGAAAGCCGTCTTGATTTCGGACGGCTTTCTGTCGTTAAAAGGATGTTGCAATGCTACTGTTCAACAAAGGTAAGACCGTGACGTGCAGCCAGTTCCGGTGTTGCTTTTTTGCCTGTATCAAGTACGGTTGAACTGGAAACAACAGCGCCGGTGAGGCGAGTCCGGCTGAGGTTTGCCCGCCAGAGATTGGCGCCCCTGAGGTCGGCTCCTCCAAGATCGGCATGTTGCAGGTTTGCTTCTCGGAGGTTGCACCCCCTTAAATCGGCAAATCGAAGATCGCTGTCGCCCAGATCGGTTCCCTTCAGACTGGCATCAAGGAGCACGGCATGACTTAAATCAGCATAGGAGAGATTTTTATGGTCAAATGATGCACCTTTGAGGTTCACGGTGATATCCCTATTGCGTTTTCTCATGTTGTTCCAGTCGAACACATTGCTTTTCAGCTGCTCGTGCTGCTGCCTGTCGTAGGCGACATGGGCCGGGCCGCCTGACTGCTGCCAGATATTGCGGGGAGTCAAACGCGTTTGTGAAGCGGGTGCATCTCTTTTGGGCTCCGGGTTGCCCAAGTGTTGCTGCGTCGGGGCAGAAGCCTCTGAGTGTGGGGGGAGAACGACCTGCATAGCCGCTTGCTCTGTTGATGCGGCAGTGCCCGGGTTCGGGGAAACGGGTGGCGCCGGTTCTTCAACAAACAACGATTGATGGTTTTCTGCCCACATCCGGGATGCGTATTTGCCGCTCTCAAGCACGGTGCTCTCCGAAACCGTTACACCGGATACGTTTGCCCGGCTGAGATTGGCTCGCCAAAGGTAGGCTGCCCGTAAATCTGCTCCGCTGAGATTGGCATTCACGAGCGAAGCCTCTCGAAAGTTGGATTCCTTAAGATCGGATGCTGAAAAATCGGCATTTGTGCAATCCGCTTTTTTCAGAATGGCAAGCTGAAGAACTGCCTGATGGAAATGCGCTCCATCGAGCACGGCATTTTCAAGATCGGCGCCCCGTAATCCGGCATGTTCAAGATTAGCCCTGATCAGCATTGATCCATCCATTCTTGCCGAATCAAGCGAAGCGTTCTGCAGGTTTGCGTTACTGAGATTCGACAGAGAGAGTATAGCGCCCGAAAGATTTGCATTATGCAGATCAATCCCGCTCAGATTTTTGCCTTTCAGTTCAGCTCCCGAAAGGTCCGGGACAAACTCCTGGTGCGCAGCCCTCATCTTGTTCCACGATGTTACTCCTGCTTTAAGCAATTCCAGATGTGCTGTATTAAAGGCAGATGCAGTCGAAGAGAGTGCTGGTGCCAGAGCGGTACTGAACAGGACAGGCAGAAGAAAGCGAAGAGCTTTAGAGTTCATGGGGTGAGATATTTAATTTTGATACCAGAAAGCCGTCCTGGAGTAAGACGGCTTTCTGGTGTTGTTGTTTTCAGGCAAGAGCGGGAAGCTGATGCCGTCGGCAAAATTAATAGTAGTTCACAAAACCGATCTCGCTGATGATGCGCTTGCCCTCAGCTGTTTTTGGCAGATCGATGAACTGCTTGACAGCTCCTGTTGGCTGGCCGTTGGTGTAAAAGAAAAGGAAGCGGTGAACAGGGTAGGTGTTGTTCTTGACTGTTTTGACGTCAGCTTCAACGCCGTCAACAAGAACAGCCTTAACTGATGCGTCAACAAAGCCGAGACCGATATAGCTGATTGCTGCAGGGGTAGATGCTACGCGGCTCTTGATGGCGCCGTTGCTTGCCTGGGTCTCAGCTCTCTTGGAAATCGGATTTTCCTTGCCCATAACCAGCTCTTTAAAAGAGTCGGCAGTTCCACTGTTCGATTCACGCTGGATCATCACGATTGCAGAGTTAGGTCCTCCAACCTGGCTCCAGTTGGTGTACTTGCCCATATAGATACCGCGAATCTGTGCTTTTGTGAGTGCATTGACGCGGTTGCTCGGATGAACAACAATGGAAAGACCGTCAAGAGCCACAATATGCTCAACCGGGTTGACGCCTTTGCCTCTGGCGGCAGCGAGTTCATTGTCTTTCATGGGGCGTGACATGGTGGCGATGTCGCAGGTTTTGTTGATCAGGCTTTTTGCACCGTTTCCTGAACCTGATTCACTGACCGTGACCTGAATGCCGGTGGTTTTGGTAAAGTGTTCGGCAAATGCCTTGGCGATAGGGCCAACGGTGGTTGAGCCGTCAATAACGATTTTGCCGGCAGCCTGGGCAGTGCCTGAAGCCATGACACCGAAAACCGTCGCACTTAAAAGTATTTTTTTGAAAAGTTTCATAGTAATGGTCTGAATTGAGTTAATTAGAAACAGAAAAAAGTTTTGTAATCATTTACCGGTTAAGCAAGGTTCTCCTTCAGCGGCAGGAGAACCCTTGCAAACCAGCAATACAACACACAAAGAAAGAACAACACACATTTTATTAGAACTTGACAACGACGTCGGCCTGCAACTGGTGAAGTGTCGGGTTTGTCTTTTCCTTGTCAATCTCGTTATAACAGTAGTACCTTGCTCCGATGGTCATGTTCTGGACAAGATGATAGGTCATCGCCACTTCAAAACCCTTGACATTCACCGTTGCTGTTGGGCGAGCCAGACCCGTACCCCCTCCTACTTTTCTGTCGGAATCGGTGAAGTACGGAAAGACGGAATCGCTTTCGATTCGGTCGTATTTAGCGTCGAGCGACCATTGTCCGACCTGCTTTGCATCTCCTATCGTCAAACCGGCCAGCCAGGCATTCCTTCTGCTGTCATCGATCGCGGAAAATTCGGCCTTATGTACTGTGTTGAAAGCGTACTGACCGTAGATATTCCAGGGAAGCGTATCGGTTATCTGACCTCCGAAGTTACCGAACAGTTCGACAATCCTGTAGCCTTTATTCAGTGTATTGCTATTTGCAACAAATCCACCACCGGTTCCAGACTTGTCAGCGTTTAATGTGGTGCTGATGTTATTGACACATGAGTACAAGTTGTATCCGGTGCCAAGCATGTACCTGATATCATTGACTTCGCCCTTGTAAGCGGCCTGTGCAATGAAGAGTGTCGGATCGGTTTTAGTTGTGTCAGCCCATGAATCAAGAAGATAGTAACCGGCAATGGCTATCGGTCCGCTTTTTTCCTTGCCGTCAGCGTCCTTTCCGTATTGCACCGTCGCACCTTCGAAGGTAAGATCAGAGTCATAAACCAGATTGTTAACCCTGATGATTGCTGCAGTGTCATCTCTTTTTCCGAGAATGATGTTTACCTGTCCGTCAAGAGCTGTTGGATGATAATCGATGAAGGCTTCGTTGAGATAGATGTTTTTCGGCTGAAAAAGAGCTCCGGCACTCTGGTTGCGGGATACTGTCTCATCAACTTTATCATTACCGGTTGCTAACTGAACACCGGTAGAGAGTTCTTCATTGATCCAGGAATAGACACCAAGACGGACACGGGTACGTGAACGGCTTGAGCTGTCCGCAGTTTTATTATTCACCAACGTCCGTTGGTTTTCCCAACGTTCGCGGACGTCTCCTTTCCAGGTCAGATCAACAGCCTGCGCGTTATTGTACCCGAGGGCGGCGGCCAGACCGACTATCAATGCAACTTTTCTCATAAGAAAAAATGTGTTTGGTTTGTGTGATGCGTTCATGAAAAATCTCTGAACTCGTTGCGCATATCCTTATGTGCCACACAAAGTACCATTCGTTCTGTTGAGGAATTGTTAAGGGATTGCTACAAGATTGTGAACAAGATGGAGGTTGCATAAAGCATCGTCCCGTTTAAAAAACAGAGGTAAATGAGCGGATGGCCAAGGGGGCGGGGAGCTTGTACCCTTCGCCGTAGAGGGTGCCGATCTGTTCACCGAAATACCGGGCGCGGGCTTCGAGGCCGGTGAGAAATTCACGGCGCTGGATCAAGGTTTTTGCTTCTTCGGTTCGGCCTTCCTTGTAGAATTGTGATCCGAAAGCAAGCACTCCTTTTCTTGAGGCTTCAAAAGTTTCAGAGATATCGACGATGAGGTCGGGTTCAAGGTGCTTGAACTGGATGTAGTAGAGGAGGTGTCTGGGGCGGTGGGGCTGCTGAGCCTGACCGTTCATGGTGGTGGCGAGTTGCTGGAGCCCCGAATAGTAGCAGGCGTCGGCAACCAGTTTAGAGGCTTTGACGTGATCCGGATGGCGTTCTTCGGGAGAGTTGGCGAAAACAACGCTGGGTCTGAACTGCCTGATGACCTTGATGATTTCGGCAATGTTCTCTTCTGTCGGGAAGAGTTTGGAGTCTCCGAGGTCAAGCGAGGTACGGCATCGGTAGCCCATGAGCTCAGTGGCTTTTTCTGCTTCTGCTCTGCGTGTTTCAGGAGTGCCGAGTGTTCCCATTTCTCCTCTTGTCAGGTCGCAGACGGCGACTGATTGCCCCTCGGCGATGATTTTGAGGAGTGTTGCTCCACAGGCAAGTTCAACGTCATCGGGATGGGCTCCGAAGGCCAGGGCATAAATAGGTTCGGGTGATTGCTTCAATTGGCTTGCAGTTAATGTCGTTATATTGGCCATCGTCTTAATTTTCAAAACAAGCCATTGCTGACTGATGCTCAAAGTAAAGATTGTTCGCCTTAACAAGCAAGCCTCACTTCCTGTTTATGCAACAGCTCATGCCGCCGGGATGGATATTTCCGCCTGTATTGACGAGCCGGTTACCCTCGAGCCCTTTACAACCGCGCTGATTCCATCCGGCTTTGCCATTGAGCTGCCCGAGGGGTATGAAGCTCAGCTTCGACCAAGAAGCGGGCTGGCGTTGCGTTCGATGATCTCATTGCCGAATACGCCGGCTACGATTGATGCTGATTATCGCGGAGAGGTCAAGGTAATTCTTATCAATTATGGCAAGGAGCCCTTTATTGTCCGCCACGGCGATCGTATTGCGCAGATGGTGATTGCCAGGGTTGAGCAGGTTCGATTTGAAGAGGTTGACGAGCTTGGCTCAACGGTGCGGGGTGAAGGGGGATTTGGTCATACAGGCACCGGGCGCACCTAACACAGCGATAAGATGGATATGAAAAGGGTCAGTAAAAAATCCATGTCAATAATGGATTTTTGCTGACCCTCAGAACAACAGTATAAGCAGTTCTGTTTTCAGATTTTTCTTGCCTGACCGCTTGGAGGCGGAGCTGGGGCCGGGGGAGGAGTTGGAGATGAAGCCTCCGCCGGAGCTGAAGCTTTTACTTCTGTAGCAGAAGTATAGTGAATCTGTGTGATATCTTTCTTAGGCCGATTTTCACGGCCAGCAGGCACGCCTGGCGCACTAAAGACATTATTCATCAGTTGTCCGAGTCCCGAGCTCACATTGTCGAAGAGATTTTGTACCTGGTTTCCATTGACCGTGGCATTCAGGGTTTCGATCAGTCCGTTCCATAAGTTGCCAAGTCCCTGAAAGGAATTCTGGATCTGGTCAGACTTCAGGGTGTTGGTGACGCCCTCGATGAGTTGTCCTGAAAAAGAGTTGACGTTACTGAGGATACCCTGAACCGGCTCGGAATTGATGGTAGAGGTAACACCGTCAATGAGTTGCCCGGTCGCGGTGCTTACCGAACTGATCATTCCCTGGACTGACTCGGAATTGATGGTAGAGGTAACGCCGTCGATGAGTTGCCCGGTAGTGGAGCTTACCGAACTGATCATTCCTTGAACTGATTCAATCGTTGAATCAATCAGGGAACCCACGGTCCCGATCAAATGGGCTATATCACCATTGCCTACAGATGATTCCTCGCTTTTCGGGGTAGCCGGTATGATCGTATCCGGTGCTTTTTTGATCTCTTCTGTTGCCATAATTATGAGTGGATTAAGGGTAATAAAAATAATTTTCTGAATATAAGAACTTATGAACAACTCTTTTGCAGGAAAACCTTCAAAATATTATTCAGTAATGCTTTATAGCTGACGTTGCAAGCAAAAAAACCGGGCCGTTTTTACAAAAACCTTACGGGAATTGAGCGTTACCGTGACTTTACAGACAAAAAGAAACCCGTATATCTTAATAATATTATCCGTTAAAGTTAATATAAATAAAGAAAGCAGGAAAGCAGTTTTTTTGATCCTGCCATATTCCAGACTAAAAAGAGGGGTATTCTCCCGGCACCAAGGTTATACCGGGTCTGCTGGCCAGAAAAGCAGCGCGGGCGAGAGGAATCGCCAGCTTACACTCAGACAATATTTTCCCGGTAGTAGCGGATAATGGATTCCTGGTCAAATCCGAGGGCGTACATGAGATGCAGTGTTGCGAAGGCGAGTTGGAGGGGGATGATACCGTTCTGGTGATACTTTCTGGCCGATGTGGTGACCTCGTGATGGAGGATGTGGAAGGGTTCGTGTTGTTCAATGCGGGTGATGATGTCGTAATCTTCCATGATGAGGAGGGTTTCGTCGAACCCTCCGATACGGAGAAAAAGGGCTTTATCAATAAAGAGTGACTGATCTCCTCCGCGGCAGATCATCATCGGAAACTGGGTGCACCATCCGAACAGGGTCATGAGCGGGTGGTCGTCATCAAAATGCATTCTGAAACAGCCTGCTTTTTTTTCTGCGCCATAAGCTGAACGGATATCGTCAATAAAGGTTTCGGGCGGCAGGGTATCGGCATGGAGAAAGTAGAGGATGTCGCCACTGGCCAGACGGGCCCCGCTGTTCATCTGTATGGCGCGTCCTTTTGTACTGTGGCAGAGTGTTGCCGGAAAGCCTGAAATAATGTCGGGTGTTCGGTCTGTACTGGCGTCACTGACAATGATCTCGATCCCTTCCGAACGTTCAGTTATTGACAGGAGTCCCTGCAGGGTGTGAGCGATGAGAGCCTCCTCGTTAAAGGTTGGCACAATGATGCTTATTGTTCGCGGTTCCATAAGGCGCTTTTTTTCAGGTCATCAACGGTATCAATATCCGAGAGGGGGGCAAGCAGTTCGTACGGATACGTGAAGCGCTGGAGTATTTCGATGGTTTCCTTGCATACTTCCGGGGTGCTCCACTGCCGGTTCAAAAAGAGTTCCGGCAAAAGCCTCCTGAGTCCGATGAGATAAAATCCTCCGTCGATGGCCGGTCCGACAACAGCGTCGGATTGCTCAAGGGCTGAGAATGCCTCATTGAGCATCTCGCTGCTCAGTTCGTAACAGTCTGTTCCGATGAGCACAATGTGGCGAAAGCCTGTTGCAAATCCTGTGCTGATGGCGTGCAGCATGCGCTCACCTAGATCATCACCTTCTTGCAGCTTGAGGGTATATTGTTTGGTGAGGAAGAGATCGGAGGGAGGGACGAAGCGCGAGTAGTAAACTTGCCGTTCTGCTGCAATTTCCGCTGTTACCAGAGCGGTATGCTCTCTGAGGGTTTCGTAGACTTCAAGAGCTTTTTTGTCTCCGACAGCATGGGCAAGGCGTGTTTTGACTAGTCCCTCTTCAGGGTTTTTGGTGAAAATAATCAGGAGCCGGCTGCGGTTCATAGCAGAGAGCCGTGACAGCTTGAACCGGCTCCTGCGGTACATCCGTAGCAGTGTTGTCCGATGATGATGCGGCGATTGCGGAGCTGCTCCTCGCTGAATGCGCTGATGTGCTGAGGCACAGACTTCGTCACTGGCAGATGGAGCATCTGGTTGAAATCACAGTCGTAGAGTGTGCCGTCCCAGCCGACTGAAACGGTTGTTCTGCACATCAGGTTTTGCAATGAGAGAGCATTGTAGTTTTCGGCAAGGAGCGTCATGTACTTGCAGTAGCGGCCGTTATCAAGCAAATCATTGAGAAAACGGCTGATCGGCATATTGGTGATGGTATAGAGATGGCTGAACAGGATGCCATGCTCTTCAAAAAGTTTTTTTTTGTACTCCTGTTCCAGTTGTAACTGCATTCCTGGTAGTGAGGAGCCTTCCGGGTTATAAACAAGGTTGAGCTCAAGGTTGCTCTTTTCATGGCCGTAGCCGAGGCTGTTGAGCAGTTTCAGCGTCTTGATGGAGCGGTCAAAAACTCCTTTTCCCCTCATTTTGTCCACATTTCCTCTGGTGTAGCAGGGAAGAGAGGCAATAAGGGTTATCCTATGCTGTTTGAAAAATTCAGGCAAATCCTGGTATTTTTCATTTCCGATCAAAAGGGTGAGGTTTGTGCGTACCAGGATGGTTACTTCAGCCCTTTTTGCTCTTATGCTTTCAATGAACCAGCGGAAATCAGGGTTCATTTCAGGCGCTCCACCGGTAATATCAATGGTTTTTATAGAGCTTTTGTCGAGAGCATTGAGGCATTCCTGCATCGTCTGGCGCGTCATCATCTCTTTGCGGTCGGGTCCGGCATCGACATGACAGTGGCGGCAAAGCAGGTTGCAGGTGTAGCCAATGTTGATTTGCAGGATATCGATACCTGCTGCAGAAAGTGGCCCGTTTCCGGATTCGGCCACTTTTCTGCTGAAGGGGAGAATGCCGCAGTTTCTCTCTTCCAGCACTTTTACTTGAGCGTCAGCGTCTGCAAGCGCGACGGCCTGGCGGTGCAACGATTGTTTTTTTTCCATAAGAGGATTTTAGGCAAGTGATCCGTTCGACCTATTCAAGCGCGAGCAATGATAATTCGTTCAATTGCCGAACCTGCTGAGAAGCTTTTCTGCAACCAGCTTGCCGCTCAGTGCAGCACCTTCCATTGAGGCAAGATAGTGCTGGTCGGTGTAATCACCGGCAAGGAAAAAGTTTTTGACCGGGCTGATCTGGTCGGGACGGAATTTATCAACATCCGGCACTGCCTTGTAAACCGACTGGGGTATTTTGACAATGGTTGATTTGAGGAGCTTGGCCTGCCGTGATTGCGGGAAGCGGTTGTGTATGTCTGCCATGACCAGCTCGATGATGACCTCATTGGGCATATCCATCAGTTGGTGCGCAGGAGCAAGCACCAGACTCATGACGCTGCCGCCGTTGGCCGTGCCGGTGCCGCTCTGGAAGTCGTCGGGGCAGGTAAGGGAGACATCGGCAAATGTGGCAAAAATGGTGCCCTGCGAAAACATGAGATTATCGATGTCGGTAATTTTCCGGTCGAACCAGAGCTGACAGTTGGCAACCGGACTGCCGACAAATTCGTAAATGTTGCGGAAATACTTATGGGCCAGCCACCGCTTCGGCAGAATGGCTTTAACATTATGAACAGGGATGGCTGAAATATAGGCATCAGCCTCGACGGTGTGGCCATCCTGAAGGACTGCGTTTTTAATGCTTTCGTCACTGTTCAGCTCAAAGCGGTTCAGTTTTGCATCGACAAAAATGCGACCGCCCTTGCTCTGGATATATTGCCGCATAGGCTCAATCATTGAATCGCCGGGGTTTTTGCGGAAAAAGGCAAACTTTGTTGCGGTGTAATTGGTGCCGAAGTATTTGAAAATGGTGATCATCGGGCGTGCACTTATGACGTTGGGCTCGATGAAATTCATGGCAAGGGCAATGGCACGCCACAACTTCTGTAATGAATGTTCCGAAGCACCCCTCAGCCGATGCCATTCCGAATAGGTCAGATGGTCCTGGCTGCGAAAATAGTCCTCATTGCCGAGAAGGGCTGGATAGAGCCCCTTGATCAGCGAAATCTTATCCCACATGGTGAGGAAATTGGTCTTCAGGCCGCCAACGACCTCTGCCCAGGGGCTGGGTAGATTTGCTTTTTTGAAAAATGAGAGGCTGCCGTTCGGTTCAGCGTAGATAAGGGAATGCTCTTTCCACTGATAATTGTCTCCAGCGCCAACCCGTTCAAGGTATTGCTGAAGCTGTTCATAACCACCAAAAATAATATGAAGTCCTGATTCTATGGAGTCGCCATCGCTGTCTTTCCAAACGGAAACCTTTCCACCGAGTACCTTACGCTTTTCATAAATTTCTACTGTATGTCCGCGATCTACAAGCTCAACGGCTGCGCTAAGGCCTGCAACTCCAGCGCCGAAAATTGCTATTTTCATGTTTTTTTAAACTCTCAGTCGCGTTAGATTATGTTTATGGTATATAACGTTATTAACTCTCTATTGGCGAATTTTCCCGGCATATCCCGAAAAATTCCATCGTGCTATGGGATGAAACGTTACTCATCGAAGAAGAGCTGTATTTTTTGTTGCAGTAAGATATTGAAATATTTCCTATTTGGAAGATTATTAGATGTTGCATGATATGCATTATTATGCATGAAGCATCAAGCGTGATGCGAGACCGGCTGCCAACGGTTTTGAGAATCGTCAGAAATACAGAAATATGGCGGTGAGCCTAAATTAATTAAGATATTTGTTGAAAAAGTTGCGAATATTAAAGAGAATGGTTGTTTATTTCTTATTATTATGTAATTTCTCATATAACGATTAAAACCAAAGAGAGTTATGTCTGGCCATCTTGATCTGATTGACCTGAAACTTATAGAGTCCCTTGGGGAAAATGGACGGGTTCGTTTAAGTGAACTTGCTGAAATTGTAGGTCTTTCCATACCTTCAGTCAGTGAACGGCTTGACAAGCTGCAGAAGAATGGTATCATCAAAGGTTTTACCATGGAGGTTGACGAGCGGCAGCTTGGTTTTGATATTCATGCGTTTGTCAGGGTCAGAATTGATTCGTCCAAGCACTATAAGTCGTTTATGGAGCATGTGATGAAAGAGGATGAGATCATGGAGTGCTTTTCTGTCACCGGTGAAGGGTCCCATATTTTAAAGGTCATGACCCATAACACCGCATCGCTTGAGCAGTTTCTTTCAAGAATACAGAGCTGGCCGGGCGTTCTTGGAACCAATACCAGCTTTGTGCTGACGCAGTTGAAGAAAAATAAAAAAATCAGTGCCGAAATCGTTCGCAACAACCTGCAGGACCGGCAGGTGCTGATAACGTTTGATGAAAAGAAATCAAGGAAGTAACAGATAGGTGGGTTTCATTTTTATTTTTAGTACAGTCATATCACGCAAATCAACAAGGAGGTTCGTTTGAACAGCGATAGTAAAATTCCGGTTTCAACCTATTTTGGTTCGATGACATTTGATCAGAAGGCCATGCGCTCAAAGCTTCCAAAAGAGGAGTTTACCGCATTGCAGGATACCATCAAGGCAGGGAAAAAAATTCCCGGCGAAATTGCAGGCGTTGTGGCGCATGGCATGAAAGAGTGGGCCATGGAGAACGGTGCTACCCATTATACCCATTGGTTCCAGCCAATGACCGGGTCCACGGCTGAAAAACATGATGCATTTTTGTCGATTGACCGCGATGGCACTCCAATCGAGCGTTTTTCGGGCGAGCAGCTTATTCAGGGTGAGCCTGACGCATCAAGCTTTCCTTCTGGCGGCATGCGTTCAACCTTCGAAGCCCGCGGCTACACTGCATGGGATCCTTCCAGTCCGGCCTTCCTGATGAAGGGCGGAAGAGATCTGACCCTTTGTATTCCGACGGTCTTTATCTCCTATCACGGAGAAGCACTTGATGCCAAAACTCCGCTGTTGCGTTCCATGGAAGCAGTCAGCAAGTCTTCGATGAGGCTTCTTGAAGTGCTTGGCGTTACCGGTGTCTCACGTGTCAAAACGTTTGCCGGCTGCGAACAGGAGTATTTCCTTATCGACAAAAAATTCTATTCCGAGCGTCCTGATCTTGTGATGTGCGGACGTACCCTGCTTGGCGCCCTTCCTCCTAAAGGCCAGCAGCTTGAGGATCACTATTTCGGTTCAATTCCTGACCGTGTGCTTGAATTCATGCAGGACGTTGAGCATGAGCTCTATCTGCTCGGTATTCCAGCCAAGACCCGCCATAATGAGGTTGCTCCTCACCAGTTTGAAATTGCGCCGATTTTCGAAGAGGCCAATATTGCCGTCGATCACAACCTGCTCGTCATGGAAGTGATGAGAAAGATTGCCGACAAGAAAGGATTTGCCCTGCTGCTTGCTGAAAAGCCTTTTGCCGGCATTAACGGTTCAGGCAAGCACAATAACTGGTCTATCGGTACTGATACCGGAATCAATCTTCTTGATCCAGGCGATACTCCTGAAAAAAATATTCACTTCCTGGTTTTCCTTGTTGCCGTTCTGAGCGGTGTGTACAAGAGGGCGGATGTACTGAGAATGTCGATCGCCAGTATGGGCAACGATCACCGTCTGGGCGCCAATGAGGCTCCTCCGGCTGTGGTTACCGTTTTCCTTGGTGAGCTGCTTGAGAGAGTGCTTGATGCAATTGAGAGCGGCAAGGTTGACCTGAAAACTGAAAAACAGGTCCTCAATCTCGGCCTTTCACAGGTGCCTGTTGTGAACAAGGACTATACCGACCGTAACCGTACTTCACCATTTGCCTTTACCGGCAACAAGTTCGAGTTCCGTGCTGTCGGCTCTTCACAGGCCGCTTCGGTTCCGAACATGGTGCTCAACACCCTTATGGCTGAAGCCGTTGATACCATTACAGACTCTATTCTGGCAAAAATCAAGGAAGGAAAAGAGCGTGATGCGGCAATACTTGAAACCCTTCGCGAGCAGATCACTGCTACCAAGCCGATCCGCTACCAGGGCGATAACTACGCCGAGGCACTTCAGCAGGCAGCCAGGGATAGAGGTCTGCCGAACCTGAAAAACACCCCGCAGTCCCTCAGAGTGCTGCTTAAGAAGGATGTTCAGGATCTCTTTGTCAAGTACGGTGTTCTGAGTGCAGAAGAGACTGTTTCACGTCTTCACATTCGTCTTGAGCGCTATGTCAAGGGCATCGATATTGAAGCCCGTACCCTGCAGCTCATGCTGAAAACCTTTGTTATTCCTGATGTTTCCGAGTATCAGGGTGATCTGGGCAACTCCTTCAATAACCTGCTTTCTGCAGCAGACGCCATTGGCCTTTCCGACCAGGCGCTCAGCAGCCAGGCAGGCAACCTTAAATTGCTGGCTGAAAATCTTTCGACCCTGATCGATATGACAGGCGAGCTGGATGAGGCTGTCGAGAAAATCGAGACGCTTGCAACCGAATTCGAGAAGGCTGATTACTGTGCTGATGAACTGTTGCCTTTGATGAGCAAGGTGCGCGTTGTTGCCGACAGTCTTGAGCAGATTGTTGACCGCAGCCGCTGGCAGCTTCCGACCTATTCGGAAATGCTGTTTGAGCACTAAACCGCAGTACTGTATTGAACCCTGGAAAAGGCTCGCTTTGGCGGGCCTTTTCTTTGTTAAGGATGAAATTATTTTATTGCAAACGTTGAGTTATCCCTTATTTTCAAAATCAGTTCATCCTTATTCAGCAAAGTAACCCATATCTGCCATGCCTGAGGTTTTTCACTACCCCATGAGCTTTCCTGCCTTATGGCTTGATTACTATTATCTTGCGACATGGTCTTTGAGCATGCTCTTTCTTGGCTTGGTTTGGGCTGTTTTTTACCGGTACGGAAAATTTACCTATGGCGTTGATCTTGGCTGTTTCTGGAAGACCGCTCTGCTTGTTTTGCTTACCACCGTTTCGCTTGGCGGGCCGATGTATTACAATACCCGTTTTGCGGGGGAGCATGGTCAGGATGGTGATTCCATAAAGATTGCTGCTGACAAGCTGCTTTATCTTGACCGCAAAGGCAGTGAAAAAGTGCTCGGACTTGCTGATATTACCTCTATTTATCAGGAGAGCATTACCTACAATCCTCCGCCGAAAATCTTTATTGTCGCAGCCAAAGCTTCTGTCAGGGATTCGGTGTTTGTGACAACAAAACTTCCCGACTACAGGCGTTTTCTTTCGGATCTTTCAAAGAGAACCGGTATTGCACCAAAGCTCCGCTGATTTTTTTAAGGATATTCGACTATGCTTTTTTCCGGTCAGCAACCGCCACCCTGTGACCTGCTTCTTGTTGTTGAAATAGGCAATACCACCGCATCAATTGCGATATTCAGGGGTGAAGAGTGTCTTGAAGTGCATAAGGCACCGACGCTCACCATGACAGACAACAATGGCGTTGAAGGTCAACTCCTGCCGATTGTCCTGAATTATCCGGCCCTTCGTGATGCTGCGCTCTGCAGTGTCGTGCCTTTTCTGGATGAAGTTATCTGCACCTCTCTTCGTTCTCTTTTGCCGGGTGAGGTCGTGAAGGTTGCCTCCTCCATGCACCTTCCCTTCACGCTGCACTACGACTCGCCGGACTCTTTCGGTGCCGACCGCATTGCGCTTTGCGCCCTTTGCCGGAGGCTCTATCCTGCAGAGGCTGTTATTGCCCTTGATATCGGTACTGCCATTACGGTTGACGTTCTCGGTTCCGGTCAGGACTACCTCGGCGGTCTTATTATGCCGGGACTTGAGCTCATGGCAAAGGCCTTGCATGAGCATACCGCACGGTTGCCTCTGGTTGGTATTGACCGTCCTGAAATGCTTGTTGGACTTTCGACTGTTGACTGCATCAAAAGCGGGATTGCTCTTGGTTGTGCCGCCAGCATAGAGGGGATCATCGCCAAAATTACAAGCTGGCTGCGAGATGAGTATGATGAGCAGCACATCAGGGTGATTGCTACAGGCGGCAACGCACAGCTTGTGGCCGATATGCTTGACTCCTCACCGGTGGTCGAAGAGCATGCGGTGCTCAGGGGTACCAGCTACCTTTTCTCGCTCAACAGGCACCCTTTCAGCTGAAGAATCTCCGTCCGTCATCAATGGCCTGTACAATAAGGCTCTCTTCTACACTCTCTTCCAGCAGAAAAGCTTCGCCCAATTTTCTCAGCAGGACAAAGCGAAGTTTTTTATCGAGTTTTTTCTTGTCGGATAACATGTTCTCAAGGAGCAGTGCACTGTCGAAAGCAAGAAACCTTCGTTTTATCAGCCCTTTCGGAAAACGGAACTTCTGCAGCAGAGCGAGGCCGCGTTCAAGTGACTGTTGATCGAGATAGCCGAGACTGTGGGACAAAAAGAGGGCGCAGACCATGCCGATAGTGACCGCTTCGCCGTGACGCAGGTAACGGTACTCTGCAAGCTTTTCAAGTCCGTGTGCAAAGGTATGTCCGAAATTGAGGGTTGCGCGAAGTCCGTCGGTCTCCCGGAAATCCTTTTCGACAACATCTGCTTTGGTGCATGCGCTTTTTTTGATGGCTTCGGTCAGAAATGGTTCCTGCAGGCTGGTGATGTCGCTAAAATGAAGGTCAAGAAAGCTGAAAAACGGCTCGTCGGCAATAAAGCCGTATTTGACCACCTCGGCCATTCCGGCATAGATCTCCCGCTTTGGCAGGGTCGCAAGGTATGAGGGATCGATCAGGACCAGTTCAGGCAGATGAAAGAAGCCGATCAGATTTTTTCCGAGCGGGTGGTTGATGGCAACCTTTCCGCCAATGGCGCTGTCGGTCATGGCCAGCAGCGTGGTAGGAAGCTGGATCACCGGTAAGCCTCGGAAGTAGCTTGCTGCGATAAATCCGCCAAGATCACCGATAACGCCGCCGCCAAAAGCAAGCAGGTTCCAGCTCCGGTCAACATCGGCCTCAATCATGTGGCCGTAAAGACGGTAGGCGACGCTGAAGCTTTTTGAAGCTTCCCGTGCCGGGACAACAAGCTCCTTGTATTGGAACCCCTCATCGCGAAGTGTCTGGAGCAGTGCATCTCCGTACAGTTTGCGGGTGTGCTCGTCGAAGAGTACCACGGTTTTTTTTGCAAGGCCATGGGTTTTGAATAATGATCCCAGTCCGGCAATAACCGGTGTTCCTACAATTATCGTGCTCACGGCTTCTTGTTTGATTATTGATCGCCGGCAGTTGCGGAGGCATTCCGCAAATACCGCTCTATTTTGCGGGTCAGTTCTTCAACGGTTGAACCGATGCGTTTGATATCGGTCTCTACGGTTATGTCAGCGCTTTTATAGCGTGGTTCCCGTTTGGCGAGGATTGTCGTGATTTTTTCCTCTATCTCTTCACGTGAAAGCTTTTGACCTTTATCTCCTTTCAGCAAAGGGCGATCAGTTTTATTGCAGAGTCTCCTGGCAAGGGTTCTTATTGGCGATTGCAGATAGACCATGGTACCTGATTTCTGGATGAGTGCATATGATTCATCATTTTCAAGCACGCCTCCTCCGAGGGAGATCACCAGATTGGATTTATCAACCAGACCTGTCAGCGATTGCAGCTCAAGCCCACGAAAATACTTCTCACCGTTTTCGGCAAAAATCCGGGTGATGGTTTTTCCTGCGTTTTGTTCAATGCGTTGATCAAGGTCAACAAACTCATAGCCGAGTGAGTTGGCAAGCAACGGTCCTATTGTTGATTTACCCGATCCGCTGAACCCGGTTAAAAAAATGAGGGTATGTTCTTTATTCACGAATGATTGTTCAAAATCTCTCTGGTTTACCTGATGACCTGGCATAAGTCATACTGAGCATCACGAAAATAAAAAAAATCCGGCACCTCCCGTCCAAAAAAGTCCGGATTGCTTTGTTGCATCAATTTTTCGTGGTCATATTACTTTATTATGCCCAGGAGGAAAGCCTCAGGTGAGAGGGGTCCCGTATTGAAAGCCGCCTGTCGGAGGTAACGGGGAGATCGATGAAATTTTTTTACATTCATCTTCTCATCAATGTGTAAACGGTGTTCCATAGAGCACCACAGGCGCGTATCGGAGTGTCCAACTTTTATTTTCCTAAAGGAGTCAATAGTTCCCTTGCAGCATTTATACAAATACATCAAGATCACTGACAAGGTTATCACTGTTCTGGCTCTGCTTTCTTTTGGTTTCAGCGGTATCCGTGCTGATTTCATGATTATCGGTCTCTATCTTTTTCTTTTCCCCTACCTCTATCTGACGCATCGAAGACATGCGGTTTTTCATCTGCTGCTCTCTTCTGTCGTAGCTTGCAGCTGGTTATTTGTTGCCCGGGAACAGTATGGTTACAATCGCGAATTGCTGGTTATAGGCGGTTATAATATTTATCCGCTTTTTGCCTGGGCTGTCGGGCTTTTTGGAGTTTTTCTCATGTATGCCCATTGGGTTCCAGTATTCCGCAAGATGGTTTTTCTGAAAAAAATGATTTTTTTTACAGCACTTTACTGGCTGCTTCTTTTTGGATCAGAAATCCTTGCGTACCGTTTTTTTAATTTTCGCAATATTGCAACGGCGCAGTATGCAGGATTGCCATTCCTTGACTGCATTCATGCGCCTGACTGGATGAAGGTCGCCTATCTTCTTAACGGGCCAGCTTATTTCCTGCTCTGTGAATTTCTCGGTCTGCCTGATCCCACTATCATCATGAGAAAAAGCGTCTGCCTCCAGGAAGAGTAACGTGATTTTCATGACACACCGCCGAACGCTTCAGAGCGGATCGGCTTTTTATTCCTCATCTGCCAGTACAACTTTTCTGGCATTTTTATCACATCGTACAGCCCTTGTTAATAAAGATCGGATTTTAGCCGTTGGTCCGATGCTTCATTTTCCCCTACCATATTAACGGTATTTTTATGGTATATGCTTGGATTTTATGACGATAAAGGGCTTTATTGACCACTGTAAATCAAACGGAACTCATATGAACTATCAGCTCTGGTTACATAACGAAATTTTCAGCAACAACGAATATCGCTGTTGTTGTCTGGGGATGAACGTTGAAAGACGGAAGAACCGATTATCGTCATAGCGGCCCTGCTGTTCAGGGTTGATTGTTTCGAAGCCGGTATTTTCGTTCAGAATGCCGGCTTTTTTGTTTACAGGATTTTTTTTCGTGGATCATAAATCAAAAACTTACAAAAGGGAGAATCAATGAAAAGGATTTTATCACTGGCTGCAATGTTAGTAGCTTTGTCTTACGCCTCACCGGCTTCTGCTGAACTTAAGCTTGGCGGTGAAGCTGCTGTCCGCTTGAGAGACGATTTTGGCAGAAAGACTGCTGCCGCCGGCTTTCTAACAAAAACTGAAGATCAATATTTCCAGTACCGCGTTCGCCTGAAGCCTTCGGCTGATCTTGGTGATGGCTACTACTTCAAGGCATTGGTTCAGAATGAAAATGCGGCAGGTGGCTGGCAGGGGATCTATGTCAATAACCAGGAGCAGTATAACCTTCAGGTCTCGCAATTTTACTTCGGCCATAACAGTGATAACAGCCACTGGGCGCTTGGCCGTCTTCCTCTCGGATCTCTTGACAACCCGATACTGGATCTGACCCTTTACGCAATTCCTGCTATCAGTGGCGGGCCTCTTTCAACTGCCGCCTCATCTGCTGGCTCACACCCAACATTGTATGCTGTTGACACTCCCGTGTCCACGAATCATTTTGATCGACTTTTTGGTTTCAACTATGGCGTCAAGATCGGTGACGGTGAGTTGAATGCTGTTCTCGTTAACTTTGACAACATTTCGACCACTGGGGCAGACAGAGGGCTTTTCAATGACGGCTATGGCTTCACGGCGATATACAAGACGTCGATTGGAGATGTCACCATTGCTCCACAGGTATACGTTACTTTGACTCATCTCGGGGATGGACGTCAGCCTTACACCGTCGGTGCACAGGCATTTATTCCTGCCGGCAAGTCAAAGGTCTCTCTCAGCGGATTCTATACTGCTGACAAGAATACCTATGGTACGAGCGTGAATGACTATAACGGCTATATCTTAAGAGTCAAGGGTGAGTCCGGTCCGGTACTGGCGTGGGTAGACTACAATAGGACTAATGATGAGCATGGCAGCACAGACTATAATAACACCTTTGTCTGGGCGCAGTATAAAGTCAATGTGCATGAATCAGCCACAGGCACTTTCAGCCTGACACCGACCATCAGATATCGAGCATCCGGTTCTGAAACTCATGCCGGCGCTACAACAAAGGATAACCTGTTCCGTACAGAACTTTATGCAACAGTAACCTTCTAACTTTTTTTATCGTCCGGGCACCTGAGGTGAAGTCGTGTGTGGGCTTTTGGGGTGAGTGTGTGCATCTAATCTTAAGGGTTGCCCGGATATTTTTTTTAAGGCGATGTGGGTGAGTGGTCTAAGCCAAGGGTCTGCAAAACTCTTTATCACAAGTTCGAATCTTGTCATCGCCTCATATTAAAATGTTATTTATAAATGGGTTAATATTTTGTGTTGTTTTCCGTGGAACAACTGTGAAACAAAAAAAATATTTTTAACGGGTTAGATTATTCCTCCAGACATCCGGGTTTAAAGAGCAATGTTTTTGGGTGCATTGTTCTTTCGTCACCCGGATGTTTTTTTATTAGCCATCACAAATCGAGCCTGATGCCAACGATAATATTGCTGCTGGCGAGAGAGTAAGTATTACTATTCCATCTGACATCGCATGGCTTGAAATAACGGTAGCCGATATCGACGGTTGCATTATTGCCAACGTTGATACCAGCTCCTGCACCAACCTGCCATGCAAAAACGGTATCACAGGAAGTTACTTCAACTTCAAACCAATGATCGGTTGCATGAGCATAGCCAAGACCAGCCATGACGAATGGAGAAAAACCCGAGTTTTTCATGTCGAAATCGAGGTAGCCGTTTGCCATGAATGACCATATAGAAATCTTGTCTGTAGAAGGGTCGCCACCCCAGGTAACTGCGTTATTGCTGTGGTCACCGACTTCAGCTTCCAACCGGTACATGTCATTTTTGAGGCCGAAAGCTCCATTGATGAGATAGCCGGTTTTGTAAGTGACTTTATCAGGAGTTCCGTTGAAGCTTGAATTATTCAGCAAACCGAGCCCACCGGAAATGGTGACATACGGACTCGTTGCTGCATGACCAAGAGAGGGAACAGCGAACAAACCTGAAGCCAAGAGAGAAAGAAGCAGTTTTTTCATGGTCGTTTTATTAAATATTACGGTTGCTACTGTTAGTTATAATGCCAAGTTACCAAAAATAACAGAAGGAAGGATATCATTGAGCCCGGCGTACAGTTTTTTTCGTGCTGGAGTCAAGCCATGCAAAAGCATCACGGCACAAAATGGAACAAGCCAAAGCAAGGCCCGTCATAGGTGCTGAATCTTCTTGAAATCTTTCGAAATGCCGTTAAACATCATATTCGTCGCTGTCTGCATAATCAACGACATTGTCGAATTCGTCATTGAGCG
Source organism: uncultured Chlorobiaceae bacterium (assembly GCA_903820085.1). GTDB lineage: Bacteria > Bacteroidota > Chlorobiia > Chlorobiales > Chlorobiaceae > Chlorobium. The sequence continues at coordinate 122,601 of CAIJGA010000005.1, forward strand.
GAGTATCTTTTTCGGTACAATCCGGAACGCCGGATAAAGCACAAACCGAACATCTATTTTTAGGTCAAAATGCACTCTGGTCTTATTTTTCACCCGATGCATCTCAAGTTCACCAAACGCCTTCCCCTCAAAAAGGTATTTCTCCGGGTCAGCAATCCGGGAGGTCACCGGATAGTGCTTCCAATATATTTTTTTGCCAACCGTATACTGCCTTATCATCTCATCAGTCAGTTCGTCAGGATCCGTACACTCCATATCTTCAGGCAGTTCAACCAGCAACTCATCAACTTGCTCCACAAAAAAAATTATTTCCAATGGATTGTTCTGAGGATCAGTAACCCGAAAATGCCACCGATAAACATTTTCAATATTCGTATCCTCAACGCTGTAGCAAAATGGATTGAAGCCCAATATTTTTTTATGGTTCGAAAGATACTCAGCAGTCCGGTCGAATTCCTCATGGAATAACCACTTGCCCTTGCTAACTCCCTTGGCATCCATCTCCATTGTCATAGTCTCGAAGGTATCATTTCATTCACATAAATTCTGCCCACCCTTTCAGCCACTTCGATACGTATCAAACCTCAAATCCTCTTTACGGATCTCAACATCCACCACCTCAACCTCCGGTGTCATATCCGGCTTGTTTTATGCTTGAAATCGGGGGATTTTAAAGGTTTTTTTATGAATTTGCAGCTTTATATACGGTAATCCAATATAGAATATAGGCTGCTTATATTAACCTGCGAAGAAGGGAAAAATAAGATGCACTGGCAAAAGGAGTCCACTTCACAAGCGGAGCCTCTGCTCTTGTTGTCTTTGCGTGTGTCGGTCCGCAATAAAAAGGTTTGTACAACATCCATCGGTTTTAAGTCAAAACCAAATTGCAGTTACTTCTTGATGCTGAAACTATATCGGGTTGATGATCTTTTAACGTGCTGTTGACTTGTTTTGTACGTATTAATGATTAACATGATAAGTTATGTATGTGTGTATCTATATAACTTTTAAATAGATAGTCTTTTTTTAATCACCTGAAATATATAATACCATGTCAAACGGATCAAACGCAACATCAAAAAAAGAAAAGGATATCGAAAAGCTGCAACTGCACGTGGAGCAGGTAAGGCTTGCTGCGTATTACAGCTGGAAATCAAAGGGTGAAAAGCATGGGGAAGACGTCGCTGACTGGCTTGAGGCTGAAGATTCGCTTTAAAGCAGCAATGTAAAGGCCTGAACGGTTCGCTGCATTTTCATGGCGAACCCTGACGGGTGCGCAAAGACTCCGATTCGCTTCAGCTTCCGGTAAAAAGGCAAGCCGGTCAATCACGCATAGCAAGCAGGGCCGGTATGCCGGACCTGTTTGCTTGCAGGAGAGCCGCAAAGCTGGCTTTGCGAGTAAGCTTTCGCATCACTCCCTCTTTCCGCCTTTCGGTACTGCCCCTTAATCCTGTTCAGCTCCCGCTCAATCTTCTCAATCAAATCATCATCAGGCAGGGCAACTTGCACGGGTTGCTTGTTCAGCCTGGTTTGCCATACCATATTTACGGTATTTCTTGCGGGCCGGTTTGGAGATGTGGTTTGTATTGGGTTTTATTGACATTAGTTAATTATTGCTGTTGTTCTGCTCTTTGCAGAGAGGGCGGGCATGGTGAATGGAGTTACATCCGAAATTATTTGAGAGCATGGCTGAACAGGAGCTTGATTTGACTGCCTTGAGCAGGGTGGGTATGATGCGCCAAAAGCAGCCGGATTACTATGTGATGCGTCTCAAGGCGGTTGCGGGTGATTTGAGTGCATCGGATCTTTTAACTATAGCCTCGGTTGCTGAACAATATGGCCGGGGTTTTGTGCATCTCTCTACCCGTCAGGGGGTTGAGATTCATTATGTGCATCGCGACAATCTGGAGCCGGCGCGGTTGGCTTTGCAGCAGGCAGGGATTGAGATGGGAGCCTGTGGTCCTCGGGTGCGGGTTATTGTTGCCTGTCCGGGAGGTGAAACCTGCCGATGGGGGGTTATCGATACCAAGAAGATTGCCAGGGAGCTTGATACCAGGTATTTCAAGAAGGAAACCCCTTCAAAATTCAAGCTGGCGGTTACGGGTTGCGCCAACAATTGTACCAAGGCTAATGAAAATGATATTGGTATCAGGGGAGCCATAGAGCCTGAATGGAGCTCATCGGAGTGTACTGATTGTAGCTTATGTGTCTCGCTTTGCCCCCTTCATGCCATTGAACGCAAGGATAGTGACGAAGGGTACCGCTATGTGATTGATCAGGATCGCTGCATTAACTGCAGTATCTGTACCTCGCTCTGCCCTTCGAATGCCTGGGTTGCCGGCCGAAAAGGGTATACCCTTTTTATTGGCGGTACCATGGGCAGAATACCGCGTTTTGCTTCGGTGTTGAAAAAAATGGTGGTTACCGATGAGGAGCTCTATCTCCTCATTGCGAGGGCAATTGCCTTATTCAGGGAAAAGGGAAGAAAAAAAGAGCGTTTCGGGCATATGATTGACCGGATCGGGCTCGAAAACGTCAGGGAGGAGCTTCTTGGCGAACAAGGATAGTGTGGCGGGTATCATCAAAAAAATAGAAGAGTTATGAGCAGGGATGCGGTTGAGGAACTAAATTCGGAACTTTCCGGCAAAACTCCGCAGGAGATCTTGAGCCGTACGGTTGACTTTTTCGGTGCATCTAAGACAGCGTTTGCATCAAGTTTTGGTGCCGAGGATCAGGTTATTACCGATATCCTGCACAAGGAGGCGCTGCCGGTGCCGGTTTTTACGCTTGATACCGGTCGCCTGCCTCAGGAGACTTATGATGTTCTTGATGAAACAAGGAAACGGTATGGTAAGAGGGTTGAGGTGCTTTTTCCGGAAACCGGTGCGGTTGAAGCCCTGGTGACGCTTCATGGCCCTAACCTTTTTTATGAAAGTGTTGAACGTCGTCGGGAGTGTTGCGGTATCCGAAAGGTGCAGCCGCTGGCCAAAAAACTTTCAACATTGAGTGCCTGGATATGCGGACTTCGCCGGGAGCAGTCGGTCACCAGAACGGCAGTTGCCTTGGTTGAATGGGATGCGGCATTTGGCCTTTATAAAATCAATCCCCTTGCCGATGCGTCGGAAGCGTGGGTCTGGGAGTACATTAAAATACACTCTGTTCCCGTCAATGCCCTTCATGACCAGGGATATCCAAGCATCGGATGTGCGCCATGCACGAGGGCGGTCAAACCGGGTGAGGATGTCAGGGCAGGGCGCTGGTGGTGGGAGATCCCGGAACACCGGGAGTGCGGCCTGCATCGTGAAAAACAGTAATTATTATTGATAGACAACGTATATGGATCATCTCGACAAACTCGAAGCACAAAGCGTCTATATCCTCAGGGAAGCCTACCGTGAATTTAAAAGCCTCTGCATGCTCTGGTCTATCGGCAAGGACAGTACCGTCATGCTGTGGCTTGCCCGCAAGGCTTTTTTCGGTCATGTGCCCATACCGCTGGTGCATATTGACACCCATTTCAAGATTCCTGAAATGATTGATTATCGCGACCGGGTCGCCCTGGAGTGGAATCTGAACATGATCTATGGCGAAAACCGGGAGGCCCTTGACGGGAAGCTTACTTTTCCTGACGGCAATACTGACCGGCTTACCTGCTGCAAATATCTTAAAAGCGAAGCGCTGAAGCATACCCTTTCGGGAGAGTGGCCCCGGTACCGTATGGATCATGAGCTTCAGCGATATGTTGTTGATGAGGGGAAGGAGCCCTATACCGGGGTTATTGTCGGTGTTCGGGCTGATGAGGAGGGAAGCCGTTCAAAAGAGAGATATTTTTCTCCCCGCGACAAGGATAATGTCTGGGATGTCGGTGACCAGCCTCCCGAGTTCTGGAACCAGTTCAAGACCGATTTTGCTCCTGGAACGCATGTGCGCATTCATCCTCTTCTTGACTGGACTGAACAGAATATTTGGGAATATATTGAGCGGGAAAAAATCCCGGTGGTCTCTCTCTACTTTAATCAGGGCGAGGGAACACGGTATCGTTCTCTTGGCTGTTACCCGTGTACCAATCCGGTTAATTCTGAATCCCGAACGGTTCCTGAGATTATTGAAGAGCTCAAGAGCGGACGGCTTTCGAATATCGCCGAGCGATCGGGGCGTGCACAGGACAGTGAAGATGGCGGGCTTGAAACCCTTCGCCGTGACGGGTATATGTAATTCAATTGACAACGGACAATGATGGATAACTTTCTTTTGAGATATGAATAGTGGACGGGCGCAGATGAATATTGTTATTGTCGGTCATGTTGATCATGGCAAGAGTACGGTGATTGGACGGCTCCTTGCCGATACCGGCACCCTGCCGCAAGGCAAGCTTGAAGCGATCAGAGAGAGCTGCCGGAGGAATTCAAAGCCTTTTGAATATGCGTTTCTGCTTGATGCGCTCAAGGATGAGCAGGCGCAGGGGATTACCATTGACATGGCGCGCTGCTTTTTTAAAACCGCGGCGCGGGACTATATCATTATTGATGCTCCCGGCCATATCGAATTTCTGAAAAACATGATTACCGGTGCTTCGAGGGCGGAATCGGCTTTGCTTGTTATTGATGCTGATGAGGGTATCAAGGAGAATTCAAAGCGGCACGGCCAGATGGTTTCGATGCTTGGCGTGAAGCAGGTGACGGTGCTGGCCAACAAAATGGATCTAACGGGTTTCAGCGAGGATGTTTTTGAAAAGCTGAAGGCTGACTATACGGCCTTTCTGGCCCAGATCAATGTTGTGCCGGTCAGTTATATTCCTGTCAGTGCCCGTGATGGCGACAATATTGCCTTCCATTCTGAACGGATGCCGTGGTATAAGGGGGCTACGGTTCTTCAGCAGCTTGACGGCTTCATCAGTGACAAGGAGCTTCATGAGAAGCCGTTCCGCTTTCCGGTTCAGGATATTTACAAGTTTACCCGCAGCAATGACGATCGGCGCATTGTTGCCGGAACGGTTGCTGCCGGCTCGGTGAAGGTTGGTGACGAGGTGCTTTTTCTTCCTTCGGGCAAGCAATCGGCTATTCAATCGGTTGAGTCGTTCAATACGTCACCAAAGCAGGTAGCTTCGGCGGGCGATGCATCGGGCTTTACTCTTTCTACCCAGATCTATGTGCGGCCCGGTGAACTCATGGTTAAGCCATCTGAACCTCAGCCGGAAGTTGGCAGCCGATTCAGGGTCAATCTTTTCTGGGTTGGCCGGGCACCGATGATCCGTCAGAAGGAGTACAAGCTGAAGCTTGGTTCAGCCCGGGCAACGGTCAAGCTTGCGGAAATATGCAATACTCTTGATGCTTCCGATTTAACCTACAGCAAAAGCAAACAGCAGATCGATTGCCGTGATGTCGGCGAGTGTATTTTGGAAACTTCACGCCCGATTGCCTTCGATACGACCTCAGCGAGTGAGACAACGGGCCGGTTTGTTATTGTCGATAATTATGAAATTGCCGGTGGCGGCGTTGTTGTTGAGAACCTTTCGGCTGGAGAGTCACTTTTGCAGCAGCACATCCGGGATCGTGAAAACAACTGGGAAGCAGGGCTTGTTCGACCGGAGCAGCGGGCAAAAGCAAACCGGCATCAGGCAAAGTTTATCGTCTTTACCGGTGCTCCGGGCAGCGGCAAACGGGCTGTGGCCAAAGCGCTTGAGCAGGGGCTCTTTCAAAACGGCATGAATGCTTACTACCTCGGTGTAGCGAACATCGACCGCGGTCTTGATGCTGATTTGGGTTCTCACTCAGACAGTGCGGGGGAGCGGATGAGAAGAATCGGCGAGCTGGCACGCATCCTCACCGATGCCGGGCTTATTTTTATCACCACCATTGATGATGCTGACGATTACGATATTGAGACGCTCAAGTTGCTCAACGAGCCGAACGATATCCTGGTCGTCAATCTTGGTGAAAATGGCTTTTCCCGTTACCAGCCTGATTTGCAGCTTCAGGCTTTTGAAACCCTCGGTGATGCTGAGGCTCAGGTGGCTACCCTGTTGAAAGCAAGGGAAATTATCATCGATTACCAGATATGAACTATCTGCCGGTAAGCCTTAACATCGCCAAAAAGCATGTGCTTGTTGTCGGCGGAGGCAAAGCTGCCCTTGAAAAGCTCCAGATGCTTCGGCGGTTTGGGTCTCTTGTTACGGTTGTTGCCGAAGAGCTTTCCGATGATATTCTTCAATATGGCTGTTTCAGTCATGTTCGGCCATTTCAACCAGAAGATCTTGATGGCGTTTTTATTGTCTATGCGTGCAGCAGCAATCGGGAGCAGAACCGCCTTATCAAGCAGGAGGCCAACGGTCGGGGCATTCTGGTCAATACTCCTGATGACCCGGAACTCTGCGATTTTCTTTCGCCGGCATTCTTCAGTGAGGGCCCGATGACGGTGGCAGTTTCATCCGGCGGCACCGATGTGCGCAAGGCTATTGCCTGGCGAAACCGGATAAAAACATTCCTTTCCAATGAAGATGGCCTCATACCCTGATTTTGAGAGGGAAGATGTTGCCATCTATCCTGCATCCCAGTTACCTGATCTTCTTTCCGACGGCCTTGCTATTGTGGCGATTACCAGCAAAAGTGCGCTTCATGATGGCGCTTCCGATGATCAACCGCCTGAAATGATTGCGATTGTTGCAAAAAAGGAACGCGCCGATCTCAAGGTACTCTTTGCTCCCATCGACATTCGGCAGCGTTACGGAAAGGTCTATCTGACCGGTGCCGGTACAGGTGGACGTGACTCTCTGACGCTTCGGGCGGACGACCTGCTGCGCAATGCCGGTGTGATCATCTATGATGACCTTATCGATACAGAAATGCTCAACGGTTACGATGCTGAAAAAGTGTACGTTGGCAAGCGGAAGGGGCACCATCATGCCGATCAGGAGGCCATTAACAGGATGCTGTTCATGGCCGCAAAAAAAAAACAGATTGTTGTCCGATTGAAGGGGGGAGATCCCTTTATTTTTGGCAGGGGAGGCGAGGAGATGGCTTATCTGCGTGACCGGCATGTTGATGTTGAGGTTGTTCCGGGTGTTTCTGCGGTACAGAGTGCGGCGGCTTCGGCTGGAATACCTCTTACCCTGAGGGCGGTAAGCGGGGGGGTAACGCTCTTGAGTGCCCACAATGCTCTTGCTGGAGCCGGCGACCGTACCCTGGTCTACTATATGTGCGCCAGCCGCCTGACGGAACTCCGCCGTACGCTTGTTGACGAGGGTATTGCTCTCTCAGTACCGGTTGCCCTTATTTATAAAGCCGGCTTTTTTGACGAGGCCGTGAGTCTGACAACGGTTGATTTGATGAATCTGCAGGAGCATGCATCGCCATTGCTTGCCATTATTGGCCGAACGGCATCTTTTTACAGGGAGCGCCCGAAAATTCTCTATACCGGTGATGAACCGTGCCGCTGCCTCATTCCGGGGAAAATAGTTCACTTGAGGGTTCTGAACAATGCCGGTAAACGTTTGCGGGATGGTGACATTTCACTTTTTTCAGCCATTGCGTTCACGAATCCCGGGAAGGTTGCCTCTCTTCTTGACCTCTTTGGCCCCTTGCCGTCGCATCTCGTGCTCTATGCTTATGGAAGCGTTGTTGCTGAGCAGCTTCGCAGGCAAGGGTACTCGGCGACGGTCATGGAGCTTGACGAACAGGAATAATCAACAGAGCGCAATCGTCAGATTTCATAATCACCGGTAAAGACGCGGACACGGTTCAAGGAAACAAAGACTTTCTCTCCCTTTGCAAGCTGCAGATTCAGGTAGAGCTCTCTGGGTATTTCAGCATCAATGGCGTGCTCAAACCCCTCGCATGAAAGGTTCAGTCCAATTTGTCCGCCCATGATGCGCACCTCCCGGATGGTCCCGGCGAGGTCGGTTTCGTTGCTGCGTATTCTGCTGATACCGATTTCATGAGGCCGGACAAATGTCTGGCTTGGTTTCTCTTCTGTATTTTTCAACTCATCCGGAGCATCCAGATGGTAAGCGCCAAGACTTACCTTTCCGTTTTTGATGCGCCCGTGGAAGACGTTGACGTTGCCAAGAAAGTTGTAGACAAAGGCGTTGACCGGGTGATCGTAAACCTCCTGAGGCGTTCCCTGCTGTTCGATCCGTCCCTTGTTGATGACCACAATCCGGTCTGCAAGTTCAAGTGCCTCCTCCTGGTCGTGGGTGACAAAAATACTGGTGACATGGATTTCATCATGCAGCTTTCTGAGCCAGCGGCGAAGCTCCTGACGCACTTTGGCATCCAGGGCTGAAAAGGGTTCATCAAGCAGCAGCACTTTCGGATTGACGGCCAGGGCTCTTGCAAGGGCGACACGCTGCCGCTGTCCTCCCGAAAGCTGTGAGGGGTAGCGTTTGATGGCCCAGTCCATCTGAACCAGCTTCAGGAGATGTTCTACCCTGTCCTGAATGGCGCTGCGCGAAGGGCGTTCACGGAAGGGAAGGACTTTGAGTCCGAAAGCGACGTTTTCGAACACCGTCAGACGGCGGAACAGGGCATAATGCTGAAAGACAAAGCCGACATTTTTTTTCCGGGGAGGAAGGTTTGTTGTGTCTTTGTTTTCCAGAATGATTTTTCCGGAATCCGGCAGTTCCAGGCCGGCGATGATGCGCAACAGGGTGGTTTTTCCGCAGCCCGATGGACCAAGCAGCGCAACAAGCTCTCCGGAAGCGACGTTAAGGCTGATGTTGTCGAGCGCCGTGTAGCCGGTAAATTTTTTGGTAATGTTCTGAAGTTCGATACCCATTGTCAGATCCTAATGGTGAAAGCTGTTTTTCTGAAATTGTTTTTCCAGAGTCACTTTAACCCCTACCGTGAGGAGGGCTAAAAAGACAAGGATTGAGGCAACGGCGAATGATGCCGCAAAATTGTATTCGCTGTAAAGAATTTCCACATGGAGCGGGATGGTGTTCGTCTGGCCGCGGATATGGCCTGAGACAACCGATACGGCACCGAACTCGCCAATGGAGCGTGCGCTGCAGAGAATCATGCCGTACAGAAGACCCCAGCGAATATTGGGGAGGGTAATTTTCCCAAAAATCTGCCAACCCTTGGCGCCCAGTGTCAGGGCGGCCTCCTCTTCATCGCGTCCCTGCGCCTCCATCAATGGAATCAGTTCGCGTGCAACGAAGGGAAAAGTTACAAAGAGGGTTGCAATAACAATGCCAGGGGTAGAAAAAATAATTTTAATGCCTTGCTCTCCGAGCCATGAGCCGAAAGGGGTACGGCTGCCGACAAGCAGCACAAAGATGAGGCCTGCAATAACCGGGGAGACGGCAAACGGCAGATCCAGAAGGGTTTTGAGTGTTGCTTTTCCCCTGAAATTGAATTTTGTTATGGCCCATGCAGCCGTAACGCCAAAGAATGCGTTCAGCGGTACAACAATGGCAACAGTTGTCAATGTCAGTTTTACTGCTTCGAGCGCGTAGGGCTCACGGATGGATTCAAGATAGTACTCCCATCCTTTTGAGAATGCCTGAGCAAAAACCAGAGCAAGCGGAAGAAAGATAAAGCCAACGAAAAATAAAAGTGTTAGACCGATCAGCACAATTTGCACTGGCAGAGGATCGGAGAGCCTTTTATGAAAAATCGGAGCGATTTCAAGTGTTTGGGTTTTCGGCATGATCTAACGGTATTCTTTCTGTTGCCATTCCTGTACTGCGTTCAGCAGCAGGAGCATGGAAAAGGAGATAAGAAGAAGCACCAGCGCTACGGCAGAGGCTCCGGCATAATCAAACTGGTCAAGTTTTGACATGATCATGAGTGGAGCAATCTCGGTTTTCATTGGCAGATTGCCGGCAATAAAGATCACGGAGCCATATTCTCCTATGCCGCGAGCAAAAGCAAGGGTTGAGCCGGTGAGCAGTGCAGGAAAGAGATGGGGAAGCAGAATTTTGCGGAAGGTCTGCCAGCGGGTTGCTCCGAGACACTGTGCAGCCTCCTCGATTTCATGCTCAACCTCTTCAAGAACCGGCTGAATGGTGCGGACAACAAAGGGAAAGCCGATGAAGATAAGCGCTACGACAATTCCTGTCGGTGAGTTGATGATTTCAATGTTATACTTTATCAGGGTTTGCCCGAGCCAGCCGACAGGGGAGTAAAGTGTCGCAAAGCAGATGCCGGCAACAGCTGTCGGGAGTGCGAAGGGGAGATCAACAAGAGCGTCAAGAAACTGTTTTCCGGGAAAGCGATAGCGTACAAGTACCCATGCAGTCAGGAGTCCCACAATGGCATCAAACACGGCTGCAAAGAGGGCTGTTGAAAAACTCAGTCTGTAGGATGCAAGAACACGGGGAGCTGTTACGGCATGGAGGAAGGGTTCCCACCCCATGGGAATGGTGTTGAAAAATATCATGCTCAGGGGAACAATCACGATGGCCGAAAGGTAGAATACGGTGTAACCCATCGAAAGGCCGAACCCAGGCAGAATGTTGCGTCTTTTTCTCTGAAAAAATTCCATCACATCTCTTTTGTTAATGCGAACTGCAGGGGAAAACAAGAGTTGGGGAGATCTCTCGTTTTCCCCGTAAAAGTTAGTATTCAGCTACAGAGCAAAAAGCCGCCTGTTCATGGTGTATAGATCTGATCGAACACGCCGCCATCGTTAAAGTGGGTTTTCTGGGCATTGCGCCAGTTTCCAAAAACTTCGTTGAGCGTAAAGAGCTTAATGCCGGGAAAGTTCGCCGCATATTTCTTGAGTGCTGCGGGGTTGCGGGGGCGGTAAGAGTTCTGGGCAATGATATCCTGGGCCTGAGGAGTGTAGAGGAAATTCAGGTAAGCCTCAGCAACTTTGCGGGTGCCATGTTTCGTGACATTTTTATCGACGACAGCAACGGGCGGTTCTGCAAGGATGCTGACTGCCGGAGCGATAATTTCGAACTTGTCTGTTCCGAACTCCTTCAAAATCAGGTGAGCCTCATTTTCCCAGGCAAGAAGGACGTCTCCCAGGCCGCGCTGTGCGAAGGTCAGGGTTGAGCCGCGGGCGCCGGTATCAAGCACAGGTACATTGTGGTACAATGCCTTGATAAAATTTTTAGCCTGTTCTGCTGATCCGGTCTGTTTCTGTTTGTAGCCCCAGGCTGCCAGGTAGTTCCAGCGGGCGCCACCTGATGTTTTCGGGTTGGGAGTGATGACGGAAACACCCGGTTTGACAATGTCATCCCATGTTTTAATTTGTTTTGGATTTCCTTTTCGTACGACAAAGACGATAGTGGAGGTGTAAGGCGTGCTGTTATTGGGCAACCTTGACTGCCAGTTGGCGGGCAGGAGTTTACTGTCGGAGATTGCATCAATATCAAATGCCAGGGCCAGCGTCACCACATCAGCTTCGAGGCCGTCAATGACTGCCCGAGCCTGCTTTCCCGATCCGCCATGCGATTGGTCGATTCGCAACGTCTGACCGGTTTTCTTTTGCCAGTACTGGGCAAAAGCAGCATTTTCGCTCTGATAAAGTTCCCTTGTTGGATCATAGGAGACATTCAGCAGTGTTACTGCGGTTGCCTGTGCGATGGTTCCCGAAATTCCGGATGCCAAAATCATTGAAGCCGCAATCGTTGTTTTTTTTATCCATTCGAGATTCATGCTTTTCTCCTGTGTTTTAAGTTATTATATGTGTTTATGTGGCAAAAAATGTAAAAAAAAAGCCGGTTCACTGTTGTGTCAGGAACCGGCCATGGCAAAAAATGCTCTATGGTCACCTACACGAGTCGGGGATATTTTTGTCAGCGTCCATTCTGAACGGACAGCAACATGTGCTGGAGCAGAGGGGATGTGATTCTGTTATCGTGTGCATGTTCTCTCTCTTTGATTTGTGATTGTTAATAAAGCGCAATGTTATAAAGCTTTCCAAGCATATACCATAAAAATACCGTAAAGATGGTATGCGGCAAGCGGGGGAATCGGGGTGTCAATTGGAAGGGAGGATATCGAATATGGCGAGTATTGCCAGCGTCAAAAGGGTTCCATTTTTTCAATTCTCCCGATCAGTTCATAGGCTGTGGTGTCGGTGACGGTTGCCATGCAGAATGAGCCAATGGTGACGGAGAGGTCGCCGATTGAGAGGAGACATTCGTTATCAACCTCCGGAGCGTCGTATTCTGTTCGGCCAATTGCGGTGGTTTCCTCAATCTGGTCAATCAGTACCTTCTGCGTTTTGCCTTCAAAAACGCGGTTGTTCTGCTCCGCCACGGCTTCCTGGACTTCCATAAGCTCCGCTGCCCGTTCCTGCTTCTCTTCGGGGGTTATTGTCTCCTCAAGCGCGAAGGAGGGGGCATGTTCCTCATGGCAGTAGGGGAAGCAGCCGAGCCGGTCGAAGCGTGTTGCCTCCACAAACTCCAGCAGCTCTTCGAACTCTTCACGGGTTTCTCCGGGATAGCCGGCGATCATGGTGGTGCGCAGGCGGATATCGGGGTTTTTCTCACGGATGGTTTCGATAAGCCGGATGGTCTCCTGCTTGTTGATGCCGCGGTTCATTGAGCGCAGGATACGGTCGTTGCAATGCTGCAGGGGGATATCGAGATAGTTGCAGATATTTTTCCGTTCCCGCATCGTATCAATTACCTCAAGCGGGAAGTTTACCGGATAGGCGTAGAGCAGGCGAATCCAGTCAAAATCCATATCCGAAAGACGGAGTACCAGGTCGTTCAGCATTGATTTGCCCATCGTGTCGTAGCCGAACATGCTGATATCCTGGGCAATCACATTCAGTTCCCTGATTCCTGCGCTTTTCAGCAGGGCGGCTTCACGCAGGAGCTGGTCGAGCGGCTGACTGCGGTATCGTCCTCTGATTGTCGGAATTGAGCAGAACGAGCAGGCACGGTTGCATCCTTCGGCAATCTTGAGGTAGGCGTAGTGGGGTGGTGTGAGCAGCGAACGGCGGTCATAGAGCTCTTCACGATACTCGGCACCGAGAGCGGCAAGAATTTCAGGAAGTTCGCGGGTACCGAAAAACCCGTCTACCTCCGCCATCTCTTCGTGGAGTTCACGGCGGTACAGTTCGGTGAGGCATCCCATCACATAGACCTTCTGAATATTTCCCTCATTTTTTTTATCGATGGCAGCAAGGGTTTCGGCAATGGATTCCTCCTTGGCATCTTCAATGAATCCACAGGTGTTGATGAGAATGGTATCGGCCTCATCGGCCGTTTCGGTAAAGATGATGCCCGAAGCTTCGGCCTGTGCCATCAGCCGTTCGGAATCGACCGTGTTTTTGGAGCAGCCGAGGCTCTGAAGAAAAACTTTATGTGTTGTCATTGTAGTTGAATCGTTCAAGAAAATCTTGTTTCCACTCCATGAATGAGCCCTTCTGGATCTCTGCCCGTGCTGTTGCGGTGAGCCACATGAAAAAGGAGATGTTCTGCAAGGTGCAGAGTTTAAGACCGAGAAGCTCACCAACATTGAGAAGGTGGCGGAGATAGGCGCGTGAATAGTTCCGGCAGACATCGTTGTCGAAGCCTTCATCGATGGAGCTGAAGTCGGCGGAATATTTTGCTGAGCGAAGGTTCATCTTGCCCTGGCGTGTATAGACCCTGCCGTTGCGCCCTTCGCGTGTCGGGATAACGCAGTCGAACATGTCGATGCCGCGCTCAATGGCGTTCAGGATGTTTTCAGGTGTGCCGACTCCCATCAGGTAGCGCGGTTTCTTTTCCGGCAGCAGCGGGTGAGAGAGTTCAAGGATACGGTACATCTCTTCAGCCGGTTCCCCGACAGCCATGCCGCCAATGGCGTAGCCGTCAAAATCAAGGTCAACCAGTGCATTGGTTGAGATGGTGCGCAGGTCGGCGTGAATTCCGCCCTGTGTGATGCCGAAAAGGTACTGTTGGTGGCCGTAGAGCGGAGAGGTGAAGCTGAAATGCTTTCTTGCCCGTTCAGCCCAGCGAATGGTGAGCTCTCCGGAGATTTGGACATATTTTTTGTCGGCGGTGGATGGAGGACATTCATCGAGCGGCATCATGATGTCGCTGCCGATGATGCGCTCGGTATCGATCACGTTTTCCGGGGTGAAGTGCTGCTTTGAGCCGTCAAGGTGCGATTTGAACATGACACCCTCTTCGCTGATTTTGCGAAGATCAGAGAGCGAGTAAACCTGGTAGCCGCCGCTGTCGGTCAATAGGGGACCGTCCCAATTCATAAACCTGTGGACACCACCGGCTTTTTGCATGATTTCGTTACCTGGCTTCAGGTAGAGATGGTAGGTATTGGCCAGAATGATATGGACGTTGAGCTCCCGCAGCTCGTGTGGTTCAACCGATTTGACGCTTGCCCGGGTGCCTACCGGCATAAAGACCGGCGTAGGAATGGTTCCGTGGCTGGTTTCAAGAACCCCGCACCGGGCTGAACTGTGCGGATCGGTGGTAATGACGCTGAATTTCATGAAAATATGAGCCTCTTTGGTTTGACGCTGTCAAGGTAGGGAACTCAGGGGAGAATAACAACAGCGGGGTATGGCCAATACTCCGACGGAGAACGGCATACTTTAGGTGGAGATGCCAGTTATGGCAGTTCCTTGCCGGTGGAGGATTCGACCAGTTCCATAAGTCGGGGATAGACGATATCGATTCGTTGATCTGGCTGGGCAGGGTCGATGATGTCGTGAGGAAGTTTCTTGTCGGCCTTAAATTCATAGGTGATCAGGCTTGGATGGTGCTTCTGCCAGATGTTCACCATCTTCATGGTCATGTCGTTATTGATCATCATATCGTATGCGTTGAAGACGACAACGATCTTTTTGGATGCCGGAGGGTTGAGATAAGCGTCGGCCTGAATGATAAAGCCGAGGCGGAGGAGTTGCGTCAAGGCGTGCCGTGAATAGCGGGGATAGTCGTGTGCCGGGAGAGCCTTTTCCTTGAGTACCGGATCCCACCATTCCAGTGCATCGGGCAAGATGGTATAGATATTCATGGCGACAGCAGTTAACGGCGTCGGAACTATTTTGAATCCCACGGCGGGAGAGATGATAACCGCAAGATCAATATCGCTGCGGTTTTGTGCTGCCCAGGCGGCGGTTACCCCTCCTGCTGAAATACCCATCATGATTACCTTCTTGCCGAGTCCATGGCCAATATCCGCTGTCCGGTCGGCATACGCTGCCAGCTCTTCTGCAGTCAGCCGGGCATGTGCCTCGGTCATCCGGTCCTTCAGACCGTGATGCGGCAGGGGAGCAATAAGAACGTTATAGCCCAAGTCATAAAAACGTTGTCCCAACTCGTGAAATTCTTGCGGGTCGCTCGTATAGCCATGAACCAGAATGATGGCGCGATACGCTTTATTGCCATGGGTCATCAGTTGTGTCCGACAGAGAGGATTCATCCCCTGCGGCTCTTCTGCCTTGAGGATTTCAGTGAGGTGCAGCGCCTCGGTATAGTTTTGTGCCGGCCGAGGGTGAGAGGTGAGATGTGCACTGCTCCATGGCATCAGGAGGACAAGTGCAATGGCTTCAAGCAATCCGGCGACCAATAAAAAAATTGACCATTTTCGAGTACCAGGTGTCAGCCGACCGGTCATGTAATTCTTTAGATAACGGGTGAATATTGCATCGGCAACGACATTTCTTTACGCGATATCCATAGAGCATATCAGTTGTCGCGAAAAGCCTTGTTTAATCATGCGAACAAGTTAGTGATATTGACGGAATTTCAGCGTTTTATTTGATTCGATTTCTGTAAGCTTATTCCATGGAACTTACCCTGACTGCTACGGTCAGCTTTTCCTCGGCGTTTCCCTTATAGGTACCCCGCACGGGCGGCACATCGTCATAGTCCCTGCCGGAACCGATTTTGATATATCGTTCATCGACCAATAGGGTGCTATGGGTCGGGTCCATGCCGATCCACCCTTTTTCCTTGCCGCAGTAGACTTCGCACCAGGCGTGGCTTGCCTCATCCCGCCCATCGGGGGTACTTCCCCCAAAGAGGTAACCGCTGACGTAGCGTGCCGGGACTTCGAGGTAGCGGCAGGTGGCAAGCATGATATGGGCAAAATCCTGACAGACTCCCCGGCCGAGAGCCATGACGACAGCGCTGGTGCTGTGCACGTCAGTTACTCCGGGTTCATAGATGAATGAGTCGTTGATGTAGCGGCAGATTGATTCTGCAAGCTGATAACTGCCGGAACTGGTTGTGAACCGGCTGGCAAAATCGCGTATCGCCTGATCGAAATGGACATAGCGGCTCTGGCATAAAAAATCCATCAGAAAAAAATCTTCATTGTCGCCGGCTTCAGAGTGGCCCATGCCGGTTTCGACCACCGATGTTGCAACGATTTTTACCCGTTTGTGACTCTGGAGCAGGTTGAAGTGGTTGACCTGGTTGCCGTAGAAATCGGTGTATTCAAAAATTGTGGCAGGGGGATCGATCTGGAGGCTGAAACTGGTGCAGCGTTGCGGAGCAGCAGGGTTGTTGTCAGGGTGGAGTCTTACTTCTGTGGCTGTTTCATAGATTGGATTGTCATATTCAAACAGGGTTGAGTGTTCAACTTTCAGAATCATGCTCTTTTGGTTTACTTCCGGTTATTGCTGCTGCTGATGCTGCTGTGCCTGGCTCCAGTTGGCTCGTCCACCGGCTATTCCGGTAAAGGGAAGGGCTTCTTCAATGTCTGTTGACTCTATTTCCGGGGTGTGATAGGCAAAATAGGTCAGGTGAACCTGTTCTCCAACTTTCATCAGTCGCTGTTCCAGATCTGCAAGATAGTTGTGCAGGCCGGTTGCGAAAATATCTTCAATGGCGGTGTAACTCAGTTCTGCCTCCAGTTTTCCGATCAGCCGGTCGGCGTTGTTGACGTAGCGGTGACGGGAACTTCCCGATATGCGCCAAAGGGCATCTTCAGCCGCACAGACAGAAAAGTTGATGCTGCGTGGAAAGGTACGATCGAGAATGAGGAAGCGCAGGATGTTGTCGGGATCAATTTTTGAAAGATAGACCTTGCGGAACGCCTCAAGCGCACTGCAGCTTTTGAGTACGGCCATCCATTGAATGATATCCTCTGATCCTGCAACAAGTTCCGGTTGGCTTTGCGCTTCGGATAGCAGCATGTGGTATTTGACATCAATCAGCCGGGCGATGTTGTCGGTTCGCTCAAGATACTTGGCAATCTGTATGAAGTCCCATCCTTCGTTGTGGGAGAAGGTGTTGTCGGTTATGCCCTGAAAGAGGTGCGAGGCGTTTTTGATCTCCTTGTAGAAGCCGTAGGGGTCGTTCTGCACAAATTGCGGGGTAACGTTTTGCAGGTAGTGGTAGAGGTTATTGACCTGCTCCCACATCTCGCTTGAAATGCTCTCGATGATGCTTCGCGCGTTTTCTCTGGCCAGCCCGATACAGGAGGTAATGGAGTTCGGATTGCTTTTGTTGAAGACCAGGTAATCAGTAACCGTGCGGGCGGAGTACTCATCATAGAGGGTGTTGAACCGATCCTTGTCGCTGGTGACAAGGATAAGGGCTACCCAGTAGCTCGGGTTCTCGACGTGGGTAATTTTATTGAGGTCGAGCAGCAGGTTGAAATTGACGTCGAGAAACCGGGCAGTATTTTCTGCCCGTTCGAAATAACGGCTCATCCAGAAGAGCGATTCGGCAACACGGCTTAACATAGGTAATAAAAAATTAGTGTTTATTCATCGACAACCCAGGTGTCCTTGCTTCCTCCCCCCTGAGAGGAGTTGACCACCAGTGAGCCACGTTTGAGGGCTACTCTTGTCAGACCTCCGGGGACTATAGTAACAGTTTTGCCGTACAATACATAGGGGCGAAGGTCGATATGGCACCCGAAGAGTTCGGTGTCGTTGAAAAAACTGGGGTGGCGAGACAGCGAAATGGTTGGCTGGGCAATATAGTTCCTTGGATTGGCGACAATCATCTCTGCAAAATTCTCCTGCTGTTCAACGGTTGATTCCGGGCCGATCAGCATGCCGTAGCCTCCCGATTCATTGGCAGCCTTCACCACCAGCGAATCGAGGTTTGCCAGAATATATTTGAGATCAGCAGGATTGCTTGCCAGCCAGGTTGGCACATTTTCCAGAATCGGATCCTCTCCGAGGTAGTATTTGATGATTTTCGGTACAAAACTGTAGATCACCTTGTCGTCGGCTACGCCGCAACCGATGGCATTTGCGAGGGTGACATTGCCTTTGCGGTATGCGTTGACGAGGCCTGCAACGCCAAGTTTTGAGTCGGGACGGAAGACGAGCGGATCGAGGTAGGCGTCGTCAACCCTGCGATAGATCACGTCAACCTGCTCAAGTCCACGTGTGGTTCTGGTGTAGACCTTGTTGTTGTTGACAACGAGATCTTTTCCTTCTGTGAGTTCAATGCCCATCTGGCGGGCAAGGAAGCTGTGTTCGAAGTATGCAGAGTTGTAGATGCCAGGGGTAAGCAGCACGACGTTTGGATCACGGCGTGATGCCGGACTGATCTCCTGCAGGGTGCGGAGCAACTCCTGGGGATAATTTTCGATTGGCCGGATTTTGTACTTGTCGAACAAGACCGGGAAGGCGCGTTTCATAGCCTGCCGGTTTTGCAGCATATAGGAGACACCGCTCGGGGTGCGCAGGTTGTCTTCGAGCACCATGTAGTTGCCTTGCCCGTCGCGAATGATATCACTGCCGGTGACATGGATGTAAATGCCGAGGGGTGGATTGACTCCGATAAATTCCCGTCTGAAGTGCTGGCTTCCGAGAATCAGTTCGGCAGGAATGATTTTGTCTTTGAGGATTTTCTGGCCATGATAGATGTCATTCAGAAAGGCATTGAGTGCGGTAATTCGCTGAATGAGCCCTTTTTCGATGATCTGCCATTCGTGGGAAGGAACCACTCTTGGAATCAGATCAAATGGAAAAAGCCGTTCAACACCTTCATCCTCGCCGTAAACGGTAAATGTTATACCCTGGTTCCTGAAAAAAATATTGACAATCTCCCGGCGTGCCTTGATATCGTCAACCGAAAACTGACCGAAGCGGTGAAGCATCTTGTCGTAGTGCGGTCTCGGGGCTCCCTCTTTTGAGATAACCTCGTCAAAAAACTGAGCGGTTTCGGCTTCGTAGCGCTCAAAAAAGCGAATCATACGAGTATGAATTCTTGTTGTTTATGGAAAATCACCTATTGTAGCTACTATATACTTAAATAATTTCGGATTTTGATTGAATGTACCTAATAAATTTAAAATCTGAGGTGTATTTTGCGGTTATTTCTGTTTTTGCCTTGTTGAGCTTCAGTTTCTTTTGATTTGCGTGGCCAGGTTATTCTGGCTGATGAACTTCGTTTTTGCCTTGTCAAGGCGATACATTGTTGTTATTATAGACGCAGAATATATTTAATCAAACCTTTCAAAGGCCGGCCGTATTGCGGCTGCAACCCATTACTGATAACGAGCAATGAAGATTCTGGTGACTGGTGCCGCAGGATTTATAGGATTTCACGTTTGCAAGCGTCTCCTTGAACGGGGAGAGCAGGTGACCGGTATCGATAACATGAACGATTATTATGACGTTTCACTCAAGGAGGCGCGGCTTTCGATGCTTGCGCCTTTTGAAGGGTTTACCTTTTTGAAAGCTGATCTTTCCGACAGAAGTGCGATGGAGGAGCTTTTTAAAAGGGGCGGGTTTGAGCGTGTGGTCAATCTTGCCGCGCAGGCCGGTGTGCGTTATTCAATCCAGAATCCCCATGCCTACATTGAGAGCAATATTGTCGGGTTTCTCAATATCCTTGAAGGGTGCCGCCATAACGGTGTGAAGCATCTCGTTTACGCTTCGTCAAGCTCGGTCTATGGTGCCAATGAAACCATGCCTTTTTCCGTGCACGACAACGTCGATCATCCGCTCTCGCTCTATGCCGCAAGCAAGAAGGCCAATGAGCTGATGGCCCATACCTACAGTAACCTCTACAATCTGCCGACAACCGGCCTGCGCTTTTTTACCGTCTACGGTCCATGGGGACGGCCCGATATGGCACTCTTTCTCTTTACTGATGCCATCGTGAACAACAAGCCAATTCAGGTTTTCAATTACGGCAAGCATCGCCGGGACTTTACCTTTATTGATGATATTACCGAGGGTATTTTGCGGACGCTCGACCATGTTGCCGAACCGAATCCTGCATGGTCAGGCATCAAGCCCGACCCCGGCACGAGCAAGGCTCCCTGGAGAGTTTACAATATCGGGAACAGCAGCCCGGTCGAGCTGATGGATTATATTGAAGCACTCGAAGGGCAGCTTGGCCGGACGGCCATAAAAGAGTTCCTTCCACTGCAGCCAGGCGATGTGCCCGACACTTGCGCCGACGTTGACCAATTGATGGAGGATGTTCACTACAAGCCGGAAACCACCGTACAGGAGGGTATCCGGCGATTTGTTGCCTGGTATCGCGAGTACTATGCTTTTCCAGTGTAACGCTATTGCAAAGAATCTGGCAGAGGACAGTATTCAGGCGGGACAAGGATTGAGTAACTCATCAACGCTTTTGATGAGTTTTTTACTGGTAAAGGGTTTTTGAATAAAGTTCACTCCATCTTCAACCACTCCATGACTTGCAATGATGTCAGCCGTATACCCGGACATAAAGAGTGTCTTGAGGTTTGGATGCGTTAACAACAGTTTATCGGAGAGCTCGCAGCCGTTCATGTCCGGCATGACGATGTCAGTCAGAAGCAGATCGATACGATCTATATTTTTTTCAGCAATCCGGATTGCCTCTTGAGGTTTTTCTGCCGGGATTACCATGAATCCCTGCTGCTCAAGCATCCGTTTGCACATATCCAAAATATCGGGCTGGTCTTCAACAAGAAGCACCGTCTGTTGCTTGTGTCGTATCAATAATGGCTTGATTGATTTGTGCTCAACGGTAACAGCTTCCTTATGGTGCAGCGGCAGTTGTATCCTTATGCTGGTGCCTTTGCCCGGAGTGCTGTTGCACTCGATAAAGCCATGGTTTTGTTTGACAATCCCATAGACGGTTGAGAGTCCCAGTCCAGTTCCCTTGCCCACCCCCTTTGTGGTGAAGAATGGTTCAAAAATATGCTGGAGATTTTTTTTGTCGATGCCGCAACCAGTATCCGTAACGGTTATCGTCACATAGTTGGCACTGAAATCAGAGGATTGAGCCTGCAGATCCGTGACGTTATGCTGTGATTGACGGGAGGTTGTGATGATGATTTGTCCTTTACCAGAAATGGCATCGCGCGCGTTGACGATGAGGTTGGTAAGAATCTGGTCTAACTGCGAGGGATCTATCTTCAAGAGGGAGTCCTGGGGCTCTGGTATCCACTGAAGAGTGATATCTTCGCCAATCAATCTTTTCAGTAAAGAAAGCATACCTTCAACTGCCACATGCAGTTCAATGGATTTTGGAATAATAATCTGCTTTCGGGCAAAAGAAAGCAACTGTTTGGTCAGATCGGCAGAGTGAGTTGCCGCTTTTTGGATGGTTTCAAGGCCAGTATAGATGGAATCCGGCAGGCCTTCTTCCATAAGGGCTATTTCAGCGTGTCCAATAATGATCCCTAACATGTTGTTAAAGTCGTGGGCAATACCGCCGGCAAGCTGGCCGACCATCTCCATTTTCTGTGATTGCAAAAGCTGCTCCTGAAGCTTTTCGCGCTCAATTTCTGCCTGTATTCGTTCTGTAACATCATAGATAATTGAGTAAATCAAGGTTTTGCCTGTCACGACGATGCTGTTGCTGAACACTTCAACATCGCGAACCGAACCGTTCGCCCTGCGGTGTTTAAAGGAGAGGTTGTTTTTATCACTGTCCCGGTTTTCTGCCATTTCAGCATTGACTTTTGCCGGAGAAAGCATATTGATCTGATTCAGGTTCATCCGGCAGAGTTCATCAATCGTCCACCCATAATAATTTGCTGCGGCCCGGTTGGCGTTAATGATATTCAGGGTGTCGGAATCAAGGACCAGCTTTATGGCAGGATGGCTGTCAAAAAGGGATTTGAATCGCTCATTGCTTTGCTTAAGAGCTTCTTCGGTCTCTTTACGTTCGGTGATATCATGAGTAATGACATGGATAACGGCCTTGCCATCGAGCTCAATTTTGTTGCGGAAAATCTCGACATCCCTAATGGAACCGTCAGCCCTACGGTGCTTGCCTACAAATTTATTTTGACTTTCGGCGGTGATACTTTTCAGGCTGCTTATGATGGCTTCAGGAGGGAGGGTGTTGATATCCCTGGTGTACATCTGTTTCAGTTCATCAACGGACCACCCATACCATTCAGTGGCCTCCTGATTGACGTCAAGAACCTTTCCTGTATCAGGATCAAGCAGTGCCTGAATTGCAGAGTGGCTGTTAAAAAGAGTCTTGAACCGTTCCTCGCTTTTTTTGAGCAACTGTTCCGTCTTTTTGCGTTCAGTGATATCATCAATTATCACGGCAAAATACTCTTTCTGCGAGCTGTAGATAGAGATATCAAGCCATTGACACAGCGGCTTAAAGTGAAATTCGAATCGATCGGACAGCCCCGTTTCGGCTACCCTCAGATGTCTTTGGATAAATTCGGGATGTGATTTCCATATGTCTGGGAATACCTCTGATACTTTTAGTCCAACAATATTTTTGATGCCCGCAAGTCGCTTATAGCCCGCATTAACCTGTAAATGAATAAAGTCTACAGGACGACCCTCTTCATCATAAATTACCTGACAGTAAATAAAGCCATACGGCAAATTGTGGAACAAATCGCGATATATATCATTTTGATGATCAGTCGTTTTAAGCAGACTCTTTGGGGTATGCATGGGAACGCATGAGAGTATTGATTCAGAAGTAGGACCAAGAGGCCGTTACCTCCAGGAAGTGACAATCACTGCTTGTACTTCTCCCAGTAACGTTACAAATGAAAAGACAGGCAGTAAGAATATACCATGCTTTTCCGGTATTCTTTTCGGCGGAGCAGTCGGTTTATTCGCGGAATGCTGTTCATTGGCTGCCAAGGGAATCGGCCCCGGCCTCTTTCAGCCAAAAGCCCGCACTTCACAGCCGGGGAGGCAACCGTTTTTATCCGGCTGCTCAGATCAAGTTGCATGGGCCTACTCCGGTTTCAGATGCGGGAAGAAGATGACCTCCCGGATGGAGTCCTGGCCGGTCAGGATCATGACCAGACGGTCGATGCCGATGCCGATGCCGGCGCAGGGGGGCATGCCGTATTCGATGGCGCGGAGGAAGTCTTCGTCGACAATCATGGCCTCTTCGTCGCCGCGCTGCCTGAGTTTTGCCTGCGATTCGAGCCTTTCGCGCTGGATGACGGGGTCGTTGAGTTCGGAGAAGGAGTTGCAGACCTCTTTGCCGCCGATGATCAGCTCAAAGCGTTCAACAATGCCAGGCTGTGAGGGGTGCTCCTTGGCAAGGGGCGACATTTCGGTGGGGTAGTCGATGATGAAGGTTGGCTGAATGAGCTTTGGCTCAACAAATTCACCGAAAATTTCGTCGATTATTTTGCCGCTGCTGATTTTGGGGTCGAGTTCGAGGCCGAGATCCTTGGCGGTGTAGCGAAGCTGCTCTTCGGATTGGCCGGCAATATTCTTGCCGGTGTATTCGGCAATGGCGTCGATAATGCTGAGGCGGCGGAAGGGTGGCCTGAGGCTGATTTCGTTGCCGAGAAAGGTGGTGAGTTCGCTCTTGTTGACCGCCAGGGCGGTCTGGCTGAAGAGTTCTTCGACCATTTTCATCATCCAGTTGTAGTCCTTGTAGGCAACGTAGAGTTCAACCTGGGTGAATTCGGGGTTGTGGAAGCGGTCGATGCCCTCGTTGCGGAAATCCTTGGCAAACTCAAAGACGCCGTCAAATCCGCCGACGATGAGGCGCTTGAGGTAGAGTTCGTTGGCAATGCGCAGATAGAGCTGCATGTCGAGCGCATTGTGGTGCGTGGTGAAGGGTCGGGCAGCGGCGCCTCCGTAAATAGGCTGCAAAATCGGGGTTTCGACCTCGAGCCATCCGTTGCCCGTAAAGGAGTTGCGCATGAAGGAGACAATGGCGCTCCGCTTGATAAAGGTCTCTTTGACCTCCGGATTGACAATAAGGTCAACGTAGCGCTGGCGGTAACGAAGCTCCTTGTCGCTGAAGGCGTCAAAGACAATCTTTTCGCCGTCAACCTCTTTTTCCTTGGCGACGGGGATGGGGCGCAGCGATTTGGTGAGCAGTTCGAGTGATTCGGCGTGGACGGAGATTTCGCCGGTTCTGGTTTTGAAGGTAAAGCCCTTGACGCCGATGATGTCGCCGATGTCGAGCAGTTTGAAAGTGTCGTAGGTGGCGTCGCCAACTTCATCCTTTTTCATGTAGATCTGGATTCGGCCTGCCGAGTCCTGGAGATGGAAAAAAGAGGCTTTGCCCATCTTTCGGATGGTCATGATGCGTCCGGCCACAGAGACCGGTGTTTTGGCATCCTCTACGAAATTGGCGATGATGTGACCGGAGGAGTGGGTGACCTCAAAGTGGGTAGGGTAGGGGTTGACTCCTGCCTCCATAAGCTGCTGGCGCTCTTCAAGACGGCGCTGCATCTGGTCGTTCAGCGAAATCGGGGCTGGCTGTTCCTGGTTGTTCTTATTCGGTTCGTTCTCTTTATGCATGATGGTTTGGTCGCCTGTAGAATTCTGTAAATGAAAAAATGTGGTCAATTATCTTGTGGATCTGTCGGGCAGTTTTTTTGCAAGATGTTGCTGCCTTTCAGCATGAGACATAAGTTTTATACCAGACGTAAGGAATGGTGCTGATTTTCTGGAAAAAAGAGCGATAGGCCCTTTTTGAAAAAACGTCGTACTGGTTTTTTTCGATTGCGGTCAAGATATTGCCGTAGTTGATGCTGCTAATGGCGACACCAAAGCGGCTTCGCTTTTCAAGCATCGGGATCCCTTTTTCGGAGGAGCGGTAGTAGCCTCTTGCCCGTTCGATCTGGAACTTCATCAGATTGAGGAAGTTATCGTTCATCCTCTTTTGCATGAGCTCTTCGCTTGAATAGTTGAACCGGCGCAGATCCTCAAGCGGAAGATAGATTCTGCCACGGTCAACATCTTCACCGACGTCGCGGAGGATGTTGGTCAACTGCATGGCAATGCCGAGATCTATAGCGTGCTCCAGTGCCTGGCGGTCGCTGTAGCCGAAAATTTCGGAGGTCATCAGCCCAACGACTGCTGCGACCTTGTAGCAGTAAACGTAAAGCTCGTCGAAGGTTTCGAAGGGTTTGAAGTCGATATCCATGGCAACGCCGTCCATCAGGTCAAGCGGGAGCTCTATCGGAATTGCATAGCTTTTCAGGGTGTCGTGCCAGGCCATCATGATCGGATCATGGTCAAATTTTCCGCTGTAGCATGACTGAAGCTTTGATTTCCAGCCTTCAAGCATTCTCTGGATCTCTTCGCCGGTAATAAGACCGTTGGTCAGTTTAACCTCTGCCATATCGACGATGTCATCAACCGTGCGCAGCAATGCGTAGATGGCAAAAATCGGTTTCTGCTGTTTTTTTGGCAGAAACATGCTCGCAAGGTAGAAGGTTTTTGCATGATCTTTTGAAATCTGCCGACAGTAGGTATAGGCATCTTCAAGTGTTATCAGCTTTTCAGCCTGCGGCTTTGCGCTACTTCCGTTATCGTTGTGGTTCATCTGCCATGGGCGCTTATATTAACCTGTTCTGGTCATCACAGCTTTTTTACCCTTTTGCGGTGTGGGGTGAAAGCAAAAATGTGTACCTTTTTAAAGACCTAGTACGTTTACCAAGAATGAGCTGTCAAGATAAAACAATGGTTGTAATATAGCAACATGCCAAGTTCCAGCTCTTTATCATTCAAATACTTACGTAACTTATTGCTGACTGTTGAATACTGTTGAACCTGAAAATAGAAGGGAAAAGGCTGTTCTTGTCGGCCTCTGTTCCCCCCCTGAAACACCACGATCACTTGTTGAGGAATATCTCGATGAGCTTACGTTTCTTGCCGATACCGCCGGAGCGGATGTGGTGGAATCGTTCATACAGGACAAAAAGCTGCGTGACCCGGCTTACTGTATAGGAAAAGGGAAGGTTGAGGAGCTTGTTGCATTTGTCAAGGAGAAGGAGATCGATCTCGTGATTTTCGATGACGATCTTTCGCCTGCCCAGGCAAGAAACCTCGAAAAATCACTTGAGTGCAAGGTTATTGACCGTACGGGTCTTATTCTGCAGATTTTTGCCATAAGGGCTCAATCAGCTCAGGCAAAGATGCAGGTGGAACTTGCCCAGCTCGAATACATGCTTCCCCGTCTTTCGGGACAGTGGACACATTTGTCGAAGCAGAAGGGAGGCATCGGTAACAAGGGACCTGGTGAAACCCAGATTGAGACTGACCGCCGTCTGGTACGCAACCGTATCGGCCTGCTGAAAAAGAAGCTTCGGGAGGTGTCGCTGCAGCATGATACCCAGACACGCGGACGGCAGGCCGTACCGAGAGTTTCACTGGTTGGCTATACCAATGCCGGCAAGTCTACCCTGATGAATGCACTTTGCCCCGAGGCTGAGGCTTTTGCCGAAAACAGGCTTTTTGCCACGCTCGATACCAAAACACGCCGTCTGGAGCTGAACATCAACAAGCTGGTGCTGCTCTCGGATACGGTTGGTTTTATCCGAAAGCTTCCGCATACGCTGGTTGAAAGTTTCAAATCGACCCTTGATGAGGTGCTTCAAGCCGATTTTCTGCTTCATGTGATTGATATCAGTCATCCCGGTTTTGAGGATCAGATGCATGTCGTTCGTGAGACGCTCAAGGAGATTGGCGTCGAGCACGAAAATATCGTTGAGGTTTTCAACAAGATTGATGCTTTGGAAGATCCTTCACTTCTGCGTGAAATGAGCGAGAAGTATCCTGACGCCGTTTTTATTTCCGCTATTCGCGGACTTAATATTTTACGCCTCAAAGAGATTATTGCCGAGCAGGTTGACCGCGATTATACGGAACGCAAAATCAGCGTGCATGTCTCCAACTACAAGCTGATTACCTACCTTTACGAACATACGGAAGTTATCGACAAGCGTTATGTGGATGAAGAGGTGGAGCTGACCTTCAGGGTACGTAAAAATCAGCTCAAGCATATTGATGCTCTTATCAACTCATCACAAATCATCCACGATGACGCTGCAGATTCATAACACCACCAAAAGGGAGATTCCGGAGCAGCAGCTTGAAAAAGCTGTTTTGATGGTTCTCGAAAATGAGGGCTGCAGCGTGGAGTCGATTGTTGGTGTCTACTGCGGCAACAAAATGATACAGCGCATCAACAGGGAGTTTCTCGGCCACGATTATCCTACCGATACCATTACTTTCCGGTACAACAAGGAGAGCGATATCGACGGGGAGTTTTATATTTCGCTCGATGTGGTCAAGGAAAATGCTGCAAGATTTGCGGTGGATTTTCAGCAGGAACTTTTGCGCGTCACCTTCCATTCTGCGCTTCATCTCATCGGCTATGATGATCAGTCCGAGGATGATCGAGCGCTGATGCAGGAAAAAGAGAGCTTCTATCTCAATCGTATCGGAGCCGGAACTGCATAATTATCATCGACAACATGGAAAGCAGCAATGATGTTCAGGAAATGCAACGGCCAAAGCCATCCTTCTGGAAACGTTTTCTTCTGATCACGGTTCCGCTCGTTGTTGCCTTGCTTGTTGGAGGGATTTTTTTGACGCGTTACCAGGGAGAAGAGGAGCTGAAGCAGCTTGCAGAGCTTGCGGAGAGCCGGTCCGTGGTGATTCAGCGCCAGGACATTCAGCTTTTTGCCCTTCCGCTTGCCTGGTCGGTGCGCAAAGAGCTGATGCGTTCCAATTATGAACAGATCGATGAGTATTTCAACGAAATGATCCAGCGAAAAGGGTTTGGCCTTATCATGCTGGTTGAACAGTCTGGCATCATCAAGATATCGACTGACCGAAAGCTTCAGGGGAGCTCTTTTCTTATGCGTTACCCTCACATGAAGCTGACTGCGTCAGTGCCTGTTTCTTATGCAATACCGGAGGGGAAGAGCATGTTTCTTGTTCCGGTTATGGGACTGAATGCCAAGATCGGGACCATTGCCTTTATCTACAGCTATCGGGAGCTTTTGCTTCCCTGATGATCAGCTTGCCCCTGAAGCTGCGTTTCCGGGGGGATTAATGGTAAAAAATTATTTTATATGACACTTGTTATCAATGATATTCACTGTGATGCCTTGCTGGGCCAGACGCTGGGCAAGGCTGCGAGGCTTAATCATAGCCATGTAGGTTACATTTGCCGAGGTCATGGTATCTGCCAGAGTTGTTATGTAACTGTTCAGGAGGGGAGAGAGTGCCTTTCGCCGCTTTCGGAGATTGAGCATGCTTTCTTATCCGAACGACAGATCCTTGGCGGCGGACGTCTTGCCTGTCAGGCTGTTATCAAGCATGAAGGGACCATTGCCATTCTCTCGCGCCCTGAAGAGGTTCGGAGGTTGCTGTTCAGCAATCCGCTGGATCTCTTTACCTATGGCGCAGAGATGGGACGTGATACGGCTTCGAGAATTCTTCCCGGCATTGCCAACCTTGCGGGCCGGATAGTCAGGGGAGAGGTGAGCACAAAGGATGAGCCCGGAGATATTCTTGAGGCTGCTGACACGGCTATAGAACTTGCCGTGGTTGCAGGATCTCAGGCGATTCCTTTTATAGATCTGCTGGCTTCCGGAAAGGCTTCTGCAGTCGTCGAGCCGGTTGTGCTGAAAGCGAGCCCTCCGCCAGTTGCGGCGGTTGAACCGGTTCTTGCTGCTCCTGCAGTTGCGAGTTCAGTCGAACAGAGTGATCAGCCTGTTCGCTCTCTTGAAGGCATCGATGACGAGAACGGCTTGAAGCTGATTGCGGCTGGCGTGAGAAGCCTTGAGCAACTTCTTGAAAAAGGGGGTAACAAGAACGGGCGCAAGGAGCTTTCCCTGGCGACCGGCATCAGTGAAGATGTGCTTTTCAGGCTGGTCAATCGTGCTGATCTCGCAAGGGTGAAAGGGGTAGGAACCGCCTATGCAGAACTGCTTGAGGCGGTCGGGGTTGTTACCCTGTTTGAACTTACCCAGCGTAACCCGGTGAACCTTTCTGCCAAAATGCAGGGAGTCAACAAACTGAAAAAGCTGGTTCAACTGCTTCCATCAGTTGATCAGGTAAAAGAGTGGATCAGTCAGGCAAAACAACTGCCTCGTCGGGTCATCTCCTGACAAAAGGAGAGCCGGGCCGGGTGAAACTTTCTCACGGTCCGGCATTTTTTCAGGGAGGGCAGATGCCGCCCTCTGCATCAAGTTGCGGATATGGGTTCTCTTTTTCCTGAAGCTCCCGGCTCAGACGGGGGTAGGCATACTCAAAGAGCATCCGATCAAAACTCGCCGGATCGAGACGAGGGTTTTTGTACATCCCTTTTTCGGTTCTCTGGCGTTGGGCCTCAAAAAGAATGACTGCTGTGGCTACAGAGACGTTCAGTGATTCGACCATCCCAAGCATTGGTACCGTAATGGCATGGTCAGCTCCTTCAATGGCCTCTTCTGAAATGCCGTCCCATTCTGCGCCGACTACCAGAGCGGTCGGGATGGTATAATCGATTTCCCTGAAATCCAGAGCACCCTCCTTGCCGGTTGCGACAAGGATCTGCATGCCGGACTCCGATACTTTTCTGTATGCCGCCGGAAGATCGGTATAGAGGTTCATCGTCAGCCATTTGCTTGCGCCTGCAGCAGCATGCTGTTCTGTATGGATGTATTTGCGGTATGAAACAGCATGAATTTCATTGATGCCGACACCATCACAGCTTCGGATGATGGCCGAGAGGTTGTGAGCCTTGTTGACGTTATCCATGATGACCGTCAGGTCAGGCTGGCGCTGAAGCAGCATGTAACGGATTTTGCGGAATCGTTCTGGAGAGATCAAGATGGTTGCCGAAAAATTGATGAGCCATTGTTCTACGGAGGTCGTACATAAGAAAGCCAATTTTCTCTCCTTTTTCAATTGCCTTTGAAAAAGGGGGATATTCATGCCATCCAACGGGGTGCAATCTTGCGAGGGTTACATTTTTTAACTATATCTTTAATAACTCTCCGCTATGGAATACTAAAGACTTTGGACAGAGAGTTGAACGGTTGTATTACTATGAGTCTTAAGTATAAAAAACACCCCTATCTTGAGCGCCTGCTTAAAAAAGCAAGGTCGATTAATCTTGATCCTTCCTCAAAAGTTCTGATTCTCAGCGATCTGCACATGGGCAATGGAGGCAGACGCGATGAGTTCAGGCGGAATGCCGAACTGGTCAAAACCATGCTTGAGGGCTATTATCTGCCCGAAAAATACAGTCTTGTTTTAAACGGAGATATTGAAGAGCTTTTCAAGTTTTCTCTTGAGAGTATTGTTTCGAAGTGGGGTGACTTGTATGATCTTTTTTTGAAGTTTGAGCAGAACGGCTTTTTCTGGAAAACCTATGGCAACCATGATGCCGAGCTGCTTGAGGAGAAAGAGTACCGGCTTGCGTCATCCATGGTTGAATCGCTGAAGTTTCATTTCGGAAAGGAAACCCTCCTGCTCTTTCACGGCCATCAGGCTTCTGTGCTGTTGTGGGAGACCTACCCGATGGTCAGCCGTGCCATTGTCTTGTTTATCCGCTATATCGCAAAGCCAGTCGGGATACGAAATTTTTCTACATCCTACAACAGTACCCGAAGATTCGCTATCGAAAAATCGATTTATGAGTTCTCCAACAATGCGAAAATTGTTTCGATTATAGGCCATACCCATCGGCCCTTGTTTGAGTCACTCTCTAAAGTAGATTTTCTGAACTACCGGATCGAAGAGCTCTGCAGGGCCTATCCGGCAGCGGACGATGAGAAACGCGCCCTTATTGAGCGTAAAATTGCGGCGTTGAAAATTGAGCTTGATGCCTGTTACGAGCAGGGCAATAAAATTGGCCTTCGGAGTGGTTTGTACAATAACATTACCATTCCAAGTATCTTCAACTCCGGTTGTGCCATTGGAAAACGCAGTATCACGGCCCTTGAAATTGAGGGAAACAAAATCAGGCTTGTCTACTGGTATAACGGCAAGCAAAGCCGGAAGTATACCAGTGACAGGGATAACCGGCCAATGGAGCTCGGATCGACGGGCTTTTCAAGGATTGTTCTGAACGAGGACTCCCTTGAATATGTCTTTTCCCGCCTTCATCTTCTGGCTTGAAGTGTTACAATCGGCTTGTTCATCGCCATACTCTAAGACCATGCGCCAGATACTCTATTCAGGAAGGACCGGATTCTTATTTTGCCTCTGTTTTCTTGCCCTGTCAGGCTGCCAGAAGAGTGACCGGTCGGACGGGTATGGCAATTTTGAGGCAACAGAGATTATTGTTTCATCCGAGGCAAACGGTAAGCTGGAGCTGCTGGACGCGGAAGAGGGGAGAGAGATGGGGGCCGGGAGTGTGGCTGCCGTTGTCGATACGACACAACTGCACTTTACCCGCTGCCAGCTTCAGGCGGAACGGCAGGCGCTTGCTGCAAAGCGTCCCGCTCTTGGTGCCCGGATAGGGGTGCTGCTGGAAGAGCGGCGGAACATGAAGCGCGACGATGAACGATACCGGAGGCTGCTGGATGAGGGAGCTGTTCCGTCAAAACAGCTTGAGACGATCCAGAACGGTATCGCTGTTCTTGAACGCCAGATTCACTCTCTTGAAACCGAGACCCCCGGCATTGCCGGAGAGATCAGCGCCAAGGATGCCCGCATTGGGCAACTTGACGATCAGATCAAAAAAAGTGTTGTCCGAAATCCGGTTGAGGGTGTTGTGCTGACCAGATATGCCGAAAAGGGTGAGCTGACCGCCTACGGAAAGCCCCTCTACAAGATTGCGAATCTTCATGCCATGTTTTTGAGAGTATACCTGAGCGGGTCGCAAGTGCCGCAGGTGAGGATTGGCGAGGAGGTCGAGGTGCTGATTGACGGTGACAAGGCGGCAGAGAGGAACCTGAAGGGACGTATCACCTGGATTTCAGCCAGGGCGGAGTTTACGCCTAAAATTATCCAGACCAGGGAAGATCGGGTCAATATGGTTTATGCCGTGAAGGTAGAGGTCAACAATCCGGATGGCCGGCTTAAAATCGGCATGCCCGGAGAGATCAGGTTACTGAAGAAGCGCGGGTCATGAACGAGGTGGTGCGGGTTGCCGGTATCGGCAAGCGGTTCGGCGCCCTTCAAGCGCTTCAGGATATGACGCTTTGTGTTCGTCAGGGAGAGCTGTTCGGCTTTATCGGCGCTGACGGAGCAGGCAAGACAACGCTTTTTCGGGTTCTGGTAACCCTGCTTCTGGCGGACGAGGGAAAAGCTGAAGTCCTCGGGCTTGATGTGGTGGGTTCGTATCGGGAACTTCGCCGGCGCATAGGCTACATGCCGGGTAAATTTTCGCTCTATCCGGATCTGAGCGTCGAAGAGAATCTCCGCTTTTTTGCATCGGTTTTCGGCACGACGGTTGAAAAAAACTATGAGCTGATTTGCGATATCTACAGCCAGCTTGAGCCATTCAAAAAGAGGAGGGCAGGCAAGCTTTCGGGCGGGATGAAGCAGAAGCTCGCGCTCTGTTGCGCGCTGGTGCACCGGCCCGAAGTGCTGTTTCTGGACGAACCGACAACCGGGGTTGATGCCGTTTCACGCAAGGAGTTCTGGCAGATGCTCGCCCGCCTCAGGGAGCAGGGGATGACGATTCTTGTCTCGACCCCCTACATGGATGAAGCGGTGCTTTGCGACCGGGTCGCCTTTATGCAGGAAGGAAAAATACTGGCGATTGATACCCCGATGGGCATTACCACTCTCTTCCGAAAGCCCCTTTTTGCCATCCGTGCCCGGGAAACCTGGCGGTTGCTCTGTGCCTTGCGAGCCTCTCCCCATGCCTCCTCTGTCTACGCGTTCGGCAGCGCCCTCCACTATACCGACAACCGTCCCTCAGTCAGCGCCGATGAGCTGCTTGCTGCTCTTCAGGCAGAAGGGTTTGCGGAGGTATCGGTGTTGGCAATTCAGCCCGGCATTGAAGATACGTTCATCGCGCTTATGGAAGAAAAACAGGACGTCCCTCATGAGTGAGCTGGTTATCCATACCGACCGACTGACCAAGCGGTTCGGCGATTTTGTGGCGGTTGATGCGCTCTCACTCGATATTTCCGCGGGCGAAATTTTCGGATTCCTTGGAGCAAACGGGGCCGGCAAAACCACAGCCATCAGGATGTTGACCGGCCTTCTGGCTCCCACGTCCGGGAGGGCTTCTGTTGCCGGATTTGACCTCTATACCGGTTCGGAGGGGGTGAAACGGAACATCGGCTACATGAGCCAGCGCTTTTCTCTCTACGACGATCTGACGGTGCGCGAGAATATCCGCTTTTTTGCGGGAATCTACGGCCTGTCGAACCAGGCCATAAAGGAGAAGAGCCGCCAGCTTCTTGAAACGCTCAAGCTGGTGGATGTTGCTGATACCAGGCTAGCGTCGCTTCCTCTCGGATGGAAACAGAAGCTTGCCTTTTCTGTAGCCATCCTGCATGAGCCGAAGATTGTCTTTCTTGATGAACCGACAGGCGGGGTTGATCCGGTGACAAGGCGCCGCTTCTGGGACATGATCTATGAGGCTTCCGGGCGCGGACTCACCATTTTTGTCACCACGCATTATATGGATGAGGCTGAATATTGCGACCGTCTCTGCATCATGGTGGATGGCCGTGCAGCGGCGCTTGACCGGCCGGAAGCGATGAAGCAGCACTACGGGGCTGAGAGCATGAATGAGGTTTTTATTCAGCTTGCCCGCCCCAACAAAACGGAGTGAATAGGAATGCACAGTTTCAGAGGCTTTGTGCTCAAGGAGTTTTACCACATTTTCCGTGACCGGAGAACGGCTGCCATTCTTTTCGGGATGCCGCTTATCCAGCTTCTCCTTTTTGGCTTTGCCATCCGCAATGAAATTCTGGAGGTCAATCTCGGAATCTTTGACCAGTCGCATGATGCGGTTACCCGCGAGATTACCGATAAGCTTGCCTCGTCGGGCTGCTTTATCATGACGAAAGAGCTGCACTCCACGAAGGAGATTGAGGAGGCCTTTTCGGAAGGGAGCATTGCCGAGGCGATTGTTTTTGAGCCGGGCTTTGCCTCACGCATGATTCGGGAGGGGAGGACAAACGTGTCGGTGATTACCGACGGGTCAAATCCCAATGTTTCGAAAATCATCACCGGCTACACCGCTTCGGTGCTTCAGGATTACCGGAACGATTCCTTCAGGGCTGCATCGGTGGGTGTTGAAGCGGTGCCGCTCATGATGTTCAATCCTTCGCTCAAAAGCGTCTACCTTTTTGTTCCGGGGCTGATGGCGCTTATTCTCATGCTGGTTTCGGCACTGATGACCTCTATCAGCATTACCCGGGAGAAGGAGAGCGGCACCATGGAGGTGCTGCTGGTTTCGTCGCTCAGGCCGGTTGAAATCATTATCGGCAAGGTGGTGCCTTACTTTTTGCTCTCCTTCATCAATGTGGTAACGGTGGTGGCGCTCGCCTCGTTTGTTTTCGGCGTCCCTTGCCGGGGGAGTGTGGTGCTGCTCATGCTGGAATCGCTGCTTTTTATTGTGACGGCGCTCTCGCTGGGCATTTTCATCTCTACCATTACCGACTCGCAGCAGGTTGCCATGATGATCTCGCTGGCCGGGCTTCTCTTGCCGACTATCCTGCTTTCCGGCTTCATTTTTCCCGTGGCGAGCATGCCGCTGCCTTTGCGACTGATCAGCAACATGATTCCGGCAAAATGGTACCTGATCATTGTCCGGGGAATAATGCTCAAAGGGACAAGCTTCGGCTATATCTGGAAGGAGACACTTATTCTTGCCGGGATGTCGGCGGTACTGATGGCGGCCAGTATCAAAAAGTTCAGGATAAGGCTTCTATAATGGGTCGTCTCAAGTAATCGAGGATCACTGATAACCGAGGAAAAAAGCCGATGCGGACAATATGGTTTCTGGTCCAGAAAGAGTTTCTGCAGATATTCCGCAACCGGGGGATGTTGCCGATTATCATTGTCATGCCCTTTATCCAGTTGGTGATTCTCTCCAATGCGGCAACCTTTGATGTCAAACAGGTGCCGATGCACCTGCAGGATAGGGATCGCACGGCTCTTTCGGAGAGGCTGGTGGAGCGATTCACTGCTGCCGGATATTTCCGTACGACGGGTTTCTCTTTTTCCGCCCGGGAGAGCATCGGGGAGTTGCTCGGGCGCAAAGCTGACCTTGTGCTCGTTATTCCGCATGACTTTGAGAGAGAGCTCACCACAACCGGCCACGCGAAGGTGCAACTGATGATCAACGCTGAAGACGGCTTTTCGGCAGGTGTTGTCCAGGCTTATGCCAGCGAGATTATCGGCAGCTTCAACCGCGATGAGCTGCCGAAATCAGCGGGTGCGGTAATTCTTCAGGCAACGCCGGAGGTCGGCATGATCTCTTCAGGCTGGTACAATCCCGAACTTGAATACACCCATTACATGGTACCGGGTATCCTCGTCATTCTCGTGACCCTGATCGGACTTTTTCTGTCGGGCATGAACGTGGTGCGGGAGCGGGAGATCGGAACCATTGACCAGATCAACGTTACCCCCATCAAGCGCTACCAGTTCATCACAGGCAAGCTGCTCCCGTTCTGGATTATCGGGCTTGCCGAAATGAGTATTGGCCTCTTGATTGCGCGGCTTCTCTTTCATGTTCCCATGCTCGGCAGTTACTGGCTCATCTATTTGGTTTCTGCCATCTACATGCTTGTCGTGCTTGGCATGGGGCTCCTCATCTCTACCGTTACCGAAACCCAGCAGCAGGCCATGTTCGTCGCCTGGTTTTTCATGGTCATCTTTACCCTGCTGAGCGGCCTTTTCACTGCCATCGAAAGTATGCCGCACTGGGCACAGACCATGACCTTGATTAACCCTGTCCGCCACTTTGTCGACATCATGCGCCGCGTCATGCTCAAGGGGTCAGGATTGATGGAGATTCGGGTGCAGGTGCTCTGGCTGGTCGGCTATGCCGCCGTGATGATTACGCTGGCGGTGAACCGGTACCGGAAGGTGGCGGTGTGAGCTGAGCAAGGCAAAAAGGATAAAACAGCAGCACAAGAGGGTGAATGTTGATTTCCCGGTCTGGATGATTGACTTACTCGATAAAGAGGCTGCATGATCAGGCCTGCTTTTTTGATTTCCAGGGTTTAAGGATGGAGACAAACAGGGTGATGATGAGTACCAGTACCTGAAGGGTGCCGAACATCAGATTCATCTGCTGATTGTAGAGATATGCTGAATCAGTTAAGGATGCTATGCCGATTTTGCCGGAGATTTCCATCATTGCGGTTTCCCAAGGCCCGAGGAAAAATGTTCCGAATAGGATGGCCGTCAGGGTCACTATCCATTTGAAGGTGAGCCAGTTGTGCTTGAAGAATCCCCAATGGCTGAACAGGGAGTAGAGCAAGCCGGTCAGCAGGCTTCCGATAGCGCCGGGAATGACGACGATGTTCATGTCAACATGATGAATGCTCCTGTTTATTCCGTACAAGACGCCGCCGTCAGTAATACCCTCTTTCAGGAAGTAAAGCGCCAGCAGAGATACAGCGCCTCCGATCCAGGCTGCAACGGCCATGAGGTGAAACCCTTTCAGCCATTTCAATCCTTTTGGTGATAACTTTTTCATGTGCCAGTCATTGTTATTGATGCCACTGTTGTATTCCGCCACCTTTCAGGATTGAATAATACAAAGTATTCCCTAAAGAG
Organism: uncultured Chlorobiaceae bacterium; assembly: GCA_903820085.1. Lineage (GTDB taxonomy): Bacteria > Bacteroidota > Chlorobiia > Chlorobiales > Chlorobiaceae > Chlorobium. The sequence continues at coordinate 159,363 of CAIJGA010000005.1, forward strand.
AGAGATGTTTGCTTTTATTGGAATCGGCAAAGCTGTTTTTTGCGCAAAATACATCTTATTATCGGGGGCTTGTTCGCCATTTTTGATAATCCGAATGTGCTGATTTAAGGGAAGATTGCACCATTCGCGGAACAACACCCTATGATTGGTCATGTTCACTTTTACTTGATGGTACGTTTAAATGGTAGTTAACAGAGATTTCTAACAAAAATCAAAGGAGGGCTATTATCCTGTCAACAGGCCAAATCGGACCTGGAATCGCTTGGGTACACTGTGACGACGAGGCTGAGCAATTCCGCCAACCTGGCTAATGCCGCCCAGAACCCCGGGTGAGAAGAATTGACTTTACCTATTAATGAAGAATAATACGTCATTCTTGCAACATCTCCGCGCAACCACCTGCCGCAGCACAATTAGCCCGCAGAAGACCGCTTTGCCGCACGGGCGGGGCAAGCCCGGGTACAGCCATCCACAACAAGAGTGAAGTGAAATTCGCTAAATTGGTAATGAAATATATGTTTTAGCACTATTTCGGTAGTTGTTTAGCTTTATTTTAATTATTCTTTATGAGTAATAAAATGATAATATTGAGGTGCGCTGCCGGCAAGGGAGCGGACCCTTTTGACCAGAGTGTAATGATGCGAGTTTACATTGTTATCTGGATCTAATTATGCATACTGAAGTGGACCCCAACCGGTAGACAAAAAGTGGCTTAGTTTAAGTTACTAACCTGACCTGTTTATGCAGCGGAAAGGCGCTGCCCCTCTTTTACCGTTAACTCTTCTGTCGGCTTATTCTTCTTGCTGTATTTGTCAAC
>CAIJGA010000006.1 GCA_903820085.1 uncultured Chlorobiaceae bacterium
CGAGCGGCATACCCTTGCCATTTCATGCAGCATCGGCATCGCCATCATCCCTGAGCATGGAGAGAATGAACTTGCCCTGATGAAACATGCAGACGACGCAATGTACCTGTCGAAGCATCATGGGCGGAACTGCTTTACGGTGTATCATGAGTAGCTGGCCGGGGAGCGTGAATTCCGGAGCCTGCCCGCTACAGAGTGCCACAGGGGTTTACATAAACTGAAACTGATGGTTATGAAAAAAGATAACAATGGCCCAGAGTTACGAAAACAGGCTGAGGAGCGGCTTCGTAAAAGAGGAATCGCTCCCGGTATGCTTAGCTCGGAAGAGGAGATGCAGCGTATAGTGCAAGAGCTCTCGCTTCACCAGATTGAGCTCGAGATGCAGAATGAAGAGCTTCAGGAATCAAGAAATAAAATCGAGAGTGAACATAATCGCTACATCAATCTCTACGATTTTGCGCCGGTCGGCTATCTGACGCTTGCTCGAGACGGCACGATACTGGAGGCCAATCTTACCATAGCCAGAATGCTCTCTGTTGAGAGATCAAAACTCAAAGGCAGGTTGGGGGGATTTGACCGATTTGTTGCCTATCAAGACCTCCCGGTCTTTAACAGCATGGTGGAAAGGGTGTTCCAGAGCAGAACACTGGAACACTGCGAGATTATGATTGAAAACCCTGGCCCCACGACAACGCCCACCAAACTCCAGCGAACGTTTCGGTTAGATGCCATCATCGGCGATAATCCGCATGAGTTCCTCCTCTCGCTCACCGATATCAGCGATACCCGGCAGGTTTTGGAGCTAGTCCTTGCCAACAAAGAACTGGTCTTTCAAAATGAAGAGAAGGAAAAGCGGGCGGCGGAGCTGGTCCTTGCCATTACAGCGCAGAAAGAGGGAGAACAAAAGAGACTGAGTTATGTAAAGCAGTTGGAAAACGCAATGCAGAGCACGCTCCAGGCAGTAGCAAAGGTTGTTGAAGCCCATGATCCCTACACTGCAGGTCATGAGTTGCGCGTTGGCCAGATCGCGGCGGATATAGCAAGGGAAATGGGTTGGAGCGAAGAGCAATGCAACACGCTGCGGCTCATCGGATTGGTACACGACATTGGCAAAATGAGCATACCTTCCGAGATACTCTCAAAACCGGGCAAATTGTCAGCAATCGAGTTTGAGCTCGTCAAGACTCATGCTGAACAAGGCTATCAAATCCTCCATGATGTCGAGTTCCCTCTGCCGATTGCAGAAATCATCCGGGGACACCACGAGCGTATGGATGGCAGCGGCTATCCGCAGGGGCTGAAAGGAGAGGAGATACTGATAGAATCTCGCATACTTGCCGTAGCCGATGTGCTTGAAGCCATGGCCTCAAATCGCCCTTACCGGGCCTCCTTAGGCATTGAAGCTGCCATTAGTGAGATTGAGACAAATCGTGGCAGCTTATTCGACCCTGAAGTAGTTGATGCCATGCTCCGCCTGTTTCGCGAAAAAGACTATCATCTGCCGGATTGATGCAAACCAGTCAGAACAGGGCTTATGCTTCGATTGCCGGGTGATGTAAAAACCAAAGCTTTAATACGCTATATTGTGGGGGAGAGCAGAAACACTCCACCATTGTTGAATTTTATGAAGAACATCAATAAATGCCTGCTTTGTCTTGTGTTGGTCTTGTTTTTCACGCCGGTTGCTTTTGCTGACTATAAAACTGATATCGGCTATACCGCCTTGCAAGCTTTGCTGGGTGCAGGCATGCCGACCGGTGCAGGCGTGAAGGTCATGCAGGTTGAAGCTGGCGGAAAGGGTTATGCACCGAATACCACCAGCTCGCAGTTTGCAGGCAAAACCTTCCGTTTTCCCTGTGCTGCCAGCATATCACCGTCGGGACATGCAACCTGGGTCGGTTCAATTTTTTATGGCGCCGGTTCAATGGCTCCCGGTATTCGTACTATTACCAGTTATGAGGCCGAACCCTGGATGAAAAGCCTTTTTTACCCTTTGGTTTCAGCAATGCCTAACGGCAGTCGGATTGTCAACCAAAGCTGGTCCGGTAACGGTAATAATGCATTACAGACGGGTGTCATTTTACGTCTGGTGGATCGGCAGGTGCAGCGTAAGGAGCTTATTCAGATTGTTGCCATGGGCAACGGGCCTGGCGTTAATGCTCTGTTGGGCAGCGCCTATAATGTTATTGCGGTGGGTAAATGCAGCGGGAATCTTGATTATGGCTCCAAACCTGTTGATCTGGTCTATGGAGCAGGACGTGTCAGGCCGGATGTTGTGGCTTCTGAATCGACGACCAGTGCTGCTGCGCCGGAAGTAGCCGCTACGGCGGCCTTGCTGGTTGAAACGGGGCATAAAGGTGCCTTAAAATGTTCCAGAAGCTCTGCAACTATTCCCGGTGTCGGGATTGTGTATAATGCCGAGCGGGCTGCAACCGTTAAAGCGGCATTGATGGCCGGGGCCGATCGGGTAACCCGCAACAGTCCCGGCAAAGGCGATGTCACCGGTTACCGCAGTATCGGCCACCAGTCCAGTAATGGTCTGGATGAGCGTTTTGGTGCGGGTCAGGTGAATGTGCTTAACAGCTATCAGATTATAGCGGCCGGTGAGCAAAACAGTCTGGAAGATGGTGGCGCAAACGGGGGAGTGATTGGCTTGAACGGCTTTGATTATGACCAAGCCTTTGGCGGTTATCTGAACAGCAATAAAATCGCAACCTATAAATTCCATGCAACCAGGGATTCGAAATTAGCTGCGGCGCTGGTATGGAATATGAATGTTGCCAATGATGCTTCTGTAGGTACCTCTCTGCCAAATCTGAACCTTGAATTGTTTGATGTTACCAGTCAAACCATTTCGGCTTTTTCTTCGAGCACACACGACAATACGGAAAATATCTGGGTTGATTTGGTAGCGGGGCACAGCTATGAACTGATCGTCAAGTCTGGTGAAGCGAATGATTTCAGCTGGGACTATTCATTGGCCTGGCATATCAGCCATTAGAGAGCAGTGTTGTTTTTCCTGGGCGCCTCATCCCAATGACAGCAATAACTTTACCCTCCACCTCAGGCACTCTCGTATCCCTGAAGGTGAATTCCGGCAGGGAGGGAGCGTTGCTGCTGCAAACTACCACTGCAAGAATTATGTTTCTTAAACTGGAAATGATAGGCAGAGTTATGGCATGAAAATATGTATCATTTCAATAGGCGCCTGCGTAGGTCTCGAGGGTTGAAAGGTGAAGAAATTCCGTTGTCGGCGCGATTGTTTGCTATTGTAGACGTATGGGATGCTCTTAGCTCCGACTGACCCTACCGGGAAATGTGGTCAAAAAAGAAGGTGATCGAACACATCAAATCACTCTCCGGAACAGAATTTGACCCTATGGCAGTAGAGTTATTTTTTAACACGATAGATAACAAGCAAAGCATTTCATTCACTACCGGGAAAAAGTGATTGCCGCCGCCTGCCGCACCGCTCCGCGGCCATAGTGCATGAACATACAAGCTATGTTGACGGCAGCAGCTCAGATTTATCAAACACGTTCTCCATGCACATTATCCATCCGATAAACGATTTTTTGTTTGAACTTTTCCCGAAGGCAAAAGAAACGGGAAAAAATCTTGACGTACTGAAGCATGAGATCGAGACGTTTTATACGGTTGGGCCTTTCAAGCCGGCGATTACCATCGTGCACGGCATTATCGACATCGAGATTGAGGGCGAGCTGATTGAAAAGCACAACAGCCGTTACCTGAATATCCTTGCTCTCTGTGATGCCGGCCAGTATACAGAGGCCAAAGAGCAAATTGCTCAGCTCATCAAGGAAGCACCCCATATTTCAGAGTATCACCGGGTCCTTGGGCAAATCATGTCAGAACAGGGCGATCAGGACGATGCTATCAACAGCCTAATTGATGCACTGCGCTGGGATCCGAAGAATGAGTGGGCGCTCATCATGACGGGCAACATTCTGGCCCGCTATCAGCAAGACCTTGATGCTGCCATGAAGTACTATGAGTGCGCTTTGCAGCACAAACCCGACGATTATGGTTCCATGACGCTTATTGCCATCAACCTGATCCAGACGGGGAGCCTGGATGCGGCGCGGCAATACCTCGACAGGGCTTTTGCGGTAAATCCCGCCTGTCCAAATATGTATTACGGTTTTGCCCTGCTTGCCGAGGCGGAACATTATTACAAGGAAGCTTTTGAAATGGCCATTGTTGCGCTTTTCAAAAATACAAAGAAGGATCTGCTCTATCAGCAATCGCTGAAGATGGCCATGAAGGCGGCCAGTGAGATTATTGATGAAGAAGTCGCTGGTGATATCGTCAATTCGTATGCCTCGACGCTGGAGGAGGAGTGCGGCAAGAAAATTGTTATCGAAGCAGTTGCCGACTTAAAGACCGCGGCCAAAATCGAGTTTGCCGAATACCACGACCGTACCTACCATCTCATCAAATACAATCCTGAGTACCCTGCGGTTCATTATCGTATCATGCATGAGCTCACGCACCTGCTTTTTGCAACTCAAGCGCGACAGGCAGGTACAAACAAGCGATTTCATGGCTCCCTTGAACATGATGCCAAGAAGATGAGCAAAGAGGGGTATGACGATGAGGTCATCAAGGAGTATTACTCATCCCTGTTTGAGAGCCTGAACGAACAGATCTTCAACACACCAATTGATCTCTATATCGAGGATTATCTTTTTCAGAACTATCGGGCTCTCATGCCCTGTCAGTTTCTTTTGCTGATAGGCCTTGTAGAGGAGGGTATTTCCGCAACGACCGATAAACAAATTCAGACCATTGCACCACCTGCAATTCTGTCGAAATCAAAGAGGTTCAATCTGGTCAATGCTCTTTACCTCCTGAAGCGTTACGGGGTGAACCTTATAGAAGAACACCAGCCAACCGCCTCCGAAAGAGAACAGGCAGAAGCGTTCTACCGCGAATATGAGGAGTGCCGGACCCGGCACAGGCCCGGAGATGAATACGAGCTGCTGCAGAGTTGGGTAAAGCAGTTACATCTGCAGAACTATTTTTCACTCGTCGAAGAGTCTGATTTCCGGGAGCATAGTGACCTTATTGAGCGCCTCTGTGCTGAAGCGAACGTCGACTTGCCCGGTAACGGGGATGCCCTATCAGAAGTCACCAGACCGGCAGCCATGAAAAAGCCGCTCTTCACCGAGGTGCATCAAGGCAAAGATATCAATATGGCCGTAACCCGGTTCATGGTAGAAGCGCTGCATTACTTCAAGAATCTGACCGACCCGGAGATCAATAAGATTGCCATTCAAATAGGCCTGATGTGCGGGGAGGGGATAAGCCCGGATGCAGAAGGCTACACCATTCCGCTCATAGCAGGCAAAAACTTTACCGGATACCAGGTGCTGGCTTATTATTACGTGAGTTGGGCAAAGGCGTTTCCTGATGAGCTGCTGCAACGCCAGCTGCCCTTTGACAAGGAGTATGCATTTGCCCAGGAGATGGTGGGGATGGGCGGAGCTTAAGCTCGCTCGCAGGACGCGATGTGAGTAGCCCTTTTTTTACTAAGGCTCTGCCCATTTTGCGATGTCACGCCAGCTCATTACCGACACCCCACTCCGCTCATATGAAGAGTTACCTCCATAAATCAGCCAGGGCTGAAGTGCTTCTGAAGCGGCAAATCTTCCGGCTTTTAAGCCTGCACGAATATAGTCATCGGTGATTGTCTGACCGGATTTGATTTCTACGGGTTGAAGTTTGGTGCCCCTGTTAAAAACAAGATCAGCTTCCAGGCCGTTATTGTCCCGCCAGAAGTAGAGATCAGGCGGTAGACCAAGGTTATAGCGGGATTTGAGAAACTCACCGATGATGAACGATTCAAAAATTGCCCCCCTCATCGGATGGAGAGCGAGGAGTTCGGATGAACGGATGCCAAGGAGCCAGCAGGCAAGACCCTGATCAATAAAATAGAGTTTCGGGGTTTTTACCAGTCGTTTTCCGAAGTTACGGTAGTATGGCGGGAGAAGATGAACAATGTAGCTTGATTCCAGAACAGAGAGCCAAGAACGAACTGTTGAATGTGAAATACCAGTTTCACCTGCCAGTGCATCAAGGTTGAGCAGCTGCCCGTTTCGCCCGGCACAAAGCCGTACAAAACGCTGAAATACCGATAAATCCTGAACCCTTAACACCTGTCGAATATCACGCTCAATATAGGTGGCTATATAGCTTGCAAACCAGTCGCCTGGTAATATCTCCCTGACATGAAGAGCCGGATAACCCCCCTGCATAATAAGGGCATCAAGCGATAGTGACGATTGCTGTGCGGCTGGAAGCTCTGGAAGGGATAAGGGGAGCAATGAGGTCATGCCAACACGACCGGCAAGTGACTGAGTGACTCCTGCGAGCAGCCCGAATTGTTGTGAACCGGTTAGAATGAATTTTCCGGGAATCGGATCTTCATCAACCATACCCTGAAGGTATGAAAAAAGATCAGGCCAGCGTTGTGCTTCATCAAAGATGGCACCGCCCTGAAACCTCCCGAGGAACCCTCTTGGGTCTTCCAAGGCAAATGCACGTTCGGACGGGTCTTCAAGAGTCACATAGGGTTTGTCGGCAAAGACGGCTTTTGCCAGCGTTGTTTTTCCTGACTGCCTTGGGCCGGTGATGGCAATAACAGGAAATGTTTTGGCCAACCGCTGAAGGGTTGATGTTAGTTTACGGTAGAGCATAGCGGATTATACAATTCCCCAAACAAATTAGCAAATTGTATAACTACCCTGGATCGTATTGCCGGGTGCGGAGGAACGAGTGACGAAGAAAGAAACAGGAGAGGGTTTTCCGCACATTACGCGAATTGTGTGAGTAGTATTAATGTGAGATATGCTGTCCATTGTCGTTGTTCGAGTGAACATCTACCGGACGCAGGCTCAACTCGGGCCCGAAAGTGCGCTCGCATGAAACATAGAAGCTGTTGCATTCAACAAGTGCAAACATGGGGCATATCTCCAGCGGGGAGTTATCGCGGCTTGTGAATTACATAAGCAACGATGCCCCAGCTGTTCCGGAGGTGCTAAATAACATTGCGTTGGTGGTCGTGGGATTCTATTTCGGCAAGAGAAAGACCGCCGATGAGGGATAACAAGACCTGCGCAAAAACCCGGCCCGCATTCCCAAAAATTACGTTACATTTCCCAAAAAGCGTCAGTTTTTTAATGTATCCGAATGGCGTTGCCTGCCTTGATTTTTTTGAGCCTTATCGTTGTTTCTGTGCCTGCGTTGATGATAAAGTGGAGTTTTTCTTTTCCCATAAGAATATTGCACTGTTTGATTTCCAGATTTCCAACTTTCAGGTCGATTGTGCGTCCTGCCTTCTCTTTGGCAAAGGCTTGATTGATGATGAGGGGTAATTGAGAGATCAGCTTTTCGAAGCCAAGGTTAAGCTTTGACGCTACACGTTCCTTTAAAAGATCGTGGAGTACATCATCTCCTCTGTTCACAAGAATGCTGTTGCTGTTGATCAAAAAGTTAAACTCCCGAACATTCAGTCTCTGGGTGGCGATATCAAAAACCGGACGACCCGTCAGAAAAAAACGTCCCTTGAGATCTCCGCCAGTATTTACTGCTATGGTTAATCCTTCAGTTGATGCAAAGGCATGGATCTCTTTAATGGTTATGGTGTATCCTTTTGAGGAAATCACCGTACCTTTCAAAAGATCGTTCAATTGTTGATTGATTTCATAAAAAGAGGTGTTGGCATAGACAAAAATATCAGATTTGGGCAGTTTCTCTCTTGCCTCAATTTGTTTGAAATTTGGCAGGGAGTTGTGTTTAGTGGATGTTGTTGTATCGGTGACGATCAGCATTTTTGCTTTCACACTGGCAAAGCAGATGATAGCATTGTTGTGCAGGGTGATATCCCCTTTGATATCACTACAGGCAAAGCGGATCCACACCGGAGAGGGGTTTCTGTTGATAAGAATGGGTTCCTGCAAGTCACACCAGACGCCAGCAACGGTTTTTTGTAATGAGGCGGCCTTGTTTATCTCCTTGTCAACCATCGAGGTTAAAACCTTCCTGTTCTTCCTTATGGCCCTGTCAAGATGTTTTTGTATGTTTTTTCTGAACGGGCCGATTTTGAGTACCGGTTCAGTTACCCATTGGTATCCCCGGATTTTAAATCTGGTTTTCAGTTTCCAGGAACGATCCAGATCAATGGGTGTTGACAGTGTCAGGATGATACTGGTTCGAAAAGGGTGTACCAGTTTTGAGAGTGTTTTTCCTAACCTGCTGTCGATTAGTGTTGCTTCAACAGTTAATGGCAGGATGCAGAGCAACTCTCGGCCTGTTGAGCTGATGGTGATATCCTCTGTTTTGGTAAGGGTCAAGGCGATTCTCTCTTTGTGTGACTGCTGCAGAAAGAGAGTTGTTTCCAGAAATCGTCCGGTGATTTTGTTGTTCAGATAATCGGCAAGGCTTTTGATTTCAAGGGTGATGGGAATATTGATGGTGGATTGGGGTATGTCAATATTTACTTTTTCCGTTATCGCTTTTGGCTGAATTATGTCATTCTTTCTTGTCAGAAAAAACAACGCAGAAGCCAGCAACGCAAGAACAAGTCCACTGATCAGAATTCTTTTTTTCAATGCCAATCTGTTGTTCAGATGGTCAGATCTCTGCACCTTTTCTCTCCATAATTCCTCCGCATTTACTTGAGGTGATGCTGCAACAACTTTTCTGCTGATAAAGGCTTGCCGTGAATCCAGGTAAAATTCCGTGTATATTATTTTAAGTATCAGCAATACTTAAGTAATCATCAAATACTTTGCCTGAACGTATTCTGAGTACGGCATTCAGGTTTTCAGGAGCCGGCCTCCCATTCGGCAAAGAGGGCGTTCAGCTCTTTGCAGAGTGCGTGGTAGCCTTCGAGGGTTTTGTTGGTCTCTTCCTGGCTTTTTTTGTAGAAATCTTCGTTTGCCATGATGGTTTCAATCGACTCTTTCTTTTGTTCAAGCCGGTTGATTTTCTGCTCGACCTCGTCCATTCTCTTTTTGTCTTTTTTGGCTGCGGCGCTCTTTTTGGCCTGCTCTTTCTCTTTTTCGGCGGGTTTGGCGGGTGCAGCCTGGCTTTTCTGTTTTTGGGTGGCTTCCAGCTTGCGCTCGGCTTCGATGGCTTTTTCGGCGGTTTCAAGGTATTCGGCGTAGGTGCCTAAGTGGAGCTGCAGGGAGCCGTTTTTTATTTCAACCACCTTGTTGACCAGGCTGTCGAGGAAGTAGCGGTCGTGGCTGACAATGAGGAGGGTGCCGTCGTAGTATTCGAGCGAGTCGATCAGCATCTCTTTGGAGCGCATGTCGAGATGGTTGGTGGGTTCATCCATGATGAGCAGGTTTGAGGCCTGAAGCAGGATTTTTGCCAGAGCGACCCTTGATTTTTCGCCTCCCGAGAGGATCCTGATTTTTTTGTTGACGGCATCTCCGCTGAAGAGAAAGCAGCCGAGAATGTCGCGCACTCTTTTCTGTGCTTCGGATGAGGGGGCTGAGTCCATCATTTCGACGTAGACGCTTTTGTCTTGCGAGAGGTTTTCGGTCTGGTGCTGGGCAAAGTAGTTGAGGGTTACGTTGTGCCCCATGGTCAGTTTGCCTTCGAAGTCGATTTCTCCGGCCAGAATTTTGCAGAAGGTGGTTTTGCCTGCGCCGTTTGAGCCTACAATGGCAATCCGGTCGCCGCGCATGACCTCAAGGTCGATGCTGTTGAGCACCTGTTTTTTGGTGCCGTCAGGCAGGAGGTAGGCTTTTTTGACTCCTTGGAGCCGCATGACTTCGCGTCCGGAGGGGTTGGCCTTGGGAAAGCGGAAGGAGATGCGTGAGTTGTCCTCTTCGGGGGTGAACATGTTTTTTTCCATCTTCTCCATCTGCTTGAGGCGGCTTTGTGCCTGCCTGGCTTTTGTGGCCTTGTAGCGGAAGCGGTCGACAAAGGCCTTCAGCTCGGCCATTTTTTTCAGGTCGTTGGTATACTGGCCCATCATCAGTTCGTAGCGCTCGGCCTTCTCTTTTTCGTAATAGGAGTAGTTTCCCTTGTATTCGTTGATCCGTTCGAAGGCGATTTCAAGGGTTTTGTTGGTGAGCTTGTCGAGGAAAAAGCGGTCGTGCGAGACGATGATATAGCTGTGCTCGTAGTTCATGAGATAGTTTTCGAGCCAGCGAAGCGAGTCGATATCGAGGTGGTTGGTTGGCTCATCAAGCAGGAGCAGCGTCGGGTTCTGCAGCAGCAGTTTGGTGAGGTGCAGGCGCATCTGCCATCCGCCGGAAAAGGCCTTTACTTTTTTATGAAAATCTATTTCGCTGAATCCGAGACCGGCAAGCACCTTTTCGGCATTGGACTGCATGGTATAGCCGCCCAGATGGTCAAATTCGTGCATGGCATCGGAAAAACGCTCGATAAGCTGGTGGTACGACTCGCTTTCGTAATCCTGTTCGGGCAGGGCGAGCTCGTGTTCCATGCGGGTTATTTTATGGGCCAGTTCTGCGAGTCTTGCGTTGGCCTGGAGGGCATATTGCAGGGCGGTTTTTTCCAGATCGGCATCAAAGGAGATCTCCTGGGGAAGATAGCCGATGGTGGTATCGGCCGATTTCAGGAAATGGCCGGTGATGACGAGGGCTGACTCGGTTTTTGGCCCGCTGATAAGGCGCAGGAGCGTTGTTTTTCCTGTTCCGTTAAGACCGACAAGACTGACATGGTCTTTGTCGCCAATGCGGAATGATGTATCGGTCAGGAGTTCTTTGGTTCCGACGGTAAGAGAGAGGTTACGGGCTTCAAGCATGATAAAAAGGCCTTGATAAAAGTAATCGACATCATTGAAATAATTCTGTAGCACGGTGGAAAAGATACAATTTTTATCGGGATACTTCGTCCCCTGTGCTTAAAAAGCTAATTAATTATATTATTGATATTTAGGAGATAAATCCTATTTTGGATCAGACTGAATCGACTTTATGTTACCAGGCGTTTTATTGCAATAGCGATTGAAAATAACTCTCCGTTTCTGAAAGAGTTATTGCTTATTATTAAGTTCTGAACCGTTCCATATTGTTGAAATTTGTTGTCTGGAATTTGAAAAATAACGGGGAGTTTCAACAAGGCTGGTTTTGCATATTTGGCTATTTGTGCAACCCAGGCATAAAAAGAAAATGGTAAGCGCGGCTTGTATTTTTCTATAATTCGATAAAAGGGGTACATGATGAAAACCATGACCAAGCGGGTCGGATCTCCGCTGTTGAGAGCTGATAGAGAAATTGAGAGCAGTGTCGCAACACGCATATACAGCTTTCTTGCCCTGCTGGCAAGCCTGACTTGGCACAAACGGAAAATTGTTGCCATCGTACCTGTTCTCTGCCTTGTCGGACTCATGGTTTTTAACTCATCGTTACCAGCCGCAGGGCGTGTTCCCCAAAACTTTATTAAGATAGATGGAGGCGAATTTACCATCGGAAGCCCGGAGAGTGAAGTTGGCCGCCAGCAAGATGAAATCCAGCATCGGGCAAGAGTAAGTGATTTCTGTATAAGTAAATATGCCGTAACTGCTGCTGAGTTCAGGAGATTCATTGTGGCATCAAACTATCTGACTGATGCTGAAAAAGGGAGCGGGAGCTGGATTTTTGATGGTGTGAACGTCCTGAAAAAAGCAGGTGTAAACTGGCGTCATGGAGTGTCGGGCAGTTTGCGGAGCCAGAGCGAAGATAATCATCCGGTGTTGCATGTTAGCTGGAATGATGCCGTAGCCTATTGCCAGTGGATATCGAAAAAAACAGGAAAGCTTTTCCGCTTGCCTACAGGAGCGGAGCGTGAGTATGCTTGCCGGGCAGGAAGCCAGACGCCCTTCAGTACAGGAGAGAACATAACAACAGATCAGGCTAACTATGACGGGAACTATCCGTACAACCATAACCCAAAAGGGGTGTACAGAGCGAACACGGTTGCGGTTAACAGTTTTGCTCCGAATGCCTGGGGGCTTTATAACATGCACGGGAATGTTTTGGAATGGTGCAGTGACTGGTATGGATTGAGCTATTACGCCGACTGTAAAGCAAAAGGTACCGTTATCAATCCTGTCGGACCAGCAACCGGTTTGACCCATGTGCTTCGTGGCGGGAGCTGGAATGATTTTGGAAGTCGATGCCGGTCAGCATCTCGCGATGGCGGCACATCCGAGTTCCGCAGCAACTACATTGGCTTTCGTCTGGTTTTTGTGCCTGAACCAGCAAAATAGTACTCTTTTTTAAGGATTTGGCCGATACGGGGAATATCATTGATTTCCTCTTCACAAAGCATCCTTGTTCCCCAATGGGGGGATGGGGATATCAATTATCGGGTATGGTACACCTCTCTGTTGCAGTAGAGATGACTGCCGATAGTACTGCAGGGACAAGAACTTCGTTTAAAAAAATGAAAAGAGCAATGAACAGACAAATCGACAGCATCCTGGCGCTTCTTTTGCTTGCCGCCGGTGCACTCGTGACCGGGTGCACTCCAACCGTAAAAATTCAAGCCCCCGACAAACCGATTGTGATTAACATGAACATCAAAATCGATCACGAAATCAGGATCAAGGTTGACCGGGAACTCGACTACCTGCTTGAAAACAAACAAGGCTTATTCTAATCAGGAGAAATGGAACTATGAAAAATATACAATCCATAGTGTTAAGGGTAGCGGCAGTAACGATGTTGTTTATGGTTCTTGCTGTGACTGCCTTTGCGCTTGATATTAAAACAGCCAGACTGAACGGACTTGCCGGAGAGGTTGACAATGGACTGCTTGCCATTCCTCCGGATGCACCGGTTGATGCAGAGGAATTGATTGCAACCATCAATAGCTTGCGTCGTACTGAGTATGCAAAAGTTGCTGCCCAGAATAACCTGACCAGTGATGTTGTGGGAGAGATGATGTTCCAGAAAATCTATAGTCGTCTTCCGGCAGGGACGTGGGTAAAGGTTCAGGGGAAATGGATAAAAAAGGCAAAGTAATCCTGCGAAAAAAAAGGGCTCTGCGCATCCTGATCGCTTTGCTTCTGCTTCTGGCGCTTTTACCGGCAGCAGCGTGGTTCTTTTTTCCCTGGTATGCTCAATCACTGGCGAACCGTGCCCTTGAGGGGAAGCCGTTTCGTATTGAGGTTTCGGGTGCAGCTCTGCCGGGTCTTTCGGGCGTTGGGTTTCGCTCAATAAAGGTACTCTTCACCACACCGCCCAATGGCTGCAGTGATGCGGCCACCTATAGCCTTTTACTCACAAAGGGTTTGCTCTCCTGGCATTTCGAGAACCGCGATACCCCTGGCTTGCGAACTCTGCTGCAGAATGTTTTCAATGCAGCATTAACCATTGATGCCGATTCGCTCACGGTAACTCAGCAGAGGGAGAAGGTTACCTTCGTCGACCGCAAGCCGCAGCTGCAGGTCAGCATTGACGTTTCCCGCAAGAACGGCTTCACCCTCTCTTTTGTGCCGATTTCTGCCGCCTACACTATTGATGGAGCCACCGTTACGCGAGAAAAGCTCAGCCTTGAAAATGTGAATTTCAAGGTACGGCTTAGCGCGGCAGATCACTGGCAACAACAATTGGATACACTGCGTATAGCAAAACTCTTAAACGAGGGAAACCCTTCGCCGGTGGGCAATTTCAAAGCGCTTTTCGGTTCAAGACGAGACCCGCTCAAGCCCTGTATCATCACGCTCACCGACTGCTCAATGGAGCTCTTTCATTGGAAGGTATCGACAGAGCGTATTGATTATGACCTGAATAAAAAACAGTCCCGATTCACCCTTGCCATGGCACAAATCCCGCTCACGGCAATACCGGGCTATAACCAGGGCGGCAGCAAAAAAACCTTCGCATCAGGGCGAATAAGCGGTTTTATTCCTGTCGAATTCCAGGATTCTACCGTACTGGTGCGTCATGCCGTCATTATGCCCGAAAAGGGCATCAAGATTGTTTTCTACTCACGAAAAAGCACGCCCTGGTTCTCACTCAATTTCAAAGGGAGCGATGTCGTGAAAAATTTCAATGCGAGCATAATACTTAACAGCCGGAACAAAAAGCTTTCCGGCCTCACGTTGAATGGCATGTCGGCGACACTGCTTGGCGGAACAATCTCCTCAACACCTGTCAGCATCGACCCGTCTGCAAAGGCCACACACTTGACCCTGAAGCTGAACAACCTTAATTTGCTTGAGCGTGTGCGCATGACCGGATACTTCAAGAGCTCGATGAAAGGGCCGGTAAGCGGAACCATTCCGCTGACCATAACAAAAAACGGATACTCAATTCAGAACGCACATCTTCAATCTTCCGGAGGGGGCACGGTTACCATTGTCGACCCGTCAAAAAAGCTACGTGCAAGCGAAAGCGAAAGCCTATTTGGTCCGCAAAAGCAGGATACCTACTTTATTTTTACAGCGCCCGACCTTGTGCTCAACCGATCATTGAACAGAAGCACCACCATTACGTTCAGTCTGAAAAATCTGCTTAGCAAGAGCAACGGAAGAGAGATAGTGCTCACCTTGCCAAAAGGAAAGCTGACGCTCTGGCATAACCGACTGAATCTTGATATCGCATCCTTTTCGGACTTCAGCGCAGGTTTTTTTGACGGCAGGGTCGCTTTCGGGCAATTGGATTACGATATGGCAAAAAGGAAGGGCGAAACCACGCTCCAGATCTATAATATTCCGCTGCAGAAACTGTTCGATCTGCACGGCGCAAAAAAGATTTATGCAACAGGAAGCATGGGAGGAAATATTCCGATAAAAATGAATGGCCAGTTGCTTGAAATCAAAGGTGGGGAAATAAGCGCAGAGCAGTCAGGACAGATTATTTACGCGACGACACCTGAAGAGCGAGCTGCAGCAAACCAGGGACTGCGCATCGTCTACGAAGCACTCTCAAACTTTCTCTATACAGGGCTGCTCTCGTCAATCAATATGAGCCCGGATGGCAATTCGACCATGACGGTCAAGGTCAAGGGAGCCAATCCGGACTATCAGGGTGGACGACCTATCGAACTGAATCTCAACGTCCAACAGAACCTGCTCGACCTCATGCGCAGCCTCACCGTCTCCTCGGACATCGAACAGGTCATCTCTGATAAAGCTCTTCAGAAGCGGAAAAAATAACGATCACTCCTTCGCATTCGATTTGCCTCAACAGCAAAGCACCGGCATCGCTTGTGATGTTGCCGCCCATGAAATCAAGAAAGATTTTTTTTCTTGACGGGAGCAATGGAGGATATCATATCGTATGAAAATAACGTTTGCTGAGTGCTCTCTGATGCGATTATGTGCTTCTTTTTAGCTATATTAAAAGTATTGGAGCTTGCGAGTTGATACAATGGGAGTGTATGACTCATGCTCTTTTGGTTATTGCCATTGTGGTGATTTTGATTCGTGTTATTCATGGTTGACGTATTTAACCTGAAAAACAGGCAATTGACCATCAGGTATTTATAACCCCGGAAAATCCGGAAATATCAGGGTGAGGCTTGAGCTTTTCCATGCGGCAGTAGTAGCGCATTCCTGTCATCGCCAAACGACATGTGAACAGGAAAAATGATAATGAAAAAACAAATCTGGTTGGCGGCAGGCATTGCCGGCATGCTTCTCGGTAATCCGGCGGCAGATGCCAAGGCGGCAATAAGCGTCAAAATCACCACAGGGAGTCACCCTTCTTTTGTGATCAATTCAGCGCCGAGTTTTATCTATCTGCGTGCCCAGGGGTTTTCAATATCTGTAGGTAATGCTTATGATATCATCTACTACGGGAATTACTACTACATATACCACAATACTCACTGGTACCGTTCTTCTAATTACCATGGCCCGTGGATTCTCATCTTGAACAACAGGCTTCCTTATCAGATAAGCAGGCATCGCTGGGAAGATATCAGAAGGTATCGCGATATTGAGTACCGCAGGTCCGACCATAGCAATAACCAATATCAGCGTAACGACGACAATAGGAGGCGGATCCTTGATCAGCGTAACGATGCCAAGAGCGGACGGGTCAAGGTGCAACAGAATAAGGCTGTCAAAAATAGGATAATCAAGGATGAGCCTAACAAGATCTCTGAAATCAAGCGATTCCAGAAACCGCAGAACAAGGCTGTCGAGATCCGTCGAGTTCAGCAGCCGAAAAAATCCGTTAAGATTCGCCGAGTTCAGGAACCGCTCAAAAAGGGCGCCGATAACAAGCGAACCCAGGACGAGCAGGGCAAGGGTGGCAATAACAACGACAGGCAGAATAATGGCGGAAAAAGAAACTGACTGATTTTTGTTTCATGACAAGGCAGGAGGTTGCGGCATACAACACCAGTACCCTTCTGCCGATTGTAAACGTTTCATCAATAACAAAACGGGAGTCGATTATGAAAATCTATGCGTTATTAGTCATGGCGATTGTAGCCTTAGCTGGTTGTTCTACTTCGTACAAAGGCAGTATCCACGCTGAAAACAGTCCGGAGATGTCAAAAAACGGTAGCTTTGTCGCAAGTCAAGGGACAGGCCACTCTGCCATACTTATCAACAGATAAGCCAATCATTGTAATGTTACTAAGCCTCGCGTAACTCGGCGGGGCTTTTTTTTGATATTTTGTAAATTATTATCACATAAAGCGCAAGATTATAATGCAAAGAGCGTCTAACCGGTGAGCGTCCGGTGGCGAAATGGTGATTGTTAACAGGTAGAAAAAGAGCATGCTTATAATGAGATCAAAAACTTGTCTGCTTCTGGGGGCGATTTTTTTCGTCCTCGCCTCGCCCTTGCATGCTGAAGAGTCGCTGACGTGGCTGCAGTGTGTCCGCGAGGCCAAAGAGGCGCATCCCGACCTTTCATCAGCTCTTGCGCTCCTGCAGCAGGCTGAAGCTGATAAGCGCATCACCGGGGGGGCGCTTCTTCCCAAGCTCAGTTTGGGAGTGCAGTCGGAGGAGAGCGGTACAACAGCCGCCGGAAGCAGCTCCTTTCTTGCGCACTCTTATTCGCTGACGGCACAGCAGCTTCTTTATGACGGACACAAAACTTCAAGCCAGGTTGCCAGCAGCAAAGAGGCGATCAAGGGTGCCCAGTATAACTATAATGCAGTTTCTGCTGATCTTCGCTTTGCCCTTCGATCGGCATTTACGCAGTTGCTTAAAGCGCAGCAGCTTGTTGGTCTTGCTGCTGAGATTGCCGACCGGCGGCAGAAGAATGTGCGGCTGATCAGTCTGCGTTACCAGGGAGGACGGGAGCATATCGGTTCGCTTCGCCAGGCTGAGGCTGATCTGGCTCAGGCGGAGTTTGAAGTGTCGCAGGCCAGACGGGGACTGGTGCTTGCCCAGACCACCCTTGCTTCGGCGCTTGGCCGTGACAGCCATAATCCGCTCAGGGTTCAGGGTGCATTCAGGGTGACGGATCTTTTGGTTACGAAGCCTGATCTTGCAATTCTGGTGAAAAGCCATCCGCTGTTTCAGCAGCTCGATACCCGAAGCAAGGCTGCGCGGTTTGATCTTGATGCGGCTAAAAATGCTTTTTCGCCCGAGCTCTACCTGACCTCGTCGCTCGGCAAGGGTTCGGTTGACACGTTGCCGTTCAAGGCGGTGGACTGGAGTGCAGGCCTGACGCTTTCGGTGCCGATTTATGAAGGAGGGACAGGCCGGGCCAGGGTTACCAAAGCTATGGCTGTGTTGAGCCAGCAGAATGCGCAGGAAAAAAGCGGCTATCTCCAGCTTTTCAATATGCTCGAAGAGAGCTGGAAGAGTTTTCAGGATGCCCGTCAGATGGTGGCTGTGAAGAAAAAATTTCTTGATGCGGCCCAGGAGCGCTCGACTATTGCCAACGCGCAATATTCGAACGGTCTTATTACGTTCAATGACTGGGTGATTATTGAAAACAATTTGGTGAGTGCAAAAAAGGAGTTTCTTAATGCCGGGGCAGATCTGCTGATTGCCGAGGCTCAATGGATTCAGGCAAAAGGAGAGGGTCTTGATGGTTAGTCGCAAAAAGCTGGTATGGGGTGTTCTGGTTGCACTCTCTGTTTTCGGGGTTGCAGGGTTCTTTTATTTCCGCAGCAACAGTAACGGGAAGCAACATTTTGAAGAGGCTCATGCCGTAAGAGGCACCATCTCCTCATCGGTATCGACAACCGGAGCCGTTGAGCCGCAAACCCGCGTGAAAATCCAGTCGTCGGTAGGGGGGAGAATCGAGGATATTCTTGTCGAAGAGGGACAACTGGTCAAGAAGGGAGAGGTTCTTGCCATGCTCAGTTCAACCGAGAGGGCAGCGCTGCTTGATGCTGCCAAATTGCAGGGAAAAAGTGAGCAGAGCTACTGGCAGAAGGTTTACAAGGAGACCGCAGTTATTGCGCCGATGGCGGGGCAGGTTATTGTTCGGAGCGTCGATCCGGGCAAGACGGTGACCACAAGTGATTCGCTCTTTGTGCTCTCTGACCGGCTTCTTGTCAAGGCTTTCGTTGATGAAACCGATATCGGCAGGGTCAAAGTGGGCCAGAAGGCGGTGATCGGGCTGGATGCCTACCCTGAAATCAGGGTGAACGGGGTTGTCGGGCATATTTACTATGAGTCACACCTGCAGAATAACGTCAATATCTATAATGTCGATGTTATTCCTGAGCGCATTCCCGATGTTTTCCGCTCCGGCATGAGCGCCAATATCGAGATTATTGTCCAGGAGAAGCAGAATGCGCTGCTGGTGCCGGTTGCGGCCGTGCAGAGCAGAAGAGGCAAGACGGTGGTGCTTCAGCGGAGGGGCAGCGGCAAAGAGGATGAGGTGCGCTTTAAAACGGTGCAGACCGGGTTGCAGGATGAACGGCACATCGAGATTCTTGAGGGGCTGAAGGACAACGCTGTGGTGCTGCTGCCGGATACCTCTTTTGTTCTGCCGGGGAAAAAAGGCGGATCAAATCCATTTATGCCGCAACGAAGCAGGACACGATAATGAAACCACTGCTTGAAGTCGTCGATATTCACCGCACCTACCAGATCGGTGAAAGTACCGTTCATGCGCTTCGGGGGGTCTCCCTGACCATAGAGCGGGGTGAGTTTGTTGCCATCATGGGAGCCTCGGGGTCAGGCAAATCCTCTCTGCTGCAGATTCTTGGTCTGCTCGACAATCCCGACAAGGGGGAGTTCATGATTATGGGCAATAATGTCAACACCTTGACAGAGGATGAGCAGGCCGGGTTGCGCAATAATGTTGCGGGATTTGTTTTTCAGCAGTTCCATCTGCTCAAGCGCATGACCATTGTCGATAATGTGCGGCTGCCGCACATTTACAGCGGGCTTAAGGGGGATTTCCGTCAGGAGGCGATTGAGCGGCTGAAGCTGGTTGGACTGGATCATAGAATTGATCATACGCCAAACCAGCTTTCGGGCGGTGAACAGCAGCGGGTGGCTATAGCACGGGCGCTGATCCGCGATCCGCTGATCATTTTTGCCGACGAGCCGACCGGCAACCTTGATTCAAAAAACTCTGCCGAGATCATGAAGATTCTCAAAGGGCTTCATGACGAGGGAAAGACCGTCATCATGGTGACGCATGAAAATGAGATCGCGGACTATGCGGGCCGGGTCATTATCATGAAAGACGGCGTCATTATCTCCGATGAACGCCGGGCGGGGATGCAGCCCTCGGCGGCGGCAGCAGGGGAGATTGAGCTGGAGTCACCGGTTTCCCGGAAGGGTTCGTTATGGCAGGATGGTCGCTATACCGGATTTATGGCACAGGCCTTTCAGTCGATTCTTGCCAACAAGATGCGCTCTTTTCTTTCGGTGCTCGGCATCTTTGTCGGGGTTGCCTCGGTGATTGCCATGATGGCGCTTGGCGAAGGAGCAAAAGCGGCGATGCAGGAGCAGCTGAAATCCATGGGCTCGAATATGCTCTCGATCAGGGGCGGGTCGGCCAAAATTCATGGCGCGGCGCAAGGGGCGGGTGCGGTTGCACGGTTTACCTTTATTGATGTTGATGATATTGCCTCGCTGCGGACGCTGGTCAAAAATTCCACCGGGGTGGTCAATGGCAACGGTCGGATTGTTTACGGCAACAAAAACTGGAGTTCGCAGTTGACCGGGGTGGGATTCGATTACGGTACCATGCGTGCGATGGTTCCTACGGTGGGGAGGTGGTTTACCCGGGAAGAGATCCAGACGCGGGAAAAGTCGGCCATTATCGGCGTGACGGTGGTCAAGGAGCTTTTTGGGGGGAGCAACCCGCTTGGAAAAACCATCAAGATCAACCGGATCAATTTCAAGGTTATCGGCATAGCTCCGGCAAAAGGGTTTTCCGGTCCGCAGGACGAGGATGACGTGGTGCTGATCCCCGTGACGACTGCCATGTACCGTGTGCTCGGCAAGGATTATCTCAGCGGCATTTTTGTCGAGGTTGCTTCGCCTACCTTGATTGAACAGGCCAAAGCTGCCATCAGTGAGCTGATCCAGAAACGGCATCGCCTGAAAGCGGATGACGATTCGTTCAATATCAGGGATATGACCGAGATTCAGAAGATGCTCAGCAGCACCACGCAGACGATGAGTTTGCTGCTTGGTTCGATTGCAGCTATTTCGCTGCTTGTTGGAGGAATCGGCATCATGAACATCATGCTTGTTTCCGTGACCGAACGAACCCGCGAGATCGGGTTGCGCAAGGCTATCGGGGCGAGAAAAAACGATATCATGCTGCAGTTTCTTATTGAATCGGTCGGCATGACCATCAGTGGAGGGTTTATCGGGATTCTTGCCGGTATAGGCATATCGCTGGTTCTCGCTCTTTTTGCCGGGTGGGCGGTCAAAACGTCACTGGTATCGGTTCTGGTTGCAACGACCTTTTCAGCGCTGATCGGCATTTTTTTCGGCCTTTGGCCTGCCAGAAAAGCAGCATCGCTCAAACCGGTTGAAGCCCTTCGTTTCGAGTAAGGGAAGATAGCTGTAAAAAAATGATTTTTTTTGCGCAAGATTTTGCCGGGAATCACGTCATACTTAATGGAGAGCAACAAGTCCCGGTCTTTTGTGTGTGTGTTGATTGATGATTGATAGGTTAAGACCGGGCTGGTTGTTTGCTTTGGACAGCGGAGGGGGGGCAGTTCCCATCTTCGCTGTCTTTTTTTTGCCCGTCTAAAAAGCAAACCGGTACTCCCTTCCATTACAGCACGGATATTCTAATAATCTTTTCTATCTTTAAGTTCTACGTTTTTCTTTGATGATCTGCGCGTATTATCGCCGAACTATCCTTTTGGTCAACAATAACCTTAACGACAACCGTCATGACATTTATTGCAAAAAAAAGCATTACCCGCCTCTGGATGGCGGTACTGCTTACTGGATTGGTCCTGATTTCAGCTTCATCACTCTCTTTCGCGGCCACGCCAAAGCCTGGTGACAGCCTGGGCGGCGGGATTGTTTTTTATGTTGACGGTACGGGCCAGCATGGTCTTATTGTGTCCAAAACGGATATGGCAGGCCGCACTTCCGGCAAGGAAGAGGGCGTCATGAACTGGTATGATGCCAACACTGCCGCCAATGCTTTTGTGGAAGGTTACGGCGACTGGGTTTTGCCGAACAAGGAGCAGTTGCATCAGCTCTATCTGAATAAAAGTGCCGTTGGCGGTATTGTGGATACCTACTACTGGAGTTCCTCTGAGAGTGACGGGAACAATGCCTGGGCTGAGTACTTTCTGAATGGGAACCAGGTTGCCGGCAACAAGTCGAACGGCAGTTGTGTGAGGGCTGTACGTGCTTTTTAATATCAACGATAACTTTTAACGACAACCATCATGAATATCGGTGACGAGTATGGTGGTGGCATTGTCTTTTCTGTCGATGAAACAGGGAAGCATGGACTTATTGCCGCCAAAGAAGACCTGTCGGGACATTCTTCCGGTTATGAAGAGGGGCGCTTTACCTGGGCAGATGCTAAAGTTGCCTGCCATGATTTTATCGGTAACGGTTACAGTGACTGGTTTTTGCCCAACAAAGAACAACTGAACAAGCTTTATTTGCGCAAGCGTGATGTTGGCAATTTTGCGGATTACAGCACTTACTACTGGAGTTCCTCGGAGTCCAGTACAACCAATGCGTGGCTGCAGGTTTTCATCAATGGTTACCAGAGCCACAGCAATAAGTTGTACGTCAGCCGTGTGCGCGCTGTACGGGCTTTTTAGGAATGATGTAACCCTCTGTCAATCAAAAAAAACAGGAGAAATAGATGGGTGTGTTAAAAAACATCTTTGGAAACAAACAAGACGACCCCCTTGATCGCCTGGTAAGCCGGCTGGTTTCCTATCAGGATGAGTCCATTTTTCTTGATGCATTACGTGAGGCGATGGAATTGGCACAGAAAGGAGATGAGCTTGGCGTCAAAGCTTTGAATGAGGCTATCCGCCGCAGACGCGGCATGAAAGAGGTGACGTTCTTTGTCCCCCACGGGGGGCTGATCATGCGATGTGATGAAGAACTCATGGAGGCCGAGGAGCAGTTGCTGGCGTTTGCCAAGTCAGACAAGCTGCTTGATGATCCTGCCTTAACCCAGGCTCTGATTGCAAAAGCGTTGCGCATATCTCAAGATGGCCTTGGCGGGCTTCTCAAGAAAATCTTTTCACTTGCCGGAGCTGAACAGGGATACGATTTCCAGCTTTTGTTCAATCAGATGCAGTCATCAATCAATCTGAAGGAGGCCCGCGGAGAGCGCCTGCCAAGTCAGCCGATAGCCGTGGAGAGCAAAAGTGAGACGGTTGCTGAGGCACCGGCAGCCGCCAAGGTCAAGATCGGGGAATATTATGGCGGAGGCATTGTCTTTTACCTGAACAATACAGGGCATCACGGCCTTATCGCTGCCAAGGCAGATATGCAGGGGCACTCTCCGGACAAGGAGGAGGGGTACTATATCTGGGCTGATGCCAATGCGGCATGTCATGATTTTGTGAGCAACGGTTACCATGACTGGTTTTTGCCTAACAAGGAGCAGTTGAACCAGCTCTATCTGAACAGAAACGCTGTTGGCGATTTTATCGACAAATTCTACTGGAGTTCCACTGAACGCGATGCAACGAACGCCTGGCGGCAGTTTTTCGGTGATGGATACCAGCATGACTACAGCAAATCGCAAGGCTATCGTGCCAGGGCTGTACGAGCTTTTTAACAGGCATGTCGAAGTTATTTGTAAAAAAGATTGCTGCGGTTGATATATTCAAACTTCGCGGTGCTACGAGAATCAAACATTAAAAATATTTTTCAGGGAGAAAAAACATGCAGACTTTTTATGCTGACGGAGTTGCCAACATTACGCTCATCGATGGCGTTATCCGTCTTGATCTTGTCAACATTACGCAACTCGAAAAAGAGAAGGCCAATATTCGTCCGATAGCATCGCTTGCGCTTTCACTGCCTGCGCTGCTTCGTACCCACGAGCAACTCACACAGGCAATCAACAAAATGGTTGAAGATGGCATTCTGAAGAAAGATGACGCCCATCAGGCAGCTACGAACAACCTGCCCGCCTGAAGAAGAGAGCTCAGGCAATAAACATCTTGCAACCAGTATTGTCACGTTGTCCCGGTATCGGGATGAGTGGTTGTACTGGTTTTGTAATTCTGGTAAACGAATGATGTCAAGGAAAGCAACGTATGGAACGGTACCAAGTGAAAGCGTGTTTTCTATGATTATTGTATAATCTTTATCACGGATTAGGGGTTTATCATGCGCTGGCCAGTACGGTATGCGCCCTGTTTGACCATTCTGCCGAACGCTCACGGCTTGGCGCCAATGCGCGCGCCTATGCCAAGAGAAACTATGACCTGAACTGAGCAGTGACGGGCAGCGCGTGATGCGTTTGCCCGGCTTGTGACAAAATGGCTTATGCCTGGGTGTTTTTTGCGGTGCTTGGCACCAATGCCTTGAGCGTGAAGAGGTGGTAGTTCATGCTGTCCTGAAGTGCCTGGAGGCTTGCTTCGATGATGTTGGTTGAGACGCCGACTGTGCCCCAGGTGTAGTGGCCGTTGCTGGATTCGATCAGTACCCGCACCTTGGCGCTGGTGCCGCGTTTTTCTTCGAGCACACGGACCTTGTAGTCGACCAGCTTGATGCTCTTGATTTCGGGGTAGAAGTGGATCAGGGCTTTGCGGAGGGCCTTGTCGAGGGCGTTGACCGGGCCGTCTCCGTCGGCGGCTATATGCTCGATTTCATCTCCAACCTTGACCTTGAGTACGGCCTGGTCTACATTGTTGGCGTTTTTGCTGGATTCGATGTGCACCTTGGTTTCAAGGACTTCAAAGAAGGGGGTGAAGTTGCCAAGTTCCTTGTGCAGCAGGAGCTCAAAGGAGGCTTCGGCTCCGTCAAACTGGTAGCCTTCGTGTTCGAGTTCTTTGATGTGGTGGACGATATTTTTGAAGAGCTCGCTTTTTTCGGGCAGGGTGATGCCGAGTTCATGCGCCTTGTAGCGGATGTTGCTTTGGCCGGCAAGTTCGGAGACCAGAACGCGCTGGCGGTTGCCGACCTCTGCGGGGTCGATATGCTCGTAGAGTGAGCTCTCTTTCATGACGGCGCTGACATGGATGCCGCCTTTATGGGCAAAGGCTGATTTTCCGACAAAGGGTGCGCGGGTATTTGACGGCATGTTGAGAATCTCGTAGACGAACTTCGAGAGTGAGGTGAGCTGGGTGAGGTGCTCTACAAAGGTGAATGATCGCTGCAGCTTCAGCATGACGTTGGGAATGATGCTGATCAGGTTGGCGTTGCCGCATCGTTCGCCGATACCGTTGATGGTTCCCTGGATGTGGGTTGCACCGGCCATGACGGCTGCGATGGAGTTTGCTACGGCCAGGTCGCCGTCGTTGTGGCTGTGAATGCCGACGGGAACTCCGGTGACGTTGAGAACATGGGCGACGATACCGGTTACCTCATGGGGCAGTGATCCTCCGTTGGTATCGCAGAGTACTATTCGTGATGCTCCGGCCTGAACGGCGGAAAGGAGCATTTTGAGGGCAAATTCGGGGTTGTCTTTGTAGCCGTCGAAAAAGTGTTCGGCATCAAAAAAGACATCACGTCCTTCCTGCTTGAGGAAGCTGACTGAGCGATAGATGAGTTCGGCGTTCTCTTCATCTGAAATGCCGAGACTTTTTTCGGAGTGGGCTTTCCATGTTTTTCCGAAAATGGTGATGACCGGAGTTTCGGAATGGAGCAGTCCGAGCAGGTTCGGGTCGCTCTCAACGCTTTTGACAAAACGGGCTGTTGAGCCGAAGGAGGTGAGCTTTGCGTGCTTGAACTGGAGAAGCCGGGCCTTGATGAAAAACTCCTCATCTTTGGGGTTGCTGCTTGGCCAGCCGCCTTCAATATAGTCCATGCCGAACTCGTCAAGCTTTTGGGCAATAAGCAGCTTGTCCTGAACGGATAGGTTGATATGTTCACCCTGTGTGCCGTCACGCAGGGTGGTATCGTAAAGTTCTATTGCCTTTGGTGTAACAGTCATAGATCAGGCTTGAGGCATTAAATTTTCTTGTCTTGCGTAGGCAAAAATACCGCCGGCTTCCACAATCTTGAAGACGTCGCCAAGGGGATTGAGCTTGTAGGTGATTTTGCTGGTCAAGTTTTCGATGGTGTTTGACTCGACGTCGATTTTCAGTTCGTCGCCGGTCTTGATGACCTGATTGAGCTGTTCGGCCGTCTCATAGGGAATGGCAAAACCGCCATCGACACAGTTGCGGTAAAATATTCTTGCGTATGATTCGGCGACAATGGCTTTTACGCCGGCAACTTTGAGGGCGAAGGGTGCGTGCTCTCTGGATGATCCGCAGCCGAAGTTCGGTCCGGCAATGATGATGGTATAGTTGGAGTGGCAGCTTCCCTCATCAATAAAGAGGACGTTGCCTTCTGGCAGGCCTCCCTGTTCGGGCGGTACGCCTGAAAGGGCATATTTGCCGTAAAGGACGACCTCTTCGGGATCGGAGAGGCTGTAGACCAGATGTTCTGCCGGAATGATCTGGTCGGTATCAATATTCTTGCCTAAAACGTAGGCTTTTCCCTGAATGATGGTTTCCATATTGTATTGAGTCTGTTTTCCCGAATTTCAAGTGCGATCAGAGGAAATCTCTCGGATCGGTTAGTTTGCCCGTAATTGCCGATGCGGCTGCCGTGAGCGGGGAGGCAAGGTAGACCCCTGCATGTTTGCTGCCCATTCTTCCGGGGAAATTGCGGTTTGTGGTGGAGACCACGACATCGTTATCGACGGAACGGCCGACGGTATCGGCAGGGCCTCCAAGACATGCTGCGCAGGAGGGGAGTGCAATGCTGCATCCGGCATCTTCAAAGATCTGCTTGAGGCTTTGGCCGTCGTAAAATTCAGTTGCAAGGTCACGGGCAACTTTGACGGTGGCCGGTACGATGTTGGTGGTAACCGAAACCTTCTGTCCTTTCAGGATTCTGGCGGCCATCACAAAATCGGTCAGCTTGCCGCCGGTGCAGGAGCCGATATAGGATTTGGTGATTCTGGTGCCCTGGACGCTTCTGACGGTGGCGCGGTTATCGGGGCTGTGCGGCTGGGCGACAACAGGCTCGAGCTCGCTGACGTTGTAACGGTATTTGCTGTGATATCGGGCGTCGGGATCGCTGCGGAAAATTTCGTACGGTTTCGGGCTTCTTGCCTTGACATAACTTTCGGCTATAGTGTCGGCTGCGATGATGCCGTTCATGCCGCCTGCTTCGATGGCCATGTTGGTCAGGGTCATTCTCTCTTCCATGGGCAGTGAAAAAATTGCTTCACCGTCAAATTCCATGGCCCGATAGGTTGCTCCGTCGGTTGTGATGTCGCCGAGAATATGCAGAATGAGGTCTTTGGCGGTCAGATAGGCCGGCATTTTGCCGTCAAAGGTAAAGAGGATCGATTCGGGGACTTTTTCCCAGAGCTTGCCGGTGCCGAGTATGAAGGCGGCATCAGTGTTGCCGATTCCGGTGCCGAACATGCCGAATGCTCCTGAAGTACAGGTGTGGGAATCGGTTCCGAAAAGCACGGTGCCGGGCAGGTTGAACCCCTCTTCGGCCAGGGCTACATGACAGACTCCCTTGTAGCGGTCGGAGCCGACATCGTAGTAGTGCTCGAGGCCCTGCTCTTTGGCAAACTGGCGCAGCAGGTCGATGTTGCGATGGGCGTGTTCGTTGGCCGTAAAGATATAGTGGTCGGGCAGGACGACAACTTTCTGCGGATCCCAGACTTTTGCGTCCGCGCCGAATTCCTGCTTGAAAATATCAAAGGTTGGCGGTCCGCAGACATCATGGGTCAGCAGGATATCGACATTCAGCCAGATGCTTTCGCCGACGTCGACAAATTTTCTGTTGGCTGCCTTGGAAAGGATTTTCTGGGTTATTGTTTGTGCCATGGTTTTCTTAAACCCCGTGTTCTATGGTTTCAGGAGTGTTGTTTTGCAAATGATGCTGACGGAGGCCAAGAGCCTGCAGATAGGCTTTTGCGCTTGCCTCAATAATATCGGTTGAAACTCCTCGCCCGTTAAAGGAAATATTGTTGTCTTTGATGCGTACCAGTGCCTCACCGAGAGCCTGGCGACCTGCTGTTGTGGATCGTACGGTGTATGAGGAGACCATTGATTCAATGCTGAGCGCCCGTTCTATGGCCCTGAAGCAGGCGTCAACCGGACCGTCACCGGTGGCGGACTCTTCAAATATCTGCTCCTTGTGCCGGATGCGGACTGTTGCGGTGGGAATCGAAGCTGTCCCGCTGTTGATATGGAGGTAATCGAGTTCGTAGATGTTACGGGGCTTGTTCCGTTCATCGCCCATGAGGACCCGGAGATCGTCGTCGTAGACCTCTTTCTTTTTGTCGGCCACTTCAACAAAGCGCTTGTAGACCGCTTCGAGGTCGGTGTCGTCAAGGCTGTAGCCGAGGGAAAAGAGACGGGATTTGAGGCCGTGCTTGCCGGAATGGCGCCCGAGCACAATGCTTGTTTGCGGCACGCCTACCGATTCCGGCGTCATCACCTCATAGGTTTGCCGGTTTTTCAGCATGCCGTCCTGATGAATGCCTGATTCGTGCGAGAAGGCGTTGTCGCCCACAATGGCCTTGTTGGGCTGAATAATGATGCCGGTGAAGGTCGAAACCATGCGGCTGGTGTTGTAGAGCTCTTCGGTGACGATATCGGTGTAGAAGTTGTGCAGGTCGCTGCGGACCTTGAGGGCCATCACAATCTCTTCGAGCGAGGCGTTGCCGGCCCGCTCTCCTATGCCGTTCATGGAGCATTCTACCTGGCGTGCCCCGTGTTCAAGGGCGCTGAGCGTGTTGGCTACGGCAAGACCGAGGTCGTTATGGCAGTGCACGCTGATGATGGCATTGCCGATGTTTTTGACGCGGCGGCGGAGATCGGCTATCTTGCGGCCAAACTCGGAGGGCCAGGTATAGCCGGTGGTGTCAGGAATGTTGACGGTTGTTGCTCCTGCGGCAATAACCGCCTCAATGATTTCAGCCAGAAAGCCCTGATCGGTGCGGCCTGCATCTTCGGCGGAAAATTCAATATCCGGTGTAAAGGTTTTGGCGAAGGTGACTGCATTGACCGCCATCTTGAGAACGGTTTGGCGCTTTTCGTGCAGGGTGAGGCCGTAACGGTCGCTGCCGAATTTTCCGGCAATGTGGATGTCGGAGGTGCCGATGAAGGTGTGGATGCGGGGCTTGCAGGCCTGCTGCACCGCCTTCCATGCGGCGGTAATGTCGTTTTCAACGGCCCTTGCGAGGGCTGCCACAACCGCTTTTGATTCTGCGCTTACGCGCTGAACCGCTTCAAGCTGCAGGGGTGAGGAGGCCGGAAATCCGGCCTCGATCACATCTACCCCGAGCTTTTCGAGCTGCCGGGCAATTTCCACCTTTTCCTGCACATTGAGGGCTGCCCCGGGGGACTGCTCTCCGTCGCGCAGGGTGGTGTCAAATACGATTATCTTTTCTTTCACTGCTCTCACCGCCTTTGTTTGATCAGGCGCCAAGATGCCTGACAATTGCTTCTGTCATCTCTGTTGTTGAAATTGAGCTATCGCCTGCATTGGCGATGTCGGCTGTCCGCAATCCGGATGCCAGCGTTGCCTCAATTGCCAGCTCGATTTCTCGTGCAATATCCGGTAAATTGAAGCTGTGCTCGAACATCATGGCTACCGATGCGATGGTGGCAATCGGGTTGGCCTTGTTCTGGCCTGCGATATCCGGCGCACTTCCGTGGATCGGTTCGTAGAGGGCGTGCTGGGTGCCGATGCTTGCCGAAGGGAGCATGCCGAGGCTTCCGGTAATCATGCCGGCGATGTCGCTCAGAATATCACCGAAGAGGTTGCTGGTGACGATAACGTCAAACTGTTTCGGGTTGCGGACAATCTGCATTGCCGCGTTGTCGACATACATGTCGCTCAATTCCACATCGGCAAACTCCTTGTGGAGTTCATGGACGACATTCCGCCAGAACTGCGAGACTTCAAGCACATTGGCCTTGTCGATGGAGATGACCTTTCCCTTCCGTTTCCGGGCAGCTTCGAAGGCAAGCCGGGCAATGCGTTCTACTTCATAGCGCTCATAGACCATGGTGTTCCAGCCCCGGTTTTCATCGAAGCCGCGCGGCTGGCCGAAATAGATGCCGCCGGTAAGCTCCCTGAAGACGAGGAAGTCGGTACCGCGAACCACATCCGCCTTGAGGGAGGATGCGTCAAGCAGTGCGTCATAGACTTTTGCCGGCCGGAGGTTTGCAAAAAGTTGAAGCTCTTTACGGATTTTGAGCAGTGCCGCTTCGGGCTTGTGCTCGTGCGGCAGGCTCTCCCATTTGGGGCCGCCTACGGCGCCAAGCAGCACGGCATCGCAGCTCCGGCAGGCATCAAGCGTTCCTCGGGTGAGCATTTCACCGTGCAGCTCATAGGAGGCTCCGCCGAAGGGGTGCTCTTCAATGATGATTTCAAAGCCATGTTTCTTTGAGAGCTGCTTCAGTACTGAAACAGCTCCTGCAACTACTTCCGGGCCGATACCGTCACCCGGTATTGAGACAATCTTGTACATTCTTTGTTTTGAATGAATTATTTTTTGATCAGCCAGCTCATCATGTTGCGAAGTTTTGCGCCTACAGTTTCAATGGCATGGTTGCTGTTTTCTTCTCTGAGCTTGCTCAGGTTCTTGTAGCCGCCGTTGCATTCGTCGATAAATTCTTTGGCAAAACGACCATCCTGAACCTCTTCAAGGATCTTTTTCATCTCAGCCTTGACCGCAGGAGTAATAAGGCGAGGTCCGCGGGTCATGCCGCCGTACTCGGCCGTATCGCTGACGGAGTAGTTCATTCTTGACAGGCCTCCTTCATAATAGAGATCCACTATGAGTTTCAGCTCGTGCATGCATTCAAAGTAGGCAAGCTCTTCAGGGTATCCGGCTTCGACAAGGGTTTCAAATCCGGCCTTGATCAGCTCAGCCGATCCGCCGCAGAGTACGGCCTGTTCGCCGAAGAGATCGGTTTCGGTTTCATTCTTGATAGAGGTCTCAATAACGCCGGCTTTGGTGCCGCCAAGAGCTTTGGCCCATGCAAGCGCCTGCTGTTTTGCCTCGCCGGTTGCATCCTGGTGAACGGCGATAAGGCAGGGGACTCCGTTGCCCTGGGTAAAGGTACGGCGGACAAGGTGGCCCGGGCTTTTAGGGGCAATCATGATGACGTTGATTGTTTCCGGCGGAACAATCTGGCCGTAATGGATATTGAAGCCGTGAGCAAAGGCAAGGGTGTTGCCGGCGACTAGGTTCGGAAGAATTTCAGCATCATAGATTGCCTTCTGGGTCTGGTCAGGAAGAAGCACCATGACGATGTCGGCCCATTTGACTGCATCGGGTACGCTGTTGACTTCAAGGCCGGCTTCCCTTGCTTTTTTGCATGATGCACTTTCGGGACGAAGGCCTACGCAGACGTTCAGGCCGCTCTCCTTGAGGTTCAGGGCATGGGCATGGCCCTGGCTGCCGTAACCGAGTATTGCAATATTTTTTCCCTGCAGATAACCGAGATCGGCATCCTGGTCATAATAAACGTTCATGTGATACGATGGGTTTGATTGATAATTTCAATAAAAAACAGTTTTACTCTCCCCTGTGTATTGCTACCGCGCCAGAACGGGCAAGCTCTTTTATGCCGTACGGCTTGAAGATATCGATAGTTGTGTTGATCTTGTCTGGAGAGCCGATGACTTCAATAGTAATGGATTTTTGTTTTATATCCACGACTTTTCCTTTAAAAACATTGATCAGCTCAAAAATCTCGTGCTGCACGGTCTTGTTGAGTTTGAGGGTCATCAGGAGCAGCTCCCGCTCAACATGCGGCTGGCGCGTCAGATCGGTAACCTTGATGGTATCGACCAGCCGGTTGAGTTGTTTGAGCACCTGGCTGATGATCTGGTCTTCACCTCTTGTGACAATGGTCATGCGTGAGATTTCCGTGTCCTCAGTCTCTCCGATGGAGATGCTTTCGAGGTTGAACCCGCGGGCGCTGAACATGGCGGCAACCCGGTTGAGGGAGCCGAACTTGTTTTCGACCAGTACTGATATAATGTGTTTCATAGATAGCTTATACCATTGTTTTTGGATTTAACCTTTCGAAGAGCATCTCTGAAATTGAGCCTCCGGCAGGCACCATAGGGAAAACCATATCTTTTTTGACAACCCTGAAATCAACCAGAACCGGCCCTTCGTTCCAGGCAAGTGCCTCGGTGATTGCCTTTTTGGCCTCATCGGGGGTTTCGGCCTTGAGAGCCTTGCACCCGAATGCTTCGGCTACCTTGACAAAGTCGGGGTTGCTGTCGCCAAGATCGGTAAAGGAGTATTTTTCCTTGTGGAAAAGCTCCTGCCACTGGCGTACCATGCCGAGAAAGCTGTTGTTGATCAGGAATATTTTGACGGGCACTTTGGAGAACACGGCCGTGACCAGCTCCTGGATATTCATCATCAGTCCGCCGTCTCCGCAGAAGAGAACAATGGGGCGATCGGTGACGCCGAAGGATGCTCCGATAGCGGCGGGGAGGCCGTAGCCCATGGTGCCAAGTCCGCCGCTGGTGATGATTGAGCGCGGGTTGATGAAGGTATAAAACTGCGATGTCCACATCTGGTGCTGGCCGACATCGGTGACGACAACGGCATTGCCCCGGGTCTGTTTTGAAACTTCGTCGATAACAAACTCGGTTCTGAGCTTGTTGTCATCGTTTTTGTAGGTCAAGGGGCACTTTTCACGCCATTTATTGATCTGGATAAGCCAGGAGGAGCGGTCTACAGCGGTTTCAGGCATCTCTTCGATGAGTGAGGCAAGAAAGTGCTTTGCATCGCCGACAACCGGCAGTTCAACCTTGACGTTTTTGTCGACGTTGGTTGGATCAACGTCGTTATGGATCTTGTATGCCTGTGTTGCAAAGGTTGCGGTTTTTCCGGTAACCCGGTCGTCAAAGCGTGCCCCGACGGCAATGAGGAGGTCACAGGCATTGACTGCCTGGTTGGCCCAGTAGGTTCCGTGCATGCCGAGCATTCCCATGCTGAGCGGATGGTTGCCGGGAAAGGCACCAAGGCCCTGGAGGGTCATGGTGACCGGGATATTCTGCTGTATGGCGAGGGCGCGGAGCTCTTCGGATGCCTCGGCACTGATGACTCCTCCTCCGATATAGAGCAGGGGACGTTTTGCCTGTGCAATTTTCTGCGCGGCCTTTTGTACCTGGGTGATGTGGCATTTGACGGTTGGCTTGAATCCGCGGATTTCAACCGTTTCGGGCCAATGAAAGAGGCAGGATGCGTTCAGGATATCTTTGGGCATATCAACAAGAACCGGGCCCGGCCGGCCGTTGGTTGCCAGAAAAAATGCCTTGCGGATGGTTATGGCAAGTTCCCTGACATCCTTGACCAGAAAATTGTGTTTGGTTATCGGCCTCGTGATACCCATAATATCGGCCTCCTGAAAGGCATCGTTGCCGATCAGTGAGCTTGGAACCTGTCCGGTAAAGACAACGATCGGAGAGGAGTCCATGTAGGCGTTGGCAATTCCGGTGACGGTGTTGGTAGCTCCGGGACCGGAGGTGACCAGAACAACGCCGGGTTTTCCTGTGGCACGGGCATACCCTTCGGCCATGTGGGTGGCACCCTGTTCATGACGGACAAGGATGTGCTGTATGTCTTCGATATCATACAGGGTTTCGTAAACTTTCAGCAGCGATCCGCCGGGATAGCCGAAAATATATTCAACGTTTTCACGCCGCAGACATTCGAAAAATATCTCTGAGCCATTGAGTGTTTGGCCTGATGCATGCATGGCTTGTTTGTTTAGGTTCAACAGGAAACAGGGTTTTTGAGGATTGCGCCGGTATTGGCTGATGTGACCATTTGTGCATACCTGGCCAGATATCCTTTTTTTATTTTCGGTTCAAACGGCTTCAGTAATGCCAGCCGTTCATTGATGGTGCTGTCAGTCAGGTTGACCGAGATGCTTCTGCCGGGGATATCGATGGTGATGATATCGCCATTGATCAAGGCGGCAATCGGGCCGCGCTCTGCGGCTTCGGGAGAGATATGGCCGATACAGGCTCCTCTTGATCCTCCGGAGAAGCGGCCGTCGGTAATCAGCGCAACTGATTCTCCAAGGCCACGTCCCATGATGGCGCTGGTGGGGGAGAGCATTTCGGGCATGCCGGGGCCTCCTTTAGGGCCCTCGTAGCGTATCACCACCACGTCGCCGGCCTTGACATCGTCACCCATGATGCCCTTGATGGCGTCATCCTGACAGTCATAGATTTTTGCCGGGCCGGTATGCCGCATCATTTCAGGGGCGACGGCACCGGTTTTGACTACTGCTCCCTGCGGCGCCAGATTGCCGAAAAGGACGGCAAGGCCGCCGGTCAGGGAGTATGGCTCTTCGATACTTCTGATAACAGTGTAATCAAGAATTTCAGCATCGGCAATATTTTCGCCAAGGGTTTTGCCGGTTACGGTCAAGGCTGAGAGGTCAAGCAGACCGTCAATCTTGCTGAGTTCGTGAAGGATTGCTGAAACGCCGCCTGCGCGGTCGACATCTTCGATATGGACAGCCATTGTTGCAGGGCTGACCTTGCAGATATAGGGTGTTCTGGCAGAAAGGGCGTTCAGCTCTGAAAAATCGAAGTCAAGTTCGGCTTCGTTGGCAATGGCGAGGGTATGCAGGATGGTGTTGGTGCTGCCGCCCATTGCAAAATCGAGGGCGAAGGCGTTCAGCAGTGCACTGCGTGAAATAATATCCCTCGGCTTGATATCGTTTTTTACCAGATCGATAATCCGGCGTGAGGCCTCTTTGACCAGTTCGTTGCGCCGGGGGTCGATGGCAAGTATGGTGCCGTTGCCTGGCAGGGCAAAGCCGAGCGCTTCGCTGAGGCAGTTCATCGAGTTTGCGGTGAACATGCCGGAACAGGAGCCGCATCCGGGACAGGCGTTTTCTTCGATGGATTCGAGTTCGCTGTCGCTGATTTTGCCGGCGCTGAACTGGCCGACGGCCTCAAAGACTGAAATCAGGTCAACGGTTTTGCCTGATGGGGTGTGGCCGGCCTTCATGGGGCCTCCGGAGACAAAGATAACCGGGATGTTGATGCGCAGTGCGGCCATCATCATGCCGGGGGTGATCTTGTCACAGTTCGGTATGCAGACCAGACCGTCAAGGCGGTGGGCTTCGGCAACGGTTTCGACACTGTCGGCAATCAGTTCACGGCTTGCCAGGGAGTAACGCATGCCGATATGACCCATGGCAATACCGTCGCATACTCCGATGGTATTGAATTCGAAAGGAACTCCTCCGGCCTTGCGAACCTCCTCTTTTGCGATGCGGCCCAGTTCCTGCAGGTGGGAGTGGCCGGGAATCAGTTCGTTGTATGAGTTGCAGATTCCGATAAAGGGCTTTTTAAAGTCACTGTTTGAAACTATAGAGCCGGTGGCTTTAAGGAGGCTGCGATGCGGCGCTTTTTCAAACCCGTTTTTAATGGTATCAGATCTCATTGCGATAATTTTTTAATGGCTATTATATTAAACAAGGGCATATCCGGGGCCGCCGATCCCGAAGCCACAGTGAAGATACGATTGGAATGAGAAAAATGGACTTGGGAGCGGCTCTCGTTTTATATGACAAGAGCTACGACAATAATCCTTGCGTTGAGGGAGTTCCGCAAAGGTGCACCGTTACCGCAGGAAAAAAGGGCGCGATGCAGTACTGGCTTTTCAGTAAAGCAGATAGAAAAGATGGTCTGTGGCCTGAATGCAGACATTTCTGGAAAAGGTTTCGTCGGTATTTAGCGAAAATACAACTGAAATTACATTTAAACTTTTATTAAAACAAACATTAAAAATGTTATAATCTGGCGGATAATTGCTGTTTATTCTGTACCGTTAAAGTTATACTGTTTTTGTGCAAAATGATTTAACAATCGACCCATGCTGAATCTCCAAGCTCCACTGCCTCAGGATTTGCCAGCCTTTTTCCTGACCCTCTGCCTTATACTGCTGTTTGTTCTTCTTGCTGAATTGCTGACTCGAAAATTCAGTATCAGCGCCCTCATTGTCAGGAAAATTGTCCATCTCTCCATTGGCGTGGTTATCTTTTTTATTCCCGCCTATTTCCAGTCGAACTTCTATCCTGCGCTTGCAGCGCTCCTTTTTCTTCTTTTTAACGGCCTTAACATCCGGTTGAAATGGTTTGGCTCTCTGCTTGCCCTTCCTGAAGAGAAGATTGTCCAGTCGCCAGCGGTAAAAAGTTACGGTTCGCTTCTTTTCCCCCTTGTTTTTCTGCTCCAACTCCTTTTTCTGTGGGAGTCGCACAAGTGGATACTGCAGACCTCCATGCTGGTGATGGGCGTCAGCGATTCGCTCGCAGCCCTGGTTGGCAGTTCGGTTGGCAAAAAGCATATCGAGCATCTGACGAAAAACCCCAAGACGGTCGAAGGGTCGCTGACGATGTTTGTCAGCAGCTTTTTGCTGCTCAGTGCAAGCCTTATGGTTTTCAGCAAGGATTTCAGCGGAGGTCTTGCGGGGAAATCAGTGCTGATGATTCTTGCGCTTGCTCTTCTTCTGGCTGTTGTTGCTACTGCTGTTGAAGCGCTCCTGTCTCACGGGCTCGACAATTTTTTTATCCCGGTTTCTATCGCCTACGTCCTCTATGTGCTTGAGATGAATCACACTGTTGTTCTTGAGCAGTTTCTTCTCGGGGGACTTTTTGCCTTTCTTCTGGCTGTTTTTTCGATCAAGGTCAAGTTTCTTGATAACAGCGGGGCAGTGGCGACATTTTTGCTCGGAACAACTATTTTTGGTGTTGGCGGGGTAGAGTGGACGGTTCCGCTGCTTACCTTTTACCTGTTGTCGTCGGTCTTGTCGAAACTGGGCAAGAAACGGAAGGCGAAATTTGACCTGGTGTTTGAAAAAGGTTCACAGCGAGATGCCGGTCAGGTTTATGCCAATGGCGGGATAGCCTGGATTATGATGATTATTTTTTCGCT
This sequence comes from uncultured Chlorobiaceae bacterium, assembly GCA_903820085.1. GTDB lineage: Bacteria > Bacteroidota > Chlorobiia > Chlorobiales > Chlorobiaceae > Chlorobium. Next base: position 36,494 of record CAIJGA010000006.1, read on the forward strand.
GACCAATGATCCGGCTATCTTTTTTGCCTATCTTGGAACGCTGGCAGCGGTGCAGGCTGATACCTGGGCGACGGAAATCGGTACCATGTGGCCAAATCCAAAAGCATGGCTGGTGACGACATTCAGGGAGGTGCCGGTAGGAACTTCCGGCGGTGTTTCTGTTCCGGGTACTTCTGGTGCGTTCATCGGCTCACTCTTTATCTGTGCCAGTGCCCTGGTGGTCAATGTCAAGTGGATGGGTCAATTCGGGGTGCTCCAGTCTTTTCTTCTTATCGGGTTTTCGGGGCTTCTGGCCAGTCTGGTTGACAGCTTTTTCGGGGCAACCGTTCAGGCGCAGTATTTTGATCCAATCCGTGAAAAGGTAACGGAGCGGACCCATAGTTTGTCGCCAGACGGTGTGCTGGTTGAAAACAGGCTTCTCAAGGGAACTCCTCTTGTCAATAATGATCTGGTCAATACGCTTTGCGCTCTTTCCGGTTCAGCACTGGCTTACACGGTGATTGAGAGTGTTCATCTGTTTTAATGAACCTTAATTGTTTTTATTGATATGCTTGATTCCAAATTAGGGATTTTCGGCCTGCTTTCTGATGCGGGAGCTGTTGTGCTGATGGTGCTGTCACTATTGCTTTCGTTCTCTATTATTTCATGGGCAATCATTGCCTTTAAGTTTGGCTATCTCCGCAAATCATTGCAGGAGTCCAAGGCTTTTCTTGACTATTTTTTCGATGTCTACAATGTCGACAAGGCCTTTACTGAAAGCGAGCGTTTCAGAAACGGCTCACTGCCGAGAGTTTTCCGTTCAGGCTATATCGAGTATCGGGCGCTTGGAAACAAGGGTGATGTGACGCAGGCCCGGGCACGTATTGCCCGGGCTGTGAAGCGGGAGGTCAATGCGGAATACAAGAGGTTGTCCACTCTCGTCCCTTTTCTCGCTACGGTTGGCAATACGGCACCCTTTATCGGTCTTTTCGGTACGGTATGGGGCATTATGAATTCATTCCACAATATCGGGCTGACCCAATCAGCTTCGCTTGCTGCTGTTGCTCCCGGTATTTCGGAAGCCTTGATTGCTACGGCGGCGGGGCTTGCCGCTGCTATTCCGGCCGTGATTGCGTACAACTATTTTACGCAGCAGATCAATATTATCGAGCGGGACCTGGAGGAGTTTTCTCCTGAATTTGTTGCAGCATTCATTAACGAGCCGTAGCGCATAACCCCAGGGATATGATCACATCAGGAAAAGGCAGGCTGATGAGTGACATTAACGTAACCCCGTTTGTTGATGTCATGCTGGTGCTGCTGATTATTTTTATGGTAACTGCGCCGATGATGACGCATGGGGTGAAAGTTGAGACGCCGCAAACCACCCATCAGAAAATGGATGTGGATGCAAAAGCTCTTATCATCAGCATTGATGCTTCGAGGCGCGTCTTTATCAATAACTATCAACTGAATGCTTCGGAGGTCCGCGAAAGGCTGCCAACTATTCTTGATGTCAAGCAGACCGGGGAGGTCTATCTTAAAGCAGACAAGTCCCTGCCTTATGGCTTGGTGATGGATGTCATGGCCCAGATCAGGGATGCTGGAATCGAAAAGATCGGTATGGTGACTGAACCGGCGCCCGTCTCCAGGGAAGGCAGGAGGTAGTGGGGGATATGAAAAAAGATCAGAAGCTGATGGCGGCGGAAAAACAGTTTCAGTTATGGCTTGCTGCCGCAGCCGTCATGCATGCTTTTATCCTTTTTTTGTTGCTGTATCTCCAGATGTGGGGTTCAGCAGGGCATGTCAAGCCGAAAATTGTCAGTGTCTCTCTTGTTTCACTGCCTGGTTCCGGAGGTGCGGGAATGCATTCGGAATCGCCTGGTGAAAATTCTCCTCCCGCTGCTGCGGAACCTGCTGTCAAGAAACCGCTTCCCGAAAAATTGCCGCCGGTTGCCCGGAAGCCGGTTCCGGTGGAGCCGGTGAAGCCGGTGGTTGTTGACAAGCCGGTGGATATCAACAAGGCGCTTGCGCTTCTAAAACAAAAAGTTGCACAGAAAACACCCCCGGTTGCTCAGCCTACTTCCGGCAGCACGCTGAACAAGGCGCTTGCCGATCTTCAGCAAAAAGTGAAGAGTAATGGCCGTCCGGGAGGAACAGGGAGCGGTGAAGGACGAACAGGCTCTTTTGGCAGCAGAAGCAGCGGGGGAAAAGGCTCTGGCACCGGGGGAACTGCAGATCCGTACAAGGCGGCCATTACTGACATTATTCTGCAAAACTGGGCGTTTTCGAAACAGTTGCTTAAAAACAGTTACGGGATGAACGTCTATGTCCGTATCAATATTCTTCCTGACGGCACGATTCGCCAGATTGTTTTTGACAAAAGGGCGCCAAGCGAGTACCTGAACAATTCAGTAAAAAAGGCTCTTGAGAAATCCTCTCCTCTTCCTGCTCTTCCGAAAGAGGCGGCTTCCCGGGATGTCTGGATAGGATTTAAGTTTACTCCTGAAGGTATTGAGTAGGGGAGATCTCTTTTTTTTGACTTGGACAATGGTTGTAAAAACAGGGGAAGGTAAACGCATTTTCGCTATATTTTGGTATATTTTTTACTGTCCGGATGTTTAAAAGTATTAGCCAATCAGAGATTATCTGTAACAATTAAAGCGTTTTCGGCTCATGGTTCAATTATTCAAACGTGTTGTTCCCGGCATTATTGTTCTCCTGTTTTGTCTGGTTGTTTTTCCTTTGACGCTTTCGGCCGCTGAGGCTGGAGAGTATATCGCTATCCGTAAAGAGGGGTCAGGCAATATTGCGCTTGTGCTTGACAAGCTGGATGCTAATGGAAAAAAAGAGAGCAGGTTTGCGCAGAGTCTTGATACCATTATGCATGATGGTCTTGATTTTACCAAGATTTTCTCTCTGATATCTCCGCCGCTTAACGTGAAAGACTTCAGCGACAAAAAGAATCCTGTCATCAATTTCGGGGCTCTGACTTCAGTCGGGGCAGAGGTCTATGCCGGGGGATCACTGACGAGAAAATCAGGTATGATTAACCTTGACATGAAGGTATATGATGCCTCGGGTTCCAAATTGCTTCTCAGCAAAACCTATACCGGCAGGGAGGAAGGGCTTCGTTCAATCGGTCACGCTTTTTGTGCAGATCTTGTTGAGCTTCTTACCGGCAAAAAGTCGGTATTCGGGAGCAAAATTGTTTTTATTTCTAACAGAACCGGTTTCAAGGAGATTTACGAGTGTGATTTTGACGGGTTTGGAGTGGAGCCGCTGACCAATTTGAAATCCATTTCCATGAATCCGGCACTTTCTCCGGACGGAAAGCATCTTGCCTTTATCAGTTTTGCCCCCGGCAGGCCGACTCTCTGTATCAAGAATCTTGCTGACGGAAAAATAGCATCGGTAAGCAAAAGCGGTGTCAGTATCGACCCGGGCTGGAGAAGCAACAGCGAGGTTGCAGCAACCCTTTCTCTTGAAGGGAACCAGGAAATCTATCTTGTAAACACTGATGGCTCGCTTTCAAAAAGAGTTACGAACAATAAAAGCATTGATATTTCGCCAACGTTTTCACCCGATGGCACCAAGATGGCCTTTGTTTCTTCAAGAAACGGCCTGCCCCAGATTTTTATCCAGGATATTCAATCCGGTCTGGTAAAAAGACTTACGTTCAGTGGACGTTACAATACCCAGCCGTCATGGTCTCCTTTGGGTGATAAAATTGCGTACACTACATGGGAAAAGAACGGTGAAATCAATATATTTGTTATAAATGCAGACGGATCGGGGCTCATGCAGCTAACGCAAAAAAGCAGGGAAAACAAGTCTCCCTCTTTTTCTCCCGATGGAGAGATGATTGTTTATACTTCTAACCGTCAGGGGAAAGAAAAAGTGTATGTGATGAGTTCTAAAGGAGGTAATGAAAGACTTTTATTGCAGGGTGATGATGTGCAGACCCAGCCATCGTGGTCATTATTCAGGTAGTACCGGGGTTTTTTTGAAATAACAATGAAAAAGGGGGAAAAATGAAAACCATGAAGCCTTTATTGAGGACTCTGTTTATTCCGACCATGCTCTTTCTTGGAGCCTGCGCTTGCTGTGAGGAGACTGTTGTAGCTCCACCTCCGCCACCACCTCCTGCGATTGTTTTGCCTGGTCTCGGTGATGTTTTCTATGATTTCGACCGTTCCGAACTCCGTGCGGATGCTGTAGAACAATTGAAGACAAATGCCAACTGGATACAGGCTAATACAACTCATAATGTCATCATCGAAGGACATTGCGATGAGAGAGGCACCAGCGAGTATAATCTTGCTCTTGGTGAGCGCCGTGCAAACAGTGCCAAGGATTATATCGTTAATCTTGGTGTTGCACCGACCCGTTTGAAGACAGTCAGTTTTGGTGAGGAAAAACCATTTGCTGACGGTCACAATGAAGAGGCATGGGCTCAGAACAGAAGAGCTCACTTTGTTGCTGAATAAGACAATATCAGACTGAAAACTACAGGGGGTGGTTCATGTTCTGGCCACCCCTTTTTTATCAATGCTATAATTGAGATGAACCAATGAAAAGAAACAGCATCATTGTTCTCGCTTTGATGGTGACCGCAGGATGTTCATCAAAAAGCGCAGTAACCCCCGAGACAGCTACGACAAGTCAGGCGCCTTCGACACTCGTGCCACCGTCGTCACCTACCGGTTACGGATTTGACCAATGGCAGACAGGACCGTTGGGCGATGTGTTTTTTGAATATGACAGTTCAACGTTGAGTGCTGAAGGCCAGGAGCAGCTGAAGCAGAATGGTATATACCTGGAAAGCAATGCGGTTAAAAAGGCTCTTGTAGAGGGTCACTGTGATGAGAGGGGAACTTCTGAATACAATCTTGCACTTGGCGATCGTCGGGCTGTCAGTGCAAAAGAGTTTCTTGTCAGGTTTGGCGTTTCTGCGTCCCGTCTTGAAACGGTCAGTTTTGGTGAAGAGCGTCCCTTTGCTACAGGCCATGATGAAGAGGCCTGGGCAAAAAATCGCCGGGCGCACTTCGTTCTAAAATAACGGGATGAAACCCTTACTGACTATGTATAAAAAGATTAAGCCTTTTATCTTTTTTCCGGTTCTTGCTCTGTCGGCCTGTGCATCAAAACAGGATCTGCTTGTTGTTGAAGATAATCTGAAGAAACTGAAAACCGACTCTGAAACCATTAAATCCCAGTCGGCGGTCTCCTATTCAGATGTTCAGCAGGTTCGTGATGAGGTTTCGAAGCTAAAGGGCAGTATGGAAGAGATTTCCCATACGAACAGCCAGACGTTTGGTCGGCTTGGTATGGAGGACTCCCTTCTGGTGCACAAGGTTGACGAGCTTGAATTGCGGCTGCAGAAACTTGAGCAGTATATTGCCCCTCCTGCCAAACCTGAGACACTCTCTTCGGCAGTGCCGACGACGCCCGCTCCTGCACCTGATGCGGTATTGCTCAATGAAGGGCTTGAAAAGCTTAAGAAAAACAACTTTGCCGGGGCCAGGGAGAGTTTCAGTTTACTGATGCAGAGTGTACCCCCATCTGCTCTTGCAAGTGATGCACAGTTTTATGTTGCGGAAAGCTATTTCAGCGAGAAATGGTATGAAAAAGCCATTCTTGAGTATCAGACAGTTATTACCAAGTATACCAAAAGCAACAAGAGGCCAGCAGCATTCTACAAGCAGGCACTCTCTTTTGAGTTGATTGGCGATAGCCTTAATGCAAAAGCAAGGTTCAGAGATTTGGTCAAAGCATATCCGACTTCTTCTCAGGCGGCCTTGGCTCGCAAGAAACTGCTGTAGCCGAATCCTTGATTGGTTAGAGAAGCAATCACAGCCCCGGGTGATCCCGGAGCTGTGATAATAGATATCTACAGGGCGGCAGGTGCTTTTATTTGAAGAATTGATTCAGCGTATAGGTACGCCGGTCAATTTCAACACAAAGCTTTTGTTTAGAGGTACTGTAAAAGACAGGAATATCCCTCACGGTCCATTTGATGCCACGCTTGTCAAAATCAATGACGTAGCGGTTCTCATTGTCAATAATCATTTTCTTGAGGTCAATACCGATATCGGGCTGCGTTGACATAACAAAGAGCTCAATTTCTCCCGAATTGATTTTATTGATCAGCTCACTGGTCGGCGACAGCTTTCTTCGTCCGGAGACCGGACTTATCTGGACGTCAAGGTTATCGCGGTTATCCCTTTTTGCAGAGGTGATATAATACTTTTCTGCCTTATGAGCTGCATTGCCTGACCATGGCCCTGATGTGCTGACCCTGACCTGATTTTCGCTGGTAAATGGACGGCTGAGCTGAGGTAGCATTGTTCGCACGGTTAAAATTTGCAAATATAACACACTCTGGTGTTCTGCCTCTAACAAGTTATAAATTAGTAAAAACCCGCTCAAATAGCAAAGGGATTCATCATGAATCCCTTTGCCAAGAACGAGAGCCGTTACTGTTTTGGAGGTTTACTTTTCGTTGCCGTCGATTACTTCATATTCGGCATTTTCTACGTTACCGTCTCCGCCTGTTTTTCTTGCTTTTTCGCCGCTTCCGCCCTGGGCTTCCGGTTCAGCCTGTGTTGAATCCGGACCCTGTGACTGATAGAGGTGAGAGGCGATGTCGCTCCACTCCTTGTTGAGTTCGTCCATAGCGGATTTAATTGACTCGACAGTGCCGTTTTTGTAGGCTTCCTTCAGCTTTTCAAGCGAGCCTTCGAGGGCAGGGCGCTTGTCTGCCGGTATTTTGTCGGCAAGATCTTTCAGTTGCTTTTCGGTGCTGAAAATCAGGGAGTCTGCAATGTTTCTGGTGTCGATCTCTTCCTTGCGCTTCTGATCTTCGGCAGCATGTACTTTCGCGTCCTCTTTCATCTTATTGATTTCAGCATCGGTGAGCTTGCTGCTGGATTCGATTTTTATGCTCTGCTCCTTTCCTGTTGCCTTGTCTTTTGCCGATACATTAAGAATGCCGTTTGAATCAATATCGAACGTCACTTCAATCTGCGGCATACCTCTTGGAGACGGGGGAATATCGCCAAGGTGGAACCGTCCCAGGGTTTTATTGTCAGAGGCCATCGGGCGCTCTCCCTGCAGTACATGCACTTCAACAGAGGTCTGGTTGTCGCCGGCAGTTGAAAATACCTCCTGCTTTCTTGTCGGAATGGTGGTGTTTGCGTCAATGAGCTTTGTCATGACTCCGCCAAGGGTTTCAATACCGAGTGAGAGGGGAGTGACATCGAGCAACAGGACGTCCGTGACGTCGCCCTTTAAAACGCCACCCTGGATAGCTGCGCCAATAGCAACAACTTCATCAGGATTGACACTTTTGTTTGGCTCTTTTCCGAAAAACTCCTTGACCAGCGCCTGTACTTTCGGTATGCGGGTTGAACCGCCAACAAGCACCACTTCGTCGATCTCTTTCATCTCAACTTTGGAATTCTTGACTGCACGGCGGCAAGGATCAAGAATCTTGTCGAACAGTCCGGCGCACAATGCCTCGAATTTTGCGCGGGTAAGATTGATTACCAGATGTTTCGGCCCTTCCTGTGTTGCGGTAATGAACGGCAGGTTAATTTCGGTATCCGTCCTTGAAGAGAGTTCAATTTTTGCCTTTTCAGCAGCTTCCTTCAGGCGCTGCAGGGTAATGGCATCCTGGCGAAGATCGATTCCTTCCTGTTTTTTGAACTCGTCGGCAATATAGTCTATAATTTTCTGGTCAAAGTCATCGCCGCCGAGATGGGTATCACCGTCGGTTGATTTAACCTCAAAGACGCCGTCACCAAGCTCAAGAATGGAAATATCAAATGTTCCGCCGCCAAGATCAAAGACCGCAACTTTTTCGCTCTCCTGCTTTCTGTCAAGACCGTAAGCCAGAGCTGCAGCGGTTGGTTCGTTGATGATACGCTTGACATCAAGTCCGGCAATACGTCCGGCATCTTTAGTTGCCTGGCGCTGGGCATCATTGAAATATGCCGGTACGGTGATAACCGCCTCGGTCACTTTTTCGCCGAGAAAGTCTTCAGCCGTCTGCTTCATTTTTTGCAGAATCATTGCTGAGACTTCCTGTGGCGAGTAGATTTTGTCGTTTATTTTTACCCGTGCCTCTCCATTTTCGTTGATGATTTCATAGGGGGCAAACTTTTTTTCGTTCGTGATTTCATCAAATTTGCGACCCATGAACCGCTTGATTGAAAAAATCGTGTTTTTCGGGTTGGTGATGGCCTGCCTCTTTGCAGCCTGACCTACAAGGCGATCTCCCGTCTTGGTTAACGCGATTATTGAGGGAGTCGTACGGTTTCCTTCCGAATTTTCGATAACCGTTGGCTGCGATCCCTGCATGACCGAAACACAAGAGTTTGTTGTGCCAAGGTCAATGCCGATAATTTTACCCATAGTGAATGTTCCTTATTTTGAACGTGATATAAAAAATGCCCGACTCTGGATGTTTCGTCGTCGGGCACAAATAGAGTGTGATCTCAACTGATCGAAATTTCTTTCTTTTTCTTTACCGGTGCAGCCTTTGGGAGGGTTACATGAAGTACCCCATTGGTGAACTCTGCACTGATGTTTTCCTGACTGATCATCTCGCCGAGATTAAAGCTTCTTGAAAAACTTCCGGAACTTCTTTCAACACGGTGATAATTTTTTTTGCTCTCTTCCGCTTCGAGCGTCCTTTCCGCCTTGATGGTCAATACATCATCCTCAATATGAAGGGCAATATTTTCCTTTGCAATACCGGGAAGTTCTGCATCAACATGAAATCCGCTCTCATCTTCCGAGATATCAACCTTGAAGGCCGGAGCCGATGGGTGCTGTGCACCTGACCAGATATCATCAAAGAGTTTCAGCGGGTCTTTTGACAATTGTACAAGCATGGCATTCTCCTTGTCTACTATGGTTTTGTTATGGATACCGTAATTTTCAGTAATGAACTACTTGCTACAAATAAGCATCAAAAATCGTGCCAAAGTGTTATCTGATGGTTTGTTGCAAAAGATGTTGTCAAATATGACGCATTGACGATCAAAATGTCATACAGGTTGCCTGAAAACAAAAAATGTCAGACAGATGAGGCTGGGACGGAGGGCGGCAAGTGCCGGATTGAAGGCTGGTAAATGGAAAAAATTAACTGGAGAGATTTGATTGGACTTTCTGGACCCAGAAGAGCTGCTCATGAAGAGTTTCAACAACACTTTTTGAACTCAGATAACAGGAGTAGATAACGCTTTCATCGGCAATACGGTAATAGCATTTCAAGCCCTCTTTTCTTCGGCTTACAATCCCATTTTCATGCATCAGCGCCAGATGTTTGGAAATATTTGCCTGGCTTGCGCCGACTTTATCGACAATCTCCTGGACGGAGTGTTCCCGCTCACAAAGAACGCGCAATATTCTAAGTCTCATTGGTTCGGAGAGCAGCTTGAACCGGGTTGAGACCGCGTCGAGCATCTCATCCGGCATATTGAGATGCCACTTTTTTACCTCTTCCTCGGTGATGGTGATTGCCTTCTTCATGATAAACCTGATTACTGCACAGAGAGGTGTGCTCTCCGTTTTGCCGTTGGGAATGTTTGTTTTGGGTACTGAGCACCTGCTGCAGCAGCTAGGCCATCAAATTCAAGCCGCATGGAGGTTGATTTTCTGGTTGTGGCTACTGCTCTGGAGGGAGCTATTCATACAGGAGGGTGTCTTCGTGCTCTTTGGTACTGAAACTGGTGAGTTGCATGACCGACATGATCAAAGCCTGAGGAGCCTTAAAACGGATAATCTTTTCGCGGATGATCATCTTGGTTTTTTTTGCCTCATCAAACTCTACGCTGCACTCCTTGCATTCCGAAAGGTGAAGGAGAAACTCCTGTTCTTCAATCAGGGTAAGCTCTCCGTCAACAGATGCACTGATAAGTACGCCAGCTTTTTTGCAGTTCATAGTTAAAAAAGTTTGTGCGTCTTGATTTATTAAATGTTATCGGTGTTAAAGCCATATTTTTTTGCATAACCCTCAAGCTGCTGTCGAAGCAGCTTCCTGCCCCGGTATAGCCTTGATCTTACCGTGCCTATAGGGCTTTCTACCATATTTGCAATTTCCTCATACGTAAATCCTTCAATATCACAAAGCTGAATCACCTCCCTGAACTCCTCGGGGAGCGAGTGCAGTGCCTGATAGACCTCTTCATGCAACAACGAATGAAAATAATCGCTATCGGCCTCAGTGGTGTCAATACGACTATCTTTTATTGAATGATAAAAATCCTTTATAAGATCATAGTCAACTTTCCCCGGCTCTTTTGAGTTTTTGCGAAACCGGTTGATATAGTTGTTTTTCAGAATTTTAAACAGCCATGCTTTGCAGTTTGTTCCCCGCTCGAAAGAATTAAAAAATCGGTACGCTTTCAGATAGGTTTCCTGTACCAGATCTTCCGCATCACTCGGATTCATGGTCAAATGCAGTGCATAGTTATAGAGCGCATTCAGATGAACCACAGCTTCATGTTGAAACTCAAGTTGCTTTTGGCGCTCTTCACGTGATAGGGACTCTTTTTTTTCCCTGGTTTTTGTGTGATGCGTCGGGTCGGGTTTATCCATGAGTTGAAATCTTCCGGGTTCAAATAACGTTGCGGTGCATTAGCACGAGAATGTTCGTGATAAAATAATTAATTTAAAGCAATATATTTTAAGGCTTTTCTGAACTTATGAAAAAAATCCAAAAGCATGCATTCTCAACATGAGTCGGCCGATGTCATTGTTATCGGTTCTGGAATCGGCGGGCTTACTGCGGCAGCCCTGCTTCAGGAGCGGGGTATTTCAACGCTTGTGTTCGAGAAGAACCGTTATCCGGGGGGAAGCTGCTCTTCTTTCCAGCGGGAGGGTTACCGGTTTGATGCCGGTGCATCGGTATTTTATGGTTTTGGAGAAAACAGTACCAGCGGTACCTTGAACCTGCATACAAGAATTTTCAGAAAGCTCGGCGTTGAGGTTCGCACCATTTTTGATCCGGTACAGATTCATTATCACTTGCCCAATGGTTTTTCGCTGCCCGCTTACTATAACCGCCATGCATTTTTTGATGCTCTTGCTGCCCGTTTTCCGCATGAAACTGAAGGGATAAAAAACTTTTATCGTGAACTCACGGAGGTCTATGAAATTCTGAGCTCCATGCCTGCCGGTTCGCTTGAGGATTTGACGCATCTGCTTGCAGTTGGTTCAGCAAATCCGCTCAAGACTATTGCGCTTGCCCTGAAAAGCTTCCGTTCGATGGGCAAAACGGCAAGGAGGTACATTCATGATGAGGAGCTTCTCCGTTTTATTGATATTGAGGCGTACTCCTGGGCTGTGCAGGATGCTGTGGCAACACCTCTGGTTAACGCTGGCATCTGTCTTGCTGATCGCCATTTCGGCGGTATCAATTACCCGGTTGGCGGTTCAGGCGCCATTCCGGCGGCACTTTGCGAGGGAATTGAGAAATTTGGCGGACGCGTCTGCTATCAGGCTGAAGTTGCCGAGATTCTGACCGAGAACGGGGAGGCGCGTGGTGTCAGGCTTGCGGATGGTACTGAGCACTATGCAAAGGCTGTTATCAGCAATGCTACCGTATGGGATACCTTTAACCGCCTCATCACTGATGAACGATACCGGGTGGATGAACAGAAATTTCTGAGAGCGCCGAGCTGGTTTCAGCTTTTTCTTGGTGTTGATGCTTCCGTGATTCCCGAAGGGTTTTATGTGCACCATATTCTTGTTGATGACTGGAAGAGCTATAACCAGCCAGGCGGAACCATCTATTTTTCTGCTCCAACCATTCTTGACCCGTCGCTTGCTCCGGCGGGCAAGCATATTGTTCATGCATTTGTTACCGGAGAGGTTGAGCAATGGGAGCACTATGAGCGGGGAAGCCAGGCATACCAGGCTGCGAAGGAGGCATACGCCGCAACGATTATTGCACGGACGGAAAGGATTCTGCCAGGATTGTCGAAGGCTATAGAACTGAAAGTGCTTGCCACGCCGCTCACCCATGAGCGTTATCTCAACCGTTTTAAAGGTTCATACGGGCCTTTGCTTAAACCGGGACAGAATATCCTGCAAAAACCCCAGAATACGACACCGATAAAAAATCTGTTTGCCGCAGGTGACAGTACCTTTCCCGGGCAGGGGGTCATTGCCGTTACCTATTCGGGGGTGTCGTGTGCCTCCTATATTGCCAGAAAATTCGGCAAGCCGCTTGATGAGATGCTTTAGGCTGTCACTTCAGGAGGCGGCAAGCAACATGTCGATCTCCCTGAAGGGGACGTCAGTCAGTTCGGCAAGTACTTTTTTTGTGACATATCCTTTGAAGATATAGGTTCCTTTTCTCAGGCTGTGGCTTTTCCAGAGGATATCCGAAATGGTTTCATGACCGGTCAGCTTGAGCAGAAAGGGGAGGAGGGTATTGGTAAGGGCGAAAGAGGCTGTTTTTGCTACGGCTGAAGGAATGTTCGGGACGCAGTAATGGGTAACGCCGTGCTTGACATAGATTGGATTGGTATGGGAGGTATGGCGGCTGGTGGCGAAGCAGGATCCCTGATCAATTGAGACATCAATAATAACGGAACCGGGTTTCATGGATTTTACGACCTGTTCACTCACCAGTGGCTTGATGATTTTTTGCCGGGGGCTCAGGGCTCCAATCAGCACGTCAGACATCTTTGCCAGTTCGGCAATGTAGTGATCGTTGGCGATAGCCGTGACCAGATGGCGATTGAAAAATGCCTCAAATCTCCGCAGCCGGTTGATCTCCTTGTCGATGACGGTGACTTGCGCACCAAGTCCAAGCGCATCCTGCGCGGCAAAAAGCCCGACGGTTCCTGCGCCGATAATGGTGACATAGGCGGGCGGAACACCGGCAATGCCTCCAAGGAGGATACCGCTGCCGCCATAACCGGTTTCAAGATATTTTGCTGCGGTCTGTATGGCCAGGGAACCGGCGATTTCGCTCAGCGTTCTGACAATCGGAAGTTCACCGTCTCTTGTTTCGATAAATTCAAATCCAAGGGCGGTAATGTTTTTCTCAATCAGCGTTTTTATCAGATCGGGAGTGACCGTTCCGAGATGGAGCGCTGAAATAAGCATCTGACCGGGCATAAAGAGCGAGAGCTCATCGGGCTGCGGGGGAGAGACCTTGACGATGACGTTGGACTGCGCGAACAGCTCTTCAGGAGAATCAGCGATGGTTGCCCCTGCTTCGCCGTAATCGAGATCGGTGAAGTTGCAGAAATGGCCGGCAGATTTTTCGATGACAACCTTGATTCCGTGTTCAAACAGTATCTGGACGCCGGGCGGTGAAATGGCCACCCTGCGTTCATCCTGAGCCCGTTCTCTGGGGATTCCCAGAACAATCTCCATCGTTTTTTCGGGCTTGATCAGCCAACGTTCAAGTGTTTTTGCGCCAAGCTCAAACTCGACATTTCCGATATCAGAAGAGTACCCCATCAAGAGTTCATGGTTGTCGTTCCTGTCCGATCAAAAAAGGGGAAAGCGGCTTCACAGTCTGTTCAACTGTAATTGACCTTATTATAGACTGAAATATACAAAATTTTGATGCAGCCTCAACCAAACCTCCTCGGTTATGATCAGCAGAAGAGAGGGCTGACGGAGGCTGCAAATGCTATAAAGATCGGTATCAGTTTGTTATGCGGCAATTTGGGTTATCGGGGTTATCTTTGCTGCGCTGCTGCTGCCTGATGGTTCGCCGCTACTTGATTTGGAAGCCGCAAGCTGGGCGTTACCGGTTTGCCCCTGTAATGCATGTCCTGAAAACGGCGAGGCAATCGCCTGTACCACAAGCTGGAAGGCATCTCCGATTCCGCCGATAATGTCTGAAACGAGCTGCCACAAATCAAACTCCCTTTTAGACTGCAAGCGCATGGTATCGGGAAACTTTACAAGCGCCTCCGTTCCCATTTTGGCGGCATATCCTACCAATTGCAGGGGATTGGTTTCCAGTATTTCCTTGACCTCTTCGACTACGGAGATGATCCTTATGGTACCGGGTTTTTCAACGGTCGCCATGCAGGCCATCCTTGTTCCCTCGCTTATCAGATTGTCGGACAGAAGGGCATGTTCCTCTTCACTCAGCGGCGAGAGCAACTCACTTCCTTCGAGAACCCTGACATAGCAGGTTTGACAAATACCGTTTCCCCCGCAGAAATATCCTATATGGGCGTGATTGGAGCGAGCAATATCAAGTAATCTGTCACCCTTGTTCGCCTCATACTGATGATTATTAATCGTGATATTCATGATTTTGTGATGTTATTGTTCTTAAAATACAAGACAATTATTGTCTTGTTAGTGAGAACATCAAAGCCGTTGCAAAAGTTTCGATCGTGAACGGATTTATTTAGGGGTTATCATGCCAGCTCCTTTGAAGCCAGCTCAAGCTTCTGCAGCAGCTCGGTGTAGCGGTGCAGCAATCCGTCGGGCGAGGTGTCGCTGCCGGAAGGGTGGTGCAGCACCAGCTTCATTTTTTTATCCATCTTGAATCCCGGTTTGTACTCCGCCATCCAGGGTTCCTGTACCGATACAAAGAGGTATTGCAGGAAGGTCTTGTTGGCAAGATTTTCGTTATCCTGATCGGGGAGGAAGAGGATGGTTGACTGCGGCTGGAGGTCAATTTTTTCGAGCCCGAGCGCTGAAGCGGTAATTTTGAGCTTGGTCAGCAGCAGCAGGTGTGCAACCTCTTCGGGGAGGGGGCCGAAGCGATCCTTGAGTTCTGCCTCCAGACTGTCGACCTTGTGCTCTGTTGAGGCTTTCGAGATTTTGTCATAAAAGGCGAAACGCTCAGGTGTGGCGGTGAGATAGTATTCCGGAATGAGGGCATCAAAAAAGAAGAGGAGGTCACACGCTTTTGTTGCTCTGGCCGCTTTGGCTCCCTCGGCAGAAAACATGTGGCTGAACTCGGTTGATTTGAGTTCGGCAACGGTCTCTTCGAGCATTTTCTGGTAAAGATCGAAGCCGAGTTCATGGATGTAACCCGATTGTTCCGCACCGAGCAGGTTGCCCGCTCCCCGGATATCGAGATCGCGCAGGGCTATGTTGAAGCCTGATCCGAGTTCCGTAAAGCTTTCAATAACCGCAAGGCGCTGAACCGCGTCTTTTTTCAGGGTCTTCAGCGGCGGGGTGATGAGGTAACAGTAAGCTTTCCGTTCACTTCGTCCAACCCTTCCGCGCAACTGGTAGAGATCGGATAGCCCGAACATGTCGGCGCGGTTGATGATGATGGTATTGGCATTGGAGATGTCGAGCCCTGAACCGATGATGGTGGTGGAGATGAGCACGTCCACCTCTTTTTGCATGAAATCCATCATGATCTTTTCAAGCTCGCGCGGGGGAAGCTGGCCATGAGCGAAAACAATCCGCGCAGAGGGAACAAGCTCGCGGAGTGTTGTCAGGATATCATCAAGCGAGGCAATACGGTTATGGAGAAAAAATACCTGTCCCTCACGCTTGATCTCCCGCTTGATAGCCGACTGGATAAGGGCGGTATCATAATCGGTAATGAGGGTCTCTACGGGCTGACGGTTTTTTGGAGGAGTTGAGACAATGGAGAGGTCTCTGGCGCCAAGCATGGAAAACTGGAGGGTTCTCGGGATGGGTGTGGCCGACATGGTCAGCGTATCGACCCCTGAGAACTGTTCGCGCAGTTTCTCCTTTACCTCTACGCCAAAGTGCTGTTCTTCGTCAATAACGAGGAGTCCGAGATCCTTGAAGAGCACATCTTTCGAGACGAGCCGGTGTGTACCGATTACAATATCAATTTTTCCCTCTGCAATTCTTTTGATGATCTCCTGCTGATCCTTGCGCGGCACAAAACGGCTGAGCACGGCGATCGAAACAGGGAAATTTTCAAACCGTTTGGTAAAGGATTCGGCATGCTGGTGCGCAAGAATGGTTGTCGGGGTCAGCACGGCAACCTGCTTGCCGGATTCCACAGCCTTGAATGCTGCGCGCATGGCAATTTCTGTTTTTCCAAAACCTGCATCACCGCAGATCAGCCGATCCATCGGGTGAGGTTCCTGCATGTCTTTTTTGACATCATGAATTGCCTTGAGCTGATCAGGCGTTTCGTCGAAAATAAATGAGGCCTCGAATTCCCGCATGTAGATGGAGTCAGGGGCAAAGGCAAAGCCGCTCTGCATTTTCCGCTGCGCATAAACCTTGATCAGGTTGATGGCTATATCGCGGAGCTGTTTGCGGACTTTATCCTTTTTGGCAGCCCATTTCGAACTGCCAAGTTTTGACAGGGCAGGCAGGGCGCTTTCGGAGGCCGTATATTTCGAGAGCAGCCGGATATTCTGGATATTGACAAAAAGCTTGTCTCCTCCGGCATATTCGACCAACACGCACTCCTGTTCGGAATTTCCGGCTGTTATGGTCTCAAGTGAGCGGAAAATTCCGATACCGTAATCTTCGTGGACGACATAGTCTCCTACTTTGAGCTTCTGGAGATCCTTGAGCGAGATTCCCCTGATTTTCCGTTTACGGTGAACCTTATGGGCGTGCAGCTTGCCAAAGATGTCCGATTCGGTATACAGGTCAAGTTCACCGAAGATAAAGCCGGTATGGAGGTTGAGCGGAATCCAGCTTGCTTCAAGCTGGCCGGTGTTTTTTGCGCTTGAAATCTCTGCGGCAAGAAAATCGGTCAATTCTGCAATCTCGCGGCGTGAACTGGTTGCAAAGAGCGGCTTTTTGTGTTCTGCTGTCTCCTGTTGCAGCATGGCTGCAAGCGTGCGAAAATTGGCGTTCAGCTTTTTCTGTGCGCCTGATTTAAAGTCGATGGCTGACGGTGCAGAAGAGTCAATTCTGACGGAGCGGAACCGTGCAAGGGCCTTTGAGAGGCTCTCGTAATTATCTTTCGATGCAAATTCTCCGGCATCATCAATGATGATGATGGTTGATGGATCAAGATAGTCGAGAATGGTTGTTTCGGTCTCTGTGTCGCTGTTCAGGCCATCGGTAAAACAGGCGGTCAGTTCGATGACTGGCAACGTTTTTCCGGAAAGCTGGCTGTTGATGTCAAACGCACGCAGTGAGGTGACCGTATCGCCGAAAAATTCGATCCGTACGGGTTCCCGAGCTCCGCAAGGAAAGACGTCGATAATTGAGCCCCGTAGGGAGAACTCTCCTTCATCTTCAACAAATTCCCTCTGCTCAAAGCTGTTTGCCAAAAGAAAGCGTTTGAGGGGTTCATATCCGGCGTCGAACTCTGTTTTAAGACGGAAAATCCGGTTTTGGGCTTCGGCAGGCTGGCAAAGGGCGACCTCAAGATCATCGAAAAAGGAGAGGATGAGCGATTTTTTTCCGGTTGAGAGCGCCCCGATGGAGAGGGAAAGTTCATCCGAGGTATTGCAGAGCGTCTCTTTGGGCAGAAGGGCTTCAACATCATTTTCATAGCACTCGAAGCTGTTCTGGCCGCACAGGATCATGAGAGAGGAGTGCAGATCAGCAAACAGCACTGAGGCAACGATTGAAGAGAGCGATCCCTGAAGGCCGGAGAGCGTGACGGGGAGATATCTTCCGTTTTTGTCAGGCTTACCGTTAAGCACACCCTCTTTCAGCAAGGCGTACTGGCTCGATTGCCTGATGGTATCAAAAAGAAAAGCGGAATTTTTTTTGCTGACGGCAGTACTTTGCGGATCTAAATCTGATAACGTTTTCATATGTAGCGTACAAACCATATTTTCATGCTTGACTCCGGCCAAACGGAATCCTTAAACCATCGTGTACGGGAAGATTGTTATATATGGAAAAAATTCTTGAACTGAAAGATCTCAAGACATACTACTCAACCGATAATGGTGTTGCAAAGGCCGTTGATGGTGTAAGCTTCTCTCTGGACCGCAACCGTACGCTGGGGATTGTAGGGGAGTCAGGGTGCGGAAAATCGGTAACAGCGCTCTCTGTGATGCGCCTTGTGCCCAGGCCTCCAGGCTATTTTGCGGGCGGAGAGATTTTCTGGAAAGGGAGAGATCTCCTGAAACTTTCGGAAGATGAAATGCGCAGGCTGAGAGGCCATGATATAGCCATGATTTTTCAGGAGCCGATGAGTTCGCTCAATCCGGTCTTTACCTGCGGCAGCCAGATTATGGAGCAGATTCTCATTCACCGCGACATCAACCATGCGGAAGCGAAACAGCGCTCTGTTGAACTGCTGAATCTGGTAGGAATTCCGAATCCCGCGGAACGTTTTTCATCCTATCCCCATGAACTTTCAGGCGGTATGCGCCAGAGGGTGATGATTGCCATGGCGCTCTCCTGCAATCCGGCGCTCCTCATCGCCGATGAACCAACCACAGCGCTTGATGTTACCGTTCAGGCACAGATTCTTGACCTTATCGGTAAGCTGCAGGCCGATACCGGGATGAGTGTGATGCTCATTACCCATGATTTTGGGGTTGTGGCGGAGCTTTGTGAAGAGGTTCTGGTGATGTATGCTTCGAGAGTGGTCGAGAAAGGCTCGGTTCAGCAGCTTTTCAACAATCCGCTTCATCCCTATACCAGGGGATTGCTGAACTCCATTCCCCGTCTCGGTTCTTCAAAAGAGCGCCTCTATGTCATCGAAGGCAATGTGCCGAGTGCCGTCAACCTGCCAGAGGGGTGCCGGTTTGCCGGAAGGTGTCCTCATGCCGATGGCCAATGCCGTCATGAACAGCCTGGACTGGTTACTTATGAACCCGGCCATGAGGCTGCCTGCTGGAAGGTTGGGAGGTTCTGAGCGGCATCGTGGAGGGCGGCATCGGTGATAATCTGGCAGTGCAGGGGAATGCGTACTTCAGGCATGAGGTGATGCGGATAAAAACCGGCCTCAAACAGTTCATGATTGATGGTGATGGCATCATCTTCAACGAGTACCCTGTAGGCGACAACCAGCAGCGAACCGTACATTTCAACTTCGCGGTGATAGATGCCGATAAGGCGATCGATTTTGCCGTTCAGTGAGGTCTCTTCCATCAGTTCCCGCAAGCATCCTTCGTACGGTTCTTCACCGGCTTCAAGAAAGCCGCCCGGAAGGGCCCACTCATTGAATGCCGGTTCATGTGCCCGGCGGATGACAAGGAGTTCGTTATTGCTATTGACGGTATAGGCTACCGCGACAGGGAGAGGGTTGATGTAATGTACCCATGAGCATGAGGGGCAAAACATCCTGTCGCGGCCATCGATCATGGCCCGGTCGAGTGTTTTTCCGCATAAAGGGCAAAATGAATATGGCTTCATGATTCAGTAGAAGAAACTTTTTGCTGTAACGATTGATTTACAAAAGAGAACTGTTTTATCAACAGAATAAGTTTCATTTACGCCAATGTCAATACTTGAACCAGGTGTTAAGGCACCGGCCATATCGGCAACAGATCAGGATGGAAAGTCGGTAACGCTCGAAGAGTACCGCGGCAGAAGGGTTGTGCTCTATTTTTATCCCAAGGATGATACTCCCGGATGCACCAAGGAGGCTTGTGCTTTTCGTGATAATTTCCCTAAATTTAACAGTGTGGGTGTAGAAGTACTTGGCGTGAGTATTGATGATGAGAAAAAGCATAAGAAGTTTGCGGAGAAGTATCAGTTGCCGTTTCGTCTTGTTTCGGATCCTGACAGGAAGATTGTTGAGGCGTACGGTGTCTGGGGAATGAAAAAATTTATGGGGCGTGAGTATATGGGTACCAGCAGGGTGACCTACCTTATCAATGAAGATGGTGTCATTGAGCATGTGTGGCCGAAAGTTACTCCGGAAAAACATGCCGAAGAGTTGCTCAACTATTTGCAGCAAAAAACCTGAGAGAGAAAAATGGTAAACGAATTTGACAAGCTTAAAGCCGGAAAACTTCTGCTTGCCTCAGCCAATATGCTTGAATCGAGTTTCAAGCGGACTGTTTTGGTTATGTGTGAGCATAATGAACACGGTTCTTTGGGTTTTATATTGAATCGTCCTATGGAGTTCAAGGTTTGTGAGGCTATCGCAGGCTTTGAGGAGGTAGAAGAGCGGTTGCATATGGGGGGGCCGGTTGAGGTTGATACCGTCCATTTTCTTCATACGAGAGGTGATCTCATTGAGGGTTCGCATGAGATTTTTCCCGGACTGTTTTGGGGTGGCGACAAGAATGAACTGAGCTATCTGCTCAATACCGGTGTGATGCAACCGTCCGAGATCCGCTTTTTCCTTGGTTATGCCGGCTGGACTGCCGGACAGCTTGAAGCGGAGTTTGAAGAGGGCTCCTGGTATACGGCCGAAGCCTCGAAGGATATTATTTTCAGTGACGCCTATGAAAGGATGTGGGGGCGGACGGTGCGGTCGAAGGGAGGAGAGTATCAGCTTGTGGCAAACTCTCCCGAATTGCCGGGGCTGAACTGAACCGCTTTTTTTCTGCCGGGAATTAATGGTGGGGTAGAGGTGTTGTTCTATTGCTTGGAAAAGCATATATAGTATTGCAGTTTATTTTGCAATTGTTCTTTGGTACCATGGGGATGACAGGCTTTTGACAGGGCAGGTGTAAGATGGAGTTGCACTCCGAGTTTCAGCATGGATGGACTCGTTAAAGAAGTCTATGCAAACATTATATGCAGACGATTATTCGTATGCAATGGCTGCCTGATTAGCACAAGTTAATTAATCAGCCATCGTCCGATGGGGGAGGCGCTTACTCTGAAGCCACCGGATGGCATAACCAGCGCTTGAGCTTCGGTTCGCGCAAGTAAGCTCCGACTGTTTTTGCCTGAAAAAACAGGAGGGTGATACAAAGAGGGATAGTGAACCGAACTTTACAGGTGTAGCACCGGTTCATGAAACACTGAACACCTGAGATGAGTGTGGCAGCTTTATCGAGCAATGTTTTGGACGCGGGTTCGACTCCCGCCATCTCCACTATTGATAAGTTTTTTAACATCCCATTAAGTCCTTAAGCCCTTGTTTTACAAGGGCTTTTGTATTTTCTGCTTCTCATGTGGTCCACAGAGATATACCTAAATCCCCATCTTTTTAGTATACTTTTAGGTATAGTTGGCGTTTTCAGGGTTTTGCCTTGAGAGAGATATACCAACGGCTATGCTATGCCCACTTTTTAGGGAGTTAAAGTGATTATTGCCTGATAAGGAACCACGCACTACCCTCCACCAACCATATTCTATTACGTAAGCTCATGTGTTTTTCGCATGGGCTTTTATTATTAATGATGCTCCAGAAAGCAAAAGCAGCAGGTTAGGGTTGTGTACAATCCTTATGAGCGGGAGGTTATGGAACAGTGCTCCAGAAACGGTGGTTGAGAAGAAGATCGGCAAGATAATCGGCAAGAATTACAGATTATTCTTTGTAAATTATTTTAATACAAGCGTAAACGGAATTGCATAATCGGCAATATTATGATATTTGAAATACCGCACCGCCTTGAGCCTTGCCTGCCTGAGGCATTGGCGCCTGAGCTTGTCGATCTGATTGCTGCACTGTCTGCAGCCTCTGAGCGGCTTGGTCATCGACTGCACCCTACATCTGCAGCAAGTCTTGCTGATCTTGTCAGAGTCATGAACTGCTATTACTCGAATCTCATAGAGGGACATAACACCCGACCACGGGATATTGAACTGGCTCTTGAGAACCGGTTCGACCTTGACGGAGAGAAACGGAATCTTCAGATGGAAGCGGCTGCACATATCAGGGTACAGCGGGAGATTGATGCAAGGTATGCTGCCGGAGCGCTACAGGATGCCGCTTCACAACGGTTTATCTGCTGGCTACATGAGGAGTTCTACAAGGAACTTCCTGAGTCAATGCGATACATGGAACGAAAGGAGGTGAAAATACTCATTGAGCCTGGAAAGTTCCGGAGCAGGGCTGTACATGACGTGGCTGTTGGTCGACATCTTCCCCCTGAAAGTAGTGCTGTTGAGGTATTCATGGAATATTTTGAACAACGATACAACTTCGATGCGCTCGGAAAAGGAATGCGCATTGCTGCTCTGGGGGCGGCTCATCACCGGTTTAATTACATTCATCCGTTTCCGGATGGCAATGGCAGGGTCAGCCGACTGATGAGCCATGCTATGTGCCTTCATGCGGGTATCGGAGCTTTTGGGTTATGGTCGGTTTCAAGAGGCCTGGCGCGGGGGCTGGAAAGCAGGCAGGATTATAGGCGAATGATGGATCACGCGGATATGCCTCGCCAGGGGGGCCTTGATGGTCGGGGCAACCTTTCACTCAAAGCGCTCAACACGTTCATTAGCTGGTTCCTTCGGGTATGCCTGGATCAAGTGACGTTCATGGAGAGTCTGTTTGAACTTGATGCACTGCTGAACCGGCTGAAACTGTTGTGTGAGCGGCAAGAATGGAAGCCTGAGGCATTCACTATTCTTGAGGCTGCGTTGCTCAGGGGGGAGCTGCCGCGGGGAGATATCAGTCGTATCAGTGGCCTTAAAGAGAGAACGGCGAGAACGTTGCTGGCAACATTAACCGATAACGGGATTCTCGGCTCTGAAAGCCCGAAGGGAGCTGTTTCACTTCGTTTCCCGGTATCTGTTACAGAGATATTGTTCCCAAACCTCTTTCCTGCACTGTGATAAGAACTCATCATGTATTTGTATTCATGAAGAGGGGAGCCGCATCAATCATTTTTTCCGCATCCAAGTGGTACAGTTTTTTTGGCTCACGTCCATGTCACCTGATTCTTTTCATGCAACGCGTGACCAAAAAGCACTCCGTATATGGCAATTGATTGGGTTTACGCAAAACGACTCGACGCACAGGCCGTAACAGCGTCCATGAACGGCTGGGGAGATACCGTTACAACCTCTTCATCTTCGAGTGGCACCCATTATCTCACGGGTGCTGTGGGTTTTGAAATAAAGGCTGCCAAGGAGTTGCTTGTCCGTGCCGACTATTCCCGTCAGGTCTCTGCTGACGACCGGCAATGCGGTTTTACTGTTGCCCTGAATTATGGATTTTGATCTCCTCGTGAGGCACGGCAGCATTTGGACTTCATCGTTTTGTAAACACCATGACAAGGCCGGAGTTATGCTCTTTGCTGAATGGCGTTTTATCGAAACCGGCATAGATGCCCTTGAGTGAGAATCCCGCTGACTCATGCCTTTGCAGGAAGTTGCGGGCGGTAAGCGGATAGAGTGTTGCCTGCTCGTTGAAAATTTTCTGACCGTCAGCCAGAAGTTCCACTTCAAAAATGACCTTTTCCGGTGAAATATCGAGATAGCGGCGGTAAAAGGTGACTGATCCGTCGCCTATGGTTTTGAGAGGAAAGCGGTATTCGGTGAGTTTGAGCAGATAATCCCAGTTTACGGTCTGAAAGATCCAGCATCCGCCTGGTTCAAGAGCGGCATGAACCTGGCTGAGAAAGGCGGAAAACCGGTCAGGTGAAAGATGGGCTACAACATTGCCGATGGAGTAGATCAGGCGGAACGATTGTTTCAGGGAGGCCAGATCGGCAATGTCGAGAGCATGAAATGCAACAGCCGGGGAGGTTGCTGCAGCTGCAGCAATCATTTTTGAGTCGAGATCAATTCCTGTCGGCCGGAAGCCGTCAAGCAGAAAGCGGCGGCAATAGTGGCCCGGCCCGCACCCGGCATCGAGTACGGCGCTTCCCGGAGGTGCGGCATGTTCGCGGAGAAAAAGATAGACTTCCTCTCGGAACGGAAAAATCTGTTCATACCATACGGCAAATTCGGAATAAAAGGACATGGTATCTTTATTGGCTTGTGTTTGCGACAATTCTTTCAATTGAGGTATTTCAATTCAACATTTCATCAGGGATGCGGAATTTCATTGCTGTTTAACTTGATAATAATAACTTCTTAAAACTTTCTCCAGTCGTGCCGCTTGTATTATTCCTGCTGAATCTTTACATTAACAATCGTTATTACGTTCTTTATCCATTGCTGTTCATCAAGAAAGGCTGAGGGAATAGACCCGGTGAAGCCTTGACAACCGATTCCGTTCAAAGGCGGGACACGGTGCCACATTCTACTTTTGCGCTCTATGCATCGGGGTATTTGTACCGGTGAAGCAGAAGAACGATGCGTGAAAAGGAGCTTTTATGCTTCTCTTTTCAAAACAGGTTTGGGGCTTTCGGTCCCCGTGCCTTAGTGAAACAGAGTGTCATTTAAACCTCTTCCATGCTCGTCAGGGAAGAGGTTTTTTTATTGATAATTATTTAAACGAGCTATCCATGAGTTTTCAGACTGATACGATTCATGCCGGAGTGGGTCCAGACAAGGCATACGGTGCTATCATGACCCCGATTTACCAGAGTTCAACTTTTGTATTCGAGGATATCGGCAAGCACAAGGGATTTGACTATACCCGGAGCGGAAACCCGACTCGTAAAGCGCTCGAAGATAATCTTTGTGCCCTTGAAGGGTGCTCTTTTGCTGTTGCGGTAACGACCGGTATGGCGGCGATAACATCGACCCTCAATATCTTTAAATCCGGCGATGAGATCATCTGCACAGATGACTGCTATGGCGGTACGTCGCGGCTGATGAAGACGGTTGAAGAGCATTTTGGCATCAAGGTGCATTTTGTCAATCTGCAGCATGCTGAAAACCTTTTGCTTTATGTGAATGATAAGACGAAAGCGATATGGGTTGAGACGCCTTCCAATCCGCTCCTGAACCTTGTCGATATCCAGGAGATTGCTTCACTTGCCAAGGAGAGGGGTCTGTTGACCATTGTTGATAATACCTTTCTCTCGCCTTACGGCCAGAAACCGTTTGAGCTTGGAGCTGACATTGTGGTGCATTCGACTACCAAGTACCTGAATGGCCATTCTGATGTGGTTGGCGGTGCGGTGCTGTCGAACAGTGAAGATCTTGATGCCCGCCTGAAGTTTATTGTCAATGCTCTCGGTACCTGCGCCCAGCCGTTTGATTGCTGGCTGGTGCTGCGCGGTATCAAGACGCTGGTTGTGCGCATGAGGGAGCATGAGCGCAATGCGCAGGCTGTGGCGGAGTTTCTGGCGAAACATCATAAGGTGAAACGGGTTTTTTATCCCGGTCTTCCGGATCATCCGCAGCATGAACTGGCCAAAAAACAGCAGAAGAGTTTCGGCGGTATGGTCTCTTTTGAGCTTGATGGTACCATTGAGGATGTCAACCGGGTTCTGATGGGTACAAAGCTCTTTGCTTTGGCTGAAAGCCTTGGCGGTGTTGAGTCGCTGATTGAGCATCCGGCAACGATGAGCCATGCTTCAATGGATCATGATCACCGGGAGGCTGCAGGGATCACCGATACGGTTATCAGGCTTTCAGTGGGTATTGAAGATGGTGATGACCTTATTGAGGATTTGCGGATTGCGCTTGGCTGACGGTGATTTTTTGTCTTGGTGTGCATTGTTCGATGCGGTTCAGTACATTACGGCATGAACAGGTAATTCTGGCAGGTTATGAAGCATGACATCATGATCTGCCGGTAACGGATCATTTTCTGATAATGCCTCTTTTTTTATCTACTGATAACGTTGCTCCGACGCAGAGAGCGCCCTTTCCCTATACCCTGAAGGTGAGTGTGAGGGCAAAGTCCGCCCGTCTGAAAATGACGCCGCATGGCGGCCTTGTGGTGGTTGTGCCTCCGGGATTCGATAAAAAAAAGATTGCCGCATTGCTGCTTTGTCATGAAGAGTGGATAAGAAAAGTTACCGCCAAGTTTGATGCCCATCGCCAGAGCCCGCCGCAACTTGCTGAAAACGGTCTGCCTGCCGCGATTGCGTTTCCCGATTTTGCGGAGTCGTGGTCGGTGGCCTACACGCAAACCGGAATCGGGGAGGTAGAGATGGTTGAGCGGCAAGGCAACAGGCTGCTGGTTTCAGGCGATATCGCAAACACCGCGCTTTCTTGCAAGCTGCTCTGTTCCTGGCTGAAGCACCGGGCTCAAGTGCACCTTTTGCCAGCTCTTGAAAAACTTGCTGCTGCGCATGATTTCAGTTATGATGCTGCCGGTATTCGCCTGCAGCATTCCCGATGGGGGAGCTGCTCTACGCGTCGTTCGATAACCCTGAACAGCAAGCTGCTTTTTTTGCCTCAGCATCTTGTCCGCTACATCATGGTGCATGAGCTTTGCCATACGGTGCACATGAATCATTCCCGGGAATTCTGGTCGCTGGTTCATGAGCACGATCCGTTGTGCCACACGAGTAATCTGGAAATGAAGAGTGCCTGGAAATATGTGCCGCAGTGGGCTTCCGTCCATCCGTAAATCTTTTTGTCTCTATTGTATAAGCAGATGCTGTAATCCGAATGGAATCGTTATATTGCATTTGATCTGATCTTGTGGTCCAGTTAGCGATTCATCCCGCCCCGACAAAGCGCTTTTTACGTCTAACAAATCAATACCCCCCGCATTTTACAGATAGCCCGGTTCATGATCTTTGCTGTACGCAAAGTTTACACTGTGGATAACTGGCGACGATGCTTGAGATGCAGAGCATTTCATCCATTTTCGTTTCTCTCATAATGAATAGTTCAACCATTACTTACTACATGGAATTTCAGTCATTAGACATCATTGATCCGATTTTACAAGCGTTGCAGGAAGAGGGTTATACGACTCCGACACCGATTCAGGCAGAAGCCATACCTATTATTTTGCAAGGCACCGATTTGCTCGGTTGTGCACAGACTGGAACGGGAAAAACAGCTGCGTTTGCCATTCCTATTCTGCAGCTGTTGAGTGAAAACAAGGTTTATGATAAAAAACGAAAAATACGGAGCCTGATCGTTACTCCTACCCGGGAGCTGGCCATTCAGATCGGGGAGAGTTTTAATGCCTACGGGCGGCATACAGGGTTGACCAATACCGTTATTTTTGGCGGTGTTAACCAGAATCCGCAAACATCGGCCTTGATTCGTGGTGTTGACATTGTTATTGCTACACCGGGTCGGTTGCTTGATCTGCTGAATCAGGGCTTTTTGAGCTTGCGCCATGTGGAGATACTGGTGCTTGATGAAGCTGACCGTATGCTTGATATGGGCTTTATTCACGATATCAGAAAATTATTGGCCGTGCTTCCGAAACAGAAGCAGTCACTCTTCTTTTCTGCCACGATGCCTTCTGAAATTGTCAGGCTTGCCGCGACTATCCTGCATAATCCGTCGAAGGTTTCGGTAACGCCGGTTTCGTCAACGGTTGAGATTATCAACCAGTCGATCTATTTTGTCGATAAAGGAAATAAAAACAATCTGCTGGTCGATATTTTGCGGGATGAGAAGATCAAGACGGCATTGGTTTTTACGCGCACCAAGCATGGTGCTGACAAGGTTGTAAAAATCCTTGAGAAGCACAACATCAAGGCAGAAGCGATACATGGCAACAAGGCGCAAAATGCCCGCCAGCGGGCTCTGCTCAATTTCAAGGCACAGAAGACGCGTGTTCTGGTGGCGACCGATATTGCTGCCCGTGGTATTGATGTTGATGATCTGGAGTATGTGATCAATTTTGAAATGCCCAATATTGCCGAAACCTATGTTCATCGTATCGGACGAACGGGCAGGGCAGGGGCAAATGGAACTGCGTTTTCGTTTTGTGATGCCGAAGAGAAAGAGTACCTGCGCGATATTGAGAAATTGATAGCCAAAAAAATTACGGTTAATGATGATCACTCATTTCCGTTAATGGATCATAACCCGGTGAAGGCTCCAAAGCAGCAGGGAAGAGGGAACTCTGGCCATCCGGGGACAAAACCTCTTGCAAAGAGCGCATCGCAACGGTGGTCGGATAAGCCGAGAAACGGGCGATAGGAAAAAAAGCCTCTCTTCAGGGTTCAAGCAGTTTAAAGCCGGTATTGGGATCATACCGGCGGATTGCGGTATTGTCAAGCAGTTCGATCAGAATGATTTCCATTACCTGCCATACCTTTACGCCGTTACGGATGCAACCGGTGACAGTGTTTTCCTCCCTGCCACATGCCATGTGCATATGGAGTATCGGGTTGCCCTTGTCATCAGGAAAAAGGGTTCCGGTTCCGGTGATTTCATGAGCGTCGTACAGTTCATGAACCATAGGGTTGATCGGGTTTGAACGGCTCTCTTCGGGCCCGACAACAAGGAGGCTGCCCTTGTCGGCGCCACCGACAGCAAAGAGTGTGGCCCGTTCAATGGCATGATCTTGCACGAACTGTTCAATTATATGGTGAACTATTTCACCGTCTTCAAGCCTGATAACAAAGACTCTTCCCTGCGTTGCTTCGGAATATTTCATTACATGGTCGCTAATGCTCGTTATTATATTATTATCTTATAATAAGATACGCGGTATTTCATTCGGTTGTCCAAATCCAGTATTTACAATAAAACTTTCGGTATTGGATCAAGGCTTTTGGCAGTATAGCATACTCGCAATGTAATGAGAAATTGAAAGAAATTCCCCTCTGTTCAGCCTGTTCATTTTGACTGATCGTTGCCACCCAACCACTAGTAGGCATCGTTCGCTAACTGATGTTACCGGTCTATTGGGTATGAGCATTTTAGCTATATTGATGGCCATACACGGCATATCATCATCTTCATCATTAAGAGAGGGCTGACCCATGAGTTTCGAATTTGATCCCGATTCGTTTCATAACGATCAGACCAGTGATATCAACATAAAAGTGGTCGGGGTCGGCAGTTTTGGATCCAGTTCCTTAAACTACATGATCGAGAAAAAGATTGCCAAAGTGACTTGCATCACTGTCCATAGTGATCCCCAGGCACTTAAAGAATCGAAGGCACCTGTCAAAGTTCTGGTTGGCAATCAGTTTATGAATGAAAATGATTCAAAAAAAAATCTGAGCATCGGGTCATGGAAAAGATTCTCAATAGGAGATGATGACCGGCAGAATATTGCCAAGCAACTGCAAGGCGCAGACATGATCATCTATAGTGGACCCCGATTTTTAGACAGCGGTTTAAGATGTTAACTTGCCCCAAAAAGGAGCAGGTAATGACAAAAAGGACACGAAAAAATTTCAGCGGTGACTTTAAGGCCAAGGTAGCACTTGAGGCTATTCAAGGGGTCA
>CAIJGA010000007.1 GCA_903820085.1 uncultured Chlorobiaceae bacterium
CGAGCGGCATACCCTTGCCATTTCATGCAGCATCGGCATCGCCATCATCCCTGAGCATGGAGAGAATGAACTTGCCCTGATGAAACATGCAGACGACGCAATGTACCTGTCGAAGCATCATGGGCGGAACTGCTTTACGGTATATCCACCTCCGCAATCCCGATGGAGTTAATGATTCTCGCTGTCGACTCTGTCGGAAGGCAATCCGCTTTCTGTTACATCGAATTCAGGAAAGTGGATACCTCATGACTCCCGGCGTATTCGCTGGCGTTTAAAGAATCGACAGGTGAATTTATGCGTAGTTTGTGTTTATAAATCAGTAAAATTATATTAAAAAGCAGCTCTCCTGTTCTGTTATCCGGTATTTTTATCTTTGCTCCAAACAAGAGTCCCCTCCCCATGGCAAAAAAGCAGAAAAATATTAATCTCCTGACCCCCAAAGAGTTACGTGCTCAGGCTGTAGAGCGTCTGAAGCAAAAACATCTCAGCACCGGCGTCTCAGCACTCAACACGCTCTCTTCACCCGAAGAGATGCTCAGGCTGGTTCATGAACTGGAGGTTCACCAAATAGAGCTTGAACTACAGCAGGAAGAGCTAACCAGAACCAGAGTTGAGGTTGAGGAGAGTCTTGTTTTGTACACTGAACTTTATGACTTTGCACCAGTCGGGTATTTGACTTTGGGCAGGGACAGCAGAATTGAGCAAGCAAACCTTACTTGCTCCAAACTGCTTGGAGTTGATCGCTCCCGTTTACTTGGCTTGTCTTTAAAACAATTTGTTTTGCCAGAGGACTATCGGGCCATTGATCACCTGCTCGAAACCGTGTTCACCAAGAGAAAAAATGAATACTGCGAAGTGAAGCTTATAGCAAATGCTTTAAAACGTCCCAAAGTTAAACCGATTTTCTCCGGCTGCACGGTTCGCATTGATGCCGGAATGTGTCATGCCGACAATGCATGCAGGGTCATTCTTTTTGATATTACGGAGCAGAAACGCATAGAGACGGGTATCATTGACAGTAAAACAAGGTTCAGCCAGGCACTGAAAGCTGCGCATGCCGGTGTTTGGGAATGGGATCTGGAAACCAATGAGAATATCTGGTCCGACGAGGTATGGCCTTTGTATGGGTTGACAAAGGGTAGTGAAACACCATCGTTCAGTCTTTGGGCGGATTCTATTCATCCTGATGACAGGGCTAACGCAATCCAGGTCGTAACCGTGGCTGCGGACAAAGCACAAGAGCTGGATGTCGAGTACCGGGTCACTTACCCTGATGGTTCCATTCATTGGATTTTGGCCCGAGGCCAGCCTTTATACTACGAAAATGGGGAGGCGAGTCGTTATATCGGAACAGTTATTGACACCACTGCGCGCAAAAGGGCTGAACATCTTTTTCTTGAAGGCAGCTTAAAACTGGAGGCGGCTCTGGCGAGCATGAGCGATGCTGTCTTTATCTCGGATACCAACGGAGACTTCATCAACTATAATGAGGCTTTCGCAACATTTCACAAGTTCAGGAACAAAGAGGGGTGCCCCCTGACGCTGGATGAGTATCCAAAGATTCTCGAAGTTTACCTGCTCACCGGAGAGCTTGTTCCCCTGGAAAATTGGGTTGTGCCGAGAGCTCTGCGAGGTGAAACCGGTACAGGAGTCGAATTCAGACTGCTCCGAAAGGATAGCGGTGAAACATGGATTGGAAGCTACAATTATGCACCTATACTCGACAAGGAAGGTGTTGTTGTAGGCTCAGTAGTGACCGTTCGAGACGTTACCGAGAAAAAAGCTGCTGAACAAAAGATAAGGGACTATGTAAAACAGTTGGAAGGCACCATGAAGAGCACTCTTCAGGCAGTTGCCAAAGTTGTGGAAGCCCATGATCCATACACCGCAGGTCATGAACGTCGCGTTGGTATCATCGCGGGGGATATAGCACGGGAAATGGGGTGGAGCGAAGAGAAGTGCCAAACCATGCAGCTGATCGGATTGGTGCACGATATAGGGAAAATGAGCGTGCCTGGCGAGATACTTACCAAACCAGGCAAATTGTCAGCAATCGAGTTTAAGCTCGTCAAGACTCATGCTGAAAACGGCTATCAAATCCTGCATGATGTCGAGTTCCCTCTGCCGATTGCACGAATCATCAGGGAGCACCACGAGCGTGTGGACGGCAGCGGTTACCCACAGGGCCTGAAAGGAGAAAATACACTTCCTGAATCCCGCATCCTGGCCGTAGCCGATGTGCTTGAAGCCATGGCCTCAGATAGACCTTACCGAGCCTCCTTAGGAATTGAAGCTGCCATTAGTGAGATTGAGGCACATCGTGGCAGCTTATACGACCCGGAGGCAGTTGATGCCATGCTCAGCCTGTTTCACGAAAAAGGCTATCATCTGCCGGACTGATGCAAACCACCCCGGAACAGAGAGCCCACTACTGAGTGCCACAGGGGTTTAAATAAACTGGAACTGATTTTTATGAAAAAGGTTAACGAGGGCTCCGAGTTACGAAAACGGGCTGAGCTTCGCTTTTTGAAAAGCGGAGCTGTTCCCGATATTCGCTGTTCAAAAGAAGAGCTGCAACATGTTGTGCAAGAGCTCTTGATTCACCAGATTGAGCTGGAAATGCAGCGTGAAGAGCTCCAGCATTCAAGGGATCAGCTATCGCTCTCACCACCAGGGAGTGCAGAGAAAAATCAATAGAGCTCACCTTCCATTGCGGCCCCGAAGAGCTGCCAATCAGGGGCAACCTCTATAAAATGGAGCAGGTAATCCTCAACCTCATCCGCAATTCCATAGACGCACTCGAAGAAAAAAGGAAACAGGGCGTAGAGCCTGGAACGGAAATGTCCATTCACATCCAGGCAAAGCGCCAGAAAGAGAGTGTCGTCATCAGCATTGCAGATAACGGCATCGGCATCAGCCGGCAAAACATCGACTATATCCTCCAGCCGTTTTTTACAACCAAAGAATCAGGAAAAGGTACCGGACTTGGGCTGTCGATATCATCACGCATCATCAAAGAAATGCATGAAGTGAATCGAAGAGGAGAGCACCTTGCCAAATCCTCCATGATGTCAAGTTCCCTCTGCCGAATCAAGATTAACGTGAAACTCGCCTAATGGTGTGTTACATTTTACTCCGGTTCGGGTGCTGCAAATTGTTCGGGATTCACTGGTACACTATTCTCCGGTGTGCTCACCTCGCTTTTGATGAGATTAAAGCGCAATGCAACATCTTTGATAGCCGAAACACGATTGCAAAATGTCTCGTCTGATTTCATCCTTTCGATGAACGCTCTTGCTTGATCCAGTGACATGATGGACTCTTTTTTTTACACAGGTGCCCCTTTATCAATCAGGGTTGTATTGACGTCGCGTTTTTCAAGTTAATACATGAAGCTAAAGACTTGAAAGTAAGCGCAGTAATATTATGATAAAGTGCGGCATCTTGACTACTATGGAGTGCAGACTTCGCTTTCGTCGCACCAACGCATTTGCCTTTTCCGCACTACCCTGCCCTTGGCGGAGATCGTCTCGTCAGTGAAGGCAGGCATGGGAGCAAAAGGGATGGAAAGGCGGCCTTGATGAGGTTGTTCTGCCTAAAAATAATTCCTTACATCTCTTTCTTTCCTTGACCAATCAAGTCTAGATATAGATTTTCAATTTTTACCCTGGCCCAATTTGTTTTTCGTAAAAATTTCAGGCTAGACTTAATACTTGGATCATTATAAAAACAACGAAGTTCTATCATTTCATAGAGTTCATCCCAACCATAGTGATTTACAAGATCACCTAGTATTTTTTCAAGAGTTAATCCATGTAATGGATTATTGGGTTGATCATTCATAGTTCTGTATTTTCGATTTATTCTTATGATATTAAATTATTCTGAAAAAGCAGACAGTTCCTTTCCGCATAAGACTGCTTTTGCAATATTCAGACAAGCCAGTTAACTTATTGTCTGTGAATGATATAATGAGATAACACTTGTTTATCATCCCGGTTTATACAAATCAGCCAAGCATCTCTCACCCTGCCCAACAAAGTTCCGCGGTTTCTCGCTCCCGCATGTTTACAAGTGATGCGGCAAGGGCGGGGTACATCTATGGAGGCGGAATAATTTTTTTTGTCGATCATACCAGTCGGCACGCTCTGATTGCCACGAACCCGAATATTGTTTTGAAGTTTATGGGGAAAGTAAGTATATTTTGCTTGTGTTATGCGTGTAAATTACAAGTAATTCTTGACGGCAGATCGTGAGTCGGGAGGGTGGTGAGTGGAGAATATCCTGCAGTTTAGGTATCAGCATGTTCAGGAATTGAAAAATTGGGCCGATTTATTGCAAAAGCAAGATAGAGTGAAAAAAGACGAGAATATATAAGCTTATAATTTAATTAATAATCATATCAGATGATTAATAATGGAAAACTATGATACTGTAAATACTCTGCTTAAACCTATCATTACAATATTCCTGACTTATTGGATTGTTTGGTTACTGATATATTTATTTCCTTATATTGTTGCAGTTGTACGTAAACATAGAAACAGCATATCCATATTAATATTAAATGTGTTTTTTGGATGGACTTTCGTAGGGTGGGTGGTTTCGCTTGTTTGGGCGTTCACAAGCTACCCTACTACCACAATCATCTCAGGAGCTAAAAAAGACAGAAAACGGTAACCAGATCTAAGACGCTGGTGAGTGCTGGTAATTAACTGTCCACAAACCAATCGGAGATATTCTCAAGAAAACTGTTGATGCAACAGGGAGGTCGGCTCTCTGTTCGGGGAGGTTTATATCATTCCGGCAGATGATAGTCTTTTTCGCGAAACAGGCGGAGCATGGCATCAACTACTTCAGGGTCGAACAAGTTGGCACGATGACTCTCAATTTCATGAATGGCCTCTTCGATGCCTTTTGTTGGGCGGTAAGGTCTTTGTGAGGCCATGGCTTCAAGCACATCGGCTACGGCAAGTATGCGGGATTCAGGAAGTGTATTTTCTCCTTTCAGGCCATGCGGATAACCGCTGCCGTCCATACGCTCGTGGTGCTCCCGGATGATTCGTGCAATCGGCAGAGGGAAATCGACATCATGGAGTATTTGATAACCTTGTTCAGCATGAGTCTTGAGGAGTTCAAACTCGATTGCTGACAATTGACCCGGCTTGGCAAGTATCTCGCCAGGTATGCTTATTTTGCCTATATCGTGTACTAACCCGACAAGCTGCATTGTTTGGCACGTCTCTTCGCTCCACCCCATTTCCCGTGCTATATCCGCCGCGATGATGCCAACGCGACGCTCATGACCTGCGGTATAGGGATCACGGGCTTCCACAACTTTGGCGACTGCCTGGAGCGTGCTTTTCATTGCGCCTTCCAACTGCTTTACATAACTCAGTATCTTTTGTTCTGCATCTTTCTGCGCTGTGATGTCGTGAATGATTGCATAAACGAGCTCTTTTCCTCCGATCTCAATTACATTTGGGAACGACTCAACATCACGAATAGAGCCATCTGCCCTGCGGTGTTGTGATAAATACCGCTTTTTCACTTTCAATCTGACTTGCTGCATACTATAGCCAAACTCTTCAGACGAGAGCACAGTGATATCTTGCACATGCATCGTGCGGAGTTTTTCAATTGACCACCCATAGAAGTCAGCGGCAGATTTGTTGGCATCGATAATATTACCGGTATCCGGATCAACAACAAAATTTATGGCGGAATGCTCCACAAACATCTTCCTGAAGCGCTCTTCACTCTGCCTCAGATCAGCCTCTGAGCGTTGTTGTGCTTCACGGGTTCGCAACATCGTGATTCCATACGCCAGATTGTCGGCCAGTGTGGTGAGCAGCTTAATTTCCTCTGCATTAAAAGCATCTGGCAGTTCAGCATAAATCGTCAATACGCCAACGACACGATTATCAATAGATAGTGGTAAACCGAGAATTGCAGCATAACCGTTCTTTTCTGCCTGAGTACGCCATAAGCTGAACTGTGGATCTGTCAGGATATGATTTACAGCAACTGGTTGACCAGTACGCATCGCCGTTCCTGCAGGTCCTTGCCCATACTGGTCATCAGCCCACGATATGGTCGTCGTCTCAAAATAATCACCAATACTCCCTGCCGAGGCCGCAGGTTGCAAGCATTTTGCTTCATCATCAAGTGCAAAGCTAACCCATGCCATCCGGTAGCCACCGGTTTCAACAATGATACGGCATATTTGATGCAGCAACTCTTCTTCATTATGTGCACGAATCAGAACTTTGTTGCAGAGGTCGCTCACCATAAGGACACGATTCAGCCGCACAAGCTCCTTTTCAGCCAGCCTGCGATCGGTGATGTCATGGGTCATGACGTGAACAACCGCCTTTCCATCCAGCTCTATTTTGTTGCGATAGACCTCTACATCCCTAACTGACCCGTCAGCCCTCCTGTGGCGCCCAAAAAATTTATTGAGTTGTTTGGCTTCTACCGTTTGCAGGCTTTCAATAGCCTCATCAGGAGAAAGACTATTGATGTCCCCGGCATACATCTGCGTGAGTTCCTCAAGGGACCACCCATACCAGTCAACACCTTCCTGATTCACATCAAGAATCTTCCCCGTCTCGGGATCAATCAATGCCTGGATTGCTGCATGGCTGTTGAAAAGTATTCTGAAAGAATCCTTTTTCAGGAACTGCCTGCGATCGGTGATATCCTGTGCCATCACCAGAAGCCTGTCGATGTTGCCTTCAGGAGATTTGTAGGGATAGATGGTACTGCGCACCAACCGCCCAGTACTTTCGTCGTCAAAGGTGACGGGTATGGCGGTAAGCAGGGCCTCTTGCAGCCTGTTCATTCTAAGAGCTCCAGCCTCCTGTGGCATAAAATCGAAAACATTCAGGCCAAAGAAGTATTCCGGTGTTTTATTGAGCTGTGAAGCAAAAGCCTGATTGGCATCGAGGATAATGCCTTCAGGTGAAATAATGAAGACGACATCCGGAAAGGAATGAAACAGGGAAAGAAGGGTGGAGTTACCCTGTTTTTCAGCGACTTCAGTGTCAGCTCTCTTATCGGCCGGCCTGTAGGAGGTCATAGTAATACCAATTTCAAACATTTGCAGTAAGCAGTCGGGCTTTATACAAAACCACTCCGCATGAACTCAACAAGTCACCAGTGTTGAACCCTCAAGATGCTGAAGTCGATAGAATGCGACCATTGGCTATCGCCACAACTTTTATAACGATTTGAGGGGGATTGGTCATACTCATTGCAAAGATTGCATGGTTGGGCTTGCAGTCGCAAAAGAGAGAACAGTCACGCACTGATTAAAATAAAAAACAAACTACACAATTATATATTAATCATCAGTAGTGTCCGGTAAAAAATAAAGAAGGTCTGGAAAACACTTGAGAAACGGCGATATTAAAAGTGACGAAACCTTTTCTATCAGCCCTATACACAAGGAGTTCCAGACCATGAAACAAGTTGCAACGATGCTGGGTGGGTTGGTAAAGTTCATTCTCTGGCATAAAGTGATAATTCGTTATACTACGCCCACAGAAGATGTCTATAGAGTGTGTCCCGTTTTTCAGTCCAAACCAAAGGAAGATATCATGTCATTAGACCAGGCAAGATTGTTCATTGATAGGATGAAGTCAGACGAAGCATTCAGCAAGCGTGTTATGGGCATCGAGGATGTTGCCGGGCGGCTCTGAAGATCCCGATCGTACGAACATGCATGAAAGTGACAGTAGACGGGGTGCCGCCGGGGTAGTGGGATGATGCGGTGGCACTCCTGACGCTCACTGACTTTTCGTAGTAATTTGCACCCTTATACCCATACGCCATGTTATATTCGAGCGCATGACCACAGCAGGAATTTTTCAGTCCCGTAGGCAGATCGGACTGCTTTTCAAGTGGATTTGCTGGATCAAATGGTATATCAAACAACACTTTTTAACGGTGCCTTTATGAGTTGTCTTAAAATTGCCGTGATAGGTCTCGGTTATGTAGGTCTGCCTCTGGCTGTTGAGTTTGCTGAAAAGTATCCGGTTATCGGATTTGATATCAAGCAGGATCGTATTGATGCACTGCAGCAGGGTCACGATGCCACGCTTGAAATAACGAGTGAGCAGTTGAGGCGTGTGCTTCGGATGAGCCAGGGCGATGAGGAGGGGCTTTTTGTTACCGCAAACAGCAGCGACCTTGCTTCTGCCAATTACTATATCGTGACGGTTCCAACGCCAACGGATAAAAATAACCGCCCGGATTTGACCCCTCTCCTTAAAGCCAGTGAAACAATTGGGCGGGTACTCAAGCCAGGCGATATGGTTATTTATGAATCAACGGTTTATCCCGGAGCGACTGAAGATGATTGTGTTCCTGTGCTCGAACGGGTCTCCGGTCTTACCTTTAATAAAGACTTTTTTGCAGGATACTCTCCGGAGCGTATCAATCCGGGCGACAAGGAGCATACGGTCACCAAAATCAAAAAGGTGACATCGGGTTCCACGCCTGAAGCGGCAGCGAAAGTGGATGCGCTGTATCGTTCTGTCATTGCTGCAGGAACGCACTTGGCGTCATCCATCAAGGTTGCTGAGGCTGCCAAGGTGATCGAAAATTCACAGCGCGACATCAACATTGCTTTTGTCAATGAACTGGCGATGATCTTTAACCTTATGGGTATCGACACCCATGAGGTGCTTGCTGCTGCAGGGACCAAATGGAACTTTCTTCCTTTCCGGCCGGGTCTTGTGGGTGGCCACTGTATCGGGGTTGATCCTTACTACCTTGCCCAGAAGGCGCAGGAATATGGCTATTATCCTGAAATCATCCTTGCTGGCCGTCGACTCAACGACAACATGGGTAAGTACGTTGCATCCGAGGTGGTGAAGCTTATGATTGCCAGAGATCACAAAATCAAGGGCGCAAAAGTGCTTATTCTCGGCATAACCTTCAAGGAGAATTGCCCCGACACCCGCAATACCCGGGTGGTTGATATTGTTCTTGAACTCAAGCAATACGGCGCCGAAGTAGATATCTACGATCCTTGGGCCAACCCCGAAGAGGTTATGCACCATTACAACCTCAAATGTCTTTCGAACCTCAATTGCTGCGGGTACGAGGCAATCATCCTCGCTGTTGCCCACGACCAGTTCAAAACACTGGATATCCGAAAATTTGGCGCCTATGAACATTGCGTGATCTATGATATTAAGGGTGTCTTGCCGGCAGGTGATGCGGATGGCAGGCTCTGAGACCGATCTCTGTGATCGCCCGGATTTGGCGATTATGGACTTTTTTTCTTTCTTTGTTTTTGTTCATCTTATAGCTCCGGGGGAGTGATGGCTTGTTGCAAGTGGGTGAGGGAGTGTTTTGCCTGATGTCAACTTTTTTTGAATGCATGCAGAAGATGCAAAGCGGGGTTGCGGGTGCCAGATAAAATATATATAGCGGGCCATCGGGGCATGGTCGGTTCTGCAATCGTTCGTCACCTCCTTGCCGGAGGTTTGATTGCTGATAATCTGGTACTCAGAACTCATGGTGAACTTGATCTCACCAGCCAGGCATCGGTGAGAGCTTTTTTCGAGATAGAAAGGCCAAATCAGGTATACCTGGCTGCCGCAAAAGTTGGAGGCATTCATGCCAACAACACCTTCCCTGCGGAGTTTATCTATCAGAACCTGATGATTGAGGCAAATATTATCCACGAGGCATGGCGGGCGGGTGTGCAAAAGCTGCTGTTTCTTGGTTCAAGTTGTATTTATCCCAAACTGGCACCGCAGCCGATGAGCGAAAATGCCCTTTTGACAGGTCCGCTTGAGCCAACCAATGAACCTTACGCGATAGCCAAGATTGCCGGTATCAAGCTTTGTGAAAGCTATAACCGGCAGTATGGAGAGAGTCACGGCACTGATTATCGCAGCGTCATGCCAACCAACCTTTACGGCCCCGGTGACAACTATCATCCCGAAAACAGTCACGTTATTCCGGCCATGATCCGTCGCTTCCACGAGGCTAAAGTCAGTGGAGCACCTGTGGTCATGCTTTGGGGAACCGGTACGCCGTGCAGGGAGTTCCTCTATGTTGATGACATGGCTGCAGCCAGCATTCATGTTATGCATCTCGACAAAGCTACATTTGAAGCCCATACCACCCCAATGCAAAGCCACATCAATGTGGGCAGCGCTCAGGAGGTAACCATCAGGGAGCTTGCCGAAACCATCGCAATGGTTATGGGCTACGAGGGTAACATTGCCTTTGATCCTGCAAAACCGGACGGGTCACCCCGAAAACTGATGGACAGCCGTCGTCTCAACAACCTTGGATGGCAGCCAAAGGTTGAGCTTGAAGAGGGTTTGGCCTTGGCTTACCAAGATTTTCTTTTTAATAAATATCCTCTTCATTCGTCAATAACCCAATGAAAGTTGCTCTCATTACCGGCATAACCGGTCAGGATGGATCATATTTAGCGGAACTGCTGCTTGAAAAGGGGTACGAAGTGCATGGCATCAAGCGTCGGGCCAGTTCACTCAATACCCAGCGAATTGATCATCTCTATCAGGACCCGCATATTGATCATCGTAACTTTGTTCTCCACTACGGCGACCTTACTGACAGCAGCAATCTTACGCGCATCATTGCTGAGGTTCAGCCTGACGAAGTCTATAACCTCGGAGCACAGAGTCATGTTGCGGTGAGCTTTGAATCGCCGGAGTATACCGCTGATGTTGATGCCATGGGTACCCTGCGTCTGCTTGAGGCGATCCGCTTTCTTCAGCTCGACAAGAAAACGCGCTTTTATCAGGCGTCCACCTCGGAACTGTACGGCCTGGTGCAGGAGATTCCGCAGCGGGAGACCACACCCTTTTATCCACGCAGCCCTTATGCCGTAGCCAAACTCTACGCGTACTGGATGACGGTCAACTATCGTGAAGCTTACGGGATGTATGCCTGTAACGGTATCCTTTTTAACCACGAATCTCCGCGAAGGGGTGAAACCTTTGTGACGCGCAAGATCACCAGGAGTCTTGCCAATATTTCGCAGGGGCTCGAAGAGTGCCTCTATATCGGTAACATGAACGCTTTGCGCGACTGGGGCCATGCAAAGGATTATGTCCGCATGCAGTGGATGATGCTGCAGCAGGATGAACCGCAGGATTATGTGATTGCTACCGGAGTGCAGTACAGTGTACGGCAGTTTATCGAAAAAGCAGCCGCAAAGCTTGGAATCACCCTTCGCTGGCAGGGAGAGGGAAGAGAGGAGGTTGGCATTATCGACAGCCTCACCATCCGATACGCACCGCTCAATACTGGAGACGTGATAGTCCAAATCGACCCTCGCTATTTCCGCCCGACAGAGGTTGAAACCTTGCTTGGTGACCCGACAAAAGCCAAAGCTGATCTTGGCTGGGTCCCGGAAATAACGCTTGATGAGATGATTGAGGAGATGGTTGCGCACGACCTCGACCTTGCCAGGCGCCACGCCCTCCTCAAGGCCAACGGGTATATGGTGGAGGTAAGCAAGGAGAGTTGAGCAATGTTGGTTATTCACGATGGAGGGTTAGGGGCTTGTCGCCAGTTGCGGGAATGCATTGCCAGTGCCTGTTTGTTAATAGCGAGGTAAATCGTTAGCTTTTTTAAAAGAACAACAGCCACAATGCGTAATTAACAAGCGATTCGGTGACTACCCAATTTCAACAGTTACAGCACGAAAATTCACGTCTTAAGGCATTGCTGAGGGAGAAGGAGGAAGGGCTGGTTTCCACTTTTCCCAAGAGTGAGTGCCTGAATGAAAGTGAGGAAAAGTTCAGGAAACTCTTTGAGGTTCATTCCGCGGTTATGCTGGTTATTGATCCTGACACAGGCAACATCATTGATGCCAATCAGGCGGCGGCCAGCTTTTATGGATGGTCTGTCGAGGAGTTGCAGCACAAGTCTATTCGCCAAATCAATCTTCTTTCTCCAGAAATGGTGATGCAGGAGATGGAAAAAAGCAGATTACAGAAGCAAACCCGGTTTGTATTTCGCCACCGCATGTCGGATGATTCGGTCCGTGATGTAGAAGTGTTCAGTAACAAGGTTGAGGTTGCAGGTAAAGCTCTGCTCTATTCTGTTATTCATGACATTACCGAACGCATGCAGGCTGAGCGTGAGCTGCACCTCAGTGAGGAGCGTTTCAGGAAGCTGTTTGAAAGCCATGCCGCAGTTAAAATTCTTCTTGATCCTGATACGGGAAATATTGTTGATGCCAATCGTTCGGCTGCAGACTATTATGGATGGTCTGTTGAAGAGCTCAGGCACATGAATATTCGGCAGATTAATCCCATATCAGTTGATGACATAAAGACTAATCTTGAAAAGGGCCGTTCGTCAGAGCAAAACGAGTTTGAATTTCGCCATTACAGGTCGGATGGTTCTTTACGGCACGTTAAGGTCTTCAACAGCAATATTGAGATTGCAGGAAAGGAGTTGCTGTATGCAATTGTTTTTGATATCACCGAAAGCAAGTTGGCTGAAGAGGCATTGCGTGACAGTGAACGGAAGTTTCGTACCATTACTGATCAAATTACCGAC
Organism: uncultured Chlorobiaceae bacterium; assembly: GCA_903820085.1. GTDB lineage: Bacteria > Bacteroidota > Chlorobiia > Chlorobiales > Chlorobiaceae > Chlorobium. The sequence continues at coordinate 12,565 of CAIJGA010000007.1, forward strand.
ACGGTTTTTGTTACCGACATAAGAGGAGTTTTGACCTATGCTTCACAAGCTATCGAAAAGATTTTTGGTTATATGCCCCAAGAGGTAGTCGGGCATCTCTTTACCGAATATCTTGTTGAAGATGAAATACCTAGAGCTCTTGTCGCCTTCAACAGCACCTTTCATGACCATTTGACTGATCAGATACTCGAATTCAGGTTTATGAAAAAAAATGGAACTTCTTTTTTCGGAGAAGCCCATGTTCACTTTTATCAGGATGAGTATTCATCTGGCATGATCGGGTTGATCCGCGATATTACGGAGCGCAAGCATAACGAAAGTCTCCATAAAGAATATACGCAGGAGGTGCTTGAAAACAGGCAGTTTCTTAAGAGTATCTATGAGGAGGTCGATTATTCCATCTTTGTTGTTGACGTCCTGCAGGATGGCTCTTATCAGTATCAGGGCAATAACCCGCAGCATCAGTTACTGACAGGTATCAAAAATGAGGAGATAGTCGGAAAAACACCTCAGAAGCTGCTTTCGCCGCAGATTGCTGCAACGCTCATCAGCAACTTTGATGCCTGTATTCGTTTAGGCCGTTCCATAGAGTATGAAGAGGGTCTGCCGTTCATGGGCAAAGAGAGCTGGTGGAAAACCGTACTGAACCCGGTTCGGGATGATACCGGTCACATTTTCCGGATTATTGGCACCAGTACCAACATTACGCAACGCAAGTTGGCTGAGCATAAACTTCTCCGGCTGAACAAGACGCTCGAAGAGCGCGTATCTGATCGTTCGAAAGTACTTGAAGTTATGTATCAGCAGATGATCCAGCAGGACAAACTGGCTTCTATCGGACAGCTTGCTGCAGGTATTGCCCATGAGCTGAATAATCCCCTCAATTATATCAAAATCAATTATGCTACCCTGAGGGAAGATATTGCCGATCTGCTGTTGCTTGTAAACGAGTATCGTGACAATATGAAAAAAATTAAGGCGGGGGGGACCTTATCGGTTACCGATCTGCAAGTGCTGCAAAAAATGGAGGAAGAGCTGGACATTGATCTGTTGCTTGATGATATTCCGAAGATCTTTTTTGAGTCGGATAACGGTTTTGAGCGTATCACAACGATTATCAACAGCATGAGGAATTTTTCATTGAGCAGTACTCCTGATGAGCGGGTTCCGTTCGATATTAATCTGGGAATCGGTGATATGCTCATTCTTGCGCGTCATGAATATCGTGACTATGCCGAGATTGCTACTGCTCTTGATGAGTTGCTCCCTGATGTTTACTGCAATCCCGAGCAGATCAGTCAGGTTTTTCTTGACCTGATTGTCAACAGTGCACATGCAATTGCTTCAGAGCATCGGAGTTCGATTGGTAAAATCACTGTCCGGACCTGGTTGGGCAGCGAGATGGTTTACTGTTCAATTGCAGATGACGGGCCTGGGATACCGGAGGAGATCCGGAAAAATATTTTTAACCCGTTTTTCAGTACCAAAGAACCGGGTAAAGGTATAGGATTGGGGTTGAGTATTTGTTATGACATTATTGTCAACAAGCATAGCGGAACTCTTTGTGCCGATTGTCCTGCTGAAGGTGGGACGGTTATTACCCTGGGGCTCCCTCTTGCTGTAAGTCCGGTTATTGCCGTACCGCCGGAAAGCATCAAATCAGAGTGAGGGGGAAGCCTGGATACTCGATTTTTTGTCGTTACTGCATTGCCCTGATTTTGTCGATAACGGTTCTGTGATGGTTTTTGGCCGGATCGGTTTCATGCCTGGGAAGCGTGACAAGCTTTGCGACAATTTCAAGGATGTGCTGATCGAGATGCTCGGCTATATCGAGTATTCGGGTCAGGTGGTGTTTCAGTTCGTACGTGATAAACTTTTCGACGTTGTGCTTTTTCATTTTTTCGAGAATCTGAGCCATTGTCGTGGCATCAAGATATTTGGAAACTTCGCTGAAATATTCCAGAGGAAGGTCGTTTGCATATCCGGTAGCCTGTTCAACACCCATTTTAATGCATACTCCGGCGGCAATCCGGGGGCGGATGTGTTCGACCATGAGCGGAATGACCATGAAATGGGGAATGTACTTGACAATCATGCTGATGGCGTTGTAGAGATCGTCAAGTCCTTCTGTGTTGTGGCTTACTAGGTTTCTCACCCAGGAAATCACTTCCTGCTGCTGGTGGTGCGGTAACTGATACAGTACTTCAGGTACGGCCAGATCGCTCCCTGTCAGTAATTTATCCAATTCACTCATCTGACGTCCACTCTTTTGCGGCTGTTTCGGCCCGGTTTTGCAGGGAGAATCCTGTATGTAGTTTTACGTCTGCACAGTTTATAAAAAAAATAGAGAACCGGAAACCGGAATAGAATAAATACCTCTTTTATTTGGTGTTGAATGCTTTTTTTATGCGGTTTCGGATTTTGTTGTCCGGTAGAAACCGCACAATGAGATGGCTGCAAAACGGAGTGCAATAGTTATATTCCCCTCTTTTGCATGGTCATAAAGGTAATGAAACGAATATAAGTATAAGGAACGGTGAGACGGTATGGTGCTTTTAACGGTTGAAGGGTTAGAGAAAAAATATGGTCTGAAGCATTTGTTTGAGGATGTTTCGTTCGGCATTGATGATCGCGACAAGATCGGTATTATCGGGGCAAACGGGAGCGGAAAGAGTACGCTTTTGAAAATTCTTGCCGGAGTGGAAACTCCCGATAAGGGTAAGGTGATGGTGGCTAACCAGAAAACAATTGCCTATTTGCCTCAGGATTCTCCTTACAATCCTGAGGATACGGTTCTGGAAGCTATCCTGAAGTCGAGCGATAAGGCGATGGACCTGATTTATGAGTATGAATTGGTCTGCAAGGAGTTGGAAACGCGTCACAGCGAGGACCCTTCCTTGATTGACAAGATGAGCCGGCTTGCTCATGAGCTTGATGTGTGTGGCGCCTGGGAGCTTGAATCGAACGCCAAGATGGTGCTTGGTAAACTTGGCCTGTACGATCTTACGGCGCTTATGGGCACGCTTTCCGGAGGTCAGCGCAAGCGGGTGGCTTTGGCTCATGCGCTTGTTGTACCGAGTGACGGGCTTATTCTTGATGAGCCGACCAACCATCTTGATGCCGACAGTGTTGAGTGGCTGGAGAATTATATCCGGCGCTATCAGGGCGCGGTGCTTTTGATTACGCATGACCGTTATTTCCTTGACAGGGTGGCCACACGCATGATTGAGATGGATGGCCGCACAGCGGTCACCTATACGGGTGGATATTCAAGCTATTTGCAGCAGAAGGCTGAACAGGAGGAGCAGGCGATACGCGATGACCGCAAGCGCTCCGCTCTTGTCCGCCAGGAGCTTGACTGGATGAGGGGCGGGTGCAAGGCGCGGACGACGAAACAGAAGGCCCGTATGCTGCGTGCCGAAAGTCTGGTTTATGCTCCTAAAAAGGAGAAGGCGAAAGAGCTTGAAATCGGCTTTGGCTCGGGACGGTTAGGTGATAAAATTATTGAGTTTCATCAGGTTTCAAAATCATACGACGACAAGTTGCTCTTGCAGTCGTTCGAGTATCATTTGCAGAAAGGGGATCGTATCGGCATTATCGGGCCTAACGGGTCGGGGAAAACCACTCTGTTCGATATGATTACCGGGCGCGTCCAGCCTGACAGCGGCCATATTGATCTTGGCAAGACAGTGAACATCGGTTACTACGATCAGCAGAGCAGGGGACTTGATGATTCAAAACGCGTGATCGAGTATATTCAGGAGCATGCCGAGCAGATCAAGACCAAGGATGGCATGGTTTTTTCTGCTTCTAAAATGCTGGAACGCTTTCTTTTTGCTCCATCGACCCAGTACAGTTATATCCGTACCCTTTCGGGTGGCGAACGGAGGAGACTCTATCTGCTGAAGCAGCTTATTGATTCGCCCAATGTGCTTCTGCTTGATGAGCCTACCAATGATCTTGATATCCCGACGCTCCGCGTGCTCGAAGACTATCTTGATACCTATAAAGGCTGCCTCATGGTGGTCAGTCACGATCGCTATTTTCTTGACCGTACGGTTGAGTATATTTTCGCTTTCGAGGAAAATGGCCTTATTCGCCGCTATCCCGGCAACTATACGGTTTATCTTGATCTTAAAGCTTCAGAAGGGTCGAAGAATGAGAAAAAGCCGGTGAAAAAAGTGCCCGAGACCCCTAAACCTGCAGCAGCACCCTCTTCAAAACAGAGCAAGCTTACCGGCAAAGAGAAGCGCGAACTGGAGCAGCTTGAACGTTCGATTCATGATGCTGAAACCCGTCAGTCGGAAATCGCATCACGTCTTGCATCGGCCGGCAATGATTTCGGTTTGCAGAAGCAACTTGGTTCGGAGCTTCACGCTCTTCAGCAGCAGCTTGAAAAAGAGATGGCGCGGTGGAGCAAACTTGCCGAACAGGGGTAAAAAAACTCGACCAAGTATCATTATTTTTCGTTCCAGCTTCTGCATCAATACGCTCTCGCGCGAATTACGTCAAATCCTTTTATAATATCACGATAACCAGCTTATTTTCCCTTCAGCAATGAAGGGACCAGGCTCTGTTTCCATGAGATTCAAACATAAATCCGCACAGTTGTGCGGATTTATGTTTGAATCAATTTTGCATGGAGTGGCATTCTAAAACTGACTTATGAAGATGAAAAAAAAGCAGCTGCTTATAACATGAATGTAGCACGGGTTACATAAAAGTAGAAAATAATCAAGTCATCTTGATCCGGTTGGCACATAATATGCAACTATAAGGGGGAGAGGCAGACCGTCACTCTCTTTACAAGACGGTACATGGAGTAAAATAAAAACCGGAGAATTATCATGGCAGTAGAAAAAACCATCGGCTCGTCAAGCCTCGTAGAGGTTATTGACCGTATTCTTGATAAGGGCGTTGTTGTTGACGCATGGGTAAGAGTATCACTTGTAGGAATCGAGCTTCTTGCCATCGAAGCAAGAGTAGTAGTTGCCTCTGTAGAGACCTACCTGAAATATGCTGAAGCAATCGGCCTGACTGCAAAAGCAGCGTAAAGAGGATTTGTTTTCAAAAAGTAGTGGTCATTTTTTAGAACAAGAAACCGGAGAATTATCATGGCAGTAGAAAAAACCATCGGCTCGTCAAGCCTCGTAGAGGTTATTGACCGTATTCTTGATAAGGGCGTTGTTGTTGACGC
>CAIJGA010000008.1 GCA_903820085.1 uncultured Chlorobiaceae bacterium
GGCAAAGCCTTCAAACATGAGGGTAAACCGTGAATAGGGAGCCGCCCACGGGACTGATATTGTCTTTACACCACACTTTTCGCACTGACATCTTGGAATACGAGTGATAATGATCGTTTCAAATTGCATGGTATCAAGATGCCGCCACCGCTGTTCCGGGGCCTTGTCATAGATCGGAGCGCCAACACCACACTCAGGACATACTACGTCATTGCCGGTATATTTGAGGTGAACCTCTATCTTCAGGCCAGAGACTGAGAGCTTAACATCATCGACCTTCCAGACCGCTGGAAACCCTAAGAGTTGTTGGTAATGGTCAGTAAGTTTTTGCATCTTAAAGCAACGGATTGAAATACTTCAGTCTACGATTTTATCCCCTCATTCCACTAAATTGCGCGAAGAGCCGCAATTTTAAATGATACTTTCAGTTATTATTCCATGTTATAATGAAATAAATACTATCAATGCGATTATTGATGCAGTAATTTCTTCCCCCTATCCGAATAAAGAGATTATTATTGTTGATGATTGTTCTTCTGATGGCACGACGCAAAAGTTGAAAAATGAGATCGAGCCTTCAGGAATTGTTAGCAAAGTGCTATATCATAAAATTAACCAAGGAAAGGGTGCAGCTTTGCGCACCGGAATTAAGGCTGCTACGGGAGATATCGTCATTATTCAAGATGCTGACATGGAGTATGATCCTAATGAATATTCCCGCCTTGTTGAGCCCATTATTAACAATAAAGCTGATGTTGTTTTTGGATCCCGATTTTTAGGTGGAGACGCTCATAGAGTTCTCTATTTCTGGCATCGAGTTGGGAACGGTTTACTGACCTTGTTGTCTAATATGGTTACTAATCTTAATCTTACAGACATGGAGACCTGTTATAAGGTTTTTAAAAGAGATATCATTCAAGGGATATCAATTGAAGAAAATCGGTTTGGTTTTGAGCCGGAAATAACCATTAAATTAGCTAAACTTCATTGTCGAATTTATGAAGTTGGCATTTCCTATTATGGGCGCACCTATGAAGAAGGGAAAAAAATAGGATGGAAAGATGGCGTAAGAGCAATTTACTGTATCATAAAGTATAGCCGTTCAAAATGAAGTTAATTCTATATTTGCTTGTTGGCGGTTCGGCGGCACTCTTTGAATGGATGCTATTCTGGCTGCTCAATTATGAAATGGGAATCTACTATTTGCTTGCAGCATGTTTCGAGGGCGTTTATCGATCCTCTGATGCAGACGACTGGGTGGTTGACATTTCTGAAGCATCCTGAAATCATTATCTGAGCATATTTCAACATTTCCCCGAAAAGCGCCGCCGGTTACTTCAAAATGAATAAAAAGTATGAAAAAAGCTTTGATTACGGGTGTTACCGGCCAAGATGGAGCTTATCTGGCTAAACTTTTGCTGGAAAAGGGGTATGAGGTAATTGGAAGTTCACGGGATGCCCAGATCACCAATTTTAATAATCTTGAGCGGTTTGGTATCAAGGGTAAAGTACGTCTTGAGTCTATGGCTATGAACGACTTCAGGAGTGTTTTGCAGTTGATTCACCGAGTGCAGCCAGATGAAATTTATAATCTTGCAGGGCAAAGTTCGGTAGCGCTTTCGTTTGAACAGCCGGTGGAAACTCTTGAAAGCATCATGTCGGCAACCATCAACCTGATAGAGGTTATCCGTTTTCTTGGCCGTCCCATTCGCTTTTATAATGCAGGGTCAGGCGAATGTTTCGGAGATACGTTGGGACATGCTGCCCATGAAGAGACTCCATTTCGGCCTCGAAGTCCCTATGCCGTGGCAAAAGCTGCGGCTTTCTGGCAGGTGGCCAATTACCGCGAAGCGTACGGATTATTTGTCTGTACCGGCATTTTGTTCAACCATGAATCGCCGTTACGCCCTGAGCGGTTTGTTACACGGAAAATCATTGCTGCCGCATGCCGTATTGCCCGGGGGAGCGGAGAACGGTTGCGATTGGGTAACACCACGATTCAGCGCGACTGGGGTTGGGCCCCTGAATATGTTGATGCCATGTGGCGTATGCTCCAGCAGGAGAGTGCGGAGGATTTTGTGATAGCAACCGGGAAAAGCCATACACTTGCCGAGTTTGCTGAAATCGCGTTTCGTTATTTCGGGCTTGATTGGCAGGAGCATACCGATATTGATGCTTCGATATTTCGTCCAACAGATATTCCTTACGGTTGCGGTGATGCCGGCAAAGCGGCAACTCGTTTAGGCTGGAGTGCTCAGACTGACATGCCGGGAGTGATTGAAAAAATGATCGAGGCTGAGCATGCAGGCGTCAACTGATCAGAACAGTGTGGTACGTTATTTCGCGGATCTCCTTTTTTTACGTAATACGTTCCACCTCAATGCAGCTGCAACATAACGGAGAGTAAACTCAGCTTGTGAGGTGGATTGTCCGTCCGGTCGTTTGTGCATCGATGCGCGTGCGTATTTTTTTATCCACGGCTCCGGTACTTTTCCAAAATGGTTATGAAGCATATCGTTGATCTCCCTGTGCGCCAGCACTCTTGAGCCTGATGTTTTGTTTGCAGCATAAAGCCTTGTTCCGGCAAGTTTTTCATGAAGGTATGCAAACGGCACTCCTTCATGAGCAAGTCGGAGCCAATACTCATAATCCATGCAATCATGCAGCGACTCATCAGGCATGCCGTACTGTTTTATCAGGCGTCGTCTGAAAAAGAGTGCTGGCTGGCAGATAAAGCAGTTCGCCTGTAGTTGCTCCGGGTTCCATGGTTCGGTAGGGTACGATTCAAACGGCCGGTCATATTCGTCAATGTGGTCGGCCATCCCGTAAACAACGTCAACTTCCGGATGCTTTTTGAAAAAAGCCACAACGCGCCCGATGGCGCCGGGGTAATAAATGTCGTCGGAGTTCAGCCATCCGATAATATCACCTGTTGCCGTCCGTAACCCTTTATTGACTGCGCAGCTCTTTCCTCCGTCTTTTTCCGATACCCAGCGTACCGCCGGACTGAAGCGGGTAAGTACCTCAATCGTCTGGTCGGTACTTCCGCCATCAAAAACAATATGCTCCACGGCCTGCCCTCGTTGCCTCGCTACGCTCAACAGAGTTCGCTCAATAAACTGCCCCTGATTGAGCGAAGGAGTCACAATGCTTACCGTCAGAGGAGGCTCCTTAGCGCTACAGGCAGGCTCTGTCTCTTCGTGCCATTCTGCCCATGCCGCTTTCGGCAGCACTGGTCCGCGATGTAAGGACTCTTCAAACAGATCCCAGTACTCTTGCGCCATCCGCTTCTGATCGCGGTTTGTCAAGTTGAAGGAGCAGGTTCGGATGCACGAAGGATCAAGGTTTCCGTAGGTAATTGCCAACTGGCGCCAATATTCTGAAGTTGTCATCCAGGCTGATGCCTGCTCAACGGTCTCCTTAAACAGTCTGTCACGACGAGCAATTTCACCGGCGTCAAACAGCTCTGGTGAGGTTTTGTGCTGCAGGTCGTAAATCGTTGTGACTGTAGGGATTTCCGGTTCAGCCAACTCCATGGAAGTAAACGGACAAAACAGTAAATCGGCTCCTAAATCTTTCAGTCTGCTGCCCGACTTCAGCTTTTTTCGGCCAATCCGCTTCATCGCACTGTTTTTCAGTCTGCCCATCGATCGCGCCGACCAGTTTTTCAGACGTGCTGAAAAATCACCGGCATGTTTCTCCGATTCGCTGACGTTATTCTCGGTGATTGCATTGCTGCGCACTATTTCCCTTTGCATATTCGGGCTGTCAAGAGAGCTCAACTCGTTGTATGAGCACGCTCTGGTCAAAAGGATAAAGCGGGTTTCAGGCTTTATTTCGGCAAGTGTGCGAAGCAGTTCAAGAACAAGCGCCCTCCTCTCGCTGTTCTCTTTTTCGTAAACGATCGAGGTCAGATCAACCGCAATAGTTTTCAGCGTGCGGCTTCTCATCGGAGGCTCGGATGGTTTGGACGTACCGATCCTTTCCCACCGGTGCACCCAGTTGGGATCCCTGTTATCTGTCAGCAATTTTATGATTTGATTGGCGCTCTCTTTCCAGGTCATCCAGCTCATTTTAGATGATTGCGGGGCCAAGCCACTTTTGAGTTTTAAAATCCATGACTTGAGAACTGATGCCAGTTTAACAGGAGAATTTTCGCTGAAATAGGTGGCGTATCCGTCGGCAACCTCGCGGAATACAGGCAAATCACGGGCAAGGATAGGGCAGCCGTATTGTGCCGCTTCAATCAGCGGCAGTCCGAATCCCTCACCTTCCGAAGCCATTACAACGCCATCAGCCCGGGCATAAAGCAGCAGCAATGCTTCATCGCTGAGCCCCTGATACCAATAAAACCTGGGGTTGAGCTTGTTATGCATTTTCATGCGCTGAGCCACTTTTTTTACCATCCATCCTCTCTTCCCTACAATGACAAGGTTTACTTTTTTCCCTGTCATCCACAGTATTTCGAACGCCTTAAGTACGAGCAGATGTGCTTTACGCGGTTCTATTGTGCCCACCATAAGTATTGTCGTTGCTGTCGCAAGTTTCAGCAAATCCTGTTTAAATCCATCGGGTAAGCCCTTTGTGGGGAGGCTTTGTTCAATATCGCCTCCAAGATGAAACCAGCCAATGTGCAACGGGCTGCATCGGAAAGGTTGTATACGGTCAAAGAGTTTTATTACATCATTAGCAACCGCACGCGAAATGCAGAGTACTCCGTCGTTCTCTGCAACCATGCGTATCCATTCGCGTTGGTGCCGGTAACTTTTTTTCGGAAAGAAACGGGGAAAGAGGATGGGGAGCAGGTCGTAGACCACAAAATAAACACGACCGCCTGCCTGACGGAACCGTTTGAAAAAATTCCTTCCATGCCGAACATGATAGCAAAGGTCAAGTCCAAGAAAAATATCCCCTTTGTTGATCTCAATCGGCGTATCCTGCATTAAGGAGGGAAGGGATTTACTACCCGCAAGGCTCCGGGTGAAGTGCCGGGCATAGCGGTAAAAAACTCCCAGTTCATCCGGCTCAAGGTATACTGGCTCAATACACAACCCTTCCGGCGGGTGTTCAAGCAGCTCCATCATCACACTGCGCACAACCCTTTGTATCCCGGTTTTTGTGTCATGCTGGGCAAGTACCGAAACATCAATAAATAACTGTTGCCGGGTACACTTGTTCTGTAGTTTTTGCGACTCAGGCTGAACGTTAATACTTTTTATCAAAATACAGAGTGTCTATACTGGTCATCATGATTTTTATGGTTGCCGGCACTGCTTTGTCAACCATATGGCAAAGGGAACAGGAGTACTTAAATATATATAATATGGATAATTGAAATACTCCCCAAAATTTGGACTTTTATTATGGATATAAAATAATCCACCTCTTTCATTTGGATATGAAACGAGCAAGCGGTGGCAGGACTACTGAAGTGGATTGATTTTGGCAATTACATGTCCTGTACCGGTTTTAATGCCCAAAATTACTCCGGCATGTTGGATGGTCGCATTTGGATGCCACAGTCTTGCTCCTACAGCGCCTACTCCGCTCTGCACCGCATGGCTGACCATTTCGTTCAACCATTCAGGGGTAATGATTTCAATATCATTGTTCATCAAACAGAGATATTCAGCTTCAGAAGCATCGGCAGCCCTGTTGTTGAGCTTTGAATAGTTAAATGGTGTTTCCTCGTCGCGCACTATCCGGATGCGGGGCTCTTTTTTCCATAGGCTTAGCAGCGAAAGGGTCTCCTGTTCGGTTGAGCCATTGTCAATAATGGTTATTGAGTAATTGGTGTAGGTGGTCTTGGCGAGGATGGTAAGAATACATATTTTCAGCAGCTCAGCCATGTTACAGGTAGGAATGATGATTTCAACGGAAGGTTGATGAATGCTGAGTGCGTAGCGTATACGATTGCATCCCTGAACCTCTTGTGATGTTTCTGCAGTTGCTTTTATTCCTTTTCTTTCGAGATGGTTATTGACCGCAAGCAGTGCGGTTTTATGGCTGCATGAGCTTTTTTCAGTTGTATGCGTAAGGCTTGCTTCAGGAACTCTTTTATGGTAAAGAATTCGGGGGATGTGGCGGATTTGCTGAGGTTGTAAGTTTTCGGTAACCCTCAGTGCAAGGTCGTAATCTTCTGATCCTTCAAGAGCGCTCTGAAATCCTCCTGTTTGTTTGACCAGTGAGGTTTTGTACACACTCAGATGGCCGATCATGTTGTGAGTGAGGAAAAGGTCGTAATTAAAATCCGGTTTAAAGTAAGGCTCTCTTCTTCTCCCTTGTTCATTGATAATATCTTCATCAGAATAGAGCAGCCCTGATTGAGGGTACTGGGCTATCTCCCTGGCAATGTAGTAGAGTGCAAGCGGGTTGAGCATGTCCCCTGGGTCAAGCATGGTGAAAAACTCGCCGGATGCAAGAGCTAAAGAGGCATTGCCAGCTTCGCTTCTGTATCCGTTATCGTTGTTGAACGTGCAGGTTATTCTTGAATCTCCTGTGGTAAAGCGTTCAATGCTATGACGCAGTTGCTGATTTGGCACGTGCTCACCGGTAATGCAGAGCTCCCAGTTTGGATAGAGTTGCGCCTGTAAAGAGTGGATAGATTGTTCCGCAACGGGTAACGATGTATGAAGGAGTGGCATTAAAACCGAGATCAGGGGTGGTGCCTCCATTGTACTGATTTCAGCTACGACCTGTTTTCGCCTCTTTTCAGTCAGGGTATCATATTGAGTGAGCCAGAGCGTGTAGTTGTTTTTTTCTGCATTTTTTTTCTGCTTCAGCTCTTTTTTGTAGTTTTTATAAAGCCGGATAAATTTTCCTGCAGGAGTATTGTATATGGAACGTAATTCCCTCTCTTTTGTGTCGATTTCCTGAAGCGCTTTGTAAAGACGACGTTCCTGTTCGGTTAGCAGTGCCTGAAGGTCGCTGTTAACGCTCATAACGTTATTCTTGGAACTGTTCATGTAACTTATTATTTCTAATTGATGCAGTTTTTTTACTCAGCAATGACCAGCTTCGCTCTGTTTTTCCAGGTGTAAGAGCGTATGAAATCATCATACGCTTTTTGAGCTATTATCTCTCTTGTTGCGGCATCCCTCAGGCGCTCCATGGCTTCTATCCACGCATGAATATCGTCGCATTGAACCAGAACAGCATTTGATTCATGGAGTACCTCTCTGAGTACGGGGAGGTCTGATGCGATAATGGCTTTTTTGTGAGCCATATATTCGAACATTTTCAGGGGAGAAGTAAATGCTGAAATGTTGTGTTTATGATCCTCTTTGCCGCAGGGGAGAACAATTTCCTGATTTGGCAGTAAGCAGATATCAAAACTGTTGATGTATTCCGGCAGCTCACGTTGGGGTTTAAATCCGTAGAAAAAAACATTGTCACTCGTTACTGCCGATTTCCAGTATGCAATATCCTTTTCGGTTCCTCCTACAAGGTGAAAGTTGAACTCTTTTGCCAACGGTGCTGCTTTTGCAATGACTTCCATTCCCTTGCCGGTATAGAGGTGCCCAGAGTACCCGATGTTCAGCCTTCCCTGATTGCCGGATAGCTTGGCCTTTGCTGTAAAGTCAGTGATTTCATCGGCACCGTCATGGGCTATAGAGATTTTGTCGGGGGCAATAATATGTTGCTTGATGTAGAGATCTTTCAATGCCTGGGAGATAACGATCAATCGCTTGAAGTTTCTGTTTTTTGAAAGCAACTGAAATCCTGCTTTTTTGATGCTGCTTGATCTCCAGATGGGCAGGTGAGATTCATAAAACGTCTTATAGCCGTTCAGGCATGATATGGCACATCCAAGTGAGCATCTGCTGTACACCAGGTCAGGATCAAACTCAAGCAGGTATTTTTTTATAGCCATGATTTCAAAAAAAGCACGTCCCTGTTTGTGCCGAATCTTGAATTTTCGGATGGTAAAACATTTTTTTACTCCGTAATAGGTATGCAGATCCTTGACTGAAGGTTCAGTATTGTTTTTTTTATCGGGTACCAGCAGCACAACGTCATGTCCATTATCAGCAAAAGCCTGGCACATTTTCATGACCTGGATACTGTTTGCTTCACGTGAGGGAATGGTCGCACGGGCTATATAAAGTATTTTCATGCTATTATATGGTGGCGTACAGGCTTTGTTTGTATTGGATTTTCCTTTATGGCGCGAGTAACGTCCTCCGGGCGAATCCCTTCAGTGCAATACTTTTTGTTCGGGCATTGTTCAAGGAGCCAGCATGGCGAGCACTCAGCCTGTGGATTAAGGACAATTGGAACAGTTGTCGGGTACAAGGCTATCTCCGTCGGGTGAAAACCTGAGAATATGCAGAATGATGTTGTTCCAACTGAAGCTGCAACATGATTGAACAACCCTTCAAGACACAAGATATAATCGGCTTTTGAAATGATGTAGGCCAGCTCTCTCAAGCTCTCTGTTCTCCCCCTGCAATCAATGGCGTTATCAAGCAGGAGATCATTACTCAGCCCTGTTTGAACCCAGTTGACTTCTCTGGTGCTCTTGATGACGTTTTGGAACTTCTTGAATCCCCACTCTTTATTCGGTGTATAGGTTGTTTTTCCAATTGGCTGAACGATGCTGTAATGTGCGGGCAGATCCTTGAATTTTACAGCGAATCGCTGTAACTCATTATCACTGAAATAGAGTTTCGGTATTGCATTTTTTACGGTCAGCTTTTTCCGGAAATGAAGTGCATGTGCCTCGATAAGGCTTATTTTAGCTCGTGAGCTCCGCATATAGTGTTCAAGCGTATGCTCTTTGTCTGCCGGAAAACAAAAACTTGCAATATGCTCGCCCTCGCACCGGCGCAAAACAGTTAAGAGCGTGTTGCGCAGTAATTTTGGGATTTTTTTAAAACTGTAATTTTTGTAGACCTTCGGATTGTTTTCAAACAATTCGGAATAATTTGAAAATACAATCACGTTCAGCTTGTGCTGGTCAAACAGATTTTCAACGATGGCACTCATGCAGAGTTGATCGCCTATGGCGCTGCCAAATCGGTAGAGGATGAAAATATTCAACCTTTTCAGTACTCTATTCATCATCATACAATACACATGGCAATTGCCTCCTTGTAGCCCGCTATGGTTTTTTCGGCTGTTTTTTTCCATGAAAAGCAACCTGCCCGTAAAAGCCCTTTTTCTTTCAGGGAGTCCCGTACCGAACTCTGGTCGATGATGCTGGTCATGGCATGAACGATGGCATCCTTATCATCGGGGTTGACCGTAAGCGCGGCATCTGAAGCAACCTCCCTGAGTGAGGTGGTGTTTGAAGTCAGTACCGGGCATCCGCAACTCATGGCTTCAATAACCGGGAGACCAAATCCTTCATAGTGTGAAAGATAGATAAAGGCGTAGGCTGCATTGTACAGCTTGATGAGCTCCTCCGTCGGGACATTCTGCAGGTGAATAACCTTTGCGGGGTACTTCATGGCGGCAACAGCATTCTGGAATTGCCGGAGGTTTTCATGGCGCTTTGCAGACCCGACAATAATGATTTGCAGCTCTTTTTGCATCGTCATGGGCAATGCGTCAAATGCAGCAAGGAACCCTTCAATGTTTTTTCTGGGCTGGATTTCCCCGACATAGAGCAGGTAGGGTTTTTCTGCGTCAGTGATGCCGTAACGCAAGAGAAAATCTCTGCTGATGTTGATTTTCCGGAAGAGTGGATTGGCCGCCAGAGGAGTTGGAAAATATTTATGGGCAAACTCCGGAAAATGTTTTATCGCATCGGTTTTTGTGAATTCAGAGACCGTGAAGACCACTTTTGCCTGCTTCAGGATAGCCTTGATATTGTTGTGGTAGAATTTTATGGATTCAGATGAGCTCCAGGGTTCAGGATGCAGGGCAATAAGGTCGTGCAGGGTTACAACACCGTTGGTGATGCCGTCGGGAAAGTCGGTAGGATTTGACGCGTGGTAGAGGTCCGAGCGACTTGCCGCAAGACGTGTAACCGTTTGATTGAAAGAGTGCAGAAACAACTTTGCTTTTTTGCCCAGCATCCCTTCATTTGCAAGGATGTTTCGGTACTGCAGCGCACTGCTTTCTGTAAAACTTGCCACAACCTCTTTTTTCTTGTTAAGCTGGGTGAGCAGTTGGTACCGGTTTTCAGGAAAACAGGTCGCAAGTGCGGTGAGTAAATTTATGGTATAGGTCAGGTTGCCGTTATAAACTGATGTTTTTATAACATTTAAGGAGATTTTCATAAAGGCTCAAATTCAACTGTTATGGCGCCCAACTTTATTGCCCGTTCGGATTTAAGAGCATATTTCATGATATCCTTTCAGGGTTTCGAGTGCTGTTGTGTGCCATGAAAAGGTTTTGGCGCGCAAAAGACTTTTTTCTGAAAGCGTGCTGCGTAATTCAGGGTCGTCGATGATTTTCATCATCCCGTCACGGATGGATTCCACGCTGGCCGGTTCAACAAGAATCGATGAACCGCCCGAAATTTCGGGGAGCGATGAGCAGTTTGCTATTATTGAGGGGCATCCGCAATTCATGGCTTCAACGAGCGGAAGACCAAAGCCTTCAGAGTAAGAGACAAACAGCAGTGCAAGTGCCTTGTTATAAAAATGTACCAGCTCTTCATCGGAAACATTTTGTAGGTGGAGTGTGTTTTTCTGGAGCCCGAGTTCTGCAATTCTTTTATACAGATATGCGGTTGATTTTTTATCGGCAGGGCATATCAGCACAAGCTTAACCTCTTGTTGTAAGGCCTCGGGAAGATGGGAGTATGCAAGCATGAGGTTTTCAAGGTTTTTTCGTGCTTCATACCGGCCTACATAGAGGAAAAAATTGCTGTTGGCCTGTAAACCGTATTTTTCAATTATTTTATGGTCAACTGGCTTTTGGTGATAAATCTCTTTGCTTCCCTCATAGGTAACCTTGATTTTATGTTCACATTCGGGGAAATAATTCAGCATTTCATTCTGCACAAACAGGGAAGGAACAAATATGTAGCAGGCATGTTTGATCTTTTCTGCAGTTGCTGATAATTTTGTTCTGTCGATGGAGGTGAAGGTTTTGTTGTAGATCGGTATAATGTCGTGTATAGTGACGGCCGCATTGGGTATACCGGAGATAAAAAATCCTTGGTGGGTAAAGTGAACCAGATCATATTTCCGGGCTTGCTTTTTCCATATGGGTTTGTGAAGTTTCCAGATCTTTTTTTTCAATAGAGAGCCGAACAACATCGGATCCGGAAAGATCCCGGCATAGCTGATCTCTTTTTGAAGAGGAAAGTGCTTGCGGACCTCTGGGACTGTATTCAGAAGAGTAAGAGCCGTGTACTTATTTTCGGGTTCAATCTGCATCATTGCCTCAGTGAGTGAACGGCTATAGGTACCTATTCCGCTGTATCCTAAATCGTGAGTGAAGTCGATACCTATTTTCATAAACGATAATGGGTTTATATTCAGATTTTTAATGGTCTCCAGCATTCCGCTTTTTTTCTGTGATTTTTTCCTGAAGGTATCCTTCAAGCTTTTTGATCATTTCGGCCATGGCGAACTCCCGCATGACCCGCTCATATCCAGCGTTGCCGAACTGCTCAAGCTTCCCGGGATTGTCAATAATGCTGCCTATAGCCTTGGCAAGAGCTGTCGGGTTTTTGGGTGGAATGATGATGCCGGTCTGACCCTCAACCATCAGTTCTCTGTTGCCGTTGACATCGGTTGCAATGACCGGCTTTTTCATGGCCATTGCTTCCATGACGACATTGGGCATTCCTTCAAAGAGTGAGGCAAGCACAAAGAGGTCACATCCCTTCAGGTAAGGGTAGATGCTTGTCACAAATCCCATAAAGATGAAAGAGTCTTCCATTCCGGCATCTGCAACCTGTTTTTTCAGATCCGCTTCAAGCCGGCCTTCGCCCGAAATGGCAAAGAGCAGATCACCTCTTGTTTGCTTCAGGATAGCTGCGGCTTCGATGAGGTAGATAACCCCTTTCTTTCCTGAAATTCGTCCTGCGCTGTAGATAATTTTTTTGCCGGGAAACCGGCCGGAAAAGTCATACGGGTGAACGTCATCCGGGATCGTGATACCGTTGTAGAGAACCTTTACAAAATCATCGCTGAACCAGCCGTAATCCGCATAGGCCTTTTTAATGCTATTGCTATTGGTGATAATACCATTGGCCAGCTTTGTCAGGGTGATTTTATGTTTCCATTTGTTCGTGCAGAGCAGCATCCCATGGCGTGCCATGACGGTGGTTTTGCCGTAAAGCCTTGCTGCAAGCCCGGCAACGCGCACATCCTTGTTAAGGTTGCAAATAAGGACGTCAATGGAATGACGTCTCAGATAGAGGGCAATTTTGAGCGTGTTCAGAGGGCTGAAATCACTGCGAATCTCGAAAACTGCCGTGTCCACTCCATTTGAGGCAGCGTAATTGAGCGTCTTTGAATCTTTTTTGCTGCCGATGACAACATTATGGCCAAGCTTTTTAAGTCCTATAGCTGCGTTTACCATCCATTTTTCTCCACCACCGAATTTGCTGCGACCGATGGAATTCAAGAAGAGAATGTTCATAGTGTCTGGTTGCAATTTCTTTGCAGATTATCGCGTAAATCTTTTGTAAAACTATGAATATAATCTTACAAAAAGCTATTTAAACAGCTTTTTTAATCTTTATCAGATTTGGAAGTAGCCAAAAGCAGCTACACCAAGAGGCTTGCTGACTGATAAAACTGACTCACTCTTCCCATCATTCGCTATATTTGCACAAAGATGGCGATACCTGAATAAATAGCCTAAAAAAAATCACCATAACCGGGAACCAGAACCAGAACCATGCGCCTGTCGATCGAACAAATCAACACCTTCGTCAGCACCAGTCGCGCAGTCAGTTTGCTGCTTCGCGCACGCATCAAAACTCTTCTGGAACAAAAACTATCCCTGCCTGTTGAGGTGTTGGTCAAAAACCCAGGCACCCAGGAAAATCCTTTTGTCTCCATCGCCCGCACTCAGGCAAAACTACTCGAAACCACACCATGAATCCAATGACATCAGCAACATTATTGGCTTCAGAAAAATCTACCAATATCCCGAAGAGTAGTTCTGGTTGCACAACCGATGGAAGAGTGGTGGGGAGGATGAACGTGTTTTGGATTTTGATAAAAAGGATACTATACCATAGTGCACATAAAAAATATTTTTGTTTGTGATACGCGATAATTTCAATTCTGTAAATTAATGACTTAATTACATATACCATATCGACAAGCTTTGCCTAAAAGATAATTTCTGTAAATGTCTTGCGCATCAAAAAAAATTATTAATGAATTATGAAAAAAATAATAAATAGAGGGCTCGAAAAATTCAATCTTAACATAATAAGATATGATAAGCTTCAGGCTCTTAAAGAAGCTATTGAAGAAGTTAGATTGGACGCAAGCGCTGAATTTGAGGCCCTATTAAATACGAATTACTTTAATGCATTAGAGTCAAAGGCGCAGTTAAGGCAGGATTTATTCGTATTGCATGAGCTGGATTATAAGAAAAACGGTTTTTTTGTCGATTTTGGAGCAACGAATGGTTTTGATTTAAATAATTCATATTTATTGGAAAAGAAATTTGGATGGAATGGGATTCTTGTTGAACCCGCAAAATTATGGCATAGCGACTTGAGGAAAAACAGAAATGTAAATATTGAGACGAATTGTGTTTGGAAAGATTCTGATTCTGTAATTACATTTAATGAAGCTAATGCTCCAGAGTATTCTACAATTGATTCTTATTCGAGATTTGATTTTCATTCAAAACTAAGAAGAGGAGGGAAAAAATATGATGTCAAAACTATTTCTCTTCTTGATTTGCTTGATAAATATAATGCTCCTGAAATTATCGACTATTTGTCGATAGACACTGAAGGAACAGAATATGACATATTAAGTAATTTTGATTTTAATAAATATAAATTTAGAGTCATAACAGTTGAACATAATTATACTTCTGTTAGAGGTAAGATATTTAAACTATTGACTGGAAATGGGTATTATAGAAAAAATATTGCCTTATCAGAATTCGATGATTGGTATGTTTTAAGGTAATGATATGAGCATCGCAGTTCTTGTTGTTGTATTTTTTTTTAGGCATACTAATTATGGTGTTGGCTCGACAATTGATTCCGGCTTTGCCGCTAAAACCACTGAAAAAGTTTTTGATCAACAACAGGTTTTAACAAAGACTCTTAATGAAATAATCGATGAAAGCCCATACAAGGGAGAGTAAATTGATATTCTTTCAATTGATGTTGAGGGTATGGGTTTTAGGGCTTTGAATTCTCTTAATTTTGAGTTATATAAACCAATAATATTATTATTGAAGATCAGAATGCTAATATAGAGACAATATTAAAAGCAAATATTATTCCAAATGAGCATGCAGCAAAAATTAAAAATTTCATGACAATTCTGTATGTGTCTGTAAAAAAATATGAACCCCACTCCGCGCAGCATACTTATCATTGTACAACGATCGAACGGTGATGTTTTTCTAAGTTCGCCGCTGATCGAAAGCCTTTTTCGGGCCTATGGTGGGCCCCGTATTGATCTTTTGGTCAATAGCGATACTCTTCCGATTGCCCGAACGCTGCCGCATATCGTTGACATTCATCAGTTTACCTACAATGGTGACGGGAGAGGGCGGGGAACCCAGACAACTGGTCTGCTCAAAAAGATTGCTCATCGTTACGATTTAAGCATTAACCTTACGGCAAGCGATCGCTCTGTGCTGTTTGCTCTGGCTGCCGGACGAAAGTCAATCAGCGCCGTAGAGTCCGGCAGGAAAAAATCGTTGTGGAAGCGTTTGCTGCTTTCGGCACATTACGATTTCGATTCCAGCCGGCACATTATTGAGAACAACACAGCAGCTCTCGACTTGCTGGGCATTGGCTCCGGTAAGCCGACGGTTCGTTCGTATTATCCTGAGACGGCAGCTAAAAGCGTTGGCAGGATGCTGACGGAGCGAGGTATCCGTGAATGTATCATCGTTCATCCTGGTGCGCAGTACGACTACAAGGTCTATCCAGAAAAACTCCGCAATGAGTTACTTGAGCAACTTGATAGCCTTGGCTTACCACTGGTTGTTACGGGTTCAAAAAGTGCGCTCGATTTGGCGATTAAACAAAGGCTTCCGAAATTTGCCAATGTTCACGATCTTATCGGTTTAACGAGCATGGAGGAATTGATTGCGCTCAGTGATCGCTCAATTGCCTATATTGGGGCCGATACGCTGACCATGCACATTGCGGCTTCGCAGAACAAGCGGATTTTTGCGATTTATGGGCCAACCATGCTCAGTATGTGGTCGCCGTGGTGCAATGAGCTTCGCACGGGTACCCGTATGAACAGGCCTGTGCAAACCTATGGGAATGTCACTGTATTGCAGGCAGATATGCCTTGCGTTGCTTGTGGCAAGGCGGGTTGCGACGATCATCATGGTGTAAGCGAGTGCCTTTACCATATTGATCCGAATCTCATTTTTAATGAAATCAGAGAGTGGCTAACAACATCTCGGTAACAATCCTCACCAAAAACTCCGCGGCTTATCTTGTCGAGTGTTTGACTGCGCTTAAGGCGTTTGCTGAGGTGGTGATTGTCGATACTGGATCGACCGATGACACCATATCCATTGCGTCAGGCTTCAAGAACGTTAAACTGTATGAACACCCGTTCATTGGTTTTGGTCCGATGAAGAACATTGCTGTAGATAAAGCATCGAACGACTGGATTTTGTCGGTTGACAGTGACGAAGTGGTAGCGCCTGAACTGGTGCATGAGATATTGAGCCTTAAGCTTGATGTCAACATCGTGTATAAGATGGCTCGCGATAACTATTATCATCGAAGGCTTATTCGTGGGTGTGGCTGGGACAATGATCAGGTTGAGCGGTTGTTTAACAAGCACAGTATTCGCTACAACGACAAACAGGTTCATGAAGGACTGGCCATGAATGCCAACCTGAAAACAGAACTCTTGTCGGCCAGACTGAAGCATTATCCTTACGATAACGCGTCGCAGCTTCTTCACAAAATGCAGCATTATTCCACGCTCTGGGCTGCCGATCAGCGTGGTCGAAAGACAGCGTCGCCCGTCAAGGCGTTGCTGTATGGAGTGCTTACTTTTTTGAAATATTACCTGCTCCAAAATGGATGGAGATACGGTTATGAGGGGTTGCTGATTTCGGTTTCAAATGCAAATGGGGTTTTTTATAAATACATCAAGCTTTATGAAGCCGACAGAGAGCATCGCCTGTAGCCTTGTTATTACGACCTACAACTCACCTGAAACGCTTGATCTTGTTCTTCGGAGCGCTCTTTTGCAGTCCGATCCACCCTGCGAAATCATTATTGCTGACGATGGCAGCAACAATGATACGGCAAGGATGGTTGAAACTTACCGCGCGGCAGCGTCGATACCGGTGGTTCATGTGTGGCAGGAAGATCTTGGTTTTCGAGCTGCCACATCACGGAACAAGGCGATTGCTTCGGCAAAGGGCAATTATGTAGTGATTGTTGATGGGGACATGCTGTTGAACCACAACTTTATCAAGGATCATAAACGGATGGCGCTTAAAGGGAGTTTTATTCAGGGTTCAAGAGTGCTGTTGTCGCAGGAGTACACCGCCAGTCGGATTGCTACAAAAAATATTTCGGTTTCGCTGTTTGAAAAAGGGCTTAAAAATCGTAAAAACGCTTTGCGATTTCCACTCCTGTCGCGGTTGTTAGCGTTTAATAGCAGCTCAATTGCGGGAATAAGAAGTTGCAACATGTCGTTTTTCAGGAACGACTGTATCCGTGTCAATGGCTTCAATGAGGATTTTGTCGGGTGGGGGCGAGAGGATAGTGAATTTGCTGTTCGGCTTGTCAATAGCGGGATTTTAAGGCGTAATGTCAGGTTCAGCGCTCTTGCATGTCATCTCGGCCATCGTGAGAATCCGAGGCAGTCGCTTGCCGACAATGACCGGATACTCGAACAGGCTATTCTGGGCAAGCTGACCACATGCCGGAATGGCATTGATAAGTATCTTGTAAAAAAATAATTATGAAGATCAGCGCCTTTACTTTTATTAAAAATGGAACGATACTTGGTTTTCCATTCAGGGAATCGATTTGTTCAGTACTGCCGATTGTTGATGAATTCGTCATCAACGTCGGCGACAGTGATGATGATACTTTGGAAAAGATAAAGGAGATTGGCGATCCGAAGATACGGATTGTTCAGTCACACTGGAACGACAAGATGCGGGTCGGCGGCTATGTGTATGGCCAGCAGAAAATGATTGCACAGTTCAACTGTACTGGCGATTGGGCGTTCTATCTGGAAGGAGACGAAATTGTGCATGAGGAGGATCTGCAAAATATTGTCGATGCATGTCGTAAACATCTGCCGGATGAGCGTGTCGAAGCACTGACGTTCGACTACTATCATTTCTATGGCAACGCGAACAGTTATCTCGATTCTCCCGCATGGTATCGGCGGGAAGCGAGGATTATCCGAAATTCGATACGTTCTTATGCGCCCGATGGATTGTATTGGCACGTGCTCACCAGCAAAAGCAAGATTGCCCGTTATCCGAATGCCGCCCATACCGGCGCATCAATCTACCACTATGGATGGGTTCGGAGCGAGGAGGAGATGAACCGAAAATCTGAGCACGTTCAGAAGTATTGGAACAAGAACCATAAGCAGATTGACTACGGAGAAATCGACCAGCAGATTATCCGACTCTTTACCGGTTCTCATCCCGCAATTATACGCGAATGGCTTCCGACAGAAGCGGGAGTTTTTCAGGCAAATTCCAACCATGTGCTCACTCGTCGGGAGAAAAAGCATAGGCTCATGTTACGCCTCGAACGCTGGTTCGGGCTGGAACTGAGTAAAAAACATTTCATTGCGATACAGCCGTGATTGGAGCGTTTTTCGGGCTTCAAGGCACCGGTCAACCATACATCCTGTGTTAATGAACACTTCCATAGTTTTACTGCCAAACTGGATAGGAGACATGCTCCTTGCTCTTTCCGTTGTGATGCGATTGCCTGAAAGTCGTCGAACACGGACTACGCTGCTGGTTCCCGGGCAGATGATCGGTTTGGTCAGAATGTTCTGCGATTTACCTGTGATCGAGTATGGCCGCAGTGATGCAGTTGATCGCAAGCGTACCGTGGAAGCTGTGTGTAGCGGTGGATTTCATACCATGTACCTGTTGCCGTTTTCGTTCTCTTCGGCATGGTTTGCAATGAAAACCGGGGTGCCTGTCAGAAGGGGATTGTCACGCGAAATGAGGCGCTTTCTCTTGACCGATCCCTTGCCAAAAGATATTGTTAATATTAAGAATAATAAGTTGCACCATATCACCAATGAATATGCTGAAATCCTCGATACGCCATTTCTCCCTCCTGAAGAGTGGAATGGCGTAACTGTTCTCCCTGAAACGAATTATACTGGATCGATTGTTTACTGTCCTGGTGCAGCATACGGGCCTGCCAAGAAATGGCGTCATTTTCCTGAATTGGCATTGTTGCAAGATCGTTATAACATTGTCATACTCGGATCGCGTGGAGATGGGGAGTCTGCGCAGGAGATTGTGCGCATGGCGCCCGATAGGGTGTTGGATTTGACCGGTAAAACATCGCTGCAGGAGGTTGCCGCCATCATGGCAAGCGCTCGTGCCGTTGTCTCGAACGATTCCGGTTTGATGCATCTTGCCGCTTATATCGGCACACCAGTTATCGGTCTCTTTGGTTCTACAAATCCGGTATGGACACGTCCAATCGGAAAAAAAAGTGTAGCGCTCAATGTGTCTGAGCCATGTTCACCATGTTTCGATAAAACTTGCCGCTACCAGCACTACCGCTGTCTTGAGAACATTACGCCGAATGCTGTCGCTGAGGCAATAGAAAAGTTATGCGGAGTCTGATCAGAGACTTGCTGGTCGAGGTTGGCTTCCATGACCAGAGCATAGTGTGGGGCTTTTTCAGGCATAATCCTGGTAGAGTATGGCACTGAAAAAGATGAACAGCATTGTTGTATAGTGTCCTAGCAGGTAACTGTCGCTCAGCATGATTACGGCAAACAAAATTGGCAGAGCGAGACCAAAATGTTTTTGTAGCGGTCTGCTCGATTGCCGGGAAATTCTAATTTGTACATAGAGAATTGACAGAAGTGACGCAAGGCCGATGACACCGAACTGTACCAGTTCGAGCAAATACATATTATGAGGCTGTCCTGTGACGGCAAGAGTCGGTGTATTGTGCTGGTTCACTTTTGCGTACTCTTGGAGGAAATCACCCGTGCCGACACCGAACAGTGGGTTTTGACGGATAATATCAAGGGAGTTCATTGTAAAGGCTATTCTCAGGCCGACAGAGGTGTTTTGGCCGTTGCCGTAGTGTTCGATTTCTGAAACGGCCAAGTTGGCTCTATTCTTGAAAGTACTGCTGACGTTGTAAGTAGTGAAAATGAGCAGTGGAAGAGCGATAGCTGCGACCGTGAGGGCGCGAAGCAGATTTTTATTGAAGTACTGGAAGATGACAATGACGATCATGACAAAAAAACTTACCTGTCCAGCCCGCCCGTTGATTATGAATAAGTTGATCGACAGGAGCACCGCCGTTATTGCGGCAAATATTTTTTTCCTGTTTCCTGCTTTTGGATCAAGCAACAGGTAAAAAAGCGAAATATAGATGGCGATAGTCAGAAAAGGGGAGTAGGAAATGCGGCCCATGAATTCAATCGGGTCGCCTTCGCCGATCATGAAGTGGCTCGGGGGGATAACATGGAACCACATGAGAAAGGAAAGTGCGCAACTTATCAGCATGGCTGCCATGAATGCACCGATAGCTGTTTCGGTGGACTGTCTGGTGAAAACCATCATGTAAATCGGCAATAGCAGGAGAAGTGATTCCTTGGCGATAACCTGTATGCCGGATGTCAGGTCACTGGTCCAGAGGAGTCCGATGAGATGCAGCAGCCAGAAGGCGAGTATCGCCTTAACTAACATATTGTTGCGTAGCTTGTCGATGTCATTTCTGAAATTTGCCTGCATCAACCACAGCAGGAATATCAGCAGGCCGAAGATGTTTGCAAGCGAAACCGAGATAGGCAATACGAAACCGAAGGCAATGAGGATCAGTGAGTTCAGATTATGAAGCTTCGTTTTGAAATTGTCTCTTGGTATGGCGGTGTCAATAGTATTTGATTTCAATTGTTCTTTATCCATTAAATGATTTCGTTGCCAGTCGGTTCATGTTTTTGAACCTGTTCAGGTAGTAATCAGGGTCACTGGTATTGGGGTGTTGAAAAAATCAAAAAGCCTTATAAAATAGTGTGTTATAACGCTTTTTAAGCGTAATGACCTAAAATTTGGGTTATTGATGTCACTTACCGTTAAATAATCGAATAATCGGACGCAGTGGTGACAGAACGCTTTTTATATAACGTTTTATTGTCTTGGCTTTTTCATTGGTACGGCTCATAACTGGTCGTCCGGGAGGAATAGCAATGCCGTCACGTTTGAAGAGTGGCAAGTTGTAACGCAGCCATTTGCCTCGCTCTAATCCATTGGTACGCTGAAATACGTTGTTTCGGGTAGCATAGAAGCCGCTATACTTATCAGACCTAAGTCCGCCAAATGACTCCATATCCCACGGTGATTCACCGCTTTTCAGAAGTTTCAGCAACATTTCACGCCTCCAGAATGCGTTGTCTAATGATGTCCGATATTCTATCCCGGGAAGTAACTCAAGTAACTTGTCATCAATAACTGGTTTCAAATGATCACTTCCGCCATTATGTGACAGCCTCAGGTAATTAGCATGAAGTTTAAGGAAGCGAGCATAAAGATCTGATATCTGTGGTGTTGATACTGTTTCCCAGAGAAGATAGTCATCAAGAAACCATAAAAGATTTGTTGCCGGTAACATGTCAACCATAGTCCGGGTTGAATCCGCCCAACTTTTATCCGGCCCAACGCAAAGTGTTGTCACTCTTGGATCTTCATAGATCTTTTCGTTGGTTCCCAAAAATACAGGGTAGGGACAATCCGGCCAGTATTTAAAAAATAAGTGAAAAAAAATGGGCCAAATATCAGCATACTTGTCACAACTGTTCACCAAAACAGCGACACTTTCGTCTGTTGTTTTTAACACGGAGGTTTAAAAAAAAGATTAGATAAAATAATCATTCCAACTCTATGGTCTCTAGACGGCTAAAGTATTTAAATGTAATAACTTAAATCGTCTATTGATGTTGGTTTTAAGTAGAGTGAGAGATTAATTTTGTGATGATTTTCTGAATTTATGCCGTCAAGGTAAGAAAACGTCTTGTCTTCCAGAATACTCAGTCTTATTAATATAACCTTGTGCCCGTTAAAATCAGACCAAATCGACAACCTTTTGTTTCACATCCTCCAGTTTTCGCTGTATGAGACCTTCAAACCTAAGAAAGCCAAGGCTTTGCTGGACCGTTTTGAATTTATTAATTCGCCGAAGGAAGTTGGCTGAACATGGCAGAGATTGAGTTAAGGGTGCTGTCAAATCAATGCCTGAATCGACTAATCGATATCATGACGGAGTTACGTCGACATGTTAGTGCTTGGGAGAAAGAACGCAATAACAAGGAAGCTGTTATTAACTGGCGCTTTCAGAAGAAGATGCACAAATTAAACTGAAAAGGTTTTATCCACCAGGTTCGTCTTGACATGACACTAGTTATCTTGAATGAGACAACTCTTTAAATACATCATCAAATACAGGGGCAATAAAATGGGAGCCATATTTCGATAAATGGTCAGCATCTTTATAAAGAATTACATTATTCGCAGCCAATAATGCAGATCCATTTTTATCAAATAACATCTCTTCGGGATGTATTACTCTTACGTCTTTCATTGATAGCATAGTGCTTACTATACTTTCGTATTCCTGATTCCATGCCTTATATATGTTTCTGTTTGGTACGTATTTTCCAATATCTTCACCCAATAATATCCTCTTTACCATAAACAGACGGGGTGCAAAAATACCTATGTCAGGAACATCGTCTACAATGACAACTTTGCACTTGAGGCTAATCAGCTGATTAATCGTTCTCACAAAACCGTTACGCATCACCCCGGTATTAGTCTGATCAGCCCCAGAGCTTTTTGAATTTTTTAGGGAAAGTATAGAGCTATTATCATATCGATGGCCATTAGAATAAGCACCCCATATGCCTGCAAGAATAACAGTTTTAATTTTAGGATGCGATTTAATAAAGGACATTACCTGATCATTGAATAAAGAATTATTAACACCAATAAGCGGTATATTAGATGTTTTTATAGTAGAATAGCCAGACACACCATATTCGACACCTTTTTCTGCCAAGCCTTGAACCAAGCTTCCAGCATGAGAATCACCCCATAATAGAAATGAAGGAACAGCATGATCATCCCCAATCCTATCAATTGTACCTTGGTCCACTTTCATAACTGACTTTTGCTTGATCTCTGGCACAGCATCATGATTCTTCGTTTTACAAAAACGATACTGCATGCCATCCAATTTAAAAATTGTGACCGCAGTTAATGAAGTAACAATCATCAAAAATCCTGACAAAGCAAATAGCCGTGTTCTGCTCTGCAATAGGCCATTATTACGACGAAACGGCTGCTCTATAAATCTCCATGATATAAACGCCATTACAAATGAAGTAACTATGATGCCTAAACTATCAAAAAAAGTTATTTGCCTAAACAAAACATACCTATAAAATGCCACTATCGGCCAATGCCATAAGTAAAGCGAGTAGGAAATTAGACCGATAAACACAAGCGGCTTAGCAGTTAATAGCCTATTTACAGCAAGCAACCTTCCACCCATTCCACTATATATAATCATAGCAGCTCCAAACACTGGTGCCATGGCATTATACCCAGGAAAAGGTGTAGCTTCACTATAGAATACAATACCATATAGTATCAACCCAATGCCACTAAACGACAATACTCTCTTAAAAACATCAGAAGATGTTTCGGGTATTTTATTCAAGGCAACTAATGCACCCACCAACAGCTCCCATGCGCGAGCCTGAACAAGGAAAAAGGTCTTTTGCTGGTGATGATCTATCCCGTATATGCTCGTAACAAACGAACCAGTTGCCAATAATAACAACCAAAAGAAGTATCTGCCACCAAAATATCTATTAATAACAACCAACAACAATGGAAAGACAATATAAAACTGTTCTTCAACCGCAAGAGACCATGTATGAAGTAGTGGCTTCAACATAGACGCGACATCGAAATATCCCAATTCATTAGCAAACACAAAATTTGAATAAAACAACGCCGTTCCTAATACACTTTCGCTAAGGGACTTATATGTTATTGAATCCAACATAAACGCCCCTACAATAATTGTAAACGCAATCACAGGATAAAGAGCAGGAAAGATTCTCCTGATCCGTCTTTCATAAAAGCGAGCTAGAGAGTAATTTCCCTCATTTATATCCTTCAAAAGAATTGATGTAATTAGAAAACCTGATATAACAAAAAACACATCGACCCCAACAAACCCCCCGTTGAACCATGGGACATTAGTATGGAAAAACAATACAGCTAGTACAGCTATAGCGCGAAGGCCATCGATATCAGGACGGTATGCCAATTTCATATTGCAATGAGGGACAATAAAGAATGTTTCAGTATTCGAACGCCAATAGAGGCATTGCTTCAGGGGGATTCCCTCAGACAATGTTTCATCTCGTTACATAATTTAGGCTTTAAAACGTCATCAAACCGTGGAGAGCAGACGGTTTGATAATTCCGCCATCACGAGGCTGTAATTTTGTAGCCCAGACGGAAATAGTAATAGACATGCACAAACTGCCTTATGATCCCTTGTATTCATTAGTGTGCACGAATTAATCGAAAAAAGCCTTATCCGTCAGTTTAGCCTTGATATGACACTATCTACTGTACTTTGAGCTCGCCCTGTCAGAATAGTTCAGTATTTTTCTTGTAACAAAATTATAACAGGGTTTGAAGTAACGCATGACTAAAATGCTGATAGGATGCCTCTTGTCGGCAATTTCCAATTCTTCATCCGTCAGACCCTCGCCGCAATATCTTTTTTTGTTTTTATAAAGATGGCGAATGTCTTCTTGCTTGCCTATTGAGAAAAGTTTATTGCTCCTGTTATTAAAAAATAATGATAACTGAAAATCAACAATTGCCGGATCACCTTGCTCATTAACAATCCAATTCTGAGGCTTTTCCAAATCATTATGAATGATCCCGTGATGATGCAATTCATTGACAAGCTCCCTCGCCTTGTCATAATAAGAACTCGCATTTTGAGGGTTGCTAGAAAGAGCTTTTCCCGGTATGTAGCTTCGGCAATGGAATCCTTTTCCGGAAAATAATATTACGGGCACTTTATTGTTGTCAATGCATGCACTTTTTGAAAGTATATTTGACTCGTTCTTTGCAAGAATGCGTGCTATAAAACCAGCAACAAAATTTCTCGCCTCCGAATAATTTCTGCAGATTACTTCCTGACCATTTACTCTCCCATGCACAATGGACCCAAATATATCCTCTTTTAATATGGATATTATTTCTATATCAGAAACTTTCATATATATCTCAACTTTAGAGTGTTTTTACCGCTTCCATCGCCGGTGGTTTAACAGCAAACTGAATGTCGTAGAGCATTTTGTACACACCATTCTTTTCAATAAGGTCATGATGGTTGCCTGTCTCCATAACGCTGCCCCGTTCCATAACAACAATTTTGTCGGCGTTCTTGATGGTTGAGAGGCGATGAGCAACTACAAGAGCGGTTCTGTTTTCCATTGACTGGTCGATAGCCTGCTGCACCACTTTTTCAGATTCGTTGTCGAGTGCGCTGGTGGCTTCGTCGAATATCAGCAGTTCAGGGTTTTTAACCATGGCCCGGGCAATGGCGATACGTTGCCGCTGGCCTCCTGAAAGCTGTAGCCCTCTGTCTCCGATAAGCGTTTTGTACTGTTGTGGTTTTTCCAGAATAAATTCATGTGCATTAGCCAACTTTGCGGCCTGTTCTATACGGGTATGGTTGATTTCATCATGGACACCATAGGCAATATTCTGCTCGATGGTGTCGTTGAAGAGGATCACTTCCTGACTCACAATGCCGATCATCTGGCGGAGCTGCTTATAGTCAAATTCGCGGATATCAATTCCGTCAATGGTGATGCGGCCTGAATCGACATCATAAAAACGCAGCAGGAGATCAACAGCTGTTGACTTGCCAGAACCAGACTGGCCGATCAGCGCTACCATTTCACCCTTCTTTATTTCAAAAGAGACATGGTTGAGCACATTGGGTGCGTCCGCTTCTTTGTTGTATTTAAAACAAACATCTTCGAAGGTGATGTTGTTGGTAAAGCTATGGATGGTTCGGGTTCCATTGACGACGTTGGTGTTTGTATCAAGCACTTCAAAAAGGCGTTCAACAGAGATCATGCCCATTTGAATCGACAGATTGGCATCACCGAGCATCTTGATTGGGCCCATGGTGGAGTAGAGGGTAAAGGCAAAAACAAGCAGTTCATTGGCAGTCATCATTCCGTCGAATACCTGGAGGCCTCCGAACCAGAGTACCATGGCAATGGCTGCAATCAGCAGTGTTTCATTGAGCGGGCTGATAAT
The DNA here is from genome assembly GCA_903820085.1 of uncultured Chlorobiaceae bacterium. Taxonomy (GTDB): domain Bacteria; phylum Bacteroidota; class Chlorobiia; order Chlorobiales; family Chlorobiaceae; genus Chlorobium. Next base: position 25,693 of record CAIJGA010000008.1, read on the forward strand.
ATTGCGAATCCTCGACATTTTTATGCTCAACTGCCTGAAGTCATTGGTGAACGACATAAATCGTTCAAGTTCAACTCCCTCAAAAGCTGTTGATTTGATAACCTTGATGCCGTTGAACTTTTCCTGAAGAACGGAGTTCATATCTCCCATTTTGGTCTGGAAGCTCTGTGCAAGGCCTTTGATATTTCGGCCCATAAAGTTGATAACAAAAAAAATCAAAAGCGAGGTGACCCCTGCAAAAAGGGTCAGTTTCCAACTGAGAGCGAGAAGAACGCCGACATAGACAAATATTGAAAAGGGGTTCTGCAGAAAGTTGACAAATGTTGAGCTGATGCTGTTGTTGACGTTCTCTACATCATTGTTGACGAAGTTCATCAGGTTGCCAACGCGGTTCTTGTTGAAATAATCGAGATGCATCTCGATGATGCTGTGGAACACTTCGTCGCGGAGTTTTTTTGCTGTTTTGGTCTGTATCCGAAAAATAATTTGGCCATTGAGGTAGATGAAAAAATTTTTCAGGCCAAATGCAAGAATCAGGAAGAAGCAGATTTTCAGCAGCGCCAATTGTTTTGTTGGAGCTTCGAACATTCGCTGAAATTCAATCAGTGCCCAGTTTTTCAACTTTTCTGCACTGGTCGTATTATTTGAGAGTTGAAGCGGTTGTTGCGGGGGAGTGGATGATTTGGCGCCTATGCTTTGCAGGCCGTTTCGATTGGTTACTTGTACTTGTTGTGCAGTGGTGGTTTGCTGTACTGCAGGCGCTGTTGAAAAAACGGCATTCAGCAGCGGTAGGATGGAGTAGATCGATACAACACTGAACAAGGAGGTTAGTATGCTGACCAGTACTACCAGAATGATTTTGCCTTTCGAAGGGGCCATATACCGCAGCATTCTCAACAATATCCCAAACTTCATAGCTGTTCTGATTCTGTTTCATTTATCATAAAGCGCCAATATAAAGTTAATAATCAGAAAAATCAGTTTTAAGGCCTCTTCTGCTCTTGCTGGCAACATACAGCCCTGTTCCGCAATATTGCAGAATGCCATCTAATCTTTTTTAAATAAGGAGATAAAAAGTGTTTGTCAAGGTCATGTGTCAAGATTATGCGGAGTTCATGGCCGTGTCGTTGAGCATCTGCCGGAGTGCCGTCGAGACGGTTGCGCTCTCAATAGCCATGACGTTGTCTGTTGGCGATACAATCACCTTCTGCAGGGTGCTGAGGGGGGCGAATTGTGTCCGGTCGGCAAAACGTTCGCGATAGAGGGCGATGAGTGGGGTGTCGGAACATGATGCAATATGGACCAGTGAGGTGTCGGGGGTAATGAGGATCTTGAGTTGTTTGACGATTTCACCGACTTCATAGAGGTTGCGTGTTGAGGGCGATGGCAAAACGTTCTGGTGCGGTTGCTCAAGTTCTTTTTTTTCTTCGAGATCTTGTGGTGCTGAAAAGATAATAAAGGTTTCGTCAGGAAAACTCCGGATCAGTTCAGACCATTGTTGAGGGGTGCGTCGTCCGCCGCTGTGGCCGGCACTGATGTTGATGCCGAGGCAGCTACCGGTAGGAAGAGTGTGCAGGAATTGGGTGATATCGGCTGAAACCGGCATTACTGGCAGATATGGTTTGCAGGGATGCAAGACATTTGAACCCAGAGCGCTCATGAGGGAGAGGTTTTTTGCTGATTCATGTGTGCCGGGTCCGAGTTCGATAAGGTGGTCGTAGAGCCCTTCGTGATAAGGGCTGAAGTGCCCTATCTTGCGACGTGCGCGGATGAGTGTTGTCTGGATGAGAAAATGGATTGACGGGTGCTCTTTGGGATTGAAAAGCAGGTCAAATTTTTGGGGAAGGAGCTCTGTCCAGTACCGTTTCATGTTTCTTTTGGCATGGTATACAGCGGTAACATTGGTATCGGCGCTGAAAAAATCGAAGATAATCCGGCTGAATGCGATGATGGAGATTGAAAGATTTGGATACTCTTTTTTAAGGGTGCCGATAAGCGGTGTGAGCATAATGCAGTCTCCATAGCATTCGCGGGCAAGAATCACGATACTTTCCGGCCTTTCCAGAGGAAGAGGCTGCGCTTTTCTTTCTTTCGTGATGAACTGAAGCATTTTTGCAAAGCGCTGGCGGAATATCCAGTTATCTTTTTTTTTGAGTTTCATGCCTCTGGGGTGAGAGTTTTATTCTGTTGTAATCCTTCAAGTAACAATTCTTACTTGGTAACGAATATCATGATATTCATCCGTAACTTGTTTAACTGGCGCTTCGGTATATTTTCGCTTGTTTTTTCCCTGCTCAATACCTATCTGTTGATAAGGCCTGAATGTCAGGGTGCTCAAGACAGTAAAGGTATCAAATTCTCAAGGATTCATTGTAACGCATAATTTTCAATGCAGAAGCTCTTTTTTGCCGATTCCTTTTTCGATCAGTTTGCGGCCCGTCGGCCCAAATTTTTAGCAAATACTCTTTTTTTGATCCTTATCATGCTGCTCTATCCGCTTGTTGGCGGATTGCTTTTTTTGCTGGTGAGCGGCGGGAGCCTGGATCCCTTGTCCTTGCTTCATCTTGACAAGGGTCTGCTTCCTTCCATTCGGCTGATTCAGGCGGTCGGTCAGATTTTTTTGCTTGCTTTGCCTGTTCTGGTGATGGCTGGCTGGCATACACGGCATACACGGCATACACGCCATGGTCATGCTTTTTTGCCGGGGAGTCTCGCTTTTTTGGGGATAGGCAAGCGCGTCGATATTGGCCTGACCGCATTGGCGGTCGGCGGCATTTTTCTGCTTCAGCCGCTGCTCTATACCATCACGGCATTTCAGGATTACGCGCTTTGGCCTGCTCTTGGCTCTGCCGGTAAAGAGGTGGTTCGTCAGCGTGATCTGATGGACGCGTTTATCCGGGATCTTGCGCTGGTGCGGTCGGTACCGGAGTTTTTTTCGGTTGCGTTTGTTCTTGCCCTCACTCCTGCCTTTTGTGAGGAGCTGCTTTTCAGGGGCTATATCCAGCAGAATTACGCCAGTTCAATGTCGTCCGGCGGTGCGGTATTGCTGACGGGCTCAATTTTTGCCTTCTTTCACCTGAGCGCGGCAAATCTTTTGCCCCTTGCTTTGCTTGGGTGGTATATTGGCTATATTTATGCCGGGACCGGCAATCTGGCCATTCCGTTTGTGGCTCATTTTTCGAACAACCTGGCGGCCTTGCTTCTCTTCTTTTTTACAGAACGAACCCATTTGGAGGGAGCCGTTGAGTCGAAGGCCGTTCTTGGTTCGCCATGGTGGTGGCTTGTTGTTGCGGGAAGTTTATGGTTGTTTTTAATGGTTCTTCGGAGGTTTGCGGCTCGGGCAGCGAAGAGCTTTTTATAGAGGTTGATCAGACAGGTTTAAGAGATGATATGGGTAAACTGTTGAGCGTTAATTTACTGCAGAGGATTGTTGTGGCTCTTGCGGGCATCCCTCTTTTGCTCTGGCTCATTGCGGTTGGCGGCATCTGGTTTTTTTTGTTTTTCTTATTGCTCGCCCTACTTGCTGCTTTTGAGTTCCATCGTCTTGCACGCCATAAGGCTCACCCGCCGGCGCTCTGGATTGTGCTGGCTGTAACGGCGCTTTTTCAGGTGAACTTCTATATGCAATGGATGGAAGTCTGGGAGCTGTTGCTTGCTGTGGTGCTTGCACTTCTGGTTATGGAGCTTTTTTTGAAAGATGGCTCACCGCTGCTTAATCTGGGAGCTATTTTTCCTGGGTTGCTCTATGTCAACCTCTCTTTCGGCTCACTGCTGCGACTTCGTCTTGAAGTCGGTGACGGCAATGGGGTGACGATGGTTTTTCTCCTGTTTTTCTGTGTCTGGGCGGCTGATATTTTTGCCTATTTCGGAGGAAGCGCATTGGGCGGCCGTTTTATTCATCGCAAACTGTTTGAGCGTCTGAGCCCCCATAAAACCTGGGAGGGATTTTTGGCTGGTCTTGCAGGCAGCGTTGCCGCATCCATGATTTACAGCAGTTTTGTTCCGCAGTTGTCGTTGACCAAAGCGCTCTTGACCGGCCTGTTGATCGGGCTTGCAAGTCCGGCCGGCGACCTGATTGAATCGATGTTCAAACGGGATGCCGGAGTAAAGGACTCATCGCACCTGATTCCCGGTCACGGCGGAGTGCTGGACCGGTTTGATACCATCATGTTTGTGTCTCCTTTTATCTACTTCATTACCACTCGCCTTTGAGCCGGTTTACAGTGCGGCGCTGCCGGGCGGTATGGATGGAAATGTTTTTTTTATATTATAAGCCGGATTTGTAAGCAGAGCGTTTCTTTCAACAGCCAGAAGTATTAATCTCCAAAAGGTTGTCATAATGAAAATTGAAGGCCTTCTTTCCGAAAAATATATTGTTTTGAATCTTGACCTTGCCTTGAAAAACAAGGTTATTGAAAAAATGCTTTCCGTGGTGGCTGATCATCCGGCTGTGGTGGATATAGGCCGGCTTCGGGAGGATGTTCTCAAGCGTGAGCAGGATATGTCGACCGGTATCGGCAAAAGCCTGGCTCTGCCCCATGCAAAGAGTGCAGGGGTGACGCAGCCGGTCATGGCGTTTGCCACGCTCCGCAACGCCGTCAATTTTGATTCGATTGATGAAGAACCTGTCCGTATTGTTTTTCTGCTGGCAACGCCCGAGGAGATGCTTGCCGAGCATTTGAAGCTTCTTGGCCGGATTACAAAGCTGGCGGGCCGGGAGGATATTCGCCAGCGGCTGATTCGCTCAACATCAGCGGAAGAGATTATTGAACTGTTCAGGGACGAGGAAAAAGATTTTCCACAGATATAAGCCAACATTTTTACCAGCAGGGGACCAGTACAGTTATGCCGCAGTACCAGGCAGTAAAGGGCACCAGGGATATTTTTCCCGAAGAGGCTGCCCGATGGAAATATATAGAAGGGGTGGTTCATACTCTTGCCTCTCTTTACGGGTTCAGCGAGATACGGACTCCGGTTTTTGAGTATACCGAGCTCTTTCAAAGGGGCATCGGTTCCACAACGGACATTGTCGGCAAGGAGATGTTCACCTTTCAGCCTGATCTGAAAGGGCGTTCCCTGACGCTGCGTCCGGAGATGACTGCCGGGGTGATGAGGGCAGCGCTGCAAAGCAATCTCCTCTCGTCGGCTCCGGTCCACAAGCTTTATTATATAGGGGAGCTGTTTCGCAAGGAGAGACCCCAGGCCGGCCGGCAGCGGCAGTTTTCGCAGTTTGGCGCTGAACTGCTCGGAGTCTCCTCGCCTGCAGCGGTAGCCGAGGTTATTACCCTGATGATGCAGGTTTTCGAGTCACTTGGCCTGCATGGCCTGAAGCTCAGGATCAACAGTCTTGGCGACACGGAGGATCGGCTTCGTTACCGTGAGGCCCTGCAAGCTTATTTTGCCCCTTTCCACGATATTCTTGATGAGGCATCAAAGGAGCGGCTTGAAAAAAATCCGCTGAGAATTCTTGATTCAAAAAATCCGGCACTTCAGGAGCTGATTGCCGGTGCTCCCAGGCTGTACGATTATCTCAACCCGGCTTCTGTGCAGGATTTTGAGAAGGTTCTGTTTTACCTGGGAGAGCGGGATATTGCCTATGAAATTGATTATCGTCTTGTCCGTGGGCTCGACTATTATTGCAATACAGCCTTTGAGGTGACCAGTTCAGAGCTTGGTGCCCAGGATGCCATTGGCGGTGGCGGACGTTACGATGGTCTTGCCCGAGAGCTGGGCAGTTCGTCGGATGTGCCGGCCTCCGGATTTGCTGTCGGCATGGAGAGGCTTCTGATAACGATGGAAAAACAGGGACTTCTTGCTGCGCTTGAGGCTCCTGGGCCGGATGTTTACGTTATTGTGCAGCAGGTTGATCTGGCTGACCACGGTCTGGAGATTGCCTGCCGTTTGCGTAAGGCGGGTATCAGGACGGAGATAGACCTGGCGGCAAGGAGCATGAAGGCGCAGATGAGAGAGGCAAACCGGATAAAAGCGTCCTATGCGCTCTTTATCGGTATGGCGGAATATACGGCGGGGCTTTATTCGCTGAAAAATTTGGCAACTTCGGAACAGACGACACTCTCTTTGGACGCTGCAGTTGAACGTTTGCTGGGACGGGTTGAAAAGGAGCCGCTGAACTCGTGACGGCCATGCGACATAGGGTGACACTCTATGGCAGGAAAGAGTGCTGCCTGTGTGATGAGGCTCTGGAGCTTCTGCAGAGAGTCAATGCCTCCTTGCCGTTTGATCTGGAAAAAACAGATATTTCCGGTAATCCGGAACTGCTTGAACAGTTTGGCCTTGCCATTCCCGTGGTTTTTGTTGATGGTGTCCAGGCCTTTAAATACCGGATAAACGAAAACCGCCTCAGGGCATTGCTGAGCCTATGCTGAAATATATTATCCTGTTTATTTTTATCTTTCTGGTAGTGCGTGCGGTGGTGCGTACCGTGCGGAAAGGACTCTTTTTTATCCGCAAGGTTGGCGGTACCGTTCGTGGCGAAAATGCAAAAGCCTCGTCTTCGTCAGGGCGGCAGATCGAAGAGGCTGATTATGAGGTTATTGAGAGTCGCCTGCAAAATAAGGAGCAGGACAGGGCATAATGTTTTTTTTGCTTTTGGCAGTTTGTTGGCTATATTAGGCCACTTGATTTGAGGACGTGTCGCATTATCTTATCTGAAGTGGGGGTTCCCCACTTTTTTGTTTTCTATTTTAAAGGTTGTATGAGGTTTTCATGCAAGAGCGAGTAAAAAATTGTGTTACCCAGGTTATTGCCGAGTCTGCGGGTACGCGGGGCGAAGGGGCCTATCTTATTGATGTCAAGGTAAAAGGTAAAGGGAGCGGACGCAAGATAGAGGTATTGTTGGATGCCGATAGCGGTATTCAGATTCACCAGTGTGCTTTTGTCAGCAGAAGAATCCGCGAAAAGCTTGAGGCTGATGATGAGCTTCTGGAACTGGTTGGTGAAAATTTTGACCTCATGGTCTCTTCTCCCGGTCTTGGTGAACCTATCATTATCCCCCGTCAGTATATACGCCATGTCGGGAAGCTCCTGCTGCTTACCTATGCCGATGAGCAGGGCGAGCCTGTTGAGTTGGCCGGTCACCTTCAGGAGGTCTCGTTTTCCGATGAGAGTGCGCCGTACATTGTTATTATGCCGGAAAAAAATAAAAAAAAGGGGCAACAGTCAAAAACCGACGCTGTCACCCTGTATCTCAATCAGGTAATTCGTGCAGTTCCTGAGGCTGAATTATAAAGAGGTTTATGCAGGCGAGTGGAAATTTTCTTTTATAAAATGCACAATCTAAGATAGAGATGGTCAAAAAGAAGATAAAAGATGAGGGACAGGATCGGCGGTTGCAGATTGCCAGTGCTTTCGGCGAAATCGAGCAATCCAAGATCTTTCTGGATAAACGCACCGAAAGTGCGGCGGTAAAAATGGATATTGCCGATCTTCTCAAAGATATTATTCAGAAGCAACTCAGGAAAGATTATGATCCTGAGGTTGAATCCAACATTTTCATCAATCCCGAACGCGGAGATTTCGAAGTCTATATTCTCAAAAAGATTGTCGAAGAAGTAGATATTGAAAGCATTGAGATCAGTCTTAAAGAGATCAGAAAAATTGATGATTCTCTTGAAATAGGCGATTATTATGAAGAGGGTCCGATCCGCCTTGAAGACTACCTGAGTCGCAAGTCCATTCAGATTATCAAGCAGTCGGTACAGAAAAAAGTACGGGATCTTGAGCGTCTTGTTGTTTATGAAGAGTGTCTTGAAAAAGTCGGCGAGATTGTAGCCGGCGAGGTCTATCAGGTCCGTGCCAATGAGGTTATCTTTACCTATAACACGTCGAAAGACCACCGTGTTGAGCTGGTGTTGCCGAAGGCGGAGATGATGAAAAAGGACAATCCCCGCCGAACTCCGCGCATGAAGCTTTATGTCAAGCGTATTGAGCGTGAAAAAGCAAAAGTGAAGCTCGATGACGGCAGCATGGTTGAGCGTGAAAAAGCTGACGGAGGCATGAAGGTTATTGTATCGAGAGTTGATGACCGCTTTCTGTACAAGCTTTTTGAACATGAGGTTCCCGAAATTCTTGACGGTCTTATTATCATCAAGGCCATTGCCCGGGTGCCGGGTGAGCGTGCAAAGGTTGCCGTTGAATCGACCAGTGCAAGAATCGATCCGGTGGGAGCCACTGTTGGATACCGTGGAAAACGTATCCAGAGCATTGTCAAGGAGCTCAACAACGAAAATATTGATGTCATTTACTACGCCGATGAGCCGCAGATCTATATTTCACGGGCGATGCAGCCGGCTAAAATTGATCCGCTGACCATTCATGCCGATCCGAAAACCCGGAAAGCAAGGGTGATGCTCAAGCCTGACCAGATCAAATATGCCATCGGAAAGAACGGGAACAATATCCACCTGGCTGAAAAACTGACTGGCTATGAAATTGATGTGTATCGTGATGTGATCGACAAATCGACGGAAGATCCTACCGATATCGATATCATTGAGTTCCGTGAGGAGTTCGGTGATGACATGATTTACCAGCTTTTGGATGGTGGTCTCGATACCGCCAAAAAAGTTTTGAAAGCTGGAGTTGATGAAATTGAGCGTTCACTTCTCGGGTCGTCCAAACCGGAAGAGCAGACTGTTTTCGGTAAAACTTACAAGACCAGCGTGAAGCCGCGGGAACGGAAAGTGACCGACGAGGAAAAGCGCTATTGGAAGAAGATTGCTGAAAATATTTATAAAACCGTAAAGGAACAGTTTACCGAAGCGGATCTGGCTGATCTTTTTGATGACTCCTTCGACTCGGATCTGGAAGAACCGGCTGTCGATACACCATCAGAACCGATCGCAGAGTGAACATCTCGAAAGAAGTAAAGCGTTTTTAAATCCAGAGGAGGATGTAATGGCCCTTGAGGACATGGAAAAGAAATACCGCATAAGTGATATAGCAAGAGAACTGCAGGTAAGTCCGCAGGAAGTATTACTTTTTGTCAAGCAGGAAGGGGGCAGGGTTGCCTCTACATCCTCTATGGTAAGTGAAGAGATACACGGCCTGATTTTTGGCCACTTCAGCGTTGAAAAGAAAATGGTCGATGATACCAAAAAAATAAGGGCGGAGAAAGAAAAACGCCTTTCAAGGCTTGAAGAGCAGTCACGCAAAACGTATGAAAAAGAGCAGCATCTCAGTGAAACCCTCAGCCCTCCGGCCCCCCCGGTTGTTGTGGTTCATGAGCCTAAAAAAGAGGTTGTTGCCGCTGAATCGATAGAGGTCGCTCCGGAGCGGCTTCCAACGCCGGAAATTATCGTTGCCGCCCCTTTGGAGCCCGTTGTGCCTCAGGCTATCGGGGAAGTCCCTGAATTCCAGGCTGTTCCCCAAGCACCGGTAGTGCCTGTCGCTCAGGTTGTTCCTGAAGCACCGGTAACGCTGGTGGTACCGGAAGCCCCAAATTCTCCTGAAGCCGCAACAGGTGCTGAAGCCCCGGAAATCCAGCTTCTTCCTGAACCCGCGGCGGCTACGGTGCTTCCTGAAATCCAGGAAATCCCTCAGATGCCGGCAGATCCCGTAATTGCTGAGCCAGCTCCCAAAAAAGAGGAGCCGACGGTTAACGAGCATCTGGTCTCTTTTGACGCTCCGCAGATGATGGGCGGTCTTACCGTTCTTGGTACTCTCGACATGCATGCCGGCAGGAACAAGAAAAACCGCAAAAAGAATTTCCAGGAGCAGGCTGATGCCCTGAAAGATGAGTTTGTGACGAAGCCGGCAGAAGAGGCCCGTACCGAAGAAAAAGTCATTACTCCAAAGAAGCCTGCAGTCAAAGCAGCTGCGGACGTCAAGCCAAAGCCTGCGGTTGCCGACAGTGCGGCCAATGCCAAGAAAAAAGGAAAGAAGAAAAAGAAGCCGGCGGTGGACGACAAGGTCATCTCGGCAAATATTCAAAAAACGATCAGCGGTATTGATGATCGCAGCAACACCGGTTCACGCCAGAAATTCCGCAAGCTGCGCCGCAACGAGCGCGAGCGCGAGCATGAAGAGGATGAAGCTTTTCGTGAGTCACAGCGGATGGTTGTCAGGGTTACCGAGTACGCCTCGCCCCATGAACTTGCTGAACTTATGGGTATTACCGCAAAGGATATTATCCAGAAGTGTTTTGCGCTTGGCAAGTTTGTCACCATCAACCAGCGGCTCGACAAGGAGTCGATCGAACTGATCGCCCTTGAGTTTGGCTTTGAGGCAGAGTTTATTTCAGAGGTTGAGGCAACGGCCGTGATTGTGACCGAAGATGATGAGGCTGACTTGCAGACCCGTCCGCCGGTTGTCACCATCATGGGGCATGTTGATCACGGAAAGACATCGCTTCTCGATTATATCCGCAGCAGCAAAGTTGTTGCCGGTGAATCCGGAGGCATTACCCAGCATATTGGAGCTTATGAAGTAACGGTTGAAGGCGACCGCAAGATAACCTTTCTTGATACGCCTGGTCATGAAGCCTTTACCGCAATGCGGGCAAGGGGCGCGCAGGTGACCGATATTGTTATTCTGGTTGTGGCGGCTGATGACAGTGTCATGCCCCAGACCATTGAGGCTATCAATCATGCCAAGGCGGCCGGTGTACCGATTGTGGTTGCACTCAACAAGATTGACAAGATTGAAGCCAATCCGGAGAAAATCAAGACCCAGTTGTCTGATGCAGGCGTACTGGTTGAAGAGTGGGGTGGTGTTTATCAGTGCCAGGAAATTTCTGCAAAGAAAGGCATCGGTATTGCCGAACTCATGGAAAAGGTGTTGACCGAAGCTGAAATGCGTGAGCTGAGGGGCAATTATTCCAGAGAAATTCCGGCAAGCGGCATTATCGTTGAGTCAGAGCTCGACAAGGGCAAGGGCGTTATTTCCACCGTGCTGGTCCAGCGCGGCATTCTCAAGGTAGGCGATCCGTTTGTTGCCGGCAATACCATGGGCAAGGTTCGTGCCCTTATGGATGAACGCGGCAAGAGAATTCCTTTTGCCAACCCTTCACAGCCGGTCAGGGTGCTTGGGTTTGAGGATCTTCCTCAGTCAGGAGATGCGCTGACGGTTATGGTGACGGACAGGGAAGCACGCGATCTGGCGCAGAAGCGGCAGGTTATTCGTCGCGAGCATGACTTCCGCCGCAGCACGCGTGTCAAGCTCGACAGTATTGCCCGCCAGATCAAGGAAGGGCTGATGAAAGAGCTGAGCGTCATTATCAAGGCTGATACCGATGGTTCCATTCAGGCTCTTGCTGACGGACTCATGAAAATCCAGAACGAAGAGGTCAAGGTTCAGATTATTCACCAGGGCGTCGGACAGATTACTGAAACTGACGTACTGCTTGCCGCGGCTTCTGATGCCATCATTATCGGCTTCAGGGTGCGTCCGAATGTCAATGCCAAAAAGCTGGCAGAAAAGGAAGATCTTGATGTTCGCTTCTACAGCGTTATCTATCATGTGCTTGAAGATGTCGAAAAAGCGCTTGAAGGCATGCTCTCACCTGAACTGCATGAAGAGAGTCTTGGTTCGCTTGAAATCCGCCAGATCTTTAAGGTGCCCAAGATTGGCAACGTTGGCGGATGTTATATGCTTGAAGGCAAGATGTTCCGTGACTCCAAGGTTCGTCTGCTCCGTGACGGTGTTCAGATCTATGAAGGTCAGCTTGCAGCGCTCAGGCGTTTCAAGGACGATGTCAAGGAGGTCGATGCCGGTTACGAGTGCGGTATGAGCCTCAAGAACTATGACGATATCAAGGTTGGCGACATTGTCGAGGCCTATAAGATTGTTGAGAAAAAACGAAAACTATGAACAGCTTATTGTTGATCTATGTCGATACGTACTGAGAGGGTTGCATCACTGTTACAGCAGGAACTTGGAGCAATCCTTCAAAAGGAGCTGCCTCGGAGCGGTCCGATCATCACCGTTGTCGAGGTGAAGATTACGGCCGATCTGAGCATTGCAAGGGTTTATGTTTCCATTATTGGCACGCCCAAGGAGCAAGAGACAGCCATGGCCTCCCTGCAGGACAAAACAAAGAGTATCAGAATGATTTTATCTTCGAAGATCCGGCACCATTTCAGGCGTATTCCGGAACTCGAATTCCATGAGGATCATCTCTATGAGCGTGCAAACCGCATTGAGCAGCTTTTGAGCGGGGTGAGAAAAAGTTCCGTTGAAAACGCTTAACTACAAAGCTGGTTATAAAAAGGATGCATGGATGAACAGCGAACAAGTGAGCCTTTCGTTGATGAAGGCAATTTTCTCCTGATTGACAAGCCGCTCGACTGGACATCGTTCGATGTGGTGGCAAAAATCAGGAATACCTACAGGGGCATTGGCCTGAAGCGCAAGGTTGGTCATTGCGGAACTCTGGATCCAAAGGCAACCGGTCTCTTGATTCTTGCAACCGGACGCAAAACAAAAGAAATCTCCTCTCTAGAAATTCTTGACAAGGTCTATGAAGGTGCCATAAAGCTTGGCGCCTTGACGGAGAGTCATGACGTTGAAACCCCGGAATATGGCCATTGCGATACGGCTCATCTCACAGAAGGCGAGATCTGCCTGGCTGCTTCGGCGTTTGTCGGGATCCGCCAGCAGCAGCCTCCAATGCATTCGGCCGCCTGGCACAATGGAAAACGTCTCTACCAGCATGCCCGCAAGGGAGTGGTGATTGAGGAGCGAAAGGCAAAAGAGATTGTTATTCACCGTTTTGAAGTTACCTGCGTTGAACTTCCTCTGGTTTATTTTGTTCTTCACGTTTCAAAGGGAGCCTATATCAGGGTTATTGCACATGAACTCGGCGCGGCGCTTGGTGTCGGAGGCTATCTGGCCTCACTCAGGAGGGTCTCTATCGGTGACTGGGAGGTGAGCGCTGCCAGAACCGTACCGGAGACTGTTGACGCTATTCTTCATCAGGCATCAAACACCCGGATCCCGGGTGAAGGGGAATAAAAAAGTATGCGTATCGTTGAGTATGACCATAACCGGATCTGCAATTATGGTTCTCCGGGCCCGGCTGATTTTTCGGCCACCCCTTCTGCCGTGACGGTCGGCTCCTACGATGGTGTGCATAAGGGGCACCGGATGATTATTGCCCGGATGGTTGCCATTGCACAATCCCGCAACTTGAGAAGTGTTGTTGTGACCTTTGAGCCTCATCCAAGACGGGTACTCAAGGGTATTGTTTCGGGTCCGCTCGGCCTGCTTACCACGCTTGACGAAAAAATTGGTTTGCTTGCCGGACTCAGTGTCGATCTTCTCTTTGTTATCCGCTTTACCCCTGATTTTGCAACGCGCAGTTCGGATGATTTTATCCGCAATATTTTGGTTGGAATGCTTGGAGCCAAAAGCATTATTGTCGGCTACGATCACGCCTTTGGCCGTGACAGGAGCGGGAGTCGCAAGACGCTTGATACGCTCGGTTGTGAGCTCGGCTTTGATGTGGAGGTTGTTGAAGAAGTGAGGATCGGCAATGAACAGTTTTCAAGCACACGAATAAGGGTACTGCTTGATGGCGGCAAGATCGAAGAGGCGAATGCATTTCTTGGATCGTCCTATATGGTCAGCGGTACGGTCATTGACGGCGACAAACGTGGACGGGATATCGGGTTTCCGACCGTTAATCTCCGGCTCTCAGATCCCGACAAGCTTTTGCCTCGCGGCGGAGTCTATCTGGCGCAAACGGTACTGAACGGGACGGCCTTCATGGCCTTGATGAATATCGGAGTTCGTCCGACGGTCTCCGTGGAGGGGATTAAAACCGTTGAGGCCCATATTCTGGGATATAGCGGCTCCCTTTACGGCAGCATGATGAGCTTCTCTCTGCTCAAGTTCATTCGGGAAGAAAGGAAATTTTCCTCACTTGAAGAGCTGAAAATGCAGATTGAAAAAGATAAAAAAACGGTGGAGTTGTATTGCTAATAATATTATATTAAAGGTCAACCGATTTAACATAACAAACGAAGAGATATGAGCCTGACAAAAGAGTTTAAAGCCGAAGTTATCACGCAGTTTGGCGCTTCAGAAAAGAATACCGGAAAATCCGAGGTTCAGGTCGCGTTATATACCCGCAGAATCAGTGATCTTACCGGTCACTTGCAGTTGCATCCGAAAGACAAGCACTCCCGCCGCGGATTGCTGATGCTTGTTGCAAAGCGCAAGAAAATGTTGAATTATGTGAAAAATGTCGATATCAACCGTTACCGTAAAGTGATTGCAGAACTTGAGCTTCGCAAGTAAGCGGATAAGGTGAACTGTTTTTGCCTGATTTCTGCAGGGTCGTACTCCGGGCTCTGCAGGTTATCTTTTTAACAAAGAATGCAGCAGGATATACTATGTTGGAAAGCATGACCGGATACGGCAGCGCAGAGTCAGTTCAAAGTGGTGTCCGGACTCTTGTTGAGTTACGGTCAGTCAATAACCGCTTTGCTGAAATCAGTGTCAAGCTTCCCCGTCAGTTGCTCTCTTTTGAGCTCGAAGTCAGGGAGATGATTCGTGCCCATTTTCAGAGAGGAAAAATAGCAGCATTCATTCAGCTCCAGCTTGACGATGCCCAGCCCATCTCTGTCAGTATCAATACGGCGAAGGTAAAGGCCTATAAAGGGCTGCTTGATAGCCTCAAGAGAGAGGCTGGTCTTGATACCCCTGTCCTTCTTGAGCATCTGCTCCGGTTTCCTGAAATATTCGATAATGGTTCAACGTCGATTGACGAGGTTGACCAGCTTTGGCCGTTTGTAAAAACCCTGCTGCAAGAGGCAATCGAACGCCTCAAGGCAATGCGGCGCAGGGAGGGCGAAGAGCTTTCAGGCGACTTCATCAGAAGGCTTGCCGAAATTGAAAGCACACTTGCGCTTGTTGCAGCGCTTGCGGCTGATAATCTTGAAGCGGTACGAAAAAGGCTTGCGGCAAAAGTGGAAGCTGTTGCCGGAAAGGACTTGGCGTACAGTCGCGACCGCCTTGAAATGGAGCTGGTTCTTGCAGCCGACAAGCTCGACATTACCGAAGAACTGACCCGTTTTGCCAGCCACAACAAGTTTTTTCTTGAAGAGTTGCAGAACGATGAAAGCGGGACCGGAAGAAAACTCAATTTTCTGCTTCAGGAGCAGTTGCGCGAAGCAAACACGATTGCCTCAAAATCCCAAAATGCAGAGATTTCCCAGAAAATTGTCCAGATCAAGGAAGATCTTGAGAAAATCAGGGAGCAACTGCAAAATATAGAGTAGTGATATGGTTGAAGCGTCACGGCAGCAGGGAAAGCTCATTGTTTTTTCAGCTCCATCGGGCACAGGAAAATCAACCATTGCCAAAATGGTGCTTGAGCGTCTGCCAAATATAAAATTTTCGGTATCGGCCACAACTCGCAAGAAAAGAGCGGGGGAGCAGGAGGCAGTAAGCTACTATTTTCTTGAGAAAGAGGATTTTGAAGAAAAGGTTCGCAGCGGCGGCTTTATTGAACATGAATTCTTTTTCGGAAACCATTACGGTACCCTGCTTGATAAGACCGTTGAAATTATTGACGCCGGTACCCATATGCTGCTTGATTTGGATGTGAAGGGCGCGTTGAATCTGAAGCGTCTTTTCCCTGATAATTCATTATTGCTCTTTTTGAAGCCGCCGAGCATCGAGGTTTTGGAAGAGCGGCTTAAAGGGCGGGAGAGTGAAGACGAGGAGAGTTTGAAGGTACGCCTTGAGCGGGCCCGGCTTGAGCTGGAATATGCAGACCGGTTTGATGAGGTGGTTGTGAACGATAATCTCGATAAGGCCGTTGATACCGTTACAGCGTTGATCAGCAAATTTATTTCAAACACGTAAAAAAAAGTACCATGTCGGTTAAACCAGTTGACCTGAATAGATTAAGGAGCGCACACTCGAACCTCTACGAGACGGTAGTCGCTATTTCAAAAAAAGCGAAAAGACTCCATGATGAAGAGCGGGCGGAACTTGAAGACAAGTTGCAACCCTATAAAGATCAGATTCGCAACCCAAGCAGTGAATCCGAGTCCGACAAGGTCTTCCCTGAGCAAGTTCAGATCAGTCTTGAATACGAAGTCCGTGAGAAGTCATCGCATAAGGCGGTAGCTGACTACTTCGCAAACAAATACAATTACACGCTCGAAAAGCCGGCAGAAAAAAAGATTTCACCACTGGAAGAAGATGATGAAACTGACGGGGATTAGCCACATCACCCTTCGCGTCAATGACTTGCGCTTGTCCGAAGGGTTTTACGGTGGCATTCTTGGTCTCAAGCTTGATCACCGGGTTGGAGCAAATATTACCTACCTGCGCATTAATTCCGACATGCTGGTGCTGGTGAAAGCCGAAACCCCGGGATCTCCTGAATCTAGGGATATCAGGGTCGATCATTTTGGGTTCAGGCTTGCCTCAGACGGCGAAGTTGATGCCGCAGCAATCTATCTTGATGAGATGGGCGTTCATATGGTGACCCGCCCGGCCTACCGCCGGGAAGGTCGAGCCTTTTTTGTCATGGATCCAGACGGCAATCTTGTGGAGTTCTATTCCATGCATGAAACGGGTATACAAGCAGAGGGTCAGGATATTGATCTTTCCGTTCCGGGCTCTCTTGCTATCGACGACATCCCGAAAACCGCAAAAGAGAGAGAGCAGCAAAAACCGCGCCGCACCCGCAAATAAAGGCTTTTAATCCTCATCAACGTTCATGAGCAGCTGTTCTGCTTCCATTAGTTGTTCAGGGGTGTTGATGCCGAGAATTTCGTACGGATTCTCCGTTTTGAAGGCGTAAACCCGCTTGCCGTTCTGGAAGCAGATCCC
Organism: uncultured Chlorobiaceae bacterium; assembly: GCA_903820085.1. Taxonomy (GTDB): domain Bacteria; phylum Bacteroidota; class Chlorobiia; order Chlorobiales; family Chlorobiaceae; genus Chlorobium. The sequence continues at coordinate 42,502 of CAIJGA010000008.1, forward strand.
GAAAACATCGGTCAGATAGTACTCTTTTTGGGCATTGTTCGTGTTGATCCTGCCCAAGGCATCAAACAGGAGTTTTGCATTGAAAACGTAAACCCCCGAATTGATCTCCCTGACGGCAAGTTCCTCCTTGGATGCATCCTTTTGCTCTACAATTTTCAGCACGCCATCGCTGATGTCCTGCCGGATAATCCGCCCGTACCCGGTAGGGTTATCAAGCTCTGCCGTCAGGACGGTTGCCGCACCATTTCTGGAACGGTGAAAGGCAATCAGTTTCTGCAGCGTTTTTGCATTGACCAGTGGAGCGTCTCCGGAGAGGATAAGCACCTCACCGTCAAAATCACTGAGATGCGTCTCTGCCTGCATGATGGCATGACCGGTGCCAAGCTGAGGTTCCTGCAATGCAGCAATCACTCGGTACCGGGCGGTAGCCTCTTTGACCTGTTCGGCCTGGTGACCGACAATAAGCACGGTTTTGGCGGGGTCAAGAGTGGCGGCTGTATCGAGAACATAGTCGATAAGAGGGCGTCCGTTTGCCCGATGGAGCACTTTTGGCACTTCAGACTGCATTCGGGTGCCTTTTCCGGCGGCCATAATGATTATTGCAAGTGCCATTGTACTGCTTTTGTTATGGTGAAAAATATCAGACAAATCATGATAATGGTTCATCCCCTCCGCCAACATGGTGCCTTGATTTCGGGTTGTTCTCCCGGTCAACAATAAGTACCATGGGTTTAAAGTTACGCGCTTCAGCCTCTTCCATGACGGCAAAGGTCATGATAATGATTTCATCGCCAACCAGGGCACACCTGGCGGCGGCTCCATTGAGCTGAATTTCCCTTGAGCCGTAATCGCCCTTGATAATGTAGGTTTCAAACCGTTCACCGTTATTGTTGTTCACAACAAGGACTTTTTCATTGGGAATCATATCGACCATCTCAAGCAGCTCACTGTCAATAGTGATGCTCCCTTCATATTCGAGATCACCACTGGTCACTATAGCGTTGTGGATTTTTGATTTCAGGATGTGTAACTTCATGAACAGACTAACGTCATTATTGTTTTTTAAATGCTTCTCCGCTGCCCCGGAATATCCGGTACTTTTTCAAAGCCTGATCGCTCTCGAAACCCTCTCCCCGAATGGTTTCAGCAGGATTTGTAATGGTAACAAACCTGTTTGAGCGTAACATATTATCTTTGGCGGTTCGCTTGATATACTCTGTTTTGATAACCGTCGTTCCGGAAGTGATGATAACGTTTCCTTGAGCCTCAATATCCTGATTGTCATGAATCAAAGCTTTCTGGGCCGTTATAGTCGTCTTGGAATGACCGTTGGTGTCAAAGAGGGTGAGGCGGATCCCGTGGTCAAGATGATGTTCACTGCCGGCACTGGTTCTGTACTCTTCTCCATGTCCAGCTTCAATGATTCCACGTTTGTTTCCCGATTCTGTAAAGGCAAGTCGGACCCTCCAGCTCTCCTGTACGGGATGATTGGTGCCGATAAAGCCTGTTTCGGGAGAGCGGCGCTCCTTGACCGGATCGCCGCATCCCGATGCCATAATCAGTACCACATGCAGAAAAAGAACGATGACTCTTTTCAACTCAGGAAATAATTACTTGATGTTCAACTGGTTCATCACCTTGAAGGTGAGATCATTTTCAGGTGTTACATAGATGGCAATATTTTTCTCAAGAACCAGGGCGAAGCCTTCCTTTTGCGCTATGGCTTCAACAGCGGCCAATACCTTCTGACGGATAGGAATGAGCAGTTCCTGCTGTTTCTTTTCAACAATACCGCCACGTCCGAACTTTTCCTGCTGGTATTTTTCAAGAGCCTGAGCCTTGGCGCCAATTTCCTTTTCCTTAAGGTCTCTTGTTGGCTTTGTCATGGAGCCCGCCTGCTGGCGATAGGCTGCGACTGATTTCTGATAATCCTGGTTCAAGCGGTCAAGCTCTTTCTGCAACGGAGCGGCAGTTGCCTGCAAGGTTGCTTCAGCCTGTTTTGTTTCAGGCAGTTGCTGCAGGATTTTGCCTGAATCAACAACACTGACTTTACCGGTCTCCTGCGCAGCAAACGATTGAGGTGCTACCAGCACCAAACTCAAGCCAACCGCCATAACGATACGGCGAGACATCTGCATAAATCCCCCTGAATGAATCATCAATTTTATAGTTTAAGTTAACAGGATTGAAGGTAAATAATTCAAGAATATACAACCGGCCACAATTACACCTTTCAAAGGTAAGAATTCCGCGGTAAAAAACTACAAAAAGCTGAAAAGCCTCTGGGGTATTTAACCCTTTTGAATTCAGAAAACTTTTTTCTGGAAAAACTGTCCGGGCTGCTGGTCAACGGCGTCTTTTGATTCCAGTTCAAACAGGAGAACCAGCAGCGAGGAGATATCGATTCCTGATGCAATGGCAAGGGCATCAATATGCATGGGTTCTCGCTCCATGATCAGCAGGAGAGCCTGTTCGGCAGGGGTAAGAGAGCTTGGCAATGCCTGATTCTGCAAGGAAGCATGTGCAGAACAATTTTTTGCGAATTGCGGCCCGAGTTCGGTCAGGATATCATCAACGCTCATGATGGCCTTGGCTGAGCCTTGCTGGATAAGGTGGTTCGTTCCTCTTGACGTGCGGGAGAAAATGCTTCCGGGAACCGCAAAAACCTCGCGGTTCTGCTCAAGGGCGGAAGCTGCAGTGATCAGCGATCCTCCCTTTAAATCCGATTCCACAACAACGGTGCCGGAAGAGATTCCCGATATGATGCGATTGCGTTTCGGGAATTTTCCGGGCGAGAGTTCTGAACCCAGCCACTCCTCTGAGATGAGGGCACCTCGCTCAATGATTTTTGGCCAAAGCTTTCCTTTAGGATCGGTATAGATGGTCTCGACTCCGCTTGCAAGCACCGCAATGGTTGTTCCTCCGTTTTCCAGAGTTGCCGCATGTGCAGCCATGTCGATGCCATAAGCCATTCCGCTGAAAACGGTAACTCCGCAGTTAGCCAGGTTACGGCACAGCAGCGAGGTAACCTGTTTGCCGTATTGCGATGCATATCTTGTTCCTACAACGGCAAGGCATGGAGTGCTTGCGGCAGGAAGTTTTCCGCGTACAAAAAGGCAGGGCGGAGGATCATAAATCTCTTTCAGCAGGGGTGGGTATCGAGGGTCAAGAATGGTGACCAGCTCTGCCTGGTGGCGCGGCAGTTCAGCAATCTGTTTTTCAGCGCTCGCGACAGCTTCCTCTCTTGATGGCGCATGGTGCAGAAAATGGTGCATCTGCCGGGCCAGAGATTCACCGATACCCGATATCTGCATAAGCTCCTCCACATCGGAATGGAGCACATCAGTCAGCCGATGATGCAGATGCGAAGTGATTGCCTTGATTCTTGCGGGGCCGATCCCCGGTATAAGGGTCAAAGCAAGCAGCAGAATCCGCTCTTCCATGGCTAGAAATCCCTCTTCATGAGCATGTTCGCAAATCCTTTGAGAAAATCCCTTCCTTCCGCATAAGGCAGCTCGTCAATTGCCGTAAGCGCCTCTTCGGTATTGCGGTTGATCAGTGATGCGGTCTCTTCAAGGACGCCGCACCGTTCATAAATGGCTCTTACTTCAGAGACCCTTTGGGCACTGATCCCTTTATTGATGATGATGGAGTGCAGCAACTCGCGCTCTGTTCCCGATGTCAGCTCAAGAGAGCGGAGCAGAAGGTAGGTTTTTTTGCCGTTGATGATATCGCCGCCAGCCATCTTCCCTGACTTTCCCTCCTCAGCCATAATGTCGAGATAATCATCCTGTATCTGGAACGCACGACCGATCTTTTCGCCGAAAAGCACCAGGCTCTGCAACTGCTCATCCGTTGCATTGCCCGCAACGCCTCCGGCTTCAAGAGCGGCTGAAATAAGACGACCGGTTTTTTTTGCAATCATGTCGAGGTAGTCGGCAATCGTGGCATCCTGCTTCTCCTCAAGCTCCATATCGAGCGCCTGTCCTTCGCAAATCGTGATGTTGGCGTCATTGAGAATATGGATAAGTTCCCCATGGCGGTTGCTTTTGGCTTGCAGGGCAAGTTCATAGGCGTAGGCAATCATCATGTCGCCCGACAGGATAGCCGCATTGGTGTTCCACCGCTTGTGAACAGTCGGTCTGCCGTGCCGGAGGTCTGCCTGGTCCATGATGTCGTCATGGATCAGGGTGAAGTTATGCAGGATTTCAACTGCCAGAGCAACATGGAGAGCGTTCTCCGAAGAACCGCATACCGCTTCCGAGGCAAGCAGGGTAAGAAACGGACGGATTCTTTTGCCGTTTCCCTCAAGAATATACCTTGCTGGAGCGTAAAGCGTAACCGGGTTCTCCTTGTCGAAGCATACGGCGAGAGCATCATTGATTCTCGACAGGGAGAGACGGTACTTATTTTCGACAAGTTCCTGCGTCGGGGTGGCAAAAGTGGTGAAATCGCTCATTATGTAATGATAAGGGTTTTATGGCGAAGCTCTGCTGTTGTGGCGGATCCGGTCAGGAACATCACTGCCCTGAGATCGTTCAGCCATGATGCAATGGTCTTTTCAAGAGCTCCTTCATGAAGGGCTTTGAGCAGGTGTCTTGCTGAAGCGGCCAGTTGCGCTCCAAGTGCAAGGGATTTGGCAATATCAGTGCCGCACTGGATTCCCCCTGAAGCAATAACTTCAATGTCGCTGAAACAGGGGGACTCTTTTTTGAGTCTCCTGATATCAAGCAGGCACTGTGTCGTGGGAATTCCCCAGTTCAGCAGCTCTTCGAGAGCGGGCACGCTGAAGCGCGTTTCCTGGCCAAACTGCCGGGTATAGCGGATAGCCTCAACTTTCTGCCAGCTGCAGCCTCCCGCACCGGCAACGTCAATGACCTTAACGCCAGCCTCAATGAGCCGTCGGGCGGCAGATGCCGAAATGCCGCACCCGACCTCCTTGACGATAACCGGCACCGGAATTTTAGCGGTAAGTATGGTGAGTTGCTCAAGAACATGGCGGAAATCGGTATTCCCTTCAGGCTGAAAAAGCTCCTGGGCAGCATTCAGATGCACAATCAGCCCGTCAGCTTCAAGAAGCTCAAGCATGGTATTGATGTCGGTTTCCGTCAGACCCCTTGCAATCTCAGGTGCTCCGATGTTTGCAAAAATCAGTACGGAGGGAGCATATTTTCTGGCAACAGCAAAACTTTCACGATACGAGCGGTTTTCAAGCGCAGCACGCATGCTGCCGACTCCAAGCGGAATACCGAACTGTTCAGCCGCTTCCGCAAGTTGCTGGTTGAGCGTTGCCGCCTCGCTGTACCCGCCCGTCATGGAAGAGATCATCAGCGGAGCCCCGATTTTTTTTCCAAGAAATGTTGTGGAAATATCAATATCGGAGAGCGACAGTTCCGGCAAGGCATCATGCTCAAATGCAAATCGCTCAAATCCGGTCGTTTTCCCGTTAAAGGCAACGTTGTCATGCAGGCAGATCTCGACGTGATTCTGCTTGCGCTCTATTGTTCCCTTGGTTGCTTTATCGTTCATGCCGTCCCGGATACTTTTCTTGCAGGATGTGTCTTGCGGTTAAAAAACTTAACTGAGTAATATAGCCCATAATAATGAGTACACAATAATGTCACGTTGTTCTCTGTGCTCGAAAAAGGTATTGTTCAGAAATCTATATTGTAATCATTTGCTGGAACATGGCGAGATATTGACGATACTCTACTTAATGAGTCAACAAATCAGTTGATATATTTTATAGCAACTTCAGGCGGTTTAACCATGCTGAAAACATTGTTCTCCATAGCCGTGCGCCATCTGCTCGGTCGACGGCGTCAGACGCTGGCTACTATGCTTGCTGTGGCGGTGAGCACCATGGTGCTGATTACGACCAACTCCCTGACGAGGGGACTGCTCGACTCTTTTGTTGAGACTATTGTGAATGTTGCGCCTCACATCACGCTGAAAGGGGAGAGCATGCGCCCCATGCCGGTCAATCTGCTGGAAGAGGAGCGCGCCTTGACGGTCGCATTTGTTGACAATAACATAAAGAAGCTTGACCCGGAAGAGGTGCGTAACTATCGACAGATTCTGACTGTTTTCAGCTCTCCGCATTATGAAAAACAGGTTCTTGCGGCTTCACCATTTGTTGAATCACAGGTTATGGCGGTTAAAGGCAGTCGCAACCAGCCGCTGCTTCTCAAAGGTGTACTCATTGACCGGGAGGACGCTATCAGCGGTATCCGCAAAAAGCTGGTACAGGGTGACGTCACGCTGTTTGAAAAAACAGCCAATGGCCTGCTTGTCGGGCGTACCGTAGCGAGGGATATGAACCTCAAGCTGAATGATCAGGTTGTTATTATCCCCTCTTCAGGCAAGAGCCGGCAGTGCAAGGTGGCCGGAATCTTTTTTTCGGGTGTCAATGCGGTCGACAACAGTGTGCTGGTCTCCCTCAAGCTTGGCCAGATTATTGAGGGACTGCCGGCCAACAAGGTTACCGGCATTGCTCTTAAAGTGGCTGATCCGTTCAATAATGCTGCTCTGGCAAAGGAGCTGGAGCAAATTACCGGCTACCGTTGCCTCACCTGGCAGGATGAAAATGCAAGCATTCTCTCCCTCTTCGCCCGTATCGGCTATATCGTCTTTTCGCTGGTCGCGTTTGTCGGGGTTGTTTCAGGGTTCGGTGTGGCCAATATTTTGGTTACGACCGTCTTTGAAAAAAGCCGCGACATTGCCATCATGAAGTCGTTTGGCTTTTCAGCACGGCAGCTTGTCGGCATGTTTGTGCTTGAGGGTTTTATGGTGGGATTGGCCGGCGCCTTGATTGGAGGGGTACTCGCCATTGGCTCAATCCATCTGTTTGCCAGTTTACCTATCGAAAGTTCACAAGGCCCGCTGACCAAAACCGGCTTCAGCATGTCCTATAACCCTCTCTATTTCCTTCTTATCATTGGCATAACGGTGCTGATCAGCACGCTTTCCGCAATTCTTCCCTCTGCGAGGGCTGCAAAGCTTGAACCGGTCAGTGTGCTCCGCGACAGCAGTCTGTAGCGCGGGTACTTTGTCTCAGGCCGGCAAGCCCAACTGCCCGATGTTGAGGCTTTGTTCGGGGTGCTGCAGCAGATAGAGCTTGTAGTAAAGTCCTCGTTTTGCGAGCAGCTCCTGGTGATTGCCGCTCTCCCTGATCACTCCCTTGTGCAGGACAAGAATCCGGTCAGCTTTCTGGACGGTCGAAAGCCGGTGGGCAATGATGATGGAGGTACGCTCGCTCATCAGACGGGCAGTTGCGGCATCAATCAGCGATTCAGTTTCGGTATCAACCGAGCTGGTGGCCTCATCAAGCACAAGAATTTCCGGATTGTAGAGGAGTGCCCGGACGAAGGCAATCAACTGTTTCTGGCCGGAGGAGAGTCCGCTGCCGTTTTCGAGCACCCTGTACTGGTAACCGCCGGGGAGCTGCCCAATAAAGCGGTCGGCTCCGACAATCCGGGCGGCATCACGCAGTGCTTCATCGGAGACCTGAGGATTGCCGAAGGCAAGGTTTTCGCGTATGGTGCCTGAAAAGAGAAAAACATCCTGCATGACCACACCGATCAGCTTTCTGACTGAATGCTCCGCTATCTCGGGCAGTTCGATGCCGTCTATGGTCACCGATCCTTTCGCGAAGGGGTAGAGGCGGGATAAAATATTGATCAGCGTGGTTTTGCCGCTTCCTGTTGCGCCGACAATGGCAATTTTTTCTCCACGACGGATGGTAAAGGAGATATCTTTCAGTATCCAGTTTTCACCCTCATAGGCGAACCAGACGTTCTTGAACTCGATGCTTTCCCGGAATGTTTCAATCTGTTGCTTTCCTGATGGATCTTCTATCCCTTCATGCTCATCGAGCAGCCGGATAATGCGGTCTGAGCTGGCAATCGCGGTTTGAATAACGTTGAACCGGTCGGAAAGATGCTGCAGGGGACGGAAAAAAAGCCAGATATACTGAACAAACGAGACGACCACCCCGATCGAGAGATCGGCCTTGAGCAGGCGGACGGCGCTGTACCAGATAACCAGGCCGGCAGCGGCAGAGCTGAGCGTTTCGATCAGCGGATAATAGATGGAGAAATAGAAGACGGTCCGGATGTTGGCATCCCGGTGATCGGCATTGATGGCTGCATATTTCCCGGCTTCGCGCTCTTCACGGTTAAAGAGCTGGACAATGCTCATGCCGGTGAGATGCTCCTGAAAAAAGGTGTTCAGGCGGGCCAGATGGGTAAGTACATCCTGGAAGGCAATCCTTACCTTGTTTTTGAAGAGGATGGTTGCATAGATCATCAGGGGCAGAATGCTGAGGACGATAAGGGTCAGTTGCCAGTCGATCCATGCCATCAGCACCACAATGAAGAAGAGCTGCAGGAGGTCGCCAAGGATGGTGATGATGCCGCTGGAGAGCATCTCGTTCAGTGATTCGACATCGCTGGTTGTGCGGGTGATCAGGCGTCCGATGGGGTTTCGGTCATAAAACCTTGCAGGCAGTTTCTGCAGGTGCCGGAAAATATCCATCCGGATGTCGTATACGGCCTTCTGGCCGATAATCTGGGTCATCCAGGTTGTGATATATTGCTTGATGCCGTCAAGCAGAATGGCCGCGGCAAGCAAAATACTGATAATGGTCAGCCCTTTGAGATTGCCGTGGGCGATATAGTCGTCAATGGCAATCTTGGTCAGATAGGGTCGCAGCGGACCCAGAAATGAGCCCGCGATGGTGATGGCGATAGCCGAAACAACCAGCGTCTTGTATGGCTTGATATAGGTGAACAGTCGGGAGACGATGTAGCGGTCAACCGAACGTTTTTTCCCCTTCTGCAGGGTTTCGTCCTGCTGCGGGCGGAAGCTTTTTTTTGTTGAGTCGCTGCTCATAAGCGGTCAATGCCTGCGACTCTTTTTTCAATTTCATGCTTCAGCTCATTGGCCAGCTCTTCGGCCCGCGCTTTTGAGGGCGCTTCAGAGTAGATCCGTATGATGGGTTCTGTATTGGAGGGTCGCAGATGCACCCAACTGTCGGCAAAATCAAGTTTCAGTCCGTCCTCCCGGTTTGCTTCGGCACGGTGGTAGTGGCCGGCAATATCAGTGAAGAGTTTTTCAAGTGAGGTACGGTCGGCCTTGCCGAGCTCGATGCGCTGTTTCGACATAACGTAGTCGGGGAAGTGCCGGCGGAACTGCGACAGCGATCCGCCCCTGTTTTCGGTACGCCAGAGGGTGAATGCCTGAACGATAAGCGCTATGCCGACCAGAGCATCCCTGCCGTAATGCAGTTCGGGAAGGATGACTCCTCCATTTCCTTCACCGCCAATGACAGCCTGCACCTCTTTCATTAATTCGCTGACGTTGGCTTCACCGATTTTGGCACTGTAACAGGCTACACCATATTTGGCCGCAATATCGCGCAAGGCACGACTGCTTGAGAGATTGTTTGCGACCGCCCCTTTTTTGTGCCGGAGGTAAAAATCAGCGCAGGCAACCAGCGTGTACTCCTCGCCGAAGAGTGTGCCATCTTCACAGAGCAGGGCGAGACGGTCTACATCAGGATCAACAATCAGGGCAAAATCACAGCCGCTCTCCTTGAGCGCGGCGATGGTGCCGGCAAGATTTTCCTCAATGGGTTCGGGGTTTCTTGGAAAGAGGCCGCTGCCGCCACAGGCAACCTCGACCAGGCTTTTGATGCCGAGCTGTCGGCAAAGGTCGGGAATGATGGAGGAGCCCGCCCCTTCTACACAGTCAACAAGCACCCGGAACTGCTCTTTCGAAATGGCGGCGGTATCAATACAGGGGAGCTGCAGCACTTGCTGGATGTGCAGGGCGTTATACCGCTCACTGCGGGAGAGCGTGCCGATATGGTCCCAGCGTGCACTCACAAACTGCTCGCTGCCGGCGATGGCAAGCAGTTCATCAACATCTCCGGCGGTCAAAAACTCGCCCCGGTGGTTGAGCATTTTCAGTGCATTCCATGCAACCGGGTTGTGTGAGGCCGTAATGATCAGTCCGCCATCGGCCTGTTCGGCCGGCACAGCAATTTCAACGGTTGGAGTGGTGGCGACACCAAGGTCGATAACATCACATCCGCAAAGCAGCAGCGTATTGCTGACCAGATCACTGATAGCCTTGCCTGTCGGGCGCGTATCGCGTCCTATGACAATTTTTGGCCTTTTTTCCAGCGGGTTCACTCCGCTTTTTTCTTTTTTCCGCAAAATGAAAGAGGCAAAGGCCATGGCAAATGCCGTGAGGTTTTTCGGAGTCAGGCTTTCGCCGACAATTCCCCTTATCCCTGAAATGCTGATCATCAGACTCATAAGACGCGTGATAACAATAGTTGAAATTTTCGGGCAATATAAGAAAAAGAGGGTTGAGTTGTACCTCTTGCCGGGGTTGAAAGCACGGAGTTCCGCCAGAAAAGCGGCAGACAGGCGGGAGTTTTGTACCGGCAAGGAGCAACAGAAAATTCTTTTGAATTTTTGCTTGTTTCTTCTATATTAAAACCCATTTGTTATTCAACAATTATTTATCCTAACAGCACCTTATATGCCTTTACACAAATCGGCTGAAAAAAGATTGCGGCAGTCAGAAAGAAAAAATGCCAGGAACAGAGCACGGAAAAAAGAGCTGAAAGTTCTTGTCAAGACCATGCAGAAACTGATTGATGCCAGCGCTGAAAAGGCCGTAGTCGAAGTAGCCTACCGCTCAGCAGTACAGAAACTTGATCGCCTTGGGGTAAAGAGTTACATCCACATCAACAAGGCATCCCGCAAGAAGTCACAGTTGACACGTCTTTTGAACAGTTACGTGAAGGCCGACTGATCGCTGCAACATTGCTGGTACGGCCAGGAGTGATCTTCATTGTCTGACATTCGGCCTTAAAAAACTGAAGAGCAAGCAGTTCTCTGGTGTTTTTCAGGCCGGGTTTCCATACCCTCAAACATGTTTGCATATTTTCGCGGCAAGTTGGCTTCACTCTTGCCAGAAGAGGCGGTTATCGAAGTTTCCGGTATTGCGTACCAGTTTCTGATTTCCGCAACGACGCATCGTCAGTTGCCCGAGCAGGGCAATGAAGTTCTCCTTTTTGCACATCTTGTTGTCAGGGAAGATCTTCTGCAGCTTTATGGCTTTTCAAGGGAAGAGGAGCGCCAGTTGTTCCGGCTGCTTTTGCTTACATCGGGCGTCGGGCCAAAACTCGCCCTTGCGCTGCTTTCAGGTCTGGAGGTTCAGGATGTTTATGAAGCTATTCTGGCCAATGCTCCCGAACAGCTGTATGGCATAACCGGAGTCGGAAAAAAAACAGCGGCAAGGATTATTCTCGAGTTGCGGGATAAAATTCTGAAGCTCTCTCCCGGTTCCCTTGTTGCCTCTCCAACCCAGCTTTCGTCAACCCGATTGCGGGATGATGCCGTCAATGCTCTTGTCACTCTTGGCTTTTCCAGAATCGCCGTTCAAAAGGCGGTTGTGGCTATCCTTGAACAAAATTCCTCCCTTACGGTTGAAGAGGTCATCAAGGCAGCTCTAGCCACAATTCATAACAGTTAGCAGATAACGCGGTGACCTACCAGGACGCTCTCGATTTTCTTTACCCTCTGCACCGCTTTGGCATCAAGCCCGGCCTTGATCGGGTCCGCTCGCTGCTTGCTCTTCTGGGTTCGCCGCACCAGCGACTGGGACTGGTTGTCCATATCGCCGGCACGAACGGAAAAGGAAGTGTTGCGGCATCACTTGCGTCAATATTTCAGGCCGCCGGCAAGAAAACCGCGCTCTATACCTCTCCTCATCTGGTTGATTTTACCGAGCGTATTCGCATCGACGGCGCCCAGATTCCGCCCGAAAAAGTTGCTCACTATTGCTCCATGCTGAAGGATGGGGTTCTTGATAACCATTCCACCTTTTTTGAAGCAACAACAGCCATTGCATTTGCCTGGTTTGCCGATGAAGGAGTTGACGTCTCCATCCTTGAGACCGGCATGGGGGGCCGGCTCGATGCCACCAATGTGGTGGAGTCCGATTATGCGGTGATTACCACCATAGCTCTTGACCATACCGAGTGGCTGGGCGAAACGCTCTCCCTGATTGCCGCTGAAAAAGCAGCCATCATAAAAGAGGGGAGCAGGGTATTTACCGCAGTCTCAAAGCCTGAAGCGCTCATGCAGATTCAAAAGATGGCGGCATCGTGCCATGCTCCGCTGTTTGTTGCCGGAATTGATTCGCTCTGTGAGGTTGTTTCGGCCGCTCCCGGCATGCTTGAACTTGAAATGACCACTCCTTCAGGGCATTATCCTGCACTGATGGCTCCCCTTACCGGATTGTTTCATGCGTTGAACCTCTCTCTTGCCGTTATGGTTGCCGGGGATGCAGGCATTGCTGCCGAACATATCTCTTCGGGGCTTCAACGGATATTGCAGACCGGATACCGCGCACGGCTTGAGCTGATCGGTACGCATCCCGCGATACTGCTTGACGTGTCGCACAATCCTGATGGCATGCGTGCAACCGTCAACGCTCTTGAGGCTTTCCGCCGTGACTACCATAATTTCTATGTGCTGCTCGGTCTGGCTTCGGACAAGGATGCCAGGGCAGTTATTAGGGAGTTGCTTCGTCTCGACGGCTTTTTTGTGCTGGTCAATATCCCCTCAGAACGAAGTGTTTCAGCCGAAGCACTCTCCCGGATGTGCCAGGAAGAGGGGGGCACAGCGACCACCTTTGCCACCGGGAACGAAGGGCTTGCTTACCTGCGGGCAAGAGCTGGTGCTGATGACCTGATTCTTGTGACCGGCTCGTTTTATCTTGCGGGCGAAATTCTTGGAGCCGGAACGTGATCATGCTCCCGTTTGATAGAACGCTTTTTTATCGAATATTTTTATATATTTCCCAAAAGCTCCTGAAATCTTCATCTATGAACAGGGAATACTTATCCCGTTCCATAATTCCTTGCCGTGCTTATCCCTTTTTCAATTATAGAGAGTTTTCCCCTGTGATATTCTTGTGTCCAGCTTTCATGCTCCATGATGAAGCGATAATGGTAATTTCAAGGTAATGAATCCGCTCATTGGCCATCCGGCCGGAACTTCTTTACAGGGGGACGTGCTTCCCACCCTCATTTCTTTTGCTTTTTTAAATTAACAAGCGTTGAACACCATCAAAATGTCGAACAATTCGGTTTTTAAAGGTCTGGACATCAATATGCTCCAGAAAAAAAAGGTTTCTGAACTGCATATTTTTGCTAAAGAGCTTGGGGTAATGGCTGCCGGCCTGCGAAAGGAAGAGCTGATTTTCAAGATTATTGAAGCGCAGTCGCAGAAGAATACCGATTCTGAAAGCGGCAATGTCATGGTCAACACCGGTGTTCTGCAGGTCATACCGGAAGGTTACGGCTTTTTGCGCTCCGCCAATTACAACTACCTCTCCTCTCCTGACGATATTTATGTCTCCCCGTCTCAGATCAAGCGATTCAACATGCGAACAGGCGATACCGTCTCCGGGCAGGTTCGGGCGCCCAAAGAGGGTGAGCGTTTTTTTGCCTTGCTGAAGATCAACACCATCGACGGCAACGATCCTGAAATTACCAGAGAACGCCCCTACTTTGAAAATCTGACTCCTCTTTTTCCTCATGACCGCCTCAAGCTCGAGACCAAGCAGTCCGAAGTCTGCGGCCGGATTATGGATATTTTTACTCCCATCGGCAAAGGACAGCGAGGCTTGATTGTAGCGCAGCCGAAAACAGGCAAAACCATGCTGCTGCAGATGATTGCCAATGCGATCATCAAAAACCATCCCGAGGTCTACCTCATTGTGCTGCTTATCGATGAGCGCCCTGAAGAGGTGACCGACATGGCTCGCAGCGTTCCGGCAGAAGTGGTGAGCTCCACCTTTGATGAGGATCCGGAACGTCACGTTCTGGTGGCCGACATGGTGCTTGAAAAGGCAAAACGACTGGTGGAGGTTGGCCGTGACGTGGTGGTGCTGCTCGATTCCATTACAAGGCTTGCCAGGGCACATAATACCATCATCCCCCATTCCGGAAAAATTCTGTCGGGCGGTATCGATGCCAATGCGCTCACCAAGCCGAAGCGGTTTTTTGGTGCGGCCCGAAATATTGAGGAAGGCGGCAGTCTGACCATTATTGCCACAGCGCTGATCGATACGGGTTCACGTATGGATGATGTTATTTTTGAAGAGTTCAAGGGAACCGGCAATATGGAGCTGCTGCTCGACCGTCGCCTCTCCGAGCGCCGTATCTTCCCCTCTATCGATATTCTTCGCTCAAGCACCCGTAAAGAGGAGTTGCTCTTTACCCAGGAAGAGCTCTCAAGGACGTGGCTGCTAAGAAAGTACCTCGCCGACAAAAATCCTATCGAGTGCATGGAGTTCATGCGTGAAAAAATGATGGACACCAAAGACAACAAGGATTTTTTCAAATACATGAATGCCTGATAAACCCTTTAGAAGAGGTAAAAAACGAACCTTTATTTGAGGGAATCATGAATATTTGTTTGCAGTTCTGAAAAATGTTTCTATATTATCTGCCTTTAAAACAAGAGGAAAGACACTTACTATATGCCCTGCGGAAAAAAGAGAAAACGTCATAAAATGGCGGTACACAAGCGTAAAAAGATGCGCCGTAAGAACCGTCACAAGAAGCGCCAGAGATACCAGAATAAGTAAGTTCCGGTACTCCCGTACCTTGGTTATAGGTTGAGAATATAGCTCAGTCGGTAGAGCATCTGCCTTTTAAGCAGAGGGTCGAAGGTTCGAGTCCTTCTATTCTCACGGATGTTATTGCGTCCAGCAGTAAAACAAGCCCGAGTGGTGAAATTGGTAGACACACTATCTTGAGGGGGTAGCGCCGAAAGGTGTAGGAGTTCGAATCTCCTCTCGGGCACTTGTTTTGTTCCCCCACAAAAGCCGCTTTTTTGCGGCTTTTCTGATTTGCGTAGTTTTTAGTCGAAAATCACAGTTGTTCCCTGAAACTGCAATTTCCGGAATCCTGCTTTTCTGATCATCAGGAGAAAGCGTTATGCGTATTGCCGTCTGTCTCTGCCAGGTACCCGATACTGCATCGGTCATCGGTTTTGTTGAAGGTGCCGTCGACCTTTCACGAGTCAATGAGGTCATGAATCCCTTCGATGAGTATGCCCTCGAAGAGGCTGTGCGTCTCAAGGAGCGTTTTGAGGGGAGCGAGGTAACCCTTTTCTGCGTTGCCTCCTCTTCAGCCAAAGAGATGCTTCGCAAAGCCCTTGCCATGGGCGGAGACCGGGCTGTTCTGGTCAGTACGGCAGAGCTCTCGGACCCCTTTCAGACAGCCATGCTGCTCAGCCGTGCGATCGCCGGGTTTTATGCCGGTGCTTTGCCAGACCTTGTTTTCTGCGGCAAGCACTCGACCGACTTTCAAAGTGCCCAGGTTCCCCTGATGCTTGCCGAACTGCTTGGCATGGCATCCGTCAGCGCAATTATCAAGCTGCAAGCTTCTGCGGAAGGCCTGCAGGTCGAGCGTGAAATTGAGGGGGGGATTGAATATCTGGATGTACACTATCCTGCGCTCTTCAGTGTTGAAAAAGGGCTGAATGTGCCGCGGAAAACCACCATCAAAGGGGTCATGGAAGCCCGGAAAAAACCGATTGATCTGTTGCCGGTTACCGCCAGCGAAAGACCGTTTGTCGAGATTACTGGCATGGAGCCACTCGTCACGAAAAAAACATGCAGGTTTGTGACGGAGCCGGAAGAGCTTGTCAGGCTGCTCCGTCATGACCGTGCCCTATTCTGAACCGACCGGCAAAAGAGGAGACCTTGCAGCGATGACTAAATGGCTGGTATTTCTGGAACAGCGGGAAGGTGTTGTCAAACAATCCTCCATTGACGCATGGAACCGCGTTCAGGAGCTTGCCGCATCGCGGCCGGACGTAGCTGTGTCGGGTCTGCTTGCAGGACCGGCCAGCCTCGGCCATCTTGAAGGCAGCCTTGCCGGAAAGGGAGTTATCGCTCATGCCAAAGATGAGTGCTTCAGGCTCTACAATCAGGAGCGCTATCTGAGGCTTGTTGCCGATATCCTCAACAGGGAGGGCGCCGGCAGCCTCTTCTTTGCCGATACGGTACTCAGCCGCGATCTTGCCCCCCGACTTTCGGTTCGCCTGCACGCCTCACTGCTCTCGGGAAACCCGATATTCGATGATGCCCGGGCGGCGGATGATGGTGGCTGCCGGCGACCGGTCTATTCCGGTTCGTTCATCGCTTCGTTTGCTCCGCGGCGTCCTCTCGGCATCTATATCATCGCTTCACGCCGAACCCCCTCCGTCGACTATCCTGGAGCCCGGATTGCCTTTGTTGACCTTGAGGCGTGTGCCGTTGCCGGTGAAGCTCTTTTTCCGCTGGTGCGCCGGCTTGCCATGCACCAGGGCACTCTGGATGTGGCCGAAGCCGGCATTATTGTAGCCGGAGGAAGAGGAATGGGCGGCCCAGAGGATTTTGCCCTGCTTGAACAGCTTGCTCGTCTCCTCGGCGGGGCTGTGGGGGCAAGCCGTCCGGTCGTTGATGAAGGGTGGCGGCCCCATGCCGAACAGATAGGCCAGACCGGCAAAACCGTTGCACCCTCACTCTATATTGCCTGCGCCGTATCAGGATCCCTCCAGCATCTTGCCGGCATGGGGTCAGCCGGCACGGTCGTTGCCATCAACCGCGACCCGCATGCCCCGATTTTCGATGTTGCCGATTACGGCATAGTCGGTGACGTGCACCTGGTGCTGCCCAAACTGATCGAAGCATTGCAAGAATTTTTGAAGAAGGGATGATTAGCTGTACTTTAGTGTTAAGAGAGTCAGGGGATACTTGTTTATTTCGCCCCGGCATCACTATCAATCTTTTTCTTTGAACCAATGCGTAAACTTCAGGTAGATATTCTCGGACTTTCAACAAGCCCCCATACCAACGGAGCCTATGCCCTTATCCTTTACGAATTGGAGGGCAAGAGGAAACTTCCGATCATTATCGGCGGCTTCGAGGCACAGGCCATTGCCCTCAAACTCGAAAACATCAAGCCACCGCGCCCCTTCACCCACGACCTTTTCAAGAATATTGCCGATGCCTTTCATCTGCGTGTCAATGAAATTATTATTGATGAACTGCACAATGAGACCTTTTATGCCAAGGTGGTCTGTGAAGTGAACGGTGAGGTGCACGAAATTGATGCACGCCCCAGCGATGCCATAGCCATTGCCGTACGTTTTAATGCCCCGCTCTTTGTGACCGAAGAGATCATGAATGAGGCTGGTATAAAAGAGGAGCAGAAAGAGGAGGGCGAGGAGGAGAGCCCGCTGGAGCCTGAAGAGATGCCCGCCGGCCTGCTTCGTACTGACGCGCTGCTCGAAGAGCTGCAGTCGGAGCTCAATGATGCCATCAACAATGAAAACTACGAAGAGGCTGCCAGGCTGCGCGATGAAATTACTCGCCTGAAACGCAGCTCATGAACACAAAGAGCCCCGCAATGCAGGGCTCTTTGTACTTCTGGATGGCAAGGAAAAAAATTCATCTTTTCGAAGCGTGTTGTTGCTACCTGTAACAGCAAAAACGAATAAAGTGCACCGTACGCACATTCCGAGAGAATATTAAACATGATAAAAAGTAAAGCTGTCAAGATCATTTCAGGATATGTCGAAGGTATGAGACAACCATCGCTGGCTGCTCAACTGCTGCTTCAACTTGACACTGATGAACGCAATATAATTCAGCGCCTGCTTGAGCTGCTCGGCCCATATCTCTCCTCTCCGCAATTTGATGAACTCAATGCGAATACCGGAACAAACAAGTCTGATGCCATCAAAGCTATCGCGACTGTAGTTGCCGGATTGCAGGCATCGGCGGGAATTCCGGTTCTTGAATCACTCAGAATCAGCGATTCCTGGGAGACGTCAAAGTCAAATAAAGAAAACATTGTTTTCCAGGTTTTTTTCCCATCCTATGAACCGCGCGCAACATTACTTGCACTGGAATGGGTTCTGAAATTGCTCAATAATCCTGATTCCAGGCAAAAGAACCTCACCCCTTCTTTACGCATTGAACTTGATCAACTGCTTCTGCGACTCCGATCGGTCGCTCCCCAAGGCTCAAACAACATACGTTTTATTTATGCGGCCCATTCTCTTGGAATACCGGTTCAGCCATTACCCGGAGGCGTGTTTCAGTACGGCTGGGGATCAAAAGGACGTTGGTTTAGCAGCAGTATAAGCGATGAAACATCAGCAATCGGGGTGAGACAGGCAAAAAACAAGCTGGTAACCAATGCCACCCTGAAACTAGGAGGTCTACCGGTGCCTCATGGTCTGCTCGTAAGAAACGCCACGGAAGCAGTGTCAATAGCAAAACACATTGGCTATCCAGTTGTTGTAAAACCCGCAGATCTGGACCAAGGGAGAGGAGTATATGCAGATTTGCGAACCCCTCATGAAGTTCACGATGCTTTTGAGCATGCAAGGAAACTCTCGTTCAATATCATGCTCGAGAAGTATCTTCAGGGTATAGCATTCCGCATCACTCTGGTTCGAGGGGAGCTTGTTTCCGTCGTAAAACGCATGCCTGCAGGTGTAACCGGCGATGGGGTTTTAACAATAAATTTCCTTATTGAAAAAACAAACAACGATCCAAGACGTTCCACCAGCCAATTTTCGATCATGAAGCCGATTGTCATTGACAATGAGGCCCGGATTCTGCTTCAACGGGAAGGACTGAGCCTTGACTCAATTCCGAAGACAGGACAATTCATCGCTTTAAGACGCTCGGCCAATGTATCCACGGGTGGAGATGCGGTGTTACTGAATACAGATGAAATTGACAGTTCATACATTGACCTGGCCAAACGGGCCGTAGAGCTTCTTCGCCTCGATATTGCCGCTGTCGATTTCATTGCCAGAGATATCAGAAACCCCTGGCAGGGAACCAACACCGGAATCCTCGAAGTAAATGCACAACCGCAGATGGGAACGATTCTTACCCATCTCCATGGTCAAATACTCAAATCATATGTTCATGGCGATGGGACAATCCCTTCACTGCTTGTCTTCGGAACCGAACCAGGTGATTTAATCAGCGATGTTCGAAAACGATTGTTCAATAATACCCCTGGATTGGGCACGGTTTCTTCAGAGGGTGTTTTTATTGGCGAAAACCAAATCAGCCCCACCAGGCAGGGTATGCTTGCCGCTACACGTTCACTCCTTATCAATCCCACAGTAACTTCGCTGCTTCTGGCAATCGATCCTGACTCGCTCATGGGGGAGGGAATGCCTCTGCCGTTCTGCCATCACCTTGTAATCAGCACCTGGCCGGAAAAGCGAACGGTTTCAGCACAGGTACTCTCCCTGTTTGGGAAGCATCTACTCGGCAAGGTTTGGATCGAACAAAGTCATCCGCTGCAAAATCAGATTCAACAGGTGCTGGGCCCTGATAAAATGCGCGTTTTCGAATCACGAGCCTTAATGCTCACCGCCATTGAAAGAACACTGAGTCAGAACGGGCATGAGTAACAAAAAATGCTGATGGCCAATTCTCTAATATGGCAAAATCTGCTGCGCGTCCAGATTGAACCAACCAACCGCTGCAATTTCAAGTGCAGCTATTGCAGACGCACCTATTGGTCCAGGCCAAACGGCGACATGTCTCTTGAGCAGTTTCTGCTGGTGCTCGACAAGTTACCGTCAGTCGCTCGCATCCATCTGCAAGGCGTCGGGGAACCGTTACTCAACAGGGATTTACCGAAAATGGTTCGTTCTGCCAGATCTTCCGGTGCACGGGTCGGCACATCCACAAATGCCTCATTATTGACAAGGGAAGCTGCGGCTGCACTGCTTGATGCCGGCATCAACCGAATTAATCTGTCGATCGATACGATCGACCCTCTTGCATTTAAACGCCTTCGCGGCGGCACAAAGGTTGAATCCGTCATCAACAATATTACCGCACTTGCTGACATTCGCAGCAAAAGCAGTTACCCGGACACCGATTTGGCCCTTGTGCTTGTTGCCAGTCCATCAGTGCTCGAAAAATTACAGGAGATTATTCATCTGGGGGCAAATCTTGGCTTGGATGAAGTGTATATGCAAAACCTCAATTCCAGTTTCTTTCCGTCAAACAATAGTGATTTGCAGCAGCTAAACAACGTTGACCCGGAAAAATACAGGGAAGCAACCCTGGCTGCGGGCATCACCGCCGAAAACCTGGGTATCCGTTTCCTTGCGCCGGATCTGGATTGCACCGATCACTCGTATCGTTGCCAATGGCCTTTTCACGGTTGTAATATCACGTGGGACGGTTTTGTCTCACCCTGCTGTCTTCAACCTGATCCCGACTTGCTGAATTTTGGAAATCTGTTCGAGTCAGACTTTGAGATGATTTGGCAGAGCAGTTCTTACCATGATTTTCGTGCCCGGGTGAAGGCCGACTGCGAGCCAATTTGCGTTGAATGCCCGGCTCGTTATGGCCGTATGTGGCACCCTGATGCCAATCCATTTGCAAAGCATGAATCATGACATTTACCGATAATAAAACATCCGTATCAGGAACACCACTGGTCTCGATCATTACACCGGTCTACAACCGTTCCGACTATCTGGGCGAGACGATCGAGAGCGTTCTTGCCCAAACGTTTACCGACTGGGAGTTGCTGATTATCGATGACGGTTCCGAGACTGATGAAACCCAAAAGATTGCAGAGGCGTACTGTAACCTCGATTCTCGCATTCATTACACCTACAGACCGCATGCCGGCACGAGCGCGACACGCAATCACGGCATTGCCCTGGCAAGAGGCAGATACCTTGGATTCCTGGACTCAGATGACCGATACCTGCCCCATGGGCTTGAATCCCTTGTAGATGCATTAAAGTCATCGGAAAAAAATGTTAAAATGGTATATGGTGACTTTTTCAAGTACTTTCAGTCAGAAAAGCGCTTTCATCCGACACGTGTAACACCTCCGCAGCCCAGACCAGGTTTGTATATCCAGTTTCTGGTGTCGGGTGCAAATCCCGTAGCCCCCTGTGCATGTCTGACCGAGCGATATGCTGTTGAAAAGCTTGGAGGTTTCGATAGCCGTTTTGACAGTCTTGAAGACAGGGAACTCTGGGCCAGGCTGGTTCGCAAATACGATATTGCTCACGTTCCAGAGAAGGTCGCCATATACCGCAAACATGATAACCAGATCACTAATGCACAATTCAGTTCCAGAAGACGTTTGGCCATTGATAGACATTCCTATACCTATTTCTCTTCATTACCGCTGGATATATGGTTTCCAAAAGCAACAACTGCTGCGACTCAAGCCAAGTCGCTCGATGAGTTGGCAATGGTCATGCTGAACCGTCCAAACACGGCGTTCGATACGGTCCTTCACCTGTTGCGCATGGCACAAAAAAAGAGCCCTTCGCACAGCCGCCAAACTTTTGTGGACAACCTGGAAGCAAAAATACCTCAAATCCTGAAAAACCAGTATGGCAGCAGTGAGCGAATTCTAATTCCCGACTTGTAATGACATGACTGTACGTGATTCCAGTATTACTTCCGCTCGGCGCTACATCGATTTTTTGCTGATGCGGAAGAGTCCCGTCGAGCTTCCGGAGATACCCGGCCAGTGTATTATCAATTATGTCCCTGCTGTGAGCGACTCCATGAAAGCGCTCTATCCGCACCGCACGGTGACTCTCGGGATCACAAACCCCATGCAACTGGATGTGTTCAGTCCTGATCATGGAAAATCATTTGCCATGTCACATGGCCTGCATGGGTCACCGATGGCCGCTGTTCAGCTGGAAGAACTTATTGCGCTTGGCTGCGAGAATTTTTTGGTTATCGGTCCTGCCGGGCACCCCACATCAAAAAGCAAACCAGAACTTGAACTCGGGGATTTGCTGCTCCCGACAAGCGCCTGGATCTTTGAAGGAACATCCCCTCATTACGGACAGCACAAGCAGTCATCACCATCAGTTGATGCTGTCACGCGCTTGAGAGATTCCTTGCAAGAACTCGAACTGCATTTCAGTCAAGGTGCTGTAGCGACCACCGATGCCCTTTACCGGGAAACCGAGCCATTTCTTCGAAAATTGCTGGAACGGCAAGTCCTTGCTGTCGAAATGGAATTGTCAGCCCTGTTTACTGTTGCACATTTTCATAGAAAAACCCTCGCAGGACTGCTCTTTATCAGTGACCTGGTAAGCATTGATGGCAGATGGAATATCGCGCCTTCACCGAGAGTTTATAGAAATGTAGTAAGGCAACTTACTGATACAGTCCTTACTTATATAAAAAAACAATAATGCAGAACAAAACTATCATTGTTACAGGTGCAGCTGCAGGAATCGGACTTGCAACATCACTCCGATTCGCCAGAGCAGGCACACGTGTCCTGGGTCTGGACCGTAATCCGGCGATCGTTGATATATGCAGAGAAATACCTAATTTTACCGGCATTTCCTGCGATCTGACCGACAGCGCTAAAATCAGTGCAACGCTAAACAACCTTGGAGCGGATAACATTGATGGGCTGATCAACAACGCCGGAATCAACCCGTATCCATCGAGCTTACCCGATACATCGGAGACTGTCTGGCTCAAAATACTTGAAACTAATCTGACGGGGACCTACAGAATAACCAAGGCAGTGCTTGAACGCATGAACAGAGGAGGGACGATCATTAATATCAGTTCGATTCTTGCTCTCTCAGGCGCCAGAAAGAATGCTGCCTATGCGGCTACCAAAGGGGCCCTTGTCTCGTTAACCCGCGCAATGGCCCGGGATCATGGTCCTGCAATCCGAGTCAATTGCGTTTGTCCGGGTGCTGTGCAAACCGATATGTTCGAAGAATATCTTAATCGTTGCGACGACCGGGAGCAAGAGCGGGACAGGATCAGGCGGTCACTCCCCTTACAGCGACTTGGTAAACCTGAAGATATTGCAGAAGCCGTGTTTTTTTTATCCTCTGACTCCGCTTCATGGATCACTGGCCAGGTACTGGTCATTGACGGAGGTGATTCTGCCTGACGGAGTATTCCAGAGATGAATATACGTCACAACGCTCATAACCGAACCGCATCAATCAGTGAACTCGTACAACTCATTGCTTCTCATATGAAAAACGAAATCCTCTTAACTCCCTAATTTGAGTCTGCATGAACCCGAACACAGCAGCCCAATCCTCGTCTGTTTCCATGCTTGATTTGACAGGCAAGCCATTTGCTTTTCAGGGATACGTTAATGGTTTTCGTCAGCCAACCTTGCGTTACAAGGTGCACAGCGAAACGGGTAAACCGCCGAATCTTTCTGAAATTGATACCTTTTTTTTGAAAGAGCTGGGTGTGCACTATTATTTTGACCTCTCTGGAGATGAGGATGATCCCGTTCTGGCGCGGCTGAAGCACTGGCCTTCCGCTCTACTCAATCAAGCTAATCATCCGGTTTTTGAGCCGGCGCGTATCCTGAAGCCCGAGGGGAAAAATCCGGATCACTATCTCATTTTCCAGCCCTGCATGGATCATGGTGCCGCCGTGTCAGCCGTTCTTTTTGTTGTCAATTTACTGAAACTGGCATTTCGGGAGAGAGGAGCCGGCGAAAGCCTCAAGGAGGTTAAAAAATCCTACAGCAGCTTTCAAAAGGGTCTTGCTTTTACCGGGTTGCAAGACTATAACCAGAAATTTATTTTGAAAGCAGCCTCTGAACTGGGTATCCAATGGTTTCATTTAACGGGTATGCGTTTCCAGTTGGGAGCTGGTCGTAACGCTCGCTGGCTGGACAGCTCTTTCACCGATGCAACGGCGGTCATTTCCTCGACTTTGGCCCGCCATAAACCATCCGCAGCCTATATCCTGCATATTTCGGGGTTACCGGTGGCACAACATTTTCTTGTCAGGAACAGTGAAGAGGCCATTCGCCATGCCGAAGAGCTGGGCTATCCCGTTGTCATAAAGCCGGCCGATCTTGATGGCGGGCTGGGCGTCAAAACCAATCTGCAATCGGCCCAGTCCGTTGCCCGGGCATTTTTGGCCGCTGCAAAGTTATCGCAACAGGTGCTGGTTGAAAAGCATGTGCCGGGGCGCGACTATCGGATTCTGATAGCCAGCGGTGAAGTTTTTGGTGTCTATGAGCGGGTGGCGGGAGGAGTCACCGGCAACGGCCGGGATGCTGTCACGACCCTGCTTGAACGGCAGAATCAAGAGCGAACGGCTGCAGGACATAATCCATGTTATTCTTTGCAACATGATCCATGTTATTCTTTGCATCCCATTGCCTTTGACGAGGAGGCAAAAGAGCTGTTGCTTGATCAGCATCTTGACGGCAATGCAGTTCCGGCAGACGGTCAATGGGTCAGGCTCAGGGGAGCCCGTGATGTTAAGAGTGGCGGCTTGCGGATACCCGTACCGTTACATCAGGTGCACCCCGACAATCTCTCTCTGGCGCTGCGTGCGGCAAGAGCGCTGCGGCTGGATGTTGCCGGTATTGACCTGCTCATTCCGGATATTGAACACTCCTGGCTCCATACCGGTGCCTCGATTTGTGAGGTCAATGCCAGGCCCGAGATGAGGCAATTCCTGCACAAGCCCATGCTGGTTACCTTGTTTAAGGCTGGAAACGGGAGAATCCCTGTGGTGATCATTATTGAGGCCGAATGGAGCCCTGAAAACATCAGCTCTTCAATACATCAGGAATGCCAGGCAAGAGGAATCAATGCCGGGCTCGCCAGTGGCAAGGAGGTGCGGGTCGGTGAGCAGTGCATCAATAAGGCCTGCTCCGGTGCATTCGATGGCGCAAGGATGCTCTCCCTTGACAGCACGGTAGACGCCATGATTCTGCATGTTACCGAGAATCAGGTGATGAGGAACGGGTGGCCTGTGGAGTGGTGTGATGTCCTGCTGGTCGGCAGAGCCTCGCCGGAACTCAAAATCCCCGCCTATTCACCCGTCGAGTGGCTCTCTTTTGCCGAAACACTTTGTCCGCGGCGTGTCATCATGGAAGAAGCTGACCCGGAAGTTTACGATCATGCGGCCTCTTTGTTCAAGGGTGAGAATCTGCTCAACTTGCCCTGCTGGTCGGGGAAAGAAGAACGAGCTGCAACGGTCATGAAGGTTGTTAACGAGCTTATTGAAGCCTCTTGACTGTTTTTTTGCCAAAAAAGAGCCCTGCGCATTGCAGGGCCTGCATCCTTATAACTCTCTTATTTGAGTCCGCATGAATCCGAACGCCAGTGCTCAATCCTCTTCGCTTTCCACGCTTGAGATGACAGGCAAGCCATATGCGTTTCAGGGATACGTTCATGGTTTCCATCAGCCAACACTGCGTTACAAGCTTCTCTGGGAAGCTGGCAGCCTGCCCAATCTTCCTGACATCGATGCCTTTTTTTTGAAAGAGTTGGGCGTGCCCTGTGATTTTGATTTCTCTGGTGATGATGAGCCCGTCCTGGCGCGGCTGAAGCACTGGCCTTCAGCTCTTTTGAATCAGGAAAATCATCCGGTTTTTGAGCCGGCATGTATACTGAAACGGCAGGGGAATGATGCTGACCATTATCTCATGCTCCAGCCCTGCATGGAGCATGGTGCTGCATTGGCGGCAGTTGTTTTTGTCATACGGCTCTTGAAATTGGCGTTTCAGGAGAATGCCGTTGAGGGCCTCAAGGAGGTTAAAAAAACGTTCAGCAGCTTTCAAAAGGGTCTTGCCTTTACCGGGTTGCAAGGCTTTAACCAAAAATTTATTTTGAAAGCCGCCTCTGAACTGGGTATCCAATGGTTTCATGTAACGGGTACGGCTTTCCAGTTGGGGGTTGGCCGTAACGCTCGCTGGCTGGACAGCTCTTTCACCGATGCAACGGCGGTCATTTCCTCGACTTTTGCCCGCCACAAACCATCCGCGGCTTATATCCTGCATATTTCGGGGTTACCGATGGCGCCGCATTTCCTTGTCAGGAACAAGGAGGAGGCTATTCGACGGGCAGAAGAGCTGGGCTATCCCGTTGTCATTAAACCGGCCGATCTGGATGGCGGAGTGGGTGTCAAAACAAATCTTCGAACGGCAGAATCAGTTGCCAAGGCATTTTTGGCCTCCGCAAAGTTTTCGCAACAGGTGCTGGTTGAAAAGCATGTGCCGGGGCGCGACTATCGAATTCTTGTGGCAAGCGGGGAAGTCTATGGTATCTATGAGCGGGTGGCAGGAGGGGTTACCGGTAACGGCAAGGATTCTGTTCTCACCCTGCTTGAGCGGCAGAATCAAGAGAGAGAGACGGCAGAAAATGATATGCATTATCCTTTGCAGAAAATGGCTTTTGATGAAGAGGCAAAAGAGCTGTTGCTTGATCAGCATCTTGACGGCAATTCAGTTCCGGCAGATGGTCAATGGGTCAGGCTCAGGGGAGCCTGTAATATTGCGAGTGGCGGCGTGCCGATTCCCGTGCCGTTACATCAGGTGCATCCTGACAACCTCTCCCTGTCGCTGCGTGCGGCAAGAGCGCTGCGGCTGGATGTAGCCGGTATTGACCTGCTCATACCGGATATCAAGCACTCCTGGCTTGAAACCGGTGCCTCGATTTGTGAGGTTAATGCCAAGCCCCAGATGAGCCTCTTCCTGCAGAAGCCCATGCTGGTCACCTTGTTCAAGGGTGGAAACGGTAGAATTCCTGTGGTGATTATTGTTGAGGCTGAATGGAGTCCTGAAAACATCAGTTTTACAATACAGCGGGAATTCCTCGCAAGAGGTGTAAATGCCGCTCTTGTCAGTGGCAAGGAGGTTTGGGTTGGTGGGTACTGTGTCAATAAAACCTGTTCCGGCACTTTTGATGGCGCAAGGATGCTCTCGCTCGATACCAGTGTTGAGGCAATGATTATTCACGTTACCGATAATCAGGTGATGAAGACAGGGTGGCCTGTGGAGTGGTGTGATGTTCTGCTTGTCGGCAGAGGGTTGCCGGAAAAGGGGAGTTTGGCTTATTCTTCCGTTGAGTGGCTCTCTTTTGCTGAAACAATTGACCCGCAGCTTATCATCATGGACGATGGTGATAAGGAATTGTACAGCCATGCGGCATCATTGTTCACCAGTCAAAAACTGCTTAGCTTGCCTTGCTGGGCGGGGAAGGAAGAGAGAGCGGCAACGGTCATGAAGGTTGTCGACGGGGTGGTAGTATAAAAAAAGAGCCCCGCGACGCAGGGCTCCTTGTAAAGCTTGACCAAGAGAACTTATCTCTTAGAAGTCGACTCTCAAACCGAGCAGGACGCTGTGACTGGAGAGGTTCGTGTTTTGTGCGCCAAAATAACCCGAGTCAGCAAGCGTGAAGTCCGTTGTTGCGAAGTAGCGGTAGCGAAGATCCAGCTTGACGTGGTCTGCAATCGGTGCAGCAATACCTGCGCCAACCTGCCAGGCAAGTGTGGTTTCGTGTGCGTTGAAGCCGGGATCAGGGTTTGCTACAAATCTAACAGGACCACTAATAGTCTCCCCGGGAGAAACTATATTATGGGCGGAGTCCTCACCCTGATACACGTTGGTAACATTATTCACGTTGTGCCAGGAAACTTGCGCGACACCGACGCCGGCCGTTGCGTAGAGCTCAATCTTGCTTCCGAGGTCGAAATCATAGTATCCGTTGGCCATGAGCGAGAGAACGGAGACGTCACCCTTCATTGCCACGCGGTCAGTCTTTGTCGTATTAGCAGCATTGGTAGGCCACTCATAAACAACACCGTTGTTATAATAAGCTGCCGATTTGACATCGTTTGTCTGATAGCCGACCTCTGCCTCAAGTCGATAACTGCCGTAATCACATCCGATAGCTCCGGTTACAGCCAGACCTGAACCCAAGTCAGTATTCGAAGAATAATTATATAAACTAGCAGCAGGAATAGAACCACCAGTAGCATACTGATAGGTATCAGATGCATCCATGTTCTGCATCCAGGAAACCCCGCCGAAACCACTGACATAATGTGTTGCGGCCTGTGCCGAAGTGCTCGACATGCCAGCAACGGCTAAAAAGGTGAGCAGTAAAAGAGTCTTTTTCATTGTTTCCCCCATTGGTTTTGTTTGAATAACGTCGTCAAAAAAAACATTTACGACACAAGCTTACATAAACTATGCTTGAAAAGTAAGTGATTTCCACACATTCTCCAACTGTTTCGGTGTAATAAAAGGTTTTCGGTTAAATATAACCTGTTTTTTTTTATGGGCTTTATCCCGGCTCAGTCGGCGGCGGAGCCGAAGCTGAACATGAAGCTCCATCCCTGTTTTGTCTTGGAAGGGATGCTTTCAACGGCATCGAATCCGTAGCCGTAATCAAGCCCGATCTGGCCGATAATGGGCAGGTAGAGCCTGAGGCCAAGGCCGGCTGATTTCTTCAGCTTCGAAAAATTGACGGCCTGCGTGTTTTCCCATAAATCACCCGCTTCAGCAAAAACCAGTCCGTAAATGCTGATTGAGGGCGAGAGGGTAAAGGGGTAGCGCACTTCCGAGGTGAACTTTGAGTAGATGCTGCCGGCATAGAGGCTCGAGCTGGTGGAGCTGCCTCCAAGCTTTGAGCCGAGGCTCCGGTCGTCATAGCCTCTCAGCGGTACGGTGGGTAGCGAAGACATGCCCGTGCCGCCCATGTAGAAGTATTCGGTGTAGGGAATGTAGTCATTCTTTGCGAAGGTCGAGAGGTAGCCGTGCTGCATCGCCACGTTCCAGATGACGTCTTTGGTGATCGGGAAGTAAAAGCTTGAGCTTTCGGTGAATTTGTAGAAATCGACCGTGCCGGGCAGCGGGCCGCCGGCGAGCTCTGCCGTAATCCAGTTTTTGCTTCCTCTGCGTGGATAGAGGGGGCTGTCGATGCTGTTGCGGGCAAGTGTCTGCGTTATCGAAAATTCGTCAGCCTGGGTTGGGGCGTTTGGGTCGACATAATCGACAAAGCTCAAAAAACCGCCTTCGCTGTGCAGGTATTTCAGCTTCCAGTTGACGGAGCTGTAGTCATCCGGCCAGGTGAGGCGCCGTCCGATGGAGAGCGTTGTGCCATACTGGTCGATGTTGGTGGCGTTGTTAACGTCATTGGTAAAGTAGTAGGAACGGTGGGTTTTGAAAGCTGAAAAGCCTACTGCCGTTGGAGTGCCGAATGCCCATGGCTCGGTAAAGGAGAGGCTGAGCGTGTTGTAGTTGTTGCTGCCGAACTGCCACTGCAGGCCGAGCTGCTGGCCGTCGCCGTGGGGCAGTGGCTTGTAGGCCGAGCGGTTGAAGATATCCTGCAGGGAGAAGTTGCTGAAGGTGACCCCGAGTGCACCGGTAACGCCGCTGCCGCTGTAGCCCACCGAAGCGTTGAAGGTATCGGTCTGTTTTTCGGTGACATTGTAGGTCATGTCAACGGTGTTGTTTTCCGGGTTCGGCTGGATATCAGGCGAAATCTGCTGCGGGTCGAAGTAGTTGAGCATGCTGATTTCGCGAATGCTGCGGACTACGTTTTTGCGGCTGAACATGTCGCCAGGGATCGTGTAGAGTTCACGGCGGATCACATGGTCTTTTGTTTTGTTATTGCCTTTGATCAGGATGGTGTTGAACTGGAACTGTTCGCCCTCGTGCAGGGTTATCGCCAGATCGACCTGATCGGGATTGACGATATTTTCGTCAATCGTTGTCTTGAAGGAGAGGTAGCCCCGATCGAGATAGAGCGAGCTGACGTCGGAGTTGTCCTGCGAGAAATTCAGCCGCTCCTGAATCAGTTTGGGGCTGTAGAGATCACCTTGCTTGATGCGGAAGGTACGGTTGAGGATGTCAGTTGTTGCAAAATCCTTTTCGTTGCCTGTCCAGGTAACGTTTCTGATATGGTATTTTCGCCCCTCTTCAAGATAAATGTCGAGAAAGAGCCCCTTTTTGTCGTTGGTATAGCCGATGGCATCACTCACGATCCGTGCGTCGCGGTAGCCGTTGTTACGGTAAAATTCAACCAGCAGGTTTTTGTCTTCACCGAATTTTTCGGTATCAAGTTTTGGCGTGCCGAAGATTTTGCGCCACCAGGAGTTCTGATTGGTCTCCTTGAAAACTCCTCTCAGCTTTTTCTGGCTGAACGCCGTGTTGCCGTGGAAGGTGATTCTCTCAATCGAGACTTTCGGCCCTTCGGTTATTGAGAACAGGGCCCTGACCTGATTTTTTCCGCTCTCCTGCAACTGGAATTTGGCTTCGGCAGTCAGGTAGCCTTTAGCGGCATATGATTTTTCAATTTTATTGGCGGCGGTAAGCAGATCCTGCTGGCTGATTTTTTTGCCGGTTATCAGGGCGGCCGTTTTTTTCAGCTCTTCACTGTCGAGCTTTTTGTTGCCGGTAAAGGTTACCTGATCGAGCGCGGGCAGTTCGGTGACCGTGAATTTGAGGGCTATGTTTTTTTGTCCGAGATCGCTTTTTTCAACCGTGATATCGCTGAAAAGCTGGAGCTTCCAGAGGTATTGCAGCGCTCCGGTGAGTTCGGTTCCGGGGACGGTGATCTTGTCTGTGACTTTAAGCGGGAAACTGCTCTTCAGTTCCTGTTCATTGAGCGATTGCAGGCCGCTGAAGGAGATGGCGGTTACCGTGTAGGGCTCCTTTTTGGGAGCATTATTTATGGACTGTTCTTGAGCACCGGGCTGTTTGACGGGCAGACTTTTTGCTTCAACGGTTTTTCCTGCAGCATTGAGTGCCAAAGCGAGCAGAACCAGAGTTATCAGTTTTCGCGTTTGTTTCATGAAATTTAGGGGAATCAATCCGGTTAAAGCTTTTTTGTAGGGATAGTTTTTTTCTCAATTTGATCGCTGGTCTGTCCGAACCTTCTCTCCCTGTTCTGAAATTCCCGTATGGCTTCATACAGTTGAGGACGGTGAAAGTCGGGCCAGTAGGTGTTGGTGACGTAGATTTCGGAATATGCGCATTGCCAGAGCATAAAGTTGCTTATTCTGAACTCGCCGCTGGTTCGGATCAGCAGGTCGGGATCGGGTATGGAGCCGGTGGAAAGGTATGAGGAGAGCAGTTGCTCATCAATAGATTCCGCATTGATCCGTCCGGCCTTGACGTCCAGGGCAATTGATCGGCATGCTTGTGTCAGGTCCCACTGACCGCTGTAACTGAGTGCAATGTTCAGCATGAGCTTGTTGTTGTTCTTGGTCAGTTCCATGGCTTTTGTCAGGAGAGTCCGCACCTTTTCCGGCAGCTGGTTCATTTCGCCGATAACATTGAGGCGGATGTTGTTATCGTGCATTTTACGGGTTTCCCGGGCAAGAACCTTGACGAGAAGCTGCATGAGTGCCGAGACCTCTTGTTCCGGCCGTTTCCAGTTTTCAGTTGAAAAGGTGAAGAGGGTAAGATAGTCAATGCCGAGCTGGGCGCATGATTCTACAATATCGCGGACCGATTCCACACCGGCAACATGCCCCTCGATTCTTGTTTTGCCTTTCAGTCTTGCCCATCGTCCGTTGCCATCCATAATGATGGCGATATGGCGAGGGAGCTGGCACGTTGCTTTCAGTTCAGCCTGTATATTTTTATCTTCAGCATTGCTTTTGGTGGTAAACCAGTTGGTTTTAGGCGTCGATGAAAAGTCCAGTACGTTGTTGAGTGCCATGAAATCCGGGTTTCTGTCAGTATCGCTTGGTAGGCTGTTGGGTAACGGGAATATAGGAATAATCTTCGGTAGACTAAATCTGCGCCAAATTGAATAATATGCAGTTATTTCTTATTATACAAACTTTACTCGGAACGGAGGCCAGCCAGCCATCCAGCTATTTTTCTCCAGAGAGGGAATGACGATGTGTTCCGGTAAACTTCCTTTTAAAATAATTCACAACAGACGTGCAATCAAGTAGTTACGAAGATTTACGCTCCAGGCTTCTCTCCCGTGCGATCACCTGCGAAGCGGTCGTGCGTTTTTATCTGGAACGTATCGAGAGTCATCGCGGTGATAATATTTACATAACGGTTTTTCAGGAGTCTGCATTGGAACGGGCAAGAGCTCTCGACCGCAAACTCAGTGAGGGCGGAAACCCCGGAAAGCTGTTCGGTATGCCGATGGCCATCAAGGACAATATAGCCATAAAAGGGGGGCGACTGACCTGTGCCTCAAAAATTCTCGAAAATTACGAAAGTGTCTATGATGCCACGTCGGTGATTCGGCTTGAGCAGGAAGACGCTATATTTCTGGGTAAAACGAACATGGATGAGTTTGCCATGGGCAGCTCAAATGAAAATTCGGCTTTTGGCAACGTACCCAACCCTTTCGACAATCAGCGGGTTCCCGGCGGCAGTTCGGGCGGTTCGGCGGCGGCAGTTGCCAGCGGCCTTGCCATGGTGGCTCTTGGCTCGGATACCGGGGGCTCTGTTCGCCAGCCGGCAGGTTTCTGCGATATTGTTGGCCTGAAACCAACCTACGGCCGGATTTCCCGTTACGGGCTGGTGGCCTTTGCCTCCTCCTTCGATCAGATAGGGGTGCTTGCACGCAACTGTGATGATGCTGCTCTGGTGCTTGGGGTTTTGGCTGGCAACGATGGACGCGATGCTACCTCTTCGTTGCATCCGGTGGCGGATTATGCTGCGGAAATGGCGACTGTTTCGGTTGAGGGTCTGAAGATCGGGGTGCCAAAAGAGTATTTTCCCGAGAGTCTTAATCCGGATGTTTCCCGTATGGTGAAGGGCAAGCTTTCGGAACTTCGCGATCAGGGGGCAGAGCTTGTTCCTATCACGCTGCCTGACAGTGAATATGCCATTGCGGCTTACTATATTCTGGTTACGGCTGAAGCGTCATCCAATCTTGCCCGTTTTGACGGCGCGAGGTACGGCTATCGCTCCGAAAAGTCGGAAGATCTTGCGGCCATGTATGTGAATTCGAGGACTGAAGGGTTCGGCCGTGAAGTCAAGCGCCGGATCATGCTTGGTACCTATGTGCTTTCCGCCGGCTATTACGACACATACTACAAAAAGGCCCAGCAGGTACGCCGGGTTTTTCAGGATCGCTATCGTGAGGCACTTGAGAAGGTTGATGTCATTGCCGGCCCGACATCGCCCTTTCCTCCTTTTGGCATCGGTGACAAAACTGAAAATCCTCTTGAAATGTATCTCGCTGATGTGTTTACGGTTCCGGCAAGTATCGTCGGCATGCCAGCTGTGAGTGTTCCGCTCGGGTTTGACAGCCTGAACCTTCCGGTCGGGATGCATCTTATATGCAATTTTTTTGAGGAGGGAAAGCTGCTTGGTATTGCCCGGCATATCCAGCGTTCTTAGGTGAGTTGAGGGGGGGGAGTATTGAGTAATCATTAATTCTAATCAACACAGTATTATGAGTGTATTGGTAGACAAGAATACCCGCTTGCTTGTGCAGGGGATAACCGGTGCGGAAGGTACCTTTCATACCTCCCAGATTCTTGAATATGGCACCAATGTGGTTGCCGGGGTCACTCCCGGAAAAGGTGATATCCTTTATCATGGCAACGAAAAAGACAAGTTTTGCCGGCCAGTGCCGGTCTTTAACACGGTTCGGGAGGCTGTGGAGAAGGCTGAAGCCAATGCAACCGTTATTTTTGTTCCGGCACCTTTTGCGGCTGATGCGATCATGGAGGCTGCTGATGCGGGGCTGAAAGTGATTATCTGTATTACGGAAGGCATTCCGGTCAACGATATGATGAAGGCTTTTGCTTTTGTCAAGCAGAAGGGAGCTGTTCTGATAGGGCCGAACTGCCCGGGTGTCATTACTCCGGGTGAAGCCAAGGTGGGCATCATGCCGGGCTTTATCCATAAAAAGGGGACGATCGGTGTTGTTTCCCGGAGCGGTACCCTGACCTATGAAGCGGTTCACCAGCTTACCCAGGTGGGTCTTGGTCAGTCAACCTGTATCGGTATTGGCGGTGACCCTATTATCGGCACCCAGTTTATCGATGCCATCAAGCTCTTTGCGAAGGACGATGAAACTGAAGGGCTGGTGATGATCGGTGAAATCGGCGGCAGTGCCGAGGAAGAGGCCGCAGCCTATATCCAGAAATATTTTAAAAAACCGGTTATCGGATTTATTGCCGGTCGTACAGCACCTCCCGGCCGCCGGATGGGTCATGCAGGAGCTATTGTATCGGGCGGAAAAGGAACTGCCGAAGACAAGATATCGGCGATGGAAGCAGCGGGCATTCATGTCGTTCAAAGCCCTGCCGATATTGGCGAAGCGATGCTCAAGGCGCTTGGACGGTAAGACAGAGCGAAAACAATGAACCATGAGGAAAACAAAAGGCGCATGCAAATGCGCCTTTTGTTTTCCTGTCAAATCCCCTCACAGTCCCAGCGTTATCAGGTCATGAATATGAACCATGCCCACCGGGTGCTTTTCATGGTCGCAAACCAGCAGTTGCGTGATGCGATAGGTTTCAAGAATGTCAAGGCACTCTTTGGCCAGGGTGCCGGTTGTAACGGTTTTGGGATGTGCGGTCATGACAACACCTGCGCTGAGGCTGAGAAACTCTCTTCCGCTCTGTACCAGGCGCCGAAGGTCGCCGTCGGTAAAGATGCCGCACAGGGCACCGTCACTGTCGACAACAGCGCTCACTCCATACCGCTTTGAGGTCATCTCAAGGATAAGATCGGTCACTGAAGCACTTTCTGCAACAAGAGGCACGGCATTGCCTTTTGCCATAATGTCGCTTACTTTTACTGTCAGCCGCCGTCCGAGCGACCCTTTGGGATGGGTCAGTGCGAAATCTCTCTGGGTGAAATTTTTCTGCTGCATCAGTGATATGGCAAGGGCGTCCCCCATGGCAAGCATTGCCGTTGTTGATGTCGTCGGCGCCAGATCGTAGGGGCAGGCTTCCTTTTCGATATCGGTGTCGAGCGTTATATCGGCGTTCTGGGCAAGAAAGGATCGCTGGTTGCCCGTCATGGCAATAATTTTAGCCCCTATCTGGCGGAGGGCAGGGATGATAAAGTTCAGCTCTTCCGTTGTTCCGCTTTTCGACAGACAGATCACAATGTCGTCATGGTCAACAATACCAAGATCCCCATGAGCGGCATCTGCCGGATGAAGAAAAAGGGCGGTTGATCCGGTCGATGCCATGGTTGCAGCTATTTTTTGGGCGATGAGGCCTGATTTGCCCATGCCGGAGATGATGATTTTTCCCTTGCACGATGCCAGCAACTCCACGGCCGCCGCAAAACGATCGTCAAGTCGTTCGGCTATGAGGTGAATGGCACGGGCCTCCTGTTCAAGGATTTTTTTTCCGCTCGCGGTAATATGCTCGTTTCGGGATGGTGTACTCATGGTAAGCTGGCTGAATCGATGCTTCAATGAAGAAAAGATGGTTGGTTACTATTTTTATAAACGGTAATATCGTCTAAATTGCAAAAATACCGTTTCCTTTACTAAGACTAAACCTTTTGTTATGAGCTGGCTCGTTCTTCTTGGTTTTTCCCTGCTGGTCTTCTTCCTGTTTGTGTTTCTGTTCAGCAAGTTTTTGGGGTATATGAAAAAAGAGCAGAACCTGCAGATAGAGTCGTTCAAAGACATGATGATCGATAAAGATAACCCGGTAGGACTTTACGGTGAAGAGCTTGAGCAGCTCAAGGAGCAGCAGAAGGAGGCTCAGCGCCATCTCAATGAGGTCATATCAAAAATCCCCGTCATTCAAAAGGATGGCCGCTTTCAGATTGATCAGGAGGCGATACGCCAGCGCCGGGCAGCCGCCCGCGATACTGAAACCAATGGGACGGCAATCGAGGATACCGTTTAAGTTTTTTTTGATTTTTTTTGCAGTATGTTTTCAAAGTTAAAGCTTCTTTTCAAAGATACCGTTATTTACGGTTCGAGTACCATACTGGCCCGCAGTCTCAATTATCTGTTGGTTCCCCTCTATGCCAACAAACTTTCGACGTTTGATAATGGCGTACAGACGATCATTTATGCCAATATTGCTCTGGCAAATGTTCTTTTTTCGTATGGACTGGAGACCTCCTATCTCAAGGTTTTGTCTGATTCTGCAGATCGGGAAGGGGATGAGAAACAGTTGTTTTCAACGGCTTTTGTTGCGCTCTTTGTCACCTCAACGCTGTTTGCCCTGCTGATTGTTCTCTTTGCCCCGCTCATTGCTGAGTCGATAGGTCTTTCTGCCGGAGATTATCTTTTTGTCCGATATGCCGCGCTTATTTTATGGATTGACACCATGCTGGTCATTCCATTTGCTGAACTGCGGCTGAAACGAAAGGCGCTTCAGTTTGCAGTGGCAAGGGTGGTCGGGGTGATTGCTGTTGTGGTCAGTGCCATTATCCTGATTGTTCCTCTCCATAGCGGCTTGTCGGGTGTTTTTATTTCAGAGGCTTTCGGTTCCCTGGTCAGCCTTCTGCTGGTTATACCGGTGTTCCGTCAGTTCAGGTTTTCTTTTTCAACGGCCAAATTGCGTTCGATGCTTCGCATAGGGTTGCCCTATGTGCCTACCGGGATTGCCGGACTGCTGATCCATCTTATTGACCGGAACATTTTGATTCGTATCTCGCCCTCAGAAATTGAGAGCATTTACGGCAAGGGTTACCAGGCCTCTGATATTGTCGGTATTTATGGAAGGATTGCCGCATTCGGCGTGGTACTGCAGCTTTTTATCCAGGTATTCCGTTTTGCATGGCAGCCATTTTTTCTGCAGCATGCAAAGGATCCTGATGCCAAAAGACTGTTCCGGCATGTGTTGAGCATTTCAACCATTTTCACCATGTTTCTGGCGCTTGCAGCCACTTTTTTTGTGCCTGATCTTGTCCGGTATCATTATGGCGGAAGCTTTTATCTGCTTCCTCCCCGTTACTGGATCGGGCTCTCCATTCTGCCATGGATTTTTTTGAGTTATGTTTTTGACATGGTTTCTACCAATCTCTCTGCCGGACTGCTCATTACCGGCAATACGCGATATCTGCCTGTTGTTACCTTTGCCGGTGCGGCTGTGACCGCGCTCTTCTGCTGGTGGCTTATCCCGCTGGGCGGTATGGACGGGGCGGCTTATGCCATCGTTGCCGGCACGGCGGTCATGTGCCTTGTGATGGCCTGGTACTCCCTGAAAGTTTTTCCGATTCGCTATGATTGGCTTAAACTGTTTCTGCTGCTGGTCACGGCTGTCGGGGCGGCGTTCCTTCAGCTCCTCGTCGGGCAGGAGTTTCCAGCGGCCGGGGCTGTTATTGCCTCAAAAACAGTGCTGCTGACCCTCTATCTGGCCATTGCAGTGGCGCTCTTCGGCTCTGAGGCTCGGCTTGTTGCTGCTAAGGTGTCAAGAAAATTCAGTTGGAAGTGATCACCTCGTATCGATAGCAAAGACCCCTGACAGAGCTTCTGTCGTTATCGAAAGGGTTGAAGCGCTATTGCTCGCTTTTGCTATGGTGCCGGCGAGTGGATACCCGTTCAAGCACTATTTTCAGTGAATCCCGCTGTTCAGGCGTGCAGACGTTGGCCAGTTCGTGAAAATAAAGCGCCATTTTCTGTTCTATTGCTGCCTGACGGGAGCCGATGCCCAGGGCGATGCTCTCTATTTTTTTTGCATCTGGCTTCTCTTGAAGCGACTCTTCGATCAGTTGCTTTTTCAGCAGGCCGATTGCCTGCATTTCAGCTTCAACCTTGAGAAAATGTTCCTGGCGCAGTTTGTCGAAACTGGCGGTTTGCGATTCATTGAGGTCCAGCTGACGGGCAAAAAAGAGCAGCCGATTGTGATGTCCTGCATTGTGGCGTCCTTCTCGAAGCAGCGGCCCGTTTGCATTCTGCCACCAGAGTATACCGAGCAGGGTGACATTGAGAAGGGCAAGCAGGACAAATGCCGTTGCAACAAGCCGTTTTGTCGTAAAAAAGTTCATGGTCTCATCGACTCAGGTTTACCCAGCTTCAGGCTGGAAATAGTTCTCATCTTTTTCATCGGTTCTTTTTTTAGCATAGCTTGATGCTCAAGGGGTCTGTTTTGTCTCTGTTCCGGTGAGCGCAGGGGCAGTGGCCGTCTGGTCATAATAGGCAAAATCCTGACTGGTGTAGTCATAGCTCTGGTTGTCAATCAGTTCACTGATGGTTGCAGTTGTCTGCCCGCCGCCACTGGTGATCGAGAGAAACGCCGAACCGACATTGACCATCACAAGCAGTACCATAAACGCCAACCGGAAATCAACGCGACCAACGAGACCGCTCTTTCTCTCCGCTGTGAACTCTTGTTCCACTCTCTGCATCAGCCGAACCCTGAACTGATGATGGATCTCAAGAGGGCTTATTTCATCAAGCAGCATCATGGTTTTGCTGACCTCTCGCTCTATGTTTTCGTCATGTATTTTCATTTTTCGCTCCTGTTTCAATTAGATATGACGACAGGTGTCTCAAAAACTTGTGGTTTGCGGAAAAAAATAATTATTGCTCGCTGTAGTAGGCATAAAGCTTGTTGTGCAGGTTTTTTTTTGCCCTGTGCACCAGAGATTCGACTGCGGATACTGATGTTTTCAGGATATCAGCAATTTCCTGCTGACTGTATCCCTCCTGCTTGCTGAGCAGAAACGCGGTTTTCTGACTGTCGGGAAGCGAATTCAGTGCATCCATCAATATTTCAGCACGTTCGCTTCCTGCCAGTGCCTCAGCTGGATTTTCATTGCCGGGGGCTGCAATCTCCTCTGAAGGGTCAGTAACACCGATCATTCTTTTCAATGAACTGAACCGCTTTTTCCTCTTCGTCCGACGCAGGTGGTCGAGCGATTTCGTGACGGCTATCCGGTATATCCAGGTTGAGAGTTTCGCCTCTTCACGGAACTGATCAAGAGAGCGGAAGAGCTCAACAAAAACATCCTGAGCAAGATCTTCCGCATCTTCACGGTTAAAAACAAAACGGTAGCAGGTATTGATCACCATCTCCTGGTGTTCGGCAACAAGGCTTTTGAACAGCTCGTCTTTGGATGTCATACCTGCTTATGTTCAGGCAAGCTTTGCGGCAAAGGCCAGAACCTTGTCAACCTTCTCCTGGGAGTCTGCTTCACAATAGAGGCGCAGCACTGGTTCTGTGCCGGACGGGCGAATAAGCATCCATCCGCCTTCAAAGTGATATTTGTAGCCGTCGAGATTGCTGAACTTCAGCACGTTGTAACCTGCGATGGTTGTGAGGTCTCCTTTTGATGCACGGTCGATGATGGCCTGTTTTTTTGCGTCACTGACACGCAGGTCGTGGCGGCTGTAACAGAAGAAGCCATACTCATCGTAGAGCTCCTGAACCAGCTGCGAAAGGGTTTTGTTCCGGCGTGTCATCATTTCAAGAATCAGAAGCCCGGTATAGACACCGTCCCGCTCCGGCAGAAATGCGGTAATGCCTATGCCGCCAGACTCTTCGCCACCCATAAGAATATCATTGGTGGTCATGAGTTTGCTGACATGCTTGAAGCCGACCTGCAACTCATGCATAATGAGATGATGTTTCAGGCATATCTTGTCGATGACATCGGTCAGGGCAAATGTTTTGGCTACTTCGCCGGTCTGGTGCTTCTCCTCGACCAGATCCTTGAGGATAATGGCGAAAAGTTTATGAGAGTCCACAAAGGTTCCGTGTTCGTCGAGCATGCCTATCCTGTCAGCATCGCCGTCATTGATAATGGCGACATCGGGCTCAACTTCCTTGAAGAATTCAATAAATTCTCCGATGTACTGCGGCATTGGTTCAGGATTGATGCCTCCGAAACCAGGGTTGATGCTGCAGTGATAGCAACTGAGCATTGATTCATCAAACAGGCTGGTGATCAGATCCTGTCCGGCGCCGTACATGGCATTATGCGCAATCTTTATTCTTGACTCGCGGATCAGGGGAAGGTTAATGCTGCTTTTCAGGTAGTTGAGATAAAATCCCTTCATATCGACCAGCTCAATCAGCTTTTTATCAACCTCAATAAGGGTTTGCGGATC
Organism: uncultured Chlorobiaceae bacterium; assembly: GCA_903820085.1. GTDB lineage: Bacteria > Bacteroidota > Chlorobiia > Chlorobiales > Chlorobiaceae > Chlorobium. The sequence continues at coordinate 82,371 of CAIJGA010000008.1, forward strand.
GAGGTTTGTCAGATTGGTTTCGATTTCTGCAATCACTTCAGGGTGTGCAGGGCCGCCATAGGAGGCCTTGACCTTGAATCCGTTATAGTTGGCAGGATTATGGGATGCGGTGATGACAATGCCACCGGCAAGCTGTTTCGCTTTTGTATAGAGCGAGACTGCGGGCGTTGAGGCAAAACTGTCCGACAGAAACACTTTCAGCCCTTGTGAAGAAAAAACATCGGCGGTATATTCAGCAAACTCTTTCGACATGAAACGGGTATCGTATCCGACACAGACTCCTTTCGCCTTGTTTGGATGGCCAAGAAAGTATTGTGCAGAGGCAAGAGCTGCAAGTTTAAGGTTGTCAAAGGTATAATCTTTTGCTATGATCGCGCGCCATCCGTCAGTACCGAATTTAACTTGCATTCTTTATTGATTTTGATATAATTAAGGCTTGGGTATTCTGCATATTATGATGAAAAACAGATACATAATGCTCTAAAATACAGATTCCCCGTCGTTCATCCAATTATCTCCGTTTTTGATGTCAAAAAAGCTGTTCGTTTTAGCCGGTGAGGTTTCCGGAGATATGCATGCTGCCGGAGTTATCAGTGAACTGCTGAAAGCAAGGCCCGGGTTGATGGTTTTCGGTATTGGCGGTCAAAAACTTCGGGCTCTTGGCGCAGAGCTGTTTTATGACACGGCAGAGATGAGCATCATTGGCTTTGTTGATGTCCTCAAGCATTCGCTCTTTCTTCGTCGTGTTTTTCGTGAACTCAAGGATGCGGTGCGCCGGGAAAAACCCCAGGCGGCTTTTCTTGTTGACTATCCGGGCATGAACCTTGTCATGGCCCGCTTTTTTCATGAACTTGGCATTCCGGTCATCTTCTATGTTTCGCCACAGGTATGGGCATGGAAAGAGGGAAGGGTAAAGGCGATCCGGCGGTACATCGACCGTCTGCTTGTTATTTTCGACTTTGAAGTGGATTTTTTTCACCAGCATGGCGTTACGGCGGAATTTGTCGGTCATCCGGTTATCCAGCAGCTGTCGGAACTTTCACTGCCTTCAAAAGAGCTGTTTTTAAGCCAGCATGAGATCAAGTCGGGCACCCGCATGGTCGGCCTCCTGCCTGGAAGCCGCAAGCAGGAGGTCTCCCACATATTGCCCGAACTGCTTGAAGCTGCACGCCTGCTCAACCAAAAGCATCAGACCGTCTTTCTTTTTGGCCGTACTTCTCATCTCAGTCAAGAGGCCTACCACTTGCTGTCGGACTACAGCGATCTCACGGTTGTCAACTGTTCTGCCTATGAAGTGATGCAGTACAGCGATCTGGTGCTGGTTGCTTCTGGTACAGCCACCCTTGAAACGCTCTGTTTCGGTTGTCCTATGGTGGTGGTGTACAAAACCGGTGCACTTAACTATATGATTGCCCGAAGGCTGGTCAAACTGAAAAACATTTCGCTGGCCAATATTGTGGTGAAAGGACTCCGCAGCAATGAAAGGGCAGTGCCGGAACTGATACAGCATGAGGCCAATGGCCGGGAGATCTTCCGGCAGGCAGAGATGATTCTTGACAATCCTGCTCTTGCCGCCTCCATGCAGAGGGAGTTGCTGGCCGCCCGCGACCGGCTTGCCGGAGCCTCGCCGTCGCATAAAATTGCCGCTATCTTGCAGGAATATCTTTAACATGATGGGCACCTGATCACTCTGCTCTCCCGATTCGTCGGGGTTCATGCCGATTCATCGTGACCATTAAAAGCTGAATACCATGGAAAAAGCAGTTGCTTATCTTGTCGGCCATCCGGTCATCTTTATCATCGCCGTCATCGTTTCGATCATGATTCTTTTCTCCTTTCTGAGACGGGTCATGCGGCTGTTTTTTGTTCTGGCCGCCATTCTGGTGCTCTATGCGGCCTATCTGCAGCTCACCGGAGGCCACACCTTTGCGGCTTTTCAGCATATCAGTCTCCTGTTCAGCAATGCATTCCATTTTGTTACCGGCATTTTCGGATATCTTTTTGACCTGGTGAAGGTTCAGAAGAAGGGGATCCTGTAAACGGCAGAGAGAGCGCTCCGGTGGGGCAGCTTTCGGTCATGACGGCAAGGTCGATACTGCCCGCAAGCTCTTCAAGCATGCGCACGCAGATGCCGCAGTCAACGCACTTTTCCCGTTCCATGCTTATGTCGGCATTCTCTGCCCGGTAAAACCCCTGGTGATCATGCTTTTGTGCCGTGTGCAAGGGCAGGTAGCGCGAGGCAAGTTCTCTGAGACGGCACTCCTCGATGGCATGGCAGCGGCACTGGAGGCAGCGCAGGGCTTCCGCACGGGCCAGCTCTGCTGTATATCCGGTCACCACTTCACGGAAACTCTTTGTGCGATTTTCCGGAGGCAATTCGGGCAGGGCAACTCTTGCCGCCGGGGCAACGTTTGCATAAAAAGCTGCCGGGGCCTCGTCTCGCGCTCCGTAGGAGGAGTTGAAAGATGCTTTTGGTGCGCTGACGCTCTCACCGCTTACAAAGAGGTTGATGGAATAGGCCGCCCGTTTTCCCTGCTCAACAGCTCGAATGGCTGTATCGCTGCCGGTGACACAGTCTCCTCCGGCAAAAAGCCATGGCGTTTCCGATTGCAGTGTATCAGCATTGACCAGCAGTTCACCGTAGTGTCCGATGCCTGTTGCTGCATCATAAGCCGCCAAGCGTTCAATTTGCTGGCCAATAGCCGAGATGATGGCATCGGCCATGATGACGAATTCCGAGCCTTCAATTGGCACCGGTTTTCTGCGGCCGCTTTGGTCAGGCTCTCCCGGCTGCATGGTAATGGCGGTTATTTCGAGTGCGTTGTTGAACGCCCTGATTGATGTCGGGGCGGCATGCTCAACAAGGGAGATTCCTTCAGCCAGAGCCTCCTCTATTTCAGATGCCTGAACCGGCATATCCTCTTTTGAACGGCGGTAGAGGATGGTAACAGTTGATGCCCCGAGACGGAGTGCGGTTCTTGCCGCATCGATGGCGGTATTGCCGCCGCCGGTTACCACAACCCGATCTCCTGGACAGGGCTGCTCGCCGGAAGTTGCTTTGCGAAGGAAGTCGATACCGCTGATGACTCCCGCTTCATCTTCACCGGCAATGTTCATTTTTGATGCCTTTTGTGCACCGACGGCAAGAAAGAGTGCATCGAATTCGCTCTTCAGCGCTTCAATGGTAACCTCTTTGCCGAACGTGGTGTTGAAGCGGAACTCCAGTCCCATGGTAAGCAGGGGAGCGATATCACTGTCAAGCACACTTTCAGGGAGCCTGAAGCGGGGGATACCATAACGCATCATGCCGCCGGCTTTGGCTCCGGATTCAAGAACCGTTACCGAATGGCCCTTGCAGAGCAGGAACCAGGCGGCGGCAAGACCGGCTGGTCCGGAACCGACAATGGCTACCTTTTTTCCTGTTTTCGGGGCAATTTTGGGGATGAAGCGCTCGGATTGCTCTCTCTCTCTGTCGGCGGCATAGCGTTTCAGGGCGCAGATGGAAATCGGCAAGTCAATACCGTGTCGCCGGCACTCATCCTCGCAGGGAGCCGGACAGATACGACCGAGAATTCCGGGCAGGGGAATGGTTTGCTTGATGATCTGTATCGCCTGGCGCTCATCTTGGCGGGCAATTGCAGCAATAAAGTCAGGGATATTGCAACCGGCAGGGCATGAACGCTCACAAGGCCCCATGCAGTCTCCGCCATGCTCTTCGATGATGCGCTCAAGGTTTTGCCGCCTCATGGCGCTGATCTCCGCATTGTCGGTTTCGATAACCATTCCTTCTGAAGCAAGGGTGTCACAGGCAGGAACAAAACGGTTTTTCCCCTTGATTTCAACAATGCACATCCAGCACGAACCTCGCTTTTCAAGAGAGCGGTGAAAACAGAGGGTTGGAATAACGATGCCTGCGGCAGTAGCGGCTTCAAGAATCGTTGTTCCGGGTGAAGCCGTAACCGGTTGCCGGTTGATGGTAAGAAAGAGTTGATTCATGGGCGTGGCAAAAAAACGTTACGGTTCGGTGTGGTGTGAAGGCTTTTGTTGCGCAAAGTTCTTTTCAAGGTGGAGAGCGACTCTTTCAAGATGCCACATCGGCGTCGAGGTGGCGCCGCATACGCCCACCATTTCAACTGCTTTGCCGTCACTGCCGTTCAGCCAGTTCTCATCAATATCCTCGATATCTTCGATAAAGTAGCTGCGGGGGTTTGCCGCCTTGCAGATATGGTACAGAACCTGCCCGTTTGAACTTTTTTTCCCTGCCACAAAGATGATAACATCATTGGCAAGGGAGAAGTCATGCAGTTTCCCGTTTCGGCTCGATACCTGCCGGCATATGGTGTCCTTGAAAACATGCAAGGGCATGGGGCCTACTCCCGTCATTGCGGCCGTAATGTCGATATCGCGGATAGCCATCCATCGGGAGGGCTGTATGGAAAGTGCCCGGGCGAAGTACGATTCAAGATTTGCCTTCAGTTCGTAAAATCCCGGAACGTCCATGGTGGTCTGGGAGATGAGCGCGCTTTTTTTTGTCGGGTCAAGCGCTTTGGCCTCTTCAGGGTCGCAGAGGTCGGCATGTTTGATAATGACGGCCTGCTGGTTGCATTGCCCGTTGATGCCGATAACTTCGGGATGGGTCGGTTTTCCGTAAATGATGATCTGGTATCCCAGTTCATAAAGCAGTCGTGTCGTACGCTGCAGCCGTGAGACAACAGGGCAGGTGGTGTCGGTAACTGTCAGATTGTTTTCTTTGGCAATCCGGTAGGTTGAGGGTGGTTCACCGTGAGCCCTGATCAGGACACGGGCATTTTTGAGCTCCCTGAAAGCTGTTTCGTCAACGGTAACCAGACCAAGCTCTTCGAGCCGCTTTACCTCGACTTCATTATGGACAACATCACCGAAAGAGTATAGGCCACCCTCTTGCTGGAGCTTTTCTTCGGCAACATAGATTGTTCCCTGAACTCCTATGCAGAAGCCTGAGGAGGCTCTGTCGAGGTTTACTTTCATGCGGGGTTAATTAGATGATCAATAGGAATAAGGCAAAAGCCGGTCGTTATACCGGTCGTTATACTTCAACCAGTTCGACATCAGGCGTTTCGGAGCCCATGAAGAGCTGGTAGAGCATGCTGAATTTTTGGGGCAGATCGCTGACCAGCAGGTGCGGGGCAGATGCATTCATGGATGAGGTAAGCAGACCCGATTGTGTCAGGAGCTCTCTGGTTCTGAGGGCGACCGCTTCGGCCGAGTCGATGATACGGATTTCAGGGCCCACCGTCTCTTCAATGACCTTGCGCAGAATCGGATAGTGTGTACAGCCAAGAACCAGCGTATCGATTCCCTCTTTGGTGATCTCTTTCAGATATTGTGCCGCGATAAGTTTTGTGGCCGGATGGTCAATAAAACCCTCTTCAGCCAGCGGAACAAAAAGAGGGCAGGCTTGCGAGATGACCTCGATATCCGGATTGAGCTGGTTGATGGCCAGGCCGTAAGCATTTGAAGATACCGTTGCCTGGGTGCCGATAACGCCGATACGGTTGTTTCTTGTGCCCTCTGCTGCCAGTCTCGCACCGGCCTTCAGCACTCCCGTGACCGGGACGTTGCCGCATGATTTTTCAACAACATCGAGAGCCAGTGCAGAGACCGTATTGCAGGCGACAATGATGATCTTCGGCTGATAGCGCATGAGCATGGCGGTATCATCGGATGCATACTTTCTGATGGTCACCTGCGATTTTGGTCCATACGGTACCCGGGCCGTATCGCCGAAGTAGATAATCCGCTCAAACGGAAGGGCAGCCTGTATCGCCTTGACAACGGTTAGTCCGCCGATACCGGAGTCGAAAATACCTATAGGGCTGTGGTTCAATTGCTGAAACTATACGTTAAAACGAAAAACAATCACATCACCGTCTTTGACAATATACTCTTTTCCTTCCGATCTGAGCTTGCCGGCTACCTTGACCTTCTGTTCTGAACCGAGTTCAATGAGGTCGCGGTATGACATGACTTCAGCGCGGATAAATCCCTTTTCAAAATCAGAATGGATTGCTCCGGCAGCTTCCGGCGCTGCGGCTCCCTTGTGGATGGTCCAGGCATGAACCTCTTTTTCTCCTGCAGTAAAATAGGTCTGGAGGCCGAGCAGGTCGTATGCTGTCTTGATCAGGCGGTCGAGGCCTGAGAGGTGAAGGCCAAGGCTTTCAAGAAATTCCGGTCTCTCTTCTTCCGGCAGTTCGGCTATTTCAGCTTCTGTTTTTGCGCTGATGATCAGCATTTTCGAGCCTGATGCCGCAGCTATTTCAGCAACCTTTTCGGTATAGCTGTTTCCGTCCGGAAGGTCGGTTTCGGCAACATTGGCGGCAAAAAGGATTGGTTTGGATGTCAAAAGGAAGAACTGTCGGGCAATTGCCTGCTCCTCGGCACTTTCAATGATTTTTCGGACGGGAATGCCCTCACTGAGGCCGCTGATTATTTTTTCCGCCACGTCGAGCTGCAGGAGAAGCTCTTTTTCCTTTCGGGCATTTTTTCTGAGCCGGTCAATCCGGCGTTCCATACTGTCGAGGTCGGCAAGCATCAGCTCGGTTTCGATGGTGATGATGTCGTCTGCCGGGTCTATTTTCCCTTCGACATGAATAATGTTGTCGTCATCAAAACAACGGACAACGTGCACAATGGCGTCAACCTCTCTGATATGTGAGAGAAACTGGTTACCGAGCCCTTCGCCCTTGCTTGCACCTTTGACGAGTCCGGCGATATCGACGATTTCAAGGGTTGCCGGTACCAGTGTCGGGGTTTTTACGACATCAGCAATCTGCTGCATCCGTTCGTCGGGGACAAGGACGGTTCCGACGTTGGGCTCTATGGTACAGAAGGGGTAATTGGCCGCTTCAGCCTGTTTTGCCGTGATGGCATTGAAAAGCGTTGACTTTCCGACATTTGGCAATCCGACAATGCCGCAGCGAAGTGACATAAAAAAAATGTTTGTTGAATGAATGGCCACGAGAAAAACAATGGTTTTAACATGTAATCAATATGTTTGGAAAAAGCAAATATTTTTTATAGAATAACAGGCTAATTCAAAATGCCCATGTGAAACAGGAAACAGGAACAAAGCGTATCATTATTGCTATTGACGGGCCGGCTGCATCCGGAAAAAGTACCACAGCGCGGCGGGTTGCCGAGCGTCTCGGATATATTTATATCGATACCGGTGCCATGTACCGGAGCGTTACCCTCAAGGCCCTGCAACAGGGAGTTCTGGATGGTTTGCGCCATTCCCCAGAGGGTGTTTCCAGTTTGCTTCATGATATTTCCATCTGTTTTGACGGCGATCGTGTTTTGCTTGATGGCAGTGACGTTACTGCCCAGATCAGGGAGAACAGGGTAAGCCGTGAGGTCAGTTTTATCAGTTCACTCAAGCCGGTACGTGACAGGCTCAGGGATATGCAGCGGGAACTTGGGCGGCAGCGGGGTGTTGTGATGGATGGCCGCGATATCGGCACGGTTGTTTTTCCGGATGCCGAACTGAAAATTTTTCTTGTTGCCGATGCCCGTGAACGGGCAAAGCGGCGTTATGTCGAACTGCTTGCAAAGTCTCCCGACGGTGCCGGTTTACCGGATCTTGACTTGCTCGAAGAGGAGATAACTCGCAGGGATCAGGATGATGCACACAGGGAGCATGCCCCCTTGAGAAAACATGCTGAAGCACACGAAATTGATACATCGGATTTGACGATCGAGCGTCAGGTGGATATGGTCTGCAAGCTTGCGCAGGAAAAAGAGGCGAAGGTCAGGTAACAGAATTCGGGATTTACAGATATTGTTTTTTTAACCCATAAAACCGCCAGGCCGATATCTCTCGCGGCAGGTAGGCTAACTTACAAGAGAGGAAGGAAAAAATTAATGGCAGAAGCATTCACACAGGAAAAAAAGGTCAAGGAAAGGCCAGCAAGAAAAAAACTTAAATTTTTTGCGCTCTACGAGCCCGCCGAACTTGCATTGATGGAGCAGCTTTATTCAAGCACCCTCAATGAAATCACCGAAGATGAGATTATCAAGGGCAGAATTGTCTCGATATCCAACAAGGATGTCACGATCGATGTCGGCTTCAAGTCGGAGGGTATTGTTTCGCTGCTTGAATTCAGGGCTGAAGATGAGGTCAAGGTCGGTGACGATGTTGAAGTCTATCTTGAGAATATCGAAGACAAGATGGGACAGCTCATCCTTTCCAAGAAGAAAGCTGATGTTCTGAGAATTTGGGACAGGATCTATGATTCAATCGAAAACGATACCATCATCAATGGCAAGATCATCAATCGTGTCAAGGGTGGCATGACGGTTTCGCTTTCCGGTGTCGAAGCCTTCCTTCCCGGTTCGCAGATTGATGTCAAGCCGGTTCGTGATTTCGATGCACTTGTCGGTCAGACCATGGACTTCAGGGTTGTCAAAATCAACCCGGTTACCCAGAATATTGTTGTCAGCCATAAAGTTATCCTCGAAGAGGCTTATGCTGCCCGTCGTGAAGAGATGCTTGCCAATATCAAGGTGGGCATGGTTCTTGAAGGTACAGTCAAGAACATTACCGATTTCGGTATCTTCGTCGATCTTGGCGGTCTTGACGGTCTGGTGCATATTACCGATATCACCTGGGGCAGAATCAATCATCCTTCAGAGGTTGTTGATCTTGACCAGCCAATCAAGGTTGTTGTTGTCGGCTTTGACGAGAACACCAAGAGAGTCTCGCTTGGCATGAAGCAGCTTGAGTCTCATCCTTGGGAAAATATCGAGATCAAGTATCCTGTCAGTTCGAAGGCACAGGGTCGGGTTGTCTCCATTACCGATTACGGCGCTTTTGTTGAAATCGAGAAGGGCATCGAGGGTCTTGTACACATTTCGGAGATGAGCTGGACACAGCACATCAAGCATCCGGGTCAGTTTGTCACCCTTGGACAGGAAGTTGAATGTGTGATCCTCAATATCGACAAGGATCATACCAAACTCTCCCTCTCCATGAAACGGGTAAACGAGGATCCGTGGATTGCTCTTTCCGAGAAATATATAGAGAATTCGCTGCATAAAGGTACCGTCAGCAATATCACCGATTTTGGTGTCTTTGTTGAGCTTGAGCCTGGTGTTGATGGTCTGGTTCACATTTCCGACCTGTCATGGACCAAGAAAATCCGCCATCCAAGTGAACTGGTCAAAAAGAATCAGGAGCTGGAGGTCAAGGTTCTCAAGTTTGATGTTCATGCCCGCCGTATTGCTCTCGGACACAAGCAGATCAACCAGGATCCCTGGGACGAGTTCGAACAGAAATATGCAGTAGGAGCTGAAACTCCCGGAGAGATTTCACAGATCATCGAGAAAGGCGTTATTGTCATTCTTCCTGGTGATGTGGACGGATTTGTTCCGGTATCACACCTGCTTCAGGGCGGCGTGAAGGATATCCATTCGTCGTTCAAGATCGGTGATGCACTGCCGCTTCGCGTCATTGAGTTCGACAAGGAGAACAAGCGCATTATTCTTTCGGCTCTTGAGTATTTCAAGGACAAGAATAAGGAAGAGATCGAATCCTACCTGGCAGCTCATCCAAATGAGAAAAAGGAGATTGAGGCAGCTACCGCTGAACTTGAACCTCCGGTTAAATCAGGTGAGAAAAAAGTCAGCGAGCAGAGAGTGTGAAATAATTGACTTGTCTCTGATTGCCTGTTGGAACAAAAAAAGCCTTCTCTGTTTTCAGAGAAGGCTTTTTCTGTTAATAACCGTAACTTTTCAGCAGGTTGTTTTTCTTTCGCCAGTCGGGTCGGACTTTTATGAATAGTTCAAGAAAAACCGGGCGACCGAGCATCTCTTCAATATCTTTTCTTGCTGTTTGTCCGAGTTTTTTCAGGGCAGCGCCTTTGCTGCCGATCAGGATCTGTTTCTGGGTATCACGTTCAACAATAACCGAGCAGCGGATGAGATCCTTTCGTGTTGGATCATTTTCGTGCTGTTCCCTGAATTCATCGATGACGACCTCGGTCGAATAGGGTACCTCACGACCATAGAGGAGGAATATTTTTTCGCGGATAATTTCACTCACGAAAAAGCGTTCCGGAGCCGTGCTGAGTGTATCTTCCGGGTAGAGCGGATAGTTGAGCGGAAGAAAAGGCCTGATGGCTTCGATAAGCTGGGGGAGGTTATCGCCTTTCAGTGCTGAAACCGACATGACTGCTGCAGGATTCCAGCTTTTCCGGATATACTCTTCGGTTTCGTGCTGTCGTTCGGTGCTGACAAGGTCGCATTTATTGAGAACGGCAATAATGGGTTTGCCCGCAGGTTTCAGCCAGTCATTGAAAAGCTCTTCGGCGAACAGCCGGTCAAAAAAATCCTTTTTTCCTGAAAAAGGAAGCAGGGCAATAACGATATCTGCATCCTTAAGGGAGTCGCGAATGACGCCAAGCATGGACTCATGCAGTTTTTGCTGCGGTTTCATGATCCCCGGCGTATCAAGAAAGATAATCTGGCACTTGTCGTTGTGGTATATGCCGGTAATTTTTTTTCTCGTGGTTTGCGGCTTATGTGTTACAATGGAGAGCTTGTAGTCGAGAAGTTCATTAAGCAGGGTTGACTTCCCTGCATTTGGCGGGCCGATGATAATGGCGAAACCGCAGGAAAAAAGAGATGATGCCATGTAACTTTTTATGAAAGGTTCTATCCGTTTTAAAAATATACTATACTAAATTATAGCCTGTCATGATAATGAAAAAGGGGTAACTCAATACTTGAATGGAAAATAAAACCAAACAGGATCCGTGGCTTATGGTTCCGATGGCAGGACTTCTTGTTTTCGGGCTGATGGCTATTTACAGCGCAACTAATGGAACAGGTGATACAACGCTCTTTTACCGGCAGTTGGCCTGGGCACTTTTCGGCGTTATTGCGTTGGTGTTTGTCAATTTTAATGATGTCCGTTTTATCAGGGACAATACCTATATCTTTTATGCTGTCGGGATTCTGCTTCTTGTTGCGGTACTGATTTTTGGAAGAAAAATTGCAGGGCAGACAAGCTGGATGAAAATCGGGTTCATAAGTTTTCAGCCTTCCGAAATAGCCAAGATGGCCACCATTCTTGCTCTGGCTAGATTTCTTTCTGATGACGATACTGATATCCGTTCAATGCGGGATCTTCTTGTTGCCCTGACCATATCGTTCGTTCCCATTGTGCTCATTATGCTGCAGCCGGATATGGGTACCATGCTTACGTTTCTGCCATTGATTGCAACAATGCTTCTTATGGCTGGTTTTGATATCTACATTCTTATGCTGATTATTTTCCCGGTTATTCTCATTGCCTCCGGCTTTTTTAATATGTATGTTATTTTTTCTCTTGCAGTAATTTTTATGATAGTCTTGTTAATCAAGCAGAAAAAATTCAAGTTTCATCAGCTCATTATTATTGGTTCAGCTCTTGCTGCAAGCCTTTCTGCCCACCGGTTTGCCAGTGAAATTCTCAAGCCTCATCAGATAAAAAGAATCCAGACGTTTATAGACCCCATGTCGGATCCGCGAGGCGCTGGATATAATGCCCTTCAGGCCAAAATAGCGATAAGTTCAGGTGGCTTGTTCGGGAAAGGTTTTCTTCAGGGAACGCAGACCCAACTGCGTTTTATTCCTGCCCAGTGGACGGATTTTATTTTTTGTGTTATTGCTGAAGAGCTTGGTTTTATTGGAGCATCTCTCTTGATTGCGCTCTATCTAACCCTTATTCTGAGGATAATCTGGGCGATTTTTTCAATCAATAACAAGTTTGTCGAACTGACACTTGGCGGATTCGTTACCCTGCTGTTTGTCCATGTTTTTGTTAACGTTGGCATGACACTGGGCATTATTCCGGTTATCGGTGTTCCTCTGCCGTTTGTCTCATATGGTGGTTCATCGCTGGTTGGAAATATGATTATGGTTGGATTGGCCATGAATTTCTATCGGAACAAACGAAGTCTTGGTTATTCCGGCCGGTTGGAGTAAACAAAAAAAAACGCATCTCAATGCGCTTTTTTCGGGGCTCTGCTTTTGGTAAAGTTACTTTATTCTGTAGAGAAAACGCTTGCCCACCTTGCCTGTCAGGACGCGGTCGATTTCGGGATCATTGACGCCGTATTTGTTGAACCAGAGGCTGATGACTGTTCCCTTTGTATTCAGGGCTTCAGCAATTTCGCGGGGTTTGAAGCTTTTTTCAGGATGTGAACGGAGCAGCCCCTTGATCGATGCGCCAAGCTGACCGCGACCGAATTTAGAAATGCCAGCCTGTTGAGGAGTTGACCCTTCAAGCTTTGACAAGTTGGTTTCAAGCTTTTTTATGACGACTAAAAGCTGATCTTCAATAGGTCTTATTTTTTGATTGAACTCTTTTTGAATCTGGCTGATTTCTGCCTGCAGCTTCTTTTTTTCATCAACAAGTGACTGGAAGTAATCAATCCGCTGAATAAAAAGGTCATATTTGTCGGGTGATCCGGTATCTTTTTTTATAGTGTTCATTGTTTCAATTGTTGTGTTTGAATAGCAACACCAATACTAATTTAAAATATATGACAATATCTTTATCTGTACAAGGTAATGTTTTATTTTGCCTCCTTCAGTTTTATTCCATTGTTTCTGAAATAATGAAAAATTGTTTCAGCATATGACAATGCAGGAGAAATATTACTATGAAAGAGTATAGAAAAAAAAGAGTTGCAGGTGTAACCCTTGGATGTAAACTGAACTACGCTGAAACGTCCTCTATTCTTGGTGATTTATGCAAACAGGGATGGTCGCTTTCATCAATTGAAGAGGGGGCCGATCTTATTGTCATTCATACCTGTGCCGTGACGAAACAGGCTGAACAGAAATGTCGTCAGAAAATAAGGGGAATTATAAGAAAAAATCCTGCGAGCCGAATAGTTGTTATCGGCTGTTATTCCCAGTTTAATCCAGAAGCTCTTGCCGCAATAAAGGGAATAGATGCAATTCTGGGCAGCAACGATAAATTTGAAATAAAATTGTATAACGATATCTTGCTTGGCAGCGTATCACTTCCTGTTGTCAATGTTTCGCCAGCCTGTATGCTTGAAGAAATCTATCCGGGATATTCATTGCAAACGGCAACGGGTACGGAAAGAACCCGTGCATTTTTGAAAATACAGGACGGTTGTAATTACGGATGTTCGTACTGCGTGATTCCCCTGATCAGAGGCAAATCAAGATCAATCCCGGCCTTGCAGATTGTTGAGCAGGCTCATGTCTTGGCTTCATCGGGCTATCGGGAAATTGTTCTTACAGGGGTCAATATCGGCGATTATCATGCTGATGGCCAGACGCTGTGCGATCTTTTGCGCATGCTTGAAGAGGTCAATGTCAGTCGTATCCGAATCAGCTCTATTGAGCCGGATATTGTCGATAGTGAGCTGATCTCTTTGGTTGCTGGATCCCAAAAAATTGTACCGCATCTTCATATTCCTCTTCAAAGCGGTTCGGACGGCATTTTACGGGCCATGCGTCGCCGTTATGATACGGCACACTACCGCAGCAAGATTCTGCAGTCGGTAGACCAAATTGCAGAGTGTGCCATAGGGGCTGATGTGATGGTTGGCTATCCTGGCGAAACAGAGGAAGATTATCGGCAGATGTACCGTTTTATTGAAGAGCTTCCGCTTGCCTATCTGCATGTGTTCAGTTGTTCAGTACGTCCGGGCACCTTGCTTGCCCGTCAGACAGCCGCCCGTGAGCGTACTCCTGTTGAATCAGGCGATATTGCCCGGCGTTACCGTGAAATGGTTGAGCTTGGCAGGCGACATGAAGCGCGTTTTAAGGCACGATATACCGGCACAGAGTGTCTGGTTCTTTTTGAGCATGCAAAGTTGGCTGGAGAGGGCATTCAGCAATGCAGCGGCTATACACGCAACTATCTGAGAGTCATGGTAGAGTGTGCCGACAGCGAGTTGCTGCAAACCTTGTCCGGAAATGAATTGCCGGTCAGGATCGACTCGCTGGACGATGATTTGAATTTAAAAGGGAGAGTGCTATCTTGATTTTCAGAGGTTCTTTGATCTTTTCTTATCAATTAAATTGTTGCCATCCATGCCCATCAAATCCCGTATCCGTTCGATTCCCGACTATCCGAAAAAAGGGATCCTTTTTCGTGATATTACCACACTTATCAAGGATCCGGTAGGTTTCAGGCTGGTCATTGACAATCTGGCGCAGCACTATCTGCAGGCGGGGATGGATTTTGATATTATTGTCGGTATAGAGGCAAGAGGGTTTATTATCGGTGGTGCATTATCCTATGCGCTTGGTAAAGGGTTTATTCCTGTCAGAAAACCGGGGAAACTGCCTGCTGAAGTTGTTTCCCAGGAGTACCAGCTTGAGTATGGCAGTGACAAGATCGAGATCCATGTTGATGCGCTTGTTGCGGGTCAGAAGGTTCTTCTTGTTGATGATCTGCTCGCTACCGGAGGCACTGCGCTTGCTGCTGCAGCTTTGGTCGAAAAAGTCGGAGGCATTGTTTCAGAGATGGCTTTCATTGTCAACCTGCCTGATATCGGGGGGGAGAGAAAACTTCTCGAAAAGGGATACAGTGTTTACTCCCTGACGGATTTTGAGGGAGAATAACGAAGAGGTATGAATAATGCCATTTTTGCGGTAAAAAATCATGAAACGGCAGCGAGTGCTGCCGTTTGTTTTTTGCAGCCCGCCCATCAGCTGCCTCCGGTCTGGCTGTTGGCTCCGTTTATTCTGCTGCTTCTGATGATCGCCACCGGCCCTCTGTTTTATCATCGATTTTGGGAGCGTCATTATGCAAAGCTCTCCATCGGGCTCGGGGGAGTTGTGGCTCTCTGGTACGGCTTTCTCATCGAGCACGGTCCCGGCATGCTGCTGCATACGCTTGAAGAGTACATTTCGTTTATAGCGCTGATTGCTGCGCTGTTTGTCACTTCAGGCGGGATTCTCATCACTATTCAGAGACGGGGCAATCCCCTGGTTAACGGGGCGTTACTCTTTTCTGGAGCATTGTTGTCCAATCTTATCGGCACGACAGGAGCCTCCATGCTGCTCATTCGCCCCTATATGCGCATCAATGAAGGGAGGATCAAGCCATTTCATATTGTATTCTTTATTTTTATTGTCAGCAATATTGGCGGCGCCCTTACCCCGGTCGGTGACCCGCCTCTCTTTTTGGGTTTTCTGAAAGGAGTTCCATTTTTCTGGGTTGTGTCGAAATTATGGCTGCCCTGGCTTCTGACCATTGCCGCATTGCTGCTTCTTTTTATTGTTTTTGATGCCCGGGTCGGAAAGGGAGAGGCGAGGGGGCCGGAAATCAAGGGCGGGGTGCGTGTGGCAGGTGTTCAAGGCTTCATCTTCCTTGCCGTTGTCATTGGATCGGTTTTCCTTGATCCGGCCCTGATTTCCGGCTTTCCCAGTCTTCAGGATCTTTTCCATCTTCCCTTCGGTATTCGTGAACTGGTGATGTTCGCCATTACCGTTATAGCCTACAGGACTGCCGACAGGGAGGCCCATGAGGGTAATGAATTCAATTTTTCTCCTGTTAGGGAGGTGGCATTTCTTTTTATGGGAATATTTGTCACCATGATTCCGGCTCTTCAGCTGATCCAGGCCTATGCGGCATCTCACGGAGGGGAATTATCCGTAACAAAATTCTACTGGATGAGTGGAGCTCTTTCAGGAGTACTCGACAATGCACCGACCTACCTGAATTTTCTGGCCGGGGCGCTTGGCAAGTTCGGAATGGATATCAATTCAGTTGCGGATGTGAAGAAATTTGCAGGAGGGGTCAGCTCCGGGTTTCCGGGTGATGTACCTTCCGATATCTATCTGATGGCGATCTCCCTTGCGGCGGTTTTTTTCGGTGCAATGACCTATATCGGTAATGCCCCGAACTTTATGGTTCGCCATATAGCCGCTCATGCAAACGTTGCTGTTCCGGGATTTGTTGAATATCTGTACAAATATTCGCTGCCAATTCTGCTGCCGTTATTTGTTCTGATATGGTGTTTTTTCTTCAGGTCTTAGCAGTACCTATCACAAAAAAAAGCAAAGCAAACACCATAATGACTCCTTGCCATAAATTCGAAAGAGATTGCTCCGGCACTGATTTTCGCACAACGGTAGAGACTATTCACTCTCGTTTTTCAGGCTTTCACTTACCGCGTGCTTGAATTCCTTTGAGATTTTAAATGTCGGAACGTTTTTTGGCTCTACCGTAACTTTTTCACCTGTTCTCGGGTTTCTGGCCTGGCGAAAATTTTTATGCCTGATATTAAACGATCCGAATCCCCTGATCTCAATTCGTTTTCCCGTTTTCAGTGAATCAATGATGCTTTCAAACAGGCTGTCAACGACGGATTCAGTTTCGTTTTTTGTCAGCCCGGTTCTGTGAGCGATAACATTGACAAGATCAGCCTTGGTGGTTGTTTTTCCCATGGTAATATTATGCTTAGGTTGTTACGAAGTATACACTTATTTAAACCAAAGATGAAGGGCGACAATTCCCATAAAAACAGCAAAAGCTTTTCTGAGCATCTCATTAGAAAGGTGTGTCGCTATTTTTGCGCCGAAATAGGCCCCGGCAAAGAGTCCTATGGCAATGATCAGACCAATCCAGATGTTTTCCGTTGAAATTTTCCCTGAACGGTAATACTCCATTACGGCAAGAAGTCCGACCGGAAGAAGCAGCGCAATAAGGGATGTTGCAATGGCACTCTGCTGCGTCATGCCGAAGAACAGTACCATTGCCGGCACAACAATGATGCCTCCGCCAACCCCGAACAGTCCTGACAGAAGGCCGGCAGCAAGACCGACAAGAAGCAATCCAATGAGTTGTATGGGCATTGTATTTTCCAATAGAGCTTGGTTTTACGCTGTTGCCGGACTGGGAGCAGCAGCCTGGTCAAAGGCCGTAATCTCTTTTATCTCCATGGCGTTGAGCGACTCCTTTTCAATAAGTATTTCGGCAAGCCGGTTGAGAACAGCGCGTTTTTCGCTGAGAATTATTTTTGCGTTTTCCATGCATGCCATAATAATATTGCGCACTTCGACATCAATCTGCAGGGCGGTTTCCTCACTGTACTCGCGAATATGAGAGTAATCCTTTCCAAGAAAAACCTCTTTCTGGCTGTCGCCATAGTTGATCGGGCCCAGCTTCTCACTCATACCCCATTGCCGTACCATCCGTCGGGCAATATCGGTGGCTTTTTCAATATCATTTGCCGCCCCCGTACTGATTTCATTAAAAACAAGTTCTTCCGCAACCCTCCCTCCAAGTGCATAGGTAATCATGGCAAGCAGGTATTCCCTGTTATGGGTATAGCGGTCTTCAAGGGGCAGGTAGGCGGTCAGTCCAAGACTGCGGCCTCTTGGAATGATGGTCACCTTATGGATAGGATCTGATCCTTTGGTATAGGTTGAAACCAGCACATGACCTGCTTCGTGATAGGCCGTCAGTTTTTTCTGCTCATCGGAAATAAACATGCTTTTTCTTTCCGGTCCCATCATGATCTTGTCACGCGCCTGCTCAAAATCTTTTGCAGTAATAAGTTCCTCCTCATTGCGTGCTGCCAGCAGTGCAGCCTCATTGACCAGATTTGCCAGGTCGGCGCCGGAGAATCCCGGAGAGCTTTTTGCCAGAACGTTGATATTGACGGTTTCATCCAGGGGTGTATTTCTGGTATGAATTTTTAAAATAGCCTCGCGCCCCCGGATATCGGGTTTGTCGATGGTGATCTGGCGGTCAAACCGACCCGGTCGCAGCAGCGCGGTATCAAGCACGTCAGGGCGGTTTGTTGCAGCAATCAGGATAACATTTTCATTGGTTGTAAAACCGTCCATTTCAACAAGAAGCTGGTTCAGAGTCTGCTCTCTTTCATCATGACCGCCTCCGAGTCCGGCTCCCCGGCTTCGTCCGACGGCATCAATTTCATCGATAAAGACGATACAGGGTGAATTTTTCTTTGCCTGTTCAAAAAGATCTCGAACCCTTGCAGCTCCGACGCCGACAAACATTTCAACAAAATCCGCTCCTGAAATGGAAAAAAAAGGAACCTTGGCCTCTCCTGCAATGGCTTTTGCAAGCAGGGTTTTACCCGTGCCGGGCGGACCAAGAAGCAGCACTCCTTTCGGAATTTTTCCCCCGATTTTCTGGAATTTATCCGGATTTGTGAGAAACTCTACGGTCTCCTGCAACTCTTCCACCGCTTCATCAACGCCGGCAACATCCTTGAAGGTTATTTTAACATCAAATTCGCTGACCAGTTTTGCACGGCTTTTGCCGAAGCTGAAAATGTTTTTTGCCTGGGCTCCGTTTTGTCCGCCCATTCGCCTGAAAAGAAAAAAATAGACAGCACCGAAGATTATCCATGGAGCGAAGAGCATAAGAAAGGTAGTCAGGCCGCTGGTGCCCTCCTCAACCTTGAGCCGGATTCCCTTGTCAGCAAGGAGATCAGCCTGTTCAGTGCTGAAGGATGGAATTCTGACAGCAAAGTGATCCGATGGCAGGCTTGTTTTGTTGATCAACTGAAGCGGTGTCGGGGCGTTCAGTTTTACGTCCAGGATTGCTGATTTATCTTCAAACGTTTTGACGGTAACCTCAGTAATGAGGGATTTCGACAGTATTGATTTGTATTCGTTATAGGTAATTTCGGGGCTGTCGGTGCCTGCAAAAAAACGTTGAAACATAAAAAGCAGAAGAAGTCCTGCCATCATAAAAAGAATGAAACGCGGGAACTTCCCTTCAGGGCTTTCACCCGTTCTTTGCAGCCACCCGGGTTTGCGTTCTTCTTCATTGACCGGTTTGAATTTATTTCGGGAAGTATCTTTTTCTGACTTCTTTAAGGGATTTTCAGCCATAAAATAGGTAGAGTGATTACATGAATTGTAACTTGGTACATTTAAAGTAATTAAAAGTAAAACGACAACCGCAGATAAAAAGTTTTTTTTAATATTTTTCCAAATCGGAAAGTTGCGCTCTTTCTCGCCGTGATTCAAGACTTTCGGGTTAATCTTTTATCTTGTCACTGAAAGCGGTGAGTTTTTCTTAAATTCACAGCACCAGGCTTAGAGTTCCCTCTCAACAATTAACAGTACGACGCTCATTATGGTTGGTCAAAAGGTTAGAACCAGGTTTGCACCTTCTCCAACAGGATACTTGCATGTTGGCGGTTTGAGAACCGCTCTGTATAATTACCTGTTTGCAAAAAAAATGCATGGAGACTTCATTATCAGAATTGAAGATACCGATCAAAGCAGAAAAGTAGAGGGAGCACAGAGAGATCTTATCAAGACCCTTGAATGGGCAGGAATTGTGGCTGATGAAAGTCCGGAAAAAGGCGGAAAATACGGGCCATACATTCAGTCCGAGAGGCTTGGTATCTATGCAGGATATTGTCAGCAACTGCTGGACGACCAGCATGCCTACTATTGTTTTGCAACGCATGAAGAGCTTGAAGAAAACCGGCAGCTTCAGATAAAACAGGGTTTACAGCCCAAATATAACAGAAAATGGCTTCCTGAAGAGATGGGTGGATCCATGCCACCGAGTGTCATCAAAAAAAAACTCGATGAGGGCGTCCCCTATGTCATCCGCATGAAGGTGCCTGATTACGTTTCGGTCTGGTTTGAAGATATCATCAGGGGTCCCGTTGAATTTGACTCTGCAACCATTGATGATCAGGTGCTGATGAAATCAGATGGTTTCCCGACCTATCATTTTGCCAGTGTCATCGATGACCACCTGATGGAGTTCACGCATATTATCAGAGGGGAGGAGTGGCTCTCCTCCATGCCGAAGCATCTGCTTCTCTACGAGTTTTTTGGCTGGGAACCTCCAAAAGTTGCTCATCTGCCCCTCTTGCTCAATGCGGACCGTTCAAAACTCAGCAAAAGGCAGGGTGATGTTGCCGTCGAGGATTATGTCCGAAAAGGGTACAGCAGTGATGCAATCATCAATTTTGTAGCCATGCTTGGCTGGAACGAAGGAGAGGGAAGCGAGCAGGAGGTTTACAGCATGGAACAACTGATTGAGAAGTTTTCGCTGGAAAGGGTCGGCAAAGCTGGTGCGGTCTTTAATGTCGACAAGCTCAACTGGCTTGAAAAACAGTATATCAAGAGCCGGCCCAGAGAGAAGCTTGTTGCGGTCATAAAGCCGCTTCTTCTTGCCGAGCTTGAGCATAAAGAGTCGCTGATGCCCCTCGAACTGATCACCAGTGAGTGCTATCTTGAAAAAGTTGTCGAACTGATGCGCGAGCGCGTTGGATTTGAACATGAATTTGTAACATTTTCCTCCTATTTCTTTTTCGAGCCTGACTCCTATGATGAGGAAGCAGTCAAGAAGCGGTGGGCGGCCGATACCAGCACCCTTCTTCGTGAGTTTACTGCCCTCCTTGAAACGCTCGTAGAGTTCAGTGCTGAAAATATTGAAGCACATCTCAAGGCATTCGTCGCTCCCAAGGGTCTTAAAGCAGCCGTTCTTATTCACCCGTTGAGAATCGTTACGTCCGGCGTGAGTTTCGGGCCGAGCCTCTATCATATGCTTGAAGTGCTCGGAAAGGAGACGGTGCTTCGCCGTATTCAGAAGGGGTTAGAAACAATCAGTTTCAAGCCTTAGCCAGTTAACATATCGTACGGAGCGCTTAGTTTAGTGCTCCGTATTTTTGTTTTTTCTTTTGATGTGAAAGATTTATTTCTATATTTTCCCTCTTCATGGACAGATAGCTCAGTTGGTAGAGCAAAGGACTGAAAATCCTTGTGTCGTGGGTTCGATTCCCTCTCTGTCCACACCACCGTTCAGCAGCGGTATATTTTGCGTTGCCACGTTAGCAAGATGCTTGTCTGCTCCTTTTTTCCTTCGTTACACCTTACCTGAGTCTCATATGTCATGCAAGGCATTCCGTTGTGCTTCAGTGTTTGAATATCTTCAACCGCCCGCATGAATATTACCACGCAACTCGATCAGGAACTCTGGCATGAGATGCAGGAGCCGGGAGCATACGAGTGGTGGTATTTCGATGCAGAAGACAAGGAAAGCGGCTGTTCTGTTGTGCTTATCTGGTTTTCCGGCTTTCCTTTTTCCCCTTACTATACCAGCCATTATGAAAAGTGGAGCAGTCGAACTGCTTCCGATGCCCCTCATCCTTCCAACTATTCGGGCTTTAGTTTCCAGTTATACGAAAACGGCCGGGAGATCGTTAATTTCATCAAGGAAGGTCGTCGTGAGCTGTTTGAAAGCAGCAGCTCCGATATTGGTGTCCGGTTCGAAAAAAACCGGTTTACCTATGATGCACTGAGGGATGAGTACTTGCTGGATATTGATTTTTCCTTTCCTGCCCGTCAAAAAGAGGTGAAAGCAACTTTTTTGTTTAAGGCATGCCGGAGGGTTATCTACGAAAAAAAGGATACCAACAATAATGGCAAGGTACCTCTTCACCAGTGGCTTTTGAGTGTTCCAAAAGCTGATGTTGAAGGATCAATAACGATCATTGAACAGTCGGGAGGTACGGTTCGCACGATTCCAGTCAGAGCGAATGGATATCATGACCATAATCTCGGCGCTGTGCCCATGCAGGAGTATATTTCTCGCTGGTATTGGGGCCGTGCTTTTTCTGATCCTTTCGATCTTGTCTATTACGTGGTATTTTTCAAGAATAATGACTATCAGCCGCTCGCGTTGCTGGTTCTTCATGACAACATGAGCGATACCGTCACCGTTCATGATACGCTGCAGTTTCGTGAACGCAATTTCAGGAGTGGCCTTTTTTCGCCCCTTCACAGCAGAGACCTTGATCTGCGTTATGATAATATTCACTTGAAGATTCATCACGACACGGTACTTGATACGGGTCCGTTTTATCTCAGGTTTGCATCCGCTATCTCGTTGCAGAGAGATGGCCGGAATTTCGAGGGTATGAGGGGCATATCAGAATTTCTCAATCCAGTACGTTTGCAGTCCGTTTTTATGCGTTTTTTCACCCGCAGCCGTATCTGGAGGGATGGAGAACGATCGATCATGTACAAAAGCTATAATAGTTTTAAGCGTTCTTTGGATTGGAATGACAGATGAAAAAATTATATTCACACTTTGTTTGGGTTAGTCTGCATTTGATGCGTGTGCTGCTGTTAAAAGAAAACGATACAACATCACTTGACGTGTGGGCGGCCTCCTTGTTTTAACCCAAGGGAAGTATTTGCCTTTTGATTTTATAACAATAGATTTAAAAAGGAGATAGGTTGTAATGACACAACTAGCTAATGTCAAGAGCTTGTCAAGAATGGGTGAACTTGAAGATGGTTCATCACTCTCTTCGTCAGGGTTGGCTTCCGGTGGCAAGCCAAGGGATCAGGGAGGGAAAGAGGTTGATTTTGAACGTCGCGGTTTTCTTGGAAAAGTTGTCGGGGGTATCGGTGCAGCCGTAGCCATTTCGACCATCTATCCTGTTATCAAGTACATTATTCCTCCCGTCAAAAAGTTCACAAGCCTCAATGAGCTGGTTGTAGGAAAGGCTTCTGAAGTTCCTGAAAACACGGGCAAGATTTTCCAGTTCAACAAAGACAGGGTGATCGTCATTAACGATAACGGCAAACTTACTGCTTGCAGCGCAGTTTGTACCCATCTCGGCTGTCTTGTCCACTGGGATAATGCACTGAATCTCATCTCATGCCCCTGTCATGGAGCAAAATACAAGCAGACAGGAGAGATCATCTCCGGTCCCCAGCCTTTGCCTTTGACTGTTTTTAAAGCCAAAGTTGACGGGGAAAATATCGTTATCTCAAAATCTTAACCTTTAATTCTTGAAAACCAAGGGAGTCAGGAACGATGGCTGAAAACAATCAGAACGCTATGGCAGGAAGTGCTCCGGCCAAGCCAAAACCCGCAGCGTCTACAGGCGGCGGTGTCTATAAACCACCGGTAGAGCGTGCAGACCCAAATCCGTACAAGCGTTCCCCTATCAGTGATGTCAGCGAATGGCTTCGGGAGCGCTTTTACGTTGTCATACCGGTAATCGATTACCTGAAGAAAAAAGAAGTTCCCCGCCACCGGCTCTCATTTTGGTACTATTTTGGCGGTCTTGCCCTCTTTTTTTTCATGGTACAGATCATCACGGGCTTGCTGCTGATGCAGTATTACAAGCCGACTGCTGCTGAGGCGTATGCATCATTTATCTTTCTTCAGCGTGAGGTTTCTTTCGGCTGGCTTATCCGCCAGATCCATGCCTGGTCAGCGAACCTCATGGTACTGATGGTTTTCGTCCATATGTTCAGTACTTTTTTCATGAAGTCCTATCGCAAACCGCGAGAGCTTATGTGGTTTAGCGGTTCGATTCTTTTTGTGCTCTGTCTCGGTTTCGGATTTACAGGGTACCTGCTTCCCTGGAACGAGATAGCATTCTTTGCTACTCAGGTAGGAACTGAAGTTCCAAAAGTTGCCCCAGGCGGTGCTTTTATTGTCAACATTCTTCGCGGTGGGGAAGAGGTCAGTGGCGAAACGCTTACGCGCATGTTTGCAGTGCACGTTGTGCTGCTTCCAGGTCTGGTTTTGCTCTTTCTTTCAGCCCATCTTCTTCTTGTCCAGATTCTTGGTACCTCAGCTCCAATTGGCTATAAGGAGACGGGGCGTATCAAAGGGTATGACAAGTTTTTCCCTACCTTTCTTGCAAAGGATGCTATCGGATGGCTGATCGGTTTTGGCCTGATTCTCTATCTTGCAGTGTTTTTGCCGGGACCAGTAGGGCTTGAGGCCAATCCTCTTTCGCCTGCGCCTGATGGCATCAAGCCGGAATGGTATTTCTGGGCACAGTTTCTCCTGCTTAAAGATTTCAGCTTTGAGGGCGGTGAGCTTCTTGCTATTACTCTCATCACTATTGGCGCGGTTATCTGGTTTATGGTTCCATTTCTTGACAAGCGGGCTTCAAGAGAGGAGAAAAGTCCGATGTTTACCATCATAGGTCTTCTCTACCTTGCAGGTCTGGTTATCAATACCTATCGTGTATTTGCCACGTATGGCTGGTAAGTAAATACTTCTCTTGATACAGCAAAAGCCCGGTTTCGCCGGGCTTTTGCTGTATATCGAAAAAGGAGATGGGTGGCCTGATCAATGAACCCGACAGGCTGGTTTAGACTCTCTCCAGTATCAGCTCTTCCATCTCATATCCTGAAAGGAATGCCTGCATGTCGAGCTTTTCGGAGGCTTCCACCCATTCTGCAAGAGCGGTTTCCGGTTCCAGCAGCAACTCCTGCAGGGCGAGCCAGGCCACCAGAACGCTGAAGCGGTGCTCACGGAACCATGTTTTCTGGTGTCGCTGGTCAAACTGCAGCATGCGTCCCAGATGCGACTGATTAAGCCGATAGAGCGCTTTTAGAGGAGCAAGCAGGCGTGTTTCGGGAGTGTCGTCCGGTGTGGCCGCTGGTTTTGGCGTGAGCATGCAGACAAGCAGGTCGGGCAGGTTTTCACCCGGAATACCGATCATGCCCGATGCCAGATAGATTGCCCTCAGTGCATCGTTCATCATCCAGTCATCAATAAGGTTGGAGCGCAACTCTCCGGCTGATGCTGCCATCTGCTGCAGTGCGTCGAGCACAATCCACTGTCTAGTGATGGTTCCATACTCCGCACCCTCTTTGCTGCCGAGGCCAAGTGCAGTCTGAAGTTTTCGGGAATTCGCCTCTTTTTTCAGCAGATCAGGAAACAGGAGTGCCTGACGGTAAAGTTTCACCGTTCTTGAGGCAAGGCCATCAGGCACGGCAAGCGGTTTTTCCATGAGTTCACTGAACTGCCGGGCAACCCTATCAAGCAGCGAGCCTATTGCTGTTTCAAATGCTAACATTTCATTCTTTTCCTCTACAGCATCTTTCACCTTTTGATGAGGTTCAGAAGCAAGAGCGGCAGTTATAATCCTGTGCAGTGGCGAAAGGCTCATGGTGAGAGCGGCATACTCAACTGACGGGGTTCCGCTCCCGTTGAGTTCTGCGGCAAGCCGGTCGTAGGGTCTGAGCTTAGAGGGGCTGACCTCCCGGAAGTCAAGGAAAACATTGTACTTGTAGCCGTCGAGCGCAACAAGGAGTCCATTGTCAGCAATCTCCCGGCAGGAGCGGATAAATTCCATGCCACTGGCATGATCCCTGAAAATAACGAAGGTGTTTTCCTGATTGCTGATGTTGAGCCCCTGGGAGAGTGAGCTTTGGCGGATTTCGTCGTTCTGGCGATAGCCGACCGATGTCTTGATCCAGCCGGTAGCCTGTTCAAAGCAGTTGTTGAAGACAACAAGAGCGGTTTCATGGCCAAGCCGGTTGGAATAGGCGAAGATATTCTCATTGACCGCCCCTGCAGGAGAATAGACATCATAGAGAAAAAAGTTGCGCACCTCGGCAAAGAGCGGACGCTTCTTCATGATCGGAAAAATTTCGCGGTAGTGACGCCCGACAAGGTTTTCATCAGGCTGTTCATCATAATAGGCTTTGGCGTACTCCATGCCATATTTTTCGGTAAAGCCTTCAACCTGTCCGTGACCGAACATCGGCAATCCCGGCATGGTCAGCATCATCATGCAGACACCGAAATATTTATCCCCTCGACCAAACTGTGCTATGGCGGTATCTTCATCCGGGTTGTTCATGAAGTTGACATACCGCTTGAGAATTTCGGCGTCAAATTCGAGAGTGTTCTTGATCAGGTAGCGGTAATTGGCATTATCCTCTTTCTTGAGCATGTGCATGAAGGCGCTGTTATAGACCCGGTGCATGCCAAGGGTGCGGACAAAGTAGCCTTCGAGCATCCAGAACGCTTCGGCCAGCAGCAGGGTATCAGGAACTTCAAGGTGAATGCGGTCAACAACTTCGCGCCAGAACTCTTCAGGTATGGCAGCATCGAATTCTGACATGCTCATGGCATTGGCTGAGCGTGAAGGAACGCCGGCGCTGTGGCCATGGAGCGGAAACCAGAGGCGCTGGATGTGCCGTTTGGCCAGCACCATGGCGGCATCAAAACGAATGATGGGGAACATTCTGGCGACGTGCAGAATCTGCTGAATGACAGCTTCCCGTACTTCTGCGCTGAGAAAGTTGAGCTGGGCGGTATCGTTCCATGGCATGATGGTGCCGTCATTGCCATGATAGATGTAGCGTGTGTCACCGGTCAGGTAATCAACCCGCTTGAACGTTACCGCTGCATCGGAACGGTTCCAGTAGCCATCTTCAAGATAGATGCCGTAACGGGAGTCACTGCTGAGGTTCGGTCCGTTATAGGAGTAGTTATAATAGGGTGTGCCTGGAGACGAGAGAAACCAGTCCGGATTGTGTCGTACCAGTTCGGAGTCCATTCCGGTGTGATTGGGCACCATATCGCTTGCAAGACGGATGCCGCGCACGTTTGCTCTCTCTCGGAGGTTTTCATAACCTTCATGGCCGCCAATATCGCCGGAAATCTCATATTTCTCAAGGGCATAGGCCGAGGCTTTTGCTTCAGGATTTCCGTGAAGCTGCTTGATTTTCTGTGAGGCGTAGCTTCGCTCCCAGATTCCTATCAGCCACAATGCCGTAAAGCCGCGCTCGGCAATAAGGTCAAGCTCGTTATCGGGAATGTCCTGCAGCCGGGTAATGGGACGCCGGTAAAGTTTGCTGAGCTGGTCGAGCCAGACGTAGGTGCTTTTGGCCAGCATGACCACTTCAGGCATCCATGATGAATCCAGAGAGTAGTTCGCCGGAGCATTGGCATCATCAAGGTTGTTGTATTCCGGGACATGAGCCTCTTTTGCAAACTCATGGCCATCCTGGCGGAGCGCACGTTTCTGGGCGATCTGCTCAAAAAAGAGATACTTGTCTTCGTCCTCAATAAAGTCAATGGCGCCTTGAAGCAAGTCCCAGAATGGCGACTCTTCAAGCAACTCGCCCCAGTTCAGGCGGATGTAACGAAGCTGTTCAAGAATTGAGGTAGGAGCATGTTTTATTGGTCTGATGAGCAGTTCGGCAAGGTCGATATTCTCCGCTCCGACCGGACCCATCGCCTGCATGGAGTTCCGCATGGTCATGATCAGTTTTCGGTAGGTACGTTCCTGCATCAGCTTCTCATCATTCAGAAGATCTGAAAACTGTTCGAGAGCAGGGTTCTGGTTATTAAGCCAGACAAGGAAAGACTCCTCAAGCACATGCTTTTTGTTTTCCTGCTCATGCAGCCAGTCTGTTGGTGTTTGAGCTCCGGCGTAGACCTGCTGTGTAGGAAAAGTGGTGATAAACTGTTTCAGGTACTGTTCTGATTGTTCTGGTGATAGCTGCTCGTTCAGCGATCCGAATACCTTTTCAAGAAAGTCCGGTTGCCGGGATGCTATTGCCTTCGTCATAAGGGAGTGAAAAAGAGCATGCAGCAGTTTCATGCCGAGGAACTGAGCAGGCAGTACTGGTTTTGCATCGGCACCTTTTGCCTTTTTCAGAAAATCATTGATGACGGCACTCTGTCTTTCGGAAGTTTTAATACTTTCCTGGCCAGAAGGCGGTAAAGAGAGGAACTCAGGATCGGTCAGATGGAAGAGTTCTCTTGCATTTCGATTGACATAAAAGTGCTCTTTGTTCAGCGAAGCTGGCGGGTTGTGCTTGATTGTCATAGTTGGGATGCAATGCCAAAGCATTAAACGGATTGAGGTTTTAGCGAGACCCTGTTGTCTTGTCGGGCATGGTCACGTATCGGGGGTACAGTACGGAAAATCTGCAAGAAACGCCTGACTGTTGTTCCGGCAGTTTTGTATGGGTGGCGACCTGAATGCACGGTTATATGATTTTTTTGTCGATATATCGCTGGAGGCAGGCAAACCCCAGATCTTTTGCAGAACGGAGGGCTTCAAGCCCGATGGCCGACAGTGCACTTTTCTGCTCCGAAGGCACGCGTTCCATCGGAGGGCAGGCTGTTTGTCCTGACGGAGTTGAGGCTTGGCTGCTGCCCCTGAGCGCCTTTCCGATCAGCAACCCTGCAACGAACGTTATCGCGGTGGCAGGAAATGGGTATTTTTTGACAAGCTTTACCGGCGAAAGCTCTGTCTGAATCTCCTCTTTCAGCTTCCGTGTTCTTGCCTTGATCTGTGCCTCTTTTTCTGAAATAGTGTTCTGCAACTCTTCGATGCGTGCCTGAATACTGGCTAACGGCTCATTTGTTGTAGTCATGGAGCGATAAAAGAATTTTCTGAATCAGGTTTTTCAGGAGCAATGGCCTGAATTTGGTGAAAAACAAAAAGCATGAAAGAAAAAGAAGGCTCACGAAGAGGTAACCGAGAAAAACATGACCCACAAGCTCGCCCACCAGCAGTGCAAGAGTGGTGACCAGGTAAGCAATTCCGATAAGGAGTATAACGCCAAGCATCGCCAATGCGGCAACAACCGCAATCTTTTCGGTCATCTCAATCTTGAGCAACTCGAATTTTGCTTCTACAATAGCGAGCACATCATGGTACGTCGACGTTACCGTATCATCAAGAAGCTTGGGAATGCCGGTACGCTTGCGGTTTAATGGGCTTGAACCCTGATCTTTTTCTGCTTGACGATTCATCATGTTTACCGAATGGTCAAATGCCCTGATTATCGCCTTTTATTTATGAGAAGTCCGAACAGTGCACCAGCTCCGAGTGAGACGAGCATTGCCTGAGTTGGATATTTTTTGATATAGGTACTCGTTTTTTCTGCGCTGTTTACCAGCCAATCATACGATTCGCTCTCTTTGAAACTGGAAAAAGTTTCCGAGATGATATCACTGATCTCTTTGAGCGGTTCCGGAATGCTGGTTTCGTGTTGCGGTTCACGAACCGGATCTGTTGGCTCGCCGCTGTGATGAATGGTAACCTGAACTTCCTGTTCCATATGGGAGTGAAAACTTGTTATGTGTTGCTGAACACGAGTCTGGCTCTAAAAGAGTCTGGAGGCAATATATAAAAACAATATGGTCTTTGCATGGCACTCTTGCTAGAGAAGCCGTCCGCCCTCTATCTTGATAATCTGGCCGGTGATATAGTCGCTTTCAAGAAGAAAGGTGATGCTTTTGACAATATCCAGGGGGTCACCAAGTCGCTTGAGCGGTATTTTTTTGATCATCTCTTCCTCAGAATCCATATCCTTGTCAGGATTCAGGGTAATCGTTCCTGGAGCAATAGAGTTGACCAGAACAGCGGGTGCAAACTCTTTTGCGAAAATTCTGGTCAGATGCTGTATTCCTGCTTTCGAGACGGTGTAGGGCGCAAAGTTTCGCCAGACAAGTTCGGCAGAAATATCCGTCATGGTAATGATGCGGGAGACGAATGGCTGTTTCCGCATAATTTTAACAGCTTCCTGCATGGTGAAAAAAGTGCCCTTCAGATTGGTATCGACCAGACTGTCCCACTCCTCCTCAGTAATGTCGGGAAGGGGTGTGTTGAAAAAATTTGAAGCGCTGGTAATGAGCAGGTCAAGGCGGTCAAACTGTTGTCGGAACGCCGCAAAAGCGTTAATGATATCTCCGGTTTTCGAAACATCACACCGAATCATCTGTGATTCAGGGCTTATCCATCGGATTTTTTCAAGGGTTTCTGAAGCTCTTTTTTCAGAAGAGTGCCAGGTAAAGAAAATAATGTACCCCTGTCCCGCTACAGAAAGCGCAATTTCACTGCCAAGTATACCCGAAGCACCGGTCATGAAGCATACTTTCTTGCCCGAAGGTTTCATCTCTGCAACGGTTTATAGTTTTTCCTGACTCTTTTGTTGAACATGAATGCGGCATTAAAAGTTGAGTGCTCAGAGCTGGAAGTTATGCGAGTACCCTGAATGAAGAGGCCTTGATTGCGGCAAAAAGGGTTGAGCCGGGTGTAATATTGAGCTCCTCTGAGGCTGAACGGACAATTTCAGCGACAAGTTTTTCTCCGTTGACCGAAAGTACAATGCCGATTCTGCTGTCAGACTCAAACATCTCGGTAACGGTGCACTCCAGAAGGTTCCGGGCGCTGATTGCTTCAGGATGCTTTTTAAAAAGGATGATTTCACGTGAAGAGAGCTCAAAAAGAGACTCTTCTGCTGGCTCTCCGGCTGAAACAAGCAGAGAATTTTTACCCCATTGGTAGGCCAAAAGGCCATGTTCATGGCGAGGGCTGGAAAGACGGAGCAGATTGAGATAGCCGTTCGGACTTTGTGCCATCCTCTTTCGGGCAAGCTGCTCGGGGGTTGTTCCATCAAGAGAACGGCCGTTTTTGATTTCCAGGATATGGTCGGTCATCAGTTGCATCTCAGTCAGCGAATGCGAGATAAAAAGATAGGGGATACCGAACTTCTCGCCGACACTCCTCAGATAGGGAATTATCTGGAACCGGAGGGCATCATCAAGTGCCGACAGAGGCTCATCCATAAGCAGGAGGCGCGGGTTTGCAAGAACAGCCCTGCCGAGAGCGACCCGCTGTTTTTCTCCACCGGAAAGATTTTCAACTCCCCGACCCAAAAGGGGCTGCAGTTGAAGCAGGTCGACGAGCGCTTCAGCCTTGATAAGACGATTTTCCGGTCGGCACCGTTTATAGCCATACATCAGGTTCGCCTTTACGTCCATGTGGGGAAAAAGCATCGCCTGCTGAAAAACAATGGCAATGCGCCGCCTTTCCGCCGCCATATTGATCTTTTTCCGGCTGCTGAACAGATACTCCCCGTCAAGCATAATTTCGCCTTTATCCGGTTCTATAAGGCCTGAAATGAGGTGAACCAACGTTGATTTGCCGCTGCCGGACTCACCGAAGATACCTGTCCGTTCGCCGGCAATGTCGGTCTTGACCTGCAGGGAAAAGTTGCCAAGTTTTTTTTCGATGTCGATATGCAGCATCATCATGCGCGGCCTCGGTGAAGTTTACGGCTGAGCAGTTCATGCAGAAAGAGTACGACGACTGAAATAAT
This sequence comes from uncultured Chlorobiaceae bacterium, assembly GCA_903820085.1. Taxonomy (GTDB): domain Bacteria; phylum Bacteroidota; class Chlorobiia; order Chlorobiales; family Chlorobiaceae; genus Chlorobium. The sequence continues at coordinate 113,274 of CAIJGA010000008.1, forward strand.
CACCGATACCATGCAGAGCGAGAGAGCCATGGCAGTGCTTGAAGGGGAGCTGGCATAGTCATAGATAGCAAGAGGGATCGTTTGCGTTACTCCAGGAATATTGCCGGCTACAATGATGGTGGCTCCGAATTCACCCAGACTTCTGGCAAACATCAGCGACGAGCCCGCCAGAATTCCCCTCAGAGAGAGTGGCAGAATGATGGTCAGGAGGGTATCGTACCAGTGAGCGCCAAGACTGCGTGAAGCTTCGATAAGTTGCTGGTCAATCGACTCCATACCGAGGCGGATGGAGCGAACCAGAAGCGGAAACCCGACCGTTGCAGAGGCAATAACAGCCGCTTTCCAGCTGAAGATGATGCGTATTCCCGATGCTGCAAGCAGGTGGCCAATCCAGCCGTTTTTACCGAGGGTCAGCAACAGGAAATAGCCGATGACAACCGGGGGAAGTGTCAGTGGCAGATTGACAAAAACTTCAAGCAGCACTTTGCCCTTGAACGGCTTGAAGACGATCAGCCAGGCAACGGCAAAACCGAAAGGTAACGAGAGGGCTGTCGCGGTCAGCGCAACTTTCATCGACATCCCTATGGAGACGATATCTTCCGGTGTCAGCAACATGTTATTTCAAAACAAAGTCGAATTTACGAAGAACCGATTTGGCTTCTGCGCCCTGCAAATAAATTTCAAATGCCTGTGCTTCGCTGTTTTTTGCTGCTTTCAGGGTCAAAGCCATCGGGTAAACAACTCTCGGGTAGAGTTTTTGTGGCACGATAAAGAGCAGTTTTGCTTTTTGAGCCTGCAAAGCATCTGTACGGTAAACAAACGCGGCGTCCACTTCGCCAAGTTCAGCATACATGAGGCACTCCCTTACATCCTTGGCCATGACCAGCTTGCCGGCAAGTTTATCAGCCATGCCTGCTGTTGTCATGGCTGCCATGGCATACTCTCCAGCGGGGACGCTTTTTGGGCTCCCGATAGCAATCTTGTCCAGTTTTGTCAGATCGTTCATTGTCGATACTCTTTTTGTCGTTGTTCCTGCAACAACCAGCGAATTGAAGGCAAACGTTTTTTCGCTGCTTCCGTCGACAAGCTTTTTTCCCTTCAGGTAATTGATCCACTCGGTGTTTGCTGAAATAAAGAGGTCAGCCGGGGCACCATTTTCGATTTGACCGGCAAGTGTTCCGGAAGAACCGAAATTTTTAATAAAAACAGTCCCTGGATGTTTTGCCTGGTAACTCGCGCTCAGCTCATTGATCACCTCTTTCAGGCTTGCGGCAACAGAGAGGTTCAGCTCACCGGCAATTGCAGGAACCGCCATAGTGAAAAAGGCAAAACAGAGGCAGGCGATGCGTTTTATTGACTGAATCATTGCTGTAGATGTTTTATGGTTGTAAGTCTTCCGCGTCCGGGTAGCAATGCCTGACGCATACTCCAGCAGATTCAGGGCAACTTTTCATCCTGTGTGAAGGCTGCTCGCTGATCCGCTGGCCTCAAGCATGATTATGCTGTTTTGACCTGATATTATGTACATCTCGAGGCGCAAAAAAATACTTTCATTACACCGAAAGCTCAGAAATCGGCAACCGCTGGCAAAAGTTAGCAGCTGGTTGCAGTTGAGTGTTATTCGTTTAGAAAGTATTTATTATTGTGGCTGATTGGCCTATAACAATAAATTAATTCTATTTTATAGATATTACGGCTTATTTATTTAGAATAATGAGTTTTCTATTCTTGTTTTTGGTTACGGAATTATTCTTTATCTGCGTCATCCGCGGTTAGCTGTCAAATCGTTTTTTTATGCGTTATGCAGTATCGAGTATAACGGTTTATCTCTTTGTTGAAAACGCTTTTTTAAAGCAATGATACTGAACGGGAGGAACAGAATTGATCATTCTTGCCAGCTTTTCATTGCGGATAGATTTTTTCTCTTTTTTTCTGTTGTATTAATCGTATATTTGCGATCAGCAATATGAAAGGATTTGCGGTTATGAAAAGAACGTTGTCGTCGGTTGAGTATAGCGGTGAGGAGGAGATCATGGCTTCAATTGCCAAGGCTATCAGCCATCCTGTGCGAATTAAAATATTAAAGTTGCTTGCCAGCCGCCAATGTTGCTTTACGGGTGAGTTGACGGAGATTATTCCCATGGCGCAGTCTACGATTTCGCAGCATCTCAAGGCGTTGCTTGAAGCTGGTCTGATTCAGGGTGAAATCAATCCTCCGAAGGTGCGGTACTGTATCAATCTGGAGACTTGGTTAACGGCTTCAACTCTTCTTGGCGGTTTTTTTAATGCTGATTTGACCTGCAGGTGCGAGTGCCGCTGAGCAAAGTTTATTTGAATCCCCGATGCAACGAAATGCTTGCTGCAAAGGGTTTGAATTTGTTTTTCTTTTGTTAAATAATCGTTCATTTGCGATAAACGCATAAATAATAAAACACAATGAAAAAAGTTAAAATTCTTGGGAGCGGCTGTGCATCATGCAATCAGCTTGTCGAAGCCGTAAAAGCCGTTATTGCCGCAGAAGGAATTAATGCTTCGGTTGAAAAAGTCGAGGACATCCAGCAGATCATGGCTTACAACGTGATCTCGACTCCGGCGCTTGTTGTTGATGAGCGTGTGCTCTGTAAAGGTCGGGTTCCTTCCCGTGAAGAGATTAAAGAGCTTTTGACCGCAAAATCGCAGGGCTGCTGCTGCGGGACTCAAGGCCACAAGGAGAAGGGCTCAAGCTGCTGTTAGCGGATGCCGGTCTTCTTCCTGTAAAGAGACAGAAATAGAGATAGAAACACAATTATTGTTAAAGCAGTATGGAAAGTTCCCGGCAACAATCCCGTAAGGCTCTCGGGCTGGAAAGTGTGCAATGGCTCTCAGGCGTTCTAGCCGGGGCTCTCTTCTGGATTCTGCTGTACAGCAATCTGGAATGGTTTGCTGCTCTCTCTCTGCAGTTTGCAGGAATGACCCGCACCAACCGTTTCGGCGAAGCGCTTTACTTCTTTATCTATGAAGTCCCGAAAGTGCTGCTGCTCCTCACCGCTGTGGTCTTTCTGATGGGAGTGGTGCATACCTTTATTTCTGCCGAGCGTACCCGCGCATTGCTTTCGGGTCGGCGTACCGGGGTGGGAAACGTTATGGCGGCTTGCCTCGGCATTGTAACGCCTTTTTGTTCCTGCTCCGCAGTACCGCTTTTCATCGGCTTTCTTCAGGCGGGTGTGCCGCTGGGTGTTACCTTTTCGTTTCTTATTGCAGCTCCGATGATCAATGAAGTTGCCCTTGCACTGCTTTTCGGCATGTTCGGCTGGAAGGTTGCCCTACTCTATTCGGGTATGGGCCTTGCTGTTGCAATTATTGCAGGCGTGGTGATAGGAAAGCTCCGCATGGAGCGCTATCTGGAAGAGTGGGTGCAGAAATTGCAGGAGAGAACGATTTCCCCCGAAGTGGAGGGCGAGATGATGAGCTTGCCCCTGCGGATACAGGAGGGTATTCGCCACGTTCGTGAGATTGTTGGCAAGGTGTGGCTTTATATTGTGATCGGGGTAGGGCTCGGTGCAGGAATTCATGGTTACGTCCCCGAAAATTTCATGGCGTCACTGATGGGCAACAGTGTCTGGTGGTCGGTTCCCGTTGCTGTGCTGATAGGCGTTCCCATGTATTCCAATGCTGCAGGTATTCTTCCTGTTGTACAGGCCCTGCTCGGCAAAGGCGCCGCCCTTGGTACGGTGATGGCCTTCATGATGAGCGTCATCGCCCTTTCCGCTCCGGAAATGATCATTCTCCGCAAGGTATTGAAGCCACAGCTTATTGCCGTATTTGCTGGCGTCGTAGCGGCGGGAATCATGCTGGTTGGCTTTGTCTTTAATCTTCTTTTATGAACCGTAGGGGCGGGGCTTCTCCGCCCTATACGGGTGTTTCAATCCTGCGTTCCCGATATGTCGAATGCGTGTGCAGTCAAGTAATGGCGGTTCAAAACAAAACATAAAAATGAAAAAATCAATTCTGATTCTCTGTACCGGAAACTCCTGTCGCAGCCAGATGGCCGAAGGGTTTCTTCGTTCGTTCGACAGTACACTCGAAGTCTATTCCGCAGGTACAAAACCCGCTGGGGCGGTTCATCCTCTTGCCGTGCAGGTGATGCGTGAAGAGTGGGTCGATATCAGCCTGAACATGCCGAAAAGTGTCGATGAGTTTCTCGGAAGAGCATTCGACTATGTGATAACAGTGTGCGACGGTGCCAATGAGTCCTGCCCTGTTTTTACCGGTAAAGTAGAGCACCGCGAGCATATCGGTTTTGACGACCCTGCAGACGCAGAAGGAACAAAAGAGGAGCAGCTTGTCGTTTTCAGGCGCGTCCGAGACGAGATCAATCTGCGCTTCAGGCAGTTTTATAACGAAAATTTAACCTCGAAATAATCATGAGTATTGCTGCAAAACAGTTGTCATTCCTTGACCGCTATCTGACGCTCTGGATTTTTCTGGCCATGGGTGCAGGGGTGCTCTCCGGCTGGCTCTATCCCGCCATTCCCGGCTTCTGGAACCTTTTTCAGTCCGGGACTACAAATATGCTGATAGCCGCAGGGCTTATCGTCATGATGTACCCTCCGCTGGCAAAGGTCAAGTATGAAGAGTTGGGTGACGTTTTCCGCAACACAAAGGTGCTTGCGCTGTCGCTTGTGCAGAACTGGATAATCGGCCCGATTCTGATGTTCGTGCTTGCCGTCCTCCTGCTCTCCGACATGCCGCACTACATGGCGGGCCTCATCATGATCGGTCTTGCCCGCTGCATCGCCATGGTCATTGTCTGGAATGAGCTTGCCAAGGGAGATACCGAGTATGCCGCCGGGCTTGTCGCCTTCAACTCGATTTTCCAGGTGCTTTTCTTTCCCCTCTATGCATGGATCTTTCTGACCGTGCTGCCCAGGTGGCTTGGCATAAGCTCCTTTGCCGTCGATATCTCCATCGCCGATATTGCCCTCTCGGTCTTTATCTACCTTGGGATTCCCTTTATTGCCGGATTTCTGACCCGCTTTGTGCTGCTGCGCCTGAAAGGAAAGGAGTGGTATGAAGGCTCGTTTATCCCCCGTATCAGCCCGCTGACGCTGATCGCCCTGCTCTTTACCATTGTCGTGATGTTCTCGCTGAAGGGCAGCTCCATCATCCAGATTCCCTTTGATGTAGTGCGCATTGCCATTCCCCTCATGATCTACTTTGTGATCATGTTCCTGCTCTCCTTTTATATGGGTCGCAAGTTTGGCGCAGGCTACTCCAAAACCGCAACGCTCGCCTTTACCGCTGCCAGCAACAATTTCGAGCTTGCCATTGCTGTGGCAGTCGCCACCTTCGGTATCAATTCAGGCGAAGCCTTTGCCGCAGTTATCGGGCCCCTTGTCGAAGTCCCGGCCCTGATTGCGCTGGTTAATGTCTCGCTCTGGTTCAAAGGAAAATACTTCGCAGAAACAAGAGAAGCCTGATATCAACTCATTAATCCTCATTCCACATGAAAAAACAAAACGTGCTTTTTCTTTGTACCGGCAACTCTTGCCGGAGTCAGATGGCCGAAGGATTACTCCGACACCTGGCAGGGGAGCAGTTCGAAGCATTAAGCGCAGGACTTGAGCCCAATAATGAAGTCCATCCTCTGGCGATACAGGTTATGAAGGAAATTGGTATCGATATCAGTTTTCAGCAACCAAAAGCGGTTGATGTCTATCTTGGAAAAACAATGATTCATTACCTGATGATTGTGTGTAACAAGGCACAGTCAACCTGCCCTCGCATCTGGCCCGGGCTTCCTGATGAAAAACGTTATTATTGGCCAGTCAATGATCCAGCAGGACTATCCGGCTCAAGAGAAGAACAGTTGGTCGTTTTCCGAGAGGTGCGTGATGAACTTCAGGGAAAAATAACCTCATGGCTTAACGACGTTTCAGCATAGGCGTCATTAAATCTCTAAGGGTTGAATTCCCCGCCGCTTGCTGTGACGTTTGTTAAGCTTTTACTAAAACTAGATACCCCGCTGCTTGCGGCGGGGAGCTTCATTTAATCAAGATTCAACATGAAAGGAATTCAGATTTTTGATCCCGCCCTCTGCTGCAGCAGTGGCGTATGCGGAACTGATGTCGATCAGTCACTGGTAAATTTTGCTGCTGATGTTGATTGGGCAAAGCAGAACGGCATAGTCATTGAGCGATTCAACCTGGCCAAAGAGCCGCTCTCCTTTGCCGAAAACCAGGTTGTAAAATCCTTCCTTGAACAATCAGGCCAGGAAGCACTTCCATTATCTCTTCTTGATGGAAATATTGTTTTAGCCGGTCGATATCCCAATCGCTCAGAACTGGCCAGATGGGCAGGCTACACTCCACCCTCTGACAGCAAGTGCTGTTCAGGCAAATGCTGCTGATGAAATTCATAACTATGACCATGAAATTTCTTGATTGTCCACCCCGCTTTCTCTTCTTTACTGGAAAAGGCGGAGTAGGAAAAACCTCGATTGCCTGCGCTTCGGCCATTAAGTTAACGGAAGCTGGCCAGCGAGTGCTGCTGGTCAGCACCGACCCCGCGTCCAACGTTGGTCAGGCATTCGGTATCCATATCGGTAATCAGATTACCGATATCCAGAATGTATCAGGTCTTTTTGCGCTTGAAATTGACCCTCAGGCGGCGGCAGAGCAATACCGTGAACGTATTATCGGGCCGGTTCGCGGCCGTTTGCCACAGAGTGTGCTCAACACCATTGAGGAGCAGCTCTCCGGAGCATGCACGACGGAGGTTGCCGCCTTTGATGAGTTCACCTCACTCCTGACCGACCCGGCTCTTATTGGCGACTATGACCATATCGTTTTCGATACGGCACCGACCGGTCACACCATCCGGATGCTCCAGCTCCCCGGAGCGTGGAGCGGTTTTCTTGAAGAGGCAAAGGGTGATGCCTCCTGCCTTGGTCCGCTGGCTGGTCTGGCAAAGCAGCGGAAACAGTATAAAGAAGCCGTCGAAGCACTTTGCGATCCCTTGCGTACCCGCATGATTCTGGTTGCTCGAGCTCAGCAGGCTGCCCTGCGTGAAGTTGCCCGTACCAGTCAAGAGCTGGCAGCAATCGGCATATCGCAACAGAATCTCATCATAAACGGCATTCTGCCTCTTCGTGAATCAGCCGTGGATTCTCTCGCTGCAGCCATCTGTGCCCGTGAGCAGAACGCGATGTCCGCTATGCCCGACCTGCTCAAGGCGTTACCGACTGATCGAGTCGCCCTTAAGCCTTTTAATCTGGTCGGTCTTGATGCCTTGCGCCACTTGCTCTCCGCAACAGATGTCCAATATCCGGCTTCGGAAAACAACCCGGTCAAGCTCAACGCACCAGCCCTTTCACTGCTGGTGGATGATATTGCCAACGATGGCCATGGTCTGGTGATGTTCATGGGCAAGGGAGGCGTCGGTAAAACAACCCTGGCTACCGCCTTGGCTGCTGAACTGGCTCAACGAGGATTACCGGTACATCTATCCACTTCTGATCCGGCCGCTCACCTTATCGAAACGCTTACTGGTACACTCGAAAATCTCACCGTGAGCAGGATTGATCCGTACATCGAAACTCAGCGTTACCGCCGCGAAATTATGGACTCCAAAGGAGCGCAGCTTGATGCCGAAGGCCGCGCAAGGCTTGAAGAGGATTTGCGTTCGCCCTGCACCGAAGAAATTGCTGTCTTCCAGGCTTTTTCTCGCATCATCGGCGAGGCAGACAGGAAATTCGTGGTAATGGATACAGCCCCGACTGGCCATACGCTCCTGCTTCTTGACGCTACAGGAGCATATCACCGTGAATTTACCCGTCAGGCCGGGCGTAATGCCCTGCACGATGTTACGCCCATGATGCAGATGCAGGATCCAAAACAAACAAAGGTTCTTATTGTAACGTTGGCTGAAACCACGCCCGTGCTGGAAGCGGTCAGTCTGCAGGAAGAGTTGCGTCGGGCCTCAATCGAGCCGTGGGCCTGGATTATCAATAACAGTGTTGCTGCGGCAGTGACGCATTCTCCCCTCCTGAGAGAACGAGCGCGGAACGAACGGATAGAGATCGATGCCGTGGCTTATCAACACGCCAACCGGTATGCTGTTGTCCCTTTATTGAAAGAAGAGCCTGTTGGAGAAAAAGGCTTGCGCGCTCTCATAAATCCAATCCCTTGAAGGCTTTCACGAAACCCAGGGTGACTTTTGTCGAACTTGGCTCATTGGCGTCTGAGCAGCAAAAGGGTAGCCCTGTTGGTCTCCTGATGAGACGCGGCGCAATATTTTGTTATTTCAAGGGTATATTAATAAAGATACTAATAAATTTTATGTTATGCTCTCTTCCGGGGTAACAGCAAATACCACTCCCTCTTTCTGCCCTTTTTTGTTATAATATCGTACAGTGCTCGATTGTCCAAGATTTTTGGTTGCTTAGGGCACTTATCCAAGGTAATCCAGTAACAATGAATGTGGTCGCTGATGGCTGAAACGATTCTCCAGCTTGAAAATATCCGAAAGGAGCTTGGACTTTCCAAGGCTATCCGCCAGACCATTATTCCCAATCTCTCTTTGGAAGTTCATGCAGGGGAGTTTGTTGCAATCACTGGGCCGTCGGGTTCGGGCAAGTCAACCCTGCTTTACCTTATGGGCGGACTTGACAGACCAACCGCTGGCAAGGTGTGGCTTGACGGAGAGGAGATTTCCGAAAAAACGGAAACGGAGATGAACCGTATCCGCAATGAAAAAATTGGCTTTATCTATCAGTTTCACTTTTTGCTGCCCGAGTTCAACGCTGTCGAAAATGTCAGCATGCCGATGATGATTAACGGCCGCCGAACCCGCAAAGAGATCAGGGAGCGGGCCATGAAACTGCTCGACATGGTTGACATGCAGAACAAGTATACCAACAAGCCAAGTCAGCTCTCCGGCGGTCAGCAGCAGCGGGTTGCCATTGCAAGGGCGCTGGCCAACGAACCAAAAATCCTGCTTGGCGATGAACCGACCGGCAATCTCGATTCCCGCTCGGCAAACAATGTCTATCAACTTTTTGACCGACTGAACCAGGAGTTGCAGCAGACGGTTATTGTTGTGACCCATGACGAAGAGTTTGCCAATCGTGCGGGACGTCGGATTCATCTGGTAGATGGGCAGATCGAGAGCGACCGGCCGTTGCGATACATGAACAAATATCCTGCCGATACCCTGAGGCAGGATCAACACTAACATCCTTTATTTCCATTTTTCCATGCTCTTGTCACTCAATCACATCCAGTTCACGCATCCCCATCTCTACCGGGCCTTTTCAATGCTTGCGGATGGAGAACGGCATCTGAATCATATCATTGAACTTGACCGATACTGGGAGCGTCTGAAACAGCCTGTCCGACAGGTCATTCTGCCAGGCGAAAGAGTTCCCAAAGAAGCCCTTATCAGCGGTGAGTATGATCTTGTTTATGCCGGCGGGACGCTCAGCCTGCTTCATGCAGCGGTGATGGCGGGAAAACATGGCCGGAAAGTGATGATTTTTGACCGTCAGACTCCGGCCAAATCGACCAGAGACTGGAATATCTCAAGGAATGAACTGTTGAATTTATCTGCTATCGGTCTTTTTACGGAAAGCGAAGTTGACTCAGTCATTGTTCGACGTTATAAAACCGGCTGGGTTGAGTTTTATCAGCCGGACGGCCTCCAGAAGAGGCTGACCCTGGAAAACGTGCTTGATTGCGCTGTCGATGCCGACAAGCTGCTTGCTCTGGCAAAGGAGAAGGTACTTGCCGTTGCGGGCAGCACTCTTCTTGCCGAAACTAGCTTTACCTGCTGTTACCAGTTTGATGACCATATCATTGTGCAGGTTGAGGATCGTCAGGGCAATCCTTTCTGGTACAAGGCAAAAGTGCTGGTCGATGTGATGGGCATTCTCTCACCGATTGCCATGCAGCTCAACGAAGGCTCCCCGCAGACCCATGTCTGCCCCACGGTCGGTACCATTGCGAGCGGTTTTGAAAACGTTGATTTCGATACCGGTGAAATTCTTGCCAGCATAGGACCTGCCGATACCTCTTCCGGAAAAGGACGACAGCTTATCTGGGAAGGCTTTCCCGCCCATGGCCAGCAGTATATCACCTATCTTTTCTTTTATGATGAGGCTGATTCCCCGAACGATAACACTCTGCTCAGCCTTTTTGAGACCTACTTCAGAACGCTTCCGGAGTATAAAAAGCCTGGTGCCGGTTTTATGATTCATCGCCCGGTCTATGGTATTATTCCGGCCTTTTGTCATGATGGTTTCAACCGGACAAGGGAGATTGCCGATGAGCGCATCATTCTTTTCGGCGACGCGGCATCACTTGGCTCTCCGCTCACTTTCTGCGGCTTTGGATCAATGGTGCGCAACCTTCATCATCTTACGGCCGATCTTGATCGGGCACTCAGCGAGAACAACACGTCGAAAAAGCATCTTGAACAGATCAGTGCCTACGAGCCCAATGTTGCCTCAATGGCCAATCTCATGAAGTACATGTGCTTTAATTCTGCCACCGATGAGCCGAATTTTGTCAATGACCTGATGAACGAGGTGATGATTGTGCTTGACGACCTTCCCCAGCATTATCGCCAGGCAATGTTCCGCGATGAAATGAAGATTGAGGAACTTGCAATGGTCATGCTTCGACTTGCCTGGCGCTACCCGAAAGTGCTTGCTGTGACTTGGGATAAACTCGGCGCTCAGGGATCTATAGGCTTTTTCAAAAATATTGTCGGATGGGCAATTTCATCAGTCAAATAACATTATTTTTTTGATGACCGACATTATGGGCGCAAAAAAGGCGATTGCCGAGCTTCGTCAGGAGATTGAGCGGCACAACCGTCTCTATTACGTTGAAGCAAGGCCGGAGCTCTCCGATTTTGACTTTGATCGGCTTCTCGAACAGCTTATCGCAATTGAACGCCAGTTCCCGGAACTGGTTACCCCCGACAGCCCCTCGCAGCGAGTGGGAGGTACCATTACCAGGGAGTTCCCTTCGGTACTGCACCGTGAACCGATGTTGAGCCTCTCCAATACCTACTCCTTAGCTGAAGTGGAGGAGTTTTACAGCCGTGTCCGAAAGCTTCTTCTGTTCGAAGGGGTGGCGGAGCAAAAAATGGTTGCCGAGTTGAAGTTCGACGGCGTTGCCATCAGCCTCCTTTTTCGTGATGGACTTCTGGTCAGGGGAGCAACAAGGGGTGACGGCCGTCAGGGTGACGATATCACCGCTAATCTCAAAACCATTGCTACGATTCCGCTGAGACTGGATGGCAGGCTTGTTGCTGATCTTCAGGGGGAGGTCGAGGTACGTGGCGAAGTCTTCATGCGCAAGGATGATTTTGAGCGCCTTAACGAGAGTCGTTTGGAGGAGGATCGCTTTGCCAATCCCCGCAATGCTACGGCAGGCACTCTCAAACTGCAGGATTCCGCCGAGGTTGCCCGTCGCCGAATGTGTTTTGTTGCATACTACCTTAAGGGGCTCAAGGACGAATCGACTGCACACTTCAGTCGCCTTGAACTGCTCAGCCGACTTGGTTTCTTTACCGGTGATCATTACCGCTTGTGTCAAGAAGTGCAGGATATCAATGCCTTTATTGAAGAGTGGGCTGGAAATCGCTGGCAGCTTCCTTATGAGACCGATGGGGTGGTGCTTAAGCTTAACGATGTGCGTTTCTGGGAAAAACTGGGCGCAACCGCCAAAAGTCCGCGTTGGGCAATCGCCTACAAATATCCGGCACAGCAGGCCAGAACGGTACTCCATAACGTGCTTTTTCAGGTCGGTCGGCTTGGTACCATTACTCCGGTTGCTGAACTTGAGCCTGTGCTGCTTGCCGGATCAACGGTCTCCCGCTCTACCCTCCATAATTTCGATGAGATTGAGCGCCTTGGTGTCATGATTCATGACCGGGTTATTATCGAAAAATCAGGAGAGGTGATTCCCAAAGTGGTGCGCATCATACCCGAAGAGCGCCCCGCCGATGCCGAGCCCATTCTGCCTCCCATGCACTGTCCCTCATGCCAGTCACTCCTGGTCAGGCCGGAGAACGAAGTCAGTTACTACTGCCCGAACGAAGAGGAGTGTCCGGCCCAGATCAAGGGGCGCGTGCTCCACTTTGCCTCGCGCAATGCCATGGATATCCAGACCCTTGGCGAAGCTCTGGTTGAACAGCTTGTCGCCAGAGGGCTTGTCAAGGACCCTGGCGATCTCTATTTTCTCCAGGAACCACAGCTTGAAAAGCTTGAACGCATGGGGCAAAAATCGGCACAAAATATCTTGCGTGCCTTGGAGAAAAGTCGAGAAAAGAGCTATGAACAATTGCTCTATGCCCTTGGTATCCGTCACGTCGGGCGCGCTACCGCCCGTGAGCTTTCGCAAGCCTGTCCATCAATTGATGCCCTCCGGCAGTCGAGCGAGGAGCAGCTTGCAACCGTGCCTGATATCGGTCCGGTTGTTGCCCGCAGTATAATCGACTATTTTGCAAAACCATCATGGCCGCAACTCCTTGAAAAACTCCGTACAGCCGGCCTGCCACTCTGTGCCTCAGAACCCCGAGAACAGGTCAACCGCAACTTTGAGGGGCTTAGCGTCCTTTTTACCGGAGGACTTGACCGTTATGACCGTCAGGCAGCTTCGGAACTGGTGTTTGAGCGTGGCGGAAGGGTAGTCGGCTCAGTCAGTAAAAAGACCGGCATGGTTGTTGCAGGTCATGATCCCGGCAGCAAACTCCAGAAAGCCCTGAAGCTCGGAGTCCGGGTCGTATCGGAGGATGAGTTTGAGGCCATGCTCTAAAAAAAACACCTCCGGAAATCCATCAATAACCACTCAAGCTCCTCCCTGAAGATGAACAGAAAAGAGCATCAGGTGATGATCGTTGCCCGCCTTATACTGGCTGTTACCATAGCCTTTATCAGCTGGCAAGCTACAATTCAGAACGGGATTGAGCCACCGCCCGTAGAGAATGGCGACAAGATTCTTCATTTTCTTGCCTTTGGTACTCTTGCTCTTCTGGCGGATTACGCATTTCCGCGCAGTCGGTTCGGGTTCACCAAAATAATCCTGTTGGTCATTTACGGTCTGGCTATAGAGGTCGTTCAGTCTTATCTGCCCTACCGTTCCGCATCAGCTGCCGACCTCCTGTCCGATATTATCGGTATTTGTATCTATGCATGCTTTATCCCGCTTCTTAAACGCCTTCAGCTCTATTCCAGGTACTGGAACAAGTAACCGCCTAAGGTGGTATGACGGTTTTACTGTTATCATCCCTCCCGATCCGGTGACCGAAGGGAGGGTTTTGAATGGATTATTTCTTTGCGACGTAGAGAATGGAGGTTTCAAAGGTCATCGGGAAATAGTCAGCCTTCTTGAAGCCGCTTTTTTTGAGAATGGCCGTGAAGGCTTCAGCCTGTGGAAACTTTTCGACCGAGTGGGGAAGGTAGTCGTAGGCAAAGGTCGATTTGCTGAACAAGCCTGCAATTTTTGGCAGTACCTTTTTGAAGTAGATCAGGTAGAGCTTTTTCATGAGGCCATTGCGTGGTATCATGGGCTCAATAATGAGCGCATGACCGCCTGGCTTAAGGACACGGTGAAACTCCCGCATTCCCTCGTCCAGGTTTTCAAAATTTCGTACGCCGAATCCTGCGCTGACAATATCAAAACTGGCATTGCCAAAAGGAAGTTTTTCAGCATACCCTTCGATAAAGGTGATCTGCGGGTACTTTTTCCTTGCAAGAGCAAGCATTTCAGGTGAAAGGTCCAGGGCCGTAACTTTTGCGCCGGCTATTTTCGCCATAGAGTTCGCCAGATCACCGGTGCCGGTTGCGACATCGAGAATCTTTGGGGAAAAACTTTTTCCAAGCAGTATTTTTGCCCGGTTTGTGGCCTTTGCCCTCCAGTAGTTGTCTATGCCCAGACTCAGCAGATGATTTAAAAAGTCATAGGTCGGGGCAACCTCATCAAACATTCTCTGAATCGAGGCTCTTGATTTCGTCTGATTAAGAGATTTTGCGCTCTCTTTTGCCTGACTTGCCGACAGCTCAGTTTTTTTTGCCATAAACATCTTCCGGGTTAAACAGCAGTGTATCACAGATTTCCATTGAGAGATCATTCTTGGCCTTGCGGTAAAAGCAGGAGTGGTAGCCCACATGGCAGGCTCCGCCAGTCTGGGAGACTTTTAAAAGCAGGGTATCTCCATCGCAGTCGATCAGGATATCGTGCACCACCTGCATGTTGCCGGACGATTCACCTTTCAGCCAGAGCTTCTTGCGGCTGCGGCTCCAGTAACAGGCTCTCTTTTTCTCAAGAGTCATCTTAAGGCTTTCGAGGTTCATCCATGCCATCATCAAAACCTTACCGGTTTCATTATCTTGCACAATGGCAGGTACAAGTCCTTTTTCATCGAACGTTACCGTTTCAAGAAAGCTTTTCTCTATATCTTGATTATCGCCCATTGATGGTGTAGATTAAGTGTTTTTTATGCAAGCGCTCATCCCAGCCAAAGGGCAGGGAAAAGAAAATTGTTTTTAAAGATTGATAAAATTATGGAAAAAACAAGGTCGGAATGGATAAAAAGATCAAAACAGGTAACTTCCCAAAGCTGAATTAATAATAATCGTCCTTATGCAACCCCTACAGAAATTTCTTCCAAAATATTCCATTGCTCTTGCTGTCATTTTTATTGCTACGGTGTTTTTCCTGATGACGAGAGGCAACAGGGTTGATATTGAGGCTGAACGCGTGACCAATGCGGAGCTGGTTCAGGCAATCTATGCGACAGGGTTTGTTGAGGCAGAGTCGGTTGCAAACCTCAGTGCTGAATCTTCGGGAACCGTCAGTTCTGTCAGCGCACAGGAAGGGCAGCACGTTATCTCCGGGCAGAAAATCCTGCAATTCAGCAGCCCGCAGCCACAACTTGCCCTCCGTGAAGCAAAGTCCGCATGGGTTGAACAGCAGGCTCAGACGAGAGATAACAGGCTTCGCTGTATCAGAAAGAAAAACCTTTTCAGTGAAGGAGCGATATCGCGTCAGGAACTTGATGAGGCTGAGAAAAACAGCATTCAGGGCGAAGAGCTGCTCCAGCAGAAAGCGCTTCAGTTGAAGATGCGTGAGGATGACCTGAAAAAACTGACGGTCAGCGCTCCTATTTCCGGCATCCTGACCTTGCAGAACGTCAAGGAGGGAGACTATGTTACGGTCAATACCCTCGTTGCACGGGTGGTCGATACCTCCAGCTATATGGTTACCGTCGAGGTTGACGAACTCGACATGCCCCGCTTACGCAACGGCCAGAAGGCAACGGTGGCTTTTGATGCCTATCCGGACAAGCGCCTCTCAGCCGTTGTTTCCCGTATTGTGCCTCAGACAGACAGGGTAACAAAGACCTCGAAGATTTATTTGAATCTTGAGCATCCGGCGGTTGATATCCAGGCCGGGATGACGGCAACAGCAAATATTATCTACAACATCAGATCGAATGCCCTGCTTGTCAGAAAAAGTTCGGTGCTTGAGGAAAATCATCAGAGCTATGTCTGGAAAATTGAAAATGGTCGATTGAAAAAAGAGCCTATCCTGATTGGGGCAAGCGATTTGACTTTTGTAGAGGTACTGAAGGGACTTAAAAAAGGGGACAAAATTGCGCTTGCTCCCGCAAAAGATTTACATGAAGGAATGGAGGTCAACATTATTCCTTCCGGGAAGTCCTGAACTTATTATTTTAAAAGGAGATGGCGTCACGATCGAAAATAGCGGTCATTCTTGCTGCTCATGGCGAGGCTGAAACTACCCGGTTCATGGAAAATTATCGGGTTACCCGCCAGACTCTTGCGCATGCCTCACAGGTTATGCCAATTGCTGCACCTGTTCAGAGGGCTATAGCCGTTACCTCATCGCTGAAAAAAATGCTTCGTGCCCGTACTGATGCTCACTCGTCACCCCAAAACCGCATTACCCGTGACCAGGCAGTTGCCCTGCAGCAGCATCTCGATGCGTCATGCTCCAAAGAGCTTTTTGACTGTGAGGTGCAGGCCGCTTTTGCGGCTTCGCCTCCTTATGTGGAGCGTGTTATTGATGAGACGCGCTTTTGTGACGGTCAGGTAATTGTCTCTATGGCACCGGTTGATACCAGCCTCTCCTGTGGCCTGCTCTGCTCCTTTCTTGCCCTCTCCCGCCAGCCGGAGGAGCTTGGGAAGGTCAAGGTTCTCAGCCGGTTCTGGGACGATGAGAGCCTTTATTCGATCTACCTTGACCATCTCTTTGAAAAAAATTGCGGGCGGACGGCTGCATGGGATGAAAAACGGATACTGCTGCTTCTTTTTCATGGTACACTGGTTGCCGACGTGAAAGGTGAAACTCCTCATTTTCGTACCGGGCTTGATGCAACAAGATGCTTTGCCCAGCGTCTCCAGCAGCTCATTCAGGCGGATTCCCGAAATCCTTATGGCCGGGTCATGACGGTATATCTTAACCACAACGTAGGTGGAGAGTGGACAAAACCATCATTTGAAGAGACCTGCACGATCCTTCGAAAAGAGCGGGCTCTCAATGTTGATCTTTTCGCCCCCGGTTATTTTTCCGACGGCAATGAAACCATTCACCGGGCAGCAGAGCTGAAGGCGCTCGCATCGGTAGAGAAGGCGGCACTGATTCCCTGTGTTAACAGTGCTCCTGCCTTTACTGCCTGGCTCTCATCGAGAGTTCTTGATGCCGCGAGGCAAATCTTGAGTATGAGTTGATCCTGGCTTTGCCGAATGGTTAAGACGACTCTTGTGTTTAATTTTTTGTCTGGGTAACGGGTAACGCATAACAAGAGACGAAAAGGAGTTGCCAATATGGGCCGAGCGGCTGTTTTTATAGATGGAGCAAATCTGTTCTTCACGCAGCGCCACCTTGGGTGGCAGATCGATTTTTCCCGTTTAATGGCTTTTTTCATGTCAGGGTATGCTCCAGTCCAGGCAAACTATTACGTTCCTGCATCTGAACCGGTGTCTGAGGAAAATGCTGCATTTACCAGAGTGCTGACGGCCCACGGGTATCGGATCACCTCTAAACCGGTTAAAAAGATTGTCAACAAGGAGACTGGCGTCATCGTCATGAAAGGCAATCTTGATGTTGAGCTGGTTGTCGATGCCCTGAGCGGTGCCGATCAGTACGATACGTTCATTCTCTTCAGTGGCGACAGTGATTTTCTTCCTCTTTTGAGGGCATTGAAAGAGCAGGGAAAGGAGGTGCAGGTCTATTCCACACAAGGGCTCAGCGCAAGGGAGCTGCTGGCCGAACCGGGCATAGCCTATCATGATCTTGCACTGCTCAAAGAACGTATCGAACAGGTTAGGCCGGGGGAATCCATGCGCGTATACGGGCTCGGAGCAGGTAATGATCAGGAGTTTTCGCTTCCTCTGCCCGATATCGGGGAGACCTTTTCCGGTACGGTACTTAAGGTACAGCCCTACGGGATATTTCTCAGCAACCCCTTTCATGTCAAATGTCTTCTTCCCCTGAGTTTTCTTGGTATCAGCAAATATATCGGTGATTTGACGGCGATTGTCCGCATGACTGATGTTTTTGAAGTGGTGGTCTTCCACGTCAATTCGACCCGTGATATTGCCGAAATTACCGTCAAGCTGGCCGATAAAAAGATGGTCGAAGAGCTGATATCAAGGATTGAGGGATAATTCGCCACCCACGGGCACAGACCTTGCGAACACAGGAGTGAATCTCTTGACCATTCAGATGTAACAGCAAATAAACGGAGCAAGTGCAATGAACATCTTCATTGATGCAGTAGGCTCGATAACGAACCAGCTTTCCGGCTTGTGGCCTAAGCCGGCTGAAAATCCGGAATTGGTGAACGGAAAACTCAGACCCTGCCCCGGAACACCGAACGGGGTGTGCAGTGAAAGTACCGATCCGACAGTCCGAACTGACCCGTTCAGTTTTACCGGTACCGCTGAACAGGCATGGGCACTCTTGCAGCACGTTATCGTCGAAAACGGAGGAGTCGTGCACAAGGCAGAGAAAGAGTACCTCTGGGCAATCTTTCTCATTCCGGTGCTTGGTTTTGTCGATGATGTTGAGTTCCGGTTCAGCCCAGAGGAAGGGGTGATTCATGTCCGCTCTTTTTCACGGCTCGGCTTTTCTGACCTTGGCGTCAATCGTGGGCGGGTCGAGCAACTGCGAGCTGCATTTCAGGATGCCTTGAAGGCCTGAGAACAGCCCCGTTTTATCGCTGAAGGCGCAGCGGGAGTTCAAGACTGTTGGCTTCAAGCAGCGCCCTGTTGGAGAGAATGTCTCTGGCCGGGCCATCAGCAGTAATGCGTCCCTTTTGCATAATGCAGACCCTTTCGCAGGTATCCCAGACAAAGTCGAGGTCGTGGGAAACGGTTATTTTTGTTTTTCTGAGACCATTGACCAGATTGATCAGCTTCCGTCGGTTTTTGGGGTCAAGGTCGGCTGTGGGCTCATCCATGACAATGACGTCAGGATTCATTACCAGTATCGAGGCAAAGGCAGCAAACCGCTTCTGGCCTTGTGACAGGTGTGCAGGCGGTTTATTGCGCAGTTCCCAGAGATTCAGTTCGCGGAGTGTTGCCTCGACCAGAGTTGTAATCTCCGAGGTCTTTAAACCGAGGTTTTCCGGGCCGAAAGCAATATCGTCATAGAGCCTTGCTGTAAAAAGCTGGTCATCCGGGTTTTGGAAGAGCAGGCCAATGGTTCTGTGGATCTGGTCAAGATTTTTTTTGCTCACCCGTATGTCGCCAATCGAAATGGTGCCTTTCTGGGGCAGGTAGTAACCATTAAGGTGGTTGACCAGTGTCGATTTTCCTGCCCCGTTTGCTCCCACAATACCCACTGAGCTTCCTTCTGCCATGGCAAGGGTGATATGGTCGATGGCCTTTATGCCGTCGGGCCATGAAAAGCTGAGTCCTTCAATGGAGATCATTGGCGGCAACAAGTTAAAAGATAAGGCGAAGTGCCAGAAAGAGAAGAGACCAGAGCCCGACAGCTCTCCAGTCACCGGAAGTCATGCTGTCCGCAGGGCAAGCTCTCATTCGTCCCTGAAATCCCCTGGCAATCATGCTTCGGTAGAGCCGTTCGGCGCGACTGGTTGTTCTCAACAGCAACGATCCGATAAGAGAGGCTGTACGAAGCAGCTCTTTCCCTCGGTTGCCGAACGATCGAAGATCCCTTGCTTTCTGTATCGAAAGAGCCTCCTCCTGCAAAACGGAACTGTAGCGATTGAGCAGCATCAACTGCGTGACCAGCACTTCGGGAAAATGAAATGCTTCGAGTGCGCGGCAGATCCGGTAAAAGGGAATGCAGAGGGTAACCGAGAGCATGCCGGCCAGGGAGATTATTGTCTTTGCAATCATCACTGTTGCGGACATCATACCCCCTGTGATCGTGAATTCCGAGAAAAGCCACATGGGAGTGCGGTCAAGAAAAAGGTTTCCGGCGGCCATAAAAAGGATGAATGGGGAAATCTTCAGCAACCGCTTTATTATTCTTCCAGCGGGAAGCTTTGCAACGCTCATGAGGAACAGTGGAAAGGCTCCGAAAGCAATCACTCCCGAAATGTTAAATTTCGGGAGTGAAAGGAGAGAGAAAACAAAGAGAGCGGTCACCAGAAGTGCCGACCGGTCACTTCCCAGAAAAGGAGAGGGGAGTATTGATTTGTCTTTGCCTGCAAGGTCAGAACCAGGAACTTGATATCTCTTCTCCATCACAAGCTTTTTTGTTCCGGCCGTTTTTTGCCCAGTACAAGTCCGATGCCTCCGGCCGCAACAAGGACGGAGAGACTTCCGATGATACCCGACAGGCCGGTTCCTGGATGGACCGGAGAACCGCTGACTGTACCTGTGCCCTTTACTTTCGCTATTGACCACTCCAGACCGTCAGGATGAGATGATGCAACGCATGAGAGACCTACCCCCGTAATCAGAGCAACAACACTAAAAACGGCAAGGATAAAATGAGGCCTTGATGATGCAGGTTGGCCAGTAAGGAGAGTTGGTTCGGTTTTTAATACAAACAACAAGACGGCACAGGTAACCAGCCCTTCAACAATACCGATGGCCAGGTGAATTGGTAACATGAACAGGATAAAGGTGCTGAACGGAAGTTCGGTTATCCCTGACAGCAATGTTTCCACAACAACGGAAAATGCCCCCATCAATAGAGCCACCACGGCAGCCGTCATGCTGCCGGCAGCAATATTTTGCGGAGATGCAGAATTCCCGGCAATAACTCGATAGATGAACGGGAAGGCAATAAATGCCGGAAAAAATGCAAGGTTGAAAATATTGCATCCTAGGGCCAGCAACCCTCCATCTGCAAAAAAGAGGCACTGCATGATCAGCACCGAGGCAAGAGTAATGAATGCCCGGTATGGGCCAAGCAAGATGGTCAAAAGAAGTCCTCCGCCGAGGTGCCCGCTCGATCCGGTGCCGGGAATGGTGAAATTGATCATCTGCGCAGCAAAAACAAAGGCACCGAGAACTCCCATCAGCGGTGTTTTGGATGCATCGGCCTCCTGGGATACTTTTTTTGCTGAATAGCTGATAAGCATGCCGCTTACCGCCCAGAAAGCCCCGCCGACCATCGGTGACAACAGTGCGTCTGCCATGTGCATAATTGCGCTCTCCTGCGGTTTATTTCTCATTGCCAAGCCGTGCCATGAAATTAAGAATTGTGTCACATTAATGCAAGGCTCACGATATTTTAAGCTCCGTCAGAGGCCGCATGGTTCAGCGGGAATCTGCTGTTGATTTCGATCCGGAACGTTCCATATTCCCGGGATACCAAGCGTATCGGTAATGAGCGGATGAGCCGTGTATGCGTGGCTGTGGCACTGAAGCAGATGGCTTTGTTCAGCTTATTCGGCAGAGGAAGAGATACTCAGGCTGAGATGCTTTACTCCGACCTGAACCTTGAGAGTTGTTGCCAGTTTTTCAACGTCGGCCGCCTTGCCTTTAACGGCAATGATTTCAAGACAGTGGTGATGGTCGAGGTGGACATGCTGGGTGGAAATGATGGTCTCCTGAAAGTCATGCTGGATATCAAGGAGCATGCTGACCAGTTCGCGCTTGTGATGGTCATAGGTCATGACAATGGCTCCGGCAACGATGCCGCCCTCTGTCCACTCCTTTCTTATCAGCTCTTCGCGGATAAGGTCGCGTATCGCTTCCGAACGGCTTTTATAGTGTTGTGCTCCGATATGGCGGTCAAACGCCTCGATCAGTGTTTTTTCAAGGGAGACACCAAATCTGTAGAGATAGCTCATGCGTT
Source organism: uncultured Chlorobiaceae bacterium (assembly GCA_903820085.1). Lineage (GTDB taxonomy): Bacteria > Bacteroidota > Chlorobiia > Chlorobiales > Chlorobiaceae > Chlorobium. The sequence goes on from CAIJGA010000008.1 coordinate 134,567, forward strand.
TGTTTTTCGGTTTGTGAAAAAATCGGGCCGGCAGTGCAGCCAGCCCTCTTTGCCATGAGTTAACCGGTTACAACACTCAGCCTTTTTTGCCCATCAGTTTTTCGTGAATAGCAGCCGCAGCGGTACGTCCCGCGCCCATGGCAAGAATAACCGTAGCGCCACCGGTAACAATATCGCCACCGGCATAAACATTTTCTTTTGAGGTGGCCATGGTATTGATATCAACAACAATCGTATCCCGTTTGCTGACCTCAATATCCGGCGTTGTCTGCTTGATAAGCGGGTTCGACCCGTTGCCGATCGAAATAACCGCCATGTCGACGGGGAGAACGAATTCAGAGCCTTTGATTGGCACCGGACGGCGGCGGCCGGAATCATCCGGCTCCCCAAGCTCCATCCGGAGGCACTTGGCACCAGTCAGCCACTGCTCGTCATTGCCGATAAATTCCAGAGGGTTCATCAGCATGAGGAATTCAATGCCCTCCTCCTTGGCGTGATGAACCTCCTCAAGACGCGCCGGCATTTCAGCCTCTGAACGGCGATAGACAATAAAAGCATGTTCAGCCCCAAGCCGTTTCGCCGTGCGGACGGCATCCATGGCCGTGTTGCCGCCGCCGAAGACTGCGACATTTTTTCCCTTACAGTTGAACACGGGAGTATCATTGTCAGGGAACTGATAGGACTTCATCAGGTTTACCCTCGTCAAAAACTCATTGGCGGAATAAACGCCGAGCAGATTTTCTCCGGGGATACCGAGAAACCAGGGCAGGCCTGCTCCGACTCCTATAAAGATTGCATCAAATCCCTCCTCCTTGAGCAGTTCATCAACGGTGACTGAACGGCCAGCGACAGCATTGGGAATAAATATGACTCCGAGTTTTTTCATTCCCTCAATTTCTGCCTGCACAATCTCTTTGGGAAGGCGGAATTGGGGAATGCCGTACATCAGCACGCCGCCAAGTTCATGCAAAGCCTCAAATACCGTTACCGCATGGCCCAGTTGCACAAGATCGTTAGCGCAGCTTAACCCGGCCGGCCCGCTGCCGATAACCGCAATTTTCTTGCCCGTTGGCGGCAGTACGGACGGCAACTCCACATTTCCGGTTTCGCGCTCATAATCAGCCGCAAACCGTTCGAGATTACCGATAGCCACCGATTTATATTTCTTGGTAAGAATGCACGTCTTCTCACACTGGTCTTCCTGCGGGCAAACCCTGCCGCAGACAGCAGGCAGAACATTATCCTCCTTGATCTTTCTGGCAGCTCCCAGAAAATCACCCTCAGCAATCAGCTTGATAAACTGGTCAATTTTGATGTTGACCGGACATCCCTTGATGCAGGCTGGATCTTTACACTGAAGACAACGAAGAGCCTCCTTCTGTGCCAACTCACTGGTATAGCCAAGATTGACCTCCTGGAAGTTGTGACTCCTTACGACAGGATCCTGGGATAGCATCTCCTGGCGTGGAATGGCAAGGCGCTCTTTGGGCGTGATAGATTGTGCGTCCATAATTAATGCTTCTAAAAAAAAAGAGTTTGTTTATGCAAAAAAAGCTATCCCTGTAAGAAAAGCCGATCATGAAGGTTCCTGCCCAAACGGGTAATCGGGATTCGGAACAAATAAATAGAGTTGCCCATCAGGCTTATGCCGGCTTATGAAGGTTGCACTGGTGCGCAAAAGCTTCAGCCGATTGCCGTTCTTCCGTCAGGTACATCTTGTTCCTGTCAGAAAGGTTTTTAAAGTCAACCAGGTGTGCATCAAATTCCGGGCCGTCAACACAGGCAAATTTGATTTGGTTGTCAACCGAAACCCGGCATCCGCCGCACATACCCGTGCCGTCAACCATAATGGGATTGAGGCTGACCACTGTTTTGATCTTGTACGGGCGGGTAACCTCGGCCACGGCTCTCATCATCGGGATCGGTCCGATAGCCAGCACAAAATCGATTTTTTTGCCCGAGTCGATAAGCGCCTGCAGCTTCTGGGTAACAAACCCATGAAAGCCGTATGATCCATCATCAGTTGTGATATAAGCCTCATCACTCACCGCCTTCATCTCCTCTTCAAGAATGACAAGCTCCTTCGAACGGGCACCATTGATGGTAATGACATAATTTCCAGCCTCCTTCAGGGCGACAGCCGTCGGGTAAGCAATTGCCGCACCGAGACCTCCGCCGATGCTGACCGCAGTTCCGAACTTCTCGATATGCGATGGCGCTCCAAGCGGTCCCACAACATCGTGGATGGTGTCGCCAGCCTCTTTGCTGTTCAGTTCCCTTGTTGATTTACCCATTCCCTGGACTATGAGGGTAATGGTTCCCTTTTCAGGATCGGAACCGGCAATGGTCAGAGGAACTCTTTCGCTTGTATCGCCCACCCTGATCATGACAAACTGCCCGGCTTTTCTTTTTTTTGCAATACGGGGAGCCTCAATCTCAATTTTTTTGATATTTTCAGCTAAAAATATTGCCGAAACAATTTTATACATTGGTTTTTCGATTTCGTATGATGATGTAGACCTTCCGGTATTTTCGGTAAGGTGAAAAAGTCATTATAATAAGCATTAGTTGGTCAAAATAAAAATTGGGCAGGAGAACGGCTAATCCGTTTACGGCGGTTGTTTGTGATGTTTTCCGGTCATTTTAAAGTTCATGTTTCATGGTTTTTATTGCTGATTACGGCGCCGGGAATCTTCGTTCTGTTCTCAAGGCATTTGATTACCTGGGAGTAAAGGCGATCGTCAGCAGTGATCCGGCCAAGCTTGCCGGTTACAGAAAAGTTGTGCTTCCCGGTGTTGGAGCTTTCGGGTCCGCCATTGAGTCACTTAACTCGTCGGGCTTTACCGATGCGGTTTCGGAGCATGTTGACAAGGGAGGGCAGCTTCTTGGCATATGCCTCGGCATGCAGTTGCTCCTGACGGACAGTGAGGAGATGGGTATCTACAAGGGAATGAATCTGATTCCCGGCAGAGTGCTTCGCTTCAGGAGTGAAACCGACAAAATTCCCCAGATAGGGTGGAACTCGGTTGATCAGCAGAAAGAGAGTATTCTTTTCCGGGGAATTGCGGATCACTCCTTTTTCTATTTTGTACACTCATACTATTGTGAGCCGGTAAGTCAGGATTCCGTAGCCGCAACGACCTGGTTCGCGGGAAAAAACTTTTGTTCCGCCATTGAAAAAAATGGTATTTTCGCAGTTCAGTTTCATCCGGAAAAGAGCTCTGATGCAGGGTTACAGGTGCTCAAAAATTTTGCCGGATGCTAAAACCGCTTTTTGTTATTCGTTATGTTGATTATTCCAGCTATAGATATTAAAGAGGGCAAGTGTGTCCGACTTACCCGCGGGGACTTCAGCCAGAAGAAAATATACCTCGACAATCCTCGCGATATGGCCATTATCTGGCGCAAGCAGAATGCCAAGATGCTCCATATTGTCGATCTCGATGCCGCTCTGACCGGCGAGATGGTCAACTTTGAAAAAATCAAGGAGATTGTCATCAACATCGATATTCCGGTACAGGTTGGAGGCGGTATTCGCTCCGTCGATGCGGTAAAAAGCTATCTCGATATTGGCGTCGGCCGCGTTGTTATTGGCTCGGCAGCGGTAACCAATCCGAAACTGGTCGAAGAGCTTTTGAAAACCTACACCCCGTCACAGATTGTTGTCGGCATAGACGCTGAAAACGGTATTCCCAAAATCAAGGGGTGGACTGAAAGCAGCATGCTTCAGGATTACGATCTGGCGCTCCAGATGAAGGAGATGGGTATTGAACGAGTCATTTATACCGACATTAGCCGCGACGGTATGATGCAGGGATTTGGTTACGAAAGCACGAAACGGTTTGCCGAAAAAACAGCTATGAAAATTACCGCTTCCGGCGGAGTTACCAATGCTGAAGACCTTAAAAAGCTCAATCTGCTTCAACCATACGGAGTTGATTCGGTCATTATCGGCAAGGCCCTCTACGAATGCAATTTTCCCTGTCAGGAGTTGTGGTATAATTTTGAAGAAGGCATCAGCCTCGATCACAATTTTTCGACAGCACGGAAAAAATAGCAGATAATCGCCACAACGTGCAGAAGCAGGACTTACAGTTGCAGCAACATATCGAGGCGCTTATTTTTGCCTCCGAGGAGGCTCTTAACCTGTCGGCTGTCAGGGCTGCTATCGGCAGTGATCTCACTGCCGATGAGCTTCAGGCCATTGTTGAGCGTCTGAACCAGGAGTATGAAGCGAGCGGAAGAAGTTTTCAGATATACCGGATTGCCGGCGGCTACCGTTTTCTTGCCAGACCGGAATTTGGTGACATCCTTAAAAAGCTTCTTGCCCCGAAGATCCGCAAAAGGCTTTCAAACTCTTTGCTTGAAGTTCTTGCTGTTATTGCCTATAATCAGCCTGTTTCTCGGGGTGAGATTCAGCAGATTCGCGGTGCGAGTCCTGATTATGCTCTTGACAGGCTTCTGCTTCGCGGGTTCATCGAAGTTCGCGGAAGAGCGGATTCTCCCGGTAAACCCCTGCAATATGGAACCACCACCGAGTTTCTCGACATGTTCAACTTATCATCATTAAAAGAGCTCCCTGAACTTCGCGAGATAAAGGAAATTCTTCAGGAGCATGAAGAGCAGGAATGCCTTACCCGGCCAAGCGGCGAAGAGAGAGCCGCATCCGGCAATGAACAAGCAGGAAACGATAGAGTAATATGAAAAACAGCAACAAAGACGATGAAGTCAGAATCAACCGTTATCTGGCCTCTTGCGGCATAGCATCACGCAGGGCCGCCGATCAGCTTGTTCTTGATGGCAGGGTTATGGTGAATGGTGTCGTGGTTACAACACCGGGCATCAAGGTCAGCCCATCGCGCGACGAGGTTATTGTCGACGGAGAAAAGTTTGCACAGCCCGAGCACCGGAAGGTCTACATTCTTTTCAACAAGCCCAGAAACGTCATTACAACCAACAGCGACGAAAAAAAGCGCGAGATGGTGCTCGATTTTATTGATGTTGAAGAGAGGGTTTTTCCCGTCGGACGACTCGACCGAAAAACGACAGGTGTGATTCTGCTGACCAATGACGGGGCATTGGCGCATAAACTCATGCATCCTTCGTCAAACGTAAAAAAAGAGTATATTGCTGAGCTTTCAGAAAAATTCACACCAAATCTTCTGCCCCAGTTAACAGGGGGGATGCGTTTGAAAGATACCGGTGAAAAAGTCAGTTCATGCCGGGCAAAAATACTTGACGAGGGTATGCAGGTACTGGTGAGCATTCATGAAGGAAAGAATCACCAGGTCAGAAGAATGTTCGAGACTCTCGGTTTTGAGGTTAAACGGCTTGAACGGGTCGCATATGCAGGCCTGCAGGCAGGGGAACTACGGCGAGGCGAATGGCGATACTTGAGCCGGAACGAAGTTCAGGCACTCTATAAGTTGACGGAAAGCCCATAAGCCATCAGCCGGTTTTGTTCATGATACAAAACCCGAATGGTTTATGAGACAGACTTTTTATGCTTTCAAACGTCATGCCTTTCTGACGGTTATGACGTTTGTTTTTCTCTTAGCCCCGCCTCATGGTTTCCGTGATGCGTTCGGTGCCGAAAACAGTGACCTTCAGGATTTGTTGGACCATGCCGAATCTGAAGTGAATATTGAGCAGTTGCTCGACTTGATGGAGCAATTGAAATCAAGCAACATTTTGATCAATGAAGCCGATGAAGGCGATCTGCGCCAGCTTCCCTGGCTCAAGACGTTCGATGTACAGGCCATCCTGATCTACCGGCGCGACAAGGGCGCCATTCTCTCCCTGCAGAAACTCGAATCCATTATCGGCAAAGAAAAAACGGCAAGTATTGCCCCATATATTCGTTTTAAAAAAGAGCACCCTTCCCGTCTGGCATCCAAGGCAATGGCTATTGACGTTGATGGCTCGCTCTATAGCCGTCTAATGTGGGAAACGACGCCGCGAAAAGGGATTTTGGACGGCAAATATGCAGGAGAGAACTACAAGCTCTACCACCGCCTTCAGTTTTCGGCGCCCCATCTCAAAGCAAGTCTGCTTCAGGAAAAAGATATCGGCGAGCCTGATGCGGCGGACTTTACCTCATTGAGCATCAACGCCACGGATGTTGGTGTTATCAAGAGCGCGGTCCTTGGCAACTATAAACTGAATTTTGCACAAGGGCTGCTTATTGGGCAGGGTCGCTATTATGCAAAGGGCTCTGACCCCTCCGGCAGTGTCCGGCTTCCATCAAAGCAGCTTTTGCCTTACTTCTCAAGCTCGGAATCCGGTTTCCTTCAGGGTGCAGCCGCAACCCTGAAGCTTGACCCGTTTGAAGTGACCCTTTTTTATTCGTCCAACCATTGCGACGCTCTTATCAACGATGCAGGTGTCATCACCAGTTTCAGCACATCGGGTTATCATCGCACCCAGCTTGAGTTAAGCAGAAAGGACAACATCACCGAGACCCTCTCCGGGGCAAATCTTCTCTATCATTATCAGGCCGGGCAGTTCAGCGGCAGGGTTGGAGGCAGTGTGCTCGCTTTCCATTATCCGATTCCGCTTGATGAGCTTGAACCTTCTGCCGCAGCTAGTACAATCTCTTCGGCAACCCTCTACAGTCTACAAACGGATCTCTCCCTTGGTCATGCAAGCCTCTTTGCTGAAGCCGCATTTTCCCGGAGGCCGGATGACGATTCCTGGACAGCCGGTGCGGAGTATGAGATTCTTCATGGCCTCAGCACGGTTGCCGCAATCCGCCAGTATGGAACCAGCTATTATTCCCCTTTTGCCGGAGCCTTTGCCGAACGGGGCAGCGGGGCATCAAATGAGCAGGGATACTATATCGGCCTTATCGCAAAGGTAAGCAAGCGGCTTTCTGTTGCGGCCTATTATGACCTTTTTACCTTTCCTCTGCTTGACGATCATTGCCCATACCCTTCAGATGGCAACGATTCAAGATTTTTCATGACCTGGAAACAGTCGCCGTTGTTGACCTGGAGTCTGCAGCTCCAGCACAAAGAGAAGGAAGAGCAGTCAAATCAGGGGACTTCAGGCGATCCGCTCTGGACGGTGCTTCCTCAAATAACCAATCGCTGCCGACTGGATTGCGATATGACGCTTTCCCGGAGCGTTCAGTTGAGAAGCCGCGGAGAGGTAAAAAAAGTGGTAAAGGAGTATCTGGGCGGAGACCAGCTCTTTTCCGGATGGCTGGTCTATCAGCAGGCGGGGTACACTTCCGGAAAATTTGGCCTGAAAGGGCGGCTCACTGTTTTTAATACTGACGATTATGATGCCGCTATCTATGCTTATGAGGATGATTTGCCCCTGACCTCCTCTCTCGGGATGTACAACGGACGGGGAAAATCCCTTTTTGTGGTGGCAACATGGCAACCCTTGCCACAGATGAAGCTTGGAGCACGATATGAAACAACCTGGTACAGTGACCGCGAGGCATACAGCAGCGGGAACGACCAGCAGGCAACCAGCACTCCAGGCTCATTCCATCTTGGCTGTTCTCTTGCGTTCTGAACGGGATACGCTCTTCACAGCAGTTTAAGAGATTCCTGCAGCCCGCATCAGCCGATCACTGATGGCCCGGCCAAGTCCCCGGCTTGATGGCAGTTCGCAATAGATAATGCTGATGCCTTCGGCGTCACACTGCCGAAAAAACCGGAAAAGCTCCCGGCCGTATTCCTCAAGATTCAGGCAAACCTTGAGCTGGGCAACTCCCTCAGGCGGGCTCGACAAGCCAATATAGGCCGATGAAGAGTTTTCAATCCTGCTCTCCTCTTTTCCATCCCAAAGAACAACCGATGCCTTGGGTGTATAATGGGGATACTTCAGCCCAGGGCTTTTTGGCGGCTCCTGTTCGTTTGTGGCTGCATTTGCTGTTATCTCAGGCACAACCGCCTGCAATTGTTCAAGCGTGATCGCCCCTGCCCGGAGCAGAACCGGCTTTGCCCCGGAACAGTCCACAATGGTCGACTCAAGACCGATAGCACTCGGCTTGCCCCGAAGAAGGCAGCCGATTTTCCCGTCAAGATCCTCATAGACAGCCTCCCAGTTTGTCGAGCTTGGTAATCCAGAAAGATTTGCCGAAGGAGCAGCGACAGGAGAGTCACAAAGACGGAGAAACTCCCTGGCGACAGGATTTTGTGGGCAACGTACCCCGACGGTATCAAGGCCTGCGGTCACAGAATAAGGAACGGCAGGATTTTTTTTCAGTACCAGGGTGAGAGGGCCGGGAAAAAAGCGTTCAATCAGTATTTTGGCAGCCTGATTGACTTCAGCCGCAACCGCCGCCAGTTGCTGAGTGCTGTAGAGATGAACAATCAGGGGGTTATCCATCGGACGGCCTTTTGCCCGAAAGAGTTGCCTGATGGCTTCCGGATGGCTGATGCCAGCGCCAAGGCCGTAGACTGTTTCAGTTGGAAATGCCACAATCCCGCCCGAGTTAAGGATCCTGGCGGCTTCTTCAACGGAATCGGTCAAAGTGGTCTGCATGATCGGAAGCTACCGGAAAATGGAGAAGAGGGTACACAGCGTACCGATGGTTGCACTGACCAGCGGTATTGCAAGGTTATCGTCTATCTTGAACGGCCCGATCCGTACGATAAACGCCTCGGTCAGTGTTGCCGTTATCGCCATGATAATGCCGATCATCAGACTCAGCCCGGGTACCATACTGACAACAGCCAGCGCGGAGAGAAAAAACGCAGCACTTCCCTCAACGCTTTTTAGTCCAAACCGGTGTTTTCCGAAACTTTTTCCAATAATGGCCGCAAGGGTATCTGAAACAGCAACCAGACTGAAAGCGGTCACAGCAATAATTTTCGGAAAAAACAGCACCAGAAGCAACGCGGCCATGACAATATAGGTTGCTCCGTTCAAGTGCATTTTCGTTCGTTCTAGCTCGTGTGTTCTCAGCATCGAATCGAACGTTTTATGATACCAATCCGAAACGGGAGCAAAAAAATTTTTCAGCAGGTCAATCAGAAAAAAACCGGAAAAAAGCGGAAGAAGCAGAAGAAGAGCAAGTTCGCGGCTGATAAACCAGTAAATAACCGGGATTGAAAGAGAGGAAAGATGAATCGCTTTTCGCGCAACTTCATATCGGAGTTCCAGCCGGTCAATTTCTTCCATAAGTAAAAAAAAGCAGTGCAAGCGTCGGAATAAATGATAGTCCACCAGTGAAACTGACATAACTGATGACGGTTTCAGGCAGGAATATACAACGAAATCTCCGTAAGCAGAAAAGTTCCGCCCTTCCTCCAGCCTCTTCGCTTCCGAACTTTTCCTTTTCCCTTTCAAAACGCGTACTTTGTAGTGACTTTTAAAAATGGATTTTGACTTATTGGTATGAAGAGTGAAAAATTGAGAGTTGCCGCTATTGATCTCGGCACCAACTCTTTCCACATGATTATTGTTGAAGAGAACAAGGAAAAGGGGATTATCGAGGTTGACCGTGTCAAGGATATGATCTGTATCGGTCGTGGCAGCATTTCTACGAAAATGCTCAATGAAGAGGCAATGCTGTCGGGAATTGCGGCATTGAAGAATTTTCTTGTGCTTGCCTCACAGCACGGTGTGGCTCCGGAAAATGTTCTTGCATTTGCAACCAGTGCTATCCGGGAGGCAAAAAACCGGGTTGATTTTCTCCGTCGTGTCAAGGAAGAGACCGGTCTCAAGGTCAAGGTTATTTCAGGCAAGGAGGAGGCAGAGTTTATCTATTATGGAGTGCGCAGTGCTGTCAAGATCGGCAGCAGCTCCGACCTTCTGTTCGATATCGGCGGAGGATCCGTTGAATTTGTTCTCGTCAATCAGAAGGGAATACAACTGCTGGAGAGCCGTAAAATCGGTGTTGCAAGAATGTGCGAGCGCTTTGTCGCCTCAGAACCTATCGGCATTCATGATATCAAGATGCTCGAACAGTTCTTTTCGGCAGAGATGGTCTCCGCCGTTGAAAAAGCCTCAGAACTCAAGGTGACCAGAGCTATAGCCTCTTCGGGTACGGCCCTCAATATTGCCCGTATGATATACCTCATGAAAGGGCGCGATAGTGCTGTTTCGCTTAACAACAGCTCATTTACCCGCTCGGAGTTCCAAGACCTTTACAAGGCGATCCTGCCTCTTGGTGCCGCCGAACGGAAAAAAATGAGCGGTCTGGATGAAAAAAGGGTTGATCTTATCGTGCCGGGGCTCATTCTCATCGACATGATTTTCAGACTCTTCAATCTCAAGGAGATCGTGGTTTCAGATTCAGCCCTGCGGGAGGGTATGGTGCTCCACTATCTGAAGCACCGAATTGCTGCCGGCCAAAAACGGGACGATGATGATGAACTCGATATCCGCAAGGAGAGTGTCTATGAACTCTGCTTCCGCTGCGGCTGGAGACGCGACCATGCAGAGCATGTTGCACGGATCAGTCTCCAGCTTTTCGACAAACTCGCACTTCTGCACCATCTTGAAGAGCCCTACCGCGAACTTCTGGAGTATGCAGCATTGCTTCATAATATCGGATCATTTATCTCGATCTCTTCCCATCACAAGCACAGCCAGTACCTTATCCAGAACGGTGAGCTTCGCGGATTTTCTCCTACGGAAATTGAAATCATCGGCCATGTTGCCCGCTATCACCGTAAATCAGCTCCTTCGGAGCGCCATATGGCATACAGCATGCTCCAGCCAGTCAGCAAGCGGGCGGTTGATGTGCTGTCCGGCATTCTGCGTCTCGCCAATGGTCTTGAACGTGGTCACCGGCAGAACATTCAGAAAATCAGCATAGAGATCAAGGGGAAGGTGATGACGATGCACCTCAAAACCCGCTTTGAGCCTGATATTGAAATTTGGGCAGCTGACCTGCTGAAGCCCTGGCTTGAAACCGTGCTGGGCAAAACCATTGTGCTTGAGCCTCTCTGAAATGAAGGATGCGGTAACCTATGAACGCATTGCTGCCGCCCTTTCCACAGATGGATCGATCTGGCTGGAATCCGCTTTCTGTAAAGAGTCTCATGGCGGTGCGCTGCTCTTCTCCAGTCCGCTTGAGGTGGTGGAGCTCTCAGCCCTCTCCGGGCTGGAGCTCTTTTTTCGGACGCTTGAGAAAAAACTCGCAGAGGGCTTTTTTCTTGCCGGCTGGCTCACCTATGAGGCTGGATGTGGTTTTGAAGAGCGTCTTGCCCATACGCATGCTCCCGTAGGGGACCCTGTTCCGCCTTCACCGCTTGGGTGGTTCGGTGTTTACCGTGAACCGGAGCGCTTTTCAGCCGCACAGGTCGAACAGCTTTTTGCTGAAGAGCGTACATCTTTTGCTCATAACCCGGTTGCTGTATCGGAGCTCTCCTTCAATCTTTCAGAAGCAGAGTACGGCGCAACCATCAAGCTCATCAAAGAGCACATCGCTTCAGGCAATCTCTATCAGGTGAATTTTACCGGGCGATACCGCTTTTCATTCAACGGCTCTCCGCCGGCACTTTTTGCAGCACTCAGGGGCGCTCAACCCTCTTCCTATACCGCCAGCATCAACAGTGGGGGGCGTATCATTCACTCCTTTTCACCCGAGCTTTTCTTCAGGCGAAAAGGTTCGCTCATTGAAACCATGCCGATGAAGGGGACTGCTCCAAGAGGCAGCTCGGCTGAAGAAGACAGTCGCCTGAGAGAGGGGCTTGCCAGATGCCGGAAAAACCTTGCAGAAAATCTCATGATTGTTGATCTCTTGCGAAACGATCTTGGGCGGATATGCAAGCCTGGTTCAGTCGAGGCAGGGGAGCTCTTTGCAACCGAAAGCTGGCCGACGCTTCATCAGCTGGTTTCAACCATTCGGGGTGAGGAGAGAATGGGTATCAGGCTCTACGAACTCTTCAGGGCGCTCTATCCTTCCGGTTCCATAACCGGTGCGCCCAAAATCAATGCCATGAAACTCATTCAGAGCCTTGAACCGGAACCGAGAGGAATCTACACCGGCACCATCGGCTATATGGCTCCCGATCGCGACATGGTTTTCAGCGTGGCAATCCGCACCATTGAGCTTTCCGGAAACGAAGGGGTATACGGTTCGGGAGGAGGCATTGTCTGGGACTCCGATCCCGGAGAGGAATTTCGTGAGTGCCAGCTCAAGGCAAAGATTCTTGTCGGCATCGCTGACAGCATGTTCAAGAATCTTGACCCGGTTGTCAGCGATACTGTTCGTGATTCCGATTTCAGGAAAGAACATAAGGAAAAAGTTTTTTTGAGCGACAGTCAGAAAAACTTCGGACTGTTTGAAAGTATCCTCTGGAGCGGGAGCTATCTCTGGCTTGAGGAGCATCTCAAACGGCTTGCAGCTTCGGCTGCAGTCCTTGGCTTTTCCTGCGACAAAGCCGCAGCGATCCTGATGCTCAGCCATCTTGAAGAGGAGCTGTGCCGGTTTGGTGGCGCTCCTCCATCTGTTCAGCTGCCTGGAACCCAGAACAACGGGAAGCCGCATCAAACGTGCAGTCGCTTCAAGGTCAAGCTCAGCCTTTCTTTCAAGGGCACCTTCAGCGTCGGCTATGAGCCGATAGCGGTGCAGCGTTCAGCCGTCCAGTTGAGCCTCTGTCTTGCCGGGCACCGAACCGACTCAACGAATCCGTTACTTTGCCACAAAACAACGGCACGGGAACTCTACGACCGATACTTCACTCTGGCTCGCCAAAAAGGTTACGATGACGTCCTCTTTCTCAATGAGCGCGGTGAGGTGAGCGAAGGGGCCATCAGCACCATTTTTATCCGCAAAGGCCGTCAGCTCTTTACGCCTCCGCTTCAATCCGGCCTGCTCAACGGCATTTACCGTAGCTATCTGTTTTCCGCCAGACCCTTTGTATCCGAAAGAACCATAACACTCGATGATCTGCTGACGGCTGAGACCATCTTCATCGCAAATTCAGTCCGTGGCCTCAGGCCAGCCATGTTCACCGGCGATCAGATTTTTTCATAAAAGCAATCGGAACATTATCGGTAACGACAATCACTCCATTCAGTTGGTTGATCCGGGCATAAAAGAACCCTATATTACCGTATGGCAACAGAAACCACAACTCCATACTTTTTACCCGACATGCGCGACCACACTCCTGATTTTCAAATGCATGAGCTTTCCACCTCCAACAAGGCGCTCATTCGCCAAACCGTACAGCAACTTCTGGAGAAACTGGCCGCTGACGGCAAGCTGACCCTGGACACCCTGCTGGAATTCTGGATTGAAGTGCCCGGCGTCAAGCGCTCACGCGGTTCGTTCAGGGGCGGTTTTCTGATGCCCGACAGCTTTATCTACATCAGCGACTATTTCCGGCCCGATACGGCTCAGGCACTTACTCCAGGCGAGGCCTATGATAACGGGGACGTTACCCTTGAAAAAGTATGGGGTGACCTGCTCGATGAACTCTACTATCAGGTCGAAATATTTACTTCTCCAGTCTCCACCGGAAAAGGGATAACCCTTGAACTGTGGGCAGGCAACCGCCATCGCCCGGAGGGTGAGTGGATCTATGCCGTAGACCGTAAGGTTGAACTTGGCTAGTTTTTTGCCGTGTAGTCACACATGCTGCTGACCAGACAATTTGCACAGTCAGGCTTTTTTGCCTTGCAGGTGTAACGGCCGTGCAGTAGCAGATAGTGATGAAAGGGGATAACCCAAGCCTCAGGAATAATTTTCATCAGTTCAGTTTCCGTCTGTTCCACCTTTTGGGTACAAACCAGTCCGATTCTGTTTGAAACCCGGTGCACATGGGTATCGACCGGCATGACCGGTACGTTAAACGCGTTGCTCAGCACCACGTTCGCGGTTTTTCTGCCAACCCCGGGCAGACTTTCGAGCGCCTCCCTCGTGTCAGGAACCACACCCTGATAGCGCTCAACCAGAATCCGGCTTACCTCCAGGATGTTTTTTGCCTTGTTGTTGTAATAATTTATGGTGCTCACAAGGCTTCTGACCTGGTCAAGCTCCATTTGGCTCAAGCTTTCGGCATCCGGCGCACACATGAAAAGCTCCCTGGTAATGATATTGACCTGCCGGTCAGTTGCCTGCGCAGCAAGAATGGTGGCCACCAGCAACTGAAACGGGCTGTCGTAGTGCAGTTCGCTTTTCGGGTTCGGGTATGCGGCACCAAGCACCTCGTTAAGAAAAACAATCTTCTGTTCAGGGGTTTGTTTCATTCGCCCCTTCAGCTTTCGATTTCCTGGTTTTCGCTCTCGCTCTCCGCTTTCTGAAGTTTGGCTGCCGACTGGTCGATAAGCCCCCGACCGTTTTTATGCACCTTTCCCTCACCTTTAAGATCATTGAATATCGCATCAAGAATGCCGTTGACGAACTTGCTGCTCTTGTCGGTGCTGTTGAACTTTTTTGCGATTTCAATAGCCTCATTGATCGAAACCTTGGGCGGAATATCTTCGCAGTAGAGGATTTCCGTCAGGGCCATGCGAATGATATTCTTGTCAATGATAGCAATACGGCTCATATCCCAGTTAAAGGTATGCTTTACAATATACTGGTCAATCTCCGCCATGTGCTCCTTGATGTTTTTCAGAAGCATATTGAAAAATTTCATGGCATTGGCATCTGCCAGAATTTCTTCGGTCAAAAGCCAGCCTGCGGCAGAGTCTATGTCGGTATCGCGGATTTCTATAGTATAGAGCGCCTGTAAAATCTTTTCACGTATTTGCCGTCGGTACGTTTTCATAAAAGAGCAGTTAATTGATTGAAGATCGGAGTATCTCACTGAGAACAACATCTGTCCGGCCCAGGTTTTCATACAAAACATGCGGACGGTGTTTTTTCAGCTCCTCCCGGGAATAGGTGCCGGTTGCTACGGCAATAGATTTTGCGTTCAGAACCCTGGCACAGGCGATATCGTGTTCCGTATCGCCAATGATGATGATGTCATGGTTAAAAAAATCTATTCCAGTGAGCTGGCGGGCTTTTTCGACAGCAACAGCCGGCAGCTCATTGCGGCAAGGTGCATCATCGGCAAAGGCACCGAAAGGAAAATAGTGGTTAATCTCTGGAAGACGCAACTTGTGCCGTCCCGACGCCTCGAAATTTCCAGTCAAGAGGCCAAGCATCAGTTCCGGATGCTCGGAAAGTTTTTGAAGAAGCTCGCGGATTCCCTCCATCAACAGAACATCTGAAGGTTTTGCTTGTGTACGGAACATCTCAATATAGGTCGTTTTAGCCTGCTCGAATTTTTCGGCAATCTCATCCCGATCAAGGCCGGCAACCTGCAGTACCTCGTAAATAATTTTGCTGTCCATTTTCCCGGCAAAACTGTGCGTTCCGGCGCTTCCTGCCGTGCCGTATACCTCTTTAAGCGCATCAACAAGGACGCTGCGGTTGATGGCGTTCACCGTCAGTAATGTTCCGTCGATATCAAATAACACAAGTTTTCTGGCCATAGCTTCTCCCGGCACTTTTCAAATCCTTATTTTTTCAAGCCGTATGGGTATCAGTTTTGATACCCCTTCTTCTTCCATGGTGACCCCGTAAAGTGCCTGGCAGGAGGCCATGGTTTTTTTGTTGTGCGTAACAATAATGAATTGAGTGTTATTCTCAAATTTTTTAAGGAGTTTAATAAACCGGGTAACATTGGCATCATCCAGGGGCGCATCTACTTCATCAAGAATGCAGAAGGGGCTCGGTTTTACCAGATAGATGGCAAAGAGAAGCGAAAGAGCTGTCAGAGCCTTTTCTCCGCCACTCAGTTGCTCAATGGAAAGCGGTTTTTTCCCTCTTGGCTTGGCAACTATTTCGATATGGGCCTCAAGAGGATCCTGGTCTGCATGAATAAGCAGATCGACCTCATCGTCCAGCTCAAAAAGCTCCCTGAAAATAGCAATAAAGTTTTTCCTCACCTCACGGAATGTTGCTTCAAATTTCCGGAGGGCGGTTTTATTGATCTCCTCTATGGTTGAACGAAGCTCTTTTTCGGCGCTTAACAGATCGTTCCGTTGCTCTGCAAGAAAATCAAGGCGCTCTTTTTCCTGCTCATATTCATCGAGCGCCAGTTCATTGACAGCTCCAAACTGTTCTCGCTGCCTAGTCAGAATTTCAAACGTCTGTTTTGCGGCATTTCGGTCAAATGCAGCATCAACAACGGGCTCCCTCATCAGGGCAAGGTCACAGTTGTGCTTGAGCTGGGCCTCGGTGAAGAGATGGTCAAGCGATTGCTCCAGTTGTATCTTTTCCTGGGTAAGGGACAGGATGAGCTGCAGGGCAGCTTCGTGTTTACGCCGGAACTCCCTCAGCCTGCTCTGACTTTCATGATGCTGTGCCTGTCGTTCGCGGTATGCCAATGATAAATCCGCAAATAATTTTTGCTCACCGGCAGCCGTGAGAAACAGCTTTTCAAGCTCATTTTTCACTCTTTCTGATGCCTCCCGGCCCGAAATTCGTTTTTTTTCGGCGGCGGCACATTCCGCCTTTAGCTTTTTGATCTCTTCATGCAGCGACTGTCGATTTTCGGCACAGACGGTGATGTTGAAGCTGAGCTTTTCAAGATCGAGGAGCGAATCCTTGTAGCGACTCTGACGGGCTTGCATCTCCCGACTAAACAGATGATGGCGAGTTTCAAGGGAGGTAAGGTTTTCCTGCAGCAACCGGATTTTTTCACTGAAGCGTGCAGCTGTTGAGCTCTTGCTGATGATTGCAGGCATGAGTGCCTGCAGTTCAGCTTCGCAGGCTGCTTTTTGCGCAACCATGGCAGCTATCTCAGCTTCAGCCTGTTGCACCTCCCGCTTGCCGGCGCTCTCCTCAGCATCCAGCCGGGCAGCTCTCTTTTCAAGCTCTACCATCTCTGATGCCAGACGCTCAACCTCCCTGCGCTGTTCGTCCGCTTTGATTAGGGCCAGTTCATTTCGCCGTTGCAGCAAGGCCTTCTCCTCCTTGCTGATTGTTTTTTCGAGAGTGACCAGCTCATCCTGAAGCCGGTCACGCAACACCTTTCTGCCTAAGCGCAACCCGTCGCTGCTTGTTGAGCTTCCGCCGAAAAGGAGGCCCCTTCCAGCAAATTTTTCCCCGTCAATGGTTACAAACGAGCAATCAGGATAGTGCAGGGCAAGGTTTTCCGCCGTTCCGAGGTCCGGCACAACATAGCTTTTGTTGAGCATCAGCACCAGTGCGTGATGAAGTTCCAACGGATACCGTATGAGCTCAAGGGTTTTTTTTGCACCGCTGATCTCTGGGTAATTGATTTCAGGGTTTTGGGCAACAAGGTCAAGCACCAGAAAATGGAGCTTACCCTTATTGGATCGAGTCAGATGGGCGATTCCCTCCTTGGCATCCTGCAGCGACTGGCAGACATAATAGCTCATGCTTTCGCCAAGCGCGGCATTGACCGCTTTTCGCTGTGAACTATCAAGTGACAGAAGGTCCGACAGGCACCCCAGCCCCTGTTTCCCGCTCCTCCTCTGCTTTTCGAGAAAACCGATCCCCTCAGGCATCCCCTCAAAATTATCGAGTACTGAATTGGCAAGCAGAATCTGGTTGTGCACTTTTTCCCTTTCAGAGCGCTGCAGAAGGAGAGCCTCCTGCTTCTCCCCGATCTGGCGGCTTAACCGATCCCGCTGTTCCCGCAGCACCTGTTCCTGCTTTTTTGCCTCGGTAACTCTTGCTTTTATCTGGCTGATTTTTTCCGAGAGCTCCCGGTCAGCGCTACAGGAGCCTTTCAGCTTGTCTAGAATGGCAAGCTGTTTTGTTTCAAGTCGTTCAATGGTCGATCGCAGGTACTCTTTCTTTGATTCAAGGCTGTGTTTGTTCAAGGCCAGATGGTTGGCCGCATTCTGCTCTTCAGCACCGGCTTTTCGCTCCCCGCCAAGTTCTTCCCTCTGCAGGCGGAGCGTGGTATTGAGCTGGTCATGCTCAGCCACAAGACTATGAAATGCAGCATGCAGGTTGTTGCAGGCTGACTCATAAGGGGCTTTCTGCTGCAACAGGTTGTTTTCGAGCCTCTCCTGCTCATCGCTTTTCTGCTCCTTATTGCGGATAATTGCCCTGAAACGGGCAATATCGTCTACAAGGCTCTTTTGTTGCCCTTCATGCTGTAAAAGCTCTTTTTCAAGGAGATGAATTTTCTGATCGCATTCGTTGAGCCTCTTCTGCCTTTCCCTCAAGGAGCTCTCCTCCTTGAGCAGCAACAGCTCACGCTCCTGTGCTGCGCTGTCCTCAGTGGCTATGGCGGTCGCACAGGCATGATTAAGCAGCTCCTCCTCCCTGATGCGGCGCTGCATCGGCTCCAGTTTCTCACGCAACTCCTCCATTCTCAGCCAGGAGAGGGCAAGATCAAGTTCTCGAATCTTCTGTTTCAGCTCCCTTAACTTTTCAGCTTTACGCACCTGCAGTTTCAGGCTTCGCACCTTTTTATCAACCTCCAAGAGCACATCATCGACACGGGAGAGATCGTGCGAAGTACTTTCAAGCAGCTTGAAGGTCTGTTTTCGCCTCTGTTTGTAACGGGTTATGCCTGCAGCCTCCTCAAACAGCTTCAGACGATCCTCGCTTTTGTTGCTGATAATCTCTTCAATCATTTTCAGCTCAATGACCGAATACGCATCGCTCCCCATTCCGGTATCGGTGAAGAGATCCAGAATATCCTTCAGACGGCAGGGTACCATGTTTAATAGGAACTCACTTTCGCCGCTGCGGTATAGACGGCGGGTGATGGTCACCTCGGTATATTCAATCGGCAAAACATTTCGCGTATTCTCGATCGTCAGGGAGACTTCTGTAAGACTGAGGGGCTTGAGGTTCCTGGAGCCATTAAAAATAATATTCTCCATCTTCGCTGAGCGGAGCAGAGAAGATTTTTGCTCGCCCAGTACCCAGCGCATGGCATCCACAACATTGGTTTTTCCACATCCATTGGGCCCGACGATGGCCGTCAGACCCTGGTCAAATTTAATTCTGACCTTATGCGCAAAGCTCTTGAAGCCAAAAAGCTCAATTTTTGAAAGATACATCTGAATAAAGAGGGTTTGACAAACTCAATCCAGGGGGAGGAAAATCAATGTAACAAAATTTTTAACCCGCAAAAAACAGCCTTCACCCCCGACGGTCACCATTGTCGGTTCCCGTAAATTCGCCCGATGATCCTGTTGCCGCACGCATCGCCCTCACCACGCTGGCGCAGTGTGACGCAGCCTCAACATCGTGCACCCGCAAAATTGATGCTCCCCGCATTAGGCTAATTGTTTGCGCAGCAATGGTGGCGGCCAATCTTTCGGAAGGCGGTGGGGTTTGCCTGCCCGGAGAAGTAATGGCATGGCCGAGAAACGATTTTCTCGACACGCCGCAGAGGACTGGTCGGCCGAGAGCGAGTATTGAATTGAGCTGATCGAGCAGTCGGAAGTTCTCCTTAACGCTTTTGCCGAAACCGAAGCCTGGATCAATAATAATATCCTCAATCGAATGCTTTTCAGCCCGTGCAATGGAGCGCCCGAGAAAGCCAAGGACTCTTGTTACAATATCCTCTCCCCCCGACTCAGTCGCGGTGCTCCACTGCATTGATTCCGGCTGTACCGGAGTATGCATCAGTACGACCGCAGCCAGGTACTTCCGGCAAACTGCTGGAAGCCGGTGATCGAAGGTAAAGCCTGAAATGTCATTGACGATGTGAGCCCCTGCCCGCAATGCCGCTTCGGCAACTTCCGACTTGTAGGTGTCTATTGATATCAGAATGTCGGTTTTTTGCCGTAAAAGGGTAATCAGCGGCACCGTTCGGGCAATCTCCTCCCGTTCTGAAATTTTTTCTGCCCCAGGCCTTGAAGACTCGCCACCGATATCGATAATAGAGGCGCCTGAACTGATCATGGTCAGCGCATAATCAACGGCCCGGTCAAGGTCGAGAGTGCTTGCCTTGCCTTGCAATATCCCCCCATCATAAAACGAGTCAGGCGTCGTATTCAGGATACCCATGATTATTGGCCCTCTGGAGAGATCAAGTACTTTGCCAGCGCAGTTGAGCCGGAACTGCGGCACCTCATTCAGGTCGCTATTCATCACCATAACTCGCAGTTTCAGGTTATTCCGAACGGTACGGGGGTGAATGTGATACAAAAAATGGCTATGGCCAACCATCCGTAGAGTTTTCTTGGCAATGGGAGGGGATGGTCATGCCCTGTCGGAGGATGGTTCATGCCGATAACGCGCGAAAGAATAAGCGACCACAAAATCCAGCCGGGCCATGACCAGTGCAGTATCAATGGCGGGATGAGCGATGCCGTTTCCGGCTTGAGCCACGAGAGCAGCAGTTCAAGAAAAGAGGGAAAACCAAGGAGCATGATAAAGAGCAGAAAGGCCCTTGCGCCGATTGCATGTCCCCTTTTGCCAAACAGGGCATAGGTGATATGCCCCCCGTCAAGCTGGCCAACGGGAAGCAGGTTCAGCGCCGTCACCAGTGATCCAAGCCAACCTGCAAAAAGAAAGGGATAATGGTACATCTCAGTCATCGGCGGCAGATTTTTTGGCGCAATAAGGTGCTCCAGCATCAACCAAAGGAGGTTTTTGCCAAGAATAAGGCTCCCTTCCGGTACCGGTACCTGCAAACCGCCCTGTTCAAGATATTCAGGATGAATGTTATAGATAAAGTCAGCCGGAGGAAGATTCAGAAAACCGTAGACCAGCAGCCCGATGCATACGGCAAACCCGCCCACCGGACCTGAAATGCCGATATCAAACAGTGAGTTTGTTCCCGGAATTCTTTCCTTTACTTTAATGACGGCGCCCATGGTGCCGAGGCTGAGAAGAGAGGGCAGAGGCGGTACAGGAAGGTAATAGGGGAGCGTTGAGCGAACACGATGGTGCTGCGCAGCAAAATAGTGGCCGAACTCGTGAACGGTGAGGAAGAGCAGCAGCGACATCGAGTATGCAATGCCTGTCGAAAGGGAGCTGATGAAGAGCGGAAAGGAGCTGATATTTACAGGATGGCCACCCCAGAATGCTCCGGCCATGAGTGTGGTCAAGAGGGTCAGGATAAAGAGGAGCAGGTGAAGGGGGTAGTTCTGTCTGGCGCGCATGGAAGGTTTTTGAAAAGGAGGAAAACTCATGAAATTATTGCTGAAACATTTGCTAGGCCATTATACCCTTTGCCGCCCCAAAGCCTTGCGGGGCGGCTTTGTTTCTCAGGGCTAATCTTTATCGTTATCGCCATCTTTCCCTTTTTTGGCACCCTTTTCCGTACCCTTTTCACCACTCTTTTCACCGCCCTTTTTTTCTTCGCCGAAAGTCGCAACAAGTCCCTTTGTCAGCTCAACCTTCTCTTCAGCGCTCAACTTAGCCTCGGAATGCGCAGGCAGGTAGAAAAATGGAGGCATTTTACCCTCTTTTACCTCATTGGCCGCCTTATCGCCCTCATTTTCTCCTGTTGAACGTCCCCACTCTGAAACATTAAAAGCCTTTCGACCGAGAGAAACATCGATTTGGGTCAGCCACGATGCCGGTGCCACAGAACTGTACCATGGCCAGACGGTTTCGTTTGAATGGCAGTTTTTGCAGGCGCGGCCAAAAAGCTCACTTGTTCGGGGGGAGTCCCATTTCGGTTCGCCAGTGACAGGAGGGTTCTTGTGGTCGCGGCCATAAGGAACGAGCTGAATGGCTGCCAAAACGATTACAGCTCCGGCTAATAATTTTACAGGCTTCATGGATGAGGTACTCCTTTTTTGCTGTAGTTATCAAAATTGGAAATTTACACGAATATAAGTGAATTTTTATCGATCTCGTTACTGTAATGGAGATACGCTCATCAAGTTTACTCTACCAGGAAAGAAACCAATTTTGGTCAGTGACGGTTAATAGAGTGTAAAAAAACTCTATAATTATGTATCTTTCATCTTTTTTTCGCAGGTTGTCAACGTTCAGGTCTATCATTTTATGGCATATTTCAACCACATCTGTCTTGTTGAGGCACCCCAGACCATCATTGCGCCCTTTCCCCGTTTCATCACCGACTGTATTGGCGTCTGTTACCTTGCCGCAGCAGTTGAGCATGATGTTGAAACACTGGTCATGCCGGAAAATTACTACAATGACGGGATCTTTGACAGTTTGCGTCAGCTCCTGAAAAAAACACCGGTGGAACTGGTTGCCATCTCCTCCATGACCGGTGCCTTCAACCAGGCCGAGCGGCTTGCAAAAATAGCCAAAGAGGCAGGTGCATTTGTTGTCATGGGCGGCTTTCACCCCACGGCTCTTCCCGAAGAGGTACTGAAACTCTCCTGTGTTGACCTTGTGGTGATCGGGGAGGGCGAAGAGACGTTCCGGGAGCTCGTGCTCAATGGTCCCTCACGTGATGTCAAGGGACTTGCCTACCGTGAGAATGGTACAATTGTCTACACAGAACCAAGGCCCACTATCGCCAACATCGACTCCATCCGTTTTCCCCTGCGCACCCTTCGCCCCAGCCGTTACGGCGAAAAGGGCGACGCCTACTCCATCGACACCATTTACACCTCCCGCGGCTGCCCCTGGAGCTGCTCCTTTTGCGCCAACGACCAGATGCACAAAGGGTGGAGAGGCAGGAGTGCTGAAAATGTGGTTGAAGAGATCGCCCTCTTGCACGACCCGAAAAACAAAAAACTCCTCAAGATCTGGGACGCCAATTTTCTTACCAACATCGGGCGCGCCGAAAAGATCTGCGACCTCATGATCGAAAGGGGACTGACCAACTTCAGGATCATGACCGAAACAAGAGCCAAGGATCTGGTTCGGGCCGAACGGATTCTGGATAAATTGCGCCAAATAGGGCTCAGCAAGGTCGGCCTCGGCATCGAAAGCCCGAACGAAGCCACCCTTGCCCTCATGAACAAAAAAAACAGCCTCGGCGATGTCTCCCGGGCCATTGCGCTCTGCCGTGAGCACAGCATCGGAGCAGAAGGGTACTTCATCATCGGCCACTATACCGAAAACATTCAGGATACCATTGTCTACCCCGACTTTGCCCGCTCGCTCGGTCTCCGACAGGCACTCTTTATGATCATGACTCCTTACCCCGGCACTGGCATCTTCAAAGAGTACAAAGAGGAGGGGAAGATCTGCTCATTCGACTGGGACTTCTACAACAACTACTGCCCGGTCATCGAAACCCGTACCATGACGAGCGATACCCTTGTTGCCATGCTGGCCTACTGCAATGTTGCCTTCAACCGCTACCGTTCGGTCATGAAACGCAACACCCCAAGGGAGTTGCTGCTCAACTTCCTGATCGACCTTTTCCAGCTCTGCTTTCTCATGCGGGTCAACAAAAACCTCAGCAGGGAGCAGATTACCGATCTTGTTTTCAATGCACTCCAAATGCTGCTTGATCATGAGCATGGAGAGATTGAGCAGCCCGCACTCCCCTCATGCAAACCCTTGCCGGAGCCACTGACCCTCCGCATCCGCCGTTCGCCCCGGAAGAGCATCACCTTTACCCTGAACGCGCGCGGCGCCAACCGGGTACTCACCATGAAACTCCAGAAAGAGGGAGAGCCTCTCGACCCGATTTCAGGCCCGGAGATCAAGCTCGACAAACTGGTCGATTGTGCCTGCTCCCTCTCCATGGAGACTCTGATGAGCGCCCTCTATCGCAATGAGTGGCTGCACAATAACCCCGGAAGGGTAACCGGCCAGATTCTCTCTGTCCTTACCGACACTGAAATCCTGCGATTTGGCGGACGGCTTGCCGCGCTCTATCTTGGCACCTGGCGCAAAAACAAAAGCTGATTTGGCTCCGCATTATGCAGAACACTCTTCGCAAGGTCTTTGGTTTTCGTCAGTTCCGTCCCAACCAGGAGAGTGTTGTTCGGGCAATTCTTGAAAAGCGGGATGTTCTGGCCGTCATGCCCACCGGTGGCGGCAAATCACTCTGTTACCAGCTTCCTGCCGTACTGCTGCCTGGCACCTGCATGGTTATCAGCCCGCTGATTGCTCTCATGAAAGACCAGGTCGATGGAGCCCGTTCAAACGGTATCCGTGCAGCCTTTCTCAACAGCTCCCAGAGTTCCGACGAACGCGATGAGGTGATGCACAATCTCCTCTCAAACTCGCTCGACCTGCTCTACGTCGCACCGGAACGCTTCATTCTCAGCCACTTTCGCGAAACGCTCAGCCGGGTGCAGCTCAGTATGGCAGTGATTGACGAAGCGCACTGCATCTCCGAATGGGGGCACGACTTCCGCCCCGACTATCTCTCGCTCTCCGACCTCGTGACCCTTTTTCCCCACACTCCGGTCGCCGCCTTTACCGCAACAGCAACCCACAGGGTTCAGCAGGACATTCTCGACAGGCTTGCCCTGCGCAACCCCCTGATTGTCCGGGCCTCCTTCGATCGGCCAAACCTTATCTATGACGTTTGCTTCAAGGATAATGCGGATGCCCAGATGGTTGCACTGCTCAAAAGCAACCCCGGTAAGGCAGGCATCATCTACCGCACCAGCCGCAAAAGCGTCAGCGATACGGCAGCCATGCTTCAGGCAAAGGGATTCAGGGCTCTCCCGTACCACGCAGGTCTCAGTGACACGGAGCGCAAACGCAATCAGGAGGCTTTCATCCGCGACGAAGCGGACGTTATTGTTGCCACCATCGCTTTTGGTATGGGGATCGACAAGTCCAACATCCGCTTTGTCATCCATGCCGACCTTCCCAAAAGCATCGAAAACTACTATCAGGAGACAGGCCGGGCCGGTCGTGACGGTGAACCGGCAGAGTGTACCCTCCTCTTCACGCAGGGCGACATTCCCAAATTGCGCTTTTTTATCGACTCGATGGTTGATGAAACTGAGCGTGCGCGTGCGCTTGGAGCCCTCTCGAAGGTGATCACGTTCGCCTCATCCTCCGTCTGCCGCCGCAAAACGCTTCTTGACTATTTCGGTGAAAGTTACTCCCGCCAGAACTGCGGCTCCTGCGACATCTGCCTCGGTACCCGCGAACTCGTTGACTGCACCCTTCAGGCACAGATGGTGCTCTCAGCCATGGTCCGTACCGAGGAGCGCTTTGGCGCAATCCATATTGTCGATATTGTTACCGGAAGCCAAAACAAAAAAATTCTCGACTTCGGCCACGACCATCTCAAGACATACGGTGTCGGCAAAGGGCACGATAAAAAATACTGGCGCCGGCTCATCGACGAGCTGCTTGCACAACAGGTGATCAAAAAATCCGAAGGGCTCTACCCAACGCTCTTTCTGCTGCCAAAAGCAGGGAGGATACTCAAGCACGAAGAGCGTATCGACATGGTCCGGGTGCTCGACAAGAAAAAGGGGCAACCTCACCCAATAGAGAGCGATGCGCCGTATGACAGCCAGCTTTTCGAACTGCTCCGTTCACTGCGCAAGCAGCTTGCCGACGAACAGGGCATTCCGCCCTACGTCGTCTTCTCTGACCGCACGCTGCACGACATGGCGGCGCACCTTCCCCGCACTGCGGAAGCGATGCTCGCCGTTTCGGGTGTTGGCGAAATCAAGCTTGAGCGATACGGGCGGCAGTTTCTCCGCCTCATCGACCGTTATGGCAGCGACCATTCCAACCAAAAATCCTGACAATGCCGCATAAGTGAAGTGTTTCGTGAGCTGGACGCGCATTCGCTGTTTTATTAGTAATGCCTCGTTGTTATCTTGTTATTAGATCATTAGGAAGCTCTTGTTGCGGGCATGGTATAACTGTTTGTAATTAATTTTTTTGTTTTATCGAATGACTGACGTTCAAAATGCACAGTGGTATGCTCTTTATGTTCGCTCCCGTTATGAAAAGAAGGTGCACCAGTTGTTGCTTGAGCAGGATATTGTGAGTTTTCTGCCTTTGCTGGAGACCTGGAAACAGTGGAGTGACAGAAAGAAAAAGGTATCTGAACCGTTGTTTCGGGGTTATGTGTTTGTCAATATTGATATACGGAAGGAGCATATCACGGTGCTTGATACCGAAGGGGTCGTAAAGTTTATCGGGATCGGCAAAACACCTTCGGTTATTTATCAGCGAGACATAGACTGGCTTAAAACATTGACGAGGGAGCCTGATGCCATTGGCCAGCGGGTAACTGTTCTTCCTGCGGGCCAGAAGGTGAAGGTTCTTGCCGGTCCCTTCAAGGATTTTGAGGGCGTTGTGGTAAAACAGGGCAGGGAGTCACGACTGGTGGTTTTTTTTGAGAGTATCATGCAGGGTATTGAAATTACAATTTTTCCAGATTTGCTGGTACCAGTTTGACCATTAATAAGGGAGGATTTTGTGAGCCATAGAGAGCTTCCGTCCATACGCGATATCTTCAGCCTCCCGGTTATCGTGGCGGCATTGGGCTATTTCGTCGATATTTATGACTTGGTACTGTTCAGTATTGTCAGGGTGCCGAGTCTGAAGTCCTTCGGGCTTTCAGGCAGGGAGCTGATCGATTACGGAGTCTACCTGCTCAACATGCAGATGATTGGCATGCTCATTGGAGGCATTCTCTGGGGGTGGCTTGGCGACAGGAAGGGGCGCCTGAAGATCATGTTTGCCTCTATTCTGCTCTACTCTCTTGCCAATATTGCCAATGGTTTTGTTTCGTCGCTGCCAGCCTATGCCTTCTTGCGCTTTGTTGCCGGTGTCGGTCTTGCCGGAGAACTCGGGGCAGGCATTACCCTTGTTTCAGAGGTACTGCATACCAAAATAAGGGGCTACGGCACCATGCTGGTGGCTTCAGTTGGCGTATCGGGGGCGATTCTGGCCAATATGGTGGCCAATACCTATGAGTGGCATACTGCCTTCTTTATCGGAGGGGGGCTCGGGCTTTTGCTGCTGGTTGCCCGTGTGAGGGTTGCTGAGTCGGGGATGTTCAAGGCCATGGAAGAGAAAAGCGGAATGAGCCGCGGCAATATGCTAGCCCTCTTTACCGACCGTACCCGCTTTTTCCGCTACATCAACTCCATCTTGATCGGGGTGCCGATCTGGTTTGTTGTAGGGGTGCTGATTACCTTTTCGCCTGAATTCGGTGTCGAACTCGGTATTACCGGGCCGGTTTCGGCTGGAAATGCGGTGATGTACTGTTACCTCGGTCTGGTTTTCGGTGACCTTTCGAGCGGCCTGTTGAGCCAGCTCTTGCAGAGCCGGAAAAAGGTTATTCTGCTTTTCATGCTGCTGACGGTCGGAGCGGTAGCGCTCTATTTTCAGCAGGGCAGCCAGAGTCCGCAGTTCTTTTATACGGTCTGCGCCATCCTTGGTTTTGCCGGCGGCTACTGGGCTATTTTTGTCACGGTTGCGGCTGAACAGTTCGGCACCAACCTTCGCGCTACGGTTGCGACTACGGTACCCAACCTGGTTCGCGGCATGGTGGTGCCCATCACCATGCTGTTTCAGTTTCTCCGGGGCATGTTCGGCCTGGAATCAGGAGCGTTGCTGGTCGGTGCCATCTGCGTGACGGCGGCCTTTTTCTCCCTCCGTGCTCTTGAGGAGACCTTTCACAAGGATCTGGACTATTACGAAGAGTTCCTTTGAGTTCAAACTATTCCCATTTCGGTCTTTAAAAATCTGCCGGTGTAGGAGTGTTCCATGCGGGCAATCTCCTGAGGGGTGCCTTCAGCGATGATTTTTCCCCCTTCGTAGCCTCCTTCGGGTCCGATGTCGATAATCCAGTCGCTGTTTTTGATGATATCGAGGTTGTGTTCGATGATGATGACGCTGTTGCCTTTGTCGACAAGCCTGCGGAGCACTTCGAGCAGGTGCTGGATATCCTGGAAGTGGAGCCCGGTGGTTGGTTCGTCGAGAATGTAGAGGGTGTTGCCGGTCTGTATCTTGGCGAGTTCGGCTGAGAGCTTGATGCGTTGTGCCTCTCCGCCTGAAAGCATGGGGGAGGGCTGGCCGAGCTTGAGGTAGCCGAGTCCGACGCTCTGCATGGTGGTTAGAATGCGGAGAATCCGCGGGAAGTCGGTAAAGAATTCCGCAGCTTCGGTGATGGTCATTTCAAGCACATCGGCAATGGATTTGCCGCGGTATTTGACCAGCAGGGTTTCGCGGTTGTAGCGCTCGCCCTTGCAGTTTTCGCACTGCACATAGACGTCGGGCAAAAAGTTCATCTCGATTTTCCTTGTTCCGGCGCCCTGGCACACTTCGCATCGTCCTCCCTTGACATTGAAGCTGAACCGTCCTGCCTTGTATCCCCTTATCTGCGCTTCAGGCAGGCGGGTGAAGAAGTCGCGGATGAAGGTGAAGGCTCCCGTATAGGTTGCGGGGTTTGAGCGGGGTGTTCGGCCGATGGGTGACTGGTCGACGTTGACCACCTTGTCGATATGTTTTATTCCGTCGATGCTGTCGTAGGGGTAGGTGAGCAGCTTGGAGCGGTAGAAGTGGCGCGCAAGGATCGGGAAGAGTGTTTCGTTGATGATGGTGGATTTTCCTGATCCGCTGACACCGGTGATGCTGACCAGAGAGCGGAGGGGTATGGTGATGTCGACGTTTTGCAGATTGTTTCCCCGGCACCCGATGAGTTTCAGGAATTGCGGTTCATTTTTTTCACTGTTTTCCTCTCTTTTGCAGAAGACCTGCCTGGTTCCGTTCAGGTATCCTGCGGTCAGTGAGTTGGGGTCGAGCGAGGCTGCGGCTCCCTGGGCGACAATCTCACCGCCGTACTCTCCCGCTCCGGGTCCGAGATCAATGATTTCATCGGCTTCAAGCATGGTATCCTTGTCGTGTTCGACGACGAGGACGGTGTTGCCCAGATCGCGGAGCCGCTTGAGCGAGGTGATGAGCTTGTGGTTGTCGCGCTGGTGCAGTCCGATGCTTGGTTCATCAAGGACATAGAGGACACCGCTGAGCTGCGAGCCGAGCTGTGAGGCAAGCCGTATGCGCTGTGCTTCGCCGCCTGAAAGGGTTTGCGAGCTGCGGTCCAGAGAGAGGTAGCTGAGGCCGACATTGAGCAGAAATTCAAGACGCTTGATAATTTCATGCAGCACCGGCGTGGCCACGAGCTGCTCTTTTGCGGTAAGGTTGTCGGGCAGTGCTTGAAAAAAGGCAAGGGCTTCCGGCAGTGGCTGGGATTCGCACTCGGCAATGTTGAGGCTGTTTATTTTGACCAGCAGGCTCTCTTTGCGCAGTCTTGCCCCTTTGCATGAGGGGCAGGGCTGGCGTACCATGTAATTTTCGGCCCACTCCCGTATTTTTGAAGAGCTGGCATTTTTTCTGATCTCATCGACGTAGGGGATGGCTCCGGGAAAAGGTTGGGGGTAGAGGGTATCGTGACCGGAGTAGCTGTAGCTGACGTCAAAGGTCCGGCTGCCGGACCCTTCAAGCAGGAATTTCATCGCCTCTTGCGGAATATCGGCGATCGGGGTGTCGAGGGTGAAGTTGAACTCTCTGGCGATTGCCCTGATCACTTGCCAGAGGTTTCGTTTTCCTGATTTGCCGAACGGGTCGAGCCCCCCTTCGTTGAGGGAGAGCGTGAGGTCGGGAACCATCAGCTCTCCTGAAAGCTGCATCAGCTCTCCAAGGCCGTTGCACTCGGGGCATGCGCCGTAGGGGGAGTTGAAGCTGAAGTGGTTCGGTGCAAGGGTGTCGACCGGAACGGAGCCGTCTGAATAGGCGTAGCGTGTGCTGAAGGTCATCTCTTCCAGTTCACTCTCGATCGGGTCGCAGATCACCGATGAGCGGTGTTCCGACATGACGATGGCCATACTGACCGCATCTTTCAGACGCTCTTCAGTATCGGGACCGATCACGAGACGGTCTATAACGAGTTCGATGGTGTGGCTTTTATAGCGTTCAATCTGCATATCCTTTTCCATCTCCCGGTATCTGCCGTCAATACGGACCCGGAGAAACCCTTTGAGCAGAAGGCGTTCAAAGAGCTCCCGGTAGTGACCTTTGCGGCCTGAAACCAGGGGGGAAAGTATCTGGATTTTGGTGCCCTGGGGCAGGGCGAGAATCGATTCAACGATGGCTGCCTCGCTCTGCTGCTGGAGCATGGCGCCGGTGACGGGGTCGTAGCGCCGTCCCGCCTTGGCATAGAGCAGGCGGATAAAGTCATGAATTTCGGTGATGGTGCCGACTGTTGAGCGGGGCGAACGGTTGGTGCTCTTCTGGTCGATGGAGATGACGGGCGAGAGCCCTTCGATAAAGTCAACGTCCGGGCGCTCGATGCTGCCGATATATTGCCGGGCGTAGGGGGAGAGCGTTTCCATAAAACGGCGCTGCCCTTCTGCGTAGATGGTGTCGAAGGCTAGGCTTGATTTGCCCGACCCGGAGAGGCCGGTTATGACAACAAATTTGTTGCGAGGAATATCGAGAGAGATGTTTTTGAGGTTGTGGACTCTTGCTCCCCTGATGTTGATATGGCTGAATTCCATTGGTATGTTTGTGCGTCGGTTTTCTTGGTGCTCTTTGGCTTCGCCAGTGGCAATCGGCTTAACGATGATCTATTCCGGTCAACACCCTGTTGGAGCGTCGAGGTTCATTTTTGGAACATTCAATATGGAAATTATTTACCAGAAGTAAGTTGAAAAAGGTAAAGTTATGGTTTTTGCATCATGAAAAAGGCGGCTCCAGGCCGCCTTTTTCATGATGCTGTTCGTGCTTCTGACTGGTTTTCAGCCCTTCAGTGCTGCTCTTGCCGCGGCAAGGCGTGCAATCGGTACCCGGTAGGGACTGCATGAAACGTAGTTCAGCCCTAACTGGTGGCAGAATTCGACTGTCGAAGGGTCGCCGCCATGTTCTCCGCAGATGCCGAGCTTGAGTTCCGGCTTGACGGCCCGCCCCTCTTTTACCGAGATGCTCATCAGTCGGCCAACCCCATCCTTGTCGATCGATTCAAAGGGGTTGCGTGCAAAGATATCCTGCTGCTGGTAGATCGGCAAAAACTGGCCGGAGTCGTCGCGGCTCATGCCAAGGGTCATCTGGGTGAGGTCGTTGGTTCCGTAGCTGAAAAAGTCGGCCGCGGTGGCAATCTGGTCGGAGGTAATAGCCGCACGCGGTACCTCAATCATGGTGCCAACGAGGTATTTGACCCCGGTTCCCTGTTCTGCAAAGACGCTGCGTGCTGTTTTGTGGATCACTTCACTGGTGATTTCAAGCTCCCTGACGGTACTGATGAGCGGGACCATGATTTCGGGTACCACTTCGAGCCCCTCCTTTTTGAGCTTGCAGGCGGCTTCGATAATGGCCCGCACCTGCATGACGGTGATTTCGGGGTGCAGGATGCCAAGGCGGCAGCCGCGGAGCCCAAGCATGGGGTTGAATTCGTGCAGATCGCCGATGCGTTCCTGGACGGCTTCAAATGATTTGCCCATTTTGGTGGCGAGTGCCCTTATTTCGCTGTCGGTGTGCGGCAGGAATTCATGGAGCGGAGGGTCGAGAAGGCGGATGGTGACCGGGCGTGAACCCATCGTTTTGAAGAGCCCGTAAAAATCGTCGCGCTGGTAAGGGAGGAGCTTTTCAAGTGCTATTTTGCGTCCATCCACGTCGTCGGCCAGAATCATCTCCCGCATGGCGTCAATGCGCTCTCCGCCGAAGAACATATGCTCGGTACGGCAGAGACCGATGCCTTCAGCGCCAAAGGTAATGGCGATTTCAGCCTGATCGGGCTGGTCGGCATTGGTGCGGATATTGAGTTTGCGGTACTTGTCGGCCCACTCCATAAGCTGCTTGTAGATCGGCCATGTCGGGGCATCTTCGGGCTTGAGAGTTTTGTCAACGAGGACTTCGATGATTTCGGAGTTTTTGGTCGCCACTTTGCCGGCAATGACCTCCCCCGTGCTGCCGTCAATGGATATATAGTCGCCTTCGTAAAGGACGGCTGGATTGCCGTGGACCCGCATTTCGCCTTTCTGGTAGTCGATACTCAGCGCACCGCATCCGACAACGCAGACCTTGCCCATCTGACGGGCCACCAGCGCGGCGTGGGAGGTCATTCCGCCCCGTTCGGTGAGGATGCCTTCTGAGGCGTCCATTCCCTTGATATCTTCAGGAGAGGTTTCGATACGCACAAGAATAACCGCCTCTCCGCGCTTGCCTGCCTCGTAGGCATCGATGGCATTGAAGTAGATCTTTCCGGTGGCAGCGCCGGGACCAGCATTCAGCCCTGTTGCAAGGAGCCTGTTTTCGGCAATGGCTGCCTGTTTTTCTTTCATGTCGAAGACCGGCCGGAGCAACTGGTTAAGCTGTTCGGGTTCTATGCGCAGCAGGGCCTCCTTTTCATCGATCAGTTTTTCATTGAACATGTCGACGGCAATTTTGACTGCGGCCATGCCTGTCCGTTTGCCGACCCGGCACTGGAGCATAAAGAGCTTGTTGTTCTCGATGGTGAACTCAATGTCCATCATGTCGTGGTAGTGGTGTTCAAGAATGGAACGGATCTCGTCGAGCTGGTTGTAGATGCCTGGATTGTCGGCTTTGAGCTGTTCAATTTTGAGCGGGGTTCTTGTGCCGGCCACCACATCCTCTCCCTGGGCATTCATGAGGAATTCACCGTAGTAGATGTTGTCGCCGGTGGCTGCGTCACGGGTGAAGGCTACGCCGGTGCCGCAATCGAGGCCCATGTTGCCGAAGACCATCGCCTGGACGTTGCAGGCGGTGCCCCAGTAGCCGGGAATGTGGTTAAGCTTGCGGTAAACGATGGCCCGTTCGTTGTTCCAGCTGTTGAAGACGGCCCCGATTGCCCCGATGAGCTGTTCGTGAGGGTCTTCGGGAAATGTTTTCCCGGTTTTTTCCAAAATTGCGGCTTTATAGTCGGTAACGATATCCTGAAGATCTTCAACACTGAATTCAGTATCGAGCTTGATGCCAAGCTGGTGCTTTTTTGCTTCAAGGATTTTTTCGAAGGGGTCGATCTGTTTTTTGTCGGTCGGTTTGAGGTCGAGCACAACGTCACCGTACATCTGCACGAAACGGCGGTAGCAGTCCCAGGCAAAACGGGGGTTTCCTGATTTTCTTGCCAGACCGTCAACGGTTTGTGCATTCAGACCAAGATTGAGAATGGTGTCCATCATGCCGGGCATTGAGGCTCTTGCACCTGAGCGTACCGAAACCAGAAGGGGGTTTTCGGGGTCTCCGAATTTTTTGCCCAGTGCCTCTTCAATTTTTTTGAGTGCTGCGGGGATATCCTTTTCAAAAAGATTGCGGGGGTAATTTTTCTGATTGTCGTAATAGTACGTACAGACTTCGGTTGAAATGGTGAATCCGGGAGGAACCGGCAAGCCGATATTCGCCATTTCTGCAAGGTTGGCGCCTTTGCCGCCAAGCAGGTTTTTCATTGATGCATCACCTTCAGAAGAACCGCCCGAGAAACTGTAGATGTATTGCTTGCGGGCGCTTTTGTCGCTAGTAATCTCAGATTTTGGCATGATTTTTCAGGAGTAATTGTGTCTTTTCCACCAAAGACAAAAAAAGAGGCGCAGGTGGTGAAAAAACAGGTGAAGTTGACTACTTTTACGGAAAATGAAGTTTAATAAAAAGATGATGTAAAAACTACCTGAAAGGATAGTATCACGCTTATTAATTATGGGAATTGAACCGCTTGTTATTTTTCTGCAAGTCCTGCGTCTTGCCGTGCCCTATGTCCTGACCTCGGTCGGTGCAACTTTTTCAGAACGGGGCGGAGTGGTCAATCTTGCGCTTGAAGGAATGATGCTTGTCGGTGCATTTGGTGCTGCTTTTGGCCAGTACCGGACCGGATCGGCGCTTCTGGGTATTCTTCTTGCACTGCTCTGCGGTCTCGGTGTGGCGCTGCTGTTTGCATTTGTGACGGTTACCCTGAAGGCTGACCAGATTGTTGCCGGTATTGCCATCAATATTCTGGTAATGGGTGCTACCCGTTTCGGGCTTAGCCTGCTTTTCGGGAGTTCGATGAATTCGGAGCGTATTGCCGGCATCGAGGTACCCTCTCTTTTTCTTGATCCGCTTTTTCTGGCCGCTGTGGCTTCAGTTGTTGCCGGTCATTTGCTGCTGTTTAAAACGCCTTACGGCCTGAGGCTTCGGGCAACTGGCGAAAGCGCTGAAACTGCCGACAGTGCAGGACTCAATGTTGACCGCATACGCTATTCCGGTGTGCTTGTTTCCGGTGCGCTTGCCTCCCTTGGAGGTGCGTTTCTTGTTTTTCAGCAACATACGTTCACCGATAACATGTCGGCCGGACGGGGCTATATTGCACTTGCCGCCATGATTATTGGCAAGTGGAACCCGGCAGGAGCTGCACTTGCGAGCTTGCTTTTTGCAGCGACAGAATCCATGGAAATCTGGCTCCAGACCGGCTGGATTCCCTCACAGTTGGTGCAGTCGCTCCCCTATGTCATAACGCTGGTTGTGCTTGCCGGGTTTGTCGGAAGGGCTTCTGCTCCAAGGGATGCGGGTATTCCTTTTCAGAAAAACCGCAAGTCAGATTAGGCTGACCACCTCTCTGACAAGTTTTTCAATTCCTCTGGCAACCTCCCCTATAGGAGCTTCCAGCATATAGCCCGGAGTAGTGACTACTTTTGCCTCCCGGCAGACAATTGCGTTCCCGACCGGGCAATCGATATGGCGGGCACCCATGGCCTCAATATCGGCCGCTGTCTGCGGGTCGTTGCCGATCGTCAGCTCAAGATGTTCCTTGCCCAGTATCTTTGCCGCTATCACCGGAGCAATACAGATAAAGCCAAGCGGCTTTCCTCGCTTGTAGAATGATTGCACGGCTGCGGCAACTTCCGCGTTGACGTCGCATGATGCACCATTCAAGGCATAGCTGCTGAGGTTTTTTGCTGCCCCGTAACCACCTGGCAGAATCAGTGCATCAAGGCCAAGTGTTTCGATCTCCTTGAGATCGGTGATGGCGCCGCGGGCAATGCGTGCTGATTCGACAAGAGTATTGCGCGACTCGTTCGGCATCACTTCTCCGCTGTAATGGTTTATAACATGGTATTGCATTATGCAGGGTGCCAGACAAATCGCTTTAGCGCCTGCCCGATCAATGGCAAGAAGGGTCAGTACGGCTTCATGGATTTCCGATCCGTCAAGAAAGCCGCATCCGGAGAGAAGAAGGCCTATTTTTTTCATGGGAATTATTATTAATTTTCTAAAATAAATAATTTATCTGAAAAATAATTGTATTTGCGGTGTGTAAGTGGTTTGTTTTAAAGCTTATTTCTGGCCGTTGCAAGAACTGGAGCTTACTGGGTTTGGTGAAGCTGAACCTGTTGCTCCGGAAACCAGGTTCG
The DNA here is from genome assembly GCA_903820085.1 of uncultured Chlorobiaceae bacterium. Classification (GTDB taxonomy): domain Bacteria; phylum Bacteroidota; class Chlorobiia; order Chlorobiales; family Chlorobiaceae; genus Chlorobium. Next base: position 169,682 of record CAIJGA010000008.1, read on the forward strand.
GTTGGTTGCTTTCTGCTTTTTGTGGCTTATACTGTCTTTTTTTGAAGCTTTTTATTTGAGCATATCGAGATGATTACTCCCAAAGAAACGTTATTGCTGATCATTGATGTGCAGGGCAGACTGGCGCAGAGTGTTGTTCAGTCAGCAACTCTTGAAGCCAATATCGGCAAACTGGTCAGAGCTTGCACCATTCTTGAGGTGCCGGTTCTTTTGACCGAGCAATACCCGAAAGGGTTGGGCTCCACCATTGCATCGCTGAAGGAGCTGCTGGCGGGCAATGTCGCGGTTGAAAAACTTTCATTCAGTTGTTGCGGCACCCCGGAGTTCATGCTGCGACTCCGTTCATTCAATCGTAACGATATTTTGGTTGCCGGCATTGAGTCTCATGTTTGTGTGTACCAGACAGTGGTGGATCTTGTTGAGTTTGGCTACAATGTTCACCTGGTGACTGACTGCGTTTCTTCCAGAACGGAAGAAAACAGGGATATCGGCATTCGCTGTATTGAAAAAGCCGGAGCCACCCTCACCAGTACTGAAATGGCTCTGTTTGAGCTGGTTCGCATTGCAGAGGGCGAGCGATTCAAGGCTATTTCCAGGATTGTAAAGGAGTAGTTGCAATCCCTATCTTCGATGCTGCGAGCTCTATTTTCCAACAACAGCGTTCAACATCGACTGCAGGAGTTCTTTTCCTTCAAAAATATCGGTTTCGATTTTCAGATAGTAACAGGGTCTTGCGGTAAGAATTCTGATGAGCTCGGGATAGCCAAGCATCCGGAAGTAGTCTTTTTCCGTTGTTATCAGGCTCAGTCCTTTTGCCTCGGCTTCGCGGCTTATGGCCTGCAGCTTTTTGGCACTGTAGGGTTCATGGTCGCGGAAAAAAAGGTGTGACTGGACGTGTACACCCTCATTTTTGAGGCTTTCCAGAAAGCCTTCGGGTGAAGAGATCCCTGCAAACGCGAAAGCGTTGATGTCTCTCATGGCGCGAGCCTCTTCCGAAGTGGTAAATGCCCCTGAAAAACAGACTAGTTCGGCGGTTCTGACGCGGGCTTTGATGACCGGCTTTCCGTTTTTTTGAACACTCTTTTCTATTGCGTCAGCTTTTTGGGGGTCGCTGATTTTGTTGAGCACAATCAGGTCCGCCCTTGAGAGGTTTTTCAGCGGTTCCCTCATGCGGCCTTCAGGCAGCAGTTTTGCCTTTAAAAAAGGTTCTGTTGTATTGATGAGGGCGATGTTGAGCTCCCTGTGGATTTGGCGGTGCTGGAATGCGTCATCGAGAATGATCACAGAGGGCAGTCTTTTTGCAAAGCGCTTTACAAGATAGGCTACCGCATCCTTTCGCTTTTTGGCAACAATGACAATGGCATTGGGGTTGTTCCATGCAAGCATTGCCGTTTCATCGCCAGCCTCCCTGCTGCCGAGTATGATCTTCTGGCCGTCGGAAACAAGTTGTACGCCTTTTGACTCCCGCCGATATCCCCTTGAGACGATAGCCGGCGTGCAACCGATTGAGAGATAGTACTTGACAACCCAGTCAACGAGCGGGGTTTTGCCTGTCCCGCCTGCAGAGATGTTTCCTATAGAAACAACAGGAACTGGTGACTGCCATGCTTTGAACATATGCCGGTCAAAAAGGGTATTGCGAAAATGCACGATAACCTGAAACAAAAGAGCTGCAGGTCTGAAAAGTATGGAGAGAGGATTAGGCATGGCTGAGCTTGATTGAAAGTTGCTTTGTATATGACTGGAGCTCTTCCTCGCTTTTGAATTCAGGAAGATCAACGAGGTGGATTGTGACGGTGGTTTTGCTGAAGGGTTTCGGAATTTCAAACTGGTCCCAGCTTTTGAGCTTCCAGGGGTTTGTATGGCTGATATCAGCAAAAATGAGTGGATAGCGGTTTTCTGAGGCTAACCGCAAGGTGCCGAATTTGAACTGGTTGGCTGGTCCGCGCGGCCCATCGGGCGTGAGGACAACAATATTGCCGTTCTGAAGGGCTTGCTGCATGGCAAACTTGACTTCATCACCTCCTTTTGAGCTTGACCCCCGGATAAGCGAGAAGCCGAGCTGTTCAAGCGTTTTGGCAAGAATATTTCCATCTTCAGACATGCTTACAACAGCGACAGTTTGTTTTTTGGGAAAGAGTGTTTTGGCTAGAAGCCATCCGGTAATCATGTTGCCGTGCCAGAAGGTGATAATGGCACCATGGTCAGGAAGCTGGATTTGCCGGGGTGTTACCGATATCCGCAGGCTTGCATAAAGAAGCTTCAGCGCGATGGGGATGATATGTCGGGAAATCAGCGGGGAGTTGGGCATAGATGCTCGAAATAATTGACGATCGGGAACCCTGAGTGCACGGGAATAATTTTTAATTATTAATTTTATGCATCCTGCATTATATACAGGCTAAGTCTTAAAAAGACGGGGGTAATTTAACAAACCATGCCGATAAACCACAGGGTCAAATACGGCAAATGCCCACAGTGAAAGCTATGAATGTTTTGATTATTGGAAGTGGTGCCCGTGAACATGCCATGTGCTGGTCTGTAGCTCGCAGTGAGGGTGTGCAGAGGGTTTTTGTTGCACCGGGGAACGGCGGTACCGCCTTGATGGGAGGAAAGGTTTGCAATGTTGCGTTGAAAGCTGACGCGCTTGACGATCTGCTCCGGTTTGCCGTTGATAACCGTGTCGAACTGACGGTTGTCGGTTCCGAGCTGCCGCTTGAACTGGGTATTGTGGATCTGTTCCGTCGTGCGGATAAAAAAATTGTCGGTCCTTCGCAGTCTGCTGCCCGTCTTGAGTCAAGCAAGGTTTTCTCCAAGGAGTTCATGCAGCGCCATGGAATTCCTACGGCAGGCTATCATGTATTCCGGGACGCTTCTTCTGCCAGCAGCCATATCAGCTTACCGGAGAGGCACTATCCCCAGGTGATCAAGGCAAGCGGTTTGTGTGCCGGAAAAGGGGTCTTTATTGCTTTGGACCGTGAGCAGGCACTGACAGCCGTCAGGGAGATCTTTGAAGAACGTATTTTCGGAGATGCGGGAAATGAGGTGGTCATCGAAGAGTTCCTGCAGGGCGAGGAGGCAAGTGTTTTTGCGCTGACCGATGGCACGGCATACCGGCTTTTTATGCCAGCCCAGGATCATAAGCGGATAGGCAACGGTGATACCGGCAAGAATACCGGCGGGATGGGCGCCTATGCCCCTGCTCCGCTGGTGACCGTTGAGGTGATGCGGAAGGTTGAGGAGCTAATTATCCGCCCCACCCTGAAGGGCATGAGGGATGACGGCTCTCCGTATACAGGATTTTTGTATGTCGGGCTTATGATTGACCGGGGAGAGCCTTCCGTTGTTGAGTATAACGCCCGAATGGGCGATCCTGAGACCCAGGTGGTGCTTCCCTTGCTGAAAAGCGACTTCGTTGCTGCTTTGCAGGCAAGTATTGACGGTACTCTTGGAGAGGTGCTTTTTGAAATGTACCGGAAATCAGCGGCAACCGTCGTTATTGCCTCCGGCGGCTATCCTGACCGGTATGAAACCGGCAAGGCCATCACCATTGCCGGTGAACTTTCTGGCATGGAGGATTGCCTGCTGTTTCATGCGGGAACCGCGTATGAAGGGGGGCGGCTAACGACTGCGGGGGGGCGGGTTTTTTCGGTTACAGCGCTCGGGGAAACACTCCGGGAGAGTATTGATAGAGCTTACCGGGCGGTTGAAAAGATCGGTTTTGAAGGGGCCTGTTATCGTACCGATATCGGGGCCAAGGCTCTTTAATTTTTCAGTCAATGATTGTGCTATGAAGTTGCCCAGGCGTCAATTCGAGATTATTCAGGAGCAGGCATTTCGTGAGTTGCCCTATGAATGTTGCGGACTGCTTGTCGGAATACAGAGTCGTGATCACAGGGGGAATGTAGAGAACACGGTCTATGAGATTGCTCCCTGCCGGAACTGCCTCTATTCCGGCAAGGAGCAGGGATTTGAGATTGCTCATCAGGAGTATCTTGATGTGGAGCATGAAGCCCTGATGTGTGGTTATGACATTATCGGCTCCTATCACTCGCACATCAATTCTCCGGCCCTGCCATCATTGCATGATGTTGATTTTGCACGTTCAGGGCATACCTTGCTGATTATTTCATTGACGAACGGGCGTCCAAAGGAGGTGACAGCATGGCTTCGGCGTCAGTCGGGAGGGTTTCATCAGGAACAGATCCGTGTGATTGGGTAGTTTGCCCGGGCTTAGGGGACAACAACTCTTCAATTTTTTTGTACATTACCTTTTTTTAAGCTTAGTCAAGTATTAAAACCCGAAATAACGTGCCAAAGCGGGAAGATATAAAGTCGATTTTAGTGATTGGTGCCGGCCCTATCGTGATCGGTCAGGCCTGTGAGTTTGATTATTCCGGCACTCAGGCGTGCCAGGCTCTCAAGGAGGACGGTTACCGGGTTGTGCTGGTGAACAGTAATCCGGCTACCATTATGACGGATATAGAATTTGCTGATGCAACCTATATCGAACCGATTACACCGGAATATGTACAGAAAATTATCGAGCGCGAAAAACCGGATGCCCTTCTGCCGACGATGGGCGGTCAGACGGCCCTGAACATTGCGGTCAGTCTTGCTGAATCAGGTATCCTTGAGCGTAACGGTGTTGAACTGATCGGTGCGAAGCTTCGTGCCATCAGAAAAGCTGAAAATCGCGAGTTTTTCAGTGATGCCATGAAAAAAATCGGTCTTGACATGGCCAAAGGTTTTTTTGTCCGCAATGAAAAAGAGGCGAAAGAGGCGCTTGAAGAGATCGGTCTTCCGATTGTTATCCGCCCTTCGTTTACGCTTGGCGGAACCGGAGGCGGATTTGCCGAGACAAAATCCGACTACTATGATGCCGTGCGCAGGGGACTTACTGAAAGTCCGATCAGTGAAGTACTGGTTGAGGAGTGCCTGATCGGGTGGAAAGAGTATGAACTTGAGGTTATCCGCGATCTGGCCGATAACGTCATTATTGTCTGCTCTATAGAAAATGTTGATCCGATGGGGGTGCATACCGGCGACAGCATTACCGTCGCCCCTGCCCAGACGCTTACCGACCGTCAGTACCAGGAGCTTAGGGATGCGTCAGTAAGGATTATCAGGGAGATCGGCGTCGAAACCGGTGGCAGCAATATCCAGTTTGCGATCAATCCCGTGAACGGGCGCATCGTTGTTATTGAGATGAATCCCCGTGTTTCGCGCAGTTCGGCACTTGCCTCAAAGGCGACCGGTTTTCCGATTGCCAAGGTGGCTGCAAAACTTGCCGTGGGGTACCGCCTTGATGAGATTCTCAATGACATTACCAAAACAACCCCGGCCAGTTTTGAGCCAGCCATTGACTATTGTGTTGTCAAGATTCCTCGCTGGGATTTTGAAAAGTTCAAGAATGTTGATGCCCGTCTCGGTGTGCAGATGAAGTCGGTTGGCGAAGTAATGGCCTTTGGACGGAATTTCAGGGAGGCATTGCAGAAGTCACTCCGTGGTCTTGAAATCGGTCGTGCCGGGCTTGGCTCTGATGGCAAGGATGTCATGAACGTGCTAGATATGACACCGCAGCAGAAAAAGTTTGCAAAAGAGGATATTCTTGAAAAAATCAAGATACCGAAAGCTGATCGGATGTTTTATCTGCGTTATGCCTTCCAGGCAGGAGCAACTATTGAAGAAGTTCATCAATCGACAGGTATTGATCCCTGGTTTCTTGATAATATTCTCCAGATTGTTGAACTCGAAGGCGAGCTCCGGGAACTTGCTTCTGCAGTCTGATCGGATATGACCTATCTCAGCAGGATATTGGAGGAAAAAAAGCGGGAGGTAGGGCTCCTTCGGCAGGAGAAGCCTGCGCGGCGTTATCAGGAGTTGCAGGGCTCTCTCCAGAGGACCCGTGATTTTACCGGTGCGCTCCAGCGTAGTGACGGAGGATTACGGCTTATTGCCGAAATCAAAAAAGCCTCTCCTTCAAGGGGGCTTATTGTTGCCGATTTCGATCCTGTCACCATCGCACACCACTATGGGGAGCTTGGTGCTGCGGCCTATTCCGTGCTGACTGACCAGTTGTTTTTTCAGGGTTCCATCGATTATCTTCAGTTGGTGAGCCGTTCATTTCCGCTGCCGGTGCTGCGCAAGGATTTCATTATTGACGAGTCCCAGATTTTTCAGTCCCGCCTGATCGGAGCTGATGCCATTCTTTTGATCGTCGCTGCGCTTGATCCCTCTCAGCTTGGTGATTACCTGCAGTTGGCCGCGTCGATAGGCCTCCATGTCCTTGTGGAGGTGCACGATCGAAAAGAGCTCGACAGGGCCATTGAAAAGGGTGCTCCGATCATCGGCATTAACAATCGGGATCTGAAAGACTTTTCCCTCAAGCTGGAAACATCACTTTCGCTTCGCCCCTTTATTCCTTCAGACGTTATTTCAGTCTCCGAAAGCGGCATGAAAACCTCTGCTGATATTGCCCTTATCGAGCAGGCATCATTTGATGCCGTGTTGATAGGTGAGGGGCTCCATACAAGCCCCGAGCTTCGCCAGATTATCTGGTCATAGCCCTGATCTTCGCTGCTGTTTGAGCTGGATTGGCTGCCTTGAAGAATGCTGTGCCGGCAATCAGCGCATCGGCTCCGGCCGAAACCACTTCCTGTGCATTTTCTTCCGTAATTCCACCGTCAATGGCAATGACCATTTTCGGATTCAGCTGCATGCGCATTTCATGGAGCTGGCGGATTTTTCCAATTGAAGAGGGAATAAATTTTTGTCCTCCAAAACCGGGATTGACCGACATCAGAAGTACAAGATCGAGATCCGGTAGGATGGATTCGAGTGTTGAATTCGGTGTTCCGGGATTGATGGAGACGCCGGCTTTTGCACCGAGGCTTTTGATGAACTGAATGGTACGGTGCAGGTGCGGGCAGGCTTCCTGATGAACCGTTATCTGGTGAGAACCGGCCTTGACAAAATCCTCAATGAAGCGGTCTGGATTGGCAATCATCAGATGGGTGTCAATAATCATGGGCGTGCACGATGCAATAGCCTGTACGATCAATGGCCCGAAGGTGATATTGGGAACAAAGTTGCCGTCCATGATGTCGCAGTGCATCCAGTCGGCTCCCGCTTGAGTGGCGATATCGATGGAGTGTTCTAGACGGGAGAAGTCAGCCGAAAGAATGGATGGTGCAAGAAGCGTGGATGGTGGAGGCATGGTGGTACTCTTTCTTGATCGTGAAAAAAATAATCCGGCGAAATATTCAAAAAGCTTCGCCAATTCCAAAATTGAAAGTATAGTCTTTGATGTTCAAATGAGAGAAGCGCCATGCTTTTGCTTTAGCAGGATCATGGAGCTTATAGCCAAAATCAAAACGGAAGGGACCGATAGGAGAGCCTATGCGAAGTCCGATGCCTGAGTCCAGGGCAAAGTCCCTTGTCACGGATTTAAGATTAAAGCCGTAGGGACCTTTTCTGTCCCAGATGTTTCCGATATCCGTAAAGAAGGTTATGCCGGAGGGCTGGTTGAAGATGGTGAAAAATTTTTTCCTGTATTCCAGATTGAATTCAAGCTTGATGTCAGCACCGAAATTGGCAGCAGCCTTGCTTACGTTGCGTCCGGGGCCCAGGGTATTGAACAGCCAGCCCCTCATGCTGCTGGGCCCGCCGGCATAAAAACGGCGCTCTTCAGGAGTCGTTTCAGCCTTGCCGTAGGGCATCATCCATCCGATCACTCCTCTTCCGGCAAGCTGGCTTTGCGGAGAGAAGCTTTTTGCAAGGCTCAACCCGCTTTCAAGTTTTACATACTGTGAATAGGTAATGCCGAAGATTTGGGGGTCCTTGTCGGTGAATCCGCTGTGGCTTTTTGTGTCAAGATACTTATCAATCAACCATGCAAGGCTTCCTGATTCTTCGGCAAGAAGGTCGAGATTCCAGATTGTTTTTTCTGAAGGAGCGACCTGACGGTTTGTGGAGTTGTAGCGAATCCGGAAGGTCTGGTTGACATGGGTTTCAAGAAGACTGTCAATTCCGGCATTGACTGCGGCTTCATCGGAAGGGTTGATGCCGATATTATTGGCGAGATCGGTTTTGAAAAGCTGTTTGAATCCTTTGAGGGAGTCCTTTTTAACCCATTCGAATTCAAAAAAATCGAAATTCAGTCGCGATGACTGACCCATGCGGGCGCTGTAGGTTGCTCGGATCAATCCGTTTTTGTTTGAAAGCAGTACAGGCAGTTTTGCCGCCGAGTATTCAAGGGTTGTTGAATAGAAATTACCGGGTTTTTTGAGAACCGGCATGACAAGGCTGTTTTTAAAGCTGAACTCATAAGGAATCACCTTGGCGTATTGGTCTGCGTTAAGGTTTTGAAGCAGCTTGTTGTTGTAACCGGTCTGGGCGCCGTATTCGGTTGATGTACGGAACTGTTCTGCTCCGCCGAACAGGTTTTTGTTCTCATAAGCCAGCGAGGTTCCGAAAAAGAGGGAGCCATATCGGTTGTCGACCAGTATCTTTGGCTCTATCTGGTGCTTTGGTGCTGTTTCAAGGTGGATGGTTGTGTAGAGCTTGTCGGCGTTTACCGAATCAGGGCTTATGTAGATGGACGAAAAGAGACTGGTATCGCCAAAATTTTGCAGGGTGCGCTGTTCGAGACTTTGGCGGGTAACGTTGCCCGGGCGGAATTCGATGGATGAAGTAATCAGACGAGGTGAAATTTTCTGGTTTCCAAAAATTTTCCCGTTGATGTTATCCTGCGTAAATGCTTTCTCTTGCTGCTTGGTGTCGTTTTTTGCCGGATTGTGGACTACAGCATTGATTGGGCCATACTGCAGTTGTTTTGGAAGTTTTAGCCGATACAGGACACCGGCATGAGTTCCAACAGTATCAACCTTGATGCGGATGCTGTCCTGATGAAACAAGGCAAAGCCGTACTCCCTGAAAAAAGAGATGGTGCGGTCCCGTTCCTCAATCAGTCGTTCAACCGAAAAAACATCATTGACGATCAGCCGTTTTTTGTTGAGATAATCGGTTTTAAGTGCTGGGGGAATCTTTTCAAGCCCTTCATAGGTGACAAAGTCAACTTTTGATGGCTCATTTTCCCGGATTTTGATATTGATGGTTACCTTTTTGCTGCTGCTTTTTCGGACAATGGAGGTATCCACATCGGCGAAAAAATAGCCTTTATAGGTATAGAGCTTTTTAATGAGGAAGACATCTTTTTGAAATTCTTCCGAATTGAAGGGTTTTGGAGATCCTCCGAAAAGACCAAGTCCAAGAAATGACCGTTTTTCGGAGGTGCCAATAATCAGGCGAAGCTCTTCCTCACTGATTGCCTTATTGCCGCTGAAATGGATTTTCCCAACATATGGCGATGCGGGATTTCCTTTCTTGCCTGCTTCAGCGGCGTGGGCATGTACCGGAAAGGCACAGAGCAGAAAAAGGACGATAAGAGCGAATGCTTTTGCCAAGCATGAATCCCGTTTTATTCTATGTTAAAGGCTCTTCATCACCGTAACCAAAGTCTTCATCGGTAGGATAGTCAGGCCATATTTCGTCAAGACTTTCATACATCTCGTCACTTTCGGGCAAGTCAAGCAGGTTGTCGATTACCTGTTGAGGCGCACCTGTCCTGTTTGCATAATTGATAAGTTCGTCTTTTGTCACAGGCCATGGAGCATCAGCTATATGACGGGCAAGGTCTAAATTCCAGTACATACTACGTCTCTTGAGTTATTCAGTTTACGAATTATCGCCGCTCTGTTCAGGTGAAGCCTTTTGTTTCGTGATGAACTTGTCAGGATTGTTTCCATCAAAGAAATAAGCGGTTGGGTTGACTTTTACATTGTCTTTCAGTACTTCGTAGTGGAGGTGAGGTCCAGTCGACACTCCGGTATTTCCGGAAAGCGCGATGATTTCACCACGCTGGATTCTCTGTCCCTGACGAACCAGAGATTTTGACAGATGGGCATAGATGGTTTTATAGCCGTATCCGTGGCTGATAATTACTTTTTGTCCATATCCCTTGTCATATCCTGAAAAGGCGACAACTCCATCACCTGTCGAATGCACCCTTGTGCCTTCTGCAGCGGAAAAATCAATGCCGGTGTGAAAAAGAGTAACATTATAGATCGGGTGTAACCGACGTCCGAAACCGCTGGTAATTGATCCGGTGACGGGCTTTATGTTTGGTATGCTGGAAAAAAACGGGGTTGGATTGGGGTTTTCAGTGAGCTCCCTTGATTCCGGATTGTTGTCCTTCTGTGAGTCTATCTGCAATATCAACTGCTCAATCATCTGTTCCGTTGTTGCAAGCAGTCCTTCTGTTGAGTTTGCCGGCGCAGCATTTTTGGCTTCAACAGGCTGTTTATCATCGGCAAGGAGCGTAGTCGGAGCCGACAGGAAAGATGATGAAATGGTAAAAAAGAGAAAAAGCGTGCCTGCAGAAAAGCGATTGAAGAGAGAACTCTTCACCTTGGTGCCGTATTCAAATGGGGCCATCAATCTATTTTTCGAATCCATAAGGTATCGGGTATAGTTGGTCCAAGCTGGAATATCGTTAATGGTCAAATATAAAAAACTTTTTTTTATAAGTTAATGATTAGTGGGCTTCGAGCCAGTTTTTTCCAATCCCGGTATCGACCAGTACCGGCACGGTTTTAAGCCCGCAAGTAATTGCTGCATCAATCATTGCCTGCTCAACGAGGGTTGAAAGCTGCTCTTTTTCTTCATCGTTTGTTTCAAAGAGCAGTTCGTCATGCACCTGAAGCAGCATGACGGATTTCATCTTCTGATCTTTCATCCGGGAGCTGCAGAGGTTCATCGCACACTTGATGATGTCAGCGGCTGTGCCCTGTATCGGCGTATTCATGGCCGCCCGTTCGGCCGCTTTTTTCAGGTTTGTATTTCGGCTCTTGAGGTCGGCAAGGTAACGGCGTCGGCCGAGAAGGGTTGAAACATATCCTTTTTCCTTTCCGGTTTCAATAATACCCTGCAACGCTTCGAAAAGCCCTGGATATTTTGAGATGTAGGTGTCGATAATGGCCTTGGCCTCTTTTTGGGGAATATTGAGTCGTCGAGAGAGGCCGAAAGGCATAATGCCGTAAAGGACTCCGAAATTCACCTCTTTTGCTTTGCGCCGCATATCGCCGGTAATCTCATTGGTGCCAAAAATCACCTTTGCGGTTGCGGTATGAATGTCTTCTCTGTTGCGGAACGCTTCTAGAAGCTGCGGATCACCGGAGATTTCAGCAGCAATTCTCAACTCAATCTGTGAATAATCGGCAGAGAGAAGCCATTTGTCTGGAGATGAGGGAACAAATGCCCGTCGGATCTCCTTGCCGAGAGTGCTGCGGATGGGAATGTTCTGCAGGTTTGGATTGGAGGAAGAGAGCCTTCCTGTTGCCGTGATAAATTGATTGAAAGAGGTATGTAGCCTGCCAGTCCGGGGATTGACCATTTTCGGCAATGCGTCGATATAGGTTGTCTTGAGTTTCTGGAGGCTCCGGTATTCGAGGAGGTCACGTGCTATGGGATAGAGTGCAGCCAGCTCTTCAAGCACTTCGACATTGGTTGAGTAACCTGTTTTTGTTGTTTTTTTTGGCGGAAGAGCGAGGACGTTGAAGAGGATGTGAGCAAGTTGTTTCGGAGAATCAATGTTGAAAACGGAGCCAGCTGCGGCATAAATGGTTTCTGTCAGAAGTTTGAGCTCATGCTTGACCCGTTCAGAGGCTTTTGCAAGATGTGCGGTGTCGATGCATATGCCGGCGTATTCCATTCCTGCAAGGACGGAGACCAGCGGGAATTCAATGTTTTCGCAGATCGAGAGGAGCTCTTTTTCCGGTTCAAGTTTTTTTCTGAATACCTCCTCAAGCTGGAGGGCAAGATCGGCATCCTGGCAGGCATAATTTGAGAGCTTTTCAGGCTCTACCTCAAAAATATGCAGCTTCATTTTCCCGGTGCCGACCAGTTCGTCAAAGGTTGTTGTCCGGTAACCGAGATGATGGGCCGCCAGGTCATCGAGGTTGTGCTTTTCTTCGGGATTGAGCACATAGCTCGCAAGCATGGTGTCGAATCCGACAGGGGAGAGCTCTATGCCATATTTTTTCAGAACAAGAATGTCGTATTTGAGGTTTTGGCCGGTTTTCGGCACAGAGTCATTTTCAAGCAGAGGCTTGAGGGCTTCGAGGGTTTTTTTTGGATGAAGCGCGCTTTTTGCAAATGAGATAAATCGTGCTTTTCCCGCTTCGACGGAGATTGAAAGACCTGCCAGTTCGGCTTCAAAGGTATCAAGACTGGTGGTTTCCGTGTCGACAGCGATTCGCCGGGCGACCTGAAGCGAATCCAAAAGTTCCTGAAGTTTTTCCTCGGTATCGACAAGGGCGTAGTCGGCACCCTCTTGAGGGGATCGAAGCGAGGGCGCCTGGCCATCAACAGGATTTGGCGGCTCTTCATGGGAAGGAACCGTTGCTGAAGGATGGTGCGGCAACTCTCCAAAAAGAGCGGGCACTCTTGACGCGATGGTTTTAAGACCAAGTTTTTGCAGGAGAGGGAACAGTTTGTTCCGGTCAGGTAATCCGCAGGCAAGCTGTTTCAGGGTAACGTCAATCTGCAAATCCGTGCGTATGGTGACCAGGTTAGTTATCAGGTCGAGTGTGGGTTGAAATTCCTCAAGGCTGTGGCGGTTTTTCGGAGAGATCTCGTCCAGATGATTGTAGATATTCTGCAGTGAACCGTACTGCCGAAGCAAGGAGACGGCGGTTTTCGGGCCGATCCCTTTGGCGCCGGGAATATTGTCGGAGGTGTCGCCGGTGAGGGTCAGGAACTGAGTGAACAGTTCGGGCGTAACCCCGAACTGTTCGATAATCTCTTTTTTTCCAAGCAGCTCAAGCTCGTTCTGGTTTTTGCCGGGTTTGAGGATTTTAACTCCGTCATGAACCAGTTGGGCAAGATCCTTGTCGGGAGTGACGATATAGACCTGGCAAGTCTGGCTGAATGTACAGGAGGCTGTGCCGATAAGATCGTCGGCCTCATATCCGGGGGTTTTGATGAGCGGAATGTCGAAGGCTTCAAGAAGCTCGAAGATGGCATCAAGCTGCATGATGAGATCTTCGGGTGGCGCAGGCCGATTGGCCTTGTATAAGGGGTAAAGATCGTGCCGGAAGGTTTTTTCCTTGCTGTCAAAGACTGCTGCGAGGTATTGCGGCCTGTAGGTTTCAAAGATTTTAAGCAGTGTGGACGTAAAACCGTAAATAGCTCCGGTTGGCATGCCGTCCCGGCTTGTCATGCCTGCCCGTTGCAAGGCAAAAAATGCCCGATAGACGATGGCCATGCCGTCTAGCAGAAAGAGCGAGGGCTTTTCGGCCACAGGTACCGGATTTTCAACGGTCTCCGCCATGGTAGCGGTGGTGAAGAAGTCGAGTTGTCTGTGGTTCATTCTGCAACTACTCCGTAACTTCCAAGAACGTTCAGCATAGTGGCAAATTCTCTGAGATGACAAAGTGCATTTTGAATATTCCGATCGTTTTGATGACCGATAAAATCGACATAAAAGAGATACTCAAATGCTTTTTTTCTGAACGGTCTTGATTCGATTTTTGTCAGGTCAATATCACGCATGGCAAAGGTGGCCAGTGCCTTGAACAGCGATCCCTGTTCGTTCGGGAGCGTGAAAGCAATGGATGTTTTTTGTTGCGTGGTATGAGGTCGTGTTTTAAGCCGCAAGGGTTCTGGATTTTTGGCATGGGTAATACAGAAAAACCGGGTAATGTTCCACTCTTCATCGGCCAGGTTTTCCTGCAGGATTTCGAGCCCGTAGAGCTCTCCAGCCCTTTTTGAGGCAATGGCAAGTTTTGTGGAATCTTTTTCGGCGGCGATTATTTTTGCGCTGCCTGCGGTATCATAGGCTACTTCGGCTTTCAGGTTTTTGTGCGTGGCAAAAAAGTTTCGGCACTGGGCCAGCGCCTGAGGGTGGGAGAGTACCTTCCAGGCGCCCTCTATTGACGAACCGGGTATGCCGAGCAGGCAGTGCTTCACCTTGACAAACGTCTCGGCTACAATAATAACCGGATGCTGGAGCAGAAGATCATAGTTTTGATGAATGCTGCCGCCCAGAGAGTTTTCTATTGGGATGACAGCATAATTGACCTCGTGGTTTTCAACAGATGCAAAAACCTCTTCAAATGATTCGAATGGTTTTGGCTCTCCGATCCGGAGCGCAGCGATTTCACTGTAAGCTCCCGGTTCACCCTGATAGGCGGTCAACACGTTTGTCATTGTTTTTTCTTGTTGGTAAATTGCACGAATACCGTCGGATTTGATTTTATTTAAAGAAAATAAATCTATTATCATAGGCGGGCATCTGGAGGAATAATAAATCACCATTTTTTATTATGTCAGGACATAGCAAATGGGCAACCATTAAAAGAAAAAAAGCCGTTACCGATCAAAAAAGAGGCAGTTTGTTCACCAAGCTGGTCAAGGAGATTACGATTGCGGCAAAAATGGGTGGAGGTGATCCGTCAGGTAACCCTCGTCTCAGGCTTGCAATTGATACGGCAAGGGACAATTCCATGCCGATGGACAATATCCAGCGTGCGGTCAAGAAGGGAACAGGCGAACTTGAGGGTGTTATCTGGGATGAGATAACCTACGAGGGGTATGGTCCGGCCGGGATTGCGCTGATTATTGAGACGGCAACGGACAACCGGAACCGTACCGTTGCTGATATTCGCCACATCATGAGCCGTAACAATGGCTCGCTTGGTGAAAGCGGAAGCGTCTCCTGGATGTTTCATCGCAAGGGAACTCTTGATGTGCCAAAGTCTGCAGCCAGTGAAGATCAGCTTATGGAGCTGCTTCTTGATGCCGGTCTTGAAGATCTCAGCAGTGACGATGAGAACTATTTTACCGTCGTAACCGATGTCAAGAATCTTGAAAGCGTCAAAAAAGTGCTTGACGGCGCCGCTATCGCTTATGAGAATGCAAAAATTGATCTGATACCTGAAAATTATATTGAACTTGAAGCTGATGATGCCCGGAAAGTGATCAAGCTGATTGATGCGTTTGAAAACAATGATGATGTACAGGCAGTATACACCAACATGGAGATCAGCGAGAGTGCAATGAGCAGTTTAAACGAGTAGAAGAGTGGTCGTGCTTGGGGTTGATCCTGGAAGCCGCATAACCGGTTATGGTGTGATTCGTCAGGATTGCGGAGGTTTTGCAGTGCTTGCCTGCGGTGTTATACGGCTTCATTCAGGCAACAGTCATCCTGAGCGGATTGGCCAGATTTACAGAGAGCTTGAGATGGTGATAGCTGATTTCACTCCTGAACGGGTTGCTCTTGAAACCGCTTTTTTAAGCAGGAATGTGCAGTCGGCGTTGAAACTTGGTCAGGTTCGGGGTGCGGTTATTGCGCTTGCAATGAACCGCAATCTTTTGTTGCATGAGTATGCACCCCGTGAGGTGAAATCGGCCGTAACCGGAAAAGGGGCTGCAAGCAAGGAGCAGGTTGCATTTATGGTTGCCAGGATGCTTGCTCTGAGCCCGGTTCCTCGGCCTTATGACGTTACTGATGCCTTGGGGATTGCCTTGTGCGATCTGCTCAGGGGTGAAAGCCGGGAGCTTTTCCTTCCGTCCGTAAAAAGCCGAAAAGGGGGGAACAACTGGGCGAAGTTCGTTCGGGCCTCACCGGATATGGTTGTCAGGTAGTGCCGTTTGTGTAAAGGAAGTAGTTGATCGTTTTAATAAGAGTGTTTATGACTCAATACTAAATTCACAACTGTGGAAGGTCGTATAATTAATCTCCCGAATTTTCTCAGTTTTTTGAGAATACTCCTGATACCCTGGTTTCTCTATTTTTTTCATACAGGCCAATTTGACACAGCCATTGTCATCATGATTGTGGCTGTGCTGACTGACTGGTTTGACGGCCAGGCGGCCAGATGGACGAACGAGGTTTCCGAGATGGGAAAAATTCTTGACCCTCTTGCTGATAAGCTTTGCCTTGCCAGTGTAGCTCTTTATTTTCTCTGGATGGGTCAGCTTCCCTTGTGGTTTGTGCTTTTTGCCGTACTTCGCGATATCCTGATCTTTATTGGTGCGGGGTATGTCAAGCTCCGTCATTCGGTTGTTACGACCTCTCTCTGGCCGGGAAAGTGGGCGGTAGGCTTTGTCTCCATGATGTTTATTGCAATGGTCTGGCCCCTCGCGTTTTTCAAGCAGTACCCGGTGAAAGAGTTCTTTTTATACCTCTCTACCGTTATGCTGCTTTACTCCTTTGTTCTCTACTGCGTGAGATTCTACAAAATTCATAAGGGGCTGGACTACAAGGCCTGAGTTTCAGCAGTTATTTTCCGCTCTCTCAAGGAGTTTTTTTTCTCCATTTCCCTCTGTTGACGGACTGTTTACCGGAGAGTAATCCTTACTGCTCTGATATTGACAACGTTGTACAAACCCTGTCAATATTGATGCGGTTGCCTCATAAGGCCTTATATTATAATATATTATCTGCATTAACGGACTTTATTTTAATCGTTGCAGAATGTTGACAACTTGTTGATGGAATGTGGAGACAGGATTGCGGCAAGCCCATTAAGCGGCTTTTATCTCTTGCTTTTGCCGCGAGAAACTCAACGGTGAATTTTGTCACGGTGCGCCCGGCATTCGGAGATGCAGGGCGCTTCATGCGTGAGGGTTACCCGGGGATTACTTGTTCTTCGGTGCCACGGTTGCCATGAGGGACGCTTCGCAGACAAGCTCGCCCCTTACAAAGGCTTTTGCATCAAACTGGCAGACGTTTCTGCGCTTGTTTGTCAAGGTTGCTTCTATGACAAGCGTATCGCCCGGAAGCACCGGTTTGCGGAAGCGGGCCTTGTCGATACCCATGAAGTAGACGACGCTCTCCTTGATATTGTCGTTGCCGTTGAGCATCATGATGCCGCCGGTCTGGGCCATGGCTTCAAGAATCAGGACGCCTGGCATGATGGGATTTCCGGGAAAATGACCCTGGAAGAAGGGCTCATTGATGGTGACGTTTTTGATCGATACTATTTTTTCGTCCAGTTTGAACTCGACGATCTTGTCGATCAACAGGAAGGGATAACGGTGGGGGAGAATTTTTTGAATAGCGTTGATGTCAAAAATAACTCCTGCTTTTTTCTCGTGCTGGTATTGCCTCGCAAGCTTGTTGCGGTCGGCATATTTTTTTAGCTGCTTGACGAATTCCACATTCGATGCATGACCGGGACGGGCGGCTAGTATCTGGGCCTTGAGCGGCATACCGAGGAGTGCAATGTCGCCGAGAAGGTCGAGCAGCTTATGGCGTGCCGGTTCATTCTTGAAGCGCAGTTCCCGGTTGTTGAGGATACCGCTATCGCCAAGCACAAGATTTTCGCTCTCAAGACCGAGTTTTTTTGCAAGATCGGCAAGCTCCTCTTTTCCCATGGCTTTATCGATAATGACAATGGCGTTGTTAACATCGCCACCCTTGATGATCCCCTGGTTGGCAAGGGCTTCGACTTCACTCAGAAAACAGAAGGTTCTGGAGGATGAAAAATCCTTGAAAAATTCCTTGTCAAGGTCAAAAAGACCTGAGTGCTGTGAGCCGAGTGCCGGATTTTTGTAATCCACCATAACGGTTATTCTGAAGCTGTCGAGCGGCAGCGCTACAATATCTACACCGTTTTCAGCATCATGGTATTCAATGGTCTCATCAATGACCAGATAATTTTTCGGTTCTTCCTGTTCCCTGAAACCGGTGTCGATCAATGCTTTGGCAAAAGGGTGCGAACTTCCGTCCATGACCGGTGGTTCCGGGCCGCTCATTTCAATGCGGCAGTTATCGATCTGGAGGCCGTAAAGAGCGCCAAGAACGTGTTCGGTAGTATGAACTTTTACTCCGTCGAGTGCAATGGTGGTACCACGCAGGACATCAACGACATTCTCGATCAGGGCCGGTATTTCAGGACTGCTGTCTATATCGGTACGTACAAACCGATACCCGTAGTTTACCGGTGCAGGTTTAAACGTGATCATGCACTCTTTGCCGGTGTGCAGTCCGGTACCCGAGAGAGAAACTTCTTCTTGAAGCGTACGCTGATGAATGAGCATAGTGTAATCGTTGCTCCTGCTTGGGCTTGAGCCGTGCAGGAAATGAAGACAAACTGTAATGAAAAAAACTGCTGAACTTAAAAGTACTAAAGAACTCTTTCCTGATCAAATCAGGCGCTCATAGAGCCTTTTTTGTCACTGTTTCTTTATGAGTGAAGTGCTTTAGTGCTTTTTCAAGCAGCAGGGGGTGAGTTATATTGTTGCCGGCAATAATGCTCTGCCGTTGAAAAACATCGGATTCGCCGCTGAAGTCGGTGACCGTTCCACCCGCTTCGCGGACAAGCAGGACGCCAGCCGAAAAATCCCAGGGAAAAAGCTTGTATTCCCAAAAGCCGTCAAACCGGCCGCAGGCGGTATAGGCAAGATCAAGGGCCGCCGAGCCTGCACGCCGGATACCGGCAGAATCGTGGATGACCTCTTTGAGCATATTGATATAAGATTCCAGATAGTGGTACTCCTTGAACGGAAAGCCGGTACCCATGAGAAAACTTTCCTTGTCTGTTCGGCTTGATACGGTAATCTGTTTTCCATTCAGATAAGCGCCTTGACCGCGTTCAGCGGTAAAAAGCTCCTTCAGAACGGGTTGATAGACAACACCTGCAAGCAGGTCATCATGCTCTTTCAGTGCAATGCTTATGGAGAAAACAGGAAAGGAGTGGATGAAGTTAAGGGTTCCGTCAAGAGGATCGACAATCCAGGTTCTGCCAGAAGAGCCGTTTATGATTGTGCCCTCTTCGCAGAGCATGCTGTCTTCGGGAAAACTTTCCGTGATTATTGAGCTGATTGCCGCTTCACAGGCTTTGTCGACATCCGTGACAAAATCCTTGAAATCTTTTGGCTGGATTTCAAGATGGGTAAGTTCTCCGAATTTTTCAAGGGTGATGGCTCCTGCAGCATGAGTCGCTCTGATTGCAGCTTGCAGCTCGTGACTTTGTTCTCCCATGTAACTGTAAAGATTGAAGTTTAAGTGGCGGCTAATATAGCATTTCTTGGAGAGAGTACCTATATGGCCGAAAGACGCCCCGGGCAGGCCAAATAATTTGGCTCTTTATCGTAAGGGGAATTATCGGTAAGATATATCTGTTCATCATGTTATCGTGATGTATTTGATAACCGTAATTCAGATGATAATGAAACTCAACATTCAAAAGCTTGCACTCTCGGTCGGCCTCTGTTTTGTGTTTGCCTATGCAGGCAGTACCTTTACGCCTTTGCCGGGTTCTGAGTGGTATTACCATGTGCTCCACAAACCTTCATGGAATCCGCCAGACTGGCTCTTTCCTCCGGCGTGGAGTCTGCTCTTTCTTCTTATGGGAATTGCCCTCTATCTCGTCGTTCAGCAGAGGTCTGAAACAACAAAGGTCAAGGGCGCTCTTGTCGTCTTCGGCGTCCAGCTTTTGCTGAATCTTGCCTGGTCGGCCGTATTTTTCGGACTTCACTCCCCATTGTATGCGCTGGCGGTGATCGTTGCGCTCTGGACGGCGATTGTCCTGACTATCGTGAAGTTTAAATCGGTTAATCCGCTCGCGGGGTATCTTCTGATTCCCTATCTTTTGTGGGTTACATTTGCGTCATATCTCAACTTTACGATCTGGCAGCTTAATTGATTGAAAGCTATGCTTATGCTGAAGAGTCATTACTCTTCGTGCCATGAAAAAGGGATGTGCAGACAGCAGATCCCTTTTTCATGGCAATTATTCAAGTCAAGCCAAGTCCTATCTGATTTTTTCGAGCTTGTCGAGAGCTTTTTTGCCTGCCGCCTTGAGGATGGCGACGGTCTGCCCGTTCCTGATATTATTGCCTGCGGAGATCATGATGTAGTAACCATCCTTGAAAAGATACAACCCCCCGGTAGCGATAAAGGCTTCACTGCCGAGTTCCATCACATTGGTTTTTGAGCCGCCGAACATCTTCTTGAGTTCATGGTATATCGTCTCGGTGCCTACCCCTTTGGAAGGCATGAACGAGTCCTGGGTAAGCGATACCTGAAGATAGCGGTTCGATGACGGGTTGAGGGCATTGTACATGCAGAGTTTCATGCCGACAACCTCGGTTTCACTTTTTTCCCCGTCCTGTACGGCTTCACCGAGGATTTCCGCAGCTTCATCCTTGCTGATGAGCGTCTCCGGCTCCAGGATTTTTCCTGTTTTTATCTTTTCTGTGGCGGAAGTGCCGTTTATTTCCTGTTTGTTGTCGCTCTTGCAGGCACCGAGGGTAAGAGCCATGCCGAGCAGCAGAACGGCAATATTCCTGATTTTCATGAGAGTTTTTTTCATTGAGAAGTATTTGGGGCTTAATGTACTGAGTCGTGCCGGCCTGCTTAAGGCCGGAAAATCATAAAGCGCAGTTGAAGCTGCGCTTTATGACGGTTGTAAGGCGATAAGAGTGCGTCAAAGCGCAGAGGCTTAGTCGTTTTCCTGATCGCGAAGGTTTTCGAGAACGCCGAAATCTTCAAGCGTGGTGACATCCCCCTTGATTTCATTGCTTGTGGCAAGTTCACGAAGGAGACGGCGCATGATTTTGCCGCTTCGGGTTTTTGGAAGACCTTTGGCCCATCTGATTTCGTCAGGCTTGGCAATAGGCCCGATCTCCTTGGCAACGTGGTTGCGCAAAGCTTCACGGAGCGTCATGTCGCCGACATATTCATCTTTCAGGGTAACGAAGGCTACCAGAGCATTGCCTTTAAGCTCATCAGGACGGCTGACAACGGCGGCCTCTGCAACGGCTTCGTGCGATACCAGCGCGCTTTCGACCTCACTGGTGCCGAGGCGGTGACCTGAAACGTTGACCACATCATCGACACGTCCCATGATCCAGATATAGCCGTCCTCATCCTTGCGGGCGCCGTCACCGGTAAAGTACATGTCGTTGAAATCTGACCAGTAGGTTTTTTCATAACGGTCGTTGTCGCCGTAGATGGTACGGAGCATTGACGGCCATGGCTTTTTGATAACAAGGTATCCGCCTTCGTTGGCTACGCATGGGGTGCCGTCCTTGTGGACAACGTCGACCGCGATGCCGGGGAGCGGACGGGTTGCCGTGCCGGGTTTGGTCGGGGTTGCACCGGGAAGAGGAGAGACCATGATGCCACCGGTCTCTGTCTGCCACCATGTATCGACAATCGGGCATCTTCCCTGTCCGACAACCTTGTGATACCACATCCATGCTTCAGGATTGATTGGTTCACCAACTGTTCCGAGCAGGCGAAGCGAGCTGAGGTTGTGTTTGGTGACCCACTCGTTTCCGGCGCGGATAAAGGCGCGGATAGCAGTCGGTGCGGTATAGAGTATCGTGACTTTGTGGCGGTTGATGATATCCCAGAACCTGTCCCACTGAGGGTAGTTTGGAGCACCTTCATACATCAGCATGGTTGCGCCGCAAAGCAAAGGGCCGTAAGCCATGTAGGTGTGACCGGTAATCCATCCGACATCGGCCGTACAGAAGTAGATATCCTCGTCCTTGATATCGAAAACGTATTTGAATGAACTTGCAGCATGGATCATGTAGCCGGCAGTGGTGTGCAGGATACCTTTTGGCTTTCCGGTTGAACCGCTGGTGTAGAGTACGAAGAGCGGATGTTCTGCATCGAGTTCTGCCGGTTCGCATTCATCAGCAGCAAGGCCCATCAGATCGTGCCACCAATGGTCCATCCCGTTATGCATGTGTACCTCTTCGTTGGTGACCTTCAGGACGATGACACTGCGAATCGAAGGTGTATTGACGATCGCTTCATCAACAATATTTTTCAGGTTTATGGAGCCTCCACGGCGTCTTGTGCCATCCGCGCAGATGACCATTCTGGCACGTGAATCATTGACCCGCTCGGTAATGGCGTGGGCGGAGAAGCCTGCAAAAATAACGTTATGCACTGCACCAACGCGAGCACAGGCAAGAACAGCAATAATGAGCTCAGGAACCATTCCCATATAGATGGCAACCCTGTCGCCAGGTTTGATGCCGGCGATTTTCAGCACGTTCGCAAACTTGCTGACCTGGCGATGCAGTTCGCCATAGGTCAGAACCCGCTCGTCTCCCTCTTCGCCTTCCCAGATAATGGCGGCCTTGTTCTTTCTCCAACTGTTGACATGGACATCGAGGGCATTGTAGCAGATATTGGTTTTCCCACCTTTAAACCATTTTGCGTAGGGACTATTCCATTCCAGAACGCTATCCCATTTTTTAAACCAGTGGAACTTTTCAGCAATTCCTCCCCAGTAAGCATCCGGATCTGCCTCAGCGGCAGCATAGAGTTTCTCGTACTCTGCCATGGAGGAAACATGGGCATTGAGTGCAAAATCGGCCGGAGGCGGAAATTTCCGCTTTTCAGTCATGACAGAGCTGATTGATACTTCTGCAGTAGAGGGGGTCACGGTGTGCTGTACGTTTGATGTTGCGTCGTCTGTAGCCATTGATGCCCATGTTTTATGAGTTAAAAAAAAGAGTAGTTTTCCCATTCCAAAAGGTTTGGGAACGTAAAAAATAACGGGTTGAAACGGAGATAAAAAGCTGGATAGCCTATCTTATGTATAGCATCTTAATTTTACATAAAATAAAATTGCCAGACAATAACGCATTTCTACAATACGCGCTATTATCCGGCTATATTACGGCTATTTCACGACAAAGTTGACCAGTTTTTCAGGAATAACAATTTCACGGAGGATTGTCTGGCCTTCAATAAATTTCAGGACGGATTCCACCCTCTTTGCTTCTTGGAGTAGAAGCTCTTTCGGGCTTTTGGCAGGGGCAAGAAAGGTGCCTCTCAGTTTTCCGTTTATCTGTACGGCAATGGTCAAAATGCTCTCCTCAACAAGGCTCGGATCAAATGAGGGAAATGATGCCAGACTGATTGACCCGGTGTGGCCTATGCTTTCCCACAACTCCTCTGTAAGATGCGGAGCGTATGGTGCCAGCAGAATGAGCAGCGTTTCAATGGCTTCTCGGTTTTTGCTGCCAGCCTTCTGCAATTCGTTGACAAAGACCATCATTTCCGAGATCGCGGTATTGAATTTAAGGTTTTCCGTATCTTCGCCGACCTTTTTAATGGTTTTATGCATGCGTCTTTGCAACTCTTCAGGCATAGCATCCCCAGAAAGCTGTGTCGCCTGTTCCTCATGTTCCGGATAAACCAGCCGCCACACTTTTGACAGAAACCGGCTTATACCTTCAATGCCGTTGGTGTTCCAGGGCTTTACCTGCTCAAGGGGGCCCAAAAACATCTCATAGAGGCGCACGGCATCAGCCCCGTACTTTCCAAGGACATGGTCAGCCGGAATGACGTTGCCGCGTGATTTCGACATTTTTTCATTGTCTTCACCAAGAATCATCCCTTGGTTGAAGAGCTTTTTGAACGGCTCTTTTGAACTGACGACGCCGAGATCGAAAAGCACCTTGTGCCAGAATCGGGCATAAAGCAGATGAAGGACGGCATGTTCAGCGCCGCCGATATACAGGTCGACGTTCATCCAGTACCGCTCTTTTTCTGGATCAATCAGTCGCTCACGGTTATCAGGATCAATGAAACGGAGGAAGTACCAGCAACTTCCAGCCCACTGGGGCATGGTGTTGGTTTCCCTTCGGAACGATCCGTGCTCATCGCTCCCATAAAGCCAGTGCGAAATGTTGGCCAGCGGTGATTCGCCGGTTGACGTCGGGTGGTAAGCCTCGACCTCAGGGAGGACAAGGGGAAGTGTTGTTTCCGTACGAAGGGTGCCATCGTCGTAATGCTTGATCGGAATTGGCTCTCCCCAGTAGCGCTGGCGGCTGAATATCCAGTCGCGAAGCTTGTAGTTAACCTTTCTTTGGCCAACTTTTTTTGTTTCAAGCCATGATGCCATGCGCTCAAAAGCCTCGCTGAACGGAAGCCCGTTGAGGGTTATTTCATTGTTTGAAGAGTTGACAGAGACGCTATCTTTCTCTTCAAAAACTTTCTCCTGAACATCATGCGGGCTTTTGATGACCTCGATGATGGGGAGGTTGTACTGCCGTGCAAACTCCCAGTCACGGCTGTCATGTGCCGGTACTGACATGATGGCTCCGGTTCCGTAGCTGATCAAAACAAAGTCGGAGATCCAGACAGGAAGAGGCTCACCCGTTGCAGGGTTTATGGCATATGAACCGGTAAAAACGCCGCTTTTTTCTTTTTGAAGGCCTGTCCGCTCAAGCTCGGTTTTCAGTTTGGCCTGACTGATATAGTTTTTTACCTCAACCAGTTGTTGCGCGGTAGCAAGCTTTTCGGCAAGCGGATGTTCCGGTGAAATGACCAGATAGGTAGCTCCGAAAAGCGTGTCGGGTCTGGTGGTGTAAACCCTCAGGCTGCGGTTGTGGCAACGGAGTTCAAAATCAATCTCGACCCCTTCTGAACGGCCAATCCAGTTGCGCTGCATCTGTTTGACGTTTTCCGGCCAGTTGAGTTCATCAAGGTCAGCAAGCAGACGATCGGCATATGCCGTGATTTTCAGCACCCACTGCCGCAGTGGGCGACGCACCACCGTATAGCCGTCGGCAATTTTTTCCTCGACCTCTTCATTTGCCAGAACGGTCATGAGCTCTTCGCACCAGTTGACATCCACTTCCGACATGTAGGCCAGTCCCATCTCATAAAGCTTGAGAAAAATCCACTGGGTCCATTTAAAATAACCCGGATCGGTCGTATTGATCTCTCTCGACCAGTCGTAGGAGAAGCCCATGGCCTGAAGAGTTGCCTTGAAGCTTCGGATATTCTCTTCTGTCGTTATTTTCGGGTGAGTTCCTGTCTTGATGGCAAACTGTTCTGCCGGAAGACCGAAAGCATCCCATCCCATCGGGTGGAGCACATTATAGCCGCAGCTCCGTTTGTAGCGTGCCGTTATATCTGAAGCGGTGTATCCTTCAAGATGTCCGACATGAAGTCCAGTCCCGCTGGGATAGGGAAACATGTCGAGTACATAGTATTTGGGCTTGCCAGCATCTTCCGCTGTTTTAAAGGTGTTCTGCTTCTGCCACCGGGCTTGCCACTTTGCTTCTGTTTTTGAAAATTCGTACCTCATGGGTATTGATGAATGACGGTTGGATCCTCAAAATTAAATAAAAAAAAGCAGCACAGGGTTACCTGCGCTGCTTTTTTACTCTTGTTAGCTTTTAATTGTTTTCCAGGGCGCTCTCTTTAGGTGCGTCCTGTTCAACTGCCTTTATTGAGAGGGCGAACTTGGTTTTTCCGGTACGGGGATCCTTGCGGACATCCACCAGCTTGACCTTTACTTTCTCTCCGATCTTCAGGTGATCGCTTACTTTTGTCACTCTTGTGCTTGATATCTCAGAGATGTGGACCAGACCGTCAGTTTTGGGAAGGAATTCCACAAAAGCACCCAGTTCATCACGGATGTCGCGCACCTTTCCGATATAGATTGTGCCTATCTCAGGTTTGGCGGTAAGACTTTTTATGGTGGCGAGTGCGGCATTTGTTCCTTCACTGGTCGAGCAGGCAATGGTGACGGTGCCGTCATCTTCAATGTTGATTTCTGCACCGGTCTCTTCCGTAATGCTGCGGATGGTCTCTCCGCCCTTGCCTATAATCATTCCGATACAGTCAACCGGTACCTTGATGGTTGTCAGTTTTGGTGCAAAGTTTGCAAGTTCCTGGCGGGTGGAGGAGATAGCCTTCTCCATTTCACCGAGAATGTGCAGGCGGCCTCTGCGTGCCTGCTCAAGGGCTGATTCAAGAATATGATAGTCGAGTCCGTCGATCTTGATGTCCATCTGGCAGGCGGTAATGCCGTCTCTGGTTCCCGATACCTTGAAATCCATATCACCAAGGTGATCTTCATTGCCCAGAATATCGGAGAGTACCGCGTATGATGCACCCTCTTTGATCAATCCCATGGCAATGCCTGATACCGGCTTTCTGATCGGAACACCTCCGTCCATCAGGGCAAGTGTTCCGCCGCATACCGACGCCATTGATGACGAGCCGTTCGATTCAAGAATGTCAGAAACGATACGGATGGTATAAGGGAACTCCTCCTCGGTCGGTGCAACCATTTTAATGGAGCGTTCTGCCAGGTTGCCGTGCCCGATTTCCCTGCGTCCGATACTTCCGAGTCGTCCGCATTCGCCGACGCTGAAAGGAGGGAAGTTGTAGTGGAGATAGAATCTTTTGTCGGCACTGCTGGTCAGGGTATCAACGGACTGGGCATCTTTTTTGGTACCAAGGGTAATGGTGACAAGTGCCTGGGTCTCACCTCTGGTGAAAAGTGCTGAGCCGTGGGCTCTCGGGATGATGCCAAGCTCGATGCTGATCGGGCGCACCTCGTCAAGGGCTCTGCCGTCAAGGCGTTTTGCGTCATCCAGAATCATGTGGCGCATGACCCTTTTTTCGACGGCATGAATCTGTTCGTCGATGATATGCTGGTTAAGGCAAAGTGCTTTGGAGGGATCCGCAGCAATTTCTTCGCTGCTGAATGCCGCCTTGAAGTGCTCAATGGTAGCCTCTATGATTTCGCGATAGATGAGTGCTGTCTGTTCAGCGCGCTCTTCCTTTTTGAGCGGAGTATAGGCAAGCTCTTTGAGTCGGGTTTCGCACAGTTCGCGAACGGTTTCGGTGAGCTCTGCCGGAATGACTGTCGGAGAAAAGGGACGGTTTGGTTTTGCAACTTCCGCCGCAATTTCGTTTTGGAGAGCGCAGAGTTTGCGGATGGCCGTGTGGCCGAACTTGATGGCGTCAAGCATTTCAGCCTCAGAAATCTCTTTCATCTCACCTTCAAGCATGCAGATGGTGTCTGCTGTGCCGCCGATACAGATATCAAGGTCGCTGTTGACGAGTTCGTTGATGTCGGGGTTAATGACAAAAAGTCCGTTGATTCGGCCGACGCGAACTTCAGACATCGGGTTGTGGAAAGGAATATCGGAGACCATGATGGCTGTTGATGCAGCCAGACCGCCAAGAACATCGGCATCATTGATCTGGTCAGAAGAGATAACGGTTACAATAATCTGGGTCTCATAGAGGTAGCCGTCAGGAAAGAGCGGACGGAGTGCACGATCGATCAGTCGTGCTGAAAGAATCTCTTTTTCGGAGGGGCGGCTTTCACGTTTGAAAAAACCACCGGGAAACTTGCCCGCAGCCGAATATTTTTCGCGGTATTCAACCTGAAGCGGAAAGTAGTCCTGATTTGGAGGAGGCGTTTTTTTGCTCGACACAACAGTTGCAATGACCATCGTATCGCCAAGGCGGACAACGACGGCACCATCGGCCTGTTTTGCCATTTTACCGGTTTCGATAGAGATAACCTTGCCTTTACCAAGATCAATTTCTTTGTTAATAATCATGAAGATCGTGTGATAGTAGTGATAAAAATCTTGTCCGGTTGTTTTCAGGCAATGAACATGTCTTTAAATATAGCACAAAAAAGTCTCTTCCAGTAACCTGATCTTATGCTCGTCTTATTCCCTGATCAGGCCATTATTTTTCCATTATCGATAAGACGGACGGTTCCTGCGAAGGCCGCAAGCAGCAGGCGATACTCTTTTCCTGCTACGGCAGTTTCTGCCGGTTCAAACCGCTCTTCATCGACAAAGGTGACATAATCGGGGCGGTATCCTGGCGTTGAAAAAATCATCTGCTCAATCTCTGCAGCAATTTCAGAAAGATTTTTTTTCTGCCCGGCAATGCTCTTTTCGGCATGGCAGATTCCCTGGTAAAGAACGGCAGCCGCGCTACGCTCCTGGCTCGACAGGTATATATTTCTTGAGCTTACTGCCAGCCCATTTTCTTCCCTGACAATAGGAGCGGCAACAATATTGATATCAAGATTGAAATCTTCGACGATCTTGCGGATGACGGCGAGCTGCTGCGCATCCTTTTCGCCAAAGATCGCGATATGCGGTTTTGTGATATGAAAGAGTTTTGATACGACAGTCGCCACTCCGTTAAAATGGCCCGGCCTTCGCTCTCCTTCGAGCCGCTGGCCGAGAGCACCGCATTCAACGGTTATTTGATGGTTAACCGGGTACATGCTTCCGGCTTCAGGGGCAAAGAGGTAATCGACTCCTGCTGCTTTTGCAAGGGCGACATCCTGTTCGAAAGGTCTGGGGTATTGGTGGAGATCTTCGTTGAGTCCGAATTGTGAAGGATTGACAAAAATCGTGAGCATAACGGTGCCTGCGCTTTGCCGGGCAAGCTTGATAAGGCTCAGATGCCCTTCGTGCAGCGCACCCATGGTCATGACTACGCCGATGAGCTGCCGGTTGAGTCGCAGTTTTTCAGCTATTGCCTGCATCTGGCGTGGTTCAGTGATGATCTGCATCTTCCTCTTCTGATTTGATGGTTTTATTTCCGGGCGGGTGGACAATCACCACAAACTCTCCCCTTGTTTTTCCGTCCGTAAGACGCTGGCGGATTTCGTCAATGGTTCCGGTAATATACTCTTCATGAATCTTGGTCATCTCCCGTCCAATGAAAATCCGGGCATCCGGTACCGCAATGTCCAGTTCGTCGAGGAGCCTGATGATCCTGAAGGGCGATTCATAGATGACAAATGTGGCATGCAGTGCAGCGAGATATTCGAGACGGCTTTTTCGCCCTTTTTTATGCGGAAGAAAACCCGCGAAAAAAAAACTGTTGACGGGAAGCGGACAGGCTGAAAGTGCAGCGGTCAGTGCGCTGGGGCCAGGAATCGGGATGACCTGAAGGGCACGATTGTGCAGTTCGTGCAGGAGCGCGTAACCGGGATCGCTGATAACAGGAGTGCCTGCATCGGTGATGAGAGCGACATCGGTACCCTCCTCAAGCAGGGTGGCAATCTGGCTGATAGCTCTTGGCTCATTGTAGTTGTGGTAACTGATCAGCCTTTTGCCCGAAATATCGAGATGGCGGAGCAGTATGGATGCCCGGCGTGTATCTTCACAGGCAATGGCTCCTGATTCTTTCAGGATTCTTATGGCTCTGAGGGTAATGTCTTCGAGATTGCCGAGAGGCGTAGCAACAACGTAGAGTGTTCCGGTATGTAACTGATCAGTTTGCAAGGGCAAAAGAGGTACTTGAACAAAGGGTTTGTTATGGTAGATTCACAATGGTTTTAGTATAATAATAAAAAATACTATAAACATCGTTCAGTCAAAGATGAAGGAACAAGTGCGGTTACTGTCGGTCAACGACTTGCGGGTACATTTTTCCCAGCAGAAAAGTGGCGGTTTGGGAAAACCCGTTTTGATTCATGTGGTGAACGGGGTCTCTTTTGATGTTTTTCAGGGAGAGACGCTCGGGCTTGTGGGCGAGTCGGGCTGCGGGAAAACCACCCTTGGCCGGGCATTGATCCGTCTCGGTCATTCGGTTGTGACCGGAACGATTTCGTTTGAAGGGCGGGAGATCACCTCTATCGGCAATCGCGAGTTCCGTTCTCTTCGCAAAGAGATCCAGATGATTTTTCAGGACCCTTTCGGATCGCTGAATCCGCGCCTGACGGTCGGGCAAATGCTTGGAGAGGTGTTGCTGGTTCACGGCATTGCCCGGGGGGACGCTGCCCGCAAGCGGATTGAGGAGTTGCTTGATGTTGTTGGACTGAACAAAGAGTATGCCAACCGTTACCCGCATGAGTTTTCAGGAGGGCAGCGGCAGCGGCTCGGTATTGCGAGAGCGCTTGCAGTCAATCCGAAATTTATCATCTGTGATGAGCCGGTTTCAGCCCTTGATGTATCGATTCAGTCGCAGATACTCAATCTGCTCAAGGATCTTCAGCGTGATTTGGGACTGACCTATCTCTTTATTGCTCACGACTTGTCGGTTGTTGAATACATATCTGACAGGATTGCGGTCATGTATCTCGGTAAAATTGTTGAGATTGCTGACTACGCAGAACTCTATGCCAATCCCATGCATCCCTATACCAAAGCACTTCTTTCGGCCATTCCCAATCCGGAATTCGGAGGGAAAAAAGACCGGATTCTGCTGAATGGAGATTTGCCGGGGCCAATGAATATTCCTTCCGGATGCGGGTTCCATCCGCGCTGTCCCTCCGCCATGGCAGAGTGCCGCATGAGAGCCCCGCAGCTTCAGGAACACAATTCTGCTAATGGACATCAGGTAAGCTGTCTTCTTTATGAATAATATTGCCACATCAACAAAGAGACAGGGTTGTTTCCGTAATGGTTGCCTTGCACTCTTTCTTTTTCCGCTTTTTCTTTTTGCGGGACTATTCTGGGCTTATCACAGCTCACACGCTCTTCCCGACCGTTTTGTGCTCGTGCTTCCCCTCAGCGGAGAGGTTAATGAAATTCGAGATGAAAGCGCATCGCTGCCCTTTTTGCCGTCCCATGAGTCGCTCTCTCTTCAGGAACTGCTTTTTGTGCTTGATCACGCCACTGCAGACAAGCGGGTCAGTGAGGTGCTCCTTGATATTAAGGGGGTGCAGACAACACCGGCAAAGATCGCTGAATTAAGGGAGGCCGTTGAAAAGGTTCGCAAAGGCGGTAAAAAAGTCACGGCATTTCTTCACTCCGCCGAGGACAGCG
Source organism: uncultured Chlorobiaceae bacterium (assembly GCA_903820085.1). Lineage (GTDB taxonomy): Bacteria > Bacteroidota > Chlorobiia > Chlorobiales > Chlorobiaceae > Chlorobium. Next base: position 200,276 of record CAIJGA010000008.1, read on the forward strand.
ATTATCTGCTTGCTGCGGCATGTGACTCCATTATTCTGGAACGCGGTGGCTATCTTCTGCTTGATGGCCTAAGGGCGGAAGCGCTTTTTTATACCACACCACTTGGAAAAATAGGGGTTAAAGTCCAGACCGCGCAGTGGAAAAAGTACAAGAGCGGTATTGAGCCCTTTGTCAGAACCGGGGCAAGCAAGGAGTACTTCGAGCAGATCAATGCTCTGCTCGATGAGGTCTACGATGATTACCTGGGTTACGTCTCGAAGCGGCGAGGGATCAGCCGCAGCTCTTTTGAAACACTCATCAACAATGATCCTCTGCTCTCGGCCAAAAAAGCCCGAACGCTTGGCATGGTTGACGGCATTGCCTCTTTATGGGAGTTGCAGCGCGCTTTGACCAGAAAAATCACCAGGCACGAGCTCACCAGTGACAACGATGCCTTTGTCAGTGGAGCCCAGTATCGCTCTGCGGTTGACTGGCCTCAAAAAGCGGAGAGTCGTGACCGTATAGCCGTGATCACCCTCTCCGGTATGATTGTCCGTTCTGCAGGGGAGCTGGGTGAAGGGATCGATATCGAGACCTTGAAAAATTCTCTTGATGCCGCGCTTGAGGACAAGGCGGTCAAAGCCCTTGTTGTTCGTATTGACAGTCCCGGAGGAGATGCTCTTGCGTCGGCTGACATGCTGCAGATGCTCGACTCGGCAGCGGTAAAAAAACCGCTCGTGGTCTCCATGTCGGGTGTTGCAGCTTCGGGCGGATATATGGCCGCTCTTGCCGGGAAAACAGTTTTTGCCCAGCCGCTTACCATTACGGGCTCCATTGGCGTCTATGCCCTGAAGCCCAACATCAGCGGACTTGCTGAAAAAATCGGTCTGGGTCGCGATGTTGTGACACGCGGCCGTTACGCCGATGCCAATACCCTCTTCAAGCCGCTTGAGCCCCAGGCCTACAGCAAATTTGTGGCCGCATCGGGTGAGATTTATGACGACTTTGTGGGAAAAGTGGCAGCCTCAAGAAAGATGCGGATCACGCAGGTGGACTCGGTTGCCGGAGGAAGGGTCTGGACAGGAAACAGTGCCTTGAAGGCGGGTCTGGTTGACCGTATGGGCGGACTCTTTGATGCCATTCATTCGGCCCAGCTGCTCGCCAAAATGGATATGGGCAAAAAACCCAAAATTATGCTTTATCCTTCACAGAAAAACTGGCTGGAGTCTCTTTTTCAGGGAAAGAGTGCAAGCTTTTCCAGCAGGATAGCGGCCGGAATCAAACAACAGGTGCTGCATGAAATTCTGCCTCAGCGGCAGTTTACCTCCATGGCTGCTTTTTATGAGATGCTGATGAACTCAGGCCAGTTGCAGATGCTGGCTGTCGAGCCTTGCGAGATTATCATTAACTGAAAGGGGATGGTGAGGGAGTGACAGGTGCGGGAGTCATCCCGCACCATGTCAGCCTTCTAAAACTTGTAGGTCAGTGAAGTCTGGGCACGCAATGCATCGCCTTCAGGTGTTCCTCCCTTGTATTCGGTTTTCCAATCCGAAAGCTGAAGCCCGAGGATCAGGTTCGGTGTTAACTTGGTGATGACATTGCCGAAGATGGTCTGGTTTCGTGTGCGTGCACCGACAGCTAGGTCATTATTGCTAGGATCATCAATACCAGCACCGAGGCTGACAGATGTTTCAGGGTTTATGGCGTACCTGAGCGCGCCCCATCCACCGTTTGAACGGATCTTGTTAGGGTCAGTTATTACCGCATTGTTGACCCCCTGCCCGATTCCGCCCAAGTAGTCATCAAGATTGGTGCCGGTAAAGTATTCGCCTGCAAAAAGGACTTTTTCTGTGAGCGGCATTGACAGTTCAAGGTTGCACGACCATGAGTCAACTGTTTTGTAATTGCCTGTTTTATCAGTATCCCACTCTTCCTGACCATAATGCCCTGAGAGGGCAATTGTTGCGGGCTGATTTTTTACGATAAGCGGTTCGGAAAAGGCTATGCGTCCCTGGATGGAAGGGATGGAGGCATCTTTGCCGGTGTCAGCTTGAAGAGTTTCAACGGGAGGACCAATAGTGCTTTTCTCGCCAATTGTTCTCGAAGCGGCAACTGCCACTTCAAGGCGTCCGTTGTTGCCGGTTGCAAATCCCTTGGTAAGTCGTACCTGCGGGTGGCGCGCACCGATATTGCCGGCATACCACATAAGGGCGGGGTCGTCCACAAAAGGGATAAGCGAAGAGACCAGATCCCAGGTCTGGCCGGCAAGGATGCTGAAATCAGAGGCAGGCCAGTAGGCTTTGATGTAGCCATGACGCAGGCGCGGTGCCTGGTTGGTTTCGGTTGAGATGCCGGTGAGAAAATCCAGTTCGATATTGCCTGTCAGTTTCATACTCTCAGTATCCGGGCCACTCAGGTTCAGCCCTATTCTTGTGGCACCTGCTGTGAGATTCCATTCGCCGTCATGCTTTCTGCCGTTTTCCGGCAAAGCCCAGAAAGCGTAATTGCCTGGAGATATTGGGTTGGTATCGTATGAACCGTCAAAACGGGCAAAGCCGTAGAGCTGTACTTTGACGCCCGAACCGACTGATACCAGCAGAGGAGCTGACGGTTCAGCTTTTTTGATTGGTGCAGGCGTGTCGACCGTTGCCGCAGCAGCAGGTCTGGTTTGCACCAGCGCTTTCAGCTCTGCAAGTTCCTGCTCAAGACGAGTGATGCGTGCGTCAACAGTTTCAGTGGTTGTTGCAGCAAAACCGGGTGCAGCAGTACAGAGTGAGCCGGCAAGCAGCAGGGTGTAACGGAATTTTCCCTTTGCATTCATGGATTGTCCTCCGAGGGATGGTTTGGTTAAGGAGATGACTGAATGTGAAATTGAAGGGGAAATATAGGGAGTGAAGAGGCAATTTCTCTGCTCTTTTTGGTGAGCCTTCAAGTTGTGAGGTACTCTGGTGGCTGAGGCGGCGGCCGATGAACTCAAGGAGAATAGGTAACAACGCGCGGAAAGCCCGATCAGAAGCTCCAGAAATCGCGGTCGAGGTTGCGGTATTGAATGCCCTGTATGAGGTGCTTCATGGCAATGTGATTTGAGCAGTCAAGGTCGGCAATCGTGCGGCTTACCTTGAGTATCCGGTCGTGCGCCCTTGCTGAAAGGTTCATGCGGTTCATCGCAGCCATCAGTTTTTGCGAGCTTTCCCGGTCGAGCTGGCAGTACAATTTGATCTGACGGGAGTTCATCTGCGCATTGGTATAGATCTTCGGCGATGTGGTGGCGGCAAACCGCTCCTGCTGTATTTTCCGGGCTGCAATGACCCGCTGGCGTATGGTCAACGAGTTTTCAGCGCTCGATGCCGCAAAGAGCTCGCTGTTTTCAACTTTCGGCACATCGATGTGAATATCAATACGGTCAAGCAACGGGCCTGAAATCTTTGAAAGATAGCGCTGAATCTGCTGGGGCGGGGCCGTCAGGTTGCCGTCAGAGTCTTTCAGGGCACCTGCAGGGCTCGGGTTCATGGCGGCGATAAGCATGAACCCCGCTGGATAACGGGTCGTTACGGATATCCTCGACACCGTCACCTCCCGCTCTTCAAGGGGCTGGCGGAGCACTTCAAGGGCATTGCGGCTGAATTCGGGCAGTTCATCCAGAAAGAGTATGCCGTTATGGGCAAGGCTCACCTCTCCCGGTTTGGCTGTTGAGCCGCCGCCGATCAGCGCGATATTGCTTGTTGTATGGTGGGGACTGCGGAAGGGGCGTGTAACCATGAGCGGACGCTCTTTTTCCAGCAGGTTGGCCACCGAATAGATTTTGGTTGTTTCCAGAGCCTCTTCAAAGCAAAGAGGAGGCAAAATTCCAGGCAACCCCTTTGCTAGCATGGTTTTGCCGCTGCCGGGAGGACCGATCATAATGACGTTATGGTTTCCGGCTGCGGCAATTTCAAGTGCCTTTTTTGCGGCACTCTGTCCCTTGATATCGGCAAAATCAACAGGGTACTCCTGCTCACCCTCAAAGAGCTCTTCGATATTGATGCTCATCGGGGTGAATACATTTTCTCCTTTCAGGAGGGCAACAGCCTCATGCAGGCTTTCAACCCCATAGACCTCTATGGCAGAGGTTGCAGCAGAGACCGCCACCGCCGCTTCAGCCGCGTTTTCTCGAGGTACGATCAGCCGTTTTATCCCCTCTTTTCCCGCCATGATGGCCACCGGGAGTGCGCCGTTGATTCTCCTGAGCGAGCCATCAAGCGCAAGTTCCCCCATGATAAGTGTCTCTTCAAACCGGTTGCCGATAAGCTCAAGTGAGCCAAGAAGCCCAATGGCAATGGGAAGATCAAACGCTGTTCCCACCTTTTTTATATCGGCCGGCGCCAGGTTTACCGTGATTTTTTTCGGCGGAATGGTAAACCCTGAATTTCTGATTGCGGTAAGTATTCTCTCCCTGCTCTCCCTGACAGCATTATCCGGCAACCCTACGACTGTAAATGAGGGAATTCCTCCAGCCACATTGGCTTCAACGGTGACCATCAGGGCATCAATACCAATCAGCGCAGCCGCATTCAGTGTTGAGAGCATGGCGGAAGAGGTGTCCAGTGTTAGCTTTTATTTTTGGTGTGAATTGTTGTAAAATACGCTAATATTTCGTTTATCCTCACTGCTTATGCTTGCTTTCGGTCAGTTATAGCGGCTATGGCGAGGTGTTTCCTTTATGAGAATTACTCGTGTTCGTCAACCGGATAGTGCGTTCTATCCTGTCGTACGCAAACCTCCTGATATGGCGTTGACGGTCAGGAAGAGCTCCAGAAGGAGGTTCTCAGACTCTTTCTGCATGGTGGAATCCTTAAGTGCCCGCCACTCTTTGAGGAGTTTGATCTGCCTCTGGTGAAGCATCTCAAGCCCTTCACGACGGGGTGCAATAAATTTGTTGACATTCATGCGCTGGATTTCAAGGGGCTCGGCGAAGAGCAGCTCAATATATTTTTTTGCCCGGTGATATTCGGCCTCAATCATGCCGAGGATACGATCCCGAATGGCGGTATCGGTGACCAGTGAGGAGTACTGGCGCATGATCTGCAGGTCGGCCGATGCCATGCTGGTGTCGGCATTGCTGATAATGTATCGCAGGGGTGGCCAGGCGTGGCTGCGGAATCGGATTTCATCGAAGGCTGCCGGGTCAGTAACGTGCAGATGCTCAAGTGCCGAGCCAACACCATACCATCCCGAAAGTGAAAAACGAGCCTGGTTCCAACTGAAAACCCAGGGAATTGCCCGCAGGTCTTTGAGGCTCGTCTGGCCGCTTCTTCGTGCAGGGCGCGATCCAATTCTTGAAGATTCAATAACGTCAATAGGGGTTGCTTCACGGAAAAAGGTGAGAAACCCTTCTGCTTCGATAAGCTCGCGGTAGACCTGATTGCTTTTTTCAGAGAGGATGTCCATAACCGGTTCGAGGCGGTGGGCTGTTTTTTCGCTCTTCCTCTGCCGGGCCATTGCGCTGGTAACACCGGCCATGAAGAGTTCAAGATTATAGACAGCACTGATGCGGTTTGCGTACTTCTGTGCGATGGTTTCGCCCTGTTCGGTAAAGCATATGCCGGCATTGAAGGAGCCATAAGGTTGAGCTTTGATAAAACGATGTGTCGGGCCTGCTCCGCGGCTGATGCTTCCGCCCCTGCCATGAAAAAAAAGAATATCCGTTCCGCTTCGTCCTGCAGCATCAAGCAGTGCTTCCTGGGCCCGGTAAAGCGTCCAGGTGCTTGCAAAAATACCGCCGTCCTTGTTGCTGTCGCTGTACCCGATCATCACCTCCTGAACCGCCCGCTTTTTTCCGGCGCACTTTCTCCGGTACTCGATACTTCTTTGTGTTATGGGATGGAGCAGGAACTCCTGGAGTATTGTTGGGCTTCTTTTCAGATCTTCAATGGTTTCAAAGAGCGGGACAACAGGAAGAATACAGGCGTCACCGTCACCTGACGGGGTTATCAGTCCGACTTCACGGGCAAAGAGATAGACGACGAGCAGGTCAGAGGTATTTCGTGTCATGCTGACAATGAGGGAGCCGATTCCATCGGTTCCGTACTCTTTGCTGTGGTTGAGCAGAACCTTGTAGCAGGCAAGCACGGCTTCGGCCTCAGCTCCAACGCTCATATCCGGATGGGTAAAAGGCCTGGGCGACTGGAGTTCCCGGTCAAGGAATGCTCTTCTTCGAGGTTCATCCCATTCCAGAAAATCGTTGCCGTTCAGTCCGGAAGCGGTCATGAGTTGTGAAAGCGCAAGATCGTGAACGTGGCTGTTCTGTCGGATATCAAGTGCGCCAAGATGGAAGCCGAAGGTCTGTACAATTCTGTAGACTGGTGCAACCTCCGTATCGGCGACATGCTGTGCCCCGACGTCGAGGAGCGACTGCCGCAACAGCGAAAGATCTTCAAGAAGCTCGTCAGCACTCCTGTAGCGACCCGGTTCAATGTTTATCTGGCCTGCTGATGGCTCGATTTCAAGCGGAAGAGAGGCGATCATGAGGTTAAGGAACTGGCGCCATGGTTCATGGCGGTTTCGCCCAATGGCTTCAATGCTTGTCTCTCCCAGTCTCTGGCTGAGGCTTTCGATGCGACGGAGAAGCTCTTTGCCCGGAGTCTGGAGTCTTTCGCTGAAACTTAATTTTGACGCAAGTTCTTTGAGGTGACGCATCACCAGCGCAAGGGCGTTTTGGCGCATATCGGCCAGGGTCTCTTCGGTGACTCCGGCGGTGACGAGCGGGTGACCGTCACGGTCGCCGCCGACCCAGCTGCCGAAGCGAAGCCGGGGAAGATTGCGGGGATCCGAAAGCTTTGCGCTGTCAAACCCGGTATCCCGCCATGCCTGCAGAAGTCGCTTGTCGAGCATCGGCAGCACTTCGGGAAAAATTTTGAAGAGGTAGTGAATAACATTCCGCCGTTCATCGGCTACTTCCGGCTTTTCGAAGAGGATCTCTCCTGTTCTCCAGAGTCGTTCCATGACCACCTTGATCTCATTGCGGATGTCGAGTTTTTCCAACGGGGTCCACATCTGGTTCTCCCGTTGTACCATAAGCAGATAAAGCTGCCGGTGCTGTTCAAGCACGGTTTTGCGTTTTGCTTCGGTCGGATGTGCTGTCAGAACGGCGTCGATGGATACTTCAGGCAGCAGGTTGCAAATCTCTACTTCCGAAATTCCCCGTTCCCTGAAACGAAGCAGGGTTCGTCCCCAGAGGCCGGTGAGATGTGCCAATCCCTGTTCAGCTTCAAGCGCTCGCCGGTTCTGGGCGGCGGAGTTTTCTTCAGCCATATTGAGGAGCTGAAAAAAAATGGAAAATGCCTGAAGGGCGCGTTCGCTGTCAGGATAGCGCTCCAGGGGCATACCGGCATTTTGCCAGGGCAGGTGCTCTGCAAGTTCATGCTCTCCAAGGTCGTGGAGTACCTCCTGAAAGCAGAGGCGAAGAAACATAAAATCACGTTCCGCTTTTTCAAAATCGATAACACTGCTCGTTGTGGTGATCATAAGACAAAAAAATTCCTTCTGTTATTGACTGGATATTTTCTCTATGCAGTATTCTAAAAAATCGACTGAGTTACAAATGAGCGTGTTTTTTTCTTGACCCGCTTCACTCATTCTTGATGCATTCACCTGAACGCTGCCTTGTGAATGGATCGGTAAAAAGCTGAATTGACAGCAAGCTTTTTAAGCTTTCTGTTTGTCGTCTTTACTATTTATGCTTATCTTACTCAATAATTTTTTGGGTAAGCCACTAACACCTAATTCATTACCAGACATGGACAACAAATCAAATGGTAAGCTTACTGCTTTAGCGGTAGGCGGGGCTGTATTGATGGGGGCTTCGTTTTTCGGGTTGTCGTTTTTGACCGGGTACAAGTTGCCGGCTCCGAACCTTAGCGAGTTTCTTACGCCTTTACGCTCCTTTGCGGGCTGGATTTCGCTGATTTTGTTTGCCTCGCTGGTTATTATGGGGCTTGGTAAAATGTCGTCCAGAATCAGCGACAAGTGGTTTTTAAGTTTTCCGCTTACGATTATTATCATTGTTGCCGTGATGTTTGCTTCGCTCTGGTTCAGGCCATCAGGGATTTTAAGGTCAAACACCGGTCGCACGACGATGATGGACGGCAAGTATATCCGTTCAGTTACTGAACTGAAAGCCTATCTTGAAAAGCCGGTCTTGTCTCCCGGTGTACCACTGGCTCCTCCCGGTTTTAACTTCAAGGTGGCACAGGAACTCTGGACAGCCAAATGCAATATCTGTCATTCGCAGACATCAACGATGGATGTGTTGAAATCCAAGTACAAAAAGACAGGCAAGATTGATGTGGTTGTCAAGAGCATGGAGGAGAAAGCAGGTGGTCTGATTTCTCCGGCAGATGCTATAACAATCGAGCAGTTTCTGAACCAGGGAACCATACCATAGACATGAAAGTTGTCGGTGAAGGTATGCTACAATAATCATGCAGTTTCTGAGTCAGCGAACATACTGATATAACGGCATGACGTTTTTTAAGAAATGACAGTAAAAAGCCTCAGAGTGTTCCTCTGGGGCTTTTTTATCTGTACCCGTTTCAGTTGCGGGCGAAATAGTTGACGGTGACGGTTTCGGTTATTCCGCCCCTTGCTTTCCATTCCGTTTTTACACTGAGCGATCTTGGCTGAAGCAGGGCGACAAGATCATCAAGGATTCTGTTGGTGATGTTTTCGTAAAAGATACCGGTGTTACGGAACTCGAAAAAATAGTATTTCAGCGATTTCAGCTCGATACAGCTTTTGTCGGGAACGTAGCGGATCGTAATGGTTCCAAAATCCGGCAGTCCCGTTATTGGGCAGACAGAGGTAAACTCCGGATTGACGATCTCGATGGTGTAGTCTCTGTCGGGGTAGGTATTGTCGAAGAGTTCGAGGAGTTCTTTTTTCATGCGTGTGTCAGGTATTGATCTGGATTAATTATTTTTTTATCGGATTCTCTTGGGCTAAAAGAAGTTCATTTTGATGCAAAATAAAAATCCGTTACGATTATTCTGTAACTTTCGGTAAGCTTTTGTCGGTTGTTTTTCGAAGTAAATGGCAGTTAATTATGGAGATATTAAGGGAATGCGATGGCTTGGAATTGCCGTCGCACTACAAGGCATTGGCCACGGAGTATGATCTTGCTGAAACAAGCTATACCTTTGGAGCGCAGTCGTTCAGTTTTTTAAGTGTTCGTGACAGTTATGCGCTGCTGGACCGGATTACGCCTGAAGAGTTTATCAAGGATGAACAGATGCCCTACTGGGCGGAAATATGGCCATCAGCGATAACGCTCTCCTCATTTATTGCCGATGAACTCCCGGTTGAGGGGTTGCGAGTGGTTGAAATAGGCGCTGGTGTCGGGATGGCTTCGGTTGTTGCTGCCTGGAAAGGTGCCAGCGTTCTGGTTACCGACTACTCTCTTGAGGCGCTTCGTTTTGCCCGCTATAATGCTTTGAAAAACAAGGTATTGCTTGATATCGAGAGGCTCGACTGGCGGCTGGTGCAGTGCAATGAACAGTTCGACCTGCTTTTTGCCGCCGATGTGCTGTATGAACGGGTGAACCTGCTTCCTATTGTTACGGCAATCGATAAACTCCTTAAACCGGAGGGTGTTGCCTATCTTGCTGATCCGCGAAGGAGGCTTGCCGATCAGTTTCTTGAGCTTGCGGCAGAAAATAATTTCTCGATAACCCCGTTTCAGAGAAAGTATCAGGGAGGTTCTCAGACTGTTGCGGTGAATATCTACAAAATGACCAGACTAGAAACCAAAGGTAAATGATAAACAAGAGTGGGGGGCTTTCTGTTCGGTGGCAGTATTGCGCAGGCAGTGGTGCGCTTGTCTGGCAGCTGATGTTTACCCAAATCGGCGACCTCATTGGGCAGAAGCGGGTTGCAGCCAGTCGGCAGGCACTTTTTTTTGGTATTGATACGTTGACAGGGAAGGTTTTTTGCGATGATTATCTTTTTGTGGATCATCTTCGCGCTCTTTCGGAGGCTGAAAGCTGGTTCACCGTGCTTGAAACAACCCTCGGGGGGCTTGTTTATTGCTCCGCCTGTCAGCCGAACAGTCCGGAGCATCAGGGCATATGGGCTGTTGATTTCCGGAGCGGCAGCGTGGCGTGGTCACGACCTGAGCTTGTTTTTGTCGCTAATCTTGAAGATGAGTTTCTTGTCTATAAGCCGTCGGCTTTTGCCGGATTTCCCGAGCGCCATTTTATGCTCATTGATCCTTTTACCGGTGCAGACATTCGTTCGTCCGGCCTGGATCCCCTTGATGTGAATGCCATCAGGGCGGAGGTGGTACAGGAAGAGGTGCGTCAGCAGGTTACTCTTCCCGATTTTGTAACGGAAGGCATGGCAGCAGAGCGCATGGCGTTGCAGAGAGCCGGAATAGAGGGAACAACCCGCTGCGAATGCATCGTTCAGGGTGCGTTGACTGTTGCCGCCCTCCATGAACCCGATGAGTTGCGAGGCGGATGGAACTCTTCTCTTAAGGTATGGCGGAGTGACCGTCTGGTTTATGCTGACATGCTGGAAGAGCGCGTCGAAAAGCCAGGTCTGAACAACTTTCTGATCAGGAACGATATGCTCTACTATCTCAAGGCGCGAGAGGAACTTGTTTGTGTTGCATTCTCATGAAGGATCTGTCCGGCTCCGTCATTCCTTCCCGGTTTCAGGAAGGCTCCCTTCCTGTCAATGATTTTCTTGATAAACTCCGCAGTCTGAAAAATCTGTCGCCCAATACCGTTATTGCCTACAGAACCGACCTGATTCAGTTTTTTTCCTTTCTTCTGGAGCATTTTGCACTTCCCGATTTGACCGGTTTTGATCCCGGTCAGGTAACTTCTGTTGAGGTTCGGCTTTTTATGGCATCCTTGATTGATCGGGGAGTTCAGCCTCGATCAATTGCCAGAAAACTTGCCTCGGTTAAAAGTTTTTATCGATACTTGCAGGAGGGTGGTCATATCAGAAGCTCCCTTTTTCCCGCTCTTGCCAACCCGAAGTATCCGAAGCGTGTTCCCGGGTTTTTAACGGAACAACAAACGGAAAAGCTTTTTAACAAACTTCTTCCCGACCCTGAGCACAGCTTCCGGAAGCCGGAAAAAAATGATCTTTCTGAATCGTTTACCCGTGAACGTGACCGTAGTATTCTTGAGTTGCTTTATTGCAGCGGGCTGCGTATTTCAGAGCTGATTGGATTGACAACAGAAAATCTCGATCTTGAGGGCGGCTATGTCAAGCTGACTGGTAAAGGCAGAAAGCAGAGAATTGTCCCTGTCGGACAGCCTGCGGTCGATGCCCTTAAAAAATATTTTGAAGTACGGAGAAACTTCTTTAGAATGAAGGAGAAAGGTGATAAGTCAGAGGCGCTTTATGTATTTATAACCAAAAGCGGCGCAAAGCTTTATCCTGTGCTTGTCCAGAGATTGACGAGCAAGTATCTCGCGTCGGTTACTGATCAGAAAAAGAAAAATCCACATCTCCTGCGCCACACGTTTGCCACCCATTTGCTGAACAGCGGGGCAGATCTCAGTAGCGTCAGTGAAATGCTTGGGCACAGCAATCTGTCAACAACTGAAATCTATACGCATGTTACTTTTGAGCGCTTGAAAGAGGTTTACCGGAAAGCGCATCCCAAAGCATAGAGTTATCGTGGACTTCGGATCGTTTTTTCACCGGAGTCTTGTTCCTTCATGATGTCCACCATATCTAAACGGAGTTTATTATGCCAAAAGTTGTCGTTAATGATGCGGTCAATGTTACGGTTACCCTGCGTCACTCCAATAATCACAACGATATAGAAGCGTACGCCCGCAATGCTGTGCTTGCTCTTATCAGGGTCTTTCCTGGCATAATCAGTTGCCATGTCATTCTGGACCACCAAAAAAACGACTTTGAAAATAACAAGCTTGCTGAGATAACGGTACATGTGCCCCAGAATGTTCTTGTTGCAAAAGAGGGCGGTACAAACTATGAACAGGCTATCGACGTGTGTGTCGATGCATTGAGCCGGCAGCTTAAAAAGTACAAGGAAAAATTGCAATAACAGTCTGGCCGAGGGAGTCAGCGGTGCGGTACTGAAAAATGCGCGGCTGATTTCCCTGGGTTTATTCCCATCTCTATTGTCGGAAGCCATGAATCTTGATCAAAAAGGATTAAAAAAGCGATCAATAACGGTCGCCTATTTTTTTAATACGATCGGCAAAAAGCATGATATCAAATTACGGCGTCTGAACAGTGTCGATGAACAGAAACGACGGATTTTTGAACGTGATCTTCACCGCCCGGGACTTGCATTGGCCGGCTTTACCAATCTGTTTACCTACAAGCGGGTACAGATTCTTGGCAATACCGAAACAAGGTTTTTAAATCATCTTGAGGAGCGGGAGCGAAATCGGGTGTTTGAGAATCTTGTCCGGTTCAAAATGCCCTGCATTATCCTTACCAGCAACAACAAGCTGCCGCAGGATCTGCTTGATATGGCGACCAATGCGGGTATTCCTGTCTATATAACCCGTCACTCTTCAACGAAAACGATCTATCTGGTCACCGGCTTTCTTGACGACCAGTTTTCGCTCTATCAGCAATATCACGGTTCAATGGTCGATGTTTACGGGGTAGGGGTGCTGCTCACCGGCAAGAGCGGTCTTGGAAAATCTGAGATTGCGCTTGATCTGGTTGAGAGGGGGCATGGTCTGGTAGCTGACGATGTTGTTGTTATTCATCGGAAAGGGGAATCGATGATGCTCAATGCCAAAAGAAACAATATTATCGACCATTTTATGGAAATTCGGGGTCTTGGCGTTGTGGATGTCAAGGCGAACTTCGGTATCAGGGCTATTCGTGATGTCAAAGAGGTACAGGTTGTTGTAGAACTGCTCGAATGGAATAAGGAGATAGCCTATGAACGGCTTGGATTGGATACCAAATTCAGAAAAATTCTCGGTGTTGACGTTCCGCTGGTGGAATTGCCTATCTTTCCCGGCAAGAACATTACCGTGATCATTGAAGTAGTAGCTCTTAATTTCCTTTTGAAGCAATACTCGAATTATGTTGCAGCCGAAGCGCTGACCAACAGGATAAACAATGTGATCAATAGTGAGAATACAGAGGAGAACAGTGATGATTGAACAAACTGTAAGGAGGTTTTCCGCAACAGGCAGGCTTGCGGCTTATCTGTTGCTTGTTGCGTTCGCTCTCTCTTCATGCCGTTCTCACAACGGAAGTGGAGGAGATGCTGGCAAAAGCAGGGCTGCCATGGATTCAACCCTTGTTATCGCCATGCTCGGTGATGCTGACTATCTTAATCCGGTACTGGCCAGTACGGTTACATCAGGAAATATTCTCGGCCTTATCTATCCTTCTCTGCTGCAGAGCGAGTTTGATACCACGAGCGGGCTTATGAACTACATGGCTCTTGAAAAAAAACTGCGGGAAATAACGCCGGGTCAGGGGAAAAAAACTCCAAAGGGCGCTCTTGCAAAGAGCTGGCGTATGGCGGAAGACCAGCGATCCATTACCTATATCCTCAGAAGCGATGCATTCTGGAATGACGGCAAACGTGTGGTATCAGGTGATTTCAAGTTTTCTTACCAGTTATATGGCAATCCAGTGATAGCCAGTGCGCGCCAGCAGTACCTTGCAGAGCTGATCGGTGCCGACAAAGGCAAGGTTGATTTCGATAAAGCCATTGAGACGCCAAACGATACGACACTTGTCTTCAGGTTTTACAAGCCCGTTCCAGAACATCTTGCACTCTACCATACATCGCTGACACCTCTTCCTGCCCACCAGTGGAAAAATGTAAAGCCTGATGAGTTCCGCCACTCTCCGCTCAACCTTGAGCCGATTGGAGCAGGTCCCTACAAACTCAAGATCTGGCAGCAGCAGCAGCAAATTGTTCTGGCATCAAGCAAAAGCTCCAACCTTCCGAAGCCGGGCAATATTCCGCTGATTACCTTCCGGGTCGTGCCCGACTATACCGTCAGGCTCACGCAACTTCAGACCGGTGCGGTAGATGTGGTTGAAAATATCAAGCCGGAAGATTTTACTTCACTCCTGAAAGCCAACAGTCAGATTGCAATCAAAACGGTTGGACTGAGGGTTTACGACTATGTCGGTTGGTCAAATATTGACCAGAATGAGTACCATAAAAGTGGCAAGGTCAAGCCTCATCCCTTGTTTGGTTCTGCGTGGGTACGCCTTGCCCTGACCGAGGCCATTGACCGCGAAGCGATCATTGACGGCTATCTGAAGCAGTACGGCGTGATCTGTAACACCGATATTTCCCCATCGCTGAAGTGGGCCTATAATGATCGAATTGTGCCTCATGCCTTCAATCCAGCAGCGGCATCGGCCCTCCTCAGGGCAGAGGGCTGGTTGCCGGGGCCGGACGGTATTTTGCAGAAACAGGGCAGAAAGTTCAGCTTTGTGCTCTATACCAATGCTGGCAATGCGAGAAGAAACTATGCCAGTGTCATTATTCAGCAGAACCTTCGGTCAATAGGTATCGACTGCAAGCTTGATGTCCAGGAATCCAATGTCTTTTTTGAGAGCCTCCAGCAAAGAAAACTCGATGCATGGATGGCTGGCTGGTCGATAGGGCTGGAAATAGATCCTCTTGATGTCTGGGGTTCCGATCTCAACAAGAGCCGTTTTAATTTTACCGGTTACCAGAATCCACGAGTGGATGAACTTTGTAATCTTGCCAAGCAGAAAATGGATCCTGTTGGAGCAAGACCTTACTGGCTTGAGTATCAGGAAATTCTTCATCGGGATCAGCCGATCACCTTTCTCTACTGGATCAAGGAGACCCAGGGTTTCAACAGAAGGATTGAAGGCGAGGAACTCAATATTTCCGGAACATTTTATAACATTGACGACTGGAGGCTCCGTCCTTCAGCCAATGTTGCCCTATAACTTTTAAAGTGTGCCTGCAAGCGATACCGCAAATAATAAGGCACTAACCCGTTTTGGCAAAATTCAAACGTCTTGATACCGAGCGGCTCTATGATGAATTCTTTTTATTCCTGGTATTGGTCCAATTACTCACCAGAGGTCGCCTATCTGGTAATGGTATTGTTATGGGTAGTGTATTTTATTCCGGCTGTGGTGGCTTTTTTGCGAGCACATCAAAGTAAAGTGGCGATCCTGACTCTGAATATCCTCCTCGGATGGACTGGTATTGGCTGGATCGTTGCTCTGGTATGGTCGCTGGCCTATCCTGGTCACGATTGAATGGAACCAGCCATCTACGGATTTCTTGTTATTGCTGTTCTCTGTGAAATATGAGTATATTTGTTTCGATTCAGAACTCTGCCGTCGCGCAATAGCCGCAACACGTTGTAACGTTTTTAAGATATAAATACAACTCTTTTTAAGAGGGCGAACCATGAGAGTACCATCCTGGATTTTACTGATGATGACCCTGCTGACACTAGCAGGGTGTTCCAGCTACTCGGTTGTAACTGACTACGACAGCAGTTTTCCTTTCGCCAGTTATAAAAGCTATCATTGGGCTGATGATGCCATTGCGAAAAGCAGCAGCAACGTTCTTGCAAGTAATCCGCTTATTTTAAAACGCATTAAAAGCTCAGTTGACAGAGAGTTGGCCTCAAAAGGATACGTACTGAATAATAACGGACCTGTTGATTTCACCGTATCTGTTTATGCTGGTGTACAAGAACGTGAACAGTATAATCCTCCCCCGATGGGCTTCTCTTATCACCACGGTTATTACCATAACAGGTTTGGCCATAACAGGCTTGGCATTTATGATCCTTACTGGTGGGGTCCTTACATAAGCTATTATGAAGAAGGCACGTTGGTCATTGATGTTATGGATCAGAAAAGCAATGAACAGGCATGGCGTGGCATTGCTCAGGGTATCTTGAAACATTATGATACCGGCAGAGAGATGCAGCAGGACATCGATGGTGCCGTCACGAAAATGCTTGCAGGGTTTCCGCCGCTTAAATGATTATTTTCTTCTGCGTACCGCTTCTCCGCCCCTGATTTTGGCGCCATAAGTACTGATCTTGCCTGCCGTGTGGATTTTCATTTCAGGGGCCAGAGTCAATCTGGATACAAAATGCCCTTCCATAGAAGCCCTCTTTGTTCCGTTGTGGGTTTGCTTCGGGTGTTTAGAAAACGCAACTTGCTGGCAGAGATAAAATATTCGACCTTCAAAAAAATATTCTCCCGGTTTCTCTGTTTATCTTTTATCTTTCCAAGCATTCCCGGAGTATACAAATGGGTTTAAAACACGGAATTCTTTTGAAATCCGTAAAGTTTTGGTGAAGCCGGAGCAGCTGTTTTTGGCTTTTCTGTCTCCTAAACGTATGGAGAATGAGTAGTTTAGCTTCTTCTGTGCAAGAGATTATGTTATCATGCTGATTTATATTCTAAAACGGCTTTTGATTGCCGTCCCGCTTGTTTTCGGGGTGTTGACCCTGACCTTCTTTATTATCAGGCTTGCTCCAGGCGATCCAGCGGCCTTTTTTATTCAACCGGGGATAAGTCCGAATGTTGCCGAGCAGATCAGGGCGCAGTATGGCTTGAACGATCCCGTGCCGGTACAGTATGTCAAATGGCTGGCCAATGTTTTGCAGGGTGATTTCGGTCGCAGTTTCAGTCGTGCCCAGCAGCCGGTTTTCGATGTTATTGCCGAAGCACTGCCGATAACCGTGACGATTGCCGGGCTGACCCTTATCGCAAACTTTACCTTTGGGATTCTTATCGGTATTATTTCGGCAGTTCGGCAGAACAGTTTTCTTGATCGTTTTTTGACCGTGACGGCTCTCTTTTTTTATTCGATGCCGGAATTCTGGTTTGCCTTGATGATGATTATTCTATTTGCGCTGAAGTATCCCCTTTTTCCGGCTTCAGGTCTGAACGAGATTGGTGCTGAGGGCTTTGGCCCAGTGGGTTTTGTGCTTGACCGGTTATGGCATCTTGTTCTGCCGGTTACGGTACTCAGCATCAACGGGGCTGCTGGCATTGCCCGTTATGTAAGGGGAAGCATGCTCGAAGTGATCAGGCAGGACTATATTCGCACCGCAAGGGCCAAGGGATTGCCGGAAAAGGTGGTTATTTTCAAGCATGCCCTTCGAAATGCTCTCCTGCCTGTGATTACGCTTATGGGTAGTTCTCTGCCTTTTATTTTCAGCGGAGCGTTGTTTATTGAGGTGATCTTTGCCTTTCCCGGTATGGGCAGGGTAACGGTTGAGGCAATTTTTGCAAGAGATTACCCGCTCATTATTGCCAACACCTTTGTTTCCGGTTCTCTGATTGTGCTTGGCAATCTTTTTGCCGATGTTTTGTATGCTGTCGCTGATCCGCGAATAAAGCTTTGACGGCTCTTGCCGTTTAACGTGTAATCTTTTCTGTTTGAGAATAGAACTGCTCAATACGCCTCCTGATGCCGCTGAAACGAGGATCGAGGAGCAGATACGGCCGCTCCGTATGGATGCTTTTGCGGGCCAGCAACGGCTGACTGATAATTTGAAAGTATTTATATCAGCCGCCAAGATGCGAGGAGAAGCGTTGGATCATGTTCTGCTGTCGGGCCCTCCGGGGCTTGGAAAAACGACTCTTGCCTACATTATTGCGTCTGAGATGGGAAGCAGCATCAAATCGACTTCTGGCCCTTTGCTCGACAAGGCAGGAAATCTTGCGGGACTCTTGACGGGTCTGCAGAAGGGTGATGTGCTTTTTATTGATGAAATTCACCGTATGCCGCCGACCGTAGAGGAGTATCTCTATTCCGCCATGGAAGATTTCCGTATCGATATCATGCTCGATAGCGGGCCCTCTGCAAGGGCGGTACAACTGCGCATCGAGCCCTTTACGCTTGTCGGTGCCACCACTCGTTCCGGTCTTCTGACCTCGCCTCTCAGAGCAAGGTTCGGTATCAACAGCCGCTTCGACTACTATGCACCGGAACTGCTTGAAGGCATTATCATCAGGGCTTCCGGTATTCTGGGTATTGGTATTGATGCCGAAGCGGCATCGGAAATAGCCGGGCGCTCAAGAGGGACTCCCCGTATTGCCAACCGATTGCTCCGGCGTGCCCGTGATTTTGCACAGGTTGACGGTATTGCGCTGATAAACCGTGCTATTGCCATCAAGACCCTTGATTGTCTTGAAATTGACGAGGAGGGACTTGATGATATGGATAAAAAAATCATGGAGACCATTGTCAACAAGTTTAACGGTGGCCCGGTCGGCATTGCCTCTCTTGCCGTTTCGGTGGGGGAAGAGCAGGATACCATTGAAGAGGTTTACGAGCCATACCTTATCCAGGCTGGTTATCTGACAAGAACGACAAGGGGTCGGGTTGCGACCCGGCAGGCGCTTGCACGCTTTTCAACTGGTTCTGAACGTCATGAATGTCCCTTGTTCGATACGAAGCCGAATAGCTGAATTGCAGGTCTCCCGCAATAATTGGCTCAGTTTTGGCTCTTTTCTGTTTGCCGCTCTTTTTTTTCTTTCGTCGTGTACTGCTTCGGTGCCGGTGCTTTCCTTCAGCAGGGGGCCAGACTCTCTGGCTGAAGTCTCAAAAAGAGAATTTGTTGCGGCTTCACTGCAATATGCAAAAGGGGAGTATTCGGGAGCTGTTGAGCGTTACCGGAAGCTTCTGACGGTGCAACCCGACAATACAGCCATTCATTATGCCCTCTCGAAAGCCTGGGCAGGTCTTGGTCTTCTTGACTCTGCCCGCAGGTACAGCGAACAAAGCGTTGTACTCAGTCCAGGCAATAAATATTATGCCGGTTTTCTTGCTGCCCTTGCCCATCAGATGCATGATTACGACCGGGCCGCTGATCTTTACCGGAAACTTTCCGTGATGGAACCGGGCAGCGCGGAACCGCTCTCCAATCTTGCTGTAGAATATATCTCTGCCGACAAGCCGGAAAAAGCCCTTGCTGTTTTACAGGAAATGCTGGTGCTGGATCCGAAAGACGAGACAACTCTCGTGCAGATGCTTCTTATGCAAATTAAGCTTACTCATTATCAGGATGCAATAGGAACGTTGACAGCGCTCGTCGAGCATGGTGATGGCAAAGATAAGTTGCGTCTTACCCTCGGTGAACTTTATCTGCAGACCAAACAGTATGATTTCGCATCAAGGACGTTCCGGGAGCTTCTCAAGGAGAATCCAGGCTCAGTTCCAGCCTGGCTGGCTTTGTTCGAGGTCTCCGTCCAATCAGGAAATCAGCCGGCTTTTCTGGATGATGTAAACCGTTTCGTCGATACCAATCAGGTGGGTCTTCGGCAAAAGATCGAGCTTGCCAAGCTGTTTCTTGTGCGTTCATCCAGAGAGAGCTCTTTTTCAGAACCGGCCATGGTTATGATGGATCAAATTATAAAGCGAAATCCGGGCATTGGGTCTGTTTATGCGCTCCGTGGTATTGCATATATGCAGAAGCAAGATGCCGCCGCAGCCGCCATCGATTTCAGGAGAGCCCTTCTTCTGGAACCCGGTGCCGTTGAAATATGGGAGGAGTTTATAACGGCCTCTCTCATCCAGAAAGAGTTCCGGCAGGCAGGCAAGGCACTCTTGCAGGCTAAAAGGAGGTTTCCTGGAATGACCTTGAGGCTGAAGGTGCTGGAGAGCGAATTATTCTTTCAGACAGGCAAGATCAAAAAGGCCGCATTGCTGCTTGAACCTGTAGTTCGCTCAAAACATGCTCAACAGGAAAAAAACATCTATCTCCAGGCATGCACGACTCTTGCCTTTTGTTATGATGCGCTCGGGTACGGTGAGAAAAGTATCCATCTTTATGAGACGATTCTTCAGCTTGTGCCAGACAATATTTTAATGATGAACAATCTTGCCTACGTGCTCACTTTACAGGGAAAAGAGCTTCCGAGAGCCAGAGAGCTTGCCACAAAAGTAGTTGCTGCTGAACCAGCCAATGCCGGTTATCTTGATACGCTTGGCTGGGTGCTGTTCAGGATGGGGGAGTACCAGCATGCACGGGAAGTTCTTGAAAAAGCAATCGGACTGAATCCTTTTGAGGCTGAAATAGCGGGTCATCTCGGTCAGGTGTACGAGAAACTTGGAAACATGGAAAAGTCGCTTGAAATGAAGGAAATGTCACGGAAGCTTAAAGCAAAGTAGCATTTTATGACGTGAGGAGAGTTGAAGGGAGAGGATGTGCGGTGCAAGGTGAAAAAAAAACGGCGGATGTGTTGTCCGCCGTTTTTTTTAAGGATGAGTCACTTATTTGATCTCGTCGAAGGTGCGTGCTGCAAGATATTCATACTGAGCCCACCGTGCATCAACCTCATTCTGGATTGCTGCGTAGTACTCTTTTGCAAGAGATGGATGGCTCTTCTTGAGCATCCGGAATCGGTTTTCCATATCAAGGAACTGGGCAACCGGTATTTTTGGCTTTTTTGAATCAAGCATCAGCGGATTTTTTCCTTCGAGCAAGCGGTCAGGATTGTACCGGTAAAGTATCCAGTGTCCTGAATCAACAGCAGCCTTCTGGTTGTCAAGCGCGGTAGACATGTTAATACCGTGGGCAATACAGTGTGAATAGGCGATGATGATTGATGGACCGTTGTAAGCCTCGGCTTCGAGGATAGCTTTCAGGGTCTGGTCATCGCGGGCACCAAGGGCAACGGAAGCAACATAGGCATTTCCATAAGTCATGGAGATCATGCCGAGATCTTTTTTGGTTACCGTTCTGCCGGCTGTCGCAAATTTCGCTACAGCAGCTTTCGGTGTTGCCTTCGATGCCTGTCCACCGGTGTTTGAATAAACTTCGGTATCAAGCACTAGGAGGTTGATGTTTTTGTCGCCGGCTGTTACATGGTCAACGCCGCCATAGCCAATATCATAGGCCCATCCATCGCCTCCGACAGCCCAGACACTCTTTTTTACCAGCATATCGGCTACCGAGAGCAGGTTTTTTGCATCCGAAGAATCCATCTGACGGAGCTTCTCTTTGAGGATTGCCACCCGTGTTCTCTGTTCAAAAATGTCCGGTTCAGTCAACTCCGTTGCCTCAAGGATCTCCCTGGTGAGTGTCTCGCCGATATCTGAACCTATTCGCTGTAAAATCTCGAGTGCATACTCCCGCTGTTTGTCAATTGAAATCCGGAAGCCGAGTGAAAATTCAGCGGTATCTTCAAAGAGCGAGTTCGACCATGTCGGGCCACGGCCTTCTGCATTGGTCGTATAGGGTGTGGTTGGAAGATTTCCTCCATAGATTGATGAACACCCCGTAGCGTTACCTATGACAAGCCTGTCGCCGAACAACTGGGTTATGAGCTTGATATAAGGGGTTTCGCCGCAACCTGAGCAGGCGCCTGAAAACTCGAAAAGAGGTTCCTGAAGTTGCTGTTCCTTGATCAGCTTGATATTGATTTTAGCCCTGTCGTATTCCGGAATATTGAGATAATAGTTCCAGTTGTCAACCTCAGTTTCACGAAGTGACTTTTGCTCATGCATGTTCAGTGCTTTTCTTTCCGGATTGTTTTTATCTCTTACAGGACAGACGTGGACGCAGAGTTCGCATCCGGTACAGTCTTCAGGTGCAATCTGGATGGTATACTTCATCCCTTCCCAATTGGCGCCTTTTGCTTCAGCTGCGTTAAAGGTGCGCGGTGCATTCTTGAGATATTTGGAGTCATAGACCTTTGCACGAATTGCTGCATGGGGACATACAAGAGCGCATTTGCCGCACTGGATGCAAAGATCAGCTTCCCATACCGGAATTTCTTCGGCAAGGTTGCGCTTCTCAAATTTCGCGGTACCAATCGGGTAGGTGCCATCGGCAGGCAGTTGGCTGACCGGAATGTCGTCACCCTCGCCGGTAATGATTTTAGCCAGAACGTTGCAGACAAAATCAGGAGCCTCACCGACAATAGGTTCGCGGAGTTTTTTGGAACTCTCAGCAACGGAGCCGATAGTGACCGGATGCAGGTTTGAGAGGGTGTCATCGACAGCCTGTATGTTCTGATTGACAACATCATCACCCTTCTTGCCGTAGGTCGACCGGATCGAAGATTTGATTTTTTCAATTGCTTCTTCACGAGGCAACACACCGGATATGGCAAAAAAGCAGGCCTGCATAATGGTGTTGATGCGCTGGCCCATACCGCTTGCATGAGCAACTTTATAGGCATCGATGGTAAACAGCTTTGCCTCTTTGCTGATCAGACGTTCCTGGACGATTTTCGGCAGATTCTCCCAGACCTGTTCGGGAGCGTATTGCGTGTTCAATAGAAGAGTGCCACCTTGCTTGAGATTTTTGACGAGGTCGAGCATTTCAAGGAAAATCCAGTGGTGACAGCCTATAAACTGGGCTTCAGTGATCAGATAGGTTGAACGAATCTCATGAGGACCGAAACGCAGGTGCGAGGTTGTGATTGAACCTGATTTTTTGGAGTCGTAGACAAAATACCCCTGGGCATAATTTTCGGTGTTTTCACCGATAATTTTGATGCTGTTTTTATTGGCGCCAACGGTACCGTCCGATCCAAGGCCGTAAAAGAGTGCCCGGAACATTTCATCCGGTTCAATACAGAAGGTTCTGTCGTAGTCAAGGCTTGTATTGGTTACATCATCATTGATGCCGACGGTGAAATGGTTTTTCGGATTTGCCGAAGCCATGTTGTCGAACACGGACTTGATCATTGCCGGCGTGAATTCCTTGGATGAGAGGCCGTATCTGCCGCCGGTTATGTTGGGGATTTTGGCTATCAATCCATTTTGTACTCCCTCAAGCAATGCATTGACCGTATCAAGATAGAGCGGCTCTCCCGCACATCCGGGTTCTTTTACCCGGTCAAGAACGGAGACTGACTTGACGGTAGCAGGGAACGCTTTGACAAAACGCTCGATATCGAACGGACGGAAGAGGCGGGCATGGATAACGCCGACTTTTTCGCCCTGTTTGTTGAGATACTCAGCGGTTTCACGAGCGGCTTCGACACCGGAACCCATCAAGACAATCATGCGCTCAGCGTCTGGCGCACCGTAGTATTCGTATAGGTTATAGTGACGGCCGGTGAGTTCGCCGAATTGCTCCATCGCTTTTTCGGTGATTCCGGCGCATGCATTGTAATAGCTGTTAACCGTCTCCCTGCCCTGAAAATAGACATCAGGATTCTGTGATGTGCCTCTGAGAATTGGTGCATCAGGGCTCATACGGCGGTTTCGGTGCGCTATGACGAGATCATCGCTGATCATTGCTTTTATGATATCATCAGCAATGACCTCTATTTTTGAAATTTCATGAGAGGTTCTGAATCCGTCGAAGAAATGAAGGAACGGGATTCTTGATTCAAGGGTGGCTGCCGCAGTAATGAGCGCCATATCCATCACTTCCTGAACGGAACTGGAGGCAAGAAGGGCAAAGCCTGTTCCGCGCACCGACATGACGTCGCCATGATCTCCGAAGATCGAAAGTGCCTGCCCCGCAAGGGCACGGGCCGAGACGTGGATCAGGCAGGGGGTGAGTTCCCCGGCAATTTTATACATATTCGGAATCATGAGCAGCAGACCCTGCGATGCGGTAAAGGTGGTTGTCAGCGCACCGGTCTGCAAGGCTCCGTGCACCGCTGCAGCGGCACCGGCCTCACTCTGTAACTCATCAATTTTAGGGACGGTACCCCAAATGTTTTTTTTCCCTTCTGCAGCCCAAGCCTCAGAATACTCACCCATCGGTGATGCAGGAGTAATCGGGTAGACACAGATAACCTCACTAGTGCGGAAAGAGACATGAGCTAGTGCTTCATTTCCTTCCATTGTTTTATAAGTCCGGCTCATACTGTCATCACTTGATTTGTTATTTTGAGAAAGGTATGTGCAGATCACTGCAATAGAGCGCTCGAGGGAACTGCAAAGGTTTCGGTTGTAATCGACAAAAAGATGGCAAAGAACCAAATTGATGCGAGCTGAAAGGTAGCGAAAAAAAAATGATGTTTGGTAAAGATAATTAGATTCTGTTTTTTCTCCACAGAGAGCCTGAGAACCAAGATATATCCAGTATGGTTGCACAACAGGCCCTGATCTTTCTTATTTTAACCTACAAGAGGAAAAGAGGCTTTATGGACGCGGAACATTCCGAAAACATTGTCTATGGCAGGAATGCCGTACTTGAACTTCTCCAGCAAAAGCCAGAGAGCATCGAGAAGATTTACTTTCAGTTTAATACCTCTCACCCGAAACTCAAGGAAATTGTTATCACCGCAAGGCGCCTGAAGCTGGTGAGTGGCAAGGCCCGGCTTGAAAAGCTCTCACTGATTGCCGGAACAACAAAGCACCAGGGTGTTTGTGCCCTTATCAGCTCCGTTACCTATTACTCTTTGGAAGAGGTACTTGCAACCCCTCGCAATACGTTTCCGCTTTTTGTCGTACTTCAGGGACTTGATGATCCTCATAATATCGGTGCCATTATCAGAACTGCTGAAGCCGTTGCTGCAGATGCCGTTGTGCTGGTTGAAGGAAAAGGGGCACCGGTCAATGCGGTTGTTAACAAAGCCTCTGCCGGGGCGCTCTCCCACATGCGAATCTGCAAGGTAAAAAGCCTTGTTCGTGCACTGGAATTCCTGCACCAGTACAATATTCAGATTCTTGCGGCTGATATGGATGCGGAACTCAACTATACCGATACCGACATGAAAAAAGCCACGGCCATTGTCCTTGGCATGGAGGGGAGCGGACTTGCGCCAGAAGCGCTTGAATTTTGCGACCATGTTGTCCGCATTCCTATGGCCGGTTGCGTTGAATCCCTGAATGTCAGTGTGACGGCAGGTGTATTGCTCTACGAGGCCATGAGGCAGCGACTGGCATGAACGAACCCATTTGCCGGCTGATTTGACGGGATTACGAAAATATATTACCTTGCGTCTCACCACGATGAACCGTTATTTTTGTTGTTAACTCAATCAACATACTATTTCTCTCTGCCATGACTATTCCAGAAGATCTTCGTTATACCAAAGACCATGAATGGATCAAACTGCTTGCAGACGGCAGTACCGCAATGGTCGGCATTACCGACTTTGCCCAGCATGAACTTGGGGATATTGTTTTTGTGGAGCTGAAATCGGCCGGAACAGTGCTGAAAGAACATGAAGTCTTTGGCACCGTCGAGGCGGTAAAAACGGTAGCCGATCTTTTTGCCCCGGTAGCCGGTGAACTTCTTGAATTGAACCCAGGGCTTGACAGTGCTGAAATTGTCAATCAGGATCCCTACAACGATGGCTGGCTGGTCAAGATGAAGGTTCAGAATCCGGCAGCAATTCATGCACTTCTTGATGCTGAGGCCTACCGTCAGCTCACCGGGGAGTAAGCAATGCCATTCATTGTCAATACTGCAGCCGAAAGAGCGGAGATGCTTCGCACCATTGGTGTCAGCTCTTTTGATGATCTTATTGCGGATATTCCTGAAGAGATTCGCCTGAAAAGAGCGCTTGATCTTTGTCCGGCTTCAGATGAACCTGAGGTACGGAAACTGCTTGAGGCACTTGCCTCCGCTAACCGGAGTACGGCCGATTATGTCAGCTATCTTGGCGGAGGGGCTTACGATCACTTTATTCCCTCAGCTATCAAGGCCATAGTCTCTCGCAGCGAGTTCTACACCGCATATACTCCATACCAGGCAGAGGTTTCCCAGGGCACCCTGCAGGCGATTTACGAATACCAGAGCCTTATCTGCCGTCTTTATGAGATGGATGTAGCCAACGCCTCCATGTATGACGGGGCGACAGCCTTGGCGGAGGCGGTCTTGATGGCCATGAACGTTACCGGCCGCAATCAGGTTGTTGTGGCAGGCAAGTTGCATCCCTTCAACAGTTCCGTTCTGAAGACTTACCTTGAAGCTGCTGGCCATAACGCAGTCATACAAAATGTTCTTGAAGATGGTATTGGCAGCATTGCAGCACTGAAGGAGCTGGTTGGCGATACGGTGGCCGCAGTGGTTGTTCAGCAGCCAAACTTTTACGGTTCGCTCGAAGAGGTTGAAGCGATTGGTGCCATTGCCCATGCAAACGGAGCGCTCTTTGTTGTTTCGGCTGATCCGCTTTCACTTGGTCTGCTTGCAGCTCCAGGAAGTTATGGCGCGGATATTGCAGTCGGTGAAGGTCAGCCCCTTGGTACGTTGCAAAGTTTCGGTGGTCCCTATCTTGGCATTTTTACAGTAAAACAGCAGCTTGTCCGCAAAATTCCCGGTCGGTTGGTTGGCATGACCAAAGACAGGGATGGCGAGGATGGCTTTATACTCACCCTTCAGACTCGCGAGCAGCATATCCGGCGTGAAAAAGCCACATCGAATATCTGCAGCAATCAGGCGCTTAACGCTCTACAGGCAGCCGTCTACCTTTCACTGCTCGGCAAACAGGGATTGCAGCACGTTGCCGCACAATCAGCACAACGGGCGCACTATCTAGCCGGAAAAATTGCCGCTCTCCCGGGGTTTTCCCTGAAGTACAAGAGCCCTTTTTTCTGCGAGTTTGTTGTTGAAACGCCAATACCAGCTGCAGTCATCATTGAGAAGATGCTTGAACACAAGGTTTTTGCAGGCTATGACTTGGCCGCTCTCGGTGAAACAGGACTGCTTGTTGCGGTTACCGAGAAGCGCACCAGTACGGAGCTTGACAGCTTTGCAGAAAAGCTTGCAGCTCTAAGATTCGATGTATAGGAGGTTCCGAGACTTGTCAGGCTTTTTGAGCTCCCGACCTGCTGGGGGAGCTCAAAAAGTTGAGAAAAGAGAGAGGTTTTAGAGAAGCCCCAGTAATTCCAGCTCCTGATCGATGAGTTGCTTGCTTGCCTGCGAAAGGGGCACAAGCGGCAACCGGTAGTTCTCTTCGATCATCCCCATTCGAGCAAGAATGTACTTGACCGGTACGGGATTGCTCTCAATGAAGTTCAGTTTCAACAGCTTGCGATAGCGCCGGTTTATGGCTCTTGCCTCATCCAGATTGCCCGCTTTGACGGCATTGATCAGTTGCTTGATTTGGGATGGTATCTGGTTGGCTGCAACGGAAATCACTCCATCGCCACCCATGGCAATAAAGGGCAGAATCAGTGAATCTTCACCGGTCAGAACGGAAAAATGCTCAGGCCTCTCTTCAAGAAGCTCTGAAATCTGGCTGAAATTCTCTGAAGCCTCCTTGACGGCCGCAATATTTTCAAAATCTCTCGCAAGCCGCAGAATGGTCGATGCCGCAACATTGCAGCCGGTTCTTCCTGGAACGTTATAGATGATAATCGGCACTGATACCGCCTCTGCAATGTGGCGGTAATGCTGATAGATCCCCTCCTGTGAAGGCTTGTTGTAGTAGGGTGCAACGGAAAGCAGAGCAGAAGCGCCAGCTTTTACGGCATTCTTTGCAAGCTCTACGGCATGTACGGTTGAGTTCGTGCCGGCACCTGCCGCCACAATGAGTTTTCCGCCAGCCTCATCCTTGACGATACGGATAATGGCAAACTGTTCATCTTCGGAAAGGGTTGGGGATTCCCCCGTTGTGCCACAGGGTATAATGATATCGGTTCCCGCCTCAACGTGAAACTGCACCAGTCTCCTTAATGCATCAGTATCAACCGCTCTGTCCTCCTTGAACGGGGTTACCAGCGCAACGGCAGTTCCTGAAAGGTATCGTGTAGACATACTTGTTTCTCTAAACTTTACAAATTCAACTAAAAGCTCTGTTTTTGCGTTCCTTTTTTTAATCTGGAAGTTCAGGAATATACAGAGAAAGGCAATTTGTAAAACTGAATTTATCGCAAAAGAGTTCTAATCATCCAAAAGGACATGTGAACCTCATACTCAACCCTCAATCAAATCAGGGTAATTGAGGGTGTAAATGTTCAAGATAATTTTTTTGGAGCGTTAATGGCATGATGAACAACTCTGTCTTGTCCGGCGATGCAATTCGTCATCAGGTGCCTGCACATCGCTCACTGGTCTGCCGTTATTTTCGGTCACGATATTACTTGTTGTATCAGGATTGGATTCAAGTTCTTTGTCGCGGAATGCAAGATCCCCTGATGACGATGCACCAGCGGCGTTATCCTGCCCGTCATCCCTATTTTGATTAAAAGCTTCGGGATATTCCTCATAGCCAGGTTGTTGCGAAAGCTCAGCAAGCGTCAACCGTTCAACAAGAGGCTTCGGGGCCTGTTTCGCGTTGGATTCCCATGATTTTGAAATTTGTTTGCCAAACTCAAGAATGCCCGAAAAAGGCTGGATACCGAAGTAGGTACCAAACCCAACAAACAACGAAAGCATGATGATCGTCGCCAGTTCCGCAGGACTTTTCAGCCTCTGGGTGCTCTTTGTTTTCAGATAGGAAAAGAATGCATGCCAGTTAACAAGAAAAAGATGGCCAAGAGAGAGCAGGGAAAAGGCGAATCCGAAAATGATATGCTGGTTCTGCCAGGCCGGTTTTGTAAGTCCGCCCATCTCCCAGATAACTCCTGGACTTCTCCCTGGAAAAATATAGAGGATCACGCCTGAAATGAGAACCATAAGAAAAGAGAGAAAAAGTCCAAAGCTTGTAAATACCCGCCAACTGAAAGATTTGTTCATCGTGCGTCTCGTTTGAAAATTGTGATTAATTGATCTACACAATTTAAGACGCTCTTTTTTCGGATTTCCAGTGCTGTTGCTGCACGGCCAGGATGACTTGTAGCGATCAAGAAAGCCGGAAAGCTCGAATAGGGGCCTTCTGCCGGTTAATCCAGACCATTACATGGGCCTGCACCGGCCACCATTTCGGCAGCGAGATTGAGTGATGATGGGGATATGTTCTTTCCGCTGATAAGCTGGGCTATGGCCCGCAGGTGGCTTTCACGGTCAAGAACGGTCACTTCCGTAATGGTTCTGTCATCCTGAACGGATTTCTGTACTGAGAGGTGCAGATCGGCCATTGCGGCTATCTGCGGGAGGTGGGTGATGGCTATGATCTGGTGACGGAGTGAAAGGGCTTTCAGGCTTATTCCGACAGCTTCAGCAATACGACCGCTGATACCGGTATCTATTTCATCAAAAACAAGGATGGGCAGCTTTGCCGATGATGCCAGTGAGCTTTTTATGGCGAGCATGACCCTTGACACTTCTCCGCCTGATGCCACTTTGACGAGCGGTCTTGGCTTTTCGCCAGGGTTTGTGGAAATCAGGAATTCAATCCGGTCGTAACCGTTTGCCAGTGCTGCAAATATTTTTCCTTCGATTGTTATCTCTCCTTCGCCGCGCTCCTCGTGCGTGATGCTGACGATGAAGGTGGCGTTCGGTATGCCGAGACGGGCAAGATGCTCCTGTATGGCGCCCTCAAGGCGGTGTGCGGCCTCCTGCCGCTTGCAGGAGAGTTTCCCTGCATGGAGGGTGAGTTCTGCCTTTTGCGTCGTGATTTCCTGCTCAATGCGGGCGATCTCATCTTCAAGATTGTTTTCAAGGGCAATCCTTGCATCGATCTCGTCTCGCAATGCTATCAGTTCCGGGAGCGAACGGCCATATTTTTTGCAGGTGCGCTGGAGCAGGAGCTGGCGCTCACG
The DNA here is from genome assembly GCA_903820085.1 of uncultured Chlorobiaceae bacterium. Classification (GTDB taxonomy): domain Bacteria; phylum Bacteroidota; class Chlorobiia; order Chlorobiales; family Chlorobiaceae; genus Chlorobium. Next base: position 229,785 of record CAIJGA010000008.1, read on the forward strand.
CAGTGAGTCAAGCCTGACGGGATTGAAGTCGATATTGGATGCATAGCTGCGGCTGAATCGGGAGAGTTCATCGACAATGCTTTTGGCTGTTCGGGTCTCCTCAAGATGAATGGCAAACCGTTGGTCGATTCCGGCAAGCTTTTCAAGGGTATGAAGCGCCGTGCTGATTGAGGAGTAGACGGCGTGCTCGCTGTTATAGAGCAGGTCGCTCAGTGCGGTAGTGAGGGTGAAAAGGGTTTCAGCGTTTTCAAGCAGCGTTATCTCGGTCTCTGTAAACTCTTCTTCGCCGCTTTTCAATTCCAGCGCGTTGAGTTCGTTGAGCTGGAAATCAAGTATCTCTTTTTTGTCGTGGATTTGAGCAGCATCTTTTTTCAGCTGGAGCAACTGCTGCTGCATATCCTGGAGCAATGAGCGGGCTCTTCTGTAGGCGCTTACTTCCGTGTTGGTCTCACCGTATTCATCAAGAATGGTTTCGTGGGTGTCCGCACGAAGCAGGAGTTGGTGTTCATGCTGGCCGTGCAGGTCAATGAGCAGTTCTCCAACCTGTTTAAGAAGTGCGATGGTGCAGGGAGTGTCGTTGATGAAGCAGCGCGATTGACCGGCTGACGAGAGTTCTCTGCGGAGAATAAGTTCCTGCGTCGGCTCAATATTTGCCGTCGACAGCAACGCGCTGATCCTTTCACTACCGGCATTGGTCAGAACCGCTTCAATAACTGCCTTGTTTGTCCCCGACCGCACCAGATCGCTGCTTGCCCTCTCTCCAAGAACAAGATTCAATGCTCCGATAAGGATTGATTTTCCTGCACCGGTTTCTCCGGTGATAATGGTTAATCCGGGCCTGAACTCAACAGATAGCTCCTGAATCAGGGCAAAATTTCTGATATAAAGGCTGAAAAGCATGGGCGGATATCGCACATATTAGCTTTGACTTGAAGAGGACTCTTTTTCCGGTTTCGTTTTTTTATCTGTTGCCGAGTTAAATTCTTCTTCTATCTCATTCTGGGCTTTCTTGAACTCCTTCATCCCTTTTCCAAGCCCTCTGGCAAGCTCCGGAAGTTTTTTGGCGCCGAACAACAGCAGAATGATAAGCAAAATAAGAATGAGTTCCTGTCCGCCTAATCCAAACATTGGTGTTCCTCCGGGAATTTACAATCATAAAAAGAGTACATCTCACCATTTATATAAACAATATGCCAGCCTAAACCAACTCTTTTCAGCGGTTTCAGGCTCTCTTTGGTCAATAGCGGGCAAGGATGGTTTCTCCGGCGCGGGTTCTCTGACCAGGCTGAACCAGTACGGTTGCTGAAGGGGGGAGAATGACATCGACTCTTGAACCGAACTTGATCATACCGAATCTCTTGCCGATGGTGACACTCTCTCCCTTTTGCAGTTGACAGACAATTCTTCTTGCCAGAAAGCCGGATATCTGGCTGAATCGGACCTCTATTTCTCCGTTGTTTATGCCGATTTCCATTTTTTCATTGCTCTCCATGCTGCGAGGGTCAAAAGCCATCAGGAACTGGCCGGAGCGGTATCGAAGGTGGGTGACTTTGCCGCTGAGCGGTACGCGGTTGACGTGAACGTTAAAGGGTGACATGAAAATACTGACGAGCATTGAGGGTTTGCCGGAAGCGTTCTCGGCATGTTTTTGAACAAGAAGAATCTTGCCGTCGGCAGGTGCTACAATGATACCTTTTTCATCGGGTGTCTTTCGTTTCGGGTCACGGAAGAAATAAAGGGTGAAGATGAGTGCCGAGGCGGAAGTCAAAAGGAGTACTATTTGTGCTCCGAAAGGAAAAATCATCGCGGCAGCGCCAAGGGCCATGCAGAGGAGAAGCACTTTGATGATGGTGCTGTAGCCGTAGGAAGTAAACATCTTTTTTCGTCTCTTGCCGGTTATTTTATGATAAGCTCCCATATGATAATTATTTATCTTAAACCTGATACAAACCGGACAGGTTTTTTTCGTTTATTTTGCAATTTCTCTTAAGAATTCTCTTTTTGGTACCTGCATCGGCGAATGAGAGAATAAAAACAACGTGATATTTCTTGTCATAAAGAGTTAACAGCCTTTAAAAGGGATCAGGAGTAGTGAAGAGGTGAATGCGTTAGAAAAAAAGTTTCTGGAACAGCTCAGAACAAGGCGGCTGGTCGAAGAGGGTGAGAGAGTGCTTGTTGCCGTTTCCGGAGGGCAGGATTCGATGGCTCTGCTCTCCCTTTTTTGTGCGGTAAGGCCTCTTCTGCATGGAGAACTGGCTGTGGCTCATTGCAATTTTCAGCTTCGTGGTGCTGAGAGCGATGCTGATGAATCTTTTGTGCGCGATCACTGCCAGTTGCTTGGTCTGGAGTGTTTTGTTGAGCGGTTTGATACGTTACGTGTTGCGAAGGATTGGAAGCGCTCGGTCGAGGAGACGGCAAGGATTTTGCGGTATACGTTTTTTGAGGAAGTGATGCAGAAACAGGGATGTAAAAAAATCGCTACTGGTCATCATGTCAACGATAATGCCGAAACTATTCTTTTCAATCTTTTCAGAGGAGTCTCTCTTCCAAAACTCAGGGGTATCAGGGCGCTTAACGGTAAAATCATCCGTCCCATGCTTCTGTTCCATAAGGGGGATATTGCAGCCTACCTTCATGAAAAAGGGATTTCGAGCCGCACGGATACCAGTAATTGCACCAACGACTATGACCGCAACTTCATCAGGAACCGTGTTATTCCGCTGATTGAAGAGCGGTTTGCCCATAAATTGATGCCATCGCTCGGGAGATTGTCGGAACAGGCGGGGGAGCTTGAAGAGTTCCTTGAGCTCTATTTTGAAAATCTCTGTGAACGGGAACCGGGGCTTGCCCTAGCTGATGGAAAGCTTGACGTTCATGCGCTTCAGCGTCTTACTGTTTTTGAACAGAAAGAGGTTTTCAAGCGAGCTTTGCGGGATATGGGCGCACCGGTTGATGCGCAAACGCTCCAGAAACTGGTTGATCTGCTTGCCACCCAGCCGGGAAAGATAATTATGGCTGGCGGGCAATTACGAGTGTTCTGGACAGGAGTGACGCTCTCATTTTTGCGAGATACACCTCACTCCTTGACTTCTCAGGATTGACAGCTAAAGCAATCGTGTAGCCATTCTGAGTGGTTTGCTTCAGGGCTTGTTTTGTTTGGCAGCCTGAAATAAAGCAATGGGGATGTCGGTATGGATAATCACCGATTCCAGGTTCTGCTGTATCTCGATTTTTTTTAGCAGTTGTATGGTCTGTTCGCTTGTTCTTGTGCCTTCGATCTCCGAAAGCTCGACAGCACCCCACAGGAAAGTTGATGCGAAAAATGCTGCCTTACGGGTTGCATAGACCCATTCGCTTTGTCCTTCAATTCCGTTGTTGAACTTGACGGAAAGGGCAAGGCTCTGGATCCGCTTCAGGTTGCCCAGTGTTTTTACTCCCTCGTTGGTTGAGGTGAGGCTTTGGAGGGCACCGATGGTCCAGGCGGCTGAAGGGAGAGCAAACCAGAGGTGCGATTTATAGACAGCCTTGTTGATAAGCGCAACAGAGAGCGAGTCCCTCTTATAAAAGCTTCCGACAGGTACAAGAAACTCTGCGAGCATTTTTTTGTTGTTTGCCAGGGCGATTTTCCTTGGTCCAAGCGAGCAAAGCCAGAGCGAACTGTCGAGTGCGTAACATTGAAAACCACCGATTTTCTCTGTAGTTGTACTGTTGGTTCTGAGAAACGATTCCGGCAGTTTTTTTGAAAAGGGACCCCATACAACGCCGATAAAGTTTTGCTCTTTGTACCCATGGCGTTTGAAACTGATCAACAGTGTGTCGATGTCGAGCGATGGATTGATTTTTGCAGCTCTCATGAGGGCATCGAGCCGCTCTTGTGGCTTGAACAGTGGTGCTTTCTTCAGTGAATCCGGAATGATCTCCTTCCAAAGCCTGCTTTCACGGATATCTTTAAGGCCAACGTAGATTAGTGCATCAGACTTGCCGGGAATGCGGTCAACAATTGATCGAAGTTCCAAACTTAGGGGTTCCGGCTGAAGCCTGGGTTTCGACCAGTTTATCCAGAGAACCACAAAAAGAAAGCCGATCGTACCGATAACGCTCATAGACAAGAGAAGCCCCGCCCCTTTTCTCAGTGATCGTTTCTCGGATGTTGTTTCAGGAACGACGTTGCGCGGCATACCTCAACTGGTTATGATTTTCTTTTAATAGCCTCACGGGCCAGTGTGTCGCAGCGGTTGTTATAGGGGTTGTCGCTGTGGCCTTTTACCTTGTGGAACTTGATGCTGTGCAATGTAAGCAACTTGAGGATTTTTTGCCACAGATCAATATTCTCGACATTTTTTTTGGCCGATGTTTTCCAGTTATTTGCTGTCCAGCGTTTCAGCCAACCCTCATTAATGGCGTTAACCAGATAACTCGAGTCGCTATACAAATCAACTTTGCAGGGCTCCTTAAGTGCCTCGAGTGCCTCAATGGCCGCGCTGAGTTCCATGCGGTTATTGGTCGTAGCTGGCGAGTAACCCGATATTTCACGAATCGAAGAGCCGTACATCAAGAGTGCACCCCATCCTCCCGGACCGGGGTTGCCGCTGCAGGCGCCGTCAGTGTAAACAATTATCTTTTTTTCCATCGACAAAAAAAAGCTCAACCAGTTTGTGATTGAGCCTTTGCAAGATATTGAAAAATATGTTGTAACCGGTGTTACCTGTGCGTTACTTCAACAGTTTGGCAAGCGCAGCGGTTCCTGTTTTTGCAATAATTTTCATGGCTTTTGCTGAAAGCTTAACCTTTGCAAACCGTTTTTCCTCTTCGATCCAGATTCTTTTGGTGTGGAGGTTCGGCTCAAAACGGGTGCGGACGTGGTTGTTCGCATGGGATACCGTATTGCCGTATATGGGTCTTTTACCGGTCAGTAAACAAACTTTAGACATGGTGCAATCAATTGGTGTTAAAAAAACGAATTCTAATATAACAATAGTTTTATAAACCGGAAACGTATTGTTTCAGGGTCGAATACCGACAGCGCAAACCATCATGGACAAAACATAGAGAAGGGTGCCGAAGGCATTGTACCAGACCGCTTTCTCTCTTGGATTTGCAATAAGAATCTTCTGCATCGGCAGTTGTGCGATCAGCAGTATCCCGGCAATCACGGTGGTTGTTATGGAGCCCTTCGCAATCAGGATGGCAATGGCTGACAGTTGTGCGACATCCATGATAATGGCCGCAAGAATGGAAGCATTCCTTTCTCCAAGCTGCACCGGAATTGAAGCCACCTTGCGGATGGTATCGCCAACAATGGACTTGAAGTCGTTCAGCGTCATGATGCCATGCGCTCCAAGCGAAAAAATAATGGCAAGGGCAATGGTCTCTCTGGAAGGAACGCCTTGCGTAATGGCAAAACTGCCTGTCAGCCATGCAACACCCTCATAGGCAAGTCCGACAATGAGATTGCCAAACCAGCCGTTTCTTTTCGCCCTGATCGGAGGGCCTGAATATGCATGCGACATCAGCACCCCGACAAAAGCAATGATGACCACATAGGGATGAATGGAGAGTGCGACCAGAAATCCGGTTACGATAAGGGCGAAGGTAATCAGCCAGCTGGCCGATTTGGATATTTTCCCTGCCGGAATAGGGCGGTCAGGTTCATTGATGGCATCAACCTCCCTGTCAAAGTAATCGTTCATGGTCTGCGACATGGCGCACATGAGCGGTCCGGCAAGCAGGACGCCTCGCAGGAGAATCGACCAGTTGTCGGCAATATTTTCACCAGTTGATACCACTCCGCAGGCAAATGCCCACATGGGAGGAAACCAGGTAACTGGCTTCATGAGCGGAAGAATGGCAGATGGCTCAATCCTGAAACCAGGCTTATTGACATTGTCAAGAGCCTGTTCAATGATTTTTCGCCTTGAACTGCTCATTCCTGACTGGAGAAGCTTTTCGGCGATGCCTTGATGCTTTTCAGGGTTTGGAGTGTCGCGTCCGTTCATGGGTATAATGGTTCTCGCTTCGGCTTAAAAACAAGGCAGATAGTATACAAGTTTTTTGGCAAAAAGATAAGGATTTAGTTAATCGGCATTCCGGTACTTCAGGGAGAGTTCGGCGTTTATTTTCAGGATTTGATTAAACTTCTTCTCAGAATGACCGCTTTCAAGCGCTGCTCTTGCCATAATAAAGCCCTCATGAATGCTGGAGGCATTTCCGGACACATAACAGGCCATGGCGGTGGTAAAGAGTGCGGCATCTAGGTGTGCTGCCGGAGCGCTTCCGTCAAGGATCCTTCGGATAATGAGTGCGTTTTCATCCCTTTTTCCCCCCTGGATGTCCGAGAGAGCATGTCTTGTCAATCCGAACTCTTCGGGATAAACGGTATACTCTCTGACATTGCCATGCTGAATTTCGATAATATGCGTTGGCCCGTTGAGGCTCGGTTCGTCAATCGCTATGCCTTCTGCTGTCATGGCATGAACAATCATGGCATGATGGGCTCCTGTCTGTAACAGCACTTCGGTATAGAGTTCCATCAGTTCCCGATTGAAAACACCCACGAGCTGCCGTTTTGCCTGTGCGGGATTGATCAAGGGTCCCAAAATATTGAATATGGTTCTGATACCCAGCTCCCGCCGGATATGGGCTACTTTTTTCATTGACGGGTGGTAGAGAGGGGCAAACAGAAAGGCAAATCCTGTCTGTTCAAACAGCTCTCTTGTTGCTTCCGGCGGAAGATCGATCGTGAACCCGAGCGCTTCAAGCACATCGGCACTTCCGCAACTGCTGGTTACCGATCGGTTCCCATGTTTGGCAATTCGGACTCCGGCGCTGTTGGCAATGATTGAGGCGGTCGTTGAAATATTGAAGGTCCCGGCATGGTCCCCGCCGGTACCGCAGGTATCCACCGCATTTTCATCCAGCTCAATGGTATTGGCTTTGGCCATCAAACCGTAGTATGCGCCGGCAGTTTCCGTCGGGGTTACACCTTTTTTTTGCAGAAGGGCGAGCATTGCTGCAATAACAATCTCGGAAAAAAGACCATCCATAATGCTGTCCATGCAGAAGGTCATCTCTTTCTGTGAAAAATTCTCTCCTGCAAGCAGCTTTTGAAGTAACTTCTTTTGTGGCATGAAACAGACTGGTTGGCAAATGGTTGCAAAAACTGTTTTCACCAAATCCGGGCAACCCGGAAACAGTGGGAGATCCTCTTCAGCCAAGGCACAACGAATATAAAGCAACATCGCCCCTTATACCAATCCTGAACACGAAAGAACCTCCTGCTTCCGGCTATACGTTACCCTAAAACATAAAATACGGGCAACTCCCATGCTGTTATGAAAAGCCGTCTCTCAGGCTCTCCGTTTCGTGCCTCATCTTCTCTTTGCCCCTGCATACGGGATATTGCTTTTTTTACCTATCTTTAACCCGGGTTTATTTACTCGATTGCGCGGTGCAATATGCTTCAGTACTGAACATTCAACGGGAGCGTTATCGGTGAAGGTCATTCGATTTATTCGGAGGCGTTTGAAGGAACACCCCCTCTCCCTGATTGGGCCCGGGCTCATTACCGGTGTTGCTGATGATGATCCAAGCGGCATAGCGACCTACTCACAGGCGGGAGCTCAATTTGGGCTTAACATGCTCTGGACGATGCCTCTGGCTTTCCCTTTGATGGCCGCGATTCAGTCCATGTGCGCACGGATTGGCAGAGTTACCGGAAAAGGGCTTGCGGCTAACATCAAAACCACCTTCCCTCCTTTTGTACTTCAGGGTGTTGTGCTGCTTTTGCTGATTGCCAATACGCTCAATATCGCCGCTGATGTTGCTGCCATGGGTGAAGTTGCTGAGCTTATTACCGGCTTCAATCGTCATATCATGACAGCAGGGTTCGTATTTGGAACATTGATCCTTCAGATATTTGTTCCCTATCATCGCTATGTCAAGCTTTTAAAGTGGCTGACGATTTCCCTCTTGGCCTATGCTGCGGTGCTCTTTACTATCCATGTGCCCTGGTCAGAGGTGCTGCAGCGTACGGTCTGGCCCCAGTTCACTCTTGATGCTGATGCAGCGGCAGTTATTGTCGGGGTTTTTGGTACCACAATCAGTCCCTACCTGTTTTTTTGGCAGGCCTCTGAAGAGGTCGAGGATATGCACTCAAAAAAGGGTGCAGTTGCGCTGGTATCCAATGCAAGTATGGCAGGCGAAGAGCTTCGCCGTATCCGCTGGGATACCTGGAGCGGGATGTTATACTCTGATCTGACAGCCTACTTCATTATTTTGGCCACCGCAGTCACGCTGAACGTGTCAGGAGTTACAGATATCAATACAGCGGGCCAGGCTGCGAGTGCACTCAGGCCTCTGGCTGGCGACTTTGCCTTTATCCTGTTTGCTGTCGGGATTCTCGGTGTCGGGTTGATCGGTGTGCCGGTACTTGCCGGTTCAGGGGCCTATGCTCTTTCTGAGGCTATGGGCTGGAATTCGGGTCTCGAAAACAAGGCGCACGACGCTCGCGGGTTTTACAGTATTATTGCGGTCAGCGTTTTGCTTGGACTTGTTATCCAGTATACGCCGATCAGCCCGATGAAGGCTCTATTCTGGAGTGCAGTTATCAATGGAGTCATCGCCGTACCGTTGATGGTTGTGATTATTATGCTGGTTTCGAAAAAATCTGTTATGGGCAACTTTACCGCAAGTCGACCGATCATCATTCTTGGCTGGATAGCGGTAGCGGTCATGGGTGCAGCAACTTTAGCGATGTTTTTTCCCGGTTAAGTCCCGGCTCTCTGTTGTAATCACAAAAAATGTTTTATGGCTCACCTGTCCAATGATTAATTCTTCTTCAGAAGCATGTTGCCATTCAATGCTATGATGGTTAAAAAGCATATAGTTTTGATACTGGCTCTTTTGTGGTCGGTGCCGGCTTTCGCAGAGCATCCAATGATAAACGATGATACCGGAACTCAAGGAAAAGGTAAATATTTCAGCTGGAGTTGAACTGCGGATTTTCACCTGAAAAAATTGAAGCTTCAGATTTGGCTGAAATAATTTGCTGTACCTTGCAACATGAGAAGGATATTTTTTGTAACTGTAAATAATAAATAGAATTGAATTTTCTGAAAATGCCCGCAATGGCCCAACGCTGATATTTTTATGGATCATAGTGCATTTCTCATGGATAACCGGCAGTTGACGTTGCATCGTAAAGAGGTCTTGCGGATGGTTTTGAGAAAAATGATGAGCCATGCTCTTGACACCATTATTGTTACTGATCTTGCCGTTATCCGGTGGCTGACCGGTTTCAGCGGTTCTAGTGCGAGGCTGCTGATTACCAGGGAAAAAAGCTGGTTGTTTACCGATTTTCGCTACAAGGAACAGGCCGCTCTTGAGGTTGTGGTGGCAGAAACGGTTATTGCTGCTGACGGTTTTGCAGCAGAGCTTGGTTCCGGGCGTTATCCTCTCGGTGAAACGGTTGCACTGCAGTCCGATCATGTTACCTGGCACGAGGCAACCCGGCTCATCGAACAAATCCTCGGCAAGCAGCGCGTGATACCTGTTGACTCTTTTTTCGATGAGTTCAGGATGCTGAAAAATGAGATTGAGCTCACGAAGATGCGTCGTGCAGCAGAAATCAGTGAACTTGCCCTTGAAGTGGTGCTTCCCATGATTTCGTCATCAGTGACGGAACTCGATATTGCTGCAGAGATAACCTACCAGCATAAAAAGCTTGGCGCGGAAAGGGACTCTTTTGAACCAATTGTGGCGGGTGGAGCGCGTTCCGCCATGCCCCATGCAACTCCCTCGAAGGCGCGGTTCAAGTCGGGAGAGCTTATTGTGATCGATATTGGTTGCGTCTATGAAGGCTACGCTTCCGATCAGACCAGAACCGTTGCGCTTGGTCATGTTTCCGATGAAGCCCGTGAGGTTTACCGTATTGTGCAGGAGGCGCAGGCGCTTGGAATTGCTTCGGCACGCTGCGGTATGACGGCCAAAGAGCTTGATGATGCGGTTCGCAGCTTTATTGCCGGTCACGGTTATGGTGATGAGTTTGGCCACGGTCTCGGTCACGGCGTCGGTCTTCAAGTGCATGAAGAGCCGCGGATCAGCCCGAAAGGGGAGTATACGCTCCAGGAAAATATGCTCTTTACCATTGAGCCCGGGATCTACCTGCCCGGCAAATTTGGGGTCCGCATCGAAGATACTGTGGTGATGGGTCCGCAGGGAGCAATGCCCTTGCAGCGCTTGAGTAAAGAGCTTATGGAATTGTAAGTTTTGCTAACTGTCCGCGTAGAATACACACATGGAAAGTAGCTATTGTATGGTTATCACCACTGCCCCTGATCAGGAAGAGGCTGAAAAGATGGCGGAAGGCATTCTCGACAATCGCCTTGCAGCATGCGTCCAGATGGCCGATATCCGTAGCTTTTTTCTCTGGGAAGGGGGGTTGCAGAAGGAGAGTGAAGTTACCCTGTATATCAAGACCACAGAGGCCCGATACACCAGGCTTGAAGCCTATATCGAAGAGTATCACCCCTATGACGTGCCCGAAATTATCAAACTGCCCATAACCGGCGGACTGCCCGGCTATCTTAACTGGCTCGACTCGACAACCGGCCTGCCTTGATTTTCAGCTTCGTTGCAGCAAACCCTTGATCTCCGCTGTATAGGAAGCCATGACGAGCAGCGGGCTGGCGTTGCGTTCGATGGCGCGGATGGCTGCTTCGGTGATGGTTGAAATCTGGAAGAAATCAGGGTTTGGGAAGTTTTTTGCAAAACGGTTGATGGCGTCGCTGATGTCGGGGTTGTTCAGCTCCTGAAAGTCGGGATCGATCCGGCGATGGTTGGCATCCTGAAAGAAGAGCAGGAGAGCGGCTAGAAAGAGGGTGAGGTCGCCACGCGAGAGGCTTTTTGCGTTCTGCTCGCAGGAGGTGATGGCTTCGTGGAAGCGGCTTGGGGTAAGTATCTGGCGAAGATAGTCGAGCGCCTGGTTACGGAGTACAATGGTTGCAGTTTCAGAGGTGTTGCTGTCGCGATTGTTGATGAGTTCCCAGGCAAGACGAAGGTTTCCCCTCGAAAAACTGACGATAAAGCTCAGTGAGGGCTCCTTGATTTCCGGACGATTTTCCTGCAGCCAGAGTCGCAGTTCCTGGGCGGTAATGCGTGAAAACCTGACGGCTTGGCACCGCGAACGGATGGTGGGCAGCAATGCTTCCGGTCTTGACGAGACAAGGATGAAGAGAACATGCGGCGGAGGCTCTTCGAGCAGTTTGAGGAGCTTGTTTGCCGCCGAAGGGTGCAGCCGTTCAGCCTGCGAAATAATGAAAATCTTCTTGCTCCCCTCATTGGGCATAAACATTGCTTTATGCTGCAGGGAAATAATCTGTTCTGTCAGAATCCCCATGGATCGCTCCATGGCAGGGGAGAGATAGGGGTTCAGCTTTTTCTGGTCGAGCAGTGCGTCGTAGCGCTCCTTTGCATCGGTAAAGCGCTTGTTCTCTTTTTTTGCAGAGTCACCCGCATCAAGCAGGGCCGATTCTATCGGAAAAATATACTCCACATTCGGGTGCATGAACGACTGTATCTGCACGCAGTCAAGGCACAAGCCGCATGAACCCGCCGGATTGCCGGTTGCCGCTTTACTGCAGTTGAGCAGAGAGGCGATCTCGAAGGCTACCGACTCCTTGCCTGATCCGTCAGGGCCGGTGAAAAGGTAGGCATGAGCAAGGCGTCCTGTTTCAAGTGCTTTCTGCAGGACGCGTATCTGACGCTTTTGACCGATAATGTTGTTCCAGCTCATGCCTGCCTTGCCGTGTTCAGATAAAGGTTAACCAGTTATACGGATCTTCGCCGGTCTGGACGATTTTGAGGTATGCATGCTGGAGGATTTCGGTAATCGGACCCCGTTTTTCATTGCCTATCGGGTACTTGTCGATGCTTCTGACGGGAGTGATTTCCGCCGCCGTGCCGGTCAGGAAAACCTCGTCGGCAATGTAGAGCGCTTCTCGTGGAATCAGTGTCTCGCGAACTTCGTAGCCAAGCTCTTTTGCAATGTGCATGATGGCATACCGGGTAAAGCCAGGCAGTATTGACTGGCCCGACATTGGCGTGTAGATAATGCCGTCGCGTATAACAAAAATATTTTCGCCGCTTCCTTCAGAAACATAACCGTTCACATCAAGCGCAAGTCCTTCGGCATAGTCGTCCATCAAGGCTTCCATTTTGATGAGCTGCGAGTTCAGATAGTTGCCTCCGGCTTTTGCCCAGGCTGGAAGGGTATTCGGGGCTGGCCGGTTCCAGGATGAGACTCGGACGTCCACACCGGTTTCAAGCACATCTTCTCCCAGGTAGGTTCCCCATTCCCAGGTAGCAATGGCAACCTCGATTGAGGCACGGTGGGGGTTGACTCCCAAAGCTCCCTGTCCGCGGTAGACCAGCGGACGGATGTAGCAGGATTGGAAATTGTTGGCCTGAATAGTGCTGATGATGGCATCTTTCAGCTCTTTTTCAGAGTACGGAATTTCAATGCGGTATATTTTTGACGAATCCCTGAGACGTTTGATGTGTTCGTCAAGAAAGAGCACTGCCGAGCCCTTCAGGGTGTCATAGCAGCGGATTCCTTCAAAGATAGATGAACCGTAGTGGACAACATGTGACAGAATGTGGATTTTTGCGTCAATCCAGTCAATCAGTTCGCCGTTCATCCAAATTTTGGCAGACTTGTTCATGATGCAGGCGTTGGGTGTTAATGGCATTAAGAGGAGTAAACCTCAAGATATAAAAAACCCCGCGTTCTGTTGCGGGGTTTTTTATTGTCCAGAATAATGAAAATATCAATAAATTCTTTCATAAACACCTTCGACTTCGCGCAGAATCGGGTCATAGGCGTTGGCTTTCCTGCCGAAGCAGATGCCGAGTGACTCATACATGGCGACATGGTCGAGATCGACATGGCGCTGCACAATTGCTTTGCTTGATTCGATGTACTCTATTTTGCGACCCTTGACCTTTGAAATCGTCACGCCGGTTTTGCCGTCAAGCAGGAGCAGTATGGCTGCCGCGCCGGCTTCAAAACCAAAGTTGATGTCGTATGCTGACGAGTTGCCTGAACGGACAAGGTGGCCGGGATGAATTTCGCGTACCTCAGGAATTTCATAAACACCCTCGACGAACATGCCGGTCTCTTTCATGAAAATCGGCATCGCCGGATCGGCTTTCATTCTTTTCTGGATCTGCTGGCAGGTGAATTTTCCTGCGCCGGCAAGTTTTTTGTGACCAAAGGCGTCAATGCCTGCGGACTCATCAACAATATCGGTGCCGTCGGCATTTTTCAGCCCTTCAGCAACAACAATGGTATAGGTTCCGCTATGGACGTCACTCTCCCTGATCCTGCGGGTAAAGCGTTCGGCGAGGTGTTCGTAGACAACATCCCAGTCAGCCGGAATTTCAGGAATGAGAATACAGTCAGCCTCTGCTGCAACGCCGCTGCGGAAAGCGGTATGGCCTGCATAACGGCCAAATACTTCGGTAACGAGTACCCTGTTGTGGGTTTTGCCTGTTGTCTTGAGGTCATGCACAAACTGTGCGATGCGGTTGATTGTTGAGTCGCCGCCGACCGAATAGGTCTGCAAGTCGAGATCCATGGTTTTCGGTGCGTGGATGCACTGAATTCCCTGCTGGTTCAAATCGACCATGACGCTGCCGGAATCATCGCCTCCGCTGATGATGAGTGCATCAATGCCGAATTTTTTCATGCCGGCCTTGATGCGGTTGTACTTGTCCGGATTGCTTATGGCCTTGATTTTGACTCTCGAATGGCCCGCTTCTGATCCGGCAAAGCTTGCGTCAAAGCGGTCGAGACGAACCTGGTCGAGGCGGACAATCGTCTCCTGATCAACGAGGTTGTATAGACCGGCGTAGCCGTTGGGAATAATAAAGAGTTCAAGCTCTTTTGACAGAGCCATCATTGCTGCGCCTTTCAGCACCGCATTCAGTCCGCCGCAATCCCCACCGCTGGTGAGGATACCAATTTTTTTCACAGTTATGCTCTCCTATTCAAAGCTAAGGTTAGTATTTAATGGTCTAATTTATTTATTTGTCAAGGAAATGATATTTCCCTGCTTATGGCAGTCAAGATAGATTTTTTGTGTGATTTTTCAACGATAAGTCTCAAAATTTAATAAAACCCAATGCGTCAGGAAATGACTGAACTTCATATGTATTCATGAACTACAGAGATGAGGCTAGGATTGCTTTTGTGCATCTCAGGGAGAGAAAACGCCAGACACTCCTTACCGCTCTTGGTGTTGCTGTCGGTTCTGCCATGCTGGTGACGACCATCTCTGTTTCACGGGGCTCATCATCAAATGTTGTGGCCAAGGTGATTGATACCGCACCCCATGTCGTAATCAGCGCAGAGAGGGTTTGGCCACTGGTGCCTGATAATATTATTGGGCAAAACGGCAGCAGGGTTTCGATGGTGACCAAAAACATCAATCTCAATGAACAGGAGGTTATCAAGAACTATTCCGAAGTTGTCCAGAGCATCCGCCCTGTCGAAGAGCTTCGCAGCATTTCACCCTTTGTGCTCAGCAAAGTGATTGCCCGCAACAAAACCCGCTTTACGCCCTGCATTGTACGAGGTGTCGTGCCTCATCTTGAAGCGGAAATTGCCGGGTTGAAAAAGAACCTGATTGACAAAAACGCCCTTGAAGAGTTGGCCTCCACGCCGAACGGCGTTGTTGTCGGTGACCTTCTGGCAAAAAAACTCAATGTCGGTTATCACGACAGGATTGTGCTGGTAACAAAAAACAGCGAAGAGTTTCCCGTCATGGTTATGGGGCGTTTCAGCAGCGGATTTAATGCAAAAGATGAGCGTGAGGGCTATGTCAACCTCGCTTTAGCCCAGAGAATGGAAGGGATAGCTGCCAATTCAGTGACGGGTATCGGCCTGAGAACGGCCCATGTCGAGCGAGCCCAGCAAACCTCCGACAGGGTTGAGGCGCTCAGTGGCTATAAAAGCGAAAGCTGGGATGAAACCAACCGAAATGTTATTGAGTTCTACAACCGCAATGCACTCATCACTCTGGTTCTGGTCGGGTTTGTTTTTGTGGTAGCCGGCCTCGGTGTTTCATCCGTCATGACAACCGTTATTTTGCAGAAAGTTAAGGATATAGCCATCATGCGCTCCATGGGGATGCAGGCCAGGAGCATTACCCGTATTTTCATGCTTGAAGGCTTTATGATTGGAGTGCTCGGGGTGCTTATTGGCAGTCCGATCGGACATCTGATCTGCCAGTCTGTAGCTGCTATCCGTTTCGAGGCAAGTACGGCAGGAGTGCTGAAAAGTGACCGTATCACCATCATTGAAATGCCGGACGCCTATCTGATTGTGATATTTTTCGGGATCCTCATTGCCGTGCTCTCTTCATGGAGCCCGGCAAGAAAAGCAACACGTTATGTGCCAGTCAGTATTCTCAGGGGAGAGGTCGGGGTTTAGAGCGAGCGGATAATGCAGACCGCATGTGCGGCAGCGCCCTCTTCACGTCCGATGTAGCCGAGTTTTTCGTTGGTGGTTGCCTTGACCGAGACGGTCCCGATCTCAACGCCGAGACAGCGTGCAATGTTTTTGCGCATCTCGGTAATGTAAGGCGCAATTTTAGGCTCTTCAAGAAGCAGCATCGCGTCGACGTTAACGGTCTGGTAGCCATGTTTTTCAAGCAATTTTCCGACCTGCTTGAGCAGGATCATGCTGTCGATATCCTTGAACTCCATGCTGGTATTGGGAAAATGCAGCCCTATGTCTCCAAGGGCCGCAGCGCCAAGCAGGGCATCGCTGACAGCATGAAGCAGTACATCGGCATCACTGTGACCATCCAGACCCTTGTATCCGGGGATATGAACACCACCAATCACAAGCTTCCGGCCTTCGGCAAAAGGGTGTACATCGATACCAATTCCAATACGCATGGTAATTCAGGGTTTGCAGGGTTAATCGGTCAGAAGGCTTCCGCTGTACTCTTTGAGGGAGATAGCTCCCGGAGTTGAGAAGTATTGTTCAATAGCAGCAGCAACTTTTTCGCCGATATCAGGATAGACAAAGTTCATGGTACCGATTTGTATGGCTCTTGAGCCGGCAAGGAGGAACTCCATGGCATCCTCAAAGCAGGAAATACCACCCATACCGACAATCGGAATGGTTACAGCCTTGTAGACTTCCCAGACCTTTGCAAGGGCAATCGGCTTGATTGCAGGGCCTGAAAGTCCTCCGGTAATATTTTTAAGCAGGGGCCTGCGGGTTTTATAATTGATGGCCATTCCGACCACCGTATTGATGAGAGAGAGAGAGTCTGCACCAGCCTCTTCGGCCGCAAGAGCAATCGAACTGATGGATGTGACGTTGGGTGTCAGCTTGATCATGAGGTGACGGCCAGTGATCCTGCGCAGTGTCGAAACAATCTCAAAGGTAGCCTCACGGCTCACCCCCATAATCATGCACTCACCCTTGACGTTCGGACAGGAGAGATTGATTTCGTAACCGTCAAGGCCTTCGACATGGTCAAGTTTTGAAACCACTTCGCAATAGTCGTCGATTGATCGTCCGGCAATATTGACAATGACTGCGGTATTGAGTTGGCGGAGAAAGGGTACTTTTTCAGCAATGAACCGCTCGACTCCAACATTAGCCAGTCCGATCGCATTGATCATTCCTGAAGGAGTTTCAGCGATCCGCTGGGGACGATTGCCTGTTCTTGGTTCGAGGGAAATTGCTTTTGTTACAATGCCGCCAATTTTGGAAAGATCACAGAGTTGACTGAGCTCTTCTCCATACGAAACGGTGCCCGATGCAAGCAGTACCGGTGATTTCAGATCAAGTCCCCGGCCGAGAGAGAGTGCCGCACAGGTTCCGGATTTTGCGGTTTCATGTTGTCTCATGGTGCTGAAGTGCTTGACAGAGATGGGAGCAAATTTACTCCTGACCGGCAGACGCCGGTCAAGAGTAAAGAGTGTATGCTGTTCTGACGTTCTGTTCTTTTACTTGTTGAGATAGTACTTGGTTGCATAGTCCCGTACCATTCTGTGGGTGTTGTATTCCGGCGCGATGGTGGCAATGGCGTTCCGAATCTTTTTAATCCATTTTACCGGTACGTTCAGCTCATTGCGTTCGTAAAATGCAGGGATGATCTGGTTTTCCAGAACACTGTACATTTTCTCCGCATCGAAACTGTCCTGCTCCTCATGGTTTTCAAAGAATTCACCGTTGCCGATGGCAAAACCGTTTTCGCCGTTATATGCTTCAGGCCACCAGCCATCAAGGACACTGAAATTCAGTCCACCGTGCAGTACTGTTTTTTCGCCAGATGTTCCGCTTGCCTCCATTGGTCTTACCGGGGTGTTCAGCCAAATGTCAACACCTGCAACCATCCGTTTCGCAACGCCGAGGTTGTAGTTTTCAAGGAAGATAACTTTCCCGTTGAACTGCGGCCGGCGGGAGTGCTGGACGATCTGGCGGATATAGTCTTTTCCTGCATCATCATGCGGATGGGCCTTTCCTGCAAAAACTATCTGCAGCGGCTTGGTTGCATGATTGATGATTCTGTCAAGGCGGTCAAGATCTCTGAAAATTAGCGGTGCACGCTTGTAGGTAGCAAAACGTCTTGCAAACCCGATGGTCAGGACGTCGGGAGAGAAGGTATTTTTCGCTGATCTCACCGTATCGTATTCGTTTTGGTACGTGTTGATATGCTGGTGAAAAAGCTGGTTTGCCAGATAGCGGTCAATGAAGTCGATAAGATTGCGTTTCAGGCTGTAACGCAGCGACCAGAGCTCGCTGTCGGTGACTTTTGCCAGAGCGGCTTCAGCAGTTTCACGTGAGAGCGACATTTCATCAATGCTTCCGGTGAATTTTTTCCAGAAACTGTCGGTATGGCCGCATGTCCAGCTGCTGGCGTGTACACCGTTGGTGATATGGCCAATCGGCACCTCATCAACACTTTTGCCGGCATAAAGGTGTTGCCACATAACGCGTGAAACCTCGCCATGAAGTTTTGAAACACCGTTAGCCGATCGTGACAGGTTCAGCGCGAGCACTGTCATGGTGAACAGTCCGTAGATATTATCCTTGTCTTCTGATCCAAGCCTCATCAGATCATCGAAATTAATTCCGATTGCTGTAAGGTATTTATCGAAGGTGTAATGCATCATGTCTCTCGAGAAGCGGTCATGACCCGCAGGAACCGGAGTGTGCGTGGTGAAGACGCAACGTGAGCGAACTGTTGCCATAGCCTCTTTTTCCGCTACGCCTTTCGCTAGCTCTTTGGCGAGCAGCTCGAGGGTAAGAAATGCTGAGTGACCCTCGTTCATGTGATAGACCGTGGGATTGACGCCGAGTGTCTCAAGAAGTTTTACGCCGCCGATACCAAGAAGAATCTCCTGGTTGATACGCATATTCTGATCGCCGCCATAGACCCGACAACAGATGTCACGATAATGGGGTTCATTGGCCGCAATGTTGGTGTCAAGCAGATAAAGGGTAGCACGACCTACCTTGAGGCGCCATGCCTGTGCAAAAACTTCGCTTTGCGCTATATTGACCGAAATGATCACATCGTTTCCATCCGCATCGGTGACTTTCTCGATCGGAAGGCTTTCGGCATACTGCAAAGGATAGTCTTCCATCTGCCAGCCATCATGATTGAGGTACTGGCGGAAGTAGCCCTCTTTGTAAAACAGGGTGATGCCGATGAAGTTGATGCCGAGGTCACTGGCCGATTTCAGGTGATCTCCGGCAAGAACGCCGAGTCCACCGGAATAAATTCTGACGCTTTCATGAATACCGAACTCAGCACTGAAATAGGCAACCGGGCTCTTTACCAGTTCAGGCGCATTGTTTGTTGCCCAGGTATTCTTGTCGTTCAGGTATGCTGTAAAACGTTTAAAAACCTGATCTATTTTTTCACCGTACTCTAACTGGCATCGGGCTTCCAGTTCATCATTGGAGATATGTCGTAACAGTTCAACAGGATTATGATTATTCCTTTCCCAAAGCAGAGGGGAGAGCTCTTCAAAAATCTGTTTTGCTTCAGTATCCCATGACCACCAGAGATTTCTTGAGAGTTCTTTTAGGGAAGTTATTTTATTTTGCATAATTGACTGAAATGATGATTGCTATGCATGAGCAGGTTGAAGAATGACACTATCTTAATGCTATTTTGACATGTTAGCTAATGCCGTGGTTAAAAAGGTATGGCCAATTTACTGTTTTAGAATTAAAAACCGCAAGCCAAAAAAAATTGATTACAGAGATTGTAAAAATTGCGCATATATCAGACCTGCATATATCAGGCAGACAGGATCGACGCCAGCTCAGCAATCTGGACCGTCTGTTTGCTCATTTCAATATCGCCGGATTCGATCACCTGGTCATTTCTGGCGATCTGAGCAACAGCGCCAGTCCGGAAGACTGGCGCCTTGTCAGGGAAAAACTCGAAAGTCATGGTTTGTATCACTGGGACAAGACAACCGTTATCGCTGGCAATCACGATTTGATCAACCTTGAAGAGGAACTGCGCTTTTACAATGCACTGAACCCTCTGCCAATGCTTAGGAAAAAGTCCTTTGACCGCAAGATGGCAGAGTTTTGTGCTTATTTTCAGGAGTTGATAACGGGTGAGGAACGGGGTGACAATGCATTTCCCTTTGTCAAGATCATAAACTATCCATCGGTTAAAATCGCTTTTGTCGCACTCAATTCAGTTTATCCCTGGTATCCTGCCGATAATCCTCTCGGGGCAAGAGGCGTCATTAACCCGGGTCAGTTACGTGCCCTGAGTTGTGATAGTGTTCTGGCTCCTCTGCGAGCATGTTTTGTCATCGGGCTTTGTCATCATGCCTATCGGGTCTATGGAACTGATTCCCTCATCGACCAGGCTTTTGATTGGACCATGGAACTGAAAAATCGCGAAGAGTTTCTTGTTCTCCTGCAAGCCATGCAGGCAAAATTGGTGCTCCATGGCCATTTTCATCG
Source organism: uncultured Chlorobiaceae bacterium (assembly GCA_903820085.1). Taxonomy (GTDB): domain Bacteria; phylum Bacteroidota; class Chlorobiia; order Chlorobiales; family Chlorobiaceae; genus Chlorobium. The sequence continues at coordinate 249,802 of CAIJGA010000008.1, forward strand.
TTTTCAGAGCTATATGGTCAGTGGAATAACCTTTATCAATGGGGGGAGTTTTCGTTACACTCCGCAACGCTACAGTGAACTGCTTGTCGATGGGCAGGAGAGCTGTAACCAGAAGTTCGTCATGCTTGCCTGAAACGATTGACGATACCTATTTGATGTGTTCTGTCTGCATGTATTGACGGATTCTTGCGGCATGATCGCAGTCTTCCTGGTTGAGTTGCTTGAAAATATTTGCAGCAGGAGAGTGTGTAGGGCTATCAAGAAATTGCTGGAAATGTGATTCACCTGCCGCCATTTCAAGATCAAGCGCCATGTGCAATGCTTCGCTTCTTGATGGCGGCGTATCCTTGTACTTGCTAATCAAAGCTTTAATTTTTGAGTTGGCGTCGATGAGCGATTGCAGGTCAGTGGCTAGCAGGTTTTCAGGAAAAAACTCTTTCCGTTGCGGCTGTTTTTTTTCCTGCTGGAGCAGTGATGCATGGCCCCTCTCTTCCATTGCCAGATCCCACCAAAAATCCTCATCTTCAGCAAAACAGTCATTAAATATGGTGTAGAGCGTTGCCAGGTTGAGTTCCAGTTGTATTGACTCGTCGAGATGTTTCTGATAAGTTTCGGGCATGGTCAAGAGCTGTTTGGTGGACGCCTCCGTTCAAAGATGCGCATGATTGGCTTGAACCTCCTGTCTATCTGTTTCGGTAGGAGGCATACTCCTGAAGGCTTTTAACGCCGAACTCCTGGTGTCGGATACAGTCAATAGCCTGTACCGATGCTTCTGCCGCCTCGATGGTGGTGACAAAGGGTACGTTGTTCAGTACCGATGCGGCACCGATTGCCTCTTCATCATGCAACGCCTTTTCGCCTCTTGGCGTGTTGATGACAAAATTGATCTTGCCGTGCTTGATAATTTCGAAGATATTCGGCCTGCCCTCTTCGCCTACCTTGAAGACCTTTTTGCATTCGATGCCATTTTTCGTCAGGAACTGATGTGTGCCTGCTGTGGCAAGAAGGTCGAAATCCATGCGGAACAGGGCTTTTGCTATGGCGATAATGCGGTGGTTTTTATCCTGGTCATTGACGCTGATGAACACCGCTCCGGAGAGTGGCAGATGCATGTTGGCTGCCTGATAGGCTTTTGCAAAGGCTTCAGGAAACTCGTCTGCAAGGCTCATGGCTTCACCGGTTGAGCGCATTTCAGGACCCAGATAAACACCAGATTTAACAAACTTGGAGAACGGGAATACCGGTTCCTTGATTGCCAGATGCTTCATGCCAAGTTCATCGCAATCTTTCAGGTCATATTCCAGGCGCAGGTCACTGAGCTTTTCGCCAAGCATGACGCGTGTAGCGATTTTTACAACAGGAATCGCGGTTGCCTTACCGACAAACGGAACGGTTCTGCTGGCTCTCGGATTGACCTCAATCACATAAACGCTCTCATTCTGGACAGCGTATTGAATGTTCATCAGCCCCACAACCTTGAGATTCTTGGCAAGGGTTCGGGTATACGACTTCATCAAGGCGATGGCCTTCGGACTTATATTATAATAGGGAAGAATTGAGGTGGAGTCGCCGCTGTGAATACCTGCAGCTTCAACGTGCTGCATGATGCCGCTGATCACGCAGTCCGTGCTGTCGGCAATGGCATCAATATCAAACTCAACAGCAGTTTCAAGAAAACGGTCGATCAGGAGGGGGTATTTTTCGGTAATGAAAAGGGCCTGATCGATATACTCTTTGAGCGAGTCGTCACTGTAAACAATTTTCATAGCCCTTCCTCCGAGCACATAGCTTGGTCTGACCAGTGCAGGGTAACCGATTCGGCGGGTAATTTCCTTGGCCTCGCTGAGGTCTATAGCTGTTCCGTATTCGGGATGAGGAATATGAAGCTCTTCAAGAAGTGCGCCGAATTTCTTGCGGTCTTCAGCAAGGTCGATGCCTTTTGAAGAGGTGCCGAGAATGGTGACGCCAGCCTCATGGAGTTTGGCTGAAAGCTTCAGCGGCGTCTGGCCTCCAAAGCTGACAATAACACCGAGCGGTTGTTCATGTTCTATGATACGAATGGTATCTTCAAAGGTGAGCGGCTCGAAGTAGAGCTTGTCGGCGATATCGTAATCTGTCGAAACCGTTTCGGGATTACAATTGACCATAATGCTTTCATAACCAGCCTCCCTGAGTGCGAAGACTGCCTGCACACAGCAGTAGTCAAACTCAATTCCCTGGCCTATCCGGTTCGGACCACCTCCGAGGATGATGACTTTTTTCCGGTCAGAGGAGACGGATTCGTTTTCTTCCCCGTAAGTCGAGTAGTGGTACGGTGTTTTTGCATCGAATTCTGCTGCGCAGGTATCGACGGTCTTGAAGACAGATTCAACTCCGTAATGTTTCCTGAGTGCCCGTATCGAGGGCTCCAGAGTATTGAAAATAGTGGCAAGCTGAAAATCGGAAAATCCGTTCTGTTTGGCTTTCAAAAGCCACTCTTTCGGAAATTTCCCGGAAAGGTCAATAACCTCCTGCGTCAGGTCGGAAGCTTGAATGGTCATGCAATCTTGATCAGGTTTACGATGCTTCTGGATAGAGCTGTACAAAGGTAACAATTCACTGCTGTATATAAAAGGCCGTGCATTATACAAAAATGCCCATGCTTCTCAAAGCTTGCGATTGCTGTGCGCTCCTCTTCTTTTTTTGCCTCATGAAAATGGTTCAGGATTTTTTTTACATTACCATCTCTTCGTCACTTATCTGGTTTGAAAAAAGGTGTAATAAAGGAGTATGGATAAAAAGATTTTCGATACGATTGATGCTGCTCTTGAAGATATTCGCCAGGGAAAACTGGTCATTGTCATTGATGATGAAGATCGTGAGGATGAAGGCGATTTTATTGGCGCGGCAGACAAGGTAAGCTATGATATGGTGAACTTTATCACAAAGGAGGCTCGAGGCCTGCTTTGTGTTGCCGTTACCATGGAGCGGGCCAAGGAGCTGCAGCTTGATCCTATGGTTCAGAGAAACACCTCTCAGCACGAGACCAACTTTACCGTTTCTGTTGATGCGATTGCTGAGGGAATTACGACCGGTATTTCAGTATATGACCGGTTCATGACTATCAAAATGATTGGCGATATCTCCTCGAAGGCGGATGATTTTTCACGTCCCGGTCATATTTTTCCCCTTCGTGCGATGGATGGAGGGGTGCTTCGGCGTGTCGGCCATACAGAAGCTGCCGTTGATCTTGCGCGCCTTGCAGGCTGCAGTCCGGTCGGATTGCTCTGCGAGATTCTCAATGATGACGGCAGTATGGCAAGGCTGCCCGAACTGATCAAGCTGAAGGCGAAATACGGCCTGAAGCTGATCACCATCAAGTCCCTTGTCGCCTATCAGATGCAACGCAACAAACTCGTGCACCGTGCTGTCGAATCGAGACTGCCGACCGTACATGGTGAGTTCAAGCTGATAGCCTACGAATCGTTTACCGACCAGCAGAACCATATGGCTTTTGTGAAAGGGGATGTTACAACGGACGAGCCTGTTCTTGTCAGGGTTCATTCGCAGTGTGCTACCGGAGATACCTTTGCCTCGCTGCGCTGTGATTGCGGCAATCAGCTTGCTTCTGCTCTGACTATGATCGAAAAAGAGGGGCGTGGAGTGCTGATCTATCTCATGCAGGAGGGACGTGGTATTGGCCTGATCAATAAACTGAAAGCCTATAACCTTCAGGATGAAGGGTTTGATACGGTCGAAGCCAATGAAAAGCTCGGCTTCAAGGCCGATCTGCGCGACTACGGGATCGGAGCACAGATTCTCAAGGATCTGGGCGTGCGCAAAATGAAGCTTATGACCAATAATCCGAAAAAAGTGGTTGGTCTTGAAGGGTATGGCCTTGAAATTGTTGAACGCATCCCGCTTGAGATTGCCTCAAATCCTATGAACCAGATTTATCTGAATACAAAACGCGACAAGCTTGGCCATATGATCGGTTGTTCATACGGCCCTGAGAGTTTTCATATTGAAAAAAAACAAACCAAACCGTAAACTTCCGTCAGGAAAAGGAATAAGAGACGATGGATACCGACATCCTTCAAAAACAGGATAGAGAGCTCTTTGAGGCAATTGCCAACGAGACAACACGTCAGACTGAAACGCTTGAGCTTATTGCTTCGGAAAACTTCACCAGCCGTGCGGTCATGCAGGCTTGCGGTTCGGTGATGACCAATAAATATGCCGAAGGGTATCCCGGCAAGCGCTATTACGGCGGGTGCGAATTTGTCGATGTAGCTGAAAATCTTGCGCGCGACCGGGCGAAAAAACTTTTTGGCTGTGAATATGTCAACGTACAGCCTCACTCCGGTTCAAGTGCCAACATGGCGGTTCTTTTTTCAGTGCTGAAACCCGGTGACCGTATCATGGGTCTCGACCTGTCGCACGGCGGTCATCTGACTCATGGCAGTTCGGTCAATTTTTCTGGCCAGATGTTCGAGGCGCACTCCTACGGTGTTGATCGCGAGACCGGTCGCATTGACATGAACAAGGTTGAAGAACTTGCCCTGCAGGTTCGTCCGAAACTGATTATCTGCGGTGCCAGCGCCTACTCGCAGGGTTTTGATGTCAAGGCTTTCAGGGTAATTGCTGACAAGGTCGGAGCTTTTCTGATGGCCGATATTGCTCATCCTGCCGGGTTGATTGCAGCCGGTTTTCTGGGTAACCCCATCCCGCATTGTCATTTTGTGACGACCACGACCCACAAAACCCTTCGTGGCCCGAGGGGCGGCATGATCATGATGGGCTCCGATTTTGAAAACCCCATGGGTATTACCATCAAGACAAAAACCGGTTCGCGACTGAAGATGATGTCTGAGGTCATGGATGCGGAAGTAATGCCGGGTATTCAGGGCGGTCCCCTGATGCATATCATTGCCGGTAAGGCTGTCGCGTTCGGAGAGGCACTGCAGCCTGCGTTTCGTGAGTACGCCGCTCAGGTCATAAAAAATGCCGCAGCAATGGCTGAAAAATTTCAGGAGCTCGGTTACAATATTGTCAGCGGCGGAACCAAAAACCATCTCATGCTGCTTGACTTGCGCAACAAGAACGTTACCGGCAAGCTTGTCGAGAACACCCTCCATCCAGCAGGCATAACCGTCAACAAGAACATGGTGCCTTTTGATGACAAGTCGCCCTTTGTTACAAGCGGCATTCGCATCGGTACTCCGGCCATGACGACAAGAGGGATGAAGGAAGCCGACAGTACGTTGATTGCGGAGCTTATCGACAGGGTTATCTCATCTGCTGAAAAGCCTGATATCGCACAAATATGCAGTGGTGTCAGAGAAGAAATCAAGGCACTCTGCCAGCGCAATCCTATTGATGGATACACCGTATAGTCATGTGAATATGCCTCCCTGCATCTGAATGGTGCAGGGAGGCGGGCTTAGCTGTTTTCGAGAATCTCAGTGATCATCTTTTTCAGGTCGAGAGAGGTTTTGCGGATTTTTTTATCGAGAATGATCTTCTCTCTTGACAGTTCAATCTCCCGTTCTGTATTGTTTTCGAGCCGGATTTTTTCTGTAAGGCTGTTTTTTTGAAAGACCAACGGATCAAGAATAAGATTTTTAAATGCATCGAGGAACAGCGCAAGACACCGTTTTGCGTTATCGGCGTGGACATTGGATTGCTCGAGCCATTTATTGCTGACAGGCTGCTCAATCAGCAGGCTGGCAGCAAGATCTCTTGATGCCGGATTACGGAACAAACTTATTTCGGTTGCAATGTCAATCCGCATGTCAGGGTTGTTTGCAATCTCTTTGTAGCGGCGGATCATATGGGTAAAAATCTGCTGTGCCTCACGGTGCGGCAACTCCAGCATTTCTTCATGTGAAGCTGCAAATTCAAGCACAGCATTGCCATACAAGGAGCTTTCAAGCAGGGCCTTTAAAAATGTTTTTTCGAGCACGGAAAGGCTGGGCTCAGGTTTGGGTGGCGGTGGAGTATCCTGACGGTTTTCCCTGGTCGATCTTTTTCTATCCTGCCCTGCCTCTTCGCTGCCGAGCAGTTCCTGCAGAGCGGGCAGACTGATTGCAAGCTTTTTTGACAGTTCCTGCAAATAGAGTTCCTGGCGGATATGGTCCGGGATCAGGGCAATCGTATGGACCATTGTCCTGATCGCTTTTGATTTGTGCTCAGGCTGCTGGAAATCACCCGATTCAGTGAAAACACGGATCTGGAAATCCTGAAACGAAAGCAACTCCTCTTCAGCGAACTGCAGAAATTTTTGACGTCCTTCACGGCGGACAAAACTGTCGGGATCGTCACCTTTTGGAAGTATAATGATGAAAGGGGTGAGGTTCTCTGCAAGAAGGATGTCGATACCGGTCATCATTGACTTTTGGCCGGCACTGTCAGCGTCATACATGAAGAGTACCCGATTGGTGTAACGCTTCAGGATCTTTGCCTGATAGTGTGTCAGTGAGGTGCCGCATGAGGCTACAGCATTGGTTATACCTGCCTGGTGCAGGGCCAGAACATCCATGTATCCTTCAACAACCAGTGCGCTCTCCGTCCGACGAATTTCATTTTTGGCGGCATGAAGTCCATAAAGGAGTTTGGATTTTTCAAACAGCTTGCTCTCCTGCGAATTCAGGTATTTTGGTGTTTGAGGGTCACTGTCGAGAGTGCGGCCTCCAAAACCGACGACCTGGCTACCAACCGAAAAAATCGGGAAGATCACCCTGTTGCGGAAGGTGTCGTACTGTGAGTTTTTTTGTTTGTTTGGTGTTATGAGACCAAGTTCAAGCAGGTGATCCTGTGGTATCCCGGCCCGTTTGGCCTCAATCAGCAGATGGTCCCATGCATCGGGCGCATAACCAAGACCAAAACTCTTGATTGTTTTTTCCGAAAGGGCGCGCTCAGCAGTAAGGTAGAGAGAGCCCCTTTTGCCGCTCTCAGTTTCCAGTGTGCGATGAAAGAACTTTGCCGCCCAGCGGAGGGTTTCGGTCTGGCTCTCTTCTTGCACCGGTTCACGCTCTTTTTTTTCGGTAAAGCGGCTGATATCGATACTTGTTCGTTTGGCAACCAGTTCGACCGCTTCAGGAAAGGAGACTTTTTCCATCTCCATGACAAAGGAAAACGCATTGCCTCCCTTGCCGGTTGAAAAACACTTGTAAATCTGCTTGTCGGGTGATACAACAAATGACGGGGTTTTCTCCATGGTAAAGGGAGAGAGGGCCTTGTAGTTGCGCCCTGAAGGCTGAAGCGTCAGGTAATCAGAGATAATTTCAACAATGTCTGCCGCTTGCCGGACTTCATCAACGATTGCTGGAGGGATCATGCGCCTTTTCTTTATCTATAATATAGTTGAAGGTCCACGTGCTTTTTTTCATTCAATGAACGATTACTGTTGAAAAATCAGCCTCTTATTTACTAAATTCAAAGCAAGCATGGTTACTGGTTCAACCAATCAGTTCCTTTACAATCAGTTAAGCCAGAACGGTATCGGTTTTCATGTCATTTCATCTGTTTGCGGTGGTTCCTGTTGCTTTTCAAGTCAGTGTCGCAGTATAGCAAATTACAGAGTGGTTCATAACGCTTCGTTTACCTTCAGGATAGTCAAAAAAAATAAGAGTCTATGAAACAAGGTTTTTTTACTGGTGTGCTCATTGTCGTAACCTATGCGGTTTCTCTGGGCTTCTATGTATGGATGGGAACTACTCCGCCGGAGTCAATATTCCATGCCGTATGGAAAGGCGGTCCGGTTGTTTCCGTACTTATGGCGCTTATCCTGATGCTTGTTGCCTACATCGTTGAACGGATCATTGCCCTGAACAAGGCATCAGGCAAAGGAAACATTCCGGAATTTGTCCGGAGCCTCAAACAGGATATTGAGAACGGAGCAATTGACCAGGCCATTGCGAAATGTGACGATCATCAAAGCTCTCTTGCCGCTGTTCTTCGCTCAGTGCTTGACCGTTATAAAAAACTGGTTTCCTATAATGTCACCGATCGCGAGAAAAAGATCAGTGAGATGGAAAAGGCGGTCGAGGAGGCTACGGTGATGGAGATGCCTCTTTTGGAAAAAAATCTTGTAGCAATATCCACCATTGCTTCAATTTCGACCATGGTAGGTCTTCTTGGAACAACGCTTGGCATGATCCGTGCCTTTGCGGCAATGGCGACCAGCGGTGCTCCTGATGCCGTACAGCTTTCGCTTGGCATCTCCGAAGCACTGTTCAATACTGCGATCGGCATTCTTGGCGGTATTATGGGCATTGTCACCTATAACATCTTTACCACCAGGGTTGATCACTTCAGCTACATGATTGATGAAGCGGCCTTCTATATCATACAGACTCTCGGAACCGGTAAACCGGAATAATCACTCATGTCGAGAATCAAGGCTAAGCGGGTCGGGTTCCGGATTGATATGACGCCAATGGTGGATGTGGCATTTCTTCTGTTGACCTTTTTTATGCTCACCACCAAATTCCGTCCTCCCGAGGTTGTAAAGATCGATCTGCCTTCATCTCATTCGGAGGTGAAGCTTCCTGAATCAAATATTCTGACGGTTACCGTCAGTGGGGACAACACTTTTTTTATGGGGGTCTCTTCACAGCCATCGCGGGTGAAAATTTTCAATGCCGTCGTGAAGCCTAAGCTGCAGGCCGCAGGGTTATCACCCGTTGCGGTAGCCGATTCCCTGAAAAAATTCAAGCTTGCCGAAAACTTCCGGGTTGAGCGCGATGAACTCGACCGGTTTGTTGTCATGGCTCGCTTTGCCGACCAGAAGCTTCGTCCGGTGATCAGGGCGGATGCCGATGCGGGATTTGACGCGGTCAACCATGTCATCAAGGTTTACAAAAAGGCCAACCTGCTCACCTTCAACCTCATTACCGTTCTTGAAAGGGAGGTTCGCTGATGGGTATTGTTGATTCTCCAAATGGACGCGGAAAGCGTAAAAAAGGGAGGCAGCGCTCCAAAAGGATCGGATTTCATCTTGATATGACGCCGATGGTCGATGTGGCATTTCTTTTGTTGACCTTTTTCATGCTCACAACGACCTTTTCAAAAGCAAATACCATGGAGATCAATATTCCTCCAGAAAAGGCGGAAGTAAAGGTTGCCGAGTTAAACGTGATGACGCTCCGAATTGCCGATAACGTGATGGCCTATTGTTCTCTGGGTAATGAGGTTCCACGGAAAATCCCGTTGTACGATCCTCGCGATGTCCACCAGATAGCATTGAGCGGAGAGTTGCGTCAGCTTCTCCGACAGCAGACAGCGGCAAATCCGAAACTGGTCATTGTTGTTAAGATCAGCGAAAAAGCGAAGTACAAGCATCTTGTCGATATTATTGACGAACTGAACCTCATGAAAATCGACCGGTTCAGTCTTGATGACTATACGGATCAGGACGCACAAGAAATACAAAGAGCTATTTAAGGTCGAGGAATCAGAAAAGGAGTTTGTTCAGGTGTCAGCAAATCTTGATAACATACATGATGAAGCTCGCAGGAAAGCCCTTTCATGGTCTTTTCAGGAGGAGTTTCTTGATACCGACCGACTGCGGCAGTTGTCTTACGGTAACCTTGTTCTTCGCCGTCAGGCACATCTGTTTCTCAGTCACGGAGTCATCACGGCCATTGTGTTGCTTGGGATGTTCTGGCTTGTCACGGCCAACTGGCAGACCATTGCTTCATTGACCGGACTGTTCAAGAAGAATGAACCGATGGTTGAATGCTATGAAGTCGTCACCAATGTGACGCAGCTTCCGCCGCCGCCGCCGCTTGATATCCCTGAGCCGCCTCCTGTGACGCCTTCATCTCCTGCAGTTCCTGCACCGCCAAATATCGGCAAAATCAAACAGGTCAGTCAGAATGATGTACCCCTGCAGCAGACTCTTGCAACGCAGAAGGAGCTGAAACAGGCAATACAGACCCAAGGTACCGGTTCTGGAAGCGGAAACAGCTCATCAGGTGATGAAGTGCCAATGTTTGTTCCCTGTGAAAAAATGCCCGGTTTTCTCGATCAGAAAAAACCGGTCTATCCTGAGATGGCAAGAATCGCCGGCATTACGGGAAAAGTTTTTGTCAGCGTGCTTATTGGCGAAGATGGCCGACCCATCAAGGCAAAGGTTATGAAACGTGTTCCGGCCGACTGTGAAGTGTTTGATGCGGTTGCCCTGAAATCCGTGATGGAATCACGATACTACCCAGGCATTCAAAACGGCAGCCCGATCAAGGTCTGGTTTACCGTTCCGATCCGCTTCCAGCTCGATTAGCCTTCGATTAGCTGGCCTGCTTTTTCTCTTGCTTTGGGCGGTAGAGCACGGCAAAAGCAATCCAGACATAGGCCCCGATCAGGGTTACGGGGCTTATAAAAAGGGTGAAAAATCCGTCAACTTCCCGCTCCAGGTACATTCCCAGGTAACTCCCGGCAATCACCAGCGCCCCGAAAGCAATCATGATATAGTTGATGGCTTCCAGGGGCATGACGGTTGCCTTATCAGCGGCTTTTTTCGGCTGTGGCTGTTTCTTCGGTAAAGATTTCATCAAGTACAGTGATACAGTGTTGAGCTTCTTCCTGGCTGATGACAAGGGGAGGGAGAAGGCGGATAACGTTTACGCTGGTAGCATTGATAACAACATGTTTCTCCAGCGCCTTGCCGACATACTGTTTAGCCTCTTTATCGACGGTGATGCCGATCATCAGACCGTACTGCCGGATCTCAAGAATTTGCAGATGTTTTGCTGCCAGTTTCTGCACTTCATTATTTATAAAGGCGCCGATCTTCAGGGTATGCTCCATCAGTTTATCCGCTTCGATGGCATTGATCATGGCAATACCAGCAGCACATGCCACCGGGTTGCCGCCAAAAGTGGTGCCGTGGTTGCCGTAGGTCAAAACATCGGCAACCTTTTCGCCGCCGATTACCGCAGAGAGGGGCAGGCCACCGCCAAGCGGTTTGGCAAGACAGACCAGATCAGGATCGGCATCGACCTGCGTATAGCTGAAAAATGTTCCGGTTCTTCCGCAACCAGCCTGTATTTCATCGGCGACAATCAGGAAGTTGTATTGCTCCCGAAGCTCTTTCAGCCGGTCAATAAAGGGCTGCGATACCCGGTGAATGCCCCCCTCGCCCTGAACCACTTCAATAAAGACAGCAGCAGTTTTTTCAGAGACCTGTGCTTCAAGGTCAGCGATATCGTTGAAGGCAATCATGCCGGTTCCTGCAAGCAGCGGCTCGAACCCGTCAACATATTTTGGCTTGGCGGTCAGCGACATGGCGCCGTACGTCCTTCCGTGAAAACAGTTGCTGAGTGAGAGTACCTCTTTTTTCTCCTGATTGCCCGATAGGCCAGCCCATTTCCGGGCTATCTTGATGGCTGCCTCAATGGCTTCGGTGCCGCTGTTTGCAAAAAAAACCTTTGACAGGCCGGATAGTGCAAGCAGTTTGTCGGCAAGCTCAAACTGCGGTGTCATCATGAAGAGGTTTGAGGCATGAATAAGCTTTGCAGCCTGAGAGCTTATGGCCTCTATAAGGCGCCTGTCGCCATATCCGAGGGCGTTGACGCCGATACCTGCAATCATGTCGAGATAACGGGTTCCGTCATCACTGACGAGCCATACGCCTTCGCCGTGCGTTACGGCAACTGGAAACCGGGCATAATTGTGAAAAAAAAGCTTCTGTTCTGTTTCCTGGTTTATGGCCACTCTTTTCATGCTGTTTTCTGACGGTTGGTAAATGCTTGATTATAATGATGAATAACCATGCTTTCAAACATTTTTTTTCAGGCTTCTCTCCATGCAAGCCAGACGCGTATAATCCGCCAGACACCATAAGCGCCGGTCAGCAGGGCGTAAAGGCGGAGATCCTGTTTCATTCCGGCAGGGGAGATGTCAGGGAAAAAAAGGAGATAGAGGGCTATGCCGACAAAGGTACTCCCCATAATCAGACCTGTGACCATCCCTGCCAGACTTTTTTTGTTCACTCCTTCTCCTCCTCCACGGTATGGTGCGCACAGGGATCAGCATCAGGATAAAAGCGCCATTCCCGGTTGACAATCAGGCGGGCGCCATAGCTGAAGGTGAAATAGGACCATCCCCATTGCAGCAGGACAAAGACCCTGTGGCGAAAGCTGGTTAGGAAATAGATATGCACCAGAAGCCAGGTAAACCAGGCAAGAATACCATCAAACTTCAGACTTCCGAATTCAACGATAGCCTTGTTTTTTCCGATGGTTGCCATCTGGCCTTTATCCCGATACCGGAATGCCTTTCTTGACTTTGTTTTCAAGTCGAGCAGAATATTTTTTCCGATAAACCGTCCCTGCTGCAAGGCAACGGGCGCAAGCCCCGGCAATGGATTTCCATTTTCGCCCACAAAGTGTGCAAGGTCTCCGCCAACAAATATTTCAGGGTGACCCGGAACACTCATATCTTCGTTGACCACGATGCGCCCGATCCGGTCGGTTTCCACCCCGGTCATTGTTTTGCCGATTTCTATGGCGGTAACACCGGCAGCCCAGAGCACCGTTGCCGCTTCAATGCGTTCATTGCCGATTTGCACGCCGTTTTCATCAACCTCGCTGACCATGCTGTTTGTCCAGACCTGGACGCCGAGTTTCTCTAGCGATCGTGTCGCTTTGCTTGCAAGGTCAGGAGAAAAAGAGCCAAGAATGCGCGGAGCAGCCTCAACAATAAAAATACGGGTAAGCTTGGGGTCAATGTGCCGGTAAAATTTTGAAAGGGTGTAGCGGCTCATTTCGCCGATAGAACCGGCAAGCTCAACCCCGGTTGGTCCGCCGCCGACAATAATAAAGGTCAGCAGTTTTTTACGTTCAACAAAATCAGTTGTCCGTTCAGCCCGCTCATAAGCTTCCATAACCCGTCGCCGAATCTCTTTTGCCTGAGCAAGGGTTTTAAGTCCGGGCGCAAACTCTTCCCACTCGTTATGGCCGAAATAGTGGTGCTGGACACCGCAGGCAAGTACCAAATAATCGTAAGGGATATCACTGAAATCGGTCACGACTATTTTATTCTCAATATCAATGCGCTTGACAATACCCTTGAAGACCGTGATGTTCTGGTAGTTTGCCAGCATGTTTCTTAGCGGGGCAGCAATATCCCCCTCACCAAGCGCTGCCATGGCAACCTGATAGAGGAGCGGCTGGAAGAGGTGGTAGTTCTTCCTGTCGATGAGGGTAATCTCGATATCCTTTTTATTGCCGAGAACTCTTGCCGCATTAAATCCTGCAAATCCGCCGCCAACTATCACAACCCTTTTTATCATGTCCTTGTTTTTACCTTTCCTGTGAAAAGGGTGAATGTATACTCTTTTTTTTGCAAGCCAAAGCAATGGGTAAGGCGTTATAATGCTATTTAATCGTTTTTCCCGCAATGCAGCCATATTCGTCTGCATTTTTTTCTATTCCGCAACAGAGAGCGTGCCATTGCGGGCTCTTTCTTTTCAGGTGAGGTGTTCAATGATGTTGGCGTGCCGGGGAAACTGTTGTTGCAGTATTTTTTTGTCGGCAAAAGCAAAGTCGCTGAACTCAAAACCGGGAGCGACGACGCAGCTTACCAGCGAGTAGCTTTCTTCCCCGGGGTTTTCGCAACAGGCGCCGAACCAGCTCTCTCTGGGGACGGCACCCTGCACAACCTGCCCTTTCCAGGGCGCGAGGCCGAGCGTAAAGCTGGACGGTTCACCCTTTACAGGAAAAAAATGAACTGTGAGCGGATGGCCCGCATGGAAGAACCAGAGCTCATCGGAATGAATCCGGTGCAGTCTTGAGCGATCCGAGCCCCTGAGCAGGTAATAAATGGCTGTCGCATAAGAGCGAGGGCCATTGAAAGGAGTTGCACCAGTGAAGGAATATGAGTCCAGGCTCCGATAGGTCTCCCGATAAAATCCGCCTTCCGGATGTGCCATAAGTTTGAGGCTCTCGATCCAGAACTCAGCTTTTTCCATAGAGCTTCTCACGGATTTTTGCGGTTTTTTGCCGGGATGCGTCAGCAAGTTTTTTTCGGAACTCAAGCAGGGTTGCCATCAAAGCTTCGTCAGAAAGTGCAAGAATCTGCACGGCAAGCAGGGCGGCATTCCGGGCATTGTCGATACCTACCGTTGCCACAGGAATACCCGCAGGCATCTGCACGATGGAGTAGAGCGAATCCTGGCCGTTGAGTTTTTTGCTGAAAATCGGCACGCCGATAACCGGCAGCACCGTCATGGCCGCCGTAACACCTGGCAGGTGAGCCGCGCCTCCAGCTCCGGCAATGATGACTTTCAGGCCACGCTCAATGGCTGATGTGGCATATGCTTCGAGGTCGTGCGGTGTCCGGTGTGCTGAAATAACGGAGATTTCTGAGGCAATACCGAACTCGTCACAGACCATGACGGCCTCCTTCATGATGTCGAAATCAGAGTCGGAACCCATGATGATGCCGACAACCGGCCTGTTATTGTCCACTGCTTTTTGTGTCATGTAAAGGTGCTGCTAATTTATGGTAGATAAGCGGTTTTCGTATAAGCCTAACGGGGCGAAATAGGAGTTCTTGCTGGTCATATTCCTATCGCAGGGTGTGAGGTGAGAGAAGCAAGGATTTCAAGGCGGTTTATGGGATAACGATTTATGAAATTGCCGAGTTTTATGTATTTTCCCGAGAGCTAATTTAAAAAAATAATACTTGTAGAGGAAGATAACAATGGCAACTAATCTCGCAGTAAAGTACAGTAATCCCGGTCCCCGTTACACCAGTTATCCGACCATTCCTTCATGGAGCACCGACGGTGTTACCCAGGAACAGTGGAAAGAGGCGATGGTCAAAGGTTTTAACGACAGTAATGATACGACCGGAATCAGCCTGTATATTCATATTCCCTACTGTGAAAACCACTGTTACTTCTGCGGCTGCAACGCTCACCGCACTCAGGATCACTCTTACGAAACACCCTATCTTGAGGCGCTGCTCAAAGAGTGGCAGATGTATATTGATGTTTTTCCCGGCAGGCTCAATGTCAAGGAGCTGCACATCGGCGGCGGCACCCCGACCTTTTTCAGCCCTGAAAACCTTGTCAGGCTTATCGATGGCATCTGCAAGCACGTCAACAAGATGGACAACTACATGTTCAGCTTTGAGACCAATCCCAAGTCAACCTCAAAGGAGCACCTCGAAGCGCTCTACAGTGTCGGCTTCCGCCGCATGAGTTTTGGCATACAGGATTTCGATCCGGTTGTGCAGCAGGAGATCAACCGCCTCCAGTCATTCGAGCTGGTCAAGGAAAAGGTTGACCTTGCCCGCGAGATCGGCTTTACTTCAATCAATTTTGACCTTGTCTACGGCCTTCCCAAGCAGACAATGGCCACGATCACCGATACCATTCAGAAGGTGATGGAGCTGAAACCCGATCGTCTTGCTTTTTATGCCTACGGTCATAATCCGCACATGTACGAAGGGCAGCGCAAGTTCAAGGAAGAGGATCTGCCGGTTGGCGATGTCAAGCAGGAACTCTACGACAAGGGGAGTGCCATGCTGGAGTCTATCGGCTATCATGAAATCGGCATGGACCATTTCGCCATCGAAGGGGATGCACTCTATATTGCCGCGAAAAACGGCACCCTGCACCGCAATTTCATGGGCTATACTGAAAATACCACCCAGATGATGCTGGCGATCGGATCATCCTCCATCAGCGATACCTGGTACGCTTTTGCACAGAACGAGCGCGACGACATCGACTATATCAGAGTTGTAAACGAAGGGCGCTTCCCGCTCCATCGCGGTCACCTGCTGACCGACGAGGATCTGGTACTGCGCCGTCATATCCTTAACCTGATGTGCAAACAGGAGACCTCATGGGCAGATCCGAAGCTCTACACGGAAGAACTTGATATTGCACTTTACCGCCTTGAAGACATGGAGAATGACGGGCTGGTTATTTTGGGTGACAAGAGTGTTCGCGTTACCGATGTTGGCATACCGTTCCTCCGCAATATCTGTATGGCCTTCGACGCAAGGCTCTGGAGTTCCGACAGCCTTTCAAAGGCTTATAATGTTTCACGGGATATCCAGAAGACCTATATCGAGAAAGCCCGCCTTGCAAAGGCACAAAAAGTCAGTTGAACACTCTGGTTCAGCACAATTTGAAAAGGGTGATCTTGGTCACCCTTTTTTTATGTCCATGCTATGAAAAAAAAGATAAAAATAGGCTTTATAGGAAGCGGTTGGGCTAAAGTGGCACAGGCTCCCGCCTTCTCGCTAATGGAAAATGTGGAGCTTTCGGCAGTGGCAAGCCCGACCGCAGAGCACCGTCAGGCGTTCATGCAGAGGTTCGATATCAGCAAGGGTTTTGCCGACTGGCGCGACATGCTGCACTGCGATCTTGATCTGGTCTGCGTCACCACGCCGCCCTTTCTCCATGCGGAGATGGTGACCGGCCTGCTTCAAAGCGGCATAAGTGTGCTCTGCGAAAAACCCTTTGCTCTCAATGTTGCCGATGCGACAGTCATGGCTGACGTTGCGGAGAACGCGACTGGTTTTGCGATTCTCGATCATCAGATGCGTTTTCATCCTGCGGTTCGCTGCATGAAACAGATGATTGACAGCGGTGAAATCGGCAAAGTGTATGAAGTCCGTGCCGTCATCAATCTTGCCAGCCGCAACCGCCCCGACATGCCGTGGTCATGGTGGTGTGATTCGGAAAAGGGGGGCGGAGCCCTTGGAGCGCTAGGCTCTCATCTGGTCGATCTGAACCGCTATCTGGTCGGTGAAATTGCTGAAGTGTCATGCAACCTCTCAACCAGCATCCCGTTCCGGCCAGACCGTTCAGGCAAGCCCTGTGCCGTCACTTCCGATGATAATTTCGCCATGATGATGAAATTCGGTCCCTCATCCATTGCCCTTGGAAGCACCTCGCTGATGCATGTTACCACTGTCGGAGCCTACACCTGGTTTTCAGTCGAAATCGTCGGCAGCCTCAAAACCATCCGGCTTGACGGCGCCGCACGATTGTGGGAGATTGCAAACAGCGATGCCAAAGGGGTCCGCAGCCTGATTGATGCGCCCCGATGGAAGCAGGTTGAACCGATGCTGTCGTGGGATGAACTTGTTGTGCAGGAAAAAATCCAGCAGTCATCTCTTGCCGTTCATGGGATTTTTGCCGTTGGCTTTGCCTTTCTTGCCCACCGCATTGTCAAGGCACTCAAAAACAAGGAAAAAATCCTTCATGATGCCGCCGGCTTTCCAGATGGACTCATGATTCAGAAGGTGCTCCATGCTGCCCGTGAATCCGACAGGCTTCGCAGTTGGGTAAAAATCTTGCCCTGAACGCCATGTCATGGATATACCTGATCATTGCCGGCTTTCTCGAATGCGGCTGGGCCCTCAGCCTCAAATATACCGAAGGCTTTACGCGCCCTTTGCCTTCGCTCATGACGGCTGCGGCCATGATAGCAAGTTTCTGGTTCCTTTCACTAGCCATGAAAACCATTCCGGTCGGTACGGCCTATGCCGTCTGGACCGGAATCGGCGCCACCGGGGTCGCCCTTGCCGGAATGCTCTTTTTTGACGAACCCCGCGATATTGCCCGCATACTCTGCCTGCTGCTGATCCTGAGCGGCGTTATCGGGCTGAAGATTTTTTCCGGAGGAAAGCTGCTATAAAAGGGTGATGGCGGAGCATGCATATCTGACAAGCTCATAAAATCCAGCTCTATGTTTTTATTTGTGTTTAGGCGTTCATTTTTTGCAAGTGCTCACCCTTATCATTACACTGAAAGAAGCAACGTTTTAAAGGGTCGCCGCCGTTCAGGGGCTTTTTCTTTTTCATAACTGTCCACAATGTTCATGATAACTTCATTTGAAGACCGTCTTTTAAGTGCATTACGAGCCTTTAATCATCTTCTGCATGCTTTTCTTGCAATAGCACTGGTTCTGGCAAGCATGATGGTTGTATGGGAGTTTTCTATGGATGTGGTTCATTCATTTGAGGTAAATAATCTTGCTTCAGGCTTTTTGAAAGCGCTGGGAACTCTTTTTATTGTTTGGACGCTATCGAGCCTGATTTCTGCAGAGATTAATTATGTACAGAGCGGACGGTTTCATGTTATCGTTTTTATTGAAGTTGCCATGATAAGTCTCCTTCGGCAGCTTATTGTTGAACCAGTTCGCACCGCAACAGACGGACAAAATCTGGAACAGCTTACCAGTTCCTGGCATTATGGTCTTCTTCTTGCATCACTTCTTGTCATCGGCGTTCTGCACAAGCTGGTTACCAGTTCAGAAAACAAGGGTACGGTCTAGAACCCTGCGATAGAATTCAATCCATCCCCACACAGGGGAGGCGACAAAAGTGAACGAAGTGAACGCCCAAAAAAAAGAGTTTCAATCCAAGCGCCCGCGAGGGGCGCGGGCGGAGGAGGCAAAACTAGACAAAATAGACACTCAAAAAAAAGGGCCAATCCATGCACCTTCAGGGAGTGCGGCCATCCCAGGGCAGGGATAAGGTCAATCGATGTTAACGGTTCAATCCATAGGTCTGCAAGGGGGGGGGTTGTGGTTTAGGCAAGCAAGTTGAGTATCGGTATTGCTGTGGGTTGTGCCGGCCGGTAGAGGGTGGATGAAAGTCAAGTGGTGTGATCGTCGCCAGTAACGCAAACCGTCTGGCGCTTAAAAATGGAGAAAAGTATTTTACAAAAATCACTTCGGCTTATACCTGATTGGGCGACTAAACAAGCAAGGCTAACGAGGGCCTTTGTGATGTCCATTCTTTATCATGGTGAGGAGCGCTGGTGTCCGGTTTGCGAAAAATCCTCGCGGAAATTTCATCCGTTTGGCATTGTTCCACGTGAAGACGCCCGGTGCATGATTTGTGGAGCTTTGGAAAGGCATCGCTTTGTTTGGCAATACTTTAGCAGGTTGACCAATCTGTTTGACGGAACGCCTAAAAAAATGCTCCATGTGGCACCGGAACCATGCTTTAAGTCCATATTGAGAAACCGTTTAGGGCAGGATTATATTACAGCAGACTTGTCAGACCCGCGTGTTATGGTGAAAATGGATATTACGAACATCCAATATCCAGACGAGTACTTTGATTTTATCTATTGCAGTCATGTTTTGGAGCACGTTCAAGATGACAAAAGGGCTATGAGAGAATTCTGCCGAGTCTTGAAACAAGGTGGAGGGGCTATTCTACTTGTTCCCATCACTGCAGACAGGACTATTGAAGATTTTTCGATAGTTGATCCGTCTGAACGCCTGAGAGTATTTGGGCAGGGAGACCATGTTCGGCGTTACGGCACAGATTATATTGACAGACTCCGCGAATCCGGGTTCACGGTAAAGGTTAGTTCCGTTTCTGATTTATTTGAGAAGCATGATATTGAGCGTATGGGTCTTACGCCTGCAAGTGGAGAGATTTATTACTGTAGCAAATTCAATCAGGATGGCAGAGGATTTGCCGTCGACGATCTGAAAACGGTCAGCTATTGATTTTATGGTTATGTGACAACAGCATCTCTTATAGCGATTTCGCAGCTATGAGCTTCATGGCGACGATTTGAGGCAGATATGGAGGAACCATCTTCTCGGGTTGTCCATGTGTCAACGAAATGAACTTGACGATTTTTACTCAATTATACTCTATCCGTCAGGGAACCGGCATTTCGCTAAAGTCATCCCGGAATACCAATCCTTACTGACTGAAGTTTCGCGACGGAAGGTCTTTGGATGTACTTACGAGCGATACATCCAGGCAATTGAGGGCAATGAAGATATATTGAGATGGAAGCAATATTTGTCGGATCGTTATCTGGTTGTTGCATAGATAGAACAACTTTTTCATCGAACAAGCACGGGTTCCGGGGAATTTGAGAATAATGCGCAGCGCTGGCGGCAAAAGCAGCCCCGGCATCGTGGGGTGAGGGCGGCAGTTATGGCGTACAAATATGTATCATTCAATCGCCGCCTGTGATGATAAAAAACACTTCCAGAATCAGCTCAAAAATGGCCATGAAACTCATTGAAAGTCAATTTCTTCCGGCGTTTTTTTCATTGCCCGATCCTGTTTTTCTTATTGACCATGAAGGCACTATCCTTGATGCCAATGAAGCTTATGGTTCACTCTTGTCCAGGAACCCCCAAGAGTGTATCGGCAATTCTGTTTTCCGGTTACTGTTGCCGGATTTGGCCCTAAAACGGCTCGAGAACATAATTGAAGCTCTGCGCAATGCCAAACCCTGCTATTGGGATGACGAACTGAACGGAAGAACCCTTCGGAACAGGGCCTATCCATGCATAATCCCGGAAGGTGAAGCCGCTCGATTGCTGATCATCGTCCATGATATTTCAGATATAGGACAGGAACTGAAAAAAGAGAGGGAATTGACCAAAAAAGTCATTGAATCTATTCCAGGTGCCTTTTATGTTGTCGATGCAGCAGGAAAGTTTGTCTACTGGAACCATTTCATACGTGATGAGATTGTCGGGAAGCCTGAACACGAGATGAGGGATGCCGTAGGTATTGACTTCATCCATCCGGATGATCGGCCGCTCGTTGCTGAAAATATCATGAAAATCCTCCAGGATAATCAGGAACTGACATCCGAAAGCCGGGTTTTGTTTCACAATGGAGAGCTATTCAGGTGGTTCCTCATGACCGGCAAAAGAATTATACTGGATGGAAATCCTTTGCTTATGGGCGCAGGCGTCGATATGACCCAACGCAAACAGGGCGAAGAAGAAATAATCCAACTCAACCTTGAACTGTTAAAGGCATACGATACCACTATTGAAGGATGGTCAAAGGCGCTTGATCTACGCGACTATGAGACCGAAGGTCACACCCTGCGAGTTACCACTATGGCACTGGAACTTGCACGCCTTGCTGGAATAAACGAAGAAGAGATGGGACACTTTAAGCGTGGTGCGCTTTTGCATGACATCGGTAAAATGGGTATACCCGACCAAATTCTGCGAAAGCCGGGAAAATTGACCGAAGAAGAATGGGGCATCATGCGAAAACACCCCGTTTTTGCCTTTCAACTTCTTTCGCCGATTGAATACCTGCATCCTGCTATGGACATTCCTTATTGCCACCACGAAAAATGGGATGGAAGCGGTTATCCTCGAGGGTTGAAAGGTGAAGAAATTCCGTTGTCGGCGCGATTGTTTGCGATTGTTGACGTATGGGATGCTCTGAGCTCCGACCGACCCTACCGGGAAGGGTGGTCAAAAATGAAGGTGATCGAACACATCAAATCACTCTCCGGAACAGACTTTGACCCTATGGCAGTAGAGTTATTTTTAAACATGATCGATAACAAGCAAAGCATTTCATTCACTACCGGGAAAACGTGAATGCCGCCGCCAGGTGCACCGCGCCGCTGCGATTACCAGCAAGTCGCCATCATGAATGCCCGCATCAACCATGGAGTTGCCTTTCACCCTCGCATAAAAGGTAGCAGCCAACCATGGCTCCTATACGCTCAGCGCGGCAAGGGGGGCTGATTCCCCATTGGGCTAAAGAGGTATCTCCATACGTCATCATTAGTCATTTGCGGGGCAGGGCAGCCGCCCCTCTCCCCGTTTGTTGCCTCTGCTGTTCTGCTGAAAGCTTTACATCAAGAATACTTCGTACAATTAAAACTCTTCCTTATATTATTTGTAAACTTTTCCATAAGAGGGGCTGTAATGAGCGTGAGCATCTGCTCTCTGATGCGGGTTGCAATTCAAAAATCCGCGGATTAGGCCGGTCAATCTCATTCTTGTTGGCAGGCGCACAGGATTATAACCGAACATACAACCGAAAGGATGAACAGATGAAAGCTAAAACAAAACGGTGGACTTTGTTCCTGCCAGCAATTTTGGCAGGGCTGGTATTTCTTTCTGCCTGTGCCGACTTGAAATCAATCCGCGTGTTTGCGGACAAGTCAGCCGATTTGGCTGGCTACACTTCGCTCAGTGCTGACTACCCAAGATCAGTAGAACGTCAGAAGAGATATCAAGAGGAAAAATACCATGCAAAGCTGGACGAAGAGTTGCAGAAGCGCAATGCGCAGCAGCCAGCCTTGCTTGCTCTCCATAAAGGTGTGGAGGAATACATGAGTGCTCTCGGTGCTTTGGCCTCAGATGAGCTGGTTTCCTGTGACCAGTCTGTTGATGCACTTGCGGGAGAGATCAAGAAAGCCAAGCTGATCGATGACTCAAAGGCTGACGCGTTTGCTTCGCTGACAAAGCTGATCGCCAAAGCCTCAACGGACCTTTATCGCCAGAAAAAGCTCAAACAGATAATCGGTGAGGCGAACAATGACTTCCAGACTGTCATCATCGCCTTGAGTGACATTGTGGGGAAGGATTTTACCTCTTCGCTGGATAACGAGGCTGTGGCTGTTGACAAATATTACAAAAAAATCATAACCATCGCAGAAAAGGCGCCGCCACAGCAAGCCGCCATCGAATTGCTCAAGGAGAGGTGGCAAGAGAGGAGGGATGAAGTGAAGGTAAAAAGAGAGGCTTGTGTGCTCTACGTAAAGACATTGAAGAGCATTGGGGAAGGGCACCAGATGCTGTTCGACAATAAAGACCACCTTTCAACGAAACAGGTTGCCAATAGCATCAATGCGTACAGTAAAGAGGTGTCGGCTCTCTACAAGCAAATCAAAGAGCTTAAGTAAAAGGAGATGAAAATATGGAAATTACCGCAAATGAAGCACGTGATTTGGCCCAGTGGTTCAGGGATGTTTCTGTAGCAATTGGTGCATACAGATTCGCCCACTGGGATTCGCTAACGAAGGATCAACGAGATACTCTTGAGGGCATCGAGTGGACACTGCTGAACTACTCCTCGGACTTGGTCACCCAAGCCGTTGGCCTCACGTTGGACGATGCGGAAGCCAGCTTGAAGCATATCCAGGAAGCGACAGCAATGGCCAAGAAGGCTGTGGAAACCATCCAGACCATAAAGAAGATTCTTGTGATATCAGGGGCAGTCATAAAACTCGGGGCTGCCATTGTCTCCGAGCATCCGGGTGTGATTGCCACAGCAATTGGCAATCTTCGCAATGCCGTGGCTGCGTAGTTTTGCTGTTATCAAGAACGAATCCTTTGTCTCGTATTACGGGCTGACCGGTTTTGAAACAACGGTACGTTTCGTCAACTCAATCACCGGTCAAAGGCCGTTATTTTCTTGTGCCTTAAGTCGCGGCTGAAGGCCCTAAAAATCAACTGTTCAACACATGCAATACCGTGCTGGGTGATTTCTTAACAAGATTAAGCAACACCAGTGCCGGGGCTAGCAATAACTTGCTGAAGTGAACAGTATATGCTACATTATAAGAGAAAAAGCGAAAAATGTAGTGCATATGATACAGTGATGAGTGATATTCAGGAAATCGGCGAGGAGCTCTATCGTCGAAGGAAAATGTTAGGATTGTCACAGCAGCAGGTAGCTGGCGCAAATGGAATGAGCCGCGTAACGCTTAGCCGTTTTGAAAATGGCAAACTGCCGGAAATCGGTATAAGAAAAGTTATGACCATCTGCGCAACACTTGGGCTTGAGCTCACCATAAAAGATGCTTCACAGCGCCCAACCTTGCAGGAGCTGATAACAGAAAGGGAGAATTAGGATGTTAGATGTATGGGTTCCTCCTCATGTTGTCGGCTCACTGGATCGCCACTCACTTGAATCCGGTGCTTATACGTTTGCTTATCGTTCTGCAATTCAGTCCGGTGAGGATGTCTCTCTGACGATGCCGTGGTCACTGGAAAGTTATCGGTACCAAAACGGGTTACATCCGGTTTTTCAAATGAATCTGCCCGAGGGCAGGCTGCGGGAGTCCATTGAACTATCATTCCGAAAGCGTGTCAAGGGTTTTGATGCACTATCCCTGCTGGAGGTGGTCGGACGTTCGCAGATCGGCCGGTTGCGTTTTGCCAACGATCCTGGTGTGATCGATCAGGTTCCCTTGCAAAGTGTTTCGGAACTGGTAGCCTATGATGGGTCGGAGGACCTGTTGATCGATCTTCTGGAGCGTTTTTCTACTGTTTCAGGTGTCTCTGGAGTGCAGCCGAAGGTGCTGATCAGGGACGATGAACATGGAGAAGGCGAAACGTACACTTTTGGTCAGTCTCGTGTTACGGTTAAAGGAGCTACTCATATCGTCAAGGGTTGGAACCGCAATGAATATCCCCATTTGGCCGCTAACGAGTTTTTCTGCATGAATGCTGCCCGCCGAAGCGGGTTGGAAGTGCCGGAGTTCACTCTTTCGGAAAACAACCAGTTCCTGGTGGTCAAGAGGTTTGATTTGACAGAAGAGGGGCAATATCTTGGGTTTGAGGATTTCTGTTCCCTGAATGGTATCGGTACGGCAGAGAAGTATGACGGCAGCTATGAAAAGCTGGCCAAACGGATTCGCCAGTTTGTCTCTCCTGAACTTCAGGCCTCTGCTCTGGAGGTTTACTTCCGTTCACTCTCTCTTTCTTGTATCGTGAGGAATGGCGATGCCCATCTTAAAAATTTCGGTGTCCTCTACGCGGCATCAAACAAACCTGTGCGCCTTGCACCAGCTTTCGATATCGTTTCAACAACCGCGTATATCAAAAGGGACACTCTGGCGCTTACTTTGGACGGCAGCAAGCGCTTTCCTGCAGCAAAGAAACTCATTACCTTCGCAAAAATGCACTGTAATCTTCAGCCGGCAAAAGCAAAACTCATTATCGAAGAGGTTGCTGATGCTGTTGCTGAAACAGTTGCAGGCCTGCGCCAGCATACTCTCGATTTCGCGGACTTTAAGCCTGTTGGTGAGGCCATGCTCAGTGAGTGGAATGAGGGTCTGAGCGCTATTGGGCGAAATAAGGCAGAATGAACAAATACAACCTGTTTAGGGCGCTTCTTTCCTATAAGGTAACAAGGATGACCAGTCCGCATACAGCGTTACCGTGCCAGGTTTCAGGTATCCGGTCAGTTTCGTTGCGGCAACCTCGCCGCCCCACTGGTCACCTTGCTCCTTTTTTTCTGGACGCCGTTAGTGGCACCGGACGTTCTTCATTCGAGCAAAGAACAGAGATTCCGTGCTGTAGGGCGGACAATCAAAAAGCGTCATTTGTTTATCGTTTTCACGTTGAGGAACAAAGGCGAAACGCTCCTAATCAGGCCGATTAGTGCGCGGTATATGCACACAAAGGAGATAAAAGCTCATGAAAAAGAAATTCCCTGATTTTAAGACTGACGACGAAGCCGAAGCCTTCGTAGAGACTGCCGACTTGAGCGAGTATGATTTCTCAGGTATGGTGCCAATGCGTTTTGAATTGAAACGCAAGGATACGTCAATAAGTCTCCGTCTGCCTGAAGAGTTGTTAGACGCTGTGCGCATTAATGCAAAACGCCTTGGTATTCCGTATCAACGCTTCATGCGGTTGGCAATTGAACGAGCAGTGAAGCCAAGTAAACACCCGCAGCACACGGACAGAAAGGATCAACAGCTTTAGAGACTCACTATTGCTATTAACAAAATCAAAGAATTCCATACTCCTGAGGTGACGGCACGCTTTTTTGCATTTGAACTCGTAACACAAAATATTTCTTCCACCAAGCAAATATTCGGCAATATGGGCATGATTTTTATCCTGTAAACTATTGCATTCTTTTTATTTGATGTGAATATTCGGTAAATAGATAAACGTCATAAAATGACCGAATATCATAAAAAAATGACCAATGCGCATTGAAGAAATAACGTCTGGCAGTTCCCTTACAGGCCTTGAACCTTCGGCTGTTGCAACGGTTCTAGCCGTTGTTCCAATTGCTGATGGAGCCGTACGGGTTATCTATCAGACACCGGACGGTACACTCAAAGAGCGTCTTCTTGGTAGAGCCGACGAAGAGGCCATTGCTGTTGCCACCACTGAGCGCCCTTGGTCTTTTGTCGGAGATGGTGAGGCATTCAAACTCACTGTTGAAGCCAAGCGCATTGATCTTGCATTTCTGTTTGATCCGATGATGGCCGTTCATACCTCAAATGTTGAACCCCTTCCACATCAGATCACGGCTGTTTATGAAGCCATGTTACCCCGTCAACCGCTGCGGTTTGTTCTTGCGGACGATCCCGGTGCTGGCAAGACCATCATGGCAGGATCTCAAAAGAAGAGAACGTTACCGCGCAAGTCACAGCAAGTCATAACGTCTTGATAAATAAATCGTTGGAGGAGCTTGCCGAGGCATTATCCATCCCTGTCGCGCAAGTCACTGCGCAAGTCACCGCGCAAGTCGAAAAACTTCTGAGAGCTGTTATAAACTCAGCCCTTTCTCGCGAAGAGCTGCAGTCAGTCATAGGGATAAAACACCGGGAACATTTGCGCAAAACCTACCTTGAGCCGCTCATAACATCAGGATGGATTGAACGTACCATTCCGGATAAACCACGAAGCAGCCTGCAAAAGTACCGAGTAACTGCAAAAGGTAGAATCTGGCTTATAGAAAGAAATCAATGATATCAAACTATCCCGTTAAATCACCCCGCAAGCTTATTGAGGTTGCGCTTCCGCTGGATGCTGCTTGTGCCGGAGAACTATCTGGTTGTCCTTGCAGAGCGTGGTGACTACATCCTTCCATGGACAGCTTATCTGGTTGAGCAACCGCACCAGCAAAGGAAATTACAGAAGGAATATGAAGAATATTAGCGGAAAAAGAGCTGAAAAAGCTGAAGCCGCCCCTAAGGACGGCCTCGTTACTCCTTCCACACATGGTAGATGAGCTGCCTTAATATCGTTCATTACAGACAAAAAGTCAAGGGGGAACGATCAGGAAAGAAAAATATAGTTATGGTTTCTCACTTTCTCCAACATCAAAATTGTTTTTCATCCTGTCAACTCTAAACAAGATGATGAGAATTGGACGGTTTTTTTATTAAAAAAAGAGATTATAACCGGATGGAGATGAAAAGATGAGCAAGAAAAAAGAGGTCTCTGTTGTTCGCTCCTCGGCTGCTGAATATCTGACCTTTGTTGCTGCTGGCGGTAATTCAGAGGCCAGTGTGGAAATGCGCTATGCTGATGAAAACATCTGGCTGACCCAGAAGATGATGGCCACTCTGTATGATGTTTCGGTTTCGGCTGTCAACCAGCACTTGAAACGTATTTTTGCCGATAATGAGCTGGAACCAGGGGCAACTGTTAAGAAATACTTAATAGTTCAAACTGAGGGTGGTCGGGAAGTTCGGCGTGAAGTGGAGCACTATAATCTTCAGGCGATAATCTCCGTCGGCTTCAAAATTGAAAACGAGCGTGCAGTCCAGTTCCGCAAGTGGGCCAACCAAATCGTGAAGGACTATACGATTCAGGGTTGGACGATGGATGTGGAACGCCTTAAACATGGTGGAAGCATCCTGACCGATGAATATTTCGAGCGGCAACTTGAAAAAATCCGGGAAATCCGGCTTTCCGAACGCAAGTTCTATCAGAAAGTTACTGATATCTATTCCACATCACTGGATTACGACCGATCAGCCACAGCTACAAAGCGCTTTTTCGCAGCCGTTCAGAACAAGATGCACTACTCCATACATGGCCAGACTGCAGCGGAAGTTATCGTGGAGCGTGCCGATCACCAGAAAGAAAACATGGGTCTGACCAGTTGGGAGGGGGCTCCGCAAGGCAAGATCCACAAGTATGATGTCTCCATTGCAAAGAACTACCTGACCGGGTTTGAGCTTGAGCAGATGCAGCGTATTGTTTCTGCCTATCTGGATATGGCGGAACTGCATGCCATGCGGCGAATTCCAATGACCATGGCAGACTGGGAAGAACGCCTGGGCGGGTTTTTGAAACTTTGGGATCGGGAAATTTTGCAGGATGCAGGCAAGGTGAGCGCAGAAATAGCCAAAGCTCATGCTGAGAGTGAGTTTGAGAAATACCGGATTGTACAGGATCGGTTGTTTGAAAGCGATTTCGACAAAGTGGTGAAATGGATTGAAGACTCGCAAAAAAAAGGAGAGTACCCTGGCGAGTCGTAAGTCGCGCGACATCAGTGTGAAGGAGATGATTGAACATCGGGGTGATATCCATCATATTTTTCCCCGGCAGTATTTGAAAGAGAATGGTTTCAGCCAGAGCCAGTATAATCAGGTAGCGAACTATGTCTATGTTCAGCAGGAGATTAACATCAAAGAAGGGAAGCGCTCTCCGGCAGACTATATCGGTCAAATCCGTGAGCAATGTCAAAGCGGGAAGCTCGCCTTTGGCGGGATTGATACTCTTCCGGATTTTGAAGCAAACCTTGAGGCTAACTGCATTCCCGGTAATATCTATGAGATGACGTTAGAGGATTACGATGAATTTTTGGGGGCTCGCCGAATATTGATGGCACGGAAGATCAAATGTTTTTACCAAAATCTCTAACGAGATACCTCCGTAGCCATGAAAGTTGGTTTCAGAATACCTTCGCTTAAAAAGCGCATTGCTGCCCGCACATCGTGGAAGCGGTATGCCCGCCAATCTCTGGGCCTCAAGGCTCCTCGCGGTTATGGCTGGATAACCAATCCCAAGAAGGCGCTGTACAACCGGGTTTATTATCGAACGACTCGGGGTTGTTCTGTTGTGCTGGTTGTTTTGTTGTCGGCTGCGGGCGCTTTGGGTTGCGGTGTCGCCTGGGCGATGAAAATGGTAGGCCCCTGAAACCGTTACCGATCCTGTGACTGTTCGACTTTGTGCATCTGGGCTGCAAAGGCGTCGATGTGTTCGTCCCAGGTGTAGAGCAAGTCAGGGTCAAAGTCCGCCCCATTTGGCCATACTATAGTTCCAACTTCCTCGTCAACGCTGACTTGCCTGAAAAAATCATGATTGCGCAGCGGTTCATAGAGTTCGCCATACAAAATGGGTTCCAGATTGATTTCCCTTACCGTACCGTTATCGAAATGTACACGCAATGAAAAGCCGTCAAGAATATCGACAGCTAAGACCTTTATAAATTGATGTTTCATAGTGCGTTATCGTCTTGAATTAACGGAGCGGTTCTATTTTTACCGGAGCCTTGCCATCCTGTAACAAATCCCAATCGGTCAAAAGTTCAAACTGATGAATTTCAGCCCATGCCATCACAAGTCGTCGCTGCCTTTCGGGTAATGCGCCTTCCATCATGGTTACCGGGTCAATAGAAAAAACTGCTTGTGAATCCTGATAATAGGCGTGAAAATGAGGTGTATGATGGGGGACATCCAGTTCAGCATACATTCGTATCAAAATCCCGAAAAATCGTGAGAGTTCAGGCATTATCCAAAAGCTTACTTTTAATGAAGTTACTGGAAGTACTTTCTTGATCAAATCCAAATAATCTCTTCCCGAAATTTACTCAAATATCAGGCTGATACCAAGCTTACATTCTATAAGCAAATCAAAGGATTCCTGTCGCGAGACATCAGTGTGAAGTAGATGATCGACACCGGGGTGATATCCATCATATTTTTCCTCGGCAGTATTTGAAAGAGAATGGTTTCAGCCAGAGCCAGTATAATCAGGTGGCGAACTATGTCTATGTCCAGCAGGAGATTAACATCAAGGTAGGGAAGCGCTCTCCGGCAGACTATATCGGTCAAATTCGTGAGCAATGTCAAAGCGGGAAGCTCGCCTTTGGCGGTATTGATACTCTTCCGGATTTTGAAGCAAACCTTGTGGCTAACTGCATTCCCGTTAATATCTATGAGATGACGTTAGAGGATTACGATGAATTTTTGGGGGCTCGCCGAATATTGATGGCACGGAAGATCAAATGTTTTTACCAAAATCTCTAACGAGATACCTCCGTAGCCATGAAAGTTGGCTTTAGAACAACTGGTTGCTGCTATCGGGCAGGTTCATGCTGAACTGGCGGCACAAGCTTCCCGGGCGGTCAACACGAGCCTGACCCTTCGTAACTGGCTTATCGGTTGTTATATCTCCGAGTACGAGCTGCGGGGAGCCGATCGAGCCAGGTATGGTGACAAAATTATTGAGCTGTTATCTGAACGGTTGATGCAGGCGGGTGTCAGCCGGTCAGAAGCACGGGAACTGAGGCGATACCGTAAATTTTATTTGATTTACCCTTCAATTCGGGAGTCGCTGTCTCCCGAATTGATAATCAAGCTTTTGCCATTCGCGACCACAGTCAACTTTCGGGAGTCACTGTATCCCGAATCGGGGGTTGCGCCCGATGAACTGTTGAGCAGGATTTCGTTCAGTCATATTGCTGAACTGCTGCGATGTGAGGATGCGACCAAACGCAGCTTTTATGAGGTAGAGTCTCTTCAGGGAAGCTGGACGGTGCGTGAGCTGAAACGGCAGATTCACAGTCTCTACTATGAACGTTCCGGCCTTTCCCGCGACAAGCAAAAGCTTTCGAGGCTTGCTCACCAGCAGGCAGAGCGGCAAGGAATACAACGGGATAGACCACCTATAGCAACCCCTGCCGCTGGGCCTCTAACCATACGAAAGGGGAACGTTTCCTTAAAAACTCGGCGGTGTATTCACCTTCACAATATTCTTGATAATGCCGAGCTCGTATCTCCCGACATCCAGCATCATCCAAATTCAGTCGTTCTATCGTAGCCTGAACGGTTCTCTGCTGATCAGGCGTTAATATTGGATTGGGATAAATTCGTCCAGTAATAGGTTCCAGACGGAACCAGCCATTTCCTATCTTGAAAGGATCAAGTACATCATCGTATTCTCGTTTGCGACTATTCATGCGAGAACACGCAAGGCGGTAATTACTCCACTCGTAAGCCAAACCAGCCCGTTTTGATTTAGCAATGAAATGATCGACTGAACCACCTCCTGTGACCCGCTCGAAAAAAACAGCTAAATAAGCACAGCAACCGTTATAATTTGTATGCAAATCATCAAGGCAAAAGCGCCAATAAGGCTCAACATCAGTTTTTGGCGGTAGCGGTTTATCAAGAGGAATGTTCTTTTCTATGAGCCAAGCAAGTCCCTTTTGCCGGACATTCGAATTGAACGAATCTGGCTCGGTTTGTGCATCAACATGAATCATAACGACCATCCTTTCTTTTCACCCACAAACCGCCAGCGCATCCAGAATGGATCAGTATCAGAGAGAACTGCCCGCAAACGCTGCTCCAGTGAAAGAGCGTCGTCTTTACTGAACTGTTCGTTACTTAACGCCAAAGCGGCTTCTTCCAGAACTGTTTCAGCTTCAATCGAATAGCCGGATTTAAGGTTAAACGCCTCACTGGTGAGCCAACTGCGGACATCACCTTGCCGGACAAACTGTCTGTGTGTGAGTTCAACGTTGTTACCGACCAGATCAAGGTCAAACCAAGCATCTTGATTTTCGTCAAACAGGGGTTCCACGGAAGCCATGATCAAAGGGGAATGAGTTACGGCTATCAGTTGAACATCGGATATCATCAGTGTATGACGGGGATGCTCGGGATCGGTATCGTCTATCCATAGGATGTCAGGGGACTTGGTCAATTGCTTTATCACCTTCATCAAGGAAGGAATCACCGTCCGCTGCCATTTGGGATGCAGGTGCGACTCGACTTCATCAATCAGGAAAACTGTATTCGTCTCAGGTTCCTCGCCCAATAACTCTTTGGCCTTTACATGCTCTTCCCAGCACCAGACAAGAAAATAGGCAAGCGAAATAATTCGACGCATACCTGATGAGGCATGGACGACTGCCACTTCTTGGTCATACGGCATTTTCAATGTAGGCATATCCCTTACATCGTCCAGGCTAATGCGTGTTAACGATCCCGGTACAATTTTTTCAGTCGATGATGGTGACAAAACATCAAGTACAGAGATCAGAGACTCAAAGGCTCTTCCCTTTTCCTTTTGCCAGCCAGCCCAATCCCGAATTAAACCATTGCAAAGCCACGTGCCATCTTGATTTTGCAGTCCATCCCACACATCTTTCGGACTAAAAACGTAAGCGGCAGGTCGTTCCTTACTTTCGTCAGGGGATTTCGATTTCCAGTAGTTCCGTGCCGGGTCCCAAACAGCAAAGCTGCCATCAGCCATCGCATAAAAGACCAGTCCGGGGTTTGCCGGACGACCTTTCTGGACTGTCCAGCTTTGTCCTCGCGGCTCAAATGTGCTGATAAAGCCCTTTGTTTTCGATACCGCCGAAAACGAAAAATCGATTTCGGCTTCATGCTTTTTATCTGTGGGCAAAGCCACTTTGCCAGAGGTCAGTTTGGGGTTCAATTCGGCTGGCCATTTTCGGGTCATAGCCCACCAGGCAATATCCAGCAAAAAGCTTTTACCCAAGCCGTTATCACCTGTAATTACATTCAGTCTTTTGCCGAACTCAAGTTCCATCTTTGGAGCCGGTCCGACATTGGTCATTTTAAGATGTTTAATCATAATGAGCTATTTTCATGCCCGTTCGAAACTTATTTCTGCCATATTTTTATGGTGGATAACTTGGTAGTCCTTCAAAGATATGATATTACCGCGTCTTTGCCTTACTTAGATATTGGGTTTATCAAGGATTACGGATCAATATTTCACCCTGAAGGTTGGGCTTTCTTCCGGCCTGCTTTTTCTCCGGTCATAGAGCCGAGTAGTTGAAACATTGGCATGACCGAGCCATTCCTGAACCTTTCCGATATCGGCGCCGTGTTCCAACGCATTTGTTGCTGCTGTTGATCTCAATGAGTGAACGCAGAACCCGTTCACGCTGGCGCTGATGCCCGTTTCTTTTCCGTATTTCCTGATAATACAGGTATAGACTGCCTGAGGATCCAGCGGTTTGAGCAACGTACCCGTAATATTATTTTTCACCGGCCGGAATAGAGGGCCTTTCTGGTCATCACGGTGACCGGCAGCTTCAAGATACTCATCAATCAACCGCTGAGCCATCGGATGCATCGGCAGAAAGCGGATCTTTTCCCGTTTACCGTGGATGCACAAATGCTGCACGCCGCTCCGTTGCTGCAAATCTTTAACCTGCAGCCGACAAAGTTCTTCCCTGCGCAACCCGTGATAGAGCAGGGTAGCGAGAATTGCCCTGTCCCGTTTTCCTTTAAGAGTATTCGCCGGCGGCGCATCAAGCAGCATTCTTGCCTGGCTGTCACCAAGGGCAGGTGTTGTGCCTTCGTTGTTGTTGGTAGCGGGACGTTTCACACCGAGAACCGGGTTATGCAACACGGCATTCTGTTCACAGAGGTAGTCGAAAAGAGAAGAGATCGAAGCAAGCTTGCGCCGGATGGTGGCGGCAGCAAGGTTACGCTGTTCGAGATCGGTTCGCCAGGCAAGCAGGTGCGCCCTTGTGACTATGCGCATTTCTTCCGGTTCTGTGATGCCGAGAAATCGGGATAATTCCTTCACGTCGTTACGGTACGCCCGCCGGGTCTTTTCACTCCGAATATTGGCATACCATTCGAGTTCCGGAGGCATAGCCTTGAGAGCATGAAACTCCGGTGCTGAAAGTGCCCGTTTTTCGAGGATCGGAAGAGTGTCGGTCATGGTGCCTGAGTGTTGATTTTCTGTACTGATGTTTAGTTATGATAAAATACATTATGTAAAGCAAACTATTTCCCCATAATATTTTAGCGACATTTATTGGCGTCCATGGACATGAGTTGAACGTTAAACAAAATTAAAATTCTCTTCTTTTAACCAGCCTTCAGAGTGTTTTCCAGGGCTTTGAGCTGTGCATTATGTTTCTCTGGATTTTGTGTCTTTAGCTTTACGATATTGGCAAGTTTCCATTGTACTGCTGGCATATGACGCAGA
>CAIJGA010000010.1 GCA_903820085.1 uncultured Chlorobiaceae bacterium
GCCTGATTGACCTTGTTTTGGTCTATTCAGGAGCAAAATAGGCCCGCCATAAATGAACAATACCAAAAATCACGTGGCTTACGGTTTATGGGTGAGATCATTGCTATTTTGGCTAAAACGTCTATTCCGACAGGCTGCTAGTGTTCCATCAGAACCCATACCAGAGAGAATAACGCCTACGGAATACTGCTTCAGGTCTTCTGCCATGGAACGGAAAAAGAAATCAATAGGAAGCCTCAAGCCACGGGGTTTGACCATATCAAGCAGATAGAGTATTCCATGCAGCATCGACATGTCCTGGTTTGGAGGAATCAGGTAGACGTGATTGGGCTCGATTTTAAGATTGTCACTGACCTGACAGACCGGCATTTCAGTAACCCGCTGAAGCAGCTCAACCATAATTCCCTTGTGGGTAGGATCAAGATGCTGTACGATGACAAATGCCATACCGCAGGGATGTTGAACATTCTTCAGAAACAGTTCAAGTGCTTCAAGTCCACCGGCTGAAGAGCCAATACCAATGATCGGGAAAGAAATATCTTCTGCCGGCTTGAGCTTACTGTCCTCAGCCTCTTTTTTCTGATTACTGACGGAGGTTGTTTTTTTCATGATATAGCCCTGTTTTGAAAACTTAAAACGTTTAACCGTCACTTGCAGCCAAAGTTCTGAAAGCGCCCTTATCTCCTGTGAAATGACTTTGCCGTGATGTATGCCGGGCAAGTTTCATCAGTCAAGTTGCTTGTTATTTAATATAGCTGATTACCTTTTATTTTTGCAGAAAACACCGGTAATAGATACCTCTTATTCTGCTGTTTTCAATTTAGGCAGATCTTGTTCCCATCTTGCATTTCGCGGTGTTTCTTTTCTGCAATAGGGAGTGTGGCAGGGGAGTCAAGTCAGAGCAAAACGTTTTATTTACGGTTTGTATTTTTTAAGAGCTCAGGCCGGTATTCGAAATGCATGGTATCGTAATGATACCATTTGCCGCCCCATATGAAGCCATGCTTTTCAAAGATTTCGACAATCTCAGCCGGGATTTGGTTTCGATATTGGTATCGTCCTCTGGAATCTGGTTTTGCCCATCTCCAGTAGTCCGCATATTTTTGCGCGATATCGATAGCTGTCGCACTTCCATGTGCGCTCATGCGTTTTGTTCCTGCGATAAATCTGCAATTCATGGTTCCGGCGGGAGGAATGAGATATTTGTCGAATCGGACGGGCAGCTGATCCAATTCATGAGATACTTTTGCCAGCTGCTGAGCCACACCGTTCGTGCGGGTCACCCTGATCTTCTTGCCCCATTTCCCCGGAAGCCATACAATATCCACCAGAGTTCTGGCTGTTTCACCCTTTTTGCAGTTTCCATACATCTTCAGAAAAAACGGTTCGAAACGCACCCTGCCCGGATCAACATTAACATCCGGGGTACCTGACCTCTTGCCCGGAATATAGGGTGCGTAGAACATGTCTTTGAGGGATGGCGAATTCAGCAAGGTTTCAAAGTCTTTACCCGTTTTGCCATCATCAAACCGCATTCTTGTTCCGTCTTTCCAGATCAGCTCATTGCCTTCATGGCCAGTAAGAAAGTCAGGATAAGAGCGGACAAGCGTATCCATAAGTTCAGCGTTAGCTGCTGCATGAGAGGGCTCGGCAATAAAACAGCATAACAGTGCTGCAAGGCCGATAGTCCTGAACAGGTGAGTCATTCGTCAACCTTTAATTATTCGGGTTTTGAGTGGCTCTCAATCCCTGATAACATGAACCTCAACATAGTCTCTGCCATAGCCACTGTTCCATATGCTGATCTTGACCAATGGTTCCCCGTGAACAATTTCGTTCAACGCAGCGCGACTTATTCTGCCGTTTTGCAGCATCGACTCAAGAATTGCTCGATTACGTTTTGAAGCAAAGAAGCTGTCGCGCTGATCTTCAGGATCATATCTGCCGAAAACATGGTAGTTCGCCCGATCCTGGCGAATAATAGCGGCGGCAGAGGTCAAGCGTTCACCGTAGCTGTTGAAGTGGTCTGAAGCCCCGAGACGGGCGATATAAGAGTCGACCAGCTCGTCAGCAAATGCAGGGGTCGGCTGAAACAGGGCAAACACCGCTACCAAAAGATAAAACCTTTTCATAATGTCCTTTGTTACGTTAATCCTGTAAAAATTGCGTCCTCTTTGAACTGTTACGATGGTACCATAACCAATAAAGTTACGGATTAAATCAAGAATACTATCCGGGAGGTGTAAGAATTGTGAAAAAGTGAGTTGCGCGTTCCCTCTCTTTGCATACCCAGGTGTTCGCGACAGAGTGGCAAGGAATGATGCTGCATCAAGGGATTCGGATTTTCTTGCTTTTACGGCATTTTTTTACTTTATATAGTAATAGTAAAGTGTTATCCGCTTCAGTATGATGCCTGGAACTGTAGGAAAACTCTTTGTTTTGGATACGAGTATTCTCTTTCACATGATGTCCACTCAAACTATCAGGGAGAAATGAACATGTCAAACCCACAAATACGATCGGCACAGCTTTTAGTCCAAAACGCTCTCGCCAGTCCTGAGATCCTTGAAGAGCTCAAGAGCAATCCAAGAAAAACCCTGGAAAAGCTTAGAGACCAGTCTGTCATGCAGTTATCTGCTCCGTCACCCCTACCCAACCCAGATCAACCGACGAATAATACTATTTGGCTGATTGTGGTGATTGCCTTTGTGATTGTTCTGGTGGGTATGGCAGCAGTTCTTGGAATAGGTGTATTTACCCCGTTTTCGCCGGGTTCTGTTCAATTGACCAAGACTGATACTATCCTGACGGTACTCATGTCCGTCATCAGTTTTCTTGCCGGATTACTTTCACCCAGCCCGGTTTCGAAGCCAAGTTGAAATTTATTGGTATAATTGTGCTGTTGTGGCTCGTTTTTCAACGTTAACCTTGCATGTGTTATGCAGCCGATTCGCATCAACAATTACTGTTTTGACCGTATTCATACCTGGATACAGTACGACAAGCGAGTTCCCCAGTTTATTGAGGTTGTCATTGAGGTGTTTTATCCTGAAAACCGTCAGGCAGAGGGTCTTGTGATGTTCAGTCACGGCTTTCTGATTGGCAATGATCTGCTTTATTATCCGAAAAAAATTATAGGCGGGTTGCTGAATGACAATCCGCTTTTCGGTATCAATCCTTCGGCCTATTACAATTACTCTTCGGCTGTTGTTGAGCATAACTGGGCCATGGCCTTTGTAACAGCATCACACATGCAGTCTGCGGGCATGCCGTGGATTGATTTCGGGGGAAATCCGAGAGTGGGGCAGGATGCTTATGTTGCGGCATCGTACCTGGTCAAATACGGGGCAACAGATGAGTTCTACAGAATCGACGAACATAACCGGGACCGTTCATTTTATAACAGTGAGCTGGGGACGCAGACTGGGTTTATGAAGAATAATAACGTTATTTTTGCCGGCCACTCGGTCGGTGGCGCACATGCCCAGGTTGCCTCGGTTGGTTTTGAGAAGCTGCAGGAAATTGGCAAACGTACTTCACGCTCTTTTGATCCTGTGCTTTATGATCGGGAGCTGATTCCTGCATTTTCTTCTCCCATGTCTTCGTGGTCTGATGAGGAAAGGGCAAATCCTGTGGGATTTATTCAGCTTTCTCCGGTTGATATGAAGATTCCTGTTCTTGCTCCGGGAATGGAGCCTTATCGGGAGGCGCTTGCTGAATTACCGATTCCAAATGTCATGGTTATTGGCCAGTGTGACAGTGCCTGTCTTGACAAAAGCAAATCACAACCGCCGGCATGGTCGGCTGACAAGGCGGCCAATGCATCCCAGTTCAGGGAGTTTGCATCTGATAAGAGCTGGTCAACTGTTGCCAATGTTGAAAATGGGAGCCATTGCGGCTATCTGACCGAAAAAAGCGCGCTTTGCAGTGTTGCCGATGCGAAAAGTTTCTGCAAATCAACTCCCGTAAAAGATACCTATCAGGCGGCAGGTGATGAAACCCGCTTTACGACGGAGCTTATCCGGAACTTTATTGATCTCTTTGGGGAAAATGGCACCTATAATGGCGGCTTCAAAGGGGATTTCAATCAATGGCGCGGCAGCAATTTTATGAAGTGGCTCGACAAGAAGAGTCCTGACGGGGTGATCAATCTTGTTCCGTTCCGTGACGGGAAGTATGTCGATTTTGCCCGCGAATGCTATAGATGACGATATGCCGGGGTCGGTTTGCTGCTTACACTTGTGCACTGTTTACAGTGCATCATTCCTTTCGCATTTTTCCTTTTGTGGAATTGTCATCCTTTGAAAATGGTTTGTTACCTTGAGTAGCAGGAGTTAGCCTTGTTGCGCCTGTTTGTGACACCTGTTTTCAGTTGGCATTGAAACAATGGATGTGCTTCCCAATAAAATTAAGCAGCGGTAACAGCAGTTTATGGCTGCCGGCCGCAGGATTGAAAAGATTTTAAAATTTATGACGTTAACGACAGCCCTCGAAGCCGCAAAGGTTTCCGCGAATGCTCCGCGTGAGATTCCTTTTAACTATACCTCCGCTGGAGACCGACAGGCGATATCCTTCCTGCTGGGGCCGGATATTGTGCAGATGCTTGATGAGCTGCGCGATTTACGGGTTACCGGAAGGTCGGCGCGGTTGCTGATGGGCATTATCGGTGAAATTCTCATTCACCGCCGCAACCCTTATCTCTTTCAGGAGCTGGTGAACTCTTCGGCCCGCCGCCGTCGCCTTTTTGAGAGGGCTTTTGCTGAACTGGATACCATTGTCGATATGGCAAATGGTGAAACAAGGGTCTCCTCTATTGTGGGGGCTGTGCGTGAGCAGCTTGAACGGTTTCGGTTGGCTGTTGAGAAGACGCCTGAACTCCGCCGCCGCCTGAAGCGGGAGCTTGGTGCCGTGGTGGGTGTAAAAAATGTTCTCTTTGATCCTTTTTCTCTTGCAGCTCATGCAACGGATGCAACGGACTGGAGGCTGCATCTGCCTTCGGCAGTGGTGACGCCCGATCATGAGTCGCAGGTTGCACCGCTGATTACGGCTATTGCTGCACTTGGCCTCAATATTATTCCCCGGGGTGCCGGGACGGGGTTGACCGGGGGAGCTGTGCCGTTGCGGTCGAGGTGCGTGATTATCAATACCGAAAAACTTAACCGTATCCGGGGTATCTCGGTGCGTGATTTTCAGCTTGAAAATGGTCAGATATCCCCGGCCTCAGTGATTGATGTTGAAGCGGGTGTGATTACTGAAAAAGCGATGGAGGAGGCTGACCTGCATGGTCTGGTGTTTGCTACCGATCCAACCAGTGAATGGGCTTGTACGGTGGGGGGAAATATTGCTGAAAATGCCGGTGGAAAGATGGCTGTTCGCTGGGGCACCTGTATCGACAATCTGCTTGAGTGGCGCATGGCGATGCCTTCGGGTGAAAACTGGACGGTAAAGCGTGCTGATCACCGGTTGCGCAAAATCATGCATGAAGATACAGTTACCTTTGAGGTGTGGAACGGGTCGGGCAGGAGGATTGATCGTATTGAACTGCGCGGAACCGATATCCGGAAAAAGGGGCTCTGGAAGGATATTACCAACAAGGCGCTCGGGGGTGTCCCGGGCTTGCAGAAGGAGGGGACTGACGGGGTGATTACGTCTGCTCTTTTTGTGCTGTATCCGAAGTATCCGGAAAAGAGAACGCTCTGTCTTGAGTTTTTCGGGCCTGATATGGATGAGGCGAGCCGGGTGATTCTTGAGCTGTCTAAAATTTTTCCGCTTCATTCCGAAAATCGTGAGGCTTTGCTTGCACTTGAACATTTTGATGATGAGTATATCCGTGCTATCGACTACAAGGTGAAGGCGCCCCGTGCCCAGACACCGAAAGCGGTGCTGCTGATCGATATTGCAGGGAAGAGTTCCGCAGAGGTGCAGAGTGGTGTGGAGCGGGTGGAGCGGCTGCTTGCACCACACCCCAACACCTTGATGTTTCTGGCCCGGGATAATGCCGAGGCTGTCCGGTTCTGGGCCGACCGCAAAAAGCTTGGCGCTATTGCCCGGCGTACCAATGCGTTCAAGCTTAACGAGGATATTGTTATTCCGCTTGAAGCCCTTGCCGAGTTTGCGCGTTTTATCGACAAGCTCAATATTGAGGAGGAGCGCTATGCCCAGCTCAGGTTTGTGGAGCGTGCGGCCAATATTCTGGTAACCTCAAGGATAATCGAGGATGGCGGCCAGTTTGCTTCAAAGATTCCGGCGGGCCTTGAGCTTTGCCGCATGTTCAGTGAGAAGATTGAGGCTGAACCTGCAGAGCAGCTTCGTGCGCTGGCTGTTGTTCAGGAGCTTTGCAGTGAGCTCGGGGAGCTGGTGCAGGGTTATCCTGACATGCAGGCAGCTCTTGATGGCGCTTATCAGCAGGTCCGCGACCGCCGTATCGTGCTTGCCACGCACATGCATGCGGGCGACGGGAATGTCCATGTCAATGTGCCGGTGCTTTCAAACGACAGGCCTATGCTTGAGCGGGCGGACAGGGTGATTGACCATGTTATGGAAAAGGTGATTGCTCTCGGCGGGGTCGTCTCCGGCGAGCATGGTATTGGCGTTACCAAGCTGAAATATCTTGATCCAGCCATTGTCGCGGAGCTTTCGAGGTATCGGGCCCGGGTTGATCCGAAAGGGATCATGAACCCCGGCAAGCTTGATGATTATGAGGTGCTTGATTATATCTTTACTCCCTCATTCAACCGCCTTGAGCTCGAGGCGCATATTCTCAGGCGGGCCCAGATTGAGGAGCTTTCGAAAAAGGTCGATTACTGTATCCGATGCGGCAAGTGCAAGACGGACTGCTGTGTCTATTATCCGTCGCGGGGGATGTTCTATCATCCACGAAACAAGAATCTGGCGATCGGCTCGCTGATTGAGGCGTTGCTTTTTGATGCCCAGCGTGAGCGTACGACCGATTTTGCTCTTTTGAAGTGGCTTGAAGAGGTGGCCGATCACTGTACTATCTGCCATAAATGTCTCAAACCCTGCCCGGTCGATATTGACAGCGGTGAGGTTTCGGTGCTGGAGCGCGAAATACTTTCTGAGTGGGGTTTCAAGCACTCTTCACCGGTCACTGAATTGACCCTGCGTTATCTCAAAAGCCGTTCTCCCGTTTTCAATGCGCTCTTCCGCCGTGCCGTGATCAGGGTTGGCGGGTCTGTTCAGCGGTCGGGCAACAAGCTCTCTTCGTTGCTGCAGCCGGAGCATGATCCGCTTGCGTTTTATCCGCTCAGCCTGCTGAGTTCTCCTGTGTCTCCGGTACCTGAAGGTACCTTGCGGGATATCTTGCCTGATTGCGGTCCTGACCAGGTGCTTGTTTTTGAACCTGCCGGGGCGGTTGCCAGCAACGTTTTTTATTTTCCGGGATGCGGTTCTGAACGGATGAACTCGTCCATCTCCATGGCAGCGCTGCATGTGCTGCTTGAGCTTGGCGTGAGGGTGGTGCTTCCTCCTCCGTTTCTCTGCTGTGGCTTTCCGGCGCATGTTAATGCCAAGACCGACCAGTATTC
Source organism: uncultured Chlorobiaceae bacterium (assembly GCA_903820085.1). Lineage (GTDB taxonomy): Bacteria > Bacteroidota > Chlorobiia > Chlorobiales > Chlorobiaceae > Chlorobium. Next base: position 7,545 of record CAIJGA010000010.1, read on the forward strand.
GAGCATTGTGCTGCGCAATACCGTGCTTTTCAGCCAGATCAGGGAGATGTTCTCCTATCTCGATTTTGATGCCTGCGTGGTGACTTGCGGCACCTGTATGGAGGGGCTTGATGCCATTGAAACCGGCCGGATTTTTGGCGGAAAGATTATTGATATTGCAGCCTACGCCCTTGACAAGGGGCTGAAGCTGGATGGCAAGGGGGATTACCTGTATCATGCACCGTGCCATGATTCGCTTTCAGGCAAAGCGCGTGAAACGCTCCAGAGTCTGGGAGGGTTCGCCAGTGTGACTGCTGTGCCGCATTGCTGTTCAGAGGCAGGAACGCTGGCCCTGTCGCGTCCCGATATTACCGATTCGATGCTTCATCGCAAAAGGGATGCCATAACGGAACTGATGCATGGAAGAGAGCGGGCGGTCATGCTGACCAACTGCCCTTCGTGTGTGCAGGGGCTTGGAAGAAATCTTGATCTTGGTATAGAGCCTCGGCATATTGTTGTGGCTTTGGCTGAAAAACAGTCGGGTGCCGGATGGATGGAGCTTTTGCTGCATCAGGCGTCAAGGGGTTCAGCGGTCAGCTTTTAATCGTCCCCCCTTTCACCTTCTTCGCTTCCGCTGCGGTGGCATCTGACACAGTTCTGATAGTTGGAGATACCCTCTTCACGATGCACCGCAGCCATATTTGATGGCGTGTGCTCGTGGCAGTTGTAGCAGGTATACTGTTTATAGTTGACGGGATTGGTGTGGCAGGTTTTGCAGCTTGCCTGGTGATTACGGTCGAGCCTGAAATAGCGGCTATGGTTGAATGTTGCCGGTTTCCAGCGGGTGGTGCTATGGCATGTTGCACAGTTTGTATCTGACAGCCGATGCAGATTGTCGTTTGGCCGGTCAGCTTTATGGCAGTTGATGCACTGTTTTCTGTCTGCAGCGGCAAGCTGATTGTGGGTGAACGTTGCCGGTTTCCATTTTTTTACGCTATGGCACTCTGCACAATTTCCTGTTGCGTAACGATGCAGGGCATCTGTTGGTTTTTGATCTTTGTGACAGGCGATACAGCTTTTCTGAAGTGACACCGTCAGGGATCCATGCTTGAAGGTTCTGATCGCTTTTGCTGCGTCAGTACCCTTGTGATCAGTATGGCAACCGACGCAGGAGCCGGCAGAAAGTCCTTTGTGAAATAGAACCCTGGAGGAGTCTTTCGGAAGCAATGCTCCGGCGACATTTTTGATGCCGATGGCATCCTGTTTGTGACAGCTTATGCATTGAACAGAAGTTACTCCTTGAAATGGCGTGTGACAGCTCAGGCAATCTTTTTTGATTGCCTGATGCCCTTTCATGAGGGGGCCGGGATCAAGCAACACATCAGGAAATGCAATAGCAAGGAATGCAAGGATCATTGCTGCCGTGAAAAAAGCAAAAAGTGGTTTCATCAGGCTACTTCCAGTTCCAGAAGAAAAATATGGATAATATATGGATCGTCGTTAACGCGAGCAAAATCGAGACCATAGGCATATGCACCGTTCTCCATTTTTCAAGCGTCTTGACGGTCATGGTGTCCCAATAGTGTTGTTGATCAGGCTCATCATCAATGGATGCATTGATGCCATGCTCCTTCTTTTTTATCTTTACCTCTTCGGTGACCTTCTTGAGCAGATATTGTCCGACGTGACCACTGGCAGTTACCACCATCATCAATACAGTCGCCATCCAGGGCAGAATGGCGTTGAAATGAATTCCTGAATGAACAAAGATCATCAGGGTGCCGATCCAGCCGGTATTGCAGTGGATCTTGAGAAAAAATTTCAGGGCGCCGCCTTTGATTACCTTTTTCTTTCGGGCAGAATAACTGAATGATGAAGCAAGAAAAATGGTGCCGACAATTCCCAGATATCGCCCGACCCATACGAGGTTGCCAATATGCAGGAGGTAGTCAAGTGATATTCCGGCAATAATCAGCAGCAGGTATGAGATCGTGAGCGGTAAAGTTCGTTGTATAAGGACAGATTTCCACATCGTTCAGCAATATTAATCATTGATAACCATTTGAAAAGATAACCGGTACTGCTTAAAAGAGCCTGAAGAGAATCTTAAAAATCAGTTAAAATGAATGAGCCTGCTTTGGATAGGCTTCACATTATGAGCACCCTGCCGGCGTGAGTGCAAGGTCGCCGGCTGAAAATGACTTCTTTATTCTTGCCTCGTTTTTGTAAATTGTCAGTATTTCCGCCGTGATTATATTTTTGGGGTAATGTGGCTTATAATAAACCGGATTGACGTTATGGATCTGGCCTTAAGTGAGCGGCACGCCTGTGAGAGGTTGGTGCGATTTTGATTTGACAAATAAGATGCTGTGCTCGACGAAGCCATTCGCCGTTTTCAGCTTCTTGCCTGAATTGTTAACATAAAACAGGGAAGTATATATGGCCAGAAAGGGGTTGATCAGGGTTGCCGGATTTGTTGTTCTTCTGTTTTCACTGGCCGGATGCCTGGAGGTCAGTACTATAGTCAGTGTCAAGCCGGATGGAACAGGAACCATTGCTGAGCGGATGCTGATGAGCAAGGCCTCACTCAGTCAGATGAGTTCCCTTACTGAGGGCAGTAAAAAAGGGCAGGCAGGCCAGATGCCCGACAAGGCTGTACTGGAAAAGAAGTCGCGGGAGATCGGCGAAGGGGTGCACTTTGTTTCGGTTCATCCGGTGGTAACCAAAACTCATGAAGGATATGAGGCGCTCTATGCGTTCAGGGATATCAATCTGCTGCAGCTCAATCCCAATCCTGATACGGGTATTTCCGCCGATTCAGCATCCGGCGAGCAGGCCCCGAAAAAGAAAAAGCAGTATGTCCGTTTTATCCTTAAACAGGGCACTCCATCCAGGCTTGTTATTGTTATGGATCAGGAAAAGGAGGCTGGATTGTCAAACTCTCCTGCAGCACCAACGCCCCGGCAAAATCCTGAGCAACTGAAAATGGCAACCGGTATCATGAAACAGTTTCTCAAGGGAATGAGAGTGTTTATGGCAGTTGATATCAATGGTTCGATTCTCAGAACCAATGCGACGCACAGAAAAGAGAAGAGAATTACCCTGATAGATGTTGATTTTGATAAGCTGCTCGGCAATCCGAAACAGTTTGCATCATTTGCTGCTCTTGGCTCGGACCCCACTTCCGTAGAGGCGCAGAAAATCATGAAAAAAATTCCGGGAATCAAGCTGGAGACGCAAAAAGAGGTGGAAGTGAGCTTTCAGTAAAAAAAAAGCTGAAACCGAAGCTATAAGCCGAATTCTGTTCATTACCCTGCAAAAGCAGGGTAATGCTGCAGCCATTTATCTGATGCGGCTTACCCGAGAACTCTCCTTTCGGAATTGAACGGGCCGCTCTTTATCCCCGGAGGGAAAAGCTCTCTTATTTAGCCTTGCTTCGGGGAGGCTTGCCAAGCACATGGCATTACTGCCATGCCTGGTGGTCTCTTACACCCCCGTTTCACCCTTACTGCGGTTGCCCGAAGCGGTCTGTTTTCTGTTGCACTATCTGTGATGAGCGGCTTGCGCCGTCATCCCCGGGCTTGAGCCTTTCGACTCTCGACCGGCACCCTGCCCTGTGAAGTTCGGACTTTCCTCTGCGCAGCCTTTGTGGCTGCACGGCGACTGCACACTTGCGGTTTCAGCTTTTCAAAGAACCATTAGAAAAGAGAGAACGTTCAAGCTTTTGAACGGCTCTTGTTGTTTAATCTTCGGCCTCATCAAAAAGGCGCTCATGAACGACAATGCGTCCGCATGATTCGCAAAGATAGAATCCTCCCTGCACAATCATGGTGTGGCGATTGGTCGGGACTCTGGTATTGCATCCGGAGCAGGCGTTGCGGTTCAGCTTTACAACGGCGTTATTCAAGACGCCGCTTCTGAGGTGATCGTACTTGTCGAGCAGTCTTTTCGCTTCGGCAGTAATCAGCAGGCGCTGTTTTTTTACCTTTTGTTTCAGCGAATCGACGTCTTCGGCTGTTTCAATAACGATGCTTTCGAGTTCCTCTCTTTTCTGCTCGACCTGTTGTTTCAGATCCTGAAGCTTCTGCTGCAGGACGTCGTCAGGCATCATCTCTTCAGTAATCTCGTCATAGCGATTTTCGGCAATGAGCAAACGCCCTTTTTTCTGGATTTCCTGCGAACGCTGTATGGCGTGGACAATATCCTGAAGCTGTATTTCAGCTTGCGCTATCTCTTTTTCTTCATATTCGATCTGCTTGGAGAGCGCGTCGTACTCCTTGTTGTTGCGGGCAAGTGTCTGTTTTTCCTTGAAATTCAGAATCTTGTTTTTGCACTCACTGATTGTTTCGTGCAAGCGTGACCGGGTTTTCAGGTGCTCGTCAGCAATTTTTTTTCTTGATTCGATCTGGCGGGTTGTAAATACCAGGTCTTCATCGAGAGCATCAATTTCCTCGGGCAGCCCTTTTTGCAAGCTGACTATTTTTTCTATCTGATTGTCAAGATGCTGAAGCTTGACAAGGAGATTTATTTTTGTATGATCCACTACTCCTGATATTTTGGATTGTTAAAGCAACAAAAAAAGCACCCTCTCAAGAAAAGGTGCATACGGGTGCATTGTATGTAAAAAACCTGGTCTGAGCTGAATCGACTGATGCTATGTTATTGAGCGTTTTCACGTGCATATCGCCTCGGAAGATTGTTTGTGCCCGAAAGGAGACTCGAACTCCTACACCTTGCGGCGCGCGTCCCTGAAACGCGTGCGTCTACCAATTCCGCCATTCGGGCATTTGCGTTATGCTCAGACCAGTACAGAAAAAAACCTTACTTGATCTCCTTGTGCAGGGTATGACGCTGCATGTTTGGATTGTATTTCTTCAAGATAAGACGTTCTGTGGTATTTTTCTTGTTTTTTGTTGTTGTATATCGAGAAACCGTCTGCCCCTCTTTTTTTGCTTCAGTGCATTCAAGGGTAATAACGATTCTGTTTTCTTTTCCTTTTGCCATGGTAGCCTCAATCAGGTATGTAATTTGTAAAGAGTTGTGAATATAAAACCAGAAAAGCGATTTTGCAAGTTATGGGTTTTTTCTTTCCATGATAACGGGAGAAAAGCTATTTTTAAGCTCTTTGTAACCCTTTAACAGGTAATGGAACCGTGCTTGACCGTAACTATTTTCACTATACCGGTACAACGCTCTGCTGCGATGACGTCAGCCTTGAAAAGCTTGCTGCCACTTTCGGAACTCCTCTTTTTGTGACTTCCCAGAGAAGTCTCACGGAAAGTTATCAGACTTTTGAGCGTGCATTTAAAGCACTGCCCCATTTTACCTGCTATTCAGTCAAGGCAAACTTTAATCTCAGCGTTATTCGTACTCTGGCTGAACTTGGCTGCGGGTGCGATGTCAATTCCGGCGGAGAGCTTTATCGGGCTTTGCAGGCAGGTGTTTCACCTGAAAAAATCATTTTTGCGGGGGTTGGCAAACGGGCTGACGAGATTGTCTATGCTCTTCAGAGCGGGGTGCTCATGCTGAAAGCTGAATCGCTTTCGGAACTCCGGGCTATCGACAGGATTGCCGGAGAGCTTGGCAAAACAGCCGCTATTGCCATAAGGATCAATCCGAATGTCACGGCTGAAACCCATCCCTATATTACGACGGGTGACAGCAAGGAGAAGTTCGGTATTGATGAGTTGGAGCTTGGGGAGGTATTTTCTCTTTTTTCGCAGTTGCCGAATCTCAAGCTTGTTGGACTTGACATGCATATCGGGTCGCAAATTTTTGATCCGGAATTTTTTGTGGCGGCTACGGTGAAGATCCTCGCTCTTTTCAAGGCAGCAAAAGAGCGAGGATTTGCCATTGAATTTCTTGATATCGGCGGCGGTTTTCCGGTAACCTACGATCCTTTGAAACCGGCGACCCCGATTGGGCTTTTTGCCGAAAAGCTTATCCCGATGCTTTTGCCGCTTGGTGTAAAGGTGATTTTTGAACCTGGACGTTATCTGGTTGCCAACGCTTCGGTTCTGCTGACCAGAATTCTCTATAAAAAGAGCAATCATACCGGCAAACAGTTTTTTGTGGTCGATGCAGGGATGACTGAGCTGATTCGTCCGGCACTTTACCAGTCGCACCACGAAGTGCAGTCGGTGACCGTTCATCAGGAAACAATTGTTGCCGATGTTGTGGGTCCAATTTGCGAGTCGAGTGATTTTTTTGCCCGCCAGAGAGCGATTCCGGCAGCAGTTGAGGGTGAATTGCTTGCGGTGATGTCATCGGGGGCTTACGGCGCTGTTATGAGCAGCAATTACAACGGCCGGTTGCGTCCTGCTGAGGTCATGGTGAACGGAAGCGAGGTCAAGCTTGTCCGTAAGCGTGAAACGCTGGAACAGCTTGTTCAGAACGAGCTGCCCTTGAATGGGGAGTGATGAGGGTTGAAAAAAGGTTACTGGTGGATGTGATTGAAGATTTTAAGGGTTGCATCGGCCATGTTCAGGGTATAGAAATGGATGCCCTTGATATGATGGTCGATGAGATCCTGCACCTGGCTGGTAGCCCATTCGATACCGATTGATGCAACGGCATCATCGTTTTCTGCGTTGAGGATCTTTTTCAGGAGAGGGGCGGGAATTCTTGCGCCAAGTGCCAGTTCAGACATGCGGATCATCCCTTTTCTGGTGGTGATGGGCATGATTCCCGGAATAATGGGCACGGTAATGCCTCCAAGGGCGCAGCGTTCTACGAAGTCGAAGTAATCGCGGTTGTCGAAAAAGAGCTGGGTTACAATATAGTCGGCACCGGCATCGACTTTTTCTTTCAGATACTCGATCTCTTTCATGCGGTTCGGTGTTTCAGGGTGTCCTTCAGGAAAACCTGCAACGCCGATACCGAAATCGGGGTACTCTTTTTTTATGAAGCTAACGAGGTCAATAGCGTAGGGGAAATCCTTTGTGGCATCGGCCATTGAGCTGATACCGGCTGGTTTGTCGCCTCTGAGGGCAAGCACGTTGTTGATGCCGTGCTCCCGGTAGTTCTGCAGAATGGCTCGGGTCTCCTCCTTGTCTGAACAGATGCAGGTGAGGTGCGATACGACGGTCAAACCGGTTTCTTTTTGTATTTTTGTTACCAGGCTATGGGTTCTTGAACGGGTCGATCCTCCGGCTCCGTAAGTAACACTGACATAGGACGGGTTGAGCGGCGAGAGTGCTGCGATGGTTTCAAACAGTGTTTCCCACTCTTCGTCTTTTTTTGGGGGGAAAAACTCAAAACTGAAGACAGGTTTAGCGGCAGAGTTCAGTATTTCTTTGACAAGCATGCAGCGAGTGAGGTTTAAAGGCTTGAATAAAAAGAAGAATATACAAAACAATGATTTGCCTAACGTAGAAAAAATAAAGGAGCTGCGGCACTCTGTGCAGTTTTCTTTTGCACCGTACCCGGCAGTACGGTTGCTCTGTATGGTCGTTTTTGGAATTCTTGCAGGAGTCAATCTCTCCCTTCCGGTTGAGCGTTGGTTGCTGTTATGTGCACTTGCCCTCGCTCTGCTTTTTGCCTGTATGCTGTATGAAAAGTTGCGCAGCAGGGCTCCTTACCCGCTCTTTTTTACGGCGATCAGTTACCTGCTTTTTGTGTTTTTCTGCTTTGCTGCCTACAGTGATTTCAAGCTCAATTATGTATCGCGTGACGGTCTGTTGCCTTTCAGCGGCAAACATGTGCTGCTTTACGGGCGGATTGGTGATCGTCCGAATTTCTCCAAAACCGGAGTTGGCTGGATTATGGAGGTTGAGGAGGTGTTTGAAAACGGTCGTACGTTCAAAATCCATGACCGTGCAAAGATTTTTATGCGCAGTGCGGGGAAGCCGGATGTCAAGATTGCGTACGGTGACATGGTTCGGGTGAAGGGGAAGCTTGACCTGGTGCCTGAAGCGGCCAATCGGGGCGAGTTCGACCCCCGCAAGGCTGCCCGCATGAAGCAGCTTTCGGTGCAGCTTTACTGTGCGGGACCCTGGCAGGTGATGCATGAAGGGGAGCCGAGGCTTAACGGGTTTGAGCGTTTTATTGTTCAGCCGGTCTATGACTCTATCACCAGGAGTCTTGAAGAGCTTATCCCGCCGGGTGAGGAGCGAAAGCTTTCAGCCGGGGTGCTGATGGGTGAAAGGGAGAGCATGTCGGAGGAGGTTTTCGATGCCTTCAAGCTCACGGGTACCGCGCATATCCTTGCTGTTTCCGGACTCAATGTGGGTCTGCTTGCCTTGGTCATTCAAATCTGCCTGCAGCGATTCAAGGTTACCACTGCCGGGCGGTGGCTCTCTTTTGTGCTTTTTGTCTTCATTCTGCTCGTTTACTGTTATGTGACCGGCAACTCCCCCTCGGTCAAACGCGCCGCCTTCATGTCTCTGGTGTGGATCGGCGGAGAGACACTTGGACGGAAAAGCTATCCGGTCAACTCGCTTGCCATTGCCGATTTCCTGATTCTCCTGTTTGATCCGTTTGACCTCCTTAATCCGGGTTTTTTGATGACCAATGGCGCGGTTCTGGCCATTCTTCTGATTTATCCCCGCTCTATCGATTCTTCGCAGAAAAAGGGTGGGATTTTGCGGAGTGGCAGTCGTTTTTTGCTCAGCAGCGTGATGATTACCGTTGCCGCCATTATCGGGGTATCGCCGGTTATTGCCTGCTTTTTCGGCACGTACTCGGTCATCAGCATTGTGGCCAATATCCCGGTTGTGCTTTTTTCCACCCTTCTGATGTATGCGCTGGTGCCGATGCTGCTGCTGAACCTCGTGTCGGGCTACGCAGCCTCATTGTTTGCCGCAACCTCTTTTTTCCTCGCAGAGCTTACCCTCCAATCAGCTCTCTGGTTCAGCCGGGTTCCCTTTGCATCCATAACCCTCAGGCCTGACGCGGTGGAGGTCTGGCTCTATTACGCGCTCCTTGCGGCACTGCTTTTTTTTGGTTACCGGAAAGCGTGGGGCAAGTTCGCCATCTCGCTGCTTCTCGGTCTTAACCTGCTTTTCTGGTACGCTTTTGCATTGAATCAACCGCCTGTTGCTCCCGATTTGGTGACCATCAATCTTGGCAGGAATCTTGCCACCGTGTTCTCCTCGGGCAGCGAAGCGGTCCTTATTGACGCGGGAAGGGCATTGCGTGACCAGAAGCGCATTTTGCAGCAGCTTGACGAGTACGGTATGGTCGCACCAAAAGCGGTCGTTCAGTTCTATACTCCTGACTCTCTGATTGCAAAGGTGCCCGGTCACCATCACCTGCTGCAGGCCGACAGTACTCTCACGCTGCCCTCCATGGTCATTGTCCGCCCGGAGGAGAAAGTGCTCAAGCTCTGGAGCCGCAGGCATTCGCTGCTCATCGTCTCAGGCAGCAGCCGCCTGAAAGAAGAGGAGCTTTACAAAGCCGATATCGCTTTCCTCTGGATTTACCGCTTTGAGCCGAAACAGCAGGAGCAGATAACCAGGTGGCTTAACTACGCGAAGCCGAAACGCTGCATTCTTGTTCCCGGTTCCTTTCTTCCGCGAAGCCAGCTCGCGGTGATGCAACGGTTTGCTTCCGGTCTTCCCGGGGTCGAAGTACGGAGTAAAACCCGGCAGGTGGTGGTGCCGTGATGGCTTCATAAATTCAAATATGTTACTTATATTTCCCGGCACCTGCACGGTATTATACCGGAGGTAACCATCTGTTATTTCGGTTTAGGCCAATCCATCGGACTAAATCATGCTAGTTGGTATTTAAAAAACTCCGCACATAAAATATTCAACTCTTAACGGGGATTTTATGGAATTGACACGTATTGGCGATGTCGATATCGCCGGAATTGTTTCGCAAAAAACTTACACGGCTTCTCCTGCAGCATGGGAGGATCAGGTTTTTTATTTTTTGCTGGTCGACCGTTTTTCTGATGGAAAGGAGAGTGGCTATCGGGACAACAACGGTGAAATCGTCAGCGGCAATGGCACACCACCCTTTTCGCTGGAGCATGCCGGAAATATTTCGCGCGAGGTGTGGGCGGCCAATGGTCATGGATGGCAGGGCGGCAATATCAAGGGGTTGACGGGTAAACTTGGATATTTGCAGCGTATGGGAATTACGGCGTTGTGGGTCAGTCCAATTTTCCGTCAGGTTGCATTTGCTGAAACCTATCATGGATACGGGATTCAGAATTTCTTGTCGATTGATCCGCATTTCGGTACGGAGGAGGATCTTGTTGAGCTGGTAAAAACGGCGCATGCAATGGGGATGTATGTTGTGCTTGATATCATCCTCAATCATACCGGGAATGTTTTTTCGTACAATCCGGATCGATACCATACGGTGAGTCAGGATGGCGCTTCCTATCATGATCCTCGCTGGGACGGGAAGCGGTATGAGGTTGCCGGTTTCAACGATGCCAGTGGAAAACCGACAATTCCTTTCTGCTCCGGGGGTACGGACAGGGTGAAGGAGGCGGTTTTTCCTGTTGATTTGCAGGATCCGGAAACATTTACCTGCAAAGGGCGAATCGACAATTGGGATTATGACCCTGAATTTCGCGAGGGTGATTTTTGTGATTTAAAAGATGTGCATCATGGTTACGGCCCCGCCGATGACTACAAGCCTTCCAATGCCCTGAAGGTATTGACTGAGGTGTACAAATACTGGATCGCTTTGGCGGATGTTGACGGATTCAGAATTGATACGGTCAAGCACATGGATATCGGGGCAACACGTTATTTTGCGACAGCAATGCATGAATTTGCCCAGACTCTCGGCAAGGAGAGATTTTTTCTTATTGGAGAAATCACGGGAGGAAGAACCCGCGCTTTCGATACTCTTGAAACAACAGGGCTTGATGCGGCACTCGGTATTGATGAAATTCCTGACAAACTGGAATATCTTGTGAAGGGATATCGGAATCCGTCGGATTATTTTGATCTGTTTCGCAACTCAATTCTGGTCAACAAAGAGTCACATACCTGGTTCCGTGACAAGGTTGTAACGGTTTTTGACGATCATGACCAGGTGCGCAAAGGGAGATGGAAGGCCCGTTTTTGTGCGAAGGAAGAGGGGTGGAAGGTTATCCTGAATGTGCTGGCCCTCAATGCGTTGACCTTGGGAATTCCTTGCGTCTATTATGGTTCGGAACAGTCTTTCAATGGCTATGCCACTGAAGAGCGCGACGGGAATGATCTTTTTTTGCGCGAGTCGATGTTTGGAGGAGCCTACGGTGCGCTTGAAAGTTCGGGTTATCATTTTTTCAATGATCAGTCGAAGGCCTATGTCGAGTTTGCAAAAATTCTCAAAATCCGCAAGGCGGAACTTGCTTTGCGTCGAGGACGTCAGTATCTGCGTGAAATTTCCGGGGACGGGATCAATTTCGGCCTTCCGAAAATGTTCGGGACCGAAATCCGTTCGGTGGTGCCGTGGTCTCGCATCCTTGACCGGCAGGAAATTGTTGTTGCGATCAATACCGATTATGGTGAGGCTCTAACCGTATGGGTGTCGGTCGATGATAATTTACACCGTGCCGGAAGTACGTTTTCCTGCATTTATTCGACTGAGAGCAAACAGATCGGTTCTAAGGTTTCAGTGGCACCGCTCAACGGCAAGGCTGTACAGATAACCGTGCCAGCGGCGGGTTGCGTTATGTACAAGGCAGAGTAACCTGACATCACCCCATGAAAAATTCCAACAAAAAGGTTTTACTGTTTATTTCGCTGTGCTTTTTTTTTCTTCTTGTTGCATCTTTTTTTACAAGCCCATTGTCGCAGTATTGGCCTTCGGTCGGTAACGTTGATATTTTATCGGATATCAAACAATTTCCTGCATCTACACCATCAGCAGGCAAGGTGAGTTTGCTCGCGGCCAGGAGTGTTGCGCCTGCTGAGTCATTAACTATACCGAAAGCTTATGCAGACAGCAGTTCGTTTACTCACTATCAGCTTCCCCGTGTTTTCGTGAACTTCAAGGCGGATACGACTCGTCCGGCGCTTCCCGCCATCATGAAAAAACTGGAAGCATTAAAAAGCGGGCAAAAAGTGAAGGTCAGAATTGCCTGGTTTGGTGACTCGTTAATTGAGGGTGATCTTATTACTCAGACCGTTAGGGAGCTGCTTCAAAACAACTTTTCCGGTAATCATGGCGTGGGTTTTGTGCCCTTCAAATCGATTACTTCAGGCTTCCGCATGAGCGCCATTGCCCGATCGTCAGATGCCTGGGTTGATGACAATTTTAAAACCCGATCAAACAAAGATCCGCTCTTTTTGTCCGGTCATGTGTTTTATTCTCCTTCAGGTAGACTCTCCCTGAGAGATAATACGGTTAAGGATTCAGCACAAGTGCTTGAAAAATGGTTGATCTGCGGCCCCGTTGATTCCAATACGATTATTACTGTCAATAAGTCGCCTGTTCCCATTACAGCATCTCGTCGTTTCAACAGGATTTTGATTGATAAATCGCCCAAAAAACTCATTAATCTTACGGGTCCATCAAGCTGGACGGCTTTGTACGGTGTTAGCTGCGAACCTGAATATGGAGTCATGATCGATAATTTTTCATTCAGGGGAATCAGCGGATTCGAGCTGGCTCGATTTGATGAAGCGTTCCTTGATGAAATAGCACAAAGCGGCGCTTATGATCTTATTGTCATTCAATACGGTGTCAATGTGATGTTCAGGGCACAAGACAAAAACTATGACTATTATTTCAAGGGGATGGATCCGGCTTTAAAAAAGCTTAAAAAGCATTTTCCGCATACAGAGTTTTTGATGGTAAGCTGTTCTGATCGTGCGTTTCGTTATGGAACGGAATGGAAGACAGCAGTGGGAATGGAATCACTTCTCAAGACTCAAGCTACCCTTGCCTTTACAAACGGAATTCCGTTTTTCAACCTTTACCAGACCATGGGAGGAAACGGGACGATCGTAAAATGGGCGGAGGGACCTGAACGGCTGGCTTCGAAGGATTATATTCATCCTTCGCCACGGGGGGCTGTTGTTTTGGGTAACCTCTTGTATAATGCCTTTATGAACGACTATCACAAACTTTCCAAGCAAACAGTGTATAACTGATGGACTCTTATGTGATTGACAGTGATGCCGTTAACAGGCTGATGGACTGTCTTGTCAGTGCCGGTGATGCCGTTGTCAAACTGATGGATTCTTTTGTGATTGACGGTGATGCCGTGGTCCGGCAACTCCTGTATGATCCTAAAAATCCGTTGCTCTTTAATAACGGTTTTTTTGTGTATTTCTTTTTCCTGTTTATCCTTCTTTATTACCTGTTCAGGGAAAGATATACGGCTCGCACGGTCATTCTTTCGACATTTTCCCTTTACTTTTTCTACAAAGCAAGCGGAAGCTTTGTGCTGCTTGTTATTATTTCGGCTATTATTGATTTTTTTCTCTCAAATCTGATTTACCGCCAACAAAAGCTCTTTGCCAAACGAATGCTTTTGGTCTTGAGTATTGTTACCAATCTCGGTCTTCTTTTCTATTTTAAGTACACCAATTTTTTTATAGAGATATGCAATGATTCTTTCAGCGCAGGCTTTCATCCACTGAATATTATTCTGCCAGTCGGTATTTCGTTTTACACGTTTGAAAATCTAAGTTATACCGTTGATGTTTATCATGGGAAAATCGAGCCTGAAAAAAAATTTTTAAATTATCTCCTCTTCCTTTCTTTCTTTCCGAAGCTGGTCATGGGTCCAATAGTCAGGGCAAGTGACTTTATTCCTCAGCTCAAGAGGCCTTATGTGGTGACCGAGAGGGATTTTGTGGATGGCTTTTATCTCATTTTTTCAGGATTATTCAAAAAGGTTGTTATCTCTGATTACATTACACAAAATTTTGTCAACTACATTTTTGATGGACCCTCTCTCCATACAGGCCTTGAATGCCTGCTTGCGGTTTATGGCTATGCGATAGTTATCTATTGTGATTTCAGCGGCTACAGTGATGTGGCAATCGGCATAGCAAAATGGCTCGGCATTACCATACCGGCAAATTTCAATTCGCCTTATAAAAGCAGTTCAATTTCAGACTTTTGGAGAAGATGGCATATATCCCTTTCAAGCTGGCTTCGCGACTATCTTTACAAGCCTCTCGGCGGTAACCGTTGCGGAACGTTCCGTACCTATATCAATCTTATTATTACCATGCTGCTTGGCGGCTTATGGCATGGGGCCAGCTGGAACTTTATTGTTTGGGGAGGGTTGCATGGGGGAGCTCTTGCTGTTCATAAGTTCTGGTCCGGGTTGCACAAGAAGAAATCGGGAAACAGTGTTGGATTGGCGAATGTTTTGTCCATAATTCTCACTTTTCATTTTGTTTGTTTGGGATGGATATTTTTCAAAGCATCCAGTTTTGAGCTTGCTTTCCAGATGATTAAACAGATCCTTTTTGATTTTTCATTTGACGGCATTACTCCTTTTCTGGAAAATTACAGCTCAGTGGTGATGATGATCGGTCTTGGTTTTATGTTGCATCTATTGCCGGACAGTTTAACTGAATACGCTAAAACAAGGTTTGAAAAACTTCCGCTCGTCAGCAGCGTCCTTGTCTTTTTAGTTTTTGTTGTCGTGTATGCTTATTTTAAAAGTTCAGAGCCAATCATGCCGATATATTTGCAGTTTTGATTTTTCAGCCTGATTGATCAATCGTTATGCATGAACATCGACAGAACAAAGGGAGAGATACATATGCCGGTACGATTCTCACTCCTGATGATGTTGCTCCTGCTTATGATTCTCCCTTTTCAACAGGCTCAAACCCGCCCGAATCACCATAACCATCAAGCCAGTCTATCGCACAGGCATTACTTAAAGCACGCAATCAAAAATGGCCATCGATCACGCTTGCATGATAAAAAGCATCGAACTGATCCGATACACAACAGCCATGTTGCTGATGCAATAGCACCGGTTATCGTGCTTTCTGACAGTATCCGGTATGTATTTATCAAAAACGAAAAAAATCAGATTGCAAATCCGGGCCATCTGCTCAGATTAACAGAGAAATTGAAAAGAACGGTTGCTCCATGGAAGCAGGTGGTCAGGATTGTCCATATTGGTGATTCACATATCCAGGCGGACATGATGACAAGGGTGTTAAGAAAAGGTCTGCAACAATATTATGGAAATGCGGGTCGGGGTATCGTATTCCCCTGGCAGTTGGCTAAGAGCAATGGCCCTGCTGACATTGTCTCTTACTCGGATAAGCCGTGGCTGTCGGGGCGTCTATCGCTCACGAAAAGTCCGGTTGACTGCGGTGTTTGCGGATATGGACTGCAAAGGGATTCTTCGGATGCGTTTGTTGAAATAGGGTTGAAGGCGAGCAAGACGGACGATGATGCCTTTGATGTTGTCCGCCTGTTTACCGGCAGGAATACCGGCATGGTAAGGCTGAGGTATAACGGTTTGGAAGAGCAAATTGCCCGTATACAACCTGAGACGGCTTACGGGGCTGAAGCTTTTTTTTTGAAAATGAAAACCAATTCCATTGCTTTTTCCCGCCAGTCGCCTGATTCTACCGCATGGTGTTTTTTTGGTGTTTCATTGGAGAAGAAAGATGCTCCGGGGGTCCTGTATCATACCATAGGGGTGAATGGTGCCGAATATGCAAACTATAATAATGCTTCGCTCTTTTGGCAACAAATAGGGGCATTACAAGCGGATTGCTACATCATTTCTCTTGGTACCAATGAGGCTCAGCGCCAGGACTTGAACGTAGAGGATTTTGGTTCACAGGTCAGGGCAATGGTAAGGCATCTTAAGCAGCTATCGCCTGAGGCTGTTTTTATTGTAACAACACCGGCACCATCGTTGTATCACCGCCAGAGATCAAACGAAGCCGTTAAAACTGTTGCGGATGAGTTGGTAAAGGTCAGCTCAGAAGAAAAGATCAGTTCATGGAATCTCTATGGTATCCTTGGAGGAGATGCGGGGTTGCACAGGTTTCAGGAGCTTGGGCTTTACCGGCCTGATACTCTTCATTTTAACAGGGCAGGATATGAACTCCAGGGCGATATGCTGCTTGAAGCGTTGTTGCATATCCTAAAGCCTTAAACCCGGGGTTGCCCGGCCTCGTCTGCAGTGCGGAACCAAGAGCGTGCCAGCCGGGGCAGGGCCGAAGAAAAACGAACAGATGTTTCTATGGGGCGGCGGGTTACTGTAATCGGGTCATATCGATAATCTTCAGGATCTCGACGGAGATGCTGGTTGGGTTGATTTTGCTGATGACCTGGGCGAGGGTGCTGATTTTTCCTTCGAGCGGGAGGAATTTGTTGATGACGACGACCTTGTCCTCTTTGAGACGGCACTCACCTCCGAGAAAGTTGCCTTTTTCGTAGCGCAGGGTGTAGCCGAGCTCTTTCATGAAGCTTTCAAGCAGGGTGAGTTGTGCGGTTTTTTTCATAGGGGGTGCTTGCTCTCCTGCCTGGGCTTATCCTCTCATTCTGGGGTCAAGGGCATCACGGACACCGTCGCCGATCAGGTTGAAGCAGACTACGGTGGTCAGGATGGCAATACCGGGAAAGGTTGAAATCCACCAGTAGTTCAAAAGGCTGTCGCGCCCTTCATTGATGATGTTTCCCCAGCTTGGGGTTGGCGGCTGAACGCCGAGACCAAGAAAGGAGAGGCCGGCTTCGGTCAGGATAATGCTGCCGATTCGGAGTGTTGCGGCTATGATGACCGGGGTGAGGGTATTGGGTGCAAGGTGGCGGAAGATGATTCTCATGCTGGACAGGCCGAGTGATTTTGCTGCCAGAATGAACTCCTGTTCCTTGAGGGAAAGTACCTGGCTCCGGACAATTCTTGCGACCCCCATCCATCCGGTAAAGGAGAGGGTGATGACAATAAGGTAGATGGAGTTGCCGAAGGTGGCGATGATGATGAGGATAAGAAAGAGTGCCGGAAAGGCGATAAGGATATCGACAATTCGCATCATCAGCGCATCGATCCAGCCGCCGAAATAGCCTGAAGTGACTCCTACGATGGTGCCGAGGGTGACGGAGATCAAAACAACAAGAAAGCCGATGGAAAGCGAGATTTTTGAGCCGTAGATGACCCGGCTCAGAATGTCTCGTCCATACTGGTCTGTTCCGAGGAAAAAGGTTCGCTTGACGGCTATGTTGTTTTTTCCGCCCCCAGCCAGCTCCCCGAGGGTGATGGTTTTGGTGCGCATACCCTGACGGTAAATGACGTTATTGCCTTCAATGCGGTATTCGTTGACAAAGCGTATGGCGTTGGGTTCATTGCGCGTTTTCAGAAGCTGAAAATCAAGGATGAGGCTGTTGGCCAGATTGATGGTGGTTCCGCTGCCTCTCTGGAGGGGTATAATGAGGTTTTTTGGCTGCCGGAGTACCAGTGCCTCCAGTTGCGAGAGGGGGGGCTGATAGGCGGTGACCAGAAAGTCTTGCTGGTCGTAGGGACTGAAGGGAGCAATGAAGGGCGCAAGGAATGCTGCCGAGTAAAGGACAAAGATAATGGCTGAAGCGTAGAGGGCTATGGTATGGCGCATGAAAGCCCTGAGGCTTATTTTGCCGAGGCTCAGCTCCTCCGGCGACTCTTTTTGTTGTTCCTTTGCTTTTTTGCGGAACGATCTTCGGGCAATGATCCCCAGAATGATCGGTACCCCAATCAGGTAGATGGCTGCTACCCAGAATTCAAGAATTTCTGCAGAAAAGATTTCCCGGAAGGCTTCCGGTGCTGAGATAACGAGTACAATTGCTGTAAAAAGCGAACGGAAACTGATCAGCACAAGATCAGCCTGGATGAGCAGGATGAGCAGAAAGGCAATGAGAACAATCATCAGAAAAAGGATCACCCCTTTTTTTCCAGATGGTATCGGCTGCCCTGCGCCGGAGTTGCGTTTCGGCAGGGATGATGGTGTGCTGCTATCTGTTTTCAAGCTTGTTTGGTGGCTATCGGTTAATGTTGTTTCCCGGAACCAGAAAAAGCTGCTTTTCGGCGAAGAAAAGCAGCTTTACATGGCAAAATACCGGGTTTGTCAACAGAAGTTGAAACGCTATCAGCTTGCTGTTGGTGCAGCTGCTTCGGCAGTGGCGCTTTCTGCATCCTTTTTCGATGCAAGAATGGTAATGACCGGAGCATCAGGATCATCCATGATCTGCAGGCCGGAGTATGCATCCAGCGGAATCTCCTTGACGTGGATGGAATGGCCGATCTCAAGTGCCGTAACATCGACAACAAAATGATCGGGCATATCTTCCGGTTTTCCCTTGATGGTGAGTGCATGACGAATAATGAGCAGTTTTCCGCCTTTTTCGACACCGGCACTCTCGCCGGAAACAGCAACCGGCACTTCAAGCTCAATGATCTCGTCTGCAGAGAAGAGCTGAAAGTCGGTATGAATGATTCTGTCGGTTACGGGGTGAAACTGGACCTCTTTGATAAAAGAGCGCTTGATTTTTCCGTCGGGGAACTGAAGATCGATAATATGTGATTCGGCAGAATGTACCAGCTTTTTGAGTGCCAGTTCATTGACGCTTACGGCAATGGTCTCTTCGCCTTTATGATAAATAACTGCCGGGACAACACCGCTGATACGCAGTTTCTTAGCCTCATTCTTTTTGATAACGCGAGGTTCTACACCTAATACAATTGTTTCCATGTGCTCTTCCTTTATCCCTTTTGTCGCTTGTGTTTAATGAAGTTTCGTAAGTTTTTCGATGATATTCTTGCTGTCGAACAGGCAGCTCACGGAATCATCTTCATAAATACGCTTGATAGCTTCACCAATGAGGTTGCTGACCGTTACAGTCTCAATTTTTGGTGAATATTCGTGACTGGTGATGACCGAATCGGTTACAATCACCTTTTCGAGTATGGATGCGTCGATTCTCTTGATGGCTGGTCCGGAAAGAATCGGGTGCGTTGCTGCTGCATAAATTTTAAGTCCCCCTGCTTCACGGATGGCTTTTGCCGCGTTGACAATGGTTCCTGCCGTGTCGATCATGTCGTCAACAAGAAGGACATTCTTGCCATTGACATCACCGATTATATTCATTACTTCTGCAACATTGGCCGCAGGGCGGCGTTTGTCGACAATAACCAGGTCGGTACCGAGCTCTTCTGCAAATTTTCGGGCAAGCTTTACACCGCCAACATCAGGGGAGGCAACGACAAGGTTGTCGCGAAAATCTCTGCGGCGGATATCGTCAATAAGAATGACACTGGAGTAAAGGTGGTCAAACGGAATATCAAAAAAGCCCTGAATCTGGGGAGCATGCAGGTCCATGGTCAGGATTCTGTGGGCTCCGGCTTTGGTGAGCAGGTTGGCCACAAGCTTCGCCGTGATGGCGACGCGGGGGCGATCCTTTCTGTCCTGTCGGGCATAACCGTAATAGGGGATTACAGCGGTGATTCTTGCTGCTGAAGACCTTCTTGCGGCATCAATCATGATCAGCAACTCCATCAGGTTGTCTGCCGGCGGATTGGTCGACTGGATAATGAACATATCCGATCCACGGATCGATTCTAAAAAGTTTACCGATATTTCCCCATCGGAAAAATTTTCAACCTTTGCTATACCAAGGGAGATGCCGAGGTACTTAGCAATCTTTTCTGCAAGAGCCGGATTACTGCGTCCCGCAAAAATTTTAATGGGTTTTGCCATCGTGTCCTGCATATTCGGATGAAAGGGGTTATATTGTGGCATTACATTTATATATGCCTTTGAGTGTTTTCGATCCTTTCAGGGGAATACCACTCAAGGGAGCCCAAATATAATTAAAAAGGCTGAAAAATTAATTAATTATTTCCTCTTTCTAAAGTGAGGTTATTTGCTTGAAAAATATGACCATTAAGGACATTCAAAATTACCTTGGACAATTTTTTGATTCCGTTGAACTGGAGGGGAGCGGCGAGTTGATGATTTCCGGACCGGCAAAGATCGAAACGGCGCAAAAAGGGCAGGTCAGCTTTGTTGCCAACGAAAAGTACGCAAAATATCTTTCTACCACCGGGGCATCGCTCGTTATTGTCCACCGGTCGGTTTCGGTCGATGAGTTCAGTTCCGGAATTTCATATCTCAAGGTCAGTGACCCGTATACGGCATTTGTTTTTGTTCTGCAGAAATTTGCAGCACCTCGCCTGATAACCGCGAAAGGTGTTGCTGCAACAGCGGTGATTGGTGAGGGTGTGAGTATAGGGGAGGGAGCTTCGGTTGGAGCCTATGCGGTGATCGGTGATCGCTGTTCAATCGGTCGCAATACCGTGATTGGTGCTCATACCGTTCTGTTGCATGATGTCTCTATCGGAGAAGATTCCGTCCTATTTCCCTCTGTTACCTGTTATGACGGTACCGTTATAGGCAACAGAGTGGTTATCCATTCGGGCAGTGTTATCGGAGCCGATGGTTTTGGTTTTGCTCCCCAGAGTAACGGTTCATACGTGAAAATTCCCCAGATGGGTATTGTTGAAATTGGTGACGATGTGGAAATCGGAGCCAATGTTACTCTTGACCGGGCAACTATGGGCAGCACGGTAATTTGCAGGGGGGCGAAAATTGATAATCTCGTTCAGATTGCCCATAACTGCCGGATTGGCGAAGACACCGTCATTGCCGCCCAGGCAGGTATTTCCGGAAGCGTAACGATCGGCCGTCAGTGCCTGATTGGCGGGCAGGCTGGATTTGCCGGTCATCTTGAACTTGCTGACCGTATTCAGGTTGCTGCCCAGGCAGGTATTTCGAAATCGTTTCTTCAGCCGGGTATTTCGTTGCGTGGTTATCCGGCGCAACCCATGCGTGACCAGTTGAAGCATGAGGCAATGCTTCGAAATCTTGGAGCTATGAAGGCGAAGCTTGATCGTCTTGAAACTGAGCTGAAAGAGTTAGCGCTCAAGTAAAGGAGGAGTGCCCTATTGCAGAATCGAGTTCATATTCCAGTTGTAGGGCAGGTAGCGGACGGTGAGTGAGTCAAGGTGATCTTCTGTCCATGTTTTATTTTCCTCATCCATATATGGCAGCAGTGAGAGGATTGTTTTACGGGTGCTGTTGCCAAAATCTCCCTGATACCACTGAAAGATCAGCGACATCCAGAGGGTGTTGTTTTGCGGGTCAATTTTTACTCCGTCACGATTGATAAAACTTTTTGCGGCGGTGTCAAGCTGCTGGTCAATGAGTGCTGCATCGTAGAACTCGATAGGAGGACAGGATGATGAGGCGCAGAAGAGTGCGAAATGGATACGGCAGTCGAATGATGCTACAATAAGGTTCTTGCGTTGATCGACTGACGAAAACGGCTTGAAGGGAAAGAGCGGGTGCGGTCGATTGCTGCGGAGTATGCCGTGTTCAATGTCGTCAGGAGTAAAAAAGAGTCCGTCGATGGTATAGCCAATCCGCCCGAAAAAATTTGAGACTTCAAATACTGATCCCTGGATGTCGAACTCAATGATACCGTGAATAATGAGGACGTTGTAGATGTTGATCCAAAACGCTTTTTTTTCTGCATCGTTGCGGAGTGTTTCAAGTTTGAAGCTGTTGAGTGAACCGGCCAGTTGCAGGTAGTGGCTGAACGCTTCAGAGCGTTTGAGCGCGTCGTAATTTACAACTCCCTTTTCAGCATTGAAAAATGCACCCTGCAGTCTGCCAAGCCTCTTCTTCAGCTCGGCACCCAGTGCGATGGGGGGCAGGGTTGGGGCAATCTGTTCCGGGTTCAGGTTTGTCTTGAAAGGCATGATCTTTTGCAGTTGCTTTCCCAATGAGAGCTCTTTTCCTGCGTGATGGAGGCGGCTCTCTGCCGCAAGAATTGCTGTTACGGCATTGATATAACCGATATGACTGAAAGCCTGGGGGAAATTGCCCAGCATTTCTTGCGTAGCTCGGTCAAATTCTTCTGAAAAAAGGCCGAGGTGATTTGATGCTTTCAGCGTTTCACTGAGCAACTCAGTAGCTTCACGGGTATTTCCGGAGAGGGCAAGGCACTCGATAAGCCAGAAGTTGCAGAGTATAAATCCACCCTCTTCACCTTTCAAACCGTCCTCTGCCTTGTAGCGGAGCAGAAAACCCTGGTGCATCAGCTTCTCCTTGCATGCGGTGATTGTTCCCTGTATTCTTGCGTCTTTTACGGGAAGGAAGCCGACAATCGGCAGTACCAGCAAGCTTGCGTCAAGTTCTGAAGAGCCGTATTTCTGGACAAAACTGTTTACTGTAGTATCGAATCCTTTTGCCAGAATATCTTTTTTGATCCGTTCGCGTTCGTTTCTCCAATGGTCAAGAGGCGCATCAAAACCGTAACGGCGGGCAATGGTTATGCCGCGATCGAGAGCAACCCAGCACATGACCTTTGAATAGACGAAATGGTGCGGCCCGTTACGGACTTCCCAGATGCCGTCATCGGGTTTTTGCCAGTTCTCAATGGCCAGGGTGCAGATATCACTGAAAAATGGCCAGAGTTCCTCATCGATCTTTCCGGCATAATCTGACAGCCGGAGGGCTGAATCCATGACCTCACCGTATATATCCCACTGGTTTTGCCGGTGTGCATTGTTGCCGATTCTTACCGGTCTGGAATTTCGGTATCCTTTCAGATGGCCGAGCTCTTCTTCCTTGAGCCGGTCGTTGCCATGCAGGGTGTACATGATCTGCAGGTTGCGGCTTCCGTACTTGCGGTAGGTATCATGAACCCAGCGGAGGTAGTCGTCCGCTTCGGTGACGTGGCCGACAGCAAAGAGTGCTTTCAGGGTAAATGCGGCATCTCTGAGCCAACTGAAGCGATAGTCCCAGTTCCGTTCTCCGCCCGGGGTTTCAGGAAGGGAGGTTGTTGCTGCTGCGGCTATGGCACCGGTTGGCTGAAAGGTCAGCAGTTTCAAAAGAAGCAGAGAGCGGTTGATCATTGGAGTAAATTCTCCAAGATAGCTGCATTGTTCGCCCAGACAGAGGTGCAGCCAATCCTGCCAGAAGAGCTTGTTTTCTTCAAAAGGACAGGGCAGGGGATCAGCACTTTTCAGGTTGCCGTAGAGCAGGTCGATGTGCGCTTCCTCGCCAGCGTCAAGCTGCAGGGCAAGCGTGAGTGTTCCTGATGCATTACCGAGCGTCAGAACATGGCAGTCTGAGAGGGTAAGTCTCAGGGTGTTGACTCCGTAGTGCACCGAAAAGCGGTTGCTGCTCTCTTCCGTAATGGAGGGTACCATTTTTGCATAATCCGGACGGGGTGTCAGGGTGAGCGTAAAGCGGATGCTACCCCTGAGGACCTTCAGGCAACGATGGATGCGAGGGCTGATTTTTTTTATTTGGACACCACTTTCCACCGTCATAAAATCCTGAAGACGCGCTTCGGCACTTTTTGTTCGAAAGGTGCAGGAGAGGATGTTGGTGTTCAGAATGTATTGCTGTTCAGAGGCGAAGGGCTCCGAAGGCTGGATGCTGAAAAAGCCCCCGTGCTCATCGTCAAGGAGTGAGGCGAAGATGGTTGGTGAGTCGAGCCAGGGGAGGGAGCAGTAATCTATGGAGCCATCTTTTGAGACAAGTGCGGCAGAATGGAGATCTCCGATCAGCCCGTAATCAGCAATGCTTCTGTACATTCCGTAATTACTCCTTTAGATGCTGAGTTGCCGGAACAATGCATTTGAACTGCTCTTGCATTGTTCCGTTGAACCATCGCTGAAATTTACGAAAGATTTCTTGGAACCTGCGAAGAGTGGTGGTGCAGAATTGGCTGTGCAAGAGAGATATCTATGACAAAGGTAAATCGTGAAGGAAAGGAGAGCAGAACCTGGTCAACTTCGAATTCAAAGGAGCAGATTCCGCTCAGGGTATGCACTGTGTCGCTGAGCGACTGCTTTCTGAGTGCCTTGTTGTGCAGTCGCACGCCGAGCCCGTCACGCGTGGCAAGTTGCCCGAAGTAGTCTCTGACGCCCTCGGCAGTTATGACGGTATGGGGAGAAAACGTAGGAATAAGGACGGCTGATTCATTATAGAGCGCGGCAATTTCGTCTGCATTTCCGCTGCAGATTCGTGTAACCCATTGAAAGAGGACCTCTTCAGCAGTTTTAAAATAGATCATGGTCGGCGGTTTTTATTTGGCAAAATGCGCTTGGTACGTGTGCGCGGAAAGTTAAGCTTTTTTTATCGTTTTGGTTTGATGCAGGTGAAAATTTATAACCTGATTTATTGGTTTCTATCTGTGACAACAGTATAACCCTTTAAGACAAATCAAAGCCATGAGCCGCTTAAAAGAAGAATGGATTGAACAGCTTGAAACCAGACTGCCGCCTAAAGAGAGGATTGTGGATCGGAACATAGCCATTACGGCTCAGTATGCAGCATGGTATTTGCAGAAGCCCGAGCTTTTCAAGTGGGCGGGGATGGCGGCTTTTGCTTCGCGACAGGTTGGTATTGCGCTGGCTTTCTCTGAACTGATGCATGCTCCGGAGCAGATGGTTCTTCAGGAAGAGACGCCTGATGAAGGATTTTGGTTTGATCCGGGAAAGCTGTTGCGTTCTGCGGTCAACAACCTCTTTTCTGTGCCGTCGTTCATGCACTCGATAGCTGCCCGACAACTTTTTCTTGCCGATCTTGATGAAATCCGTCGCGGGAACAATAATATTTATTCCGATATCGCATGGGCACATGCGGCCTATCTGGAATGCGGTATCGGTGAGATTGAGAACAATTGCAGAGGAGAGGAAGATGAATTTATGCTGAGCGGTTTCAGGATGATTGATGAGGGCGCGCATATGCTTGAAAAAGGGGGGAATAATGACGAGGCTCGCAGGGTGATATGGGCTGGTAATGTGCTGTTGCTCCGTCATGAACAGCTCAATACTTTGCAGCCGGTTTTTGATGCAATCAGTCAGCAGGGAAGGATTGTGGTTTCGTTTGGAAGCGAGCTTGATTTTTCGGGAGCTGTTGAAAATTCTCAACATGCAAAAGCCTCGTTTTCAACCTATTCAGGATATTTTGAAACCTTGACAGGCACAAAAAGCGTTACTGATGCCCAGCACCGTTGGCAATGGATTGAACATGATGTGTTGCCAGCATGGGAGCGGGTTGATTGTCCCTTTTGTGAAGGCTCTCATCTGAAAAAGCAGCTTGAATCGTTTGTAGCTGGTGAGGCTGCCTTGAGCCATCATGTGGCGCAGTATGCCGCAAACCTGTTCCGTATTCCCTGAACAGGCTGACGTGGCCCGCTGTTGTCGAAACTTGTTGGCCTATAAGCCTATTTTGGACGGAGCGCTTCTACCGGGTTGAGATTCGCTGCTTTCCAGGCGGGAAAGAGCCCGAATGCCATGCCGATGACGGAGCATACCATCATTGAAACGGTTATCCAGAGCAGCGGGAATATCGGCGGCAGATTGAATTTGAGTGCCACGAGATTACCGGCCACAATGCCGACAATAACCCCGATCACTCCCCCTGCGATAGAGAGAAAAAGTGCTTCGAAGAGGAACTGGCGCAGAATGGTGGTGCGGGGTGCCCCGATTGATTTTCTGATGCCGATCTCTTTGGTTCTTTCGGTAACGCTGACCAGCATGATGTTCATGATACCGACTCCGGCTGTGAGGAGGGCCATAAAGCTGATGATGAACGCACCGGAACTGATTGCGCTTTTTATGTCTTTGAACGAATCGATAAGTGATTCATTGGTTCTGATTTCGAAGTCGTTGATATCCTTGACGGTGAGTCCTCTGGCTAGCCTCATGGCTCCTATTGCCCGGTCGATGACCTGTGGATACTCTTTGCGGGAGGGGGCTTCGACGGTGATGCTGAGGCTGCTTTTTACGTTGATATGGTCGAGATATCGGGTTATGGGGATGAGCACAAAGTTATCTTGACTCTGGCCGAAAGCAGCTCCTTTTTTCTCGAAAACGCCGGCTACGGTATACACTTCACCATTGACCTTGATAAGTTTGTTCTGAGGGTTTTCACCAGAAGGGAAGAGTGTTGCGGCAAGTTCGCTTCCGATTACTGCGGTGTTTCTTGCTGAACGGATATCGCTTTCCAAAAGGTTGCGGCCAGTCGCTATGGTGTAGCCGTTGGAGGCTGAAAAATTTTCATCACCGCCTGTCATGGTGACATCGGGGTTGGTGGTCCGGTTGGCGTATTTGGCAAGATTGGCCGGACTGGCAATGGTGAACCCGATATTGCGGGCGCTTGTTTCCATGCTTTTTCGGAACAGGAGCGCTTGCTTGTAGGTAATGTCTTTCCGGTTGGCATAAAAGTTCCGGCTGTGTCCGCTGCCGAAGACGGTGGCAGGATTTTTCTGTATCTGGAAGGTGTTGGCCCCGAGACTGGTGAGTCCCGTCTCAACGCTTTTGTCGATGGCGTCAAGTGCGGTCATGACGGCAATGATGGAGAAAACTCCTACGGCGACACCCATGATGGTGAGCCATGAACGCAGCCTGTTGACGGCGAGAGAGTAGATCGCCTGGGTGATGGTTTCACGCAGCAGCATAAGCACTCCTATTCATAACGCAGTGAGTCTGCCGGGTCGAGCTTCGAGGCTGTCACAGCCGGAGCAAGGCCCGAGATGATGCCGGTGATGACGGAAACAACAAGACTTGCCATGATAAGGTCAAGCGAGAACTGTACCGGAAAATCAGGCAGGATTTTTCCGATGGCAAAGGTTATGAAGAAAGAGGTGCAGAGTCCGATAAATCCTCCGATCAAACAGATCATCACCGATTCGATGAGAAACTGCAGGAGAATGGTCTGGCGCCGGGCACCAAGCGCCTTGCGCAGTCCAATCTCCCTGGTTCGTTCCTTGACGCTGACAAAGGTGATGTTCATGATGCCGATGGCGCCGACAAAGAGTGACATGCCGGTAATGAAGATGCCGGCGACAGCAATGCCGTTTTTGATGGGGTCAAGCTGGCTTTTGAAGGCCTGCTGTTCGTTGATCGAAAAGTTTTCATCTTTGCCTGCGGGAATTCTGCGGATTCTGCGCATCAACCCGAGCAGCTCCTCTTTTGCTTCTGCAACACGGGTCTGGGCCTTGATTTTTACCCTGATGGTGGTAAACATGTTTTTGCCGTAGATCTTTTCAAAGGCGCCAAGCGGCATGATGATCTGGTTGTCAAAGCTGAAAAGGCCGAGAAATTTACCCTGTTTTTTGAAAACACCGATAATACGGCATTTGCGGCTTTTGAGCTGGATGGATTTGTTGAGGGCGGGCTCGTTGGGAAAGAGACCGGCAGCAATATCGTCACCGATGACGCAGACCATTTCACTGCTGGCTGATTCTGCGGGAATAAAGAACCGGCCAGTGGTGAGTGCTCCGGATGCTGTTTGCAGGTAGTCGTGAGTCGTTCCGAGGGAAAATACCTGCTCAAGGATCTGATCCTTGTATTTAGCCGATGCCTGGTAGGTTGACATTTGCGGTACGGCGATGAGCAGCTCGGATCGGGGGTTGTCGGCAATGATTCTGTTGAGTTGAGCGGCATATTCTGTTTTAAGGTCTGGACGGTTCCGGTAGAGCCACCATTGCCCCATAGTGCTCCATGAGGATTTCTGGACGTAGATGACATCGTAGCCGAGCATGGCAAGGCTTTTTTCAAATCCAAGGTCTATGCCGTTGATTGCCGTACCCATCATGGTAATGGCAACAATGCCGATAATGACACCGAGCGCAGTAAGAAATGAGCGTGTTTTATTCGCCCTGATCTGAAAGAGGGCCATTTTCAGGCTTTCACCGGTTTCGTAACGGAACTGTCTGTAGGTCTGGTTCATTGCCTCCGGTCACTTTCGATTTTTCCGTCCCTGAGCCGGATGATACGGCTGGTATAGCGGGCAATATCCTCTTCGTGCGTGATGAGGATAATGGTGTTGCCTGCTTCGGAAAGCGCACCGAAAATCTTCATGATCTCCTGGCTTGTTGCGGTGTCGAGGTTTCCCGTTGGTTCATCGGCAAGAATAATCGACGGGTTGTTGATGAGCGCTCGTGCGATGGCGACGCGCTGTATCTGTCCTCCAGAAAGTTCCGCAGGCTTGTGCGTTATCCGGTCACCAAGCCCTACTCTGACGAGGGCTTTCCTTGCCCGTTCTTCCCGTTCATCAGGCGAGACTCCGGCATAGATCAGCGGCAGTTCGACATTGCGAAGGCAGTTCAGACGGGGAAGCAGGTTGAAGGTTTGAAAAACAAACCCGATCTCCCGGTTCCTGATGCGGGCGAGTTCATCGTCGTCCATGTCGGCCACCTGCTGGCCGTTGAGTTCATAGATGCCTGAAGTGGGGGTATCGAGGCACCCGATGATATTCATGAGTGTTGATTTTCCGCTGCCGGACGGCCCCATGATTGCCGTGTAGTCGTTACGCTGGAAGTCAAGGTTGATCGAATCAAGTGCACGAACAACCTGATCGCCCATTTCATAGAATTTACAGAGCGACTGCATTTTGATAATTGACGGTGTCGGCATTGCGGGACTATTGCTGCTGTTTTTTGACAAGGCTGCCCTCCTTGAGCTGGCTGGTAATGGCGGTATAACTGCCCGAAACCACCTCTTCTCCCTTTTTGAGCCCTTCAGTGACGATGATATGGGTATTATCGGTTGTGCCTGTTTTTACCGGCCGGAACGACACTTTACCTGACTGTACGACAAAAACTCCCTGCCTGCTGTCGGTCGGCTTGCTTTTTGAAATAATGGTGATGGCGTTTTTTTCAGGCGTTTTGCTTTCTTCAGTCCCGGTTGCGCTTCTGATTGTGACGCTTTGAATCGGAACGACAAGGGCGTTTTTTATCCGTTCCGATTCAATATCTGCAGTTGCGCTCATGCCGGGTTTGAGCAGGCGTTCATGGTTGAAAATGCGGATCTTGACGGAAAAATTGGTTACCTCTTCCTGCGTTCCGGCAGCCTTTGAAAGAGCTGAATTGGAAATTTCATCGACAATGCCGTTAAAAATGCGTTCGCCGTAAGCGTCAACGGTGATTGAAACAGGGTTGCCTTTTTTGACATTGACGATGTCGTTTTCATTGACTTCAACCTCCACCTGCATGCTGTCAAGGTTTGCAAGCCTCAGCACCTCTGTTCCGGGAAACTGGCCGGTGCCGACCACGCGTTCACCAGGCTTGCTGTTCAGGGCGATGATGGTGCCGTCGATCGGTGCCCGGACGACGGCTTTGTTCAACCGGTCCTGATTCTGTTCCAACAGGCTTTTGATCTGTTTGATCGTGTAGACTGAGGCCTGGTAGGTTGCCCTGGCTGCCTGAACATTGGTTCTGGAGGTTATGTAATCGGACCCGGAAATCAGCTTTTCCTTGTACAGCAGTGAGGCCTTGCGGAAATCATCTTCTGCCTTGAGTTTTCTGGCCTGCGTTTCGAGGCTTTGGGATTTGGCTGAATTAAGCTGGGCGAGACTTTGTTCAACCTGGTTGATGTAGATGTCAGGCTGGATTTTAAACAGAAGATCTCCTTTCTGAACACTCTGGCCATCCCGGATGGGCAACTCGATAATCTCACCCGAGACGTCGGGCGACATGGCAACGACCAGTGCCGGTTCAATTTTACCTGTAGCCGTAACGATATGGACAACCTCTTTGACAAAAACTCTTTCGGTTGTTACCTCAATCGGCTTTTCGCGAAGCTTGAGAAAGGTAAAGAGTACCGCTGCCACAAGCAGAAGAGCAGCGAGGCCTAACCATGTTTTTTTTTGTTTCAGCAATGATTTTTGTTTGCTCATTTGACTGGTATACCGGATTCGGGTTGCGATGGTATGGCTATGCTGCCTGTTGAAAAATCAAGAATACTTTTCTGCAGGGCAAGGTTATAGGTAGCCTGGGAAAGGTTGGAGCGGGCGGTGAAAAGAGTGGCTCGTGCCATGCTGAGTTCGATAAAACTGACAGCTCCCAACTCGGATTTTCTTTTAATGCCATCAAAAGCCGATTGAGCAGCCTTAAGGCTGATTTTGGCGGTTTCTATCTGCATCAGTGCTGAGCGGTACTCTCCTGCGGCCTCATGAAGATCGATAAGAATATTGTTTTTAAGATCTTCGTAATCATACTGCTGGTTGATTTGGTTGATTTTGGCAGCTTCAACATTGTAACGGGTCTGGAATCCATCAAAAATTGTCCAGCTGAGGTTGAGAGCTACCGAGTATCCGATTGTCTTTGCAAGCTGATCTGACAGTGGCGGGTAGGTATAGCCTATGCTCGGGTGAAGATATTCAATGCCTCCGGAGCTAACGTTGAAGGTGACATCAAGGCGAGGGTAATATGCGGCCCTGGCCTGGGTGATCCCCCATTTCGATGCACTCACTTCAAGCTCCTTGCCTTTAAGGTCACTGCGCTGCTGATAGGCAAGCTTCACTAAAGTATCAGGATCGAGTTTCAAAGGAAGTGGACTGTTGAGGCCGTCGAGAGGTTCAAGACTGAACGTTGTCAAGGGGTCGATCTGGAGTCGGCGCACCAGTTCAAGCATGCTCTTTTGCATGCGGGTTTCTGCCTTGATGACCGAGAGTCCACTTTCAGCAGCATCAGCCTGCTGTTGGTTGCGATCAATCATGGATTTCAGGCCGATCTGAAATTGCCGGTCAGTGAGGGTCATCTGATTCTGGGCCAGCAGGAGGTTTTCGCGGGCAATGGCAAGGAGTTCCTGGTTCAGGAGTATCTGATAATAGGCTTGGGTGACGTCGAAAGCTATGGCCTGCAGTGCCCTCGAAAGGGAGTATTGAGCAGCATCTTCTTTTTTCAGAGCAGCTTGCAGGGAAGCGTAATCATTGAATCCATTGAAGAGATTCAGGGAAGTTGTCACGGTCAGGTTAACTGACTTATTCGATGTCTTTACGTTTGTTATTTCTCCTGAGATGTCTGGCGCATAGGTACGGCTGAGGGTATAGGGAGAATAGCTCGCTGACGATGAAAGTCGGGGAAGAAATCTGCCGTAATTCCTTAAAACATCAGCACCCTGAAGTTTCAGGGCGTTTTCAGCTTTTCTGGCTGAAGTAGAGTTACTGAGTGCGATCTCAATGCAGTGGGTAAGGGAAAACTTCTTTGGTGCGGTTTCACTCCAGGCCGTTGAGGGTGAAGCAAGAAAAAGCGCAGCAATGAAGAGACAGGAAAATGTTCTTGAAACCAAGGGACTGTTTTTACCGTTTAGAGTGTCAACCATTACCATGTTCAGCTCAATGTGTGTTACCTTTAAATAGATATCTTGCCTGAATAGTTTCATTTATAGCGTTTATTCCAGACTGTCGGGTTTTTATAGCTGGTCAAGAAGCGAGTTGATCTCCTGCTGGTACAGTTCAGCATTTTGCGGTTTCAGTTGCATGAGCAGCGTGTAGATTTTTATTGCTTTTTTGTATGCACCTTGTGCCGTAAAAAGGTTGGCAAGGCTTTCAGTAGGTACAGCTATGGTGATATCGTCGGAAAAAGGCTGCTTTTGTTCAAGAATCGAGGTCGGATCAGCGTTTTCCGATGTTATTACCGGTTCGAATTTCATCAACTCCGCACTCAGCTTTTCAAGCTCGTCGGTGACGGGGTCAAAGACCGGCGGGAGATCAATCTGCTCTTCGCAGTTTGAAGCCTGAAGTGAAGCCTGAAGTTCAATAAGCTCCTGCCGGGCAAGCTGGTTAGCCGGAGCTATGGCACAGCATTTTTGAAAATACTTGCTGGCAATTGTGTTGCGGCGGAGCCCTTTAAGCGCTTTTGCATAGAGGAAGTGAAAGAGATACGACTCTGAAAACTGGTCGGAAAAAGGTTCGAGCTTATTGATACCGGACTGGAATTTCCCTCTTGACAAATCAAGCGAAACTTCTGCAAAAAAAAGATATGGCTCACTGATCATGGCTGTATGGTTTCCAGTGCAAACTGTAACAGGCGTTCTGCAAGTTCCGGAAACGGTATGCCGCTTGCAGCCATGAGCATCGGATACATGCTGATGTCGGTGAAGCCGGGAATGGTATTGACCTCGTTCAGAATGATGGTTCCGGTCTGTTCATCAACAAAAAAATCAATTCGCGACATGCCCCGGCATCCGAGAGCCTTGTATGCCGTCAGTGCAGCGCCCCTGACCTCTTCCTGTAACTGGACGGGGATGCGTGCCGGAATAAAGAGTTTGGCCGTATTGTGGATATACTTGTCCTGATAGTCATAGAAATCGCTGCCGGGTTCGATTTCGCCGCAAACAGAGACGACCGGATGCTCATTGCCGAGTACAGCAACCTCTATCTCCCTGCCTTTTATTGCTGTTTCGACCAGCACCTTCGTGTCAAGCGAGCAGGCGCTCTGAAGGGCTGCAGGCAGTTGATCGCCATGATGGACCTTTGAGATACCTATCGAGGAACCGAGATTTGCCGGTTTGACAAAAAAGGGATATTTGAACTGCCGCTGGATCAAGGCAAGCGTATTTTCAGGGTCGGCCAGGTAATCAGCACTCAACAGTGTTATGGATGGTGCTACAGCAAGTCCTGCATCGGCAACGCAGAGTTTGGTGAGTGCCTTGTCCATCGTGAGCGCAGAAGCCAGAACACCGCATCCCGTATAGGGAATGGAACAGGTATCCAGAAATCCCTGTATCCGGCCATCCTCTCCATAAGTACCATGAAGCGTAAGAAATGCTACATCAATGCCAAGTGCCTTGAAATCAAGGTCGAAGGGTTTCTGAGCGGCCAGTTTGACCATATCACGGAGTGTATCAGCCATTGCTTCAGGTGAAGAGCTTCTCAGAAGAGCCGAGAGATCAAGGCCCAGAATCTTCCGGGCAATGCCATCACAGAGCCATTGACCCTCGCGGGTAATATAGACGGGAATAACCTTGTAGCCTTCAGTGCTTATATTTGCTGCAATTGATTTTGCCGAGATGATTGATATTTCGTGTTCGGTTGACCTGCCTCCAAAAATGAGCGCAACAGTAAGACGTGGCATGAGAGTTGTAATGATCGGTTTGAAAAGTTGATGGCATTTTCCCTCAAAATACCCGTCTCACAGGAGACAAACAATGTAACAGGGTAAAAATAATTATTATCTTGCTCCGAATTTGCAATGAATACTGTGCGGCGCCTTGAATAGAGCAACCGGGAGGGGTTGAACTGGTGGATACTTTTTTCCAAAAAGTTTATTGTCTGGACTCCGGTTTCCATACTGGTGAAGAGAATATGGAGCTTGACCGGCAGTTGATGGCTGCGTTTCTTGATGGCCGGTTCCAGCAGCGTTATGGCCGCGAGAGTTGTTTGTGGCGCTTTTATGCATGGCATCCCTATGCCGTTACCATAGGGTACAATCAGGATATTTCGGGTATTGACATGCTGAAATGCAGCTCTGCGGGGATCGATGTTGTCAGAAGGCCTACCGGAGGCAGGGCTGTGTTTCATGCAGAGGAGTTTACCTATAGTTTTTTTACAGAGTCGGCAGCGCAGAACGCCGAGCTGTACCGGATGGTGCACGAAGTTATCCAGCTTGCTCTTGAGCGTCTTGGAATTCAGGCAGACTTTTGCCGTTCCACCCTTTCACGGTCACCGGGAGGAGCTGCTTCAGGCCCGGTCAGTTGCTTTACGGCATCAGCCCGCCATGAGCTTCAGGTAGCAGGAAGGAAACTGGTTGGTTCTGCACAGCGCAGGAGCCGCAACGTTCTTTTGCAGCATGGCTCGCTTCCGTTGTCGGCCCGGCACAAAGAGCTCTGCCGTCTTATGGCACTCCCGGAAGGAGAGGGCTTTGAGGAGATCCGCGATGAGATGGAACGAAAAACCACCTCGCTTGAAGAGATTCTCGGGTACATTCCCGAGTACTCTCATTTATGTGAGATGATGCTCAATGCTGCCGGGCAGCTGCATGGTATAGAAGTCGTTAAGCTTTATCCCGGTGATTTATCGGATATTCTAGAACATCATGAACAAACAATTCATTAAGCAACAGGCACTATGAACAGAAGCGCTCAGCATAAGGCGGGTCATGTTACAACCAGCAGACTGCTGGACATGAAGCAGAACGGCGAAAAAATATCAATGCTGACGGCTTATGATTATACCATGGCCAGAATTCTTGACCGTGCCGGCCTTGACGTTATTCTTGTCGGTGATTCAGCCAGCAATGTTTTTGCCGGTCACAGTACCACCTTGCCCATTACGATTGAGGAGATGATCTACCATGCAAAGGCTGTTGTAAAGGGTGTGCACGACGAAAGCGGTCGGGCAATGGTCGTCGTTGATATGCCGTTCATGAGCTATCAGATTTCAGGTGATGAGGCCTTGCGCAATGCAGGAAAGATCATGAAAGAGCATGGGTGTGATGCGCTCAAGCTGGAGGGAGGCATGATCATTGCCGATACCGTCAAAAGAATTACTAATGTCGGCATTCCCGTCATGGGTCATCTCGGCCTGATGCCGCAGTCCATTTATAAGTATGGCAGTTACCGGGTTCGGGCTCAAGAGGGACGAGAGGCTGAACAGCTTCTTGAAGATGCGAAAATTCTTGAAGAGTCGGGGGCGTTTGCCATTGTGCTTGAAAAAATACCTTCAGCGCTTGCCGCAGAAGTTACCAGCTTACTTACCATTCCAACCATCGGTATTGGTGCCGGTGTTGCCTGTGATGGCCAAGTGCTGGTCATCAATGATATTTTAGGACTTAACCGGGAGTTTCATCCCCGTTTTGTGCGCCAGTATGCCGATTTGAATTCGGTTATTGAGTCTGCCGCCCGGCAGTATGTCGAGGATGTCAGGCAAAGCAATTTTCCTTCAGCCGATGAAAGTTATTGATCCGTGCAGGGGCACCGCTCCTCTTTTTACTTTTAAAAGGTTACCGAAAGATTGTATTTTAAATAATATAATCCATTTTAAGCGCACTCTTGCCTGTTATGGACAATCTCCCACTGCTGTTGGATTTTTTTATGTATGAGTGATGCGGGTAAAAAAAGGTTTCAGAAACGATATCCTCCCTTTCTGAAAACCAGTTCAAACGAACGGACATCGCGATTTCCTTTTGTGTCGCGTTCATTCGTTCCTTCGGTGTTTACGGTTATGAACATGGTGTGCGGTTATATCGCCATTGTAATGTCAGGTGAGGGGAGTTTTGTGGCGGCTTGCTGGTTTATCATTCTTGCGGCGTTTTTTGATACCATCGACGGGTTTGTGGCGAGGGTAACCAATGGTACCTCTGATTTTGGCGTTGAACTTGACTCCCTTTCAGATTTGGTCTCTTTTGGAGCTGCTCCGGCTTATCTGGTCTACAAGTTCGGTCTTGAAGGGCTGCCGGGTATTACCGGCATTTGTGTCAGCTCTCTGCTTATGATAGGCAGCGGGTTGAGGCTTGCCCGGTTCAATATCAGCATGATCAGCTATAACAAGGAGTCTTTTTCCGGGCTGCCGACACCGGCACAGGCGTTGACTATCGCCGGGTTTGTGCTCTGGATGAGTGCTGACAAGTCCTTTCCGCTGACATCAATGCAAATTGTTCTGGCCTGGCTCTCAACGGCTCTTGCGCTGCTGATGGTCAGCAAGGTCAATTATGACACACTGCCCAAACCTACGGCCGAATCATTCCGGCAGAAACCGTTGCAAATGGCGCTCTATATTGGGGCCATGTTCTGTGTTTTGCTCTTTCACTCGAAAGCTTTTTTTCTTGCCATGTTGTTGTATATTCTGCTCGGTATTGCGCGCTCACTCACTCTGTTGTGGCGTCGTCAGTGGCAGACATGATTTTTCCCATCCAACCATTCGCATGATAATGGCATATACTGCAAAAATAAAGGTTACCCTGCGCCA
Source organism: uncultured Chlorobiaceae bacterium (assembly GCA_903820085.1). GTDB lineage: Bacteria > Bacteroidota > Chlorobiia > Chlorobiales > Chlorobiaceae > Chlorobium. Next base: position 43,151 of record CAIJGA010000010.1, read on the forward strand.
GTCAATTCTTGATGTTCAGGGTAAGGCTGTCGAACATGCCCTGAAAAATCTCGGCTACCGCACCGTGGAATCAGCAAGAATCGGCAAATATATCGAGGTAACGATCAATGAAGAGGAGTTGCTGCAGGCTGAGCGCATATGCAATGAGATCAGTCAGAAACTCTTGTCGAATCCAGTCATGGAAAATTATTCCTTTGAACTGGAACAAGTCAATTAAATAGAAGGCAATTATGGCTGATGTAACTGTAGGGGTCGTTGTTTTTCCGGGTTCAAACTGTGATCATGATACGGAGTACGCTGTTGGCTCGTTCAGCGGCATCAAACCGGTCATGCTTTGGCATAATGACCATGATCTCCAGGGATCAAGGGCCATTATTCTGCCAGGCGGTTTTTCCTATGGCGACTACCTCCGGGCAGGATCAATTGCCCGCTTTTCTCCAATCATGCAGGAAGTTATCGAATTTGCCCGGAAAGGTTTTCCGGTGCTTGGCATCTGCAACGGGTTTCAGGTTCTGCTGGAAAGCGGAATGCTCGAAGGCGCCCTTTCGAGGAATCGCGATAAAAAGTTTCTCTGTTGCCAGACCTCGCTCAAGGCCGTGAACTGCTCAACCATATTTACCAATTTGTACAAGGAGGATGAGCTGCTCAGCATGCCGATTGCGCACGGCCAAGGCAACTACTTTGCTCCTCCAGAAGTTATCGAAAGCCTTGAAGAGCATGACCAGATTGTTTTCAAGTATACCGACGCATCGGGCCTGGCAGCCGATGAAGCCAACCCCAACGGCTCGCTTTGCAATATTGCCGGTATTATCAACCGCCAGGGCAATGTGCTTGGCTTAATGCCACACCCCGAAAGGGCCAGTGAAAAAAGCCTCGGATCAGTTGACGGGCGTCCTCTTTTTGAATCGCTCTTCCAGCATATTGCCGGAGTGTAGCCGGGTTTATGCAAGGTGCCGTGATAAGTTAAACCCGGGGAATCTATTGTGAAGCAGAAATATAAAGTTTTTTCATGGCTGCTCTTTGATTTTGCCAATACCTCCTTCAGCGTGATGATGGTCACGTTTGCCTTCCCCCTTTTTTTTAAAAATGTTATTTGCAAGGGCGAGCCCATGGGCGATGCCCTTTGGGGTTTCAGCATCAGCCTCTCGATGCTGCTTGTGGCCGTCATATCGCCGGTTCTTGGAGCAGCCGCCGATTATTCCGGAAAACGGAAACGCTTCCTCCTTTTTTTTACGGTTGCCTCGGTTCTTGCTACGGCCATGCTCTCCTTTTTCGGACCCGGAATGGTAGTTGCAGCGGTCATTCTTTTTATTATTGCCAATATGGGTTTTGAGGGCGGGCTGGTTTTCTATGATGCCTATCTCAAGGAGCTGGCCTCTCCCAAAAGCATTGGCAGGGTTTCCGGCTATGGTTTTGCCATGGGATATCTTGGCGCACTCTCCATTCTGCTGCTGGTCAGTCCGCTGCTCAGCAAGGGCATTGTCTTGACTAACATGCCGAATGTGCAACTGAGCTTTCTGGTGGTAGCGATTTTTTTTGCCCTGTTTGCCGCTCCGCTTTTTCTTGTGCTGCGGGATGAGAAAAAAAATGACAGGCCGGCAATCTCTTTTGCCTCACTTATCAACTCCATCAGGGAGGTGAGGTATACGGTTCAGCATATCATGAGCTACCCTGATCTTGTGCGATTCCTTCTTGCCTATTTTTTCTACAATGATGCTATTCTAACGGTCATAGCATTTTCGTCGATTTATGCCCAGAATTCGCTTGGCTTTACGACTGGAGAGCTCATTGAGTTTTTTATGCTGGTTCAGACGACAGCCATTGCCGGTTCGGTTATTTTTGGATTTGTGACTGATAAAGTCGGGCCAAAAAAAACCATCGTCATGACGCTCATGATCTGGTTCGTTGTTATTTTTGCCGCTATCTTTGCCGACAGCAAAGAGCTCTTTTTTTATACCGGAATGCTTGCCGGCATGTCCATGGGCTCATCTCAGGCAGCATCCCGATCCATGATGGCCTTGCTGACACCCCAGGAACATGTTACTGAGTTTTTCGGTTTCTATGATGGTACCTTTGGCAAGGCTTCGGCAGTAGTCGGTCCGCTTGTTTTTGGGTTGGTTTCTGCCCAGGCAGGAAGCCAGAAAGTTGCGCTTGCATCGTTGTTGGTGTTTTTCACGCTTGGTTTGCTGCTGATGACAAGGGTCAGTTCGATTGGAAGCAGATCCACCATTGCAGAGTGAAAGATAATTGGTTCTCAAAAGCATTTTCGTTCGGAGCAAAGAGGCTTGAGCAAAAAAAAGAAGAGGTGATGGAAGAGCGCAAACGGTTAGTGAAAAAATCGAAATCGGTCAGCCAGGCTGAAGCCGCTGCCTATCTGCGTGCGTTTGTACCGTTTTTCTGGAAAAATTTTATTCACGACAGGATTTTTCTCGGTGCAGGCTCTCTTGCTTTTCAAACGCTTCTTTCGATTGTGCCGATGCTTGCCGTCATTCTGTCAATCCTGAATGTTTTTGTTGTCTTTGCGCCGTTCAAGCGCTCGCTGGAAGATTTTCTTGTCCAGAATTTTATGCCTGGCGCAGGCATGGTGCTTAACACCTATCTGACGGACTTTATCGGCAAGACCTCCAGCGTCCCGATCCTCGGCGGTGTATTCCTCTTTATTATTGCCCTCTTTCTCATTTCGACCGTCGATCATACGCTCAACGAGATATGGGAAGTTCATTCACCGCGCAAGGCGTTGCAGGGATTTACCCTTTACTGGACGGTATTGACGCTTGGTCCGGTGCTTATCGGAAGCAGTCTTGCTGCAAGTTCCTATGTCTGGTATACGATCTTTACTGATGGGCCTTTGCTTGAATTGAAAACCAGTCTCCTCTCCCTCTTTCCCTTCATCAACTCGGTTTTTGCTTTTTTTCTGCTTTATATGCTGGTGCCAAACCGGCGGGTAAGGTTTGTTCATGCTTTTTCCGGTGCGCTGCTTGCTGCGGTTCTGTTTGAACTTTCGAAGCGATGGTTTGTTTTCTATATCGCCCATGTTGCTACCTTTGAACATATTTACGGAGCATTATCGGTTATCCCGATGCTTTTTTTCTGGGTCTATCTCGGCTGGATTGTGGTGCTGACCGGGGCGGAATTTGTTTTCTGTCTCGGAGCTCTCAAGCCGGCAGGCCTGGTTGCTGAAGTATTCAGTCCCGTGCGTGGCGTGCCCGAAATTCTCTCGGTTCTCGGTCATATCTGGAGCGGCCAGAAAAGCGGTCAAGCCGTCAATATGAAGAGGATCTTGAAGATTGTTCACGGTCTTACTCCGACCGGTTTACGGAAAATTGTTGATATCCTGCTGCAGAATGAACTGATTCATCTGACGGTAAACGGTGACTTTTCGGTCAGCCGCGATCTCTATGTTCTGACCCTTTTTGATCTTTATGCTATCATTCCGGCCGGGTTCTGGGCTGACGAAAACGGTTCGCTGATTTCAGGATCTAATAGCGTACATTTGGAGTCGATCAGCAGGGGTGTTACGGAGTGCTTGAAACACAGCATGGATTTGCCCCTTGCCCCCTTGTTGGAGGATATTAACGAACAGCACTCATGAGTTATCAGGTTATAGCCCGAAAGTACCGACCGGCTAAATTTGCCGATATTACAGCACAGGAACATGTTACCCGTACCATACAGAATTCGCTCCGCATGGGCAGGGTTGGCCATGGCTATATTTTTTCAGGGTTGCGCGGTGTAGGCAAGACAACTGCGGCAAGGGTGTTTGCCAAAGCGCTGAACTGCCAGAAAATGATGGATGACGCTGACTATCTGCAACAGGTTACTGAACCTTGCGGAGAGTGCGAAAGCTGCAGGGACTTTGATGCAGGGACCAGTCTCAATATTGCGGAGTTTGATGCCGCGTCCAATAACAGTGTCGATGATATCCGCACCTTGCGGGAGAATGTCCGGTACGGCCCGCAGAAAGGAATCTACCGCGTCTATATTATTGACGAGGTACACATGCTCTCCATTGCTGCATTCAATGCATTTCTGAAAACACTCGAGGAACCTCCGCCTCATGCCATTTTTATTTTTGCCACCACGGAACTGCACAAGATTCCGGCTACCATTGCTTCCCGCTGCCAGCGTTTCAACTTCAAACGCATTCCGCTGGAGGAGATCGAGAAGCAACTGCAGCTTATCTGTGATGCCGAGCAGATAACGGTTGAGGGTGATGCCCTGCAACTTATCGGGCGCAAGGCGCAGGGCTCCATGCGTGATGCGCAGAGTATCCTTGACCAGGTTATCGCATTTTCAGCGGAGAACGATCATAACGGAAGCATCACCTACCTTGGTGTGGCTGAACTGCTGAACTACATTGATGATGATCACCTGTTTGAGGTTACTGATGCCGTTGCCGGGCGCAGTGCACCAAAAATGCTTGATGTTGCGCAGTTTGTGATCAGGAACGGTTATGACGAACAGGATTTTCTTGAAAAGCTGGTTGAACATTTGAGGAATTTTCTCGTGGTGCAGAATCTCGGTTCTACCCGTCTGGTAGAACGTCCCGATGCGATCCGAGAGCGCTATTTGCGCGATGCCGCAAATTTTTCTCCTTTTGCGGTCATGCAGATGGTTGATTTTCTTCTGATGACCCAGAAAGAGCTGAAGTTCCAGTTTGAATACCAGTTTCGTTTTGAGCTTGCGCTTCTCAAGCTGATTGACATTGTGCACACCGTTCCTGTGGTAGCCTTGCCTGCGGAACCACAGCCTCAATTGCAGGCTCAAAAAAAAAAGCACCTGACCAGCCACTGAAAAAGCAGCCGGTTTCCGTTGCGCCGGTTTCTGCTCCATCACCAGCATCTTCGCCTGAACCAGTTGCAGCAAAGAAGCCCGAAAGCAGTAAGCTTGATTTGGGTTCATGGCAAAAAAAGCTCTCAAGTTTTGCCTCAAACCCTGCTTCGAAGCAGCATCTGCTCAATGCTTCGTTTGAAACCGTGCATCCTGATGGTGCAGGGACTCACGGTCCTGTTGCCGATCTTGCTGCGCTCAAGGTTGAATGGCACCAGTTTGTTGAGCATGTGGCCAGAAAAACCCAAAGCTTAATGGCAACGCATCTGCAATCTTGCGAACTTGTTGCCTGCAGCCCCGGCGGAGTGCTCGACCTGGCCTGTTGCCGAAAGTTTTCCTATGAGGAGCTTCAGCAGGAACGGGCGGTGCTTCAGCAGGAAATTTCAGAGTTTTATGCCTTGCCGCTCCAGCTTCGTGTTTTTTATGATGCAGAAAAAGATGCCTGTACCAGAGAAAAGACCGTCTTTACCCTTTTTCAGGAACTTTCACAAACCAATGAGGTTATCCGATTTCTTGTCACGGAGTTCGGCGGGGAGCTTGTCTATTGAGGACGCCAGGCAGCCCTGGTTTTAAAAATGAGAAAAATTTCTTCATATTCATGGTTTTACGTTTTACCAACTTCTCTATACAAAGGACGATAGGCATATTATGAGTAAAGCTGCTGGGAGCACGCAGGCTCTGAAAAACCGGTTCCGCTCTGATTATTGCGGATTGCTCTGTCCGGAGCGTGAGCATGGCTCCGTCAGGCTTGCCGGTTGGGTTCATAGAAAACGGGATCACGGCGGGTTGATATTTATTGATCTGAGAGACCATACCGGCCTTTGCCAGCTCGTCATCCAGCCCGAGCAGCAGGAGCTCTTCGCAAAAGCGGAGCAACTGCATCTGGAATCCGTTATCTGCATTGAGGGTACTGTTGTTCGGCGTGCTCCCGGTGCCATCAACCCCCGGCTGGCCTCAGGTGAAATTGAGGTGGTTGTCAGCCAGATTGCCGTTGAAAGCAATGCGTACACCTTGCCCTTTCCGGTGGCTGACGAAGTGCCGACTTCGGAAGAGCTTCGCCTGAAATATCGCTTTATCGACCTGCGCCGTGAAAAAATTCATGAAAATATCATTTTTCGCAGCCGTCTGACTGCAGCCGTCCGCCGCTATCTTGAAGAGCAGGATTTTATTGAAATACAGACTCCGATTCTTACTTCCAGCTCGCCTGAGGGAGCACGTGACTTTCTGGTTCCAAGCCGCCTTCATCCGGGTAAATTCTATGCACTGCCCCAGGCACCCCAGCAGTTCAAGCAGCTTCTCATGGTATCAGGTTTTCCCCGCTATTTCCAGATAGCCCCCTGTTTCCGTGATGAAGATGCCCGAGCCGACCGCAGCCCCGGTGAGTTTTATCAGCTCGATATGGAGATGGCCTTTATTGAGCAGAACGATCTCTTTGCTATCCTTGAAGGGATGATTGAGCACCTTACCCGTACCATGTCGCACAAGCGAATAGCACAGTTTCCCTTCCCGAGGATCAGCTATAAAGAGGTGATGAACCGCTTTGGCACCGATAAACCCGATCTGAGAATTCCGCTTGAAATCAGTGATGTTACTCCGCTCTTTGTGGGTTCAGCTTTCAAGGTTTTTGCAAACAGTACGGTTTCGGGTTCCTGTGTCAAAGCGCTTGTCCTGAAGGGGCGCGGCAATGAATCAAGGCTGTTTTATGACAAGGCAGAAAAACGGGCAAAAGAGCTTGGTTCCGGTGGCCTTGCCTATATCCAGTTCAGGGAGGAAGGGCCAAAAGGGCCGGTTGTCAAGTTTTTGTCCGAAGCTGATCTCTCCACCCTCAAAGAGCACCTTTGCCTTGAGAACGGCGATGTGGTCTTTTTCGGAGCAGGGAAGTGGGAAGCGACCTGCAAGATCATGGGCGGCATGAGAACCTACTTTGGTGAACTCTTTGCGCTCGACAAAGACGAGCTCTCTTTCTGCTGGATCGTTGATTTTCCGATGTTCGAGTACAACGAGGAGGCAAAGAAGATTGACTTTTCACACAATCCATTCTCCATGCCGCAGGGTGAGATGGATGCGCTCGAAACCATGGAGCCTCTGGATATTTTGGCCTACCAGTACGACATTGTTTGTAACGGGATTGAACTTTCAAGCGGCGCCATCCGCAACCACAAGCCGGAGATCATGTACAAGGCCTTTGGTATTGCCGGATACGAAAAAGAAGAGGTTGATGCACGCTTTGGCCACATGATCGAGGCCTTCAAGCTTGGCGCGCCGCCTCACGGAGGTATTGCTCCCGGCCTTGACCGTCTGGTCATGATCCTCTGTGACGAGCAGAACATCCGTGAGGTTATTGCCTTCCCGATGAACCAGCAGGCGCAGGATCTGATGATGGGCTCTCCTTCGGAAGTGACGCCGGTTCAGCTCAAGGAGTTGCATCTGAAGATTGAGCTGCCGAAAAAGCTGGAAGAGAAGAAGTGAATTCAAAACAAAAGAGTCTGATGGTTTCAGACTCTTTTGTTTTTGGGCTTGAAAATGCATTTCTCGTTCTTCAACGGTGATATTGTGTGGTTTTTATTGAGGTCTTCACTGGAGAGAATGAGGGGAGCCTGGAGTCTTCAGAACAACAATACAAAGAGAAGCTGAGAGATATCGGCGAGTTCCCTTACGGTGGTTTTGTTCCTGATGAGGCTATTAAACTTGGGTTACAGGGAATTCGCGAGAGACTGGTTGGGCAAACCAGAGTCGTCTATGAGGTTGGTGCGCAGGATATTGATGTCCATATGTTCGCCTCTGCCCGTCGGGATTTTATGACCATGCTTACTGACAGATTGCTAAAAGGCGAATAAGAGCAAGATTATTCACCTTATATATGTACGGCAACTGGTAAGCCAATAACCATCAGTAATAGTACTCCGGAGAGAGTTTGCTGGTGAAGCGGTTCATGGCGTAGTTGGCGAGCCAGACCCAGTTCAGCGGTTTGCCTGCCATGCGCTGCATGATGGCGCGTCCCTTATAGACCTCTTTCTGGAGCTTGACAAAGTTTGAAAGCAGTTTTTCGCCGGTCATGTTGGTCGGCTCAAACATGTAGTGGTAGGTGTCGTATTTGTCCCAGTCGAAGTGGCGGATGCGGGGCTTCATCTCGTCGAAATAGGGGGTTCCGGGAAATGGGGTGACAAGCGAGAAGACTGGGAACTCGATCTTGTTTTTCATGATGAAGTCGTAGGTGAGCTGGAAGCTCTCTTCGGTGTCGTTGTCGAAGCCGAACATGAAATATCCCTGGATGGCAATTCCGTTCTTGTGCAGGTTGCCCACAACAGTTTCATAGTTGCCCAGGCGGTTTGATCCTTTATGCAGGGTTTTGAGAGTCTCCGGGTTAAGCGATTCAAACCCAATGCTCAGGAGGTCGCAGCCTGAACGTCCTGCCAGTTCGGCAACTTCAGGCTTGTCGAGAAAGTTCATGGAGATATTGGCGTTCCAGTGAACGCCGAGCTTGGCCATCTCTTCGAGCAAGGTCATGAAGTATTGTGGCCGGAAGCTGATATTGTCGTCCATGAAGGAAAAATTGACATTTTCCTTACCTACCCGCTGCTGGTGGTAGCGCATCTCCTCAAGCACCAGATCAAGCTCGCGATAACGGTAGTTTTTGCCGTAAATGGTTGGTGTTGTGCAGAAGTTGCATCCTACCGGGCATCCTTTTGTTGCCAGAATAGGGATGCGGGAACTGTATTTTTTTGAGTTTTTTGTTGAAAGTGCGTAGCTGAAATCGGGCCGTTGCATATCACTCATCGGTTTGAGTTCCTTTGCCCGGTAGACGCCTTGCATATGGCCTTTCAGGACATCCGTGGCCAGTTCAGTCCAGATGGACTCGATTTCACCATAGACCACGCTGGTACAGTGCTGTGAGGCCTCGTCGTGCAGCATGGTGGGATGAACGCCACCGAGGATAACGATTTTTCCCTGGCGAAGGGCTGCGTCGCCTATATGGTATGCTTTAGAGGCGTTGAGTGTGCGTGAGGTAATGGCGATAACGTCAAATCCTGAAAAATCTTCAGGTACCTTGTCGCCAAGGCGCTCGTCAATAAAGGTGACATCAAAAAGCTTTCCTACGAGGGTTGCAACCATAATCAGGTTTAACGGCATACTGACCGTACCGGAGTCCACCATCATGCTGGTATTGCTTACGGGCTGGATAAGCAGCCATTTCTTGCGTGATTTTTGCTGTGCAGCAAGCTGATGAAGGAGTTCCTCAGAAAAATCCGAGGTGGGGCCAAGCGGTGAGACGAGAGTTTCTGATTGTAAGATTTGCATACCCTGAAATCTGCAATAAATGTTAAAAACTTCTGCGACGGTAAAAAATTTCTAATGAGAATCAATGAAGGTATGAAAAAAAACAACAAGCATCCGGCTTTATCCGGGGAGCTGAGCTTTTTTCAGGACAGCCACGGTAAAGCGGCTGATGCAGGTTAGTTTACCCTCTTCATTTCTCACCTTGATATCCCAGACCTGCGAGCTTTTTCCAAGATGCAGGGGAGTTGCCGTTGCATAGACAAAACCGGTTCTTACCGGCCGGATATGGTTGGCATTGATTTCCTGGCCAACAATGTAATAGGTGTCACGGTCAACGCAATAGGAGGCGGCAATACTTCCGACGGTTTCAGCAAGAGCCAGGGAAGCGCCCCCGTGAAGAATACCGATACGCTGGATGGTGCGATGGTCGACGGGCATTTTGGCTGTCATGAAATCAAGACCGATTTCGGTCATTTCAATGCCAAGATGACGGGCCATCTGGCCATCAATGATTTGTGTGGTGTTGATCTCTTCAATGGTGACGGGAGCAAAAAAAACAGAGGTCTGAATCATAAGCGGCACCTTGAAAAAGAAATTAAGTTGAATCCACTGAAGTCGAGCGGGTGACGAGATTCGAACTCGCGACATTTTGCTTGGGAAGCAAACACTCTACCAACTGAGTTACACCCGCTTATCAATGGTGGTGAGAGAGGGAGTTGAACCCTCGACCTCAGGGTTATGAATCCTGTGCTCTAACCAACTGAGCTACCTCACCATTTTTACCGGCTGAAAATATACTATAGGCTTCAGGAAAAAGCAAGCAGAGAAGAGCTTTTATTTGTTCTTTTTTCGCAGTGTTAACTCCGTGCTGATATCTGGCTGAAAATTGCTTCGGCAACAGGAATATCCTCCGGAGTCGTGATCTTGATATTGTGATAACCGGTTTCAAAAATTTTAACAGGTTGTTCCGGAAAAAAACGTTCCACCAATGCGGCATCATCGGTTGCATACCAGCCTTCAAGTTCAGCCTGCTGATGTGCCTGGATCAGCAATGCGCTTCGAAAACCCTGTGGTGTCTGTACCTGGAGAAGCTTGCTGCGATCAAGGGTTTCACCAAAAAATTCAGGATTTTCTCCGATATATTTGATGGTATCTTTTGGCCTGTTTGCCGGCACACAGGCGCCGTGCAGCATTGCAAGGCGCGAAATCTCATCGATCTGATCAGGAGTGATGAAGGGTCGGGCTCCGTCATGGACCAGAATCGTCTCTGGCAGACAGCTGCTGGCGGAGCGTCTTTCCTGCTCTATAGCCTTGATGCAGTTGTAAATCGAATCCTGACGTTCCTTGCCACCCTCGACAATGGCTTTCAGCTTGCTGAAGCCAAAGGCCGCGGCCATTTCCTCAAGAATTTCGATGTTCTCCAGCCTGGTTGCAACATAGATAGCTCCGACGGAGGATGCCATCTGAAAGGCTTTCAAGGTATGATAGACAACCGGAAACCCGCCGATTTCAAGCAACTGTTTGCTTTCGCCCTCCTTGAGCTGCATCCGTTTTCCGATACCGCTTGCGGCAATAATGGCTATGGCATTCATAGGAGGTCAATTATACCGGGGATTAATGGATAAACATGGCATCTCCATAGGCTAGAAACTGGTAATCGTCCTTGAGTGCGGTTTTATACGCTTCCATGAGCAGCCGGTGCTCTGCAAAGGCACTGACAGCCATCAGCAGTGTGGTTTCAGGCTGCTGGAAATTGGTCAGAAGAGCATCAACAACCTTGAACTGGTAGGGAGGATAGATAAACTTGTCTGTCCAGCCTCTTCCGAATTTTATTTTTCCGTCCACAGTGGCATTGGCCTCAAGCACACGAAGGGTTGTTGTTCCGATGGCAATAATCCGACCTGTTTTATTGACCTTGGTCTCATTGATCTCCATGGCTGTCTGGTAAGGAATATTGAAATATTCCGAATCCATCTTGTGTTTGGAGACATCCTCAACCTCAATGGCATTGAAGGTGCTCAGGCTTGGATGGAGGGTGATGGGCAGGATTTTTACCCCGATTTTCTGGATTTTCTGCAAGATCGGCATGGTGAAATGCAATCCTGCCATAGGAGCCACAACGGCACCGGTTTCGGAAGCATAGACCGTCTGATAGTCCTCCTTGTCCGATTCACGGGGCGGGCGGGCGAAATAGGGTGGAAGGGGAATATTGCCGATTCTTTCGACCAAACTGAAAACATCGATATCCGGATTGAGGAACCGGATGGTTCTGCCACGGGAAGTGGTGTTATCAACGACTTCAGCAACCACATCCTCATCAAAGTAGATCTTGTTGCCTACCCGTACCTTTCGGGCAGGATCGACCAGAACATCCCACAAGCCAGCCTCTTTATTGAGTACCCTAAGCAGAAAAACCTCGATTTTTGCATCAGTTTTTTCTTTCTGGCCAAAGATTTTGGCTGGGAAAACCCGGCTGTTGTTTAAAACAAGCAGATCTCCTTTTTTGAAATAGGAGACGATATCTTCGAAGGATTTATGTTCAATATCTTTTTTTCGACGGTTCAGTACCATCATCTTGCATTTGCCCCTGAGCGAAGCGGGCTCATCGGCTATTTTTGTTTTAGGTAAGGTATATCGAAAGTTGGACAGGCGCATAGCAGTCTTCAATAAGTCAACAAAGGATCAAAAAAAATACAGGAATAATAACAATAGCAATATAACGCAGGAAGCCGGTCTTGATACCAGCTTCCTGCGTTATATTGGTTCTTTTTTCTCAAGCGGAGTGGTAGGGAACTCCTTTCTTGAGGGTGATATGCTGTCCGGCTACGCATGCGAGAGCTTCGTCGCCCTCAGCTTCGACCAGCGTAACAACGATATCGTTCTGTGCAATGGACATGATATAGCGATTTTTCCGGAAACAGACGCTCAGTGAAAGCTTTTTCCATTGCGTTGGCAGATTCGGATGCACATTGAGTTTTTCGTTGTAGAACGAAATGCCAGCGAAATAACGGATAACCGTATCAAGCGTTCCGGCCATGACGCCACAATGGATTCCCTCCTGGGTGGTTCCTCCCTGGGTATCCTGAATATCGCTTTTCAGTGCTTCAGAGAACCATTTCCAGGCCATTTCGTGACCGTCGTGCAGATAGCTTGAGATGATGCTGTGAACCACCTTGCTCAAGGTCGAACCATGACTTGTCCGCGGTTCGTAATAGGCATAATTGTTTCTGACAAAGGTCAGGGCATCAGGAACCTTATACCCGATTTTTTCAAGCAACTCAGCAACTTCACCGGGGGAGAGGGTATAAAAGGTCATCAGCACATCAGGCTGTTTGGCAACCTTGTACAAATCGGGTGAATCACCCTCAGCCTTGAGGATTCTGTCCATCCGGTGGATATTGCCGTATCGGGCGCGGTAGTGAGGCCAGTCAAGCTCTTTGAGGCTCTTGTAGCCGTCAAACTGCTCCAGCACACCCTCCTCATCGATCAGGATATTCATGTGGCTGCTGATATCACGCCACTGCTTGAGTTCTTCAGGATCAAGCTTGATATTCGCCGTCAGCCTTTTTAGAACAACCGGGTCAATCTTTTCACCTATTTCTGCGGCTTTGTCGAAGAGCCAGATAGCCATGATGTTTGTATAGGCATTATCTTTCAGCCCCTCTTTGCCGCTGTCGGGCAGCGCTTCATGAAATTCATCAGGCCCCATCACGCCTTCGATATGGTACTTGCCGGTCTCGGTTGAATAGGTGGCAATTGATGCCCAGAATCGCGCAATTTCAAACATAAGTTCTGCGCCGTACTCATTGAGGAACTGCGTATCGTCGGTATCGTAGATGTAACGCCAGACGTTGTAGAAGACCGCTATCGAAACATGCCGCTGCAGACGGCTGAGATCAGGGCCCCAGTGACCGCTTTTCGGGTTGAAATGGATGATCTGCGTATCTTCGCGGCCATCATCGGCTGTCTGCCACGGGAACATTGCCCCCTTGTAGCCATTTTCGCGGGCATACTCCCTTGCTGCATCAAGCCGATTGTAACGGTAGAGCAACAGAGCCTTTGAAATATCAGGGAAGTGCCGGTTGAAAAACGGCAGAATAAAGATTTCATCCCAGAATATATGTCCACGGTATGCTTCACCGTTCAGGCCGCGTGCCGGCATTCCGGCATCAATTGTCGGATTGTGCGGTGAGGCGGTGCACATCATGTGATAGGTGTGCAACCGGAGCAATTTCTGGCTGTAGCGGTCGCCTTCGATGACAAGGTCGGCCTTTTTCCAGATTTTTTCCCAGGCATCATTATGTGCCTTGAAGAGCGAGTCGAAGGAGTCTTCGCTTTGCAGTGAAAGACGGGCAGCTTTTAGCGGATTGCTGATCTTTGCATCAAGAGAGGTATGAATGGAGGCCAGCTTTTCAATGGTGCAGCCTTTGTTCGGATTGAGTGACAACTTGAACAACTCACCGATATAGCGGTCGTTGCTCAATGTTGAGCTCTCTACTACGGCAGGCTTGCCGTGGCACAAAATTCTCGTTTTGGTTCCGGTAACAATATCGTAATGCGATACATTGGTACGGACATGAAGCAGCATGAGCTGATCTTCCGATATACTCTCAACAGCCTCCAGATGATCGCTTGTCAACTCACTGTAACGGGCAACATTCTTGTTCTGTACCCTGCCGTCAATGGCTGAGCGGAACTCGACTTCAGCACTGTAATTGACCGGCTTCAGGGTGAACTTCAGTGCACAGCGGTGCGGATTGTCCATGCTTGCAAACCGGCGACTGCTGATGCTTGTTATTCTGCCAAGGTTGTCCTGAATAACGAGATCCCGTTCCATGAGGCCGTTGCGCAGGCTTATGTTCTGGCGGTAGCTGAGTATCTTCTGTCCAAGGGGCTCAATGAACTCTCCCCCCCCGATCCTGAACTCAACGGGCAGCCAGTTCGGCGTATTGACAAAGTCATTGTTGTAAACGGTCTGGCCATGCACTTCCGAAGGCACCCGGTTGAATATTCCGGCAATATAGGTGCCGGGATAGTGGTGGTTGGAGCATGACGAACTTTCATAGGCACCCCTTATGCCAAGGTAACCGTTGCCGCATGAGGTCAGTGTTTCGCGAAGTTTTTCATCTTTGGAGGAATAATCGGTATAGGTCAGGTTCCACCCATCAAACTCAAGACCCTTTCTGAACCAGCGATCAATCTCCTCATAGGTGATTTCGCCCAGGTCACCGACAACAATATCTGCGCCCTGTTCCTTGAGTTTTGAGCCTTCAATGTCACGTGCAATACCGAGCACCAGGCCAAAATTGCCCCGGGAACCGGCTTGAACACCGGAAATGGCATCCTCAATAACAACACATTCGTGCGGTTCCAGGCTAAGGTTTTTGGCCGCCATGATGAAGATATCGGGATTCGGCTTTCCCTTGAGGCCAAGCTCAATGGAAACTGTGCCGTCCACACGGGTTTCAAACAAATGTTCCAGTTTGGCAAGTTTCAGGATGAGCTGGCAGTTGCAGCTTGATGAAGCGATACCAATCCTGATGCCTTTCGATATGAGGATGTTGATCAGGTCAACCGATGAGGTGTAGACCTCAGGGCCTTCCTTGATGAGGATTTCGGTAAAGAGGCTGTTTTTGCGATTTCCAAGACCGCAGACCGTATTTCTTTCCGGATCATCATCGAGTTCCCCAAAAGGGAGTTCAATATCACGTGACGAAAGAAAGCTTTTAACACCCTCCATACGAGGTTTGCCGTCTACATACTTGTGATAGTCGTGGGCAGGGTCAAAAGGAAAGTACGTTTCGTTGTTTAACTCTGCATAATTCTTGAGGAAATTGTTAAACATCGATTGCCAGGCAAGACTGTGGACTTTTGCCGTGCCGGTGATGACTCCATCGAGATCGAAAATTGCGCCTTTGAACATGTTGCTCATACCAGTGTTTAAAAGATTATCATGATGCAAATCGTTTTACAGGGAAAGCAGACCAAGGATGGTCAAGAGAATGTCGGGGTAGGGTACCGTAAAGCTGTTCGGGCAGATTGCTTTAATTTGCTCTGCAAGCTTCTCGTCCCGCGTTACAAAAACCGCCCAGACATCTTCAAACATTTCCATCGCTTTCTTCAGCATTGGAATGTCAGACGGGGTATCGCCACAAACAAGGGTTGAGCCTTTTGCCGCGACTATACCCAGTTTGCTGCAGATAAAGGCAAGCCCGTCGCCTTTGTCGAAATCCTTGATTGGCGAGTCACCGGAAACTACATCGATTGTCAAAATGATTTCGATGTCAAGGCCGGTATCTTCAATTCTAAAGTTGCGGCCGCTCGGATCTACCTCACGAACGATGCCTTTTACCTTTTCAAGAAAAGCGGAAGATTCATCATCCTTGATGGAGTGACTGATATCCTGACGGGCAACCGTGGTCTGTCCAAACTTTATCTGCAGGGCCGAGCCGATAAAGTTGAATTTCTCATAATCCTGTTCCTGAAGGAGCACCACCATCCGCTCGTTCAAAATATTGATCAGTTGCTGCTTTTTTTCTTCAATGGGGAAGCTGTTGAAATCGCCTTCCAGATTGATAAACTCCCTTCCCTTTGAACCTGCGTAGATAAACGTATTGCTCGGGTTGATCGAGACATTCAGAATTCCGAAATCTTTCAGTGGAGCCGAGGTAATGATAATAGGGTAGGTGCAGCAGTTCTTGGCAAAGCGGGTAAGAAATACCGAGTTGTAGATGGGCTGTACCGAGGAGCGGTATCGTCCGCAGTAGTTGTTGGTTGTTCCGTCACGATCGGTGATAAACGCGTCAAAGTGCTTTCCCTTGAGCAGGGCAACCCCTTCATTGATATAGGAGCGGAAATCGGGAATAAATTTAGCGAGGTAGTCAATGAACTTGTCTTCACCATGTTCAAGGTAGTAGATGTCTTTCTGAAGCTCCCTGATTTCATAGGTCAGGTCTACATGAATTTGCTTCAGTCCGTCCAGTCGCAAGAGACGGTGACCGGTATCGTCATCAATATAGATGGTTTCAAGCGAGTAGAGTGCATTTTTCAGTGATTCCACACATGCTTGCCCGACAACCCTCTGCTTGATAATGTTGTTGACAACCGGAGCGCGCAATTCGCGTGTTTCTGCCTTGAGCTGGTAGAGTTCTTTCAGGGTTCGGATATCCTGTAACGAGATCGACGTGGCAAAAGTGCTCAGTTGACGCTCTTTAAGAATACTGTCATGCATGCGTTACAGGTATGGGTGTGATGAGGGTGTAAATGTATTTTAATTTAATTAAATTCTTTCAGAATCCGGTACAAAACTTTCATAAAAAACAGAAGCGGTTATATATTTATTTTATGATACATTCACTTTTTAAATTTATTTTTGGGGTTTTGTGCTAATATCATTTTTGTGCCATCAGGTGCAGGTAATCCTTGAAACCGTTTCCAGAGAAGAGCAGTGATTTTGCTGTGAATGACAGCTACAGAATCAAGAGCGTTGATACAGATAAAACGTTCAGGATTGCGTTGCATGATGTCGAGATACCCTTGCCGAACCTTTCGGTAGAACTCGAGTCCTGAGCGTTCCATACGGTCAAGCTCATCACCGTCAAATTCCAGAAGAAGAGATGTTTTTGAAAATTTTCTTTTCAGCGCCTCTTCCGGTTCAAGATCAAGATAAAAGGTGACGTCAGGCGTTATGCTGCAGGTGGAAACCGCAATGATTGAACGGAGTACCTCCATGTCGATTCCGCGACCATAGCCCTGATAGGCAGTCGTTGAATCATAAAAGCGGTCGAGAATGACGGTTTTGCCGCTTGCAAGGGCTGGCATGATAACCTCCTGAACCAGCTCAGCCCGGCTTGCCGAAAAAAGGAGCAGTTCACCGATGGAGCTGATTTCGTGGGAGCTTTCAAGAAGGATGAGCCTGATTTTTTCAGCCACTACTGTGCCTCCGGGTTCTCTCAAGGTAACAACCTCAATACCCTGGGCGATCAGAGCGTGGACAAGTTCCTTGATCTGGGTTGATTTTCCTGCTCCATCTATTCCCTCAAAGGTTATCAGCATTTAAATTTTTGTATAGAGTTGTCTTTCTGAACCGTTTGCAAAAGCTAAATTAATTGGGTTGCCCTGTTGGCCGGATCAGGATTTCGTTGACATCGACATGGGGCGGTTGGCTGACGGCAAACATGACTGCCCGGGCGATATCGTCCGGTTGCAGTTCTGCCGTGCAGGGTTTCTGGAGATTGTCCCAGAACGGGGTGTCGACAACTCCCGGCTCAACAAGCGTGACGCGCACACCCGTTCCTGTCATCTCATTGCGGATAGCCTGAGCCATGCCGGTGACAGCCCATTTTGTCGCTGAATAAAGATTTCTGATGGAGGTAATACGCCCCACCACCGAGCCGGTAATAAGCAGATGGCCGCTATTTTTTACCAGTTCCGGCAGCGTTAAACGTGCCGTGGCAGCAGCACCATAGACGTTGACCATCACCATCTCCTTCCATTCGTCTGGCTTATCCTCACCGCCATAAAAGGTTGACCCTTTAGAAAAGCCTGCATTGGCAAAAACAACATCAATGCGGCCGAAACGCTTAATCGCCTGTTCAACCATACCCTGTTGCGACTGCCAGCTTGCAACATCACAAGTGATGGCAAGTGCATGGCCGGAGCCCAGTTCCGCTTGTAACCGATCCAGTTTTTCGGTTGAACGGGCAGCAAGGACAACCTTGAATCCGGCTTCAACCGCACGCCTTGCCGTTGCTTCACCGATACCGGTTGATGCTCCGGTAATAAGAAATACCTTGTTGGTCATGTCAGTCTTGATCAGATGGTTTGATCTTGTTCAGTTCACTGTGCTTGCGGCCATATAAAAAATAGATAACAAAGCCGATAACGAGCCAGACAATAAGCCTCAACCAGTTTTCGACAGGGAGCGAGAACATAAGCATAAGGCAGGTGAAAATACCTGCAAGAGGCACAAACGGCATCAGAGGCGCCTTGAAAGGCCGTTCAGCCTCAGGGTTTGTTTTTCTCATGATAAGCACTGCGCTGCAAACAACCACAAAGGCAAAGAGGGTGCCGATATTGACCAGCTCGGCAAGCAGCCGCAAGGGGAGCAGTCCGCCCAATAAGGCAACAAAACAACCGGTGAGAATGGTTGACTTCCAGGGGGTTCTGAATTTTTCATGAATAGCCCCGAAAAATGATTTAGGCAGCAAACCGTCACGCGCCATGGCCAGAAAAATCCTTGGCTGACTGAGCATCATGACCAGCAAGACAGAGGTGATGCCAGTGATTGCGCCAAGCGAAATAACAAGCTGCGCCCAGCCGATGCCGACCTGCATGAAGGCGTTGGAGACCGGAGCATCAATACTGATCCTGTTGTAGGGAACCATACCGGTTACGACCGCCGCAACGGCAATGTAAAGGAGCGTGCAGATGACCAGGGAGCTGATAATGGCGATCGGGATATCCCGTTGCGGATTCTTTGCCTCCTCGGCATGGGTTGAAATAGCGTCGAAGCCGATATAGGCGAAAAAAATCATGGCAGCTCCGGCAAGCACCCCGACAGGCGCTCCCCCAAGACCAGGCTCGCCGAGAACGGTATGACCGAAAAGAGTGAATCCTGAATAGCCGAATGGAGCAAAAGGTATCCAGTTTGCCGGTTTAACGTACATCGCTCCAAGCACGATTACCAGCAAGACAATAGCGACCTTGACGATTACCATTCCGGCATTGAACCGGGCACTCTCCTTGATACCCTTGACCAGGATCACCGTCACGGCAAGGGCAATCAGTACTGCCGGCAGATCAAACCAGGCGCCGGTCAAGCTTAATAGCCCGGTTGCAGGATCAAAGTCGAGAGGGGCATTGGAGAAGAGTTTGGGAATGCCGATACCGAATATCCCGAGAAAATCCTGAAAGTATTTCGACCATCCATGCGCCACTGTTGCCGAAGCTACTCCATATTCAAGAATGAGATCCCATCCGATAATCCAGGCCATCAGCTCGCCCAGTGTTGCATAGGCGTAGGTATAGGCTGATCCCGCAATCGGCACCATTGAGGCAAATTCAGCATAGCAAAGCGCCGCAAAAATACAGGCAAGAGCTGCAACCGCAAAAGAGAGCGTCACTGCCGGGCCAGCCTTGTCATGAGCGGCAACACCGATAAGGACAAAGATGCCGGTTCCAATGATGGCACCCACACCAAGACTGGTCAGGGCAACCGGACCGAGAACCCTGTTCAGCCGATGCGTACCATTGACTTCACCAAGGAGCATTGACAGCGGCTTTTTACGGAAGCTATTTTTCATGCTATGAGTTTCTACGATTCATGATGGTGAGAAAATAAAGCAACTGCATAATCGCCTGGGCCGCAGCGGCAACATAGGTCAGCGCAGCCGCGTCAAGGACGGCATTGATCCCTTTTAGCTCAGCGCTTGACACAATCCCCTGTGAAACCAGCAGCTCTTTTGCCCGGCGGCTTGCATTGAATTCAACCGGAAGCGTTACCAGTGCAAAGAGTGCCGTTGAGCCAAACAGCATGATCCCCGCCCATGCAAGGGTTGTCCCGATAGTGCCGGCAAGGAACATGCCTGCCATAAAGAGAACAGGGCCAACGTAACTGCCGACTGAGACGGCTGGTACCATGATTGAACGTAAATGAAGCGGCATATAGCCAGTCTTGTCTTGCAAAGCGTGGCCGGCTTCGTGAGCGGCAACACCCACCGAGGCAATGCTCGGAAGGTTGTAGACATCCTCACTCAGGCGCAGCGACTTATGGAAAGGGTCGTAGTGATCAGACAACATGCCATGAGTAGCCTCAATCGTCACCCTGCTGAGTCCGCCACGATCAAGAATACGCCGGGCAGCTTCAGCGCCGGTAATGCCGCTCTGGGTACGCACCTGTGAATACTTGTTAAAAGCAGACTTAACCTTGAATTGCGCCCATAAGCCAAGAAGCATGGCCGGGCCTGCAAAAATAAAATACAATGGATCCATATACATGGCTGTAGGGAGTAAATGATTATCGTTGATGTAAGTATCGGTAACAAAGGTGAACATCAGATCAGGAAACATCGAAACCTATACATAAGTTTCATGAATAGCAAGAGGTAAGAGCGGTCTAGAACGTCAGAGTTGATTGACCCTGCCATCAGGGTATTGAAAAATATATGGCTGGCTGCCGGAATAAGTATGCGTGCTGATTTGCTCCGGGATTGATACCAGATATTACCCTTACCGCAAGCAGGTAAAAAATGTTGGATAGCAGAGCAGCAAACCCGTCTTGAGCCGGTTGGAGCAAAACGGGTTTATCTGTAAAAGCAGGTGTTTACTTTTTCGGTGTGATGGCTGTTGTGATGACTGCTGTAACGGCAGTAGCGAGGCTTTCCATGAACGTGACTGCTGTGTTTACCGAGCTGGTGGCCAGTGTTCCAAAGAGGTTGAGGCTCGACTGAGCGACAGAACCGACTGAGTTTGCCGAACTGGTGGCCAGTGTTCCAAGGAGGTTGAGGCTAGACTGAGCAGCAGAACCGGCTGCATTGAGTCCGTTGCCCACGGTGCTAATAGTAGCGTCAGTTACATTCTGGATTGGAGCGCCGATCGCAACAAGGAGGTCGGTAAAAACGCCATTGTTTTCGTTTGCCATAGTCGTATGTGTTTATTTGATAATGGAAGTTGTGCTTACAAAAACCTGAATGGATTTATCATTCGCTATGCAAGACTGAAAAATCATTGATTGATCAGTTATAGTTATTTTAAGGTAAATATAACATAATTGATCAAAGTAATACAGCTTCACTTTTCAATGAGTGATTTTTTTTGGCTTCAGCGAACATTTCGGAAGTGGTATCCCAGTTTTGCAACTCGCAATTATTACCAGCACAGAAACTGCTCATTAAACTCCTGACAGGCGTTGTTCCTTTACAAAGACAATGCACTCTATAGAGTGTCTTGTTCTTGGGTGGTATATAAAATAAATTTATACTTTGTAAGTAATGACGTATAGAATGCGTGTTATGCATTGTCATTTTGTGGTAATTCGTTATCGGATAGTGCGATTGCAAGTATAAAACGGGCTTTTTTTTCAAAAACAGGCTTCTTATACGGCCGGCTCATATCTTTGCGGATTAGGCGGTTCAATACTCATTATTATTAGCCGGAATTAATGAAATGATACGAGGTGAAGCATGGCAATCAGTCAGCGTGATCCATTACTGAAGAGTACAGTTTTCTTGCTCAAGAAGCTGGATGCCATCGGATGGGGTATCTTGTTTATCTGGATGGGGACAGCTTTTGTTGCTGATATCGGATGGGGAGCGGGTATTCTCGGCGTGGGTGTAATCTCAATCGGAGCTCAAGTGGTGCGGAGGTTTTTTGGCCTCTCCTTTGATCGCTTCGGGCTGGTGACGGGAATCGTCTTCTTTTTTGGTGGCGTTTGGATTTTGCTTAAGATCGAACTCCGCGAAGCAGCTATTCCCGGTGGCCTGCTTCCAATCCTTATGATTGCAGCAGGCATGGCAATAGTGGCTTCTGCCTTGCTCCGAAAGCCAAAAGAGTAGATCCAAGGGCTACCTTGGAAGAGATACTCTCCTTGATGTTTCTCTCGACATTGCCGCCAAGCCTTAACCCTTTCTAACGGTGGCGGATCCCGTCTTCAATACATCAAACACTCGCAGGACTTTTACGGCCAACCCTGCGCTGAAGTCAGCCTGTGAAGGTCCTTCTTCAGCGTGGGCTGGCCGGCTTTGGGTTCTGCTCATGAATGGTGTCGGTTGTGCTGGAAATGCACCTTTAGCGGGATAGAGAAAATATTCATAACCCCAGAACATTATTCTTTCTTTATCTTAGCATCCCAGAATATTCCCGGAGTATACAGACTGCCTGAAAAACGGGATTATTGAGAAATTTTTTGCCTAATGGTGGCAGAGGTTTTGAATTCATGAACAAGTAATTGTGAAAAATGCTGCATTTCGAGGTTAACAAAGAGAGCTGCACACAGTGCGGTATGTGTGTGGCCGACTGCCCGGCGCGGATTATTGTTATGGCGAAAGACGGCTTTCCCTCCATCGCTGTTGAAAAAGAGTCAACCTGTTACCGGTGCGAGCATTGCCTTGCGATCTGTCCGGGAGGGTCGATTTCCATACTTGGGGTGAGGGCGGCTGACAGTCTGCTGCTTGACGGGAAATATCCTGACCCGGTTGAGCTTGAAACCCTCATAAAGGGACGCCGCTCAGTGCGAAGCTACAAGAGTGAAAATCTCGATCCTGCGCTTTTCCAGAATCTTCTTGATGTGGCGTGGCATGCTCCGACAGGCGTAAACTCCCGCCAGGTTCGGTTTACGGTGCTGGATGACAAGGAGAAGGTTGCGGAGCTTCGTGATGAGGTGATGGCAGGGCTGGTGAGATTGGCCAAAGAGGGGGCGCTGCCGAAAGGCAAGGAATTCTATATGAGATTTGTCGATTTATGGGAGAAGCATAAGGTCGATATCCTCTTTCGTCATGCGCCGCATCTGCTTATTACTTCGGCTCCGAAGCATGTGGCTTGCCCGATGCAGGATTGCCTGATTGCCATGTCTTACTTCGAGCTGTATGCACAGTCTAATGGAGTCGGAACATTGTGGAACGGTCTGGCGAATTGGGCCATCAACGATCTGTTGCCGGAGACCAGGCAGCGCCTTGGCATTCCGGATGACCATCTGTTCGGCTATGTCATGCTGTTCGGTCTGCCGGCGGTGCACTATGCACGAACGGTTCAGCATAGTCCTGCCATCATTCATCGGGCATTGTAGGGCTAACGGGGCAGCATCAAACGCAAGATAGCGCCGATCCGTCGAGGGTAGAGTCCTTTACTTTCGGCGGATCATGGTTCTGAAGGGTATCGTTGGTGAGCTTAATTTTTTTTCTTTGCGGGCGTTTGGCAGAACAACAGCGTGAACCGATGCGCATTTTTGCGGCTCCCTTGGGCTAACAATTCATCAGCCTTTGAATTTCGAGCAGATTGAGGTCAATACTGTGATTGAGCTTCACTGCTTTGTTAAAGGGCACCTGTACAATTTTTTCATTGGTCAGTCCTATCATGATGCTTTTCTGGTCATCAAGCAATGCCTCAACAGCTGCGACTCCTATTCTTGTAGCATTTACCCTGTCTTTGGCGGTTGGACTACCGCCGCGCTGAATGTGACCCAGAATTGAGATGCGAACATCCAGATCGGGGTGTGTTGATCGCACTTGTTCTGCAATTTTCATGGCACCACCAGTTTCATCTCCTTCAGCAACGATAATAATCCCACTGGTCTCCTTATGTTTGTATCCTTTGTTCAAAAACCTTTTCAGCTCTTCATTCTGTTCCTTTAATTCAGGGATTAAAATAACCTCTGCTCCGCATGCAATGCCGCTATTCAATGCAAGCAAGCCGGCTTCATGACCCATGACTTCAATGAAAAAAATGCGACCGTGCGATCTTGCTGTATCTCTGATTTTATCAACTGCTTCAACGACAGAGTTCAGTGCGGTTTCGTATCCAATCGTATAATCAGTTCCATAGATATCATTATCAATAGTAGCAGGTATGCCGACAAACGAAATATTGAACTCCTGCGACATCACCAAGGCTCCGGTAAATGAGCCGTCCCCGCCAATAACAACAACGGCATCAATTGCAGCATTCAGCAATTGCTTGTAGGCTTGCTGGCGTCCTTCAGGAGTTCTGAATGCATCGCTCCGTGCGGTTTTAAGCATTGTGCCGCCCAATTGAAGAATCCCGCTGACATCAGAAGCTTTCAGGGAAATAAAATCACCTTCAATCATTCCCTGATACCCGCGACGAATCCCGACGACTTTCAGCTTATTGGCAATGGCTGCACGGGTTACAGCTCTAATGGCGGCATTCATTCCCGGGGCATCACCGCCGGAAGTAAACACGGCTATTTTCTGTATTTTTCTTTTTTTCTGAAGATCTTTCGGATTACTGTTTTTGCCTGTCATCTGTATATTTATTTCCAACTCAGTGATCATAAACCAATAAATTCCATTGATAACATGCATTAAAATAAGCTAAGGATCAATCCCTATCATGCATCATGAATGGTTGCCGCCGAAAATTCTCAATATCGTAACAGGTGACAGAACAACGCGAACAAACTGCAGCAGTCAGGTATTTCCTGCCAATAAAAGGCATGATTTCATTGTTTACCGATAAACAAGCTTCATGAAAGCAATTTCGATATCAAACATCAAATATCCGGATTTCCTTTGCCTTACTTATATTTAATTACTCTAATACTTTTAAAGTGCTAATGGAACTAAAAAAAACAGAATTCCTGACTGATTGGTAAAATCAATCCATTTGCTTATGCATAATTCGTATTGTAAATTATTAAGAAGTAATGGTTTATTTCGTTCTTTGCTAAATGCATTACTGAATGCCATACTCTACAAATGGAGCTGTGCCTCCAGTTGTCGCTATTCTGATGGATGAGAGAGTGAAACTGCATCAGGTGATGTTGCCGTCTATTGAAACTGTAACCATCTATAAACTGTGAATACTTCTATGCATTCTGCCGGAATACCGCCCAAGCGTGTTTTTGTCGTTGGTGCCACTGGATATATTGGCAAATATGTTGTTCGTGAACTGGTTGCCAGGGGGTATGATGTTGTGAGTTTTGCCCGTGAGCGTTCAGGTGTTGGTGCGATGACAAGAGCGGGAGTGACCTGCACCCAGCTGAAGGGTTCTGAGGTTCGGTTCGGTGATGTAAGCCGAATGGAGTCGCTGAAAAAGAGCGGAATCAGGGGGGAACATTTTGATGTGGTTGTCTCTTGCCTGACCTCCAGAAACGGGGGAGTGAAGGATTCGTGGGATATCGACTATCAGGCTACACGTAATGCGCTCGACGCGGGCAAGGCTGCAGGAGCGACTCACTTTGTGCTCCTCTCTGCGATCTGTGTGCAGAAGCCACTGCTCGAATTTCAGAGAGCAAAGCTGAAATTCGAGCAAGAGCTCAAGGAATCGGGGCTTACCTGGTCGATTGTCCGCCCGACTGCCTTTTTCAAGTCCGTTGCCGGCCAGGTTGAATCCGTGAAAAAAGGGAAGCCTTTTGTCATGTTTGGCAATGGCGAGCTGACTGCCTGCAAGCCGATTAGCGAAAAAGATCTGGCTTGTTTTATCGCTGATTGCCTTGAAGATCCTGCAAAGAAAAATAAAATCCTGCCTGTTGGCGGTCCGGGGAAGGCTATTACTTTCAGGGAGCAGGGCGAAATGCTTTTTGAGCTTCTCGGTCGCCAGCCGAAGTTTAAAAACATGCCGATCCGTATGTTCGATTTTATTATTCCGGTACTGAGTGCTCTGGCAAAGATTTTTCCGAAAATGAAGGACAAGGCTGAGTTTGCCCGTATCGGCAAGTACTATTGTTCTGAGTCCATGCTGGTGCTCAATCCCCAGACAGGGAAATATGATGCTGACATGACGCCATCCTTCGGCAGCGATACGTTGCGCGATTTTTACAAGCGGGCGCTTAAAGAGGGGCTTGCCGGGCAGGAGCTCGGGGAGCATTCAATGTTTTAAGTTGGTTGTTATCGTTGTATTATTGTGTAATATTGGGGTGAAATCGTTGGTTGAGGAAACTGCTTAATAAAATGAGACAATGTTATGTTTGAAATCAATGTCATGACAGTTTTTCTGTTGCTTGCCGCTTTTTTGATTTCGTCGATAAAAATTCTCAGAGAGTATGAGCGGGCGGTTGTTTTTCGTCTCGGTCGGATTATCGGGGCAAAAGGGCCTGGGCTCATCATCCTTATTCCGGGGGTCGATAAAATGGTCCGAGTTGACCTTCGTACGGTAACGCTCGATGTTCCTCCGCAGGATATTATCACTCGCGACAACGTTTCGGTTAAGGTGAGCGCGGTTGTCTATTTCCGAGTTCTTGATGCCATCAAGGCAATTGTTGATGTTGCGGATTTTCATTTTGCCACCTCTCAGCTTGCCCAGACGACGCTTCGCAGTGTCTGCGGCCAGGGAGAACTTGATAATCTGCTGGCGGAACGGGATGAAATCAATGACCGGATCCAGACCATTCTTGACAAGGATACGGAACCCTGGGGGGTCAAGGTCAGCAAGGTTGAGGTAAAGGAGATTGATCTTCCCGAAGGGATGCGTCGGGCAATGGCCAAACAGGCTGAAGCTGAACGGGAACGTCGTTCGGCAATTATCAATGCCGAAGGGGAGTTCCAGGCTGCACAACGGCTTGCTGATGCTGCAACGATTATTTCAGCATCTCCTGCTGCCCTGCAGCTTCGCTATCTGCAGACGTTGAAGGATATCGCTGCAGAGAACAACTCCACAACGGTTTTTCCAATACCCATTGATCTGTTCAGACCGTTCTTTGAAAACCGCCCACCGGCATCTTCCCAGGCAACCTAAACCATTCCGATCATGTTCAAGATTCAGGTGATTCTTTGTCCCGTCGATTTTTCTGATGCTTCCCGCAAGGCGGTGCAGTATGCCAGAGAGTTTGCCGCAGGTATGGGTGCTTCTGTCCATCTTCTGAATGTTGTGGAGCCTAGGCCTATGGCGGTTGACATTACGCTCAATTATGTTCCGCTTGAAGAGGATCTGGAAAAAGCAGCCGCGGCAGATCTTAAGGTTATTCTGCAGGAGTTCCTCCAGTCCGGACTGAAGGCGGAGTGTTCGGTCGAGTTTGGAAACCCTTCGGATGTGATTCTGGAGAAAGCGGGGGAGCTTGATGTCAATTTTGTCATTATGGGCTCTCATGGCAAAAAGGGGCTGAGCCGCTTTATTATGGGCAGCGTCGCCGAGACGGTTGTGCGTAAGGCCAATTGTCCGGTACTGATTGTCAAGAGTGAGGAGAAGGAGTTTATTGGCGACGAGTGAAGGCTTCCATAAGGGCTTTTGCGCCGCTGAATGGGCTGAGCTCGGCGAGTTGCACCTGTCGTTCTATGTTTTTTTTTGAGCGGATGACCTCGGGGTGAGAGAAGAACTCTCTTTTCAGCATCTCTTCAAGGACAGTATAGAGCAGGTTTTTCAGTTGCTGGTGGCGTCGCTCTTCGAGGAGGTTTCGTTCCTGAATCTGACAAAAGAATGCCGAGATATTTTGCCAGACCTCCTTGATACCGGAGCCAGTGAAGGCGGAGGTCAGAAATACCTGCGGTTGCCAGAAGGGATTTTTGGCCGGCAGCATTCTGAGGGCAGCTTCAAATTCAGCTCGTGAGACCGCCGCTATACCGGCCTGGTCTCCATCGGTTTTAGTGATTGCCACAGCATCGGCTATCTCCATGATTCCCCTCTTGATGCCCTGCAGTTCGTCTCCAGATCCGGGCAGCATCAGGAGCAGGATAAAATCAACCATGGTGTCGACAGCCACTTCTGACTGTCCGACACCAACGGTTTCAACCACAATAACATCATATCCGGCGGCTTCGCAGAGGACGATGGCTTCATGGGTTTTTGGCGAAGTGCCTCCCAGATAGCCTGATGAGGCTGTTGGACGGATATAGGCCTCCTTTCTTCCTGCAAGCTTTTCCATGCGGGCCTTGTCGCCCAGAATGCTCCCTTTCGACTGCATGCTGCTCGGGTCAATTGCCAGAACAGCAAGTCGAAGCCCCTGGTTAATGATTTCTTCGCCAAGGGTTTCGATGAAGGTGCTTTTACCGGCTCCCGGAGATCCGGTTATGCCAATGCGGATTGCGTTTGTCTTTTTTGCAAGGCAGCGGTCGAGGATTTCATGGGCCTTGCGCTCATGTTCCGGGTTCTGTGACTCTATCAGCGTAATGGCCCGGCTGAGCATATGGCGGTCACCGTTCATGATGCCGTTGACCACCGTATCCACATCCGGATCGTAATGGAACCTCAGGTTATGCTGCTTGCTCGGGCTGCTCATCAGTCAAAACGTGCAAGGAGAAGCTTGAGGATGTTGATGGCCGCTTCAGCAATGACGGTTCCCGGCCCGAATATGCCAGCAACACCTTTTTCATAGAGAAACGGATGATCTTTTTCGGGAATGATGCCGCCCGCAATGACGAGGATATCCTCCCGTTTCTGAGCTTTAAGTTCCTCAATGATTTTCGGAATCAGGGTCTTGTGACCTGCGGCAAGGCTTGAGATACCAATGAGGTGGACATCGTTGTCGAGCGCCTGCTGCACCACCTCTTCGGGGGTCTGGAAGAGAGGGCTGATATCGACGTCAAAACCGACGTCGGCAAAGCCTGCGGCAATGACCTTTGCTCCACGGTCGTGCCCGTCTTGCCCAACTTTGGAAACCATGATTCTTGGACGGCGGCCGTCAAGCGTGGCAAAGGTATCGGCCAGCTTCTGAGCCTCTTTAAAGAGTGTGTTGTCCTGCATCTGCGACATATAGACACTGCTGTTAAGCCTGGTGATAGCGCGATATCTTCCGAAAGTTTTCTCGCAGGCTGATGATATTTCACCCAGGGTAGCTCTTTTTCTTGCGGCATCGACGGCCAGTTCAAGCAGGTTGCCCTCTCCGGATGCTGCGCTTTCCTCGATGGCCTTGAGTGCAAGGGCGCATGCTTCGCTGTCGCGCTCTGCCTTGATGGATACCAGTCGCCTGAGCTGTTGATCGAGTACCAGGGTGTTATCGACTTCGAGCAGCTCGATATCGGTTTTGCTGGTGGTTTTGTAGCCGTTGACACCGACAATAATCTCCTTCCCGCTGTCGATACGAGCCTGCTTGCGGGTAGCTGCTTCTTCGATCTGGAGCTTTGGGAGCCCCTGTTCGATAGCCTTGACCATTCCTCCGGCCTCTTCGATATCGCTGATAATTTTCCATGCTTTTGCAGCAAGCTCGGCAGTCAGGTATTCGACGTATGAGGAACCTGCCCAAGGGTCGATGCTTCGGGTGATATCGCTCTCTTCCTGCAAATAGAGCTGGGTGTTTCGGGCAATCCGGGCTGAAAATGGTGAGGGCAGTGCAATTGCCTCATCAAGCGCATTGGTGTGCAGCGACTGCGTGTGACCAAGTGTTGCCGCCAGAGCTTCCAGGCAGGTGCGGGTGATGTTGTTGAAGGGATCCTGCTCGGTAAGGCTCCAGCCGGAGGTCTGGCAATGGGAGCGGAGCATCAGTGACTTCGGGTTTTTGGGGTTGAACTGCCCGACAATTTTTGCCCAGAGCATTCTTGCTGCCCGCAACTTGGCTATTTCCATGAAATAGTTCATGCCTGTAGCCCAAAAGAAGGAGAGGCGTGGCGCGAAGGCGTCAATGTCAAGTCCTGTTTTCAGGCCGGTACGAATATATTCAAGTCCATCGGCAAGGGTGAAGGCAAGCTCAAGATCGGCCGTTGCTCCCGCTTCCTGCATGTGGTAGCCCGAGATGCTGATCGAGTTGAACTTCGGCATGTTCTCGCTGGTGTAGCGGAAAATGTCGGCAATAATCCGCATGGAGGGTTCTGGGGGGTAGATATAGGTATTGCGAACCATAAACTCCTTGAGGATATCGTTCTGGATCGTACCGCTGAGCTTTTCAGTCGGCACTCCCTGCTCTTCAGCCGCGACAATATAAAAAGCCATGATCGGCAGCACTGCTCCGTTCATGGTCATGGAGACAGAGATATCGCCAAGCGGGATTTGGTCGAAGAGCGTTTTCATGTCTTCAACCGAGTCGACGGCCACGCCGGCTTTACCGACATCACCAATGACCCTTTCATGGTCGGAATCGTAACCGCGGTGGGTTGGAAGGTCGAAAGCGACGGAGAGTCCTTTTTGACCCGCAGCAAGGTTCAGGCGGTAAAAGCGGTTCGATTCCTCTGCGGTTGAAAATCCCGCGTATTGCCGGATAGTCCAGGGCCTGGTGGTGTACATGGTGGTATAGGGACCGCCAATGTATGGCGCAAAGCCCGGGGCGAAGTTCAGCTGGTCAGCAGGCTCAATGTCGGATTCCTGGTATATGGATTTGATGTCAATCCCTTCTGCAGTTGTCCAGACAGTCTGCTTAGCCTCTGTGCCAGCCGTATTGGCGGCAGGAGCGGAAGAGAAAATATCGATCTCTGAAAAGTCCGGTCTCATTGCACTCCGGTTTTACGTTGGTAGGATTTCAGCATTTCAAGGACGTTGACGCCGGTATAGATAAAACTGTCGAGGCCTGCGGCGAAGAGGCGTTCTTTATCTTCAGGTGGCTTTCCTGCCATGACGGCAATAACGTTGCCATCAAGCAGGTGAAGTCTCTGGCAGAGTGTTTCGGCAGCTGGTACAGGATCTTTTTCAGCGATGCAGAGGACAACAATGTCGGGCTTGTTTTGCAGGGCGGTGCTGTAGGCACTCTCTTCAAGAGAAAGTGTTGCCCGACCGGCAATTTCAAAACCGCCGCATTTGAAAAAGTCTTCGGCAAAGGCTGCCTGCTGGAAGCTTACGGCCGGATTGCCCTGCATCCAGATAAAGACGGATGGTGTGCGGCCGGACTTCAGGCTGAAGGAACGGCTTTTGAGACGTACCAGCTCATAGCCAGCGGTTTCATTGCCTTCAGGGAGCTGTTCCAGAGCAAGCTCAAGTGCATCGATATGTTCTTCCTGTTCATTCGTGAGAGGCCAGGGATAACGGTTTATGCCTATCAGGGTCTTTTTCCGGTTGTCGAGTGCTTTCTGGCGCTTGGTTGCTGCATCTGCAATCATTGTGGCAATGATGCCGCTATCGGTCGCCTTGGCCATGCCGCCTGCCGTTTCGATCTCTTTAAAGAGAGTCCATGCAGACTCTGCAAGCTCTCTGGTCATGGCTTCAAGGTAGTGCGAGCCGTGTGCCGGGTCAACAACCCGGTCAAGGGATGCCTCTTCCTTGAGAATCAGGTGGATATTGCCGGTAATTCGGTCTGCAATGTCCGAATGAACGGAAAGGCCGGTATCGAACGCCCCTATCTGCAGGGTATCGTAACCGCCGAGAATTGCTGAAACTGCTTCAGTGGTCAACCGGAGTACATTGGTGTAGGGATCGAGCAGGGAGTGGTTTCGATCCGATGTTCTGGCAAAAAGGGCAGGCAGAGTTGAACCCGATACGCCGTATGCCTTCAGGATATGCTGAAGGAGATAGCGGAGGGCTCTTGGCTTTGCAAGTTCGATAAAGTGGCTTGAGCCAACAGGAAGAATGATTTCCATGGCTGCCAGAATACGGTCCGCCGGAATTCCAGCCTCCAGAAAGCGATGCAGGTAGTCGCTTACACCGGCAAGTGCGAGCGCAATTTCCTGGACTGCGGTCGAACCATTGTTATGGAAGGGTACGGTATCGACAGGCAGCATGCGAAATGCCGGAATTAATTCCGCCAACCTGAAGAGCTCCTGATCCTGCTCTTTTGAAGCGGCAGGTATTGCGGAGAGCAAGCCTCCTGAGCTTACGGTGAATCCGGGAACAGCAACAAGCGTTTTCAGCAGTTCTGCAGCGGGGGGGAGGTTGCCGGAAAAGTAGATGGCAACGGCAGAGGTTTTGATGCCGCTCAGAAGTCGAGTCAGGTTGACGGCTGTACAAAGTGCGGGATCAGTTATCAGGAATTCAAGTGCTGCGGCATCGAGATCAAAGCATTTTAATGCTGCCTTGTTTGCGGTTGCGGGATCATGGACAGTAATCTGGTGGCAATTTTTCCAGGAATTGACCACTTTGCAGGGTGGGAGATCAAGGTGCTGCGCATTCTCTTCATGGGAGTGCCAGGGTTCAAGATCAAAACCGTCTGGCGTATGCCAGACGATTGTTTCATAAGGTTTCTCTTTGAGTTCGGCAATTGCCTTGGCTTTCCATGCAACCCGGCTTACTGCCGGGAAGTCAGAAAAGAGAGAATCAGGCCGGGAGTTTGTCATAACGATGCTTCCTGCTGGTTTTGCTCAATGTTGTACTGGCTGAGAAGTTCTGAAATTTTATATTTCATGTTTGTCGGCAAAGCGGTATTCTCGACAAACCCTTTCTGTTGCAGCCACCAGGTAGTCTGGAAATCTTTGGTTGTCGGCTTGCCGGTATACTGTTCGATGACCCGTTTGCCGGAAAAGCCGATATTGCCGGCGTTATGTTCAAAGAGTTTTATTCCCCTTGATCCGATACCAATGGCAACGCCGCCAAGCGTTGGGTCGGTAATGATGGTAATGACAGGAAGTCCAGCTTTTTCAACACTTGATATGGCAACATGCAGTTTTGGAAGGCCAACCATCGAAGAACATCCTTCATGCATTCTTGCGCCACCTCCGGTAGCCTGGATAACAAGAGGTACGCCCCGTTCAATGGCTGTTTTGCTTGCCTGCCAGATTTTTTCTGCCGTTGACATGGAGAATGAACCGCCGAGGAAATTGAAATTGGTTGAACAAAAGACAACAGCTGTACCCTCGATGGTGGCGTCTCCGGTTATGAAGGATGCTGCCGCACCGGTTTTGTGCTGTGCTTCACCAATTTTCTTCTGGTAATCGGGGAAATTCAGGATATCCTTGTCAACAATGTATCGGGTGTTCTGGTGTTCGACGAATGAGCCCTTGTCGAGGACAAGGTCGATGTAGTCATGGGCAGTCAGCCTGACATACCGGTGACCGCATATTTCGCAGGTGAAGTTGTCGGCAAAGAGTTTGGAATAGAGTACCGGATCAAAT
Organism: uncultured Chlorobiaceae bacterium; assembly: GCA_903820085.1. Classification (GTDB taxonomy): domain Bacteria; phylum Bacteroidota; class Chlorobiia; order Chlorobiales; family Chlorobiaceae; genus Chlorobium. The sequence continues at coordinate 75,832 of CAIJGA010000010.1, forward strand.
AATTTTTTTCCGGCATTGTCGATACAGTTCCTGTGGCGGGCGACGAAGAGGATTTTTTTTGGTTTGGGGATAAAGTAGGAGACAGGTTTTTCAAAGGCAACAATCTCTTCCTCGGTAATGGTATCCCACTGGCCAATCTTTTCCCAGCGCTCCATCCTCCGTGCAAAAAGTTCATCTGACGGAATCCTGCTGAGCTTGTCGAGCCATTGTATCATTGAGCTCTTGAACGATTGAAGCGCAGCTTCCGGGAAATGGTGTGCAGGTCCGTCGTGCTCTACAATGATGTCATCAATGATGCCGTTTTTCACTCCCTCTTTTGCCGTTATCTGTGAAATTTCTGCAGCAAAGTTGGCTTTTTCCCTAGTGCGGAAGAGGATGGAAGAGCATGCTTCAGGCGAAATGACCATGTAGGTGGAATATTCCATGGCAAGAACAGCATCACATCCTGTCAGGGCAATGGCACCACCGCTGCATCCGCGGTTGATGATCACCGATATGGTTGGTACGGTAGCTTCTGCAAGCAACTGCATGCATTTTCCGATTTTCCAGGCAATGCCGCCTCCTTCCGATTGCTCGGTAGGATCTGCACCGGCCGTGTCAATAACGGTAATGATGATGCGGTTTTCCTGTTCGGCAATCTCAATAGCCTTGATAGCCTTTTCAAAGGCTGCCGGGGTTGGCATGCCCTGATTCCATTTGGCGATCTCTTCCGGATCCTTCATCAGTTGGCGCATAAGCCCAAAATCAGAGGTCGGTCCTGATTGCTGACCAATCAGCATAACAGGCCACCAGGCGTTTTCGCCATTGCGCATTACGGCGCGGTGGGTCTGGATAAGGCAGCTGCCGTACAGGTCGTTCTGCAGGCACTCTTCGGGAGCATCAAATACGGTAAGGTAATCGAGGTGCTTGGGGCGTTCGGGGTGAAAAGAAAGTTGATACTTTTCGTATTCAGTGAGCTTTTCAATATTCTCGTGAGAGTAACTGAAGCCCTCTTTTTTTTCAAAAGGCAGATAAAAATGTTTCACTGGTTACAAGCTGCTTTGACTTGATTGGTTAATGCTGTTTTTGAGCAAATTCCAGAAGAACCCTGTTGGTTTCTTTTGGGTGCAGAAACACGATTTTTTTTCCGCCTGCCCCTTCCTTTGGCAAGCCAAGTGGATTGATATTGACGGACCGAAGACGCTCCGTTTCTTTTTCGATGTCGTCTGTTTCCAGCGCGATGTGGTGCATGCCGTCACCGTTTTTTGCAAGAAATTTAGCAATGGGGCTTTCGTCGCTCATTGGCTCAAGCAGTTCGATTTTGGTCTCTCCGATGGAAATAAATGCGACACGCACCTTTTCAGAAGAAACCTCTTCGATCCTGATTGCCCCGGGGGCGCACCCGAGAACGTTCCGGAACGTCTCAAGTGCGCTTTCAAGGTTTTGGACGGCAATTGCTATGTGGTCAATTTTTTTAATCATGCGTCCTTTGTAACTGATTTACTTTTTACGGCATAACCGATTGTCTGCAACACTTCCCTGATCTCGTCGAGAATTGCTGGATCATCAATTGTTGCCGGCATGGTGTACTCTTCGCTGTTGGCAATCTTGCGCATGGTTCCACGAAGAATTTTGCCTGAGCGGGTTTTTGGCAGACGGTCAACGATAACGGCATTCTTGAACGAGGCAACAGGTCCGATATTCTCACGCACATACTCAATGCAGTGTTTGATAATCTGAGTGTGCGGAGTATCAACATTGTTCTTGAGGACGATGAAGGCAAGCGGTATCTGTCCTTTCAGATCGTCATGAGCACCGATAACCGCGCATTCCGCAACATCAGGATGTTCGCAGAGAGCCCCTTCAATTGCTCCGGTAGAAAGCCTGTGGCCGGCAACATTGATGACGTCATCAGTTCGTGACATGATATTGATATAGCCGTCTTCGTCGATAAAGCCGGCATCGCTTGTCTGGTAGTAGCCGGGGAACTGCTTCATGTAGGTCTCCACAAAACGGTTGTCGGCTTTCCATAACGTCAGCATGGTTCCAGGAGGAAGAGGCTGCTTGATGACGATATCGCCCATCTGGCCGGCAGGAAGCTGCTCAAGATCAGAGTTGACAACCTGAACGTTATAGCCCGGTACGGCTCTTGATGATGATCCGTACTTGACCGGTCCGGGTTCAATACCCTGGCAGTTTGCGGCTATTGCCCATCCAGTCTCAGTTTGCCACCAATGGTCAATGACCGGAACATTCAGTTGATTCTCAGCCCACCTGACCGTATCGGGGTCGGCACGTTCTCCGGCCAGAAAGAGGGTACGGAAACAGGAAAGGTCATAATGCTTGAGATAGGTGCCTTTCGGATCCTCTTTTTTGATTGCCCGGAATGCTGTTGGTGCTGTAAAGAGAACCGAGACGTTGTATTCGCTGATAATTCTCCAGAAGGTGCCGGGATCGGGTGTGCCGACTGGCTTGCCTTCAAAAATCAGGGTAGTGCATCCCTGAAGCAGGGGAGCATAGACAATATAAGAGTGACCGACCACCCAGCCGACATCGCTGGCTGCCCAGAAGACCTCTCCTGGTTGAACGTTGTAGACGTTTTTCATTGACCAGTGCAGTGCCACCATATGGCCGCCGTGATCGCGGACGATACCTTTCGGTTGACCGGTGGTTCCGGATGTGTAGAGAATATAGAGGGGATCGGATGATTCAACAGGGACGCACTGTGCGGGTTCGGCTCCGAGGAGAGACTGGTTCCAGGTCAGGTCGCGCTCTTCATTGAGATCAGCCTTGAGCTGGTCACGCTGCTTGATGATACAGATTTCAGGCTTGAAGTGGGCCAGTTCGATGGCAAAGTCGAGCAAGCGCTTGTAATCAATGATTTTGCTGTGCTCAATGCCGCATGATGCAGAAATGATAACCTTTGGCTTGCAATCGTCAATTCTGATGGCAAGCTCATGAGAGGCGAAACCGCCGAATACAACGGAATGGATGGCTCCGATTCTTGCACAGGCAAGCATGGCAACAACCGCCTCGGGGATCATGGGCATATAGATGATCACGCGATCACCCTTGCGTACTCCTCTTGACTGCAATGCACCGGCGAAGAGTGCAACAATATCACGAAATTGGCGGAAGGTATAACGTTGTTTGGTGCCTGTTACCGGACTGTCAAAAATGACAGCCAAATCATTGCCGCGCCCTTCATCCACATGGCGGTCCAAAGCATTGTAGCAGGTGTTGGTTATTCCTCCGGCAAACCATCGATAAAAGGGGGGGTTACTGGTATCAAGTACCTTGTTCCATTTTTTGTACCAGTGGAGCTTTTCAGCGGCTTCACCCCAGAAGGCTTCGGGGTTCTCAATTGATTGCTGATAAACGGCGTTAAAGGACTGCGACATACACGTAACCCCTTGGAAAAATTGAGTTAATGAGATAGAAGAAAGAACGGATTAGTCAGAATAAAAACAGAATACGTCGATTTTATGAAAAAATAAATGGAAGCAATTTGCTAATTGAAAGCCAATGTTAACAAAAAATATAGAGTAGACCAATGAACATTTACTTGGCGAGCGGTTTTAGCTCGCTGAAGAGCTGAAAAAACTCTTCAATCGAGAGCGCTTCGGCCCGCATTTTCAAGGTTTCGATCTTTACTGACTCAAGGTTATAGCTCTCTTTAAGATTGTTCAGCAAGGTTTTGCGGCGCTGGTGAAAGGCTATGCGGACAAAACGCCGGAATCCGTCGGCATCTTCCAGCGGGTCGATTTTTTTTGGTGTCATCCTTAGAACGGCACTGTCAACTCCGGGTTGCGGACGAAAGACCTTGCGTCCGACCTTGAAGAGATAGCTGACTTCGCAGAACGCCTGCATCTGGACAGCAAGAATGCCGTAGTCCTTTGTGCTCGGTTTTGCGACAATCCTCATGGCGACTTCATGCTGCATCATCAGGGTTGCTGACAGTAGGGAGTTGCGATGTTCAAGGAGTTTGAAAAGAATAGGGGTGGTGATGGAGTAAGGGATATTGCCGAGTACCCTCAGCGGTTTTTCCTGTGCAAGTGCTGCAAGGTCGGTTTCAAGGAAGTCTCCTTCAATGAGCTTGAGCTGCGGATACTCTTGTCGGATAAACCCGGCAAGTTTCCGGTCTTTTTCGACGACGGTAAAAACCGGGCAGCATTCGATGATCTCTCTGGTTAGGGCTCCAAATCCCGGACCAATTTCCAAAATGTTTTCTTGAGGGCCTGCTCCTGAAGCAATTACAATTTTTCTGGTGATATTGCGGTCTGTAAGAAAGTTTTGTCCTAATTTTTTTTTCACCGCTATTTCAGTATGCTTATATTCAACAACTTTTCTCATGGGGTTTGAAGTTTTTTCAGTACCATAGCCGAGCGGAAGTACTTTTTATAATTTAAGTTATTCTGGAAGTAATGGAAGAAAATAACATTGGTGTCGCGGCTGCACAATATGTTTCTCGCGGAAACAAGGCCACCCGTACCGGATTTGGCGATGCTTTGCTTGAAATCGGCCGGGAGAACAGCTCTGTCGTCGCTTTGTGCGCCGATCTGACAGGATCCTTGAATATGAATTTGTTCCGCGAAGCTTTTCCGGAACGTTTTATTCAAACCGGGATTGCCGAAGCTAACATGATTTCCATGGCTGCCGGTCTTGCGACAACAGGCAAAATACCGGTTGCGGCAAGTTTTGCTGTTTTTGCTACCGGAAGAGTTTACGACCAGATTCGCCAGTCGGTCTGCTATTCGAACCTCAATGTCAAGATTTGCGCATCACATGCAGGCTTGACGCTGGGCGAAGATGGTGCAACTCACCAGATTCTCGAGGATATAGGGCTCATGCGCGGTCTTCCAAGAATGACCGTAGTGGTGCCTGCTGATTACAGCGAAACCATTCGCGCAACAAATGCTGTTGTGAAACATCAGGGACCGGTCTATCTCCGCTTCGGAAGGCCTAACATTCCTGACTTTACGCTTGATGAAGATGGCTTTGAAATCGGCAAGTCAATTGAACTGCATCCCGGCAAGGATGTTACCGTCATTGCCTGCGGCATCATGGTCTGGAAAGCGCTTGAAGCTGCCCTTATCCTTGAAAAAGAGGGGGTTGGTGTCAGAGTGATCAACATGCACACCATCAAACCAATCGACACCCTTGCCATTGTTCGCGCAGCCAACGATACCGGAGCGATTGTGACGGCAGAAGAGCACCAGACGTATAACGGTCTTGGCGATGCAGTGGCCCATGTCTGTGCCCTCAATATTCCTGTGCCAATTGAGATGGTCGGTGTTGAAGACCAGTTCGGCGAGTCCGGAAAGGCTGATGAACTGCTTGAAAAATACAAGCTGACAACGAGGGACATTCTTGAAAAAATTTACCTTGCATTGCGCAGAAAAAATTGATGACAGGGTTCATTATTTTATAACGTTACCGGGAGAGAATTACTGATGGCAATGCCGAATTTGGGTGATATGATGAAACAGATCCAGCAGGCTGGCGAAAAGATGCAGGATGTACAGAAACAGCTTGAAAAGATTGTAGCATATGGAGAAGCCGGAGGCGGCATGGTAAAGGCCAGTGTCAGCGGCAAGCAGAAAGTGCTCAGTCTTTCCATTGATCCGGACATCATGGATGACGCTGAAATGGTTCAGGATCTTGTTCTGGCTGCTGTGAACAGTGCGTTGGAAGAAGCGGCCCGGCTTGCACAGGATGAGATATCCAAGGTGACTGGCGGGATGATAAATCCTGCAGATATGCTCAAAAACCTGAATATCGGTCTTTAGCTCTCCATGCGCTATACTTCGGCTGCTCTTGAAGCCCTTGTTGATGAATTCGCCAAACTTCCTGGTGTCGGACGCAAAACCGCCCAGCGTCTTGCCATGCATGTTCTGCGTGAGCCGAGAACTGAGGCCGAAAAGCTTGCCGGTGCCTTGCTTGATGCAAAAGATAATGTTATCCGTTGTTCGGTATGCCAGAACATTACCGATGTCGGTACCGATCCTTGTGCCGTTTGCATGAGCAGGGTACGTGACCGTTCAGTAATCTGTGTGGTTGAATCTCCCGTCGATATGCTTGCTTTTGAAAAAACCGGTCACTATAAAGGGCTCTATCATGTTCTTCATGGTGTTATTTCACCTCTTGACGGCATAGGTCCGGACGATATCAAGGTTCGTGAACTGCTTCAGAGACTCGCCGTACAGGAGAGTCCTGAAGTCAGGGAGGTAGTTCTCGCCCTTAATCCGACCATTGAAGGCGAAACTACAGCACTCTATCTCAGCAAACTTCTCAAGCCGCTCGGTATCCAGGTCACCAAAATAGCGAGAGGAATTCCTGTTGGAGCAGAGCTTGAATTTATTGACGAAGCAACCCTTTCACGGGCAATGGAAGGACGTACTGTGGTTTAGTGTTTTTTGCCAATGCCGTTTCAATTCGCGTAATAATGAGTTCAGAAAAAAAGTCAGTGTTGATTCTTGGTGGCGGCCTGGCTGGTTTGACCGCGGCCAAACGTTTGACCGATAAAGGGTTTCAGGTCAAGGTGCTTGAAAAAAGAGAGATTTTCGGAGGGAAGGTTTCTGCATGGAAAGACGAGGAGGGTGACTGGATCGAATCAGGGACGCACTGTTTTTTTGGTGCCTACAGTGTTCTCTATGATCTCATGAAAGAGATCAAGACCGATCATGCTGTTGACTGGAAAGAGCACCAGCTTACCTATACCCTTGAAGGCGGGAAGCATTTTACCTTTAACACCTGGGATCTGCCCAGTCCGCTTCATCTTTTGCCGGCAATTGTCAAAAACGGCTATTTCTCTTTTGGTGAAATGGCGGCTTTTGCGAAATCACTGATTCCGCTGGCACTGAAAAAAGATAAGTACCCGCCAACACAGGACCATCTGACTTTTGCGGAATGGGCACATGAGAAAAAATTCGGGAATCGGCTTCTTGAAAAGATGTTCCGTCCGATGGCGCTTGCCCTGAAGTTTATTCCGCCTGAAGAGATATCCGCCAAGATTATCCTTGATGTTACCGAGACCTTTTACCGTATTCCTGACGCCTCCCGCATGGGCTTTCTCATAGGCTCTCCACAGGAATATCTGACGCAGCCGCTTATTGACTACTCAGCGTCGAAAGGGGCAATCTTCAAGAACAGAACAGTGGTTGAGGAATTGCTCTTTGATGGTACTGAAATCAATGGTGTACAGCTTCACAACGGCGAGATACTGACGGCCGACTACTATCTTTGTGCACTGCCGATTCATAATCTGAAAAAGGTTTTGCCGGAGAGCCTCAAACAGCATGACCCGTTTTTCGGCAACCTCGACAAGCTGGAAGGAGTTCCGGTTATCTCGGCACAAATCTGGTACGATAAGGAAATTACCGCAGCCGACAATGTCCTTTTTTCTCCGGATGGCGTTATTCCTGTCTATGCAAACCTTGCCCGAACAACACCTGATTATTGCACTCTCAGGGGAGAGCCGTTCACCGGCAAAACCCGTTTCGAGTTCTGTGTTGCCCCGGCAAAAGAGCTTATGGAGCTCTCAAAAGAAGAAATTATTCGTCTTGTTGACCAAAGCGTCCGCAATTGCTATCCCGAAACCTCACGGGGGGCCAAAATCCTGAAATCAACACTGGTTAAAATCCCCCAATCAGTCTATGCGCCATTGCCCAACATGGAACAGTATCGTCCGGGCCAGAAAACACCACTCCGCAATCTCTTTCTTGCAGGCGGCTTTACCCGGCAACTCTATTACGATTCTATGGGAGGAGCGGTTATGAGTGCAAATCTTGCTGTAGATGGCATGGTGAACTGATCATTTCTGAATCCCGGCAAGCCGGTTTTACAGGCACATTTGATAAAATCGTATTTTCTGAGGCTCCAGAATAGCCAAAATGAAAATTTTTCTGCACTTTTATGAAGTTTCGCCTTAATATAAACGTGCTTTCGGTGCTGTAATATGGACAGAATGGAGACGCAGGCAGAGCATGAACTCCATAAATTAATCCGTGCACTTCTGGCGATCAGCAAGTGCAAACAAGCCATGCTTCATGCCCATGATGAATTGGAGCCGCAAATCATCACTCAACACTTTAATTGTTATTGCTTTTTTTTTAATTGACAGCTGATCGCATCATTTAAGGTCACCATAAAATACTTGTAAAATTGAAAGTTATCGCCGTTAACGGGAGCCCCCGAAAAGAAGGGAACACCTATCATGCATTGATGGGAGTAGGCCGGCAGCTACAGGAAAATGATATTGAATTTGAAATTCTGCACATTGGCAATCAGGCTGTAAGGGGATGTATGGCCTGTGGTACCTGCGCTAAAACCCAGGATGAAAAATGCACCATAACGACTGATCCACTGAATGAATGGATCCAGCAAATCAAGGCGGCTGACGGAATCATTCTTGCCTCGCCGGTATATTATGCAGGTATAGCCGGTACCATGAAATGTTTTCTTGACAGGGCATTCTACGTTGCCGGAAGCAATGGCGGCCTGTTTCGTCAGAAAGTGGCAGCAGCAGTTGTAGCTGTTCGCCGTACAGGCGGATCCTCCACATTTGACAGCCTGAACCATTATCTGACCTATTCAGAAATGATTCTTGCAACCTCCAATTACTGGAATATCTCCCACGGAAGGGCTCCAGGCGAAGTGTTGCAGGATGGCGAAGGTGTGCAGATTATGGAGGTTCTCGGGCGAAATATGGCATGGCTGCTTAAAATGCGCGAGCAAACAACCATCCTGATTCCCAGACCGGAATCCGTTGGCAAGATTTTTACCAATTTTATCCGATAATGTGGCCCAAAGCCTGAACAATCTTGCATCATTGCTGCAGGAACAGGGCAAAACTGTTCCGGCAGAAGTGCTCTTTCGCCGTGCGCTGGCGATTGACGAGAGAGCACGGTGCACAAACCATCCTGCCACCGTAAACGTCAGAAACAACCTCGACCGTCTTCCCAGATAAGCGAGTTGGCTATACTATTTGTCTTTTGTTTTCTATGGAAATTCTTATCTTCAATTCCATGATTCGATTCGTTGAATTGTCTGGAAGGCCCTTGTAGCTCAGTGGATAGAGTACTAGTTTCCGAAACTATTGGTCGGCAGTTCGAATCTGCCCAAGGGCACCGGTAAAAAATATTTCGGGGTGTGGCTCAGTTGGTAGAGTGCTGCGTTCGGGACGCAGAGGTCGTGGGTTCGAGTCCCGCCACCCCGACATCATAGGCGATTACGGTCATGTTCCGTAGTCGCCTTTTTCCGTTTCACCCGCTTGTTTTGGTTTTCCGCCTTAGAGCAGGAAATAGTCAACTTTTGCCGTGGATACCGGTTGCTCATTTACAGGGCTCTTGCGTAAAATTGCGGCATCATCTGCGGGCTTGTGACTGAAAATATCAAAAACCCTTAATATATTGGTACTTGCATTTATCCAATTCAATGCCACCAAGGGAGATCGCCATGAACGAGACCATACAAACGATTCTTGACCGAAGGAGTATCAGGGCCTATCAGCCTCGCCAGATCAGGAAAAAGGAGTTGCAGGAAATTCTTCTGGCGGGGCAGTATGCTCCGACAGCCATGGGGCAGCAGCCCTGGTATTTTACCGTACTGCAGAATCCTGATCTGCTCGAAAAGCTTCAGATTCAATGCAAATCTGTTTTTCTTCATTCGGATAATGAATATTTGCGTCAGGCGGCATCCCGTGAAGAGTATCATGTCTTTCATCATGCGCCAACTCTTTTGATCGTTTCCGGAGACACTCAGGCCATCACCCCTCTGCAGGATTGTGTGCTGGCCATGGAGAATATGCTGCTTGCTGCGGCTTCGCTTGGCATTGGCTCCTGCTGGGTTCATTCGGTGGTCATGCTTTGGGGGAGCCCTGACGGGTCAGCGCTCTTCAAAAACCTTGGAATTGCTATTCCGCAAGGGCACGTGCCTTATGCTGCGGCTGTTTTCGGTTACAGCGCCGTGCCTTTGCCAGAGGCCGCGCCGAGAAAGCCTGATACGGTAACCATACAGCAGTAGACGGGGCGCCCCCGGGGTGGCGGCGTGCTTATAATATTTGCAGGCAGGGTATTCGCAGATAGTGGCGCATGCGATTTGGCGGTAGAGAGCGGGCTGGGTTGTGAGGTCGGAAAGTGCAACGTCAAACGGTTTGTTATCAATACAGGTCATCATTACTGCCATGAAATTTGACGGATTTTTCACTCTTTCTGAAGCTGAAGCTGCAGAAAGGTTGGCGTCGGAAGGATATAATGAATTGCCCTCTTCGGCCCGCCGTTCTCTTTTTTCGCTGGCGTTCGGTGTAGTTCGCGAACCGATGTTTTTGTTGCTGGCAGCCTGTGGTGCAGTCTATCTAGTGCTTGGCGATGTCCAGGAGGCGTTGATGCTTCTCGGGTTTGTTTTTTTTGTTATGGGTCTGACACTCTACCAGGAAAGAAAAACAGAGCATGCACTGGACGCGCTCCGGGATCTTTCCAGTCCTCGAGCCCTGGTGGTGAGGGATGGCGCCGAACGGCGTATAGCAGGTCGTGAGGTGGTTCGGGGAGATATCCTGATTGTCAGTGAGGGCGACCGTGTCCCTGCTGATGCGCTCCTGCATTCATGCCTGAACTTGTTGGTTGATGAATCTCTTCTGACCGGCGAATCCCTTCCTGTCAGAAAATCTGACGATGCTGCAGCAGCAAAAGAGTTCCGCCCTGGCGGAGATGATCTCCCGTTCATCTATTCAGGCACCATGGTAGTTCAGGGGCAGGGTGTCGCAAAGGTTATCGCAACCGGCATATCGACTGAAATCGGAAAAATCGGCAAGGTATTGCAGGCTGTTGAGCCGGAAGAGACACTGTTGCAGAAGGAGACTGGCCGTTGGGTATATCATCTTGCCTTGGTCGGACTTTCGTTATGCATTCTGGTGATTGTTTTCTACAGTCTCACTCGTGCGGACTGGCTCCATGGGCTGCTCGCCGGTGTAACTCTTGCCATGGCTACGCTGCCCGAAGAGCTCCCTGTTGTGCTGACCATTTTTCTTGCTTTGGGAGCATGGCGCATATCAAAAAAAAGGGTACTTACCCGCCGTATGCCGGCTATAGAGACCTTGGGCTCCTCGACGGTTCTCTGCGTCGACAAGACCGGTACGCTCACCATGAATTGCATGTCAGTGAGCAGGCTTTTTGCAGGAGGGGATTTTCTTGATGTTGGAGTGGTGTTGCGAAATTCAATGCCGGAAGAGTTTCATCAGCTTATTGAATTCAGTATTCTGGCCAGTCAGCTTGATCCTTTTGACCCAATGGAAAAAGCCATCAAAGAGACCGGGGACGACTATCTGACTGAGACTGAGCACCTGCACAAGGATTGGGAGCTGGTGCATGAATACCCTTTGTCGAAAGAGCTGCTCTCCCTTTCCCGCGTCTGGAAATCATCAGAAAGGGAGGAGTATATCATTGCCGCCAAAGGTGCTCCTGAAGCAATCATTGACCTGTGTCATTTTGATGATCAGCAGATAGAGTGCCTGTCAGGCCGTATCAGCGAAATGGCTGACCAGGGGTTACGGGTACTCGGAGTGGCAAGGGCATTTTTTCAGCAACCGGTTTTGCCCGGTCAGCAGCATGACTTTGTTTTTGAGTTTCTTGGTCTTATCGGGCTTGCTGATCCGGTGCGCCCAACGGTGCCCTCAGCAATAGCGGAATGCTACAGTGCCGGGGTTCGCGTGGTGATGATAACCGGAGACTATCCCGGTACGGCACGCAATATTGCAAGGCAAATAGGACTGAAAAAAGCTGACGCATGGATTACCGGCCCGGAACTGGAGGGAATGACGGAGCTGGAACTGCAGCAGCGGATCAATGAGGTGAATATTTTTGCAAGGGTTGTGCCGGAGCAGAAATTGCGGCTGGTGACTGCCCTTAAGGCCAACGGGGAAATTGTTGCCATGACAGGGGATGGGGTGAATGATGCTCCGGCTCTGAAAGCGGCCAATATTGGCATCGCAATGGGTGGGCGCGGAACGGATGTTGCCCGTGAGTCGGCTTCGCTGGTTCTGCTTGATGATGATTTCTCTTCGATTGTGCAGGCCATCAAGCTTGGCCGCCGGATTTTTGACAATATCCGGAAAGCCATTGCCTATATTTTTGCCATTCACGTCCCTATTGCTGGCATATCACTCTTTCCGGTGCTGTTTCAGTGGCCGCTTCTCCTGCTGCCGGCACATATCGCTTTTTTGCAACTCATCATCGATCCTGCATGCTCCATCGTCTTTGAAGCAGAAGGTGAAGAGAGCGATGTCATGAAACGCCCTCCCAGAAACTCCAGGGAACCGTTATTCAGCCGCAAGATGCTTGTTCTCAGCCTGTCGCAGGGAGTCATTGTCCTTGTTGTTGTTTTGGGCGTTTTCTGGTTTGCCCTTTCAAGGGGTGACAATGAGCAGGAGATACGTGCGTTGACCTTTACGACACTGATGATCTCCAATCTCGGCCTGATTCTCACGAACCGCTCCTGGAGCCGGACATTTCTGGCTACCTTGCGCTTTCCCAACAAAGCATTGTTCCCGGTGGTTGCCGGGGCAATAATATTCTTGGGAATTGTGCTCAATGTTCCCTTTCTTATTGACCTGTTCAGATTTTCTGCCTTAAGCACCCTTGATCTTTTGCTTTGCCTCTCTGCCGGAATTGGCAGCGTCCTCTGGTTTGAGGGGTGGAAGTGGCTTGGATCGTCCGGACTTTTCAGCAAAACAGAGTAACGAGATAACCAGTCATCATGACCACAGCAAAACAGAACTATAATTTTCAGAAAATTGTCGTCGTTACCGGAGTCGTTCTTTTTGTCGTCAAACTGGCAGCCTGGTATCTGACCAATTCCGTAGCGATCCTTACCGATGCGCTCGAAAGTACGGTGAATGTCACCAGCGGCTTTATAGGGCTGTACAGTCTCTATGTTTCCGCAAAGCCTAAAGACACCCATCATCCCTATGGGCATGGCAAGGTTGAATTTATTTCAGCGGCTATTGAAGGTACCTTGATTGCCTGTGCCGGGTTGCTCATTATTTATGAAGCGGCCAAAAATCTTGGCAATCCTCATCCTGTTGCCCAGCTGGACTATGGAATCCTGCTGATAAGCGCAACGGCAATGATCAATTATCTTGTCGGCGCACTTGCCGTTAAAAAAGGACGGAAAAACAATTCCCTTGCCCTCGTTGCCAGCGGAAAGCATTTGCAGTCAGACACCTACTCCACGATTGGCATCATCATCGGTTTGATTCTCCTGTTTATGACCAAGCTTGCCTGGCTTGACAGTGCCGTTGCCTTGATTTTTGCATTTCTCATTGTCTTTACCGGCTACAAGATTATCCGCGACTCCCTCAGGGGGATCATGGATGAGGCTGATGAGGCGCTGTTGGGAAAAATGGTCAGCTTGCTGCAGGCCAACCGTGGTGAAGAGTGGATTGACCTTCATAACCTGCGCATCATCAAGTACGGGAGTACGCTGCATCTTGACTGCCATTTGACCGTTCCCTGGTACCTTAACGTGAACGAAGCTCACCTCGAAATTGACAAGCTCAACAAGCTGGTCAATGACAATTTTGGCGGAAGCATTGAGCTTTTTGTCCATACTGACGGCTGTCTCGATTTTTCCTGTGAAATCTGTCAGAAAAAGGAGTGTCAGGTTCGTCAGACCCCGTTCCGTCATACGGTGGAGTGGACGGTGAAAAATATTTCGGACAATCACAAGCATAACGCCACATGAGGCTTTGAGCTTACGGCGCAATACGGGCCTTCAGAAGAAGAGGCAGATGGTCGGAGTAACCGCCGGCATATTTTCTTTTTTCATAGGTGGACCAGGGCTTTTTGCCGAAGTAGTCGAGAAGCCTGAAAAAGGAGAAGCAGCGGAACGCCTCCTGTGGCGCATAAAGCCCTTTGCTATCAAGCATTCCCGGACTGAGGAGTATTTGGTCGATGTGCTGCCAGCGATTGTTGTAGGAGTAACTGCCGATTCCCCCGTAGCCGCTCCAGCAGTTGTAAAGGAGCTCGTTGCCGCTTCTTTTGACCCCGGCGGCATCGAATGACGAACCGAGTACCTCTTTCAGTGAGCGATCGCAGGGTTCATCATTAAAGTCGCCCATGACGACAATATCAGCTTTTTGGTTGCCAACAAGCAGGCTGTCGAGAATGTGCCGGGCAACTTTGGCAGCGGCAACTCTTTTCGGCTCAGTCCATTGGACGTCGAAGGAGCGTGAAGGCCAGTGGTTCAGTATGACATGAAACGGGTGGCCAGCGGCTGAAAATCCAGCTACGATAACCTTTCTTGTAGGCTTTCCCTCAAGAGGTACGGAGTAGGCTTTTGAGGTGGCAGGGCGAATGGTTTGGGGGTTATAGGCGAGTCCGATATCGATGCCTCTCGGATCTGAAGATTCATGGTAGATGGTCTTATAGCTGACGCCTTGAAGCCGTGAAAGTGTTTCCTCAAAGACGTGCCGGTTTTCTACCTCGGCAAAGGCCAGAATGTCAGGGTATTTCCTGTAGTCGGGGTGTGCTTCTACGGCCGAAAGGAGATGGCAGATGCGCATCTGCTTCAGGGTCAGTCTTTTTTCTGTCCATTGCAGTTTTCCTTCCGGGGTGAAATCATCATCGTCGGTTGCCGGGTCATCGCTGGCATCAAACAGGTTTTCCACGTTCCACCACATGAAAAGAACAGTTCTTTCAGGTTTCCCGTTTCCGGCAGCAGGGCACGATAACCATGATGCTGCTCCGAAAACGAGAAAAATGCAACAGAGTAATCTTCGCATAACCTCTTTCTCGGTAATTTTTTTTCTTTACCATAATGATTATGTAACTTAATCGGGATTTTCGAGTTATCAATATATTTTATTCTCTTAACGATCAGGGAAGCATTATGACCCAGAAGAGTGATGTCAAGGAACAGGCGAAAGATATCCTCGAGGAGACCCTTGACAGGGAGGCGGTTATTGTGCTGGCAAGGATTTCCGAAGAGATGCAACTGATTTTTCAGGCTCATCCGGAACCGGCAATGGACAAGGTCAAAGTGATTGTTACCGGTTTTTTTCTGGAGAACGGGAAATCTGAACAGTTTATTGACGACTGGATCAAGACTTCCGAAGAGTACAGCTGTGCCAGAGGTCTTGACGAGCAGTACCAGCCGAAAGCGATGCTGTCGGATCTGGGAGTGTTCAGGTTTATGAGTTTTTTGAAAGACAAGGGGCTGACCGATGAGCAGATTGCCATTGTGCTTACCGGAGCGGTGCAGCAGGCGGCCACTGACCAGGTGAGTCACTAAGGAAATAAGGGTTTACGGTATTAACGGTTATCACTGTCGATGACCAATCACTCTAATGACAATTTATACATGAAAAAGACGACGCAGCTTTACGAAGGCAAGGCCAAGAAGGTTTTTTTAACGGATGACGCCGGTCTGGTGATACAGGAATTCAAGGATGATGCTACAGCGTTCAATAACAAGAAAAAGGGGAGTATTGCCGAGAAGGGAGTGGTGAACAATGCTATTTCCTGCAAGCTCTTTACCTTGCTTGAAGCAAGCGGCATTCGTACTCATTTTGTTGAAAAGCTATCTGATCGTGACATGCTTTGCCGTTACCTCGATATCATCAAGGTTGAGGTTGTTGTTCGCAACATTGCCGCAGGTTCGCTGGTGAAGCGTTACGGCTTCAGCGAAGGAACCGTGCTGAAAATGCCGATTGTCGAGTTTTATCTGAAAGATGATGATCTTGATGATCCGTTGATGAATGAGGCCCATGCCGTTGCGCTTGGTGTGGCCACGCTGGAAGAACTGGCCTTTCTGAAAAATCGTGCAGAGGCTATCAATGCATTGCTCAAAACATTTTTTGCCGAAAGAAATCTGAAGCTTGTCGATTTCAAGCTGGAGTTCGGCCGCCACAACAACGAGATTCTGCTTGGTGACGAGATAAGCCCCGATACCTGTCGATTCTGGGATCTTGAGACGAACGAAAAAATGGACAAGGATCGTTTCCGGTTTGATCTTGGCGGAGTTGAGGATGCCTACAGCGAAGTGCAGAGACGGGTTCTCGGCCTTGACTGAGAACAAGACTACAGAGGGGAGGATTTATCATGCTTGAATCAGTAATTGCCTGGCTCCAGCATGCAGATCCTTTTGTGGTTTACCTGTCCTTGTTTCTGATCGCTTTTCTTGAAAATGTGGTGCCGCCGATACCCGGCGATGTTCCTGTCGCTTTTATCGGCTATCTGATCGGCAAAAGCAGCATAACATTTGCAGGGGCACTGGTCTGGTCTTCAGCGGGTTCCACGGCAGGCTTCATGCTTGTCTACATGCTCAGCAAGCATCTTGGCCTGAAATTGTATGCCGAGGGAGAGAGTTCAGTGACGCACTGGCTGTCAAAGAGTGTACACCGTTTTTTTCCTCCTTCGGATATGGTGCTGCTTCGCCAAAAATTTGCCACTCATGGCTATTTGGCCATACTGGCGAACCGTTTTCTTTTTGGTTCGAGAGCGGTTATTTCAGTGATGGCAGGTTTAATGCACCTCAAGACCGTGCTTGTTCTTCTTGCTGCCCTGACCAGCGCTTTTGCCTGGAATGCTCTTTTGCTTTATGGCGGTTATCTCCTGGGAAGCAACTGGCAGGATATTGGCGGCTATGCGGCCATGTACAGCATCCCTGTAACGACTGTTTTTGTTCTTATGCTTTTTTTTGCCGTATGGAAGTTTCTAAAGGAAAGAAAGCGGGAGCATGAATAAGTTTTTTTTGTTATTTATCACCAGCCACTTAAATTTCCAGCTTTTTTTTATTCATTCACCAGCATTTTGTTGAAATCCCATGGCAAAAGAGTTAAAACTGTATCCTGCTGAAAGAAAAGGCGTGCTTCTTGAGCTTGCCTCGATTGATGATCTCAAAGAGATGGCCCGCCAGGTCCGTCGTGATGTTATCAGAATGCTTGCTATGGCCAATTCAGGTCATACGGGCGGTTCGCTCGGCATGGCCGACATTTTTACCGCACTCTATTTTCGGGTACTTCAGCATAAGCCTCACGGGTTCTGGAATCATGATGACGAGGACATGCTTTTCCTTTCCAATGGCCATATTGCTCCAGTATGGTACAGCGTACTTGCCCGTTCAGGTTATTTTCCCATCAGCGAACTGAGTTCCCTGCGACAGGTCAGCTCATACCTGCAAGGCCATCCTACCTCCGAGTCGAGGCTTCCGGGTATCAGAATCGCTTCAGGATCTCTCGGTCAGGGTCTTTCTGCTGCAGTTGGTGCAGCGCTTGGTCTTCGTATTGACGGCAAGGAGGGTGATGTTTTTTGCCTGATGGGCGATGGCGAGTGCCAGGAAGGGCAGATATGGGAAGCTGCCATGAGTGCATCCCATTACGGGCTTGGCAAGATTATCGGTATTGTTGACTACAACAATCTGCAGATTGACGGTGAGGTTTCCTCTATCATGAGCGTTGAACCGTTTGCCGACAAATGGCGCTCGTTCGGATGGGATGTCTGCAAGTGTGACGGTAACGATATGGAGGATTTTATCAGCACGGTCGAAAAGATCAAGTCGTGCCGAGATCGCCAGAAGCCGACAGTCATTCTTGCGACAACAATTATGGGCAAAGGGGTTCACTTTTTTGAAGGAAGCATGCCCGACAAATCCAATTGGCATGGAAAACCGCCGTCGAAGGATGATGCGGCAAAAGCGCTCGTCATTCTTGCCGAGACCCGGTTTGGCGATTTTTTGAGCTGAAGCGGTTTCGTGCAGATTCTGGCAGGCATATATAAAGGGCGAAAAATCAGGAGTACATCGTCGCTCGCGATACGTCCTTGCAGCAGCAGGGTAAAAAAGTCGCTTTTCGATACACTGACGGCAAGGATGGATTTTGAAGACACCGCCGTTCTTGATTTGTTTGCGGGTTTCGGTTCCCTTGGCTTCGAGGCGTTGAGCCGGGGATCGAAGCTGGTCTGCTTTGTTGATCAGCATGTTGATGCACTGAAGGCTTTAAAGGCGACCGCCCTTCAGATGGCAGTTCATGAACATGTCAAGATTGTCAATGCGGATGTTTCAGCTTTTCTCGGGCGTGCGGCCGGCTCTTTCGATGTTGTCTTTTGTGATCCTCCCTATTCCTGGCCTGATTATGATCGACTGATTGAAAGAATATTTGCAGGTCCCCTTGTTGCCCAGGAAGGGATGCTGCTTGTCGAGCATAGTGCGCATCTTGATTTCACCCGGTCGCCGTATTACTCTTTTCATAAGGATTATGGCATGACAAGAGTTACTTTTTTTCAGCACTGACTTTTTTTTCGCCGATGAAACAGAAAGCTATTTATCCCGGAACATTCGATCCCTTTACCAACGGTCATCTCGATGTACTTGAACGTGCCCTGAACATTTTTGAGGAAGTCATTGTTGTTATAGCAGAGAATTGCCAGAAACATGCCCTCTTTACCATTGAGGAGCGGGAGACGATGACCAAGGAGGTGATCTGCGATTATTCCGGCGTTACCGTCGAGGTGTTGCGCAAGGGGCTTCTTGCTGATTATGCCCGGCAAGTCGGAGCGAGATCGATTGTCAGGGGGGTGAGGCAGGTCAAGGATTTTGAGTATGAATTTCAGATGTCGCTCCTTAACCGTCAGCTTTATCCTGAGGTAACCACCGTATTTCTGATGCCGAACGTCAAATATACCTATGTGGCCTCATCCATCATCAAGGAGGTGGCTATGCTGGGGGGAGATGTCAGTAAATTTGTGCATCCCTGTGTTTTGGAGATGATACATCAAAAACGTGAAGAACAGAACGGATAAAAAATTATAACAAACCATTTATATATGCCGAAAACACTTTTGCCGGAAGAACAATATCTCACTCGCAGAGTACTGAGCATGCAGGAATCGCAGACCATGCGAATCAGTAACCTTGCCAATAAAATGAAAGCGGAAGGTCATGATATTGTCAGCCTTTCGGCTGGTGAGCCTGATTTTCCGACTCCTGCCCATGTCAACCAGGCGGGCATCGATGCCATCAATGCAGGCTTTACCCGCTATACTGCAAATTCGGGCATCGCTGAACTGAAAAAGGCCATTGTCGAAAAGTTCAGGCGCGATAACGGTCTGGAATATCAGGAAAACCAGATTATTGTCAGCAACGGCGGCAAACAGACCCTTGCCAATACCTTTCTCTCCCTTTGCGAAGAGGGCGACGAGGTTATTGTTCCCGCTCCGTACTGGGTGAGTTTCCCTGAAATGGTTCGGCTCGCAGGAGGCATACCGGTGATTGTGCATACGACACTCGATACTGGATACAAAATGACACCGTCCCAGCTCGAAGGTGCCATTACACCGAAAACAAAAATACTTGTTCTGAATTCTCCCTCTAATCCGACGGGCGCGGTATACAGCGAAGTTGAGGTGCGAGCCTTGATGAAGGTTCTTGAAGGACGGGGTATTTTTGTGGTTTCCGATGAAATGTACGACATGATTGTTTATGGTGATGTTCGTCCCTTCTCTCCTGCAAGGATTCCGGAAATGAAGGAATGGGTCATTGTGAGCAATGGCGTATCGAAAACATACGCCATGACCGGCTGGAGAATCGGCTATCTTGCCGGTCCGAAATGGCTGATTGATGCCTGCGACAAGATACAGTCGCAGACGACATCAAATCCAAATGCCATTGCCCAGAAAGCTGCAGTTGCAGCTCTTACCGGTGACCAGGGGATTGTTGAAGAGCGGCGTGCCGAATTTGAAAAGAGGCGCGATTACATGTACACGGCACTCAACAGCATACCCGGATTCAAAACATCGCTTCCGCAGGGTGCGTTTTACATTTTCCCGGATATCAGCGGTGTACTTGGCCAGACTTTCAATGGCGTCGTCATGAAAGACTCGGCAGATGTGGCTGAATATCTTCTGAAAGTACATCATGTGGCTACAGTGCCGGGCGATGCGTTTGGTGCGCCCGAAAACCTCCGCCTTTCCTATGCGGCTTCGATTGCCTCACTGGAGGAAGCGGTCAATCGTATCAGGAGCGCATTCAAATAGGGTGCCTATGCTGAAAGTTCGTCGCAGCCGGCTTTATACCGTTTGGTTTGGCTGGTATTCCCGGCGCCAGTTCAGGAGATATTTTAGTTCGGTACGCGTTTTTATGCAGACCGGAGTGCAGGAGATGGATCTCCTGACTCCGGTCGTCTTTTATGCAAATCATGCCTACTGGTGGGACGGCTTCTGGTCGCCACTCTGTACCGAAACGTTCTTTCATCAGAATCTGCATATCATTATCGAGTTTCAGCAACTCAAGAAACATCGGTTTTTTACCCGTATCGGTGCCTTTTCTCTCGACCGTTCCAACCCGAGAAGTGCGATTGCGACCATTCATTATGCCTCCGAATTGCTGACTGCCCATAGTGAACAACAGAATGCCCTGTGGATTTTTCCCCAGGGAAAGATTGAGCCTGTTGACAAACGGCCGCTTTTCTTTTTTAAAGGAACTGCATCGATTGTTTCTCGTGTTCTTGAAACTATTCCACGCATTTACCTTGTTTCAGTTGTTAGCCGGATTGAATATCTTGAAGAACAAAAACCTGAACTCTTTTTGTCTTTCAAGGAACCTCTTCTGGTTACCCCGACAGAATTCCAGAGTCCGGAGGCCCTTACGGCATATATGCAGAGGATGACGGAGACGCATCTTGACGAACTCAAGGAGAGGATTATTAACCGGACACTTGAAGATGCGCGGACTGTCATCAACGGAAAGCCTTCAATAAACAGAAGGATTGAAGCAATAAGAGCTTTTCTGCATCTGGATTAATGGTGATGTCAGGGCCCGTGTCTCCATCGCTCACATAGTAAAAAGAGTTTAAATTTGTCTACCTTGAAGGCAGCAAATTCAAAAGCCGGAAGAAACGTGTTTTTCGAGTTTACAGCAGAATCTTGTGTTACATCAAAGCATCTTATTTAACGGTTTTAAATTACTTAAGCTGTAATTATATAAGAATAAGTGCAGGATTTAATTGGCCTGCATTCCAAACATAGGCGTTTATGAGCAATGTTATATGCAGTTGTCTGCTAGGTGATAATGCAAAGGTACGGCTGCGGCTTTCACAACTGCTGCACAGTGAGATGGAATCCATTTACGGTGCTTTTCCTGATGATGTTTCCGACAATATCTGTGAGGTTGAGCTGCAGGGTTGCAGGCGGGAGTTTTTCATCAACAATACAGGAGCACCCTTCAGTATCGGGTTGCAGGTTATTATCGAATCTGATGGCGGTTACGATTTCGGCATTGTCTATTCGACAGGTCAGATTGCCCGCAAAAAGCTCCAGCTCAAGGGGCTCGACAAAAGCGGCCAGGAGTGGACTGCCGTTTTGCGGGTTGCCGATGAGAACGACAATCTGGCTATTATTGAACTGAAAAAACGGCAGGCGGAAATTCGGGAGGTCTGCCTGAACAAGATTAAAAAGCATGAACTTGATCTCAAGCTGGTTGATGTTGAGTTGCGTATGGATCAGCAGAAACTGTCGGTCTATTATACCTCCTCACACCGGGTTGATTTCAGGACGCTGGTGCGTGACCTTGCCGGGGAGTTCAGGGCAAGAATCCAGATGGTGCAGATAACAACACGGGAGGAGGCCAGAAGAGCCAATGCCTTCGGGCCTTGCGGTTGTCTTCTCTGCTGTTCCAGTTGGTTGCCGAAAATCCATGCCAATCCCTTTGCCGAAAAATCGCAATATTCCGAAATCTCAGGCAATGAGAGCCACGCATTCAATATTACCGGGTTATGCAATCGCCCGAAATGCTGTCTCAGCTATTCGAAACATGAAAAGGGATGCCCTGCTCACTCGAATGGCGAGTCACTTCTCCCTGTTGTCGGCAGCAGGGTAATCACACCCGAAGGCCCTGCTGTTGTTGAAAGCATTGACGCACAGAAACAGCTGGTCTGGCTTCGTTACCTGAAGAGCGATCAGACTCGCCGGTTACCTGTCGGCAAGTTCAATGCCCTGTTTGCAAAAAAATAACGACCCCATGCACCAGTTTACAAAAACCCTTGTTACTACAGCACTTCCATACGCCAACGGCCCGGTTCATCTTGGCCACTTGGCGGGCGTCTATCTTCCTGCGGATCTCTATGTCCGCTATAAGCGGCTCAAGGGTGAGGATATCATTCATATAGGCGGTTCGGACGAGCACGGTGTTCCCATTACCATTACAGCCGAAAAAGAGGGGATCTCTCCCCAGGACGTTGTAGACCGCTACCACAGCATGAACCATGAGTCATTCCTGAAGTGCGGCATCTCCTTCGATTATTATGGCAGAACCACTTCCCGGGTTCATCATCAGACCGCCCAGGAGTTTTTTGCTGATATCGAACAGAAAGGGATTTTTATCAGAAAGAGCGACAAGCTTTTTTTTGATCGCAAGGCAGACCGCTTTCTTTCGGATCGCTATGTAACCGGAACATGCCCGATCTGCAATAATGCGGAGGCCAACGGTGACCAGTGCGAACAGTGCGGCACCCACTTGAGTCCCCTCGAACTGATCAACCCGAAGAGCAAGCTCTCAGACGCAACGCCGGAACTTCGCGAGACCATGCACTGGTACTTTCCGCTCGGGCGTTTTCAGAAAAAGCTTGAGAACTATGTAAAGGAGCATGAGGAGGACTGGCGGCAGAACGTGGTCAATTATTCCCGTACCTGGCTGAATCAGGGGCTGAAAGATCGGGCGATAACCCGTGATCTTGGCTGGGGCATCAAGGTGCCTGTGGAGAGCGGGGAGGCTGCGGGCAAGGTTCTTTACGTCTGGTTTGATGCGGTACTTGGCTATATCTCCTTTACCAGGGAGTGGGCTGCAGAGCAGGGGCAGAGCGAGCGCTGGAAAGAGTACTGGCAGAACCCACAGTGCCGCCTGGTCCACTTTATCGGCAAGGACAATGTTGTTTTCCATACCCTGATGTTTCCGGCAATCCTGATGGCCTGGAATGAAGGGCGCCAAAGCGGCGGCTACAATCTTGCCGACAATGTTCCTGCCTCGGAGTTCATGAATTTTGAGGGGAGAAAATTTTCGAAGTCGAGAAACTATGCCGTCTATCTTGGCGAATTCCTTGAAAAATTTCCGGCTGATACCCTGCGCTACAGTATTGCCATGAACTACCCGGAAAACAAGGATACCGATTTCAGTTGGCAGGACTTTCAGAACAGGACAAACGGCGAACTGGCCGATACTCTAGGAAACTTTATAAAGCGGTCGGTTGATTTTACCAATTCCCGCTTTGAGGGGGAGGTGCCTTATGCCTGTACACCTGAAGAGTGGAACGCTCTCGGGATTAACTGGCCGGAAACCCTCGAACAGCTTGATCTGGCTTATGAAGGTTTTCATTTCAGGGAAGCAGCTACGCTTGGCATGGATATTGCTAGGGCAGCCAACCGCTTCTTGACCGTTTCGGAGCCCTGGAAAGTGGTCAAGGCTGATCGCGAGGCAGCGGCAAAAACAATGGCCCTCTCGCTCAATCTTTGTCATGCCCTCTCCTTTGCGCTCTTTCCGGTTATACCTGAGACCTGCAACCGCATTCACGCCATGCTCGGCTTTGAAGGCAGCATCGAAGAGCTTGTGACACCCGGAAAATCCCTTGTGGCTGAACTTCTTTCGCCGGGGCTCAACAAAGGGCATAAGATCTGCCCTCAATCAGAAATTCTTTTTACCAAAATCGAGGAAAGCGATATCGCACCTGAACTTGCCAAAATTGAGGGACTGCTGGCAGAAGCGGTTAAGCGAGAGGCCGGAGCTGAACAGACCCGCATGGAGTTCAAGCCGGTGATCAGCTTTGATGACTTTTTGAAGGTTGACCTGAGGGTTGCCAAGGTTATTGCAGCCGAAACCGTCAAGAAGGCCACAAAACTCCTGAAACTGCAACTGCAGGTTGGTTCCGTCACCAGGCAGGTGCTTGCCGGAATCGCAAAACACTATACTCCGGAAGAGATGATCGGCAAAAATGTCATTATTGTGGCAAATCTTGCTGACCGTTCCATTCGCGATGATGTTTCGGAGGGAATGATTCTTGCCGTAGAGGGGAGTGACGGGAAGCTTTTTGTCATTGAGCCTGAAGGAAATGAAATAAATGGCAGACAGATACAATAAAAGTTTGCAAATGAAGATTTATTCCGTACATTGATAGCACAAACATCGTGGGGTGGAGCAATTGGTAGCTCGTCGGGCTCATAACCCGAAGGTTGCAGGTTCAAGTCCTGTCCCCACCACCAGTTAAGCCGCCTCTACAAAGGGCGGCTTTTTTGTTTAAGAGACATTTACGACTATGGACAACGTGTGTTTCCATCCACTCTTCCAGTTCAGGAAAAAGGGATTCTTCAGGCTCATTAGCGCTGTTATTCTTGCGCTGTTTCTTTTTGCTCTTCCAGCTTCGGCAGAACCGTTACTTTGCGGTATCGACCGGCTTGAAGCTTCCGGATTCAGGGAGCTTTCAGGCTTGAGAATCGGTCTCATTTCCAATGCGGCAAGCATCAGCCGGAAAGGGGAGCCTGACTATGCCATCATGCTTCGCCGGGGTGTAAGACTGAAGTTTCTGATGGCTCCCGAGCATGGCTTTTCGGCGGATATTGAGGCCGGCAAAAAAGTCGGCAGCGGCCTGGTTTCGGATACCCTTCCGGTCTTCTCGCTTTACGGAGCTTCAAAAAAACCGGATATCCGGCAACTGCGGGAGATTGATCTGCTTGTTTTTGACCTTCAGGATGTCGGTACCCGCTGCTATACCTATATTTCGACCATGAGACATGCCATGGAAGCCTGTGAAGAGGCTGGTATAGGGTTCATGGTTCTTGATCGTCCGAATCCGGTTATTCCTCTCCATCAGGAGGGGTTTATGGTGCAGCCGGGATACGAATCCTTTGTAGGGGCGGTCAACATTCCCTTTGTTCATGCCATGACGGTTGGCGAGATTGCCTTGCTCCTGAAGGAGCAGCACTATAAAAAGCTTGATTTGAGGGTGATCGCGATGCAGGGGTACCAGCGCGACAAGTTTGGGGATGAGTATGCGGGGTTCAGCTTCAAAAGCCCTTCACCGAATATCAGAAGTGTCGATACCGCGATAATCTATCCGGCCACCGTCTTTCTTGAGGCGACAACCGTCAGCGAAGGAAGGGGTACTGATGCCCCCTTCATGCAGTTCGGCGCTCCATTTGTCAAGAGCGGGGAACTTGCCGATGCCCTAAGAAGATACCGGCTGGAGGGAGTTTCGTTCAATCCTGTGGTGTTTCAGCCAAGCTCAGGCAAGTTCAGCGGAGAGCGTTGTTATGGTCTTCGGCTCTCGTTATCCAACCGTCACACATTCAGCCCGTTCAGAACGGCTACGGCTTTGCTGCTGGAGTTGCAGCGCCTCTATCCTGCAGAGATTGGTCTCGACAAAAGGGGCGATTTTTTTGACCAGCTTGCAGGTACCCCTCTTTTCAGGGAGATGATCCATAAGCAGTTCCCCCTTGAGGCCATTATGAAAGAGAGCAGCCGACAGGTTGAACTGTCCAGCCAAAACGCTTCTTCCTGCTATCGGCTCTACCGCTGAAGGAGCGATTCTATCGGGGAATGCTGGTTCTGCCGGACAGGCCTTTTTTTGAGAGCAGTACCTGCCAGAGCTCAAGAAAATGGGTGCGAAACGCACCTGAACAGCTGAGAAGGTAGTAGTTCCACATGCGATGAAATTTTTCGGTGTAACGCGATTGCATTGCCGGCCACTCGTTCTCGAAATTTTCATGCCAAGCCTTGAGCGTCAAAGAATAGTCGTAGGTAAAGACATGCCAGTCTTCCAGCGTGAAGAGCCCCTCGTAGTTTTCTGTGATCTGGCTTGCGGAAGGAATCATTGAGTTTGGAAATATGTACTTGCTGATCCATGGATCAACATTCATACAGGAGAGATTTCCCCCAATCGTGTGCAGCAAGGTCAGCCCGTCCGGATTCAGGCACCTGTTGACCATCTTAAAGTAGTTCCGATAATTCTTATGTCCGACATGTTCGAACATGCCTATCGAATAAATCCTGTCGAAAGTGTCCTGAATGTTGCGGTAGTCGGTCACACTGATGGTGACTGGCAGGCCCGAGCATTGTTCCTTCGCAATTTTGGCCTGTTCTGTTGAAACCGTTATGCCTGTTACCGAAACCCCATAGTGTTCAGCCGCGAACCGGGCAGCACCGCCCCAGCCGCAGCCGATATCAAGCACCTTCATTCCGGGCTGAAGCTGAAGCTTGTCGAAGACCAGCCGGAGTTTTTTTTCCTGTGCCTCATCAAGGCTGTCGGTCTCTTTCCAGTACCCGCAACTGTAGATCATCCGCTTGTCGAGCATGGTTTCAAAGAGGTCATTGCCGGTATTGTAATGCTGTTCTGCAACAGCAAACGCTCTTGAAGGATGCTGCAGGTTGACGGTTTTGCCTATCAATTTTCCGATAAGGTTTATCGGGGTAACTAATTTTTCATCAGCTTTGGTACTGAGCAGACGGAAAAAAAACTCCTCAAGGTCGTCACAGTCCCACCAGCCATCCATGTAGGCTTCGCCAAACCCAAGGTTTCCCTCAGTAATGGCCCGCTGGAATACACAAGGGTTGTGTACCCGGATGTCCCATTTCCGGTTGCCGTCAATCTTGATATCAGCAGGCTCAAAAAGCCGCTCGAGCTGTTTTTTGCAGTATTCGTTTACCATTTTTCCCGACTGTCAGTCCTGTTGGATAAAAGTTACCTTGGTACCTTTAATCTGCCTTCAATCCCGTTTCGGGAATACAAGAGTTGCCAAAGCTGGACGTGCCTTGCCCGGAAAGAACCAGCCGCACTGAGCAGATAATAGCGCCACATTCGATGAAACCGTTCATCGTAGGCAGGGGAGAGTGCTTCACGATTCCGTTCAATGTTGCGGTTCCAGGCTTTAAGGGTATGGTAATAGTCATGCCCGAAAGAGTGCCAGTCTTCAAGAACCAGTTGTCCTTCGGCGGCTGCAGTTATCTGGTTTGCCGATGGCAGCATGGAGTTGGGAAAGATGTATTTGCTGGTCCAGGGGTCGGTATTGCTGCCCGAACGGTTACTTCCTATGGTGTGCAAAAGAAAGAGCCCATCGGGGGCAAGGTGCTTCCGGACAATCTGAAAGTATTTCCGGTAATTCTTGAGTCCGACATGCTCAAACATGCCAATGGAGTAGATGCGATCGTAACTTCCCCTGGTATCCCGGTAGTCTGTCAGCTTGATTTCAACCGGCAATCCAGCGCATCGCTCCCGCGCAAGCTTTGCCTGTTCGCTGGAAATTGTGAGGCCGGTAACCGATACGCCATAGTTTTCAGCGGCAAACCTGGCGGCGCCACCCCAGCCACAGCCAATATCAAGCAGGCTCATGCCCGGTTTCAGCATCAGCTTGTCAAAAACAAGGCGCAGCTTGTGTTCCTGCGCTTCGTCCAGGGTCGATGCATTGTTCCAGTAGGCGCAACTGTAGTTCATGCCCCGGTCAAGCATGGCGGCATAAAGATCGTTACCGATATTGTAGTGGGTCTCGCCGACGGTGTAGGCTCTTGCAGGGTTTTGTAGGTTGATTGCCTTCCCGATCAGTCCATTGAGAAAGCGGGGCACTCTGGAAACTTTTTTTTCAACTTCGGATCTCAGGATTCGGTAAAAAAATTCATCAAGCTGTGGGCAGTCCCACCAGCCATCCATGTAGGATTCTCCGGCTCCAAGATGGGCTTCAAGAAGAATGCGGCGATAAAAACGATTATCGTGGACCGTAATGTCCCAGGGATCACGGCCATCTATGGTTACGCCGGCATCCGAAAGCAGGCGCTTGACCTTGTGTCGGAAAAAAAAATCCCCCATAACCCGGTTGTTTTTGTTTCTGTTCCGTGGCATACAGTTCACTATCTTGTGAAACGTACGTAATATATATGTACTTACCAAACGTGCCGGGAGGGATCAGAAAGGAGAGAAATGACTGTTAGCTGGATTTATTCAGGTCGGTGATCAGGAGTTTAGCACGGGGACTGAACGGCTGAGACGGTCAGCAAGGAAGCTGCAAAAAAGGAGAATTACCCGCCACCATACGGGGATTTTTTTTCAACAATCGGTCAGGTGTGGCGGAGAACCAGAGAGGAAGCCAGCATGTTACGCCTCAGGCTCATCCTTGGACTTTCGTGATTTTGGTTTTGTATCGGATTCCGGTTTTTTGGGACGGCCCCTTTTTTTCGACCCTGCCTCTTCGTCAGCCATGGGATCGGAAAGTTCAGGTTCAATGGCTATTTCATCAGGTTCAACAAGCGGTTCGTCAAGATGCTCATCCAGATGCTCGTTATGGATATCCGGAACAACAATAAGGTCAAGGTCATCACACAGCAGTTCATCAATGATTTCATCAACTGGCGGCTGTGCTTTTCCCCTTGATCCCCGCTTGCTTTTCATAGCCGGTTCGATGAGGGTCACCACCTCATTGATCGAAGAAAAAATGTAAAGCTGCTTGTCAAGATTGGTCAGTTTCAGAAGGTCCTTGATCTGTTTGCAGAGAGAGACAAAAATGGCCAGTCCCTGCGACTGGTTGGAGAGCTGGTGAGCAAGCAGCATGGAACTGATTCCACAGGAATCAATGGCTTTTACCTGAGAAAAATCGATAATCAGGTTTTTGGCATTTTCCTTGTTAACCATTCCGTCAATTGCCTGCTTGAATGCTTCGCTATGACGAAAGTCGAAAACATCCTCCTCTATTTTCAGGATTGTCAATTCCTTACGGGCAGATACTGAGTATTTCATGATAAACCTATACTTTAATAACTGTAAAACATTATCATCCAATCACATGAAGGGCTGTTCGGCTGGCAGGATTCGTTTTTTGACAAACATCCTCTCCAGAAAGTAGCAAATAAACCATCACTCACAAATATAAACACGCAGCCAATCTGCCGACAGGAGAGGGGCTTCGCTTGCGCCCAACGTGCTGAATGCATAAGCACATCATGAAAAGAGTTAAGCCTGTGTGTTACGGGAAGGCACCTGCTGAACGGTCACCATATTGGCAAGCCGGTCAGCCAATACTACGAGTTCACGGATGTTTCCGGGGGCATCAACCCAGCTTGCCCGCAGCCGGTTGCTGAAAAAAGTCATCTGCCGCTTTGCATAATTGCGGGTATGCTGCTTTATCAGCAAAAGAGCGTCATAACGGGAGATTTTGCCGTCAAAGTATTGAAAAAGTTCCTGATATCCCACCGATTGCAGGGCCGAGACTTTTCCTTCGGCAAGGAGTGCATGATATTTATGGTAGAGCCTTTCAGCCTCGTCACAGAGCCCTGCCTCAACCATCTTATCGGTACGCAGGTTGATGCGCCGATAAAGGGCCTCACGGGGCATGGCAAGCCCTGCGGTGACAAAGGAGAGCCCGCCTTGCTGCTGCTTGCCCTTTGCCTGCAGCTCCGTAACGCTCAGGCCGGTTATCTCAATAATTTCAAGGCTCCTCACGAGCCGCTGGCTCTTTGTAGGGTCAAGCGTTGCCGCCTGTTCGGGATCTCTGGCGAGCAGCCTGGCATAGAGTTTTTCTTTTCCTTCGCGCTCAAGTTCCTCAAGGAGTCGTGCCCGAATTTCAGGGTTTGCCGGAGGCAGATCGGCAAACCCTTCAATCAGTCCCTCAAGATAGAGGGTCGAGCCGCCGGCAACAACCGCATGCTTGCCCTGCCGGTGCAGCTCCTGAATCCGCTTTACGGCATCAGCAGCAAAGTCGCCCGCTGTAAAAGGTTCACCGATATTCTTTTCATTGACAAAATGGTGCTTCACCTCATCAAGCACCTCCGGCGAAGGCTTGGCCGCACCGATATCAAGCTCACGGTAGACCTGCCGTGAATCGGCCGAGATGATTTCACCTCCGATCTTTTTCGCCACAGCCAAAGCCAGGGCCGATTTGCCTGAAGCCGTCGGGCCAAGAATGACCAGAACCGGAGGCTGTGCTGTGCCTGCAGAAGGCATATCGATTTTCGGATGCAGATGGTTCATACGGCCAAGATAAACGATAAACGGCTAATCCAAACCCCTGCAGCATTCAAAATTCCCCCACTTGCCATAAACTCATCTTATTGCCTTTGGGCAGAAAACCAAAACCCTCGGGACACAAAGGCCGATAATTGCTGGATCAAGGCGGTAGATGGACAGTCAAGATGGTGCTGTTCTTCATACTGTAAAATATGCGATATTGACTTGCAGCTTAACCTGCGATAATTTGGTTATTTCGCCCGTTAATGGAGGAGCGTTTTTGATGAAGCAACTTGCCTTTGGCATTTACGAAGCACTTATTGATGAGTCGATCCGCGAAGCTCTCGCCAGCAGGCCGGAACTGCGGAGTGTTTTTGGCAAGATCGACCCAGAAGAGCTCCCGGGTCTCTATGCATCATTTGTGGCCAAGGTGCTGGAGCAGGCATTGCGAGAGGAGAGGAACCCGGAAAAACGGTTTGAGCTCTGCAACCGGATTCTTGCTCAGGTAGCAGGGGAGCCGGGCATGAGCCACCTTGCCAAGCATCGCCTTATCAAAGAAAAAAAATCGATCCTTCTTGAGATCACTCCTGCAAATTACGCTTCATCAGGACTTCCGCGCCCCCAGTCGTCCCTGACTGAAAGCAGCCTTTTTACCGGCTCGCCCCAAGAACCGCAGCTCGCCCATGAACTGCTCGAAGAGATGAAGTCTGCCGACAGTGTCGACATCCTGGTCTCCTTTATCAAGTGGACCGGCTTGCGTTTGCTGATGCCGGCATTTGAGGATCTCCGTCTGCGAGAGATTCCGGTTCGGGTTATTACGACTTCATACATGGGGGCATCTGATGCCCCGGCTGTTGAGTGGCTGGCTGCAATGCCAAACGTCAAGGTGCGCCTCTCCTACGATACCGAACGCACACGGCTTCATGCAAAGGCCTATCATTTCAAGCGAAAGTCAGATTACTCGACGGCCTATATCGGTTCGGCCAACATGTCGAATGCGGCCATGACCAGCGGTTTGGAGTGGAACCTCAAGGTTACCGCCCAGGATATGGGCCATATCCTTGAGAAATTTACCGCAGAATTTGAAACCTACTGGAACAGCAAGGAATTTATTCCGTTTGACCATCTGCAACCTGAGCGTTTCAGGGATGCCATCGGCCGCGAACGAAACAAAAATGCCAGAGTCCGGAACGTTTTTTTTGACCTTTCGCCGCACCCCTTCCAGGAGCGCATCCTCGAAGCGCTGCAGCGGGAGCGCGAACTCCACCATCGCTATAAAAACCTTATCATAGCTGCTACCGGAACCGGCAAGACCGTGGTTGCGGCTTTCGATTTTCATGAGTTCTGCAAGAGAGGGAAGGGCCAGGCAAAGCTTCTCTTTGTTGCACACCGCAAGGAGATTCTGGAGCAGGCACTCGTTACCTTCAGGAACGTCCTTCATGACCATAATTTCGGGGAGCTCCTTGTCGGCAATTATTTGCCCAATCGCCGGGAACATCTCTTTTGCTCGGTACAGATGCTCTCGAGCCGGCAACTGTGGAAGGAGGTCGGCGCAAGCTTCTACGACTATATTGTTGTTGACGAGGTCCATCATGGTACTTCTGACAGCTATCGCCCGGTTTTTGACCATTTCAGGCCAACCATCCTTCTTGGCCTAACTGCTACCCCGGAGCGGATGGACGGGAAATCTGTTGCTGCCGACTTCCATAACACCTTTGCAGCTGAGATTCGTCTGCCGGAAGCACTTGAGGAGAAGCTGCTCTGTCCCTTCCATTATTTTGGCGTTTCGGACCCTGTTGCCACCAATCATGATCGTTTCTGGAGCAACGGCAACTACAGCAGGTCGGCCCTTGAAAACGTCTATACCGGTGACCACGTCAACGCCCTCCAGCGTCTTAGTGCCATCATCGGGGCTTTGGAACGTTACCAGCCTGACTATCGCAAGAAGGCCAAGGGCATAGGATTTTGCGTTACGGTTAACCATGCGCTCTACATGGCAAAGTGCTTTAATGAGAGAGGGATTTCTTCTGCAGCAGTGGTTTCAGGCATTGCATCCGACGACCGCAATCAGGCTATTTCTGACTTCAAGAGCGGACAGCTCAAGTTCCTGTTTACTGTTGACGTTTTTAATGAAGGCCTTGATATTCCGGATATCAATCTTGTCCTGTTCCTCCGTCCCACCGAGAGTCTCACCGTTTTTCTCCAGCAGTTGGGGCGAGGCCTCCGTCATGCTCCGGAGAAGGAGTGCCTGACGGTTCTTGATTTTGTGGGGCAAGTTCATCAGCGCTACCGGATGGACACCCGATTCCGCGCGCTGCTGCCCAAGCACCGGTACGCCATAGATCGAGAAGTTGAGATGGATTTTCCGCATCTGCCGCCAGGCTGTTCCATCCAGCTTGACCGTCAGTCGCGCGAATATGTTCTCAAAAATATCAGGGAGAACCTCAAAAACCTCCAGGTCCAGGTGCCGGACCGGTTACAGACCTTCACGAGCGAAAGCGGCCTGGAATTGACCTTTGGCAATTTCATCCGTTACCACGATTACGAACCCGAGGTTCTGCTGGCAAAAGAGTCCTGGTCGGGGTGGAAAGCCAAGGTGCAGCTCGTCCCGGTTCCTCTTGACGAGGATCTTGCCCTCTTGAAAAAGGCACTCATCCGGGCAGCATTCATCAACGGCCCGAAGGAGGCGGCGCTGCTGCAACGCGTTATTGCCAAGGTTATGCAAGGCGCAATTCAAGAGGCTGCAGAGCTTGCCGGACAATCGGCGATGATTCTCTACTATCGCATCTGGGCAGAGAGGGGAGCCAAACTTGGCATAACCTCTTTTGAAGAGTCGCTCGTGCGTCTTTCCAAAAACCCGTCAATCATGTCTGACCTCGACGAAATCCTGAGCTGGTCAATCGAGAGGAGCGAAGCCAGTGGCCAGATACCCGACTTGCCCTTTAACTCTCCGCTCGAACTGCACGCCCAATACGGCGGAAGAGTAATCCAGGCAGCATTCGGCAAAGCAACCCTTGAAACGACCGGACAGACGGGAGTTGGGGTATTCCACTTCCCCGAGGTAAAGGCCTATGCGCTCCTGATTACGTTTCAGAAAACCGCAAAAGAGTTTTCGCCCAGTACCATGTATGCTGATTACCCCATCAGCAGAGAGCTGCTGCATTGGGAGTCGCAGGCAAATACCGCACAGCATCACCAGGATGGCCTGAACCTTATCCATCATGTTGAGCGAGGCTATACGGTTCTGGTTTTTGCCCGTGACCAGAAAAACCGCAATAAAGCCACCGTCCCGTTTACCTACCTTGGCCCTGCAGAGCTGGTGAGCTATGAGAGTGAGAGGCCCATAAGGATGATCTGGCGGTTATGCCACCAGATGCCGGTTGAGATGTTTGAGGAGAACAGAAGAACCGGGCAGACCTGAGTTCGCTCCTCGATTTTCCAATTCAGCTGTTGGTTTTTGAAATGGTCAAGGATCTTTTTGAGGTCGGAGCGATGGATGAAGTAACGATGCGTACAGTTGAATCGATTTGTTTGCCGGAGGCAAAGGTTTTTCGCCCGGAGGACATCCGCCGCATTCGGAAAAAAAATCATCTCAGCCAACCTGTTTTTGCCTTGATGCTCGTGATTGGCAAAACGACTGTTCAGCAATGGGAGCAGGGGGTAAAGAAGCCCTGCGGAGCTGCTAAGCGTTTATTGGACGTGATCGACCGGAAGGGTATTGCGATACTAAGCTGATGTATCCCTCAAGCTGGAGCTGCCATTATGAAACCAAAAGATATTCGACTTTCTCCTGATCCTGATATGGCAGGATCCTATGCGGCGATGCAACGTGCAGGAAGAGCTGCGGAGGATCTCGCCATTCGTACCAATACCGCCATTATCACTATGATTGACGGTAAGGTCGTGCGTCTCACGGCCGAAGAGATTCTTAAAAGACGTCAAGCTGAAATCAACTCTCCCCGGACGGCGTCAGAGTAATCCGAGTCTGCTCCGTTACTGCAAGCATGAAGACTCAAAATCGATCACCCTTATCCGGGAGTTGGGACTTATGCAAGATTTTTTTTACTTGAATCGGTCAGTTTACCAGTAACATATTTATGGAGAATACTTGTAACAAGTGTTTGATATGGAATTCCTTCTTCGAGTGCCTTTGTCTTTAATGCTTCAACATCTCTTTTTGAAACACGAACATTAATTCTATAATCCTTTAATGCTGTTTCGGAGGCAGCCTTCATTAACTGACTTCTAACTGTATTAAAATCCTTTACGGATTCCCATTCTCCAGACTCAATTGACTCGATAATTTCAGTTTCATCATTATCGTTCATAATAAACCTCCTAAATTGTAGTATTTGGTATACTTCCTGCTTGGATACAATGTTTTCATAAAAAAGTCACCATCTTTTTCAGCGACTCACGGAATACATATTGCATAACTATCAATTTCAACAATCAAGATAAGTTGTTGTCCATATTTTGCTGTGTTTGACTGTTCCAGCACATCTATCAAATGTCCTTCTTCAATGGCAACAACTACTCGTTCGAAAGAAATGCCCCGCTCCTCTTTCAATAGCTTGATTTTTTCTTCATTCCAGAAAAAGCTCATAATTAGATTTTACACCAACGATACCGAAAGAGTTTATTTTTCTGCAATTCATCCGCTTTAAATAATGGCAATCAAGGGTAACGGTTAAAATGAAAGGCAGTTAACGAGCCACAATCAGGAATAATTATCTCCTGAATTACCCAAGAACATCCCTCGACCTCATCAACACAGTAACAAAAAACCGTAAAACAGCCAAACATGATGGCCGTCATCCCCCCAAACCCCTCCAAGAGTACCGCGGTATAGCAGCAGGGATTTGAGGTCAGGATTGATGTTGGCACACAACTCAAAACCGACCACACTTATCCGAAAATCGGCTCATCCCTGAGGAGCAAAAGCGTTATCATGGGCAAGAACGGGTGGGGTGATGCCACCCAGGAGTCTATTCCAAAATCGCCTGTTGTTTTGAAGTATTACCGCATTATGTTTATCATGGTATAAATGGTTCGAAAAAAAACGAGAGATCATCATGTTCAGCAAAAAGGGATTCACCGGTGACCCTTGCTCAGGATTTGACGCAACCCCTTCTTTTTTTACTGACCTGTACAGATAAAAGCAAAAAGCCTCTCTCCCATTCATGCCCATCAACACTTGGATACCGATCAAAAGGTCACTCGCTACTTGTGCGGACTACATGCTCAGAACTTCAAGTAATGTTGGCGTATCGCGCCTAAGCTGATTGAATCAATCCATTCATTAGATTTTTCAAAATCGAACCTAGTTCTATATATTTGATAAAATCAGGCATTCTCACCGGTCAAAAAAACAAGCGTGCAGATTTTCAAAAACAAGTGGTTTTCAAAGTTCGCCAAGGAAGAGGGAATTCTGGATAAAGAGCTGTGCGATGCGGTGTACAATGCCGAAAGAGGATTGATAGATGCGGATTACGGGGGATGTGTTATCAAGCAGAGGATTGCTCGGCCCAATGAAGGAAAGTCAGGTGGATTTCGGTCGATTATCCTTTATCGTCGGGAAGATAAAGCTTTCTTCGTTTTTGGCTTTCCAAAAAACGACAAAGACAACATAAAAACAGACGAAGTTCGATGGTTCAAAAAGATGGCGAAAAGCACTTTTGAGCTTTCTGAAGATCAGCTCGAAAAACTTATTAAAACAGGGGACTTCCGGCCCGTAAAATGCAATGAATAAAGTCAAAACATACAAAAGCGACGCATTTGCAGC
>CAIJGA010000011.1 GCA_903820085.1 uncultured Chlorobiaceae bacterium
AAATCTCAAAACGACCCTAAAATGATAACAAAGGGGCAAGAGGAAATATATAAACAGTACCATTCAATGTGCTAACGTGGACCCAATGTTTGCATGAGATCTTTAACCTGGGTTTGTAATGCCTCAACAAGACCGCGCAACCTGGCTGCATCTTCACGGGCAGTATCGCGTTCGGTACGCATTTGCTCTGCCTGTTGCTCATAACGATTACGCTCCTCCTCGATCAGAACCAGACGTTCACTCACTTGAGCCAATTTGAAGGCTTGTGCCTGGTGGTCATTCCGGATTTCAGCCAGACTATTTCCCAGGGCAAAGCCGGTGATGTTACGACCAGCAGCTCGCAGCTCCTGACCAGCATTGACAATCTCTTCAGGTGTAAATTCGATTGGACGCAGAGCAGAAATATTTGATTTGATCGAGGTGGCCTACATAGATCAATAAACTAATAAATTAACTAACTAATCAACAAACATATTAACATACAAAATACAGCCACTGCAGCCCGCCTGCAAGCGGCCTGTTATTTACACACTGAAAACGACCCTATTCTCTGGAGACATGGAGGTGCAGGCATTCCAGATGGCGAGAATCCAGATAAATCACAAGGGAGATCACCTTGTGTAGCGATCAACCTGGACATGAGAAATACTTGCAAGGGGGTGCTTGGTGTAGAGGAATCAAATGATTTCCAGTTTTAGCAATAACTGGCAGTTATTTGAATTCAAATATTAGCCAATAATATCGCTATACTGTCCAATATTTGTTATGTATTATATACATTGAATGGCTTGCTTATGTAACATGATAGACACCGTGCCAAAAGATTTCATCATAGAACAGCTACAACAGCGGTTTGCTCATCATCACCACATTACCCGTGAGGAGTTGCTCGGCTTTTACCGGTCGTTTGAGCCTGATTTAAAAGATTCAACCTTTGCTTGGCGGATCCATTCGCTTAAAGCAAAGAACCTGCTTAGGCCCATAAGGAGAGGGGTTTACACCTTTTCTACAAAGCCTCAGTTTTACCCGCAGGTAGAGCCAAAACTAAGAGAGATTGCCCGAAAACTCAATAAGCAGTTTCCCGTCGCACGGCATTGTGTGTGGAGCACCCGATGGCTGAGCGAGTGGATGATTCACCAACCTGATAGATTTTTGCTGTTGGTTGAGGTTGAAGCGGTGGCAACGGAATCAGTTTTTTATTTTCTGAAGGATGAGAAATATAAAAACGTGTACTTAAACCCTGACGAAAACACCCTTGAGCGTTACATTAATGAAGAGAGAGAGTCAATCATTGTTAAACCTCTCATAACCAAAGCGCCCCTTGAAAAAGGGGAGAAAATAGCCACACCCTCACTTGAAAAAATATTGGTAGACATTTTTGTTGATCGTAAACTATTCAGCGTTTTTCAAGGCAGTGAGCTGGTGCAAATATTCAACACACTCGATAGTAT
This sequence comes from uncultured Chlorobiaceae bacterium, assembly GCA_903820085.1. GTDB lineage: Bacteria > Bacteroidota > Chlorobiia > Chlorobiales > Chlorobiaceae > Chlorobium. The sequence continues at coordinate 1,452 of CAIJGA010000011.1, forward strand.
GTACGCCCTCAACATCACAAGAATGACGGCTTATGCCAAACGAAGGGGAAAAATGCAGGAACTGATCGATTTTATGACAAAAAACACCCGCGTCAGTGCGATACCGAGCAAATGATCATACCGGAATCATATACACCTGACTGGATCAGGGAAAAAGGGAAAGCCTACCGCAAAAGCCCCCCTAACCCTGCCATCATGGAAAAGGTCATTTATGCCCTTTCTTTGGTCGAGCAGTTGGCGAAAACTGACCTTTCTTTTACCTTCAAAGGCGGCACAAGTCTCCTTCTTATTGTACCAGAACCCAGACGGTTCTCAATTGATGTAGATATTGTTACCACCGAAAGCAGGGGGAAAATCGAAGCCGTTTTAACCGGCATTTGTTCGGGAGGTATATTCAGTAAATTCGAATTAGACGAGCGGAGAAGCTATAAACCTGGCATACCCAAAGCTCACTACAAACTCACTTTCTTTTCGCAGTGGGACAACAAAGAGCTATGGATCTTGCTGGATATTCTGTTTGAAGAGCATGGCTACCCATCCTTGGTGCAAGCACCGATTATAAACGAATGGATTGTAACAGACGACCCTCTGGTTACCGTTCATATACCTTCCATTGATTCCATCACAGGTGATAAACTCACCGCTTTTGCTCCCAATACCGTTGGCATTCGATTCAGAGTTGAGAATGCCAACGGTGGCATTACCGAAAAACAAATGGAAGTCATGAAACAACTCTTCGACATTGGCATTTTGTTCGACAGGATATCCAATCTCGATCATCTCAAGCAGTCCTTTACCACAACAGCACAAAAAGAGATTTCCTACAGAGGAGAGGAAAACATGACAACCGAAGCAGTGTTGAACGACATTATCAACACCTCATTGATGATTGGATCGCTGGGCAAATTCTTTGATCCAAAGGAAGAGTTTCAGCACATAGCAAGAGGCTTGAAGCAATTAAAATCCTACATCTACAATGGAGCATTCCGTCCTGATGATGCGGTATTGGCATCTTCCAAAGCAGCTTATCTGGCCGCTATGATCCTGACCGGTTATGAGGGCGAAATAAAACGGTGGGAATCTGGCGATGATATTACAAAGTACAGCATATCTCCCATCGAGTACCAGTTTCTCAATAAACGAAGAAACATTCCTGGAGCGCCTTTGTTTTATTGGCATCAAACATTGAGACTGTTAGGAAAATTATAGCCAATCCAAGCCTGCTCTAGCCTCTACCGTCATACCGGATTCATCCTTCTTTTACGTGAGATGCAATGTTGAGGTTCTGAATCCGATCAGAAAGCAAGCGTAACGATATGCCTTCCTTCTTCGTCTTTTCTTTGTTTATCGAAAAAATTCGCCCCTCCAAAATCTGGGCAAGAGGAAAACAAACCACTGGCGTGATTTCATTGAAACAAAACGGAGGGCTATGATGCACTCTTTTTAGTCAGTACATCATTCCAGTCCTTCACTCCTCAGCAGGCGAGGGGAAGCCCGCAGCAATCGCGGTGCCGGCAAGCGGCAGCTCAAGCGGCGTTGTCAAGTCCGGAGTGAAGAAGTCCAGCACCGGGGCGGAATGCATTTTGGTGAGTCTCATCGCAGTTTCCAGGGTTTCATTACCGGAATATACATTTTGAAGGGGAGTTGGGGAGGGGGATAAAAGCTAGGCGGCGAGCGGGCAAGCGGACTAAATTTCTAAATTATTTTCGCACATAGGACAGCTTTTGTCCCTGTAGGCGTGGTAGATTACAAGAAAGATGAGTGGTTAATCTTTCATTAAACGAGGGAAGCTTTTTATGGTGAAACACTTGGGTAAATACATGCCAACTAATAGCTATATAACTGTAAATTCAGTTACAATTTTATTGTGAATGCGTTGTGCAAGTTATTACGCTCATATATTCGGGCGAGGGGGGCCTCGTCTATAGGTCTTTTGTTTTCTCGATAATTTACTGCCGGCGGTTATCACTTGAAATTTGCACCTATGCGTACCCCTAAGTCTAAGCAAAACGAGTACATTTCACCTGAGCCGAATGAGGCTTTACCGCTGAAAAAGTGTCTGGCAAAAACCCGTATTACAGAGAATCAAAAACGAGAGGGTGGCCGTAATGTCTTCGATCATTGCTCTATTGTAGGCGAGGTAGCCCGAGAACTCATTACGCGAATGCCCTCCTTTTTACGGTCAGCCCTTTTCCCTGAAGGCTCAGAGCTTATTGCTGCAATTCATGATATAGGGAAGGTCAGCCCCACTTTTCAGGAAAAAATATACCGAGGAACAGATGACTATGTTCCGAATTCTCTGTCAAGCCTCTCCTGCATCAACCCTGTTATTGAGAAAAATTGGGGCCATCACGCAGGGGTCAGCATGGCTACAGCACACTCGTTGAAAATCGGTCGATATATTCCCCAAATCATAGGCCAACATCACGGGTACTCCCCAGAGTTGAATGGGCTTGTTGCTGGAGACAAGGTTTTCGGAGGTACGCTTTGGCAAGAGAGAAGAGCCGAACTTGTTCAAAATCTCAAGGCAGCAACAGGACTTGAATTTCCTGCAATAGATAATTCGCTGCAAGCAAAAGCGGTGGCCGGTCTTACCACGGTAGCCGACTGGATAGGATCAGGCCCTGATTTTGACAACCCGAATGAGATATGGCAATCACACATCAAGCAAGCTGTTGATGCCGCCGGGTTTGTGGCGCCGGATCTCATTAAGGGGCTTGGATTCAAAGAGGTTTTTGGTTTTGAACCGAGAGGTATTCAGGAGTTGCTTATTGAGCAGGCAAACATGCCCGGAACCTACATTCTTGAAGCTCCCATGGGCGCAGGCAAAACTGAGGCTGCGCTTTATGCTGCGTATTCCATCATGGCTGCCGGAAAAGCCACAGGGCTCTACTTTGCCCTACCAACACAGTTAACCTCCAACAAGATTCATGACAGGGTCAATGATTTTTTGAAGAAAATATTGACATCTGAATGTGTTCATCATCGTGCTCTTTTGCTGCACAGCAACGCCTGGCTGAAGGAGATCGTAATGGGAGAAGACGCTGGGCCGGGAGGCAACTGGTTCAGTTCGGGCAAACGTGGTATTCTTGCCCCTTTCGCTGTAGGCACCATTGATCAGGCTCTGATGGCCGTGATGAATGTAAAGCATGGCTTTGTCAGGGCGTTCGGTCTTGCCGGAAAGGTGGTCATTCTCGATGAGGTACACTCTTATGATGCCTACACCGGCACCATCCTCGATAAACTTGTTGAAACCCTTCGCGCGCTCCAGTGTACCGTTATCATTCTTAGCGCCACCTTGACGAAGGAGAGGCGTGAAAAGTTTTTAACGCAAGCGGTTTCAAATGAATCTTATCCTTTGCTTACCGTCAATAGAAGTGATGATGGTACTCCGATAGAAACAAAAGCCACCGTTCCGGGGAAAACCGTTGTCAGTATTCAATCGTTTTCAACTCCTGACGCCGCTCTGGAAGAGTCTCTGAAGAGGGCTGAAGAGGGTCAACAGGTACTCTGGATAGAAAATACGGTTGCGGAGGCTCAAAGTATATTCAGCATTCTGGCTGCCCGAGCTGACGGTCTGGGGATTGAGTGCGGTCTATTGCATTCTCGTTTTTTGAAAACTGATCGAGAACGCCATGAGGAATACTGGGTTACCCGTTACGGTAAGGGGAACGCTGAACTTCGACGTGAACATGGCAGGATACTGGTTGGCACTCAAGTGCTGGAGCAATCTCTTGATATTGATGCCGACTTTCTGGTAACAAAAATCTGTCCAACAGATATGCTTCTCCAAAGAATTGGCAGGTTGTGGCGGCACAGCAAAACAATTCGCCCGAGCGGTTCACTTTGTGAAGTTTGGATTATAAAACCAGAAACCACTCATGCTCTTGAGCACCCTGAAAAAGAATTTGGTCCGACAGCCAAAGTCTACAGCCCCTACGTTTTGCTGCGCACCCTTGAGGTATGGAGTGGCAAGACGGAGCTAGTGCTTCCTGATCAGATACGCGATCTGATTGAGGCCACCTATCGGGAAAAAGAGGAGAACCCGCTTATGCGCAAACAAAAAGAACTGCTCAAAAAAAGGCAGGAGATACTTGAGCGGTTAGCTTTAGGTGGCATTTCAGCAGGCACCAGAACCTTACCTGAAAGCGAGGCAAGTACCCGATACAGCGAACAAGAGAGTTTGGAAGTACTGCTCTTTCAATCATATCGCATTGATCGAGAACGGGGAGGTACAACCGTGAAGCTCCTGAATGGACGCGAACTTTTTCTCCCGTTAAAATCTCAGCCACAAGGCAGAAAGGAACAGCGCATTCTCGCAGCAGCACTTGCGCAACAGACCCTGCATGTTGCTGACTACCTTGCCCCGGAAGCATCACCGATGAAGAGCCTCGACTGGCTGAAAGGCTATTTTTATCTCGGAGATCGCGAGCATGACGAGTGCCTGCTTCGTGTAGCTATTGTCCGGCAGGATGGGGAACTGCAATCCCTGAATGGTCAAGATGCATCAATATCTCACCGGCTTAGCTATAACCCGAAACTTGGATATTGTTCTTCCAAAAAATAAACCAGGCAACACCATTGATATGACCCTTGAAAATCGATTTAATCTGATTGACGAGCCTTGGATACCTGTTATCGACAAAGGCCGATTGAGCCTGCGCCAGATATTCAGCGAGGCCGGCAATCGAGGTCTCGGAGGCAATCCCCTGCAGAAGATAGTCATGACCAAGCTTTTGCTCGCCATTGCACAATCTGCTTGCACACCCGAAGACGATGAGGTGCTGGAAGCCATCGAGACTTCAGATCTTGCCAAAAAATGCCTTGCATACCTTGAAAAGTGGCATGACAGATTCTGGCTGTACGGCGAAAAACCCTTTCTGCAAATGCCGGCCATACATGGGCTCATTGCACGCCGGAAACGGAAGGATCTTGATGCTGCCACCAACAAGGCTGGAGAACGGAATGCTGAAGCAAGCGCTCAACCAAAATCCCTCGGAATGGGTTTTTACCCAGATATGCCTGCGGAAAACAATACCATACTCACCCAGTACCAGGTGCCTAAAATCTTGTCTGATGCGGACAAGGCGTTATTTGTTGCCTCTCTCATGAACTTTGCACTGGGAGGAAAGCGCACCGAAAAAAACCTCGATACCTTAACTGATGGTTATGCAGGAAAAACAGGGTCAGCAAAAGCTGCTCCAAGTATTGGAAATTTTATCGGGTATCTCCACTCCATTCTTGTCGGGGAAACCATTATTGACACTCTTCTCCTGAATCTCCTGTCACATGAACGGATAAAGGAGAACGCATACTGGACATCAGGATTGGGAACTGCCCCATGGGAAGAAATGCCCAAAGGAGAAGCATGTCCGATTGCCATGAGGCTGAAAAGTTCCTATATGGCAACTCTTGTCTCATTATCTCGCTTTGTTTTGCTTGAGGGAGTTGGGATCTATTACGTAGAGGGTCTTCAATATCCGAGCCATAAAGAGGGGTGGCGTGAACCAAGCATGGCAGTAAACGCACAGGGCGCAACTCCAAAAATCAAATGGATTGATCCAAACAAACGCCCTTGGCGGGAACTGGTTTCCCTGCTGGCATTTATGAGTGCCGGCGGCGGTCAGGGTTATGATAGCCAGTTCATCCGGTACGGTCTAGTTCGCTTCCGCAGCAGGTACAAGCGGATTGGTATCTGGTCAGGAGGTCTCAAGGTCAGCACAAACGCAGGCGACCAATCGGTCAAGCAGGATGATGACTTTGTTGAATCACTTATTTTTCTTGATTGCGCTGTTCTTGGGGAACTATGGTACCATCAGTTACAGGTAGAGATGGACGCTCTTGACCAATTGTCCAAGACGGTATGGGCCGCAACAAACGGTTTCTTTAAAGCACAGAACATGACCGACGCCAGTTTGGCTGGGCAGGCATCAACCTTGTTCTGGGAACTCTGCGAACGCTCTTTTCAGGATCTGGTTGATGCCTGCGCTGCCCCGTACGACACCAAAAAAATAAGATCCGTCTTTGCGCAGTCAGCCATAAAAGCCTACGACACTTTTTGCCCCAAAGAAAGCGCCCGGCAGATTGATGCATGGGCTAAAAACCGGCCAAATCTTATCAATTACCTCAACCCTGAACATAAAAAGTCATGAATAACGAACCTGGAACAAAAACCAGTCGCTCACTTGCCTTTGTGCAGTTCATCATTGCCTTGATTGCAAAGAACAAGGGCGTCGCAGCGGCACTCAAGCGGGCCGACAACCCTGCAACAGAATACCAGAGCTGGGAGTATCTGGCAGCCTTCAACATTGATCTGGAGAAGCCGTGGGAGCGGTTGCCGTTTGCGACAGTAGCAGCGGCAATTGCCAAGGAGAAGAGCGCCCATAATGGCAGCGAGGGAATCGGCAGGGCCATTGCCAAATGTTATGACGATGGTAATCAGAGCGATCAGGCAAAAGCAAAACTGCGTCGCCTGCTTGCCTGTGACTCCGTCGAAGAGGCCTGCAGGATACTCCGACCACTTTTTAGCCTGATCGCCTCTAGAGGCAACTCCTCAATCGACTATGCCCGTCTACTTGAGCAACTGCTGAAATTCCATTGGGAGAGTGAAAGAATAAAAAGCCAGTGGGCACAGGATTTTTATAAACAAGGCCAGTCGGCGACTAAAAAGGAGGCGGCATGATAGCTAGCATACTCCGTCTTGGTCCCAAAGACATTAAAACCCTGCGTATTACTGACGACTATTCGCTGCATCGGGTTGTCTACAGCCTCTTTGAAGACTGTAGAAGCGATGCGGAGAAAAACGCAAGCATACCCAGCGGGTTCCTCTATGCCGACAAGGGAGGAGACAGTAATGGTCGGTTGATACTTCTGCTTTCAGACAGGGAACCTCGCAAACCGGAGCACGGTGTGCTGGAATCAAAGTCTGTTGATGAAAAATTCCTGACCTTTGATCGTTATCGTTTTGAGGTGGTTATCAACCCCACCAAACGTGACAGCAAAAGCCGCAAAATTATAGCTCTGCGAGATCGAGAGGAGATTGCACAGTGGTTCATCAATAAAACGCCTGCATCTTGGGGATTCACTGTCCATTCTGCCACGCTGCAGGTCAAAAACCTTCAGGTGAAGCAATTTGTCAAACAAAATCACAGCGTCACTCACGGTGGAGCTGAGTTGACCGGAGAACTTGAAGTGGTTGACCGCTCATTATTTATTAAAAGTTTTCAGCAAGGGATTGGTCGTGGCCGGGCTTTTGGGTTTGGCCTGCTTCAGATAGCCCCATTAAAAGTTTCAATCACCAACTAACCATCAACTCATCATGAGCAGCACAAATCCATTCAGGAATACCCGTATTGAGTACCATATTCTCCAGTCATTTCCGGTAACCTGCCTTAACCGTGATGACGTTGGCGCGCCTAAAACTGCAATTGTCGGGGGGAACACCCGTGCCCGTGTCAGTTCCCAATGCTGGAAACGCCAGGTGCGGGTTGCCATGCAAGAACTTGGCATACCTCACGGCAGCAGAACCAAGCTGATTTCTCTTTTAATTGAGAAAGCGTGTAAGGCAAGAAGTGCTACCGACCTACAGGCAAAGGCATGCGGGGATAAGTTCGAACAGATATTCATTAAGAAAAAACCTAAAAACGTAAAAGAAAGCGAAGATGTTGACAAGAACGATAATGACGCCGTCGGCCAGGAAAAAACCGACACATTGCTCTTTTTGAGTCCCAATGAGGCTTCCATAATTGCAGAGGCTTTTGCCGCAAAGAATTTTGTTCCTGATGCAGTCATAACAAAAAGTGACCCAAAAAAGCAGGCAAAGGAAGTCGCTGATTTGTTAAGCCCATATTTTGGAAAAACTGATGCCTATGATATCGCCCTTTTCGGAAGGATGGTTGCACAGGCCGCTGAACTGAATATTGAGGCTGCTGCTTCGTTCTCTCATGCTATATCAACACACAAAGTCAGTAATGAGGTAGAGTTTTTTACCGCTCTGGATGACCTGAGCGAAGAACAGGGTTCTGCGCACATGGGAAGCCTGGAGTTCAACTCGGCGACCTATTACCGTTATGTCAGCCTTGATCTTGGCCAACTTTGGACATCACTCTCTGGTGATGGACTTGAAAAAGCAATTGAGGCGTTTACCAAAGCCCTTTTTGTAGCCGTTCCGAGTGCACGGCAGACTACCCAGTCAGGAGCCTCTCCGTGGGAATTTGCCAAAATCTTTGTCCGTAAGGGGCAGCGCTTGCAGGTGCCTTTTGAAACCGCCGTTAAAGCAAAAGATGGTGGCTATCTTCAACCAAGCATAAACGCACTTAGTGATTATCTGATCAAAAAAGAGTTGCTGGCAGGGTCGTTATTCGGAAAACAAAAAGATTTTACTTTCGGTGAGGACGCAAGCTTCAGTATTGACCATCTTATCGCTGAATTGAAAGCATCTGTAGCGGAGGTTCAATGAGTAGCGCCTATCTCTTGCTGTGGCTTGAAGCGCCATTGCAGTCATGGGGAGCTGACTCAAGATTCGGTCGTAGGGGTACGCTCAACTTTCCAACAAAATCGGGAGTACTCGGCCTGCTATGCTGTGCTCTCGGCGCCGGTGGCGAGCAGAAAGAACTGCTAAAGGAAATGGGATCACTTAGCCAGACCGTGCTCTCTTTTAAAAGGTCGAATGAGAGAGAAGCCTTGTTGAGAGATTTCCAAATGGTAGGGAGTGGCTATGACGACCAAAACCCTTGGGAAACCCTCCTGATCCCAAAAAAAAGCGATGGTAAAGCGGCTGTTGGAGGCGGCTCAAAAATAACCTATCGCTACTACTTGCAGGATGCCGCTTTTGCTGCCATCATGGAAGTTCCGTCCGATAAAACAACTCTTTTTGCCGATGCACTCGCGAATCCATGCTGGGATATCTATTTGGGTCGAAAATGCTGCGCGCCTACGGATTTCATCTATCAGGGTTCTTTTGCGTCTGAAACGTCTGCGATAGTTCATGCGATTGAAATTGCGCAAGAAAAAAAGTTGGTAGAGGATTTCAGGGTTTTGGATGGAGAGCATCAGGGAGAAACCATTATCCTGAATGATGTGCCGATCCAGTTTGGCGAAAACAAGATATACAGGGAACGCAGGGTAACCATAATGTCCCTGGACGATAATGTCTGAGCAACCCGAAAAAGAGAGCGCCGCACAACGGCTGCTGATAAAAATTACTCGCGACACTTTACCGCAGGTCAAGGATAAATATCCATTTATTTATCTCGAACGCGGCAGGCTGGAAATTGACGATAGCAGCATCAAGTGGATAGACTGTGATGGTAACGTGATCAGATTGCCTGTGGCGATGCTCAATTGTCTGCTTCTTGGTCCAGGTACTACCGTAACCCATGAAGCAGTCAAAGTCATGGCGGCTTCAAATTGCGGGTTGTGCTGGGTTGGCGAAGACAGCCTTATTTTTTATGCTGCCGGGCAGACACCAACAAGCGATACCCGGAATTTCCGGCGGCAAATGTTGCTGTCGGCAGATCCAGACAAATCACTGAAAGTTGCTGCGCGTATGTTTACCCGAAGGTTTCCGGGAGAGAAACTTGAAAACAAAACCCTTCATCAATTGATGGGGATGGAGGGCTTGCGCGTTCGTCAACTCTATGTAAAAAAAGCTATAGAGTACAAGGTTGGCTGGAAAGGTCGGCAATTCACCCCCGGTAAGTTTGAGATGGGGGATGTAACCAACAGAATCCTGACATCAGCCAATGCAGCTCTTTATGGTATTATTTGCTCAGCAGTCCACAGTATGGGGTATTCCCCTCATATTGGTTTCATACACTCCGGAAGCCCTTTGCCGTTTGTTTATGATATGGCCGATTTATACAAAGAAGAACTCTCGATTGATCTTGCTTTTTCATTGACAGCTCCCATGGCTGGCTCCTATGACAGGCACAAGACAGCTACAGAATTTCGTCGGAGAGTGATTGATATGGATTTGCTGGCATGCATCGGGCCGGATATTGAAGAAATGCTCGGGAGACCGTAATGCTGGTCGTAATTGCCAATGACCTGCCACCCGCAGTACGCGGTCGAATGAAACTCTGGTTTGTAGAACCGCGTGCCAACCTGTTTGTTTCAGGCATCAAGGACTCTGTAGCAAAAAAAGTTGTAGACTATCTTCACAAATATTGTCCACCTGAAGCCGGATTGATGATTTTCAACAGCAGCAACACTCCACCCGGTTACGAAATTTATGGACTCGGCGATACTCGCAGGGATTTGATGGAGCTGTCCGGGATGCCGTTAGTGATTGAAAAGAGCCCAGTGCCCGTTATTCAACCTTCAGAAACGCTGAAAGAAGGCTGAGAACCCAGTAAAATCCAGTGTCTTCCCCATGAGCGTGGGGGTGTTTCTATATGGAAGTACATACCGGTCATTGACGGGCTGTCTTCCCCATGAGCGTGGGGGTGTTTCCCACATTCTTGCATCTATGCAGGCTTCTGGCTTGTCTTCCCCATGAGCGTGGGGGTGTTTCCATTGCACTCTAATTGGCCTGTGCTCCGTTCGCGTCTTCCCCATGAGCGTGGGGGTGTTTCCAATAGCTTTACTGATGGGTGGTTGGGATCATTGTCTTCCCCATGAGCGTGGGGGTGTTTCTCAGCTGCGTCAGGCTTTTCAGGTTCAGCGGCTGTCTTCCCCATGAGCGTGGGGGTGTTTCTAATGCCGAAAATGTAGCCGGTATATCATCTCTGTCTTCCCCATGAGCGTGGGGGTGTTTCCATTGATGTACGTTATTCCAGTAACCGTATATGGTCTTCCCCATGAGCGTGGGGGTGTTTCCTGTAAAGGTTTTTGTTTTCATTGTAATAGTGGGTCTTCCCCATGAGCGTGGGGGTGTTTCTTGAATTCGTTGGATCGGTGACGGTGACGGAAGGTCTTCCCCATGAGCGTGGGGGTGTTTCCCCGTACCATATCACACAGATACGTGTAAAGCCGTCTTCCCCATGAGCGTGGGGGTGTTTCTGTCCGCAAGACCATATCCCTCACTGTCCCGTGGTCTTCCCCATGAGCGTGGGGGTGTTTCTTGCCGTACCCGTCGTAATTGTCGATCACATGGGTCTTCCCCATGAGCGTGGGGGTGTTTCCACTTGTCAACCAACAGCCCATCTCACTTGAGTGTCTTCCCCATGAGCGTGGGGGTGTTTCTAGTGTCACTCCTGCTTGGCAGTTCCAGCCTTGGTCTTCCCCATGAGCGTGGGGGTGTTTCTCCGATGTTATATTTTAACATGACTATATTGCCGTCTTCCCCATGAGCGTGGGGGTGTTTCTTAAAAGTCTTAGTGCTTATAGTATAAGCAGTTGTCTTCCCCATGAGCGTGGGGGTGTTTCTCGTTATTGTTTGACCCATGTACAATCGTTAGAGTCTTCCCCATGAGCGTGGGGGTGTTTCTGTGCCCATACCTTTAGGTGAATCTCACGATACGTCTTCCCCATGAGCGTGGGGGTGTTTCTGGCCTTTTAAGACACTTATATGCACAAAGGTAGTCTTCCCCATGAGCGTGGGGGTGTTTCTATTGTGCTTTCCTAAGAAACTTCCACTGCAATGCCCGGTACAATCTTTTCTTGTAGAGTGAATCCAAATGCATCCGCTCGTCGACGCAAATTGATAAGAACTCTATCCCGATATTGGGTTTCATAGTAGTCTGCACCTTTGT
>CAIJGA010000012.1 GCA_903820085.1 uncultured Chlorobiaceae bacterium
ACAAAGGTGCAGACTACTATGAAACCCAATATCGGGATAGAGTTCTTATCAATTTGCGTCGACGAGCGGATGCATTTGGATTCACTCTACAAGAAAAGATTGTACCGGGCATTGCAGTGGAAGTTTCTTAGGAAAGCACAACAGCAACAACCGGCTTGTTCATCCTGAATAAGGTATAAAATGTCGTTGGCGAGATATGGCTGTAATGTATTCGTTGTTGATTATTGTTGATAGATTTTGATAAAATTTTTGTTACGCGTATGTTACGCGAAAATTTTTATATGCCAGTAACTCCTTTTATATCAATGACATATAGCTGCAGTATGATATTTACACTGTAGAGGTCGGAAGTTCGAATCTTCTATCGCCCACTCCGATTAAAAGCCTGTAAAATAATGATTTACAGGCTTTTTTCTTTCCTTCCTTATGCCGCCAAAATACTTCGATTTTATCATAGTTAACTCCGTTTTCCCATGGTTTTGTTACGCCATTGTTATACGAGTTTTTTTACTTCTCCTGAAAAAACCAGATAACTCATTGCATAATTGAGTATTGCGCTTGTATGCGTAATGCCTGCGCTACCTCTACAATCTTTTTGTTCAGGTTTCTGGCATTTTTCGGTGCCAAATGGCCAGAACGTTTTTGGCTTCTTTAGCCCGAGGGTGGCTAATCTTATAAAAGGGGGCGATAGCTGCTACAATCTCCGCATGCTAAATCACTGAACGTTCAGCGTTTTGAGCGGATCGAAACCGTTGCCGTATTCGTGAGGATATCCTTTGGGGTTGCAGATCACTCTGGTCTCGCCGATTGAATACTCCATGGCGGTATGGCAGTGACCACAGATCCAGTAGGCTATTTTATGGGAGAGTACCTCTTTTTCAAGGTCTGACACATATGCCGCGTTCAGGAGGTCGTTTCGGTACCCAGGGGCGATTCCTTGTAGTGAGGGGTGATGATGGGTGACCACAATCACGGTGTATCCGAGTCCCGTATAGTGATCGACATCTTCAAAAAGCCTTTTTTTCTGCTTGTGATGAAGAGCGAGAAGGTACTCCGGCCGTAACCGGTGATAATCGGCTCCGACTTTAATCAGCCGATAGTCATTGAGGCCCTGACTGACATCAAACATGGCGATTGGATTGCCGCCAAAAAAGTCTGTCCAGAGAGTTGTCCCGATGATGGCGATTTTCTCCTCTTCCAGGATAAGCTGACCGGTATGTACGTTGTGAAATCCATGCTCGGCGAAGGCTTTCTGCCAGGAGTGCTTCTCGATGTTGCCGTGATACCATTCGTGATTGCCTTCAATGACAAAAACGTCTCTGAACTGCTTTGAGCATTGCGAAAGAAACCCGAACCAAGTCTGTTTTCTGCTCAGCAGCCCGATATCTCCAGCAAGGATGAGCACGGATTCATTGTCTTCGGCAAGTTCCGGAACCTGCCAGTCCTCGCTGCTCTCTTCCCGACAGAACTCGTTATGAATGTCGGACATGACTCTGAAAAGCATCAGTGCTTAAAGTTGAGGTTCATGATACTGTGAGGGGAGACCTTGGCTCCACTTGTAACGATACGGTTTCGCAATAACAATACAATGTTGTTCAGCCAGTTCAGGCAATTTGCAGTGAACAGCTCAAAAGTCGCTGAAAGCTCGAGGAAGGAGAGGTAAAAATTTACCTCAGTCTTTTTCGATACTTCTCTGGTCTATTGTTGGTTAGGATAAATATACCTATACTTATGCATAATGTATGGTATTTCTATCCGCATGAAAAATGTCACAACAAAGTACAGTTGCAGATAAGGCCAAAGCTCTTATTCTTGCCCAGGGAGGCCTCATCCGTACCCGGGAAGCGATCAGTCTTGGTATTCATCCCCGGACGCTTTACAGTCTTCGTGACAGCGGTGAGCTTGAAGAGCTTTCTCGAGGGCTTTACCAACTCAAAGGGTGGAAGCAGCTCGAATATCCTGATCTTATCACCGTTGCACTGAGGGTTCCGAATGGTGTACTTTGCCTGGTTTCGGCACTGTCTTTTCACGAGATGACCACCCAGGTTCCACACAGAGTATCTCTTGCGCTTGAAAAAGGTGCCGAACAACCAAGAATCGAGTATCCTCCGGTTACGGTTTTCCGGTTTTCACCCTCTTGTTTCAAGATCGGAATTGAAACGCATCAGCTCGATGGTGTTTCGGTGAAGATCTACAGTCCGGAAAAGACGCTTGTAGACTGCTTCAAATTCAGAAACAGGATCGGAATGGATATCGTGCTCGAAGCGCTCAAACTGTATCGGCAGAGAATGCATAAGAATCTGCATGCGCTCATGCAGTATGCAGAGGTGTGCCGTGTTGCCTCGATCATGAAACCATATCTGGAGGCAACGTTGTGAGCGCAAATGCTATCAAAAATATCGGAGCCTCGGTCAGGCAAAGGCTGTTGAACAAGGCGCGACAGGAAAACAGGCCTTTTCAGGAGCTGTTGCAATACTATGCCATGGAGCGCTTTCTCTATCGTTTGTCGGTTTCTTCATTCGCAGATCGTTTCATTCTCAAGGGGGCATTGTTGCTCAGGGTCTGGCATGCTCCCCTGGCAAGACCGACAATGGATATCGATATGCTCGGCAAAACAGGAAACGCCCCGGAGAGAATCACGACCATTATCAGTCAGGTTCTAGCCGTTGAAAAACAAGGAGACGGGATCGTTTTCGATCCGGAATCAATCACCGTTGAGCCGATAACGGAAGATGCGGACTATGAGGGATTGCGCATACGATTTCGCGGTGATCTCGATGCCGCCCGACTGACTATCCAGCTTGATATTGGATTTGGAGACAAGGTCTACCCTGATCCAGTACAGGAATCGTTGCCATCATTGCTGAATTTCCCTCAGGCTGAGATGTACTGTTACAGCAGAGAAAGCATGATTGCCGAAAAGTTTGAGGTTATGGCCAAGCTTGGGATTCTCAACAGCAGGATGAAAGACTTCTATGATATCTGGATGCTCTCACGCCAGTATGATTTCGAAGGTGCCAGTCTCGCAGAAGCCATCAGGCAGACGTTTGCGCAACGGGGAACAACGCTCGTCCAGATGAAAGAAATCTTTTCCAGAGAGTTCATTGAGGAGAAGCAGGTGCAATGGAATGCCTTCAGAAAACGTATTGGTCTTGAATACCTGCCGTCCTCGTTTGCTGATGTGGTGCAGCAGGTGCAGGTATTTCTATCTCCAGCTGTGGAAGCACTCAGGGCAAAGCGATTTTTTCAGGATAATTGGATTGCTCCGGATTCATGGCGGAGTAGTCATGAAAAACCAGAAATGAGAGCATAATAGTTGCTTTTATTTCTTGATAGATAGTGATAAAATTTTTGTTACGCGTATGTTACGCGAAAATTTTTATACGCCATTAACTCCTTTTATATCAATGACATATAGCATCAGTATGATATTTACACTGTAGAGGTCAGAAGTTCGAATCTTCTATCGTCCACCCCCATAAAAGCCTGTAAGTAAATAACTTACAGGCTTTTTCCTTTTATTCTAAACACAGCCAAAATACATCAGATCTGTCGAAATTAACGCCGTTTATACTGGTTTTGCGACGTATATGCGACGCGAGAATTAACAGCTGTTTTGAAATACGCGGCTAATGCGTTGTTAGAAAAAATCTTATGCGGCCATGTTTACGAGAAGCGCTACCTTAACAGGAAATTTATTCAGTTTTGCTTTTTTTGTAACACCATTGTTACATGTGATATCAGATTTTGTGTCCCATCGACTTCCTGAGTTCAGAACGGATAAATTCAGGGCGGCTTGTTTTTTATTGTACCCGGAAAACTCTATTTTGCATAGATAATCGAATATTTGTCGATTATCTATGCAAAATAATGACCTCATGCAACTCGAAAAGAAGCTCAGCTCACTGGGTGGTGTGCCTCTGACGCACGGAGCACTTGTCTCCATGCTCAAAGAGTACCGCTCTCCGAACGATAAAATTGTCCGGTTGATAGATGAAGGGTGGCTTGTACCCATCAAGAAGGGGCTCTATGCCGTTTCACCTGAACGGACAACGATTCCCATTTCCACACCGCTTGTGGCAAATCTCCTCTATGGGCCATCCTATGTTTCAATGGATTACGCGCTGTACCATTACGGGATTATTCCCGAGCGAGTGGTTGAGGTGACTTCAATGACCACCAGGCGGGGGAAGGTGTACGATCTTTCGATAGGCCGGTTTTCCTATACGCATTCTCCGCTTGATTTTTATCCAGTCGGAATTGACCGGATCGAGAATACCGATAAAACAGGTTTTTTGATGGCCTCTCCAGAGAAGGCGTTGTGTGACAAGCTTGTGTTTACCCGCAATCTGAATATCGCGTCACCACGTGCATTGCAGGAACTGCTGATGGATGACCTGCGCCTTGATGAAGAGAGTATCACCCGTTTTGACCCGAAGGTGATAGAGGCCTGTATCATGCCGGGAATGAAAGAAAGAATGCTGCGGGCATTGCTGGAGCTTGTCAACTCGATGAAAGGGGATCTGAAATGAGTGTACTCGGCCAAATGCTTGAGAAATATGATACGACCACTATCGAAGGGAGAGTCAACGGGCTGAGAGAGGTGATGCAGGATGTTGCACTTGCCGGTTTGTATCGGGGCGGATTTTTTGACCGGGCAGCTTTTTACGGGGGTACCTGCCTCAGGATATTTTATGGGTTGCCAAGGTTTTCAGAGGATCTTGATTTTTCATTACTGACGTCTGATGCCGATTTTTCACTGGAGCCTTATTTCAGGGCAGTCATGGCCGAATTTCTCTCACTGGGTCTTGATGTTGAGATTTCGTCGAAAAAGAAAACAGTCCGGACAGGGATTGAGTCGGCGTTTTTAAAGAGCGATACGCGTCTGTTCAGTCTTGCCGTGCACGGAGAAAAAACGGTTAAAATCAAGTTTGAGGTTGATACGCTCCCGCCATTGGGATTTTCAACAGAAGAAAAACTCCTGCTTGAGCCATTCTCATTTTATGTCAAGTGTTTTGGTTTGCCTGATTTGTTTGCCGGAAAAATGCATGCATTGTTGTTCAGGAACTGGAAGACCCGTGTAAAAGGGCGGGACTGGTACGATTTCGAATGGTATGTCAGGAAAGGTGTTCAGCTTAATTTATCCCATTTTGTCAGCCGAGCTCAACAGAGCGGTCATTTGATGGAGTCTCAGCTCTCTGAACAGGATTTTCGCCGGCAGTTGAACGAGAGAATCGACTCCCTCGATGTGACATTGGCCAAGAGCGATGTATCGCGGTTTGTGGGTAATGCGGATGTCTTGAAAATCTGGTCACGTGAATATTTCCATCAGTTGGCGCAGCGGATAATCATTATCAGAGGTTGATGGCAGACGCGGGAATAGGGATAAAAAAAACAAAAATCGATTAGGATTGATGATGACAGAAGTAATTGTTGTTTTTATTTGTCCATAGATTTTGATAAAAAATCTGCGACGCGGATGCGACATGAAAATTTATTTATCCCTGTAACTCTTTTAATATTAATGGTATATAGCCTTGGTATGATATTTGCAATGTAGAGGTCAGTGGTTCGAATCCACTATCGTCCACAACCATAAAATCCTGCAAATAAACAACTTGCAGGTTATTTGCCTCCCGCTCTTACGCCACTGAAATACTCCGATTTTATCCGATTTAACGCCGTTTACCCATGGTTTTGTTACACCATTGTTATTCGAGTTTTTTTACTTCTCCTGAAAAAACCTGATAACTCATTGCATAATTGAGTGTTGCGCATCTATGCGTAATGCCTGCGCTACCTCTACAATCTTTTTGTTCAGGTTTCTGGCATTTTTCGGTGCCAAATGGCCCATGTTTAGTGAGAACCGGTACCCAAGTCAGAAAGGTTGAGCAATTGGTACTGCTTGAGGGATTTTTCGAATGCGTTACAGGCCTTCATCTGGTCAATCACTCGATCCAGGTCGGTGTAGTCGAACGCGGCGGTCCATTGCTGGATTTTCTGCATGGCGGAAATGAATGGTTCTGGATTTCCTTGCCGTGTAAGCACGCGCAGGCAGTCCAGATATTCCTCTCTGAATAACGTTGGGACAATTACTCTGCATGCATTGACTACAGACAATTCAGCGTTCATGACGAGGCGTGCCAGTCGGCCATTTCCATCAATGAATGGATGTACTTCCGAGACGATGAACATTGCAAGCAACGCCCTCGCCATGCCGGGTTGAACCGATGGTAACAGCTTGCTTCCCTCAATCATTGTTCCGCGTACGTTTCTCGGTGAAACGAACGTGGTGTTTCCTGCAAAATTCTCCCGGTCTTTGAAATCACCGGGAGCCGCTTCAGGACGTTCTTTCATCAGATCCAGATGGCGCTGCCGCAACTGATGCAAGACAGCTTCTCCTGGTGCCATCGATTGGTTTGACCATCCGGGATCGATGGCTTGCCTGAATACACCGAGAATATCATGAGAGTCTTTCGGGCGTTGGTCGATAATTTTCCCTTCGAGTACAATTCGCCGAGCTTCAGAGACATCGAATTCCGTACCCTCGATGAAGTTGCTGAAATAGGACTCCAGAAACGCAAAATTGAAGCGCGCGCTTCCGGTTGTGGTTGGTGACGATTTTTTCATGAGAGGCATTGCTCGCAATGTGGCGGCCAACGTTTCAAAAAGTGCCAAACGCCGAGCGTCAAAAGGTGTGCCTGCGGCCAGTGCCTGTCCTGCTGCCGTGGCGAGTCGGGCACTTTTTGTTCCGAGAATACTTCCGATGAGGTCATTCAATACGCTGAATTCCTTCTCAAACTCCAGGGAGGCTGCAATAGTGCGAGCTTCTTCCCTGATGCGGTTGAGAGCTTCAGGGCCTCTCGATTCGTAAATACTGATCAGCCGTTCTTCGACGGCAACACGACCCATGGCTTTTCTGATCGCTCCACGACTCTGGGTGAGGTTTTCCATCAACATGCGTGCTTGAGAGGGAAAAAATATGTTTCGTCCGGACATTGGCTGGTCACCTTGAACGTTACCGTGTCCCTTGACCAGAACGACTTGTAATCCTGGTAAATCGACAACCCTTTTGTAGCTGTAGCCGAGGTGCATCACGCCATCGACGGGCATACCTCCACTGAAGGCACTTCGATAGCCGATGACCGCACCAGGGAAAAGAGCAGCGAGGAGTCGTATTCTGTGCAAAGCAATAATTGCCGGCCACTCCTTTTCAGGGCTGGCGCTGAGAACGCCAGAGACAATCCGCTTAAACAACCCGGTTTTAAGGTGCCGTTGTGCAGCTCTTATCTCAGCATCATTGAGTTCTGCATAAAGGATCAGAGAGTCATCGACTGTCGTGTTTTTTAGCGATGTCTTCATTATTTTGTTCGGAATGTCGTGTTATTCATCCTACTGTGTCGGTTTTGTCGCAAATATCAACTTAAATAAATTCTTGAGAAATGGCAAATGTGCCGAAATAATTCCGGACAGCTTTAAAAAGTATCATGATCTGAATTGAACCCTAGTTTCGCCCTGAAAGGACAGTGCTCCCTTCTGTCGCAGTTATGGGTTTTGCTGGAACGTCCGTGCAAAACGCAACGCCAGCGGTTTCGAAGGACTTATCACCTATATCCACGGGCTCTTGCCTGTCAATGAAGTCATTGAAAAAGCTCTGAGTAAAACAGTCGCGGTGTTTCCCGAGCTTGCTGTACGAGAGCTGGTGGCCAATGCCCTTATTCATCAAGTTTTCTTTGTTACCGGTGCCGGTCCAATGGTTGAGATATTCGATGATCGCATTGAGATTACAAATCCCGGAGAGCCACTGGTGGATACCCAGCGATTCGTAGATACGCCTCCAAAATCCAGGAATGAAACATTGGCATCGATGATGCGTCGGTTTCGTATTTGCGAAGACCGCGGGAGCGGTATCGACAAGGTGATTGCTCAGATTGAGATCTACCAGTTGCCCGCACCATTGTTTGAGGTGCCTGAGGGTCTTACTCGGGTAGTTTTGTTTGCGCATAAACCTCTTATTGCCATGGACAAGGCAGAGCGTGTCCGGGCCTGTTATCTGCATGCTTGTCTGAAGTATGTGTCCAGGGAGTTTCTTACTAATGCATCGTTACGGGAGCGTTTCGGAGTTGAAGAAAAATATAAGGCGGCGGTGTCTCGCTACTTTCGAGAGGCAGTAGATGCAGGTGTAATAAAGCCGTTCTATGAAGACGCTGCCCGGAAGCTGATGAAGTATGTTCCTTTTTGGGCTTGAATTTTAATTGATGGGTAATTGATGCCAAGAGGGTTTGATGACTAATCCTGCCATGACTGATGCTGTTGTCATACAACGGCATATTATGTGAATACAGTCATCGTATGAGATTGAGTACCACACCACAGGGGGCAAAACAGGAGGGCAGGGAAGTAATTGTTTTTTATTTTTATTCATAGATTTTGATAAAATTTTTGTTACACGTATGTTACGCGAAAATTTTTATAGGCCAGTAACTCCTTTTATATCAATGGTATATAGCCTCAGTGTGATATTCGCACTGTAGAGGTCAGAAGTTCGAATCTTCTATCGTCCACACTTCTACTTAAAAGCCTGCAAGTTCAACGCTTGTGGGCTTTTTTTGTTTGCACTTCTATTTGTCTATACCACTTGGTCACAGAAACGGTCTCCGTCAATCATGAAAAAGAAAAGGTATGGATGAGGAGAGCAGCTTTTCGGATATAGATTGTGGCTTCAGGAAAAGAGAGAATCCTTGGTTCAAACTCCTGAATTTTTTTCTGAATCCGGACAGCCTGCTCGTTATTATTGAGTGATCCCTCCGTGCTGTCGAAAACATGCAATGCCTTTCGGATGTTTTCAAGTACACGCCCTGTACTATAATCGTCTGTTGTGCCCATTTTATTGACTGATGAGATTGATAGTCATGGTAACAATCATAAGCATCTCTTTGGGGTTACTTTCTGCAATCATCAGAGTCATGGCTACAAGCGTGGTGTCTGCTATTTTTTTTGCTCCGGAATGAGTATAGAGCAGCCCGTTTTTCTCCATGAACCAGAGAAAGAGAGCCGCAGCAATGCGTTTGTTGCCATCAACGAAGCTGTGGTTCTTAATTTGTCGCTCAATCTGACGTTCACCTTCTTTTTGAACTGTTGCAAAAAATGCAACAGTTGTTTTCCGATCCAGTTCACAGCTTTCATAAATATTACGTAAGTGTCTGGATAAAAAAGATTTATCTCGTCCAAACAAGTCTGAAAGCTGGTTAAGGCTTAACCATAAACTTTCATCTTCAAGGCGAACTTCAAGTTCTGGGCTGGTATTTCCGGCTTGGTAAATGACTATGTTACCTCTGCCGGAGTCCTTGTTTTCTGGATATGTTACCGGTTGCATCATGCATTATTGGCTGGATTGGCCTGTCATTAGTAACTGAAGATACGCATTCCCATGATCATCGGTAAGTCGATAGAACGCAGGGCGAAAATAGTCTGTGTTGCTATCCGTCCAATGAATCAATCGAATTTTGTAACGAATTATGTTGCTTTATTCGATTGATTCATGAAGGGTCGTGAAAGGTATTTGCTTACCTTTTCTCGTTTCCGTTCCTAAGGGATTAGAAAATGAAAAGGTATGGATGAGGAGAGCAGGTATAACCATGTTTCCGGGCAATTGCCTGATGCCTTAAGGCAATTGCAGGAAGAAAATGTCAGGTTGAAAGCTCTGCTTGCTGCAAATGGCATACCGTGGGAAGAGTCCGTTCCATCAGAAGAAAATTCATCTGAAATCCCATCAACATCAACAGTGCAGCGTTCAGCAATGGAAAAAGTTGCACTGT
>CAIJGA010000013.1 GCA_903820085.1 uncultured Chlorobiaceae bacterium
CGCTTTTCCCTCAACTTCATACTGTCAAATAACGTGCCATTTTGCAGGCTCTTTCCCGCTTCCAACTTCACTTTCGATCATTCTTCAGCGGGTTCCTAATGTACCATCCCGTCCCGTAACTTCCAAACCTTTTCTTCCCCTTTCTCTTGAAATATAGGGGTAATATGCCTCCTCATGACCAGAATACTACCGTTTACTGCGTTTTGCATAAATACCCTTCTCAAATAATCGCATTAGTACCGCAACAGAGAAAAATATTTTTTAACATTAACGCAATAAAGAAACGGTTATTGGACGCATTCCGTTTCAAAAATTGGTAATGTCCCGATAACATCACAAAAAATTCAGCCATGAAAGAACTCAATCACATGGTTTGCGTACCATGCCCTGAAGGATCACACCCAATGCCTGATGCCCAATGCAGGAGGTTGCTGGAATATATCCCCGGATGGGAACTGGTAACCATTGAAAACATGACCCGCCTGCAGCGCACCTTTACCTTCTCCGACTTCAGCAAGGCACTCGCCTTCACCAACCAGATCGGCGAACTGGCTGAAGCAGAACAGCATCACCCTGAACTGCTCATCGGATGGGGAAGGGTGACCGTATCCTGGTGGACACACTCGGTAAAGGGTTTGCACATGAACGATTTCATCATGGCTGCACGAACCGGAGCATTGGCAGTGCCTGAGTGAAGCGCATCGGCATGTTCAACCTGAACAGAAACCGATGCGACGGGGTATCGCTGGAGAAAGGGAGGATCCCGGCGACAATGACAGTCGAATTGACGCCGTCAGTTGTCCCCGTTAAACGCAATATTCCCCTCAGAAAGGAGTAAACTTCATCTCTGAAGGGAATAAAATATTAAAACCGAGTTACTTGACTGTCACAAACTTGCTGACATGATCAAAAAAAGCACTTGCCCCAAGAACACCAACAATCCGGCTTTCTGGAATTTCCTTGCCTTTGGTATCAAAAAAGATCATGCCTGGAGGGCCGAAGAGGCCGAAGCGCTTCATCAGGGCTCGATCATCCTCGCTGCTGGCCGTTACATTGACCTGCAACAGGGTCAGATTGCCAAGCTGCTCCATAACCTTGGGGTCATGAAAGGTAATGCGATCCATCTCCTTGCAGGCCACACACCAGTCGGCATAGAAATCGAGCATGACCGGCTTTTTTGCTGAGGCAAGTGCCTGGTCGAGGTCAGCCACCGTCTTGATACGGGTGAAGCTGACTCCCTTCTCCTCTCCTGAACTGGCCGTCGAGACGCCGCGTATTACGGAAAGCGGCTCAAGCACATTGGTACCGCCAGCAGCTGCGCCGACCAGTTCCAGTAGCCCGATAACAAAGAGTACCAGACCAAAGGTCTTGCCAAAGCGAAAAGCAATCGTTGGTTTCCCGGCAGAAGCATCGAAAACTCCGAGAAAAACTGCACACAGGATAGCAAAAGCACCCCAGACAAGCATGACGGCCTGAGCAGGCAGAATCGGCGAGACCATCCAGATGGCAACAGCAATCAACAGAAGCCCGAACACATATTTGACGCCAATCATCCATGCTCCAGCCTTGGGCAACAGGCTACCGGCAGACAACCCGACAAGCAGAAGAGGAACACTCATTCCCATGGCCATCGAAAAAAGCGCCAGACCACCCAGCAGGACGTCGTGTGTCTGGCTGATATAAACAAGGGTTCCGGCAAGCGGGGCCGCAACACAAGGGCCAACAATCAGCGCCGACAAGGCACCCATGAAAAAGACTCCAAAAAATCGGCCCCGCTTCAAGCTGCCGGATGCCTTACCCAGCTTGCTTTGAAGAGCAACCGGCAACTGCAACTGGTAGACATCAAACATAGAGAGAGAGAGCAGAACAAGCAGCAGAGCAAAGGTCACCAAAACCCACGGTTTTTGCAAGGCTCCCGAAAGCCCTTCACCCGCAAGACCGGCAGCAACACCGAGCGAGGTATAGATCAACGCCATCCCGAGGCAATAGGCGAGCGCCATCAAAAAGCTGCGACGGCGGGTAACCTCTCCCTCACCAACAATGATCGAGGAGAGAATCGGCACCATCGGCAAAACGCAAGGGGTAAACGACAACAGCAGGCCGAACGCAAGAAAAGCAAGAGCGATTTTCCACAAGCTTCCCCCGGCAAGCGTCGCTGTAGCCAGAGAGAGGTCATTATCAGCCTTGCCTGCTGACGAAGGAACGGCAGCTTTCACGACCGAAGGAGACGCTGACGCCGGCATGTCAACTCCAACTGCGCCGCTGGATTCCGGAGCGGATGGCTGCTCACCAGCCGTCACGAGCGCTCCCGGACTGGACGGATCGACCTTGAAAAGCTTTGTTATCGGAGGATAACAGAGACCATCCTCGGCACATCCCTGATAAACAACGTTCAGCACAAACGGCCCGTCAGCCTTGACAAGAGGCACCTCAACATTGAGCCGGTCATGATAGATCGCAATCTTTTCATTAGTTGACGGGTCAGTAATCGTGATCCCTTTTGGCAGAAGAGGCGTCTTCAGCTCAGCCTTGCCGCTTTCGACACCAACCGTCACCTTGTCGCGATAGAGCTTGTACCCCTTGGCAATCTCCCACTGCAGCACCACCGTGCGGGCGTTGTTCAGCTCGGCTTTAATTTTAAAGGCCTGATCAGGATCAAGAAATTCAGCCGAATAAGCGACGCTCATCCTGAAAAAGAGAGCCAGAAAAACAGCAAAAAGAGCGGCGGTACGCTTAAGTGCAGAGTGGTTCATGTTTATTTTTCGCTTAAAAAAAATTATTGAATTACTCTGTGTACTAATGTTACGTGTTTTTATGATAAATCTTTCCAGCCTGGTCAACCGCCAAATACCCCATCCCGGACTCATCCAAAAAAGGCAACGCGTCAGCCCCTTTCAGCATGGCTATAGTCGTGCAACTTCCGGCCGTAATGGCCAAAGGGGCTATAACCGTTACTGAGCGCCAGTAGGTCACCGGGTAGCCCGACCCGGGATGGATGATGTGGCAGTAACGCTTGCCATCCGCCTCAAAAAATCGCTCATAGTCGCCGCTTGTCGCCAGGGCTCCGCTGTGGAGCGGAATTGAGGCTATCGTGCGCTGTTTATGACGAGGATCCTGAATCCCGATAATCCAGGGGGTACCGTCAGGCTTGGGACCTACAAGCCGGATATCACCCGCCAGATTGACGTAGCCATGCCTCACCCCTTGTGCATGAACAACTCCCGCAGCCCGGTCGGCAGCATACTCCTTGCCAAATCCTCCAAAATCAATCTCCATACCAGCCTCAGGCAGGCGAATGGCATTTTCTTGCCGCTCCACCCGATGCCAGCCGACCAAGGCAAGCCTTTCAGAAAGTTTCGCCGGTTCAGGAAGCACGGCCTTGCTGAAATTCCAGACATGGCCCAAGACTCCCGACGTCATATCAAACAGGCCGTTGCTCTGATCATAGAGGGTATCGGCATACTTGATCAATGCGGCCGTCTCCTCATCATACTCAACAAAGTCACGACCGGCCGCAGCATTGATTCGGGAAACAATGCTCTCAGGCCGGTATCGAGAGTATTTTCGTTCTATTCTCGACACCTCCTCTATGGCAAGTGTAGCAATCGATTGAGCCTCTTTTTTGCTTATGGAAACAATTACCGCCTCGCACCCGCTCCCCATAGCCTGAAACCCAAAATGAAAAGTATTCATGCGGCTGTATTTCTAATCCTGTGATTTACACTTAACTGCTGCCAACAGCCACACTACCCTGCGGAAATACCTTGTGAGCTGAAGACCGACCTCATGACGCAACTCACCGGATGCACCTATCAAAACTCAAGCCCTATCTTGAGACCATACTCTTTGGAGTTATTTGCAGGCTCTATAATACCGCTTGAACCATTAACAACCAGCGCGGAAGTCTCCTTATCTCTGGCCAGTTCTGAATTATTGATATTCCAATATCTGAAAAACGGCTCAAATGAAAGAAGAGAAGCGCTGCCAATTTTTTTGGTGACTTTGACAGATGCTCTCAAGCCATATCCGCCGCTCTGATGATTCGTAAAGGTGGGCAAAGGGGTATAATGAGAGTTCACCTGAGTTCCGTACCAAAAATAATCATACTCAACAGAACCGTCAAGACTCCATCCATCCTTAAAACTGGACGATATTTGAACACCGATGGGAGAGTAATAGTAATTAGACTGCCTGTCATACCCTGCGTCTCCCGTTGTTGAAGTCATCCCGTATGAATTATCGGTCAATCTCCGATACCCAAAACCCAAATATTGTGCAATGACGACTGAGCCATTATCTAACAAATTTTGGCCAAACATGACTCTTGTTTCAAATTTGGAATCAGGAACACCCTGCATGGTGCCGGTACGTAAAGAGGTATAGTCAACCGAACCCCATGCGGCATCAGCTTCAGTTCTGAACATATCGAAAAGACCAAAAGCATCTCCACGCATAGAGTATGCAACTGAAACTCCGTGCAGAACACCTGTGTTCTGCATATATCCCGGCTCCTTATAGGTGATCCGTGACAAGGAGGGGCCAATCTCAAAAGAGCTCCTCTGAACGGCAGAGGCTGCACAAAGAGGGACCAAAACAAAAAAGTGCAGACACACAACAGATTTAAATATAGAAGCTTTCACTCTTTTCCCCATTTACTGTTTAGAAATACTCTTCCTGGTAACAAGCACTATGGACAGTTCACTTCGCTCAGCAGATCAAAAGCGCGGTATCGGACCAAGCGAAGTAAAAGCATATCCCTATCCCAAGGAGCTAAAACTCCCGGGAGATACCGAGCTGAATGCTTCGGGCACTAAATGGAGCAAGGGCCTTATCAGCATGACCACTCAATGCCCATTCACTCCGCTGCTCATAAAACTCGACCTTTCCATCAACCAGCCAGTCCGGGCCTAACTGTTTGCTCACTTTCAGCCCTAATGTCACCGCCCCAAACGCTGAAAGTCGCTGATCCAAACTGTAGTATACTGCGCTGAGAGAAGGAGTCGTCACAAGCCGTGGTTCCGCCTGTTCAGCAGCGCTGGTAGCAATGTAGAAATCAGCCTCGTTTTGAGTATAAAGCCGAAGGAGAGGTGCGACCGTCAAGCCATTCCCCAACGGCTGCACATACTCGCCTTCAAGGGTGTGTGCTTTTATACCGAAGGTATCGGTATAGTAACGGTAGGAAGTGCGTGCCGTCCCGTCAGAACCTTCAAAATGGTGATTCCACCGACCCATCACCGTCGTATTATTGCGTTTATCAGGCCTCTTGTCATAATACTTGTAAGGATCCGAGTAGTAACCCTCGCCTTTACTATACCCAACGTTGATCTGAACGATATCATTCTTCGATAAAACCCTCGTAACTCCTATAAGCGCAGCATAAATATTTTTTGTTTCAGTGACATTAGATAGCGACTTGGGTGTAATCGTATCATTGGTAATGCTGCCGCCAAGCGTAAAGGTTGTATTTTTATCCTCTGTAGAGAGGCTTCCCTGCAAAGAGTAACTGCGTGAGAGATAGTCAGACTCCTTTGAGTAGCTCGTCCCGACAGCAACATTGCCACTTGGAAAATAACGGGTAAGCTGAGCATCAACGACACTCCGGGAGTCTGTCATATGCGTCAACCCGGACGTATGGTAAATCGGAGATGCACCTGAAACCGAATCCGAGATAAAGGTTGTCGCAAGAGACCACTTACCTGCTATCGGTACCATCGCCATGATCGAATAGGCATTGACACTGATGCGGTCAGCAGCAGTTGACCCTGTAGTCGAAGAGACGCTTGAGGGCGTAAGAACAGAAGGCGTTGCCGTCGGCAAAGCGGATGCTCCGGAAACAAGATTTACCCATACAGCGCCCTCATTATGATTATGACTCTCATTCTTATGCTCAATTTCCGTCTCAACGTCATGATTCTCACTTACTGCAGGGCCTGGAGTGGCGACTGAAGTGCCCAACGCGCCCTGATGCTCCTGATAGTTAAGATATTTAAAACTTATGATTCCTCGCTCCGGAGCAACATCTGCAGAAGCAAACTGCACAGAGGGCAGCATCATTGCCGCAGTGGCGAGAGCCGTCCCAAGAAGGGCAGAACTTTTATTACTCTTTGATCTCATAGTGGGGAAGTTAAAATTCAGGTTAATTGCATCCGCAGCCACCGCCGCCAACTCCGGCACCGCCGGACGCAGCCTCTTTACTGCTGTAGATATGCTCGGTGTAACCGGTGTCAAGCTTATCGCCACCAAAGGTCATCTCAGGTCTTGCCAGAGTCCCTTTCTCCCATGGCTGGACTGCAGTCCCCATAGAACAGGCCGACAAGCCAAGAGCAAGCAACAGCAAAAGAGCCTGAAGCGATTTTTGAAGCTTGTTTTGTTTCATCATTTTTTTGCCTCCAGTGCAGCTTTGATCTGTTTTTCAAGTAGTTCACGATCAGCCTCTTTAAATCCCAAATGCTGAAAGATTATTTTGCCATCCCTGCCCACAAGAAAGCTTGTCGGCATTCCCTTTACGCCATAATTCATCGGTGTCACCCCTTTTGACTCAAACGCAACAGTGAAGTGGGCCGGAGTCTGCGCCAGAAACTTTTTTGCATCCTCGGTTTTGCTGTCGAGATTGACGCCGATAATCTTCAGCCCCTGAGTCCTGTACTTGTCCTGCATGGTGTTCATCCATGCAAATGACTGCTTGCAGGGACCGCACCACGATGCCCAGAAATCAACATAGACAACAGAGCCAGCCGTACTCGAAAGCTCAACCGTACCCTGCGTTCCGGGCAGGCTGAAATTTGGCGCCTTGCTACCAACTTCAAGCGCGTACGAGGTAGCGTTACAACCCAAAAACAAAAAGGAGGCAACAAGAAGTGCCTTTAATTTTTTTTTCTTAAAAATCATCATAGTCGTAAGGGTTGGTTGAGAAAAGTGCAGAATGAGCGGCTTATCGTGATATGCCCATATCGGTTACAGGTATAACTGATTGTATTTTCAACTTAAAGGTTACGCAATAAAACCTTAAAAGGATATTAGCAAATGCTTAAAATTCACTTAAAAAAGCGAAAGAAACACCGTAACTGCAGGCATGGAGAAGGACAAGGCACAAAAAAAAGGCATGTCCATAATGAACATGCCTTTTTTTCGTAAATGTGCTTCCCTGAAATCAGGAGAGCGGAATCAGCAAGTGATCAGAAGCCAGCCCTGACAGCCAGAGCAAAGGTGTTCTGGTTGGTATCGCCAGTCTCCGCAATTGTACCTTTAGTAAAGATAGTATACGTGCCGGTCAGTGAGACGCTTGGAGTAATCCATGCTGAAACAGCAACAGGTACTGTCGGCTGATGTGTATCCACTCTTTTTTTATTTGCAACAAGGCCATAATTTGACGCATTGGCAATATCAGCATAACCAACCTTCGCAAACAGCCATGGATAGACAAAGTAGCCAGCCTCAACTCGGAAGTTGTCGAGCTTCAGATCGCGATCATGACTGTACGCTGCACCAACAAGGAAGTCCTCGTAGGCTGCCTGGATATCGCCACCGTAAACAAGGGTCTCACCTGCATAGTTGCCTGTAAAACCTTTTGTTGGTGTTAGACCGGTTGCCGGATCTGCAACAAGAGTGCTGCCATTGTTTTTGGCATAAGAGAGACCTGCACCGACCGTCAGCTGGTTGTCAAGGCCATTATAGGCATTGCCGAGTTCACCGTTGGCACCACTCAGCAGGCCTGCACCGATCAGTTTCAGCTTACCGCGAACATAGAGAATATCATCAATGGCATTCGATGTTGCGACGATGGGGGTTCTGTAATTTGCAGCCATGCTTGTACCGGCAACGAGGGAGAAGCCTCGGGTCTCACCTCTGGTAAAGTTCAACTCTGCATAGGTTGCTGGTCCAGGAAGGACACTGGAAACGTTTGCCACACCGCCTGCGCCGGTGCCATTCCAGCCAACTGCGCTGAAGCTGTTACCAATGGCAAGGTTGAAGCCGGGAGAAAACTGCCAGACAGCACGAACATTGGCAGTAACAGGACTGTCAACAGAAGATGTCGAAGGTTTATCTTTATCTGTTTCCACTGTAGCACCGCCGAATCCAGCCAACTCACCAAAAACCGTCAGGTTATCACCAACTGTTGCGCCAATGAAAAGCGAAGCTGTATTGGGCGCGTTAATGGTGAACTCTTTTCCCTTGGAGGTTAAACCATTCGAAAAATGTGTCGCTTCCTTGTAGTTGACAAGGTTACCAGTAATCACAACGCTCAGCGGATCAAACTGGGGAAAGGATCCTGAGATGGGAGCAAGCGGAAACTTCTTGTCCCAGTCGGCAGTTCCGATCCTGATGTCCTTCTGGCGGGTGAATGCAGCGTCGTTTCCACCAGGCAGGCGGTAACCATTGTTCTTGAAGGCTTCACCAACGGCGTTTCTCTGCGGCATGCCGGAGTGGCACATGTAACATGATGTGTTGTACTTTCTTGCCCAGGACGGTATTGCAGAACCCTCTGTGCTCCAGAACAGTGCCGGAACCATACAGACAGACACAATACTTGCAAATGTCGTTTTTTTCATAAGCCGACTACTCCATGTTTTGATTGAATGATTGTCTTTTTTTGCCAACAACGGGGTATAAAAAAAACAAGGAAGCGCATCACATGCAAATCCTCGATTGACACCGGCCTTCGTTGCCCATCAACATAACATTGAGTAACAGCCCGAACGACGCAGTATCATTAATAATCTCCTTTTTTTTGTAATTATCCAACTTTTTTTGAGTAAAAAAATCCCCAAAGGGAAAAAGACTACCGATATAAGACAGGAGAAATCGCATTAATCAGCCGCTTATTCACGCTATAAGTGCGTTCGCTTCAGTATTATAAACGAATCAGGGACGAACCTGCCTTACAGAAAAACGCTAACAATTGTGACTAAGAGAACCGTAAAGAAGCCAACCGCGCATTTAATAAAAAAGGGGTGGCTTATGGAAAAAGAATCTTAAATCCAGATTTTTTTCAATTTCAATGGGTAGATTAATTTGAAATATAAATAAATAAAAATTACAAGCAATACCCTCCCGCTCTGGAATTGAAGGAAAGCTGCAATACTGCCGCAAAAAAGAGTGCCGCGATTGGTATTTGCTAAACTCTCACGGCTCATGTATATTTTGTGCGCCAGAAAGTGGTCGGCTTTTCTCTCCACCGGCCTTTATCGGTACATGAACGAATAGCCGGCACATCCGGTATAATGACTGTCAAGAGCAGTCGAAATGGGTGGCTGCTGCAATGGTGGCGTGAAGTGGATTTAAGGATCTGGGGCCGCTTTTCACGTTTTAAAATAACGTCTCTTACAACAGGTAGTCATTATGGTGGTTGTCACGCGTCGCTTGTTTCAGACTCCCTGGGAGTTCAGGGAGTCTGCTCTTTTTACGGCAGTTGCACTCTTTTTCGGTTTTGCTGTTCAATATGCTGCCTCAGGTCAGGGTGTTACACTGCCTCATCTGCCTTTTAACGCTGTGGCGCTTGCACTGTTTGCGGCTGTGGTGCTCGGCATCGGTCTCGCATGCAGGAATAACCAGCAGGTCAAATGGCTTGGAGGAATTCCGCTCGGGCTTTGCCTGATTTTTGCGATTGCACTCCTCTCCCTGATCGGCGGTATTGTGCCGCAGACGGAGGCTGCACCGGGATCCCTGACGGTACGGCTGGGCCTGAACCGGATTTTTTCGAGCTGGCCTTTTGCACTTGCAATCCTGCTCTTTCTCGGGAACCTTGGCCTCTCCCTTTCTTGGAGGCTTGTGCCGTTCAAGCTCAAAAATCTCCAGTTCATCCTGTTTCATGCGGGTTTCTGGATTGCGCTCTCATGCGCCATTTTCGGCTCCCCCGACCTTCAGCGGTTTGTCCTGCCGATTGAGAAGGGAAAAGCCAGTAACCTTGGCTATACCATGGAGAGCGAGACACCGCAGCAGCTTCCTTTTTCGGTGTTTCTGCACGATTTTTCGCTTGAAGAGTACCCGCCCCAGTTGCTGCTCTTTGACGGGCAGAGCGGCAAAATCTTTGAGGAGCTCTCGAAAGCAACCATTCTTGTCCGCAAGGGAATCACCGCATCATGGAGCGGCCTCGACGTTCAGGTGCTCGACTTTATCCCCTACGGGCTTCCGGGGAAAGAGGGTATCCCCTATCCGGCAGACCGCACCGCTGGAATTCCTTTTGCCAAAATCAGGATCATCAGCGCCAACAAAGCACCGCGCGAGGAATGGATAACGACCGGCAGTCCAATGATTGATACAAGGGATGCCCAAGCGGGCTCGCTTAGTCTCGGTATCAGACCGGGTACCCCGAAAGCGTTCCGTTCGACGGTAACGGTGCATGATGAAAACGGTCATCAGTCAAAGGCAACTCTTGAGGTTAACCATCCCGTCGATTTTCAGGGCTGGAAATTTTACCAGATGGGTTATGACCAAAAGGCTGGACGATGGTCTCAGGTCAGCGTCATCGAAGTAATCCGCGACCCCTGGTTGCCGGCAGTCTATCTTGGCTTTTTTATGATTATGGCAGGAAACCTGCTGTTTTTCTGGAACGGCATTAAACGAACAGAGGGAGCATCATGACCGTTAATTTTCATACAGCCGCAATAGTGGCAATTGCCTGCTGGGCACTCGGCTCTCTCTTGAGCGTCCTTGCCCGGCGAACTCCCGCGCTGAAACTTCCAGCCCTTGTCCTCTCTTTTGGAGGATCATTGGTTATGGTGGGCTTTATTGCTTTCTACTGGTCACTCCTCGACCGTCCGCCGCTCAGAACGCTTGGCGAAACACGGCTCTGGTATGCGGCGCTTATTCCGCTTGTCGGCTTTCTGGTTGAGTACCGCTGGAAGATCACCTGGCTAAAATATTACTGCATGGCGCTGGCCGCTTTTTTTCTCGGGATCAACCTGCTTCATCCTGAAGTTTTCGACAAAACCCTGATGCCTGCCCTGCAGAGCCCCTGGTTTATTCCGCACGTCATTGTCTATCTGGTCGGCTATGTCCTGCTTGCAGCATCTTCGGTTACCGCACTGCACAATGTCTCCCTCCAGTTGAGACACAAGGGTGATGATACCGGAGAATCGGTCTCGCACTATCTTGCACTGCTTGGCTTTGTCTTCCTCTCCTTTGGCCTGATCTTCGGTGCGCTCTGGGCAAAAGAGGCCTGGGGACATTACTGGACATGGGATCCAAAAGAGACCTGGGCCTTCCTCTCCTGGCTCGCCTATCTCGGCTACCTTCATGCCTGGCGCTACAAGATTGACCGCACCAAACTGCAATGGTATCTGGCTCTCTCATTTGTAGTGCTGCTTGTCTGCTGGTTCGGCGTCAACTATCTCCCTTCGGCACAAAACAGCGTCCACACCTACTCGCAAAGCTGAACCATCCTCCCCATCTGCACGGCATCCGCTCCGGTAACCGTGCAGAGAGAGGCACCCCTCCACCCGGATAAAGAGATCACGACTTGCATTTTTTTTATCTTTTAAGTTTTCCTTAATAATTCTTTAAGGATAGGCCTGTTATGTTGAAAGCGGAAAAATAATAACGGCATCGCGCCGGTTTATCGCCGAAAAACAATAACACTCTAATCGGAAACTATCCATGAAAAAGAAACAGAACGCAATGTACGGGTTGCTTATCCTTGTCATAACCGTAATAACATCCCTCGCTTCGATCCGGGCTGAAGGAACGACCCAACCTGTCGATATTGACGGGAACGCCTATAGCTTCGTTACTATCGGAAACAAGGTCTGGATGCGGGATAACCTTAACGTCTCAAGGTACCGAAACGGCGATCCCATCCGCCAGGCGAAAACCAATGAAGAGTGGCTGGATGCTGCAACGAAAAAAGAAGGTGCCTGGTGTTACTACAATAACGATCCGGCAAACGCCAGCAAATACGGAAGGCTCTATAACTGGTATGCGCTGAACGACACCCGGGGAATTGCTCCGTCAGGCTGGCATTTACCCGCCAAAGAGGATTGGGTTGCCGTAGCCACCACGCTAACAGGAAAATCCTATTCCGAAGACAAAAAATCGCATACACTCACCATATGGCGGTATCCCGCTCTTTCTGTCGATAACAGCATCCACTTCCACGCAGAACCGGGAGGCATCCGAGGAACAGACGAGCTGGCCTTCGTGTTTGCCGGTGAGAACTCCTTTATATGGTCATCTTCGGAACAGACACCAGCTCTCGGCTGGTACGCTGAATTTGACTTTCAGAATGCCGTGATAACCATATCCACTCAAGACAAAAGGACTGGCAGCGCTGTACGCTGCATCCAGGATTGAGGCTCATTGAATTGAAATATCAAGCTTTTTGCCCAAAGCCTCGGCATAGTGGGTAAGGGTAGAGAGCTTGATATCTTCAGCATGGTTCTCGATACGGGGACCCACCTTCCCGTCACTTTCCGATGCAGAAACGGTCAAAAATGACATTCAGAATCTCCTCATTTATCACCTTGCCGGTGATCTCGCCTATGTACTCAAGCGCAGAACGCAGTTCAAAGGCTATCAGCTCGGTGCCGGACTGGTTTTTTATAAGTTCCTGCGCATTTTCAACGGCATCGGATGCGTTACGGAGCGCCTCATAATGGCGCAGGCTGGTGACGAGCACGCTTGCCTCCTGTTGTTTATTCAGCCCTTCTGCTATCATGCTCATCAGGTGCTTGAGGTCCTCAAGCCCTTCTCCTCTGGCCGCAGCAATAGCGCAAACATCACAGCCTGTTGCTGCGCGAAGTTGGTGGGTTCGTTCTGCGTTTTCCGGGGTCAGGTCGGTTTTATTGGCGATCACGATCAGGTGAGCTGCCGGATACTGCTCCATAAATGCCTGAATCTGGATAACAGCATCAAGATAGTTGTTGGCACTGATGTCGATGAGGTAAAGGAGCAGATCGGCTTCGGAGATTTTTTTGTAACTGCGCCGGATACCTTCATGCTCAACCGCCTCTCCTCCTTCGCGAAGACCGGCAGTATCGGTCAGGCGGAACATCGTTTTTTCATAGAGAAAACACTCCTCGATATAGTCGCGCGTCGTACCCGGCATATGGCTTACAATGGAGCGTTCCTCGCCAAGCAGCGCATTGAGCAGGGTTGACTTGCCGGCATTCGGACGTCCTGCAATCACCGTCGAGACACCCTCATTCAAAAGCCGGCCATGCTGGTAGGAGTCGATAAGACGACAAAGCTCTTCCTGCATATCAGCAAGTTCCTGGTGCAGTTGGGTGCGGCTCCGGAACTCCACCTCCTCCTCACTGAAATCAAGCTCAAGCTCCAGAAGGGCGCATGAGCGTAACAGCAGTTCCCGCATGGCATCCAGCCGCAGAGAGAGCGGTCCCTGCATCTGCGTCACGGCCGTACGAAAGGCCGATTCCGAACGGGCATGAATCATCTCTCCTATCGCCTCAGCCTGCAGCAGATCGATCCGCCCGTTCAAAAATGCCCGCCTGGTAAACTCTCCAGGCTCAGCCAACCTGCATCCCTCGTCAAGCAGGACCTTCAGGATATGCTTGACAACAACCGGTCCGCCGTGACAACTGAACTCAACCATATCCTCCATGGTAAAGGAGTTTGGTGAGCGAAACACCAGGGCAACCACCTCGTCAATGAGCCCGTCGCTGTCGTGCACCGTTCCGAAATGGGCCCTGAAGCCTTTTGATTGTGCAAAGCGGAACGCCGGGCTGTTTTTTTTACGAAACACCTTCTGGGCAATATCGAAAACCCCTTTTCCGCTCATGCGCAATACGGCAAGTGCGCCAACACCGACCGGTGTGGCAATGGCGGCAATGGGTGCTGCAGGTTCAATAATGATGGATGGTGTGGTCATAACGTTCGGATATGAAACATGAGATAGCGTACAGAAAACAATAGGCGATCCAACCGGGAAGTATAAGAAATAGTGGCAAGAAAGAGTAACTTCAGCAACAGTTGAGAGGAGAAACAACAAAACACCATGGCAGTAATGGCTGAAAACAGAACGATCGAACAGTTGAAATCGGATATTGCGGAGCAAAAGGAGAGAACCCTTTCGGAACAATTCGAACGTGCAGTAAATCTTGTCAAGGTGCTGCGCGAGGAGTGCCCCTGGGATAGGAAACAAACTCCGGAGTCGCTGGCGCATCTGCTGCTCGAAGAGAGCTATGAACTGATCCACGCCATTGACCAGCAGGATGAAACCGAACTGAAAAAAGAGTGCGGCGACCTTTTTTTGCATCTCTCTTTTCAGGTTCTCCTTGGTGAAGAACGAGGAACCTTCTCCTTCGCTGAGGTTTTTGAAGCGCTCTGCCAAAAGCTCATCAGCCGCCATCCGCACGTCTTTGGCAACGTCATTGCTGAAACAGAGTTGGATGTCTTGCAAAACTGGGAGACACTCAAGCTCAAGGAGGGGCGCCAAAGCCTGCTCGACGGCGTGCCCAATGCGATGTCGGAGCTGTTGCGCGCCTATCGTGTGCAGAAGAAGGTTGCCGGTGTCGGCTTCGACTGGCCAAGCCAGGAAGGTGTACTCGATAAACTTGCCGAAGAGATTGATGAGCTGAAAAATGCCGCGAGCAAAGAGGAGCAAGAGGATGAGTTCGGTGACCTGCTTTTCACCCTGGTCAACTACAGCCGTTTCCTTGGCGCCAACCCTGAAGATGCGCTCCGTAAAGCCACCAACAAGTTTATGGGCCGTTTCCGGCACATCGAAGAAGCGGTACAGACGTCAGGCCGCAACTGGCAGGAGTATACCCCTGAAGAGCTGGATGTGCTGTGGAGAGAAGCAAAAAAAACTAAAGGGTAAGATCCTTGCCCTCATAGATCTTACCGTTAGGGCAAGTAATCCTGTCGATAACGTTCGTCAAGTTTCCCTGGTACAGGACTCCGCCAGAAATGCCCCCGCAGCGTTAAAATATGCTTCGTTTGCCCGGTGACTTCCTATGAAATCACTGGCAACAAATGCAATACCACCCTCCTGAAGCCTTGCCGAATCCCGCTCATACCGCTCACGGCTGTAGAGCCGGTCACGGCAGCCCCGGGCAAGATGCACCCTGCCCATACGGTCGGTTACAGAAAGTTCAGGCGGAATGTCACCACCGAGAAGCATGATATGGCCTGCCCGATGACGGCCAAGCAGGGCGGCACGACAGGCCATGCCGGTACCCTGCGAAAACCCATGAAAGCCAAGGGTGTCGTTTACACAATAGAGTGACCTGAGTCGCTCGATAACCGCATCGACATAGCACACATTCTCTTCGATATGCTGCTCCCGGTCGCGGCTGGTCATCCAGCTTGCTCCGGGATTGCCAGCCTGGGTGTAGACGGAATGAAGTGCCTGGATGGAGCAGCAGAACCAGCGTTCAGCGCCTGGAATGGAACAAAGCAGGTTGAACTCATCTTCGGCCGTCTGGCCGTAACCGTGAAACCCCGCAAGAAGCGGGGCCGGGCCGGAGTGCGCAGGTAAACGAAGAAGATACTTGCCGCGCACCGTTGTTTGTATGGAAGACGTCAAGACTCCAGAATTTTCAGGATGCCACGGAGCGGAATAGAGGCCCAGTCCGGACGATTGTTGAGCTCGTAATTGAGCTCGTAGACCGCCTTGTTCATCAAATAGGCCCGCATCAGATGCTCCCGCTGTTTCGGATCTGACGGGACAATATCACTGCCCTTGGTCTTGGCAAAATAGCTGTCGATAAAGTGCTGGCCAACATAGAAACTCCAGCGGTCAGCCCAGGGCTCGAGGGCAAGGCGCTCTTCGGGCCGAATGACAGAGTTCTTCTCGTGGAGCACATTGAAGGCCGCATAGTCGAAGGAGCGGAGCATACCTGAAATATCACGAAAAACCGAGCGCTTGATTTTGCGTTCGGAGATAGGACGGGAGGGCTCTCCCTCAAAATCGATAATCACAAAGTCCTTGCCGGTAAAGAGCACCTGACCGAGATGATAATCGCCATGAATGCGGATTTTGAGCGTTTCGATTTTCTCAAGCCTGATCGGATCAAACTGCTGCAAAATCTGTTTCTGCTTCTGCACAAACAGAGCGGCAAGCTGCTGCTGCTCAGGTGCCATGCTGTGCATGATTTCACGGATGAGAATGACTGCACGCTTTACCTGCTCGCACATTGCCTGATAGATGGAGCGCTGGTAGAGTGTGGTAAAGGCTTCAGGTGCAAATACAGGATCGCTGTCGAGCGAGGCCAGCGAGAGGTGCATTTCAGCCGTACGCTCTGCAAGTTTTTCAATCATGCCCAGATAGGCTTCACCAAGCAGCTCGTGCATGACTTCGGGGAGTTGCACGGGATCGCCACTAAGGCCAGGAAGCGGAGGCAAGACGATGCCGGTGTGGATTTTTGCAAGAAGATCATCATAATAGCGTTTCACATGCCCGAGCGAAAGCTGCCAGGCATCCCCTTCGTTTTTGACATACTGCTGCAGAATGCCAATTGAGTAGCGGCTGGTGCGACTCTGCTCATAGTTCAACGAACCAAGGTAAGCCGGCAGGTTTTTAAACGGGGTATGATCGCTCAAGGCGCTGCACATCTCAACCTCAGGAGAGACTCCGACTTCAATGCGGCGGTAGAGCTTCAGGCAGAGATCGTTGTGAAAGCGGATTGAGGTGTTGGACTGTTCGACACCCATCAGGAAGGGCTCCTGCTCTGCGCCGGCTGCTGTATCCGTTATGGCGTCGATCTTTTTTGACTTGAGGCCGGAAACCAGACCAGCCTTGCCCTGCCACGACTCCTTGCCGGTAACAAGCTCGTAGAGGTGGTTCAGAAAGCGACTGTCGAAGGTGGCATCGCACAGGTAGCCTTCATCATCGCCAACATTGACTTTTGCAATAACCCTTTTGCAGAAGTTGTCATCCGACGGAGTTATCATCGAAAGCGATGAAAAACAGACCGGCAGTTGATAGATATCGTTTTCACCGCTTGAATAACGCACTTCAGTTACCAGCAGCTTCGCCTTTGCCATCCCTGCAACAGGGATCGTATCGACGATGGAGATGCGCATGACATTGCGGGCCTTGCCTCCAAACCAGCGGCTTGCCATAAAGTACTTGGGCAGAATCTGGGTTTCAAGCAGTTCGCGGCTTTTGCCGGTAAAGAGAGTCGGCCAGCGGGAGAGTGAGGCAAATGGCTTGTCCATATAGGGACGGTCGACGGTGTTCTCGGTATCCTTGACCAGTTTCAGCCAGAAGTAACCGTAGGAGCCGAGGGCTACCATATACGGAGTTTTCCTGACTTTCGGAAAGCGGTTCATGCTGAAAACCTCTTCGGGTACAAATCCGTCAAAGCGGGAAAGGTCGATCGTCACCGCCTGGGCATTTCTTGAGAGATTGATCACACTGAGCATGGTTTCATCCTCAAACTGACGGATAAAAATCAGCACCTTGGGATTGCTTACCTGCAGGAACTCAATGGTACCGCGGCTGAGCGATTTGTAGCGGTGAGCCGTGGAAATGGTATGGCGCATCCACCAGAGCAGGGAGTTGACATTGCTCTCCTGCACCTCAACGTTGACCGCCTCGTAGTGATATTCAGGATCAATGATAACCGGAAGCTGAAGCCGCTGGGGATTGGCGCGCGAAAAGCCTGCGTTGCGGTCAGAGTTCCACTGCATGGGTGTACGAACACCGTCGCGGTCGCCAAGGTAGTAGTTGTCGCCCATGCCAATCTCGTCGCCATAGTAGAGCACCGGGGTTCCGGGAAGTGAGAGCAGCATGATGTTCATCAGCTCTATCTTGCGGCGGTCATTGGTCATCAAAGGCGCAAGGCGGCGGCGGATACCAAGGTTGATACGGGCCTTTGGATCGTTGGCATAGACCCGACGCATGTAGTCGCGCTCCTCATCGGTGACCATTTCAAGCGTCAGCTCATCATGATTGCGAAGGAACGAAGCCCACTGGCAGTTTTCGGGAATTTCAGGAGTCTGTTCCAAAATATCGAGAATGGGAAAGCGGTCTTCGGTCGCCAGCGCCATGTACATGCGCGGCATCAAGGGGAAGTGAAAGTTCATGTGACAGAGATCCCCGGTGCCGAAATAGGCGGCTGAATCTTCAGGCCACTGGTTGGCTTCGGCAAGCAGCATACGGTTGGGGTAGTGCTCATCAACATAGGAGCGCAACGCCCTCAAGTACTCATAGGTCCGGGGCAGGTTTTCACAGTTGCTCCCTTCCTCCTCATAGAGATAGGGTACCGCATCAAGCCTGAGACCGTCAACGCCCATGCCAAGCCAGAAATCAAGCACACCAAGAAGCGCCTTGTGGACTTCAGGGTTTTCAAAGTTCAGGTCAGGCTGGTGATGGTAGAAGCGGTGCCAGAAATATTGTCCGGCAACCGGATCCCAGGTCCAGTTGGAAGCCTCGAAGTCCTGGAAAATAATACGCGCTTCTGAATATTTATTGGAATCGTCGCTCCAGACATAGAAGTTCCGCTCAGGAGAGCCGGCTGGAGCTTTTCGTGCACGCTGGAACCATGCATGCTGATCGGACGTGTGGTTCACCACCAGCTCGGTAATCACCTTGATACCAAGGCTGTGTGCCTCTTCGAGAAACTCCCTGAAATCTTCCATCGTCCCGTAGTCGGGGTTGACCGTCATATAGTCGGCAATATCGTAGCCGTCATCGCGCAATGGCGATGGATAAAAGGGAAGCAGCCAGATGGCGGTGATACCTAAGCTTTGCAGATAACCAAGCTTCTGGCGTAACCCCTGGAAATCGCCAACACCGTCATTGTTGCTGTCATAGAACGTCTTGACATGCGCCTCGTAAATAATAGCGTCTTTGTACCAGAGCGGTTCGGGTAGATACATGTTGAATTCGTTGGATAGAAAGTGACTGAATTATTAAAATATAGTTTGTCAGGCAAGCGTTACCCTGAAAATATGCGCCGGCATGCTCCATGGATTCACCTCCACATAGTTCCATTCACCGTTCCACTGGTAGCGATTGCCACTGAGCAGATCCTCAACCGTGAAGGTGTACTGGTGCGAGAGGCCGAAAAGCTCGAGAGGAAAGCGAAGCCACCCTGCCTGCATGCCGGACTGATCAAGATTGACTACCGTCAGTATGATATTTTGGCCATCAGCCGATCGCTTCACATAGCCCATCAACTGGTCATTTGCCTGACCCGGAGCTGATTCGATGCGTACAAAAGTGATATCCGCATTCTGCTGCAGGGCCACATTCTCCTTTCTTATCCGGTTGATACGGGTAATCTCTGCACGGATGTTACCGGGCCGATCAAGATCCCACCGTTTGATCTCATATTTTTCGGAATCAAGATACTCCTCCTTGCCTTCGCCAACGGGGAGATGCTCACAAAGCTCATAGGCGGGGCCATACATGCCGTAGTTTGAGGAGAGTGTTGAGGCCAGAACCAGCCGGATAATGAATTTTACCCTGTCGCCGCTCTGCAACTCCTCATGCAAAATATCCGGCGTGTTCGGCCAGAAATTAGCCCGCATGAAATGCTTCAGTGGTGCTGACGTCAGCTCGGTTACATATGCCTGCAACTCCTCTTTCGTGTTGCGCCAGGTAAAGTAGCTGTATGACTGGCTGTAACCCACCTTGGCAAGCCGAGCCATCAGTTTCGGACGGGTAAAGGCCTCGGCCAGAAAAACGGTATCGGGATGTTCCTCCCTGATTGAGGCAATGGCCCATTCCCAGAAAGGAAACGCCTTGGTATGCGGATTGTCGACACGGAAAATTTTTACCCCCTTGCCAATCCAGAAAAGAAAAATGCTTTTGAGTTCAATCCAGAGATTCTGCCAGTCAGCAGATTCAAAATTGATGGGAAGGATGTCTTCATATCTTTTTGGAGGATTTTCGGCAAACTGCACGGTACCATCAGGACGCCAGGTAAACCACTTCGGGTGCTCCTGGACATAAGGGTGATCAGGCGAGCACTGAAAGGCGATATCGAGAGCTACGGAAATACCGTGCTTCTCCGCTTCAGCAACAAATGCCGTAAAATCTGCAAGAGTGCCAAGTTCCGGATGAACAGCCTTGTGGCCTCCATCCTTGTTGCCAATTGCCCAGCAACTGCCCGGCTCACCGGGAGCAGCAACAAGCGCATTATTTTTTCCTTTCCGTTTGGCGTAACCGATCGGATGAATGGGCGGAAGATAGAGTACATCGAACCCCATCCCGGCAATCATAGGCAGTTGCCGACGGCAATCCTTAAAGGTGCCATGCTTGCCAGGCTCTGAACTCCATGAACGGGGAAAAAGCTCGTACCACGCACTGCATCCTGCCTTTTTCTGCTCCACGGTCAATCCGAGCACGTTATCATAGACAGAAGCATACCCCTTGTCGGGATGACGGGCCATGAGCAGGGCAAGATCTGCATCAAGCGCTGCCTCAATGGCGTCAGTCCTCTCTTCGGAGCGAAGCCTTAAAGCAAAAAGTGTGAGTTGTGCAGCATCATCGGCCCCAGCCCTTTTGGCGCCGTCATCCAGAAGGAGTGCACCAATCTGCAGGTCGAGCGAAACATCCTGACCCGCCTCAATTTTTTTAGCCAGCCCTTTTTTCCAGGTCTGGAAATGGTCGACCCACGCCTCAACGGTATATTCATATCGACCGGGAAGCCCTACCGTACATGAGCCTTGCCAACGGTCGTTGCCTTGTGGTGCCATCGGGGAACGATGCCATTCTGTAACGCCCAAAGACCGGAAACAGAGCTCTGCCATTATGGTATCAGCACCATCGACAAAAATATCAGCCTCTACACGCAGGCTCTCGTTCTCCACCGCTTTCGCTGGATACTTGCCCCCGTCGAGCTCAGGTGAAACATTTTCAATGACAACCCGCTGACGGCCGTCAAACTCTTTATTACTAAAATGGGGAACCGCCCGTCGGAATGCATTGTTCATCTTCAGATTCTCAGGTTGGAGCCCGGGGGTATCCCGGTACAGAAGAGAAAATATGAAAACTCCTTTACTTTTTTGCTTAGATACTCTTCTAATTTCAACGACGCCATTAAATGATGAAACTTGACCCTCTCTTTGATTTCTCCTGAAAATAATTGTTCTTTAGAAAGGTCGTTTTATCATCAATAAATAAGTACCAATAATCATGTTTGAACCACAAAAAGAAAGACTGCAGGAGATTCATCGTCGCCTCGAACAGTTACGGGGGTATCTTTGACGTCGATGAGCGTAAGGAAAAAATTGAAGATCTGGAAAAACTTTCTTTCAACCCAACCTTCTGGAACGATCAGAAAGAGGCCAATAAAGTATTAAAGGAGCTGAACGAACATAAATCATGGACGGAGGCGTATGAAAAGATCGCATCAAAGACACACGCCTGTCAGGACGAGT
Organism: uncultured Chlorobiaceae bacterium; assembly: GCA_903820085.1. Lineage (GTDB taxonomy): Bacteria > Bacteroidota > Chlorobiia > Chlorobiales > Chlorobiaceae > Chlorobium. Next base: position 21,289 of record CAIJGA010000013.1, read on the forward strand.
TCGACACAGCCATAGAGCTTGATGACGAATCCTTCGGCGAGGAGCTCACCGCAACCATTGCCTCAATTGAGCACGATATCTCGGCTGTAGAGTTCAAGAACATGCTTTCGGGCAAGGATGATGCCGGCAACGCTCTCATCACCATTCATGCAGGAGCAGGCGGAACCGAGGCACAGGACTGGGCGGAAATGCTCTACCGGATGTATATGCGATGGGCCGAACGCAAGGGATTTAAAATCTATACCGACGACTACCAGGAGGGTGACGGGGCGGGCATCAAAACTGCAACGCTTGAAATTGAGGGGCCTTACGCGTACGGCTATCTGAAAGCTGAAAACGGCGTTCACCGGCTGGTACGCGTCTCGCCGTTCGACTCTAATGCCCGGCGGCACACTTCATTTGCCAGCGTCTACACATACCCGGAAGCACCACCCGATGTTGAAATAGAGGTACGCAAGGAGGATCTTGAGCTTTCAACTTTTCGTAGCGGCGGAAAGGGAGGCCAGAACGTCAACAAGGTTGAGACAGCTGTGCGCATCAAACATCTCCCGACAGGCATCGTGGTCGGCTGCCAGGAGGAACGGTCACAGTTCCAGAACAGGGAGCGTGCCATGAAAATGCTGATGGCTCAGCTTTACCAGCGGCAGCGGGATGAAGAGGATGCCAGAAAACGGGAGATCGAGGGCAAAAAGAAAAAAATCGAATGGGGAAGCCAGATCCGCAGCTATGTGCTCGATGACCGGCGCATCAAGGATCATCGAACCAACTATGAACGGTTCGATGTGGAGACCGTGCTTGATGGAGACCTCGACGAGTTCATGGAAAGATATCTTTCCGAATTCAACGACTGATGGTACACTCTGTCAACAGCCATCTTGTCCGGTTCGGCATTATCACCGACATTCACTTTTCAGCGGATAGCGAACCTGCGGCAGCCATGGCCACTGCCGCAGAACTTCGAGCATGCATGGCTTGCTGGAAGCGGAACCATGTTGATTTTCTGCTGCAGCTCGGGGACCTGATCAAGGGAAGCGAGACCCATAAGCATGAGGAGTTCCGGCAGATAAGCTCCATTCTCAAGCCATTTCCGGGCGCCATCCGCCACGTCATCGGCAACCACTGCCTTGCCCTGCCGCGTCAGGAGCTGATGGAGGCTTTTGGTCTGCAAACATCCTTTTATACCTTTTCCGCAAAAGAGTTCCGCTTTATCGTGCTTGACGGTATGGATCTCTCTGTACTTCGAAAACCGGAAACAGAGGAAGAGCGCCAGATTCTTGCCTGCTTTCATGCATATCCCGATATGCACGACTACTGCGGTGCTGTGGGAACCCGGCAGAAAGCGTGGCTGCAACGGGAACTTGAAAAGGCGGATCATGCCGGAGAAAAGGTGATTATCATCTGCCATTTCCCGTTGCTTCCCGAAACCACCGACCAGAAGCACGGCCTGCTCTGGAACCACCACGAAATTGCCGGACTGGTTTCTTCATCGCCTGCCGTCATGGCCTGCATCAGCGGACACTATCACTACGGTGGCTACGCACTGCACAACAGCATCCACTTTGTTGTGCTGCCAGCATTTGTAAACCGGAGCGAACATCCCCGTTTTACCTGCGGCACAGTGGAACTGCAGAGGGAACGGATGGTGGTACGAAACCAGCTTGATGAAAAGCTTTACGATCTGCCGTTCAGCCGTTCAAGCTTGACCTGAAACACCGAACCATTTTTTTCTCCTTGAAATCTTTGGTTATTACAGCAATCATTCCCCCGCCACTCTACAGCACCCGGTCAAGCACCGCGATAATGCGCCCGGCGGCAGCTCCGTCCCATTTTTCGGGAATTTTTGAACGGCTGGTAATGTGCTTGTGCGTGCCGGGATGGAGAATGTCGTGCATGCGGCTCTTGATGTCCTCTTCATCGAGACTGACAAGGGCATTGGTTCCGATTTCGATGGTGGCAGGGCGGGCTGACGTCTCCATGATGGTAAGGCAGGGGACATTCATGACGGTGGCTTCCGACTGCATCTCTTCGATGTCGGTGAGGAGCAGCATGGAATCCCTGAGGAGCTTCAGGAGCGCGGCGTGAGCCGGCGGGTCAATCATTTTAACCCCCTCTATTTCGCTGAAAGCGCCACCAAGCCCATGCCGCTTTATCAGCTCGTCAAGCCCCGAAACAAGCGGCATGACAACGGTTATGTTGCCGGAAATCTCCTTGAAAAGCCGAAGCATCATTTCAAGCGGCTCTTTAGCTGAAAAGCGACCTTCCGGGTTCAGAAGCACAAGCGCGTATTTTTTTAGTTTGACGTCTGAAACCACTGGGGCTTCGGGGTTGTTTGCCTGTTCCATCAGGCCGACAAGGCTGTCAATGAGAAGGTTGCCTGCAAAGAAGACCTTTTCATCGGCGACACCTTCGTTTATGAGGTTGTATTCGCCGCTGTGTTCGCTGACGAAGTGGAGGTCGGCCATGGCATCAATGACGATGCGGTTGACCTCATCCGCATCTGAACGCTCGTAACTGCGCAGTCCGGCATCGACAGCGGCAACGGGCAAGCCGAGCTTTGCTGCGGTAACAGCAGCCCCAAATGCGGCATTGTCGTAGCCGCAGACCAGCACGAGATCGGGTTTTTCACTAAGCATGATTTTTTCCATTGCCGGCATGGCAGCAGCAAGCTGCTCAACCGGTGTCCCGTTGGGGAGTGTGATGGCACGACTGGCATCGCCAATACCGAAGCTTGCTGCCAGGTCGCGGCTGATCGGTTCTGCGCCTTCAGGAGCAGCAAGCATCACAACAGGCTGATATGCGCCCTTTTTTTTCAGTGCTTTATAGAGAGGGGCAAGCAGCAGAGTGCCTGGTTTTCCTCCGGCGGCCAAAAGTAATTTTTTCACAGTAAAATCAAAGCTTTGTTACATTAAGGTAAAGCTAGTATCCGGGCGAACAATTTCAATCATTATCAGCCAACAATGCGAAGAGTTTGCTTACCTGCGTTCCTTACCGCTGCGTTTCTTCTGTTTCAGACTATCATGTTCCCGGTACTGAACCATAATATACTCCGGGCGGAACAAAAGAAAATTATTCTCCAGCATGCCGATACCATCGAAGGCGGTGAGGGCGAAGCTGGAAACTACCGTTCGGTTATCGGTAATGTGGTATTTCTGGATGGCGCCATGACCCTTCGCTGCGACCACGCCACCAATTTCGAGAAAGAAAACAAAATTGTGCTGAACGGCAACATTGTCATTACCGACCCAACTTTTTCAATCTATGGCGACAGCGGGGTCTACTTCCCTGACAAGCAGGCCGGTGAAATAAACGGCAACGTCCGGGGCCGGATGCTCGACAACTCCCTCTTCGGCAAGTCACGTCGGGCATTGGTCAACAAGGCGAAAAGCCAGATCTGGCTCTATGATGATGCCATTGCCTGGCATCAGCAGCAACAGATCAGCGGAGATATTATTCTGATCCACTTCACGGAGTCCGGGAGCAGCAAAAAGCAGAACATTGATGAAATACAGGTACACAACAACGCTTTTTTTGCCTCTGCCGATACCCTTTCCCGTTCACCGGTCGTCTTTGACCAGTTCAGCGGTAAGAAAATGATCATCCGGATCATCGACGGATCGAAAATAGCCGGAATAACTGTCACTGGCGAGGCAGAGAGTCTCTATCACCTTTACAATGAGAAGCAGCAACCGTCAGGTATCAACTATTCGAGCGGGGATATGATCCGGCTCTTCTTTTCAAACGGCAATCTGAACTGGGTCAAGGTGACGGGCAATGTCGAGGGAAAGCAGTACCCTGAAAGCTTCAGGGGGAACCGGGGCATCAATCTCTCAAAATTTGCCTGGAGAGAGCGGGAGAATCCGTTCAGACAGCAGAAAAGCCTCCCTTGAGGGAAGGCTTTTCAAAATAGATTTCGTTCCAGTGGAAGCTGACGGAGTCCTATTTGGCCATGGGGCAGGAGCTGCCGGAACAGGCGCCGGTTGAGCAGGGTGAAGGAGCGGCCGGTGCGGGAGCAGGCTTGCCGCTGCCGTAGTCTGTTTTATAAAAGCCGGATCCTTTCAGCACAAATCCACCGCTGGCGCTGATAACCCGCTCAAAGCTTTCTGTTTCACATTTTGGACAGAGCGTCAGAGAGTCTTCGCTTATTTTCTGGACTATTTCAAGTTCATTTCCACAGTTTTTACAACGATACTGATAGGTTGGCATCTCTATTTTTCTCCTTGATTAATCGCTTGCTGACGGTTATTGTTCTTCGTCGCTGTTTTGTTTAAAAAGTTCATGAGCCTTATAAAGGCACTGTTTTCGTATATAGTGATATTTGCCGGAATATAAAACCCCAAGCCGTGATCGTCAAAACCCGAGCCGTGATTTTACGGGAAACAAAATATCGCGACCAGTCAAAAATCTGCTCAATCTACACCCGAGAGTTCGGTAAAATGTCGGTTATCATCAAGGGGGCACGAAATCCAAAAAACAGGCTCTCAGGACTCTTCAGCGCGGGCAATGTTGTTGATCTTGTCCTCTATAAAAAAAGCAGCCGCGACATACAACTCGTTAGTGATGGAAACCTGGTTTTAAGTCCAATGGTTCCCGATCCGGATATGGAGCGATTCGCCATCCTCTACCGGATCATTGATTTTGTCCGGCATACAACGGAGAATGACGAAAGAAATGTGCCGCTCTTCACCCTGCTTGCGGGTACCCTTGAGCAGCTCTATCATGCCGATGTCAACTTCCAGCAACTTTATGCCTGGTTTCTCTTGCGCTTTGTCTCTGTGCTTGGCTTTCAGCCCTCCCTTCAGAAATGCGTCTTCAGCGGAGAGGAGCTTCTGGGCGCCATCAAGACGTTGAATCTGACGGAGCTCTATTTTGTGATGAACCCCGGTGGACTTGCGCTGCCCTCCGCAGCCGGGCCGGGTATGGCAAAAAAACAGCTTATCCCGGTGCGCCTCGCCATGCTGTTGAGCGCGCTTGCAGATACGCGACTTCCGTCCGGCAACTCCATCAAGGCCGACCCTTTGGACATTGAAGTGCTCTGGAATCTGCTCCAGGATTATTGTTCTCTCCATCTGGAACATGCGCGGGGGCACAAAAACCTCACCATCGTCACACAAATCCTCATGAAATAGCCGGGCACTCTCTTTTTGTGGTTTTATATCTTCTTGACTATTTCTATCTTGACTAAGCATTTTATTACTCTTTTAACGTCTTGTTCAATCAATAAACAGCATTGTCCGACATGCCTCAACTCACCAAATCTGCTGAACTCTTTGAAAAAGCAAAGAAGTTTATTCCCGGAGGTGTAAACTCTCCGGTACGCGCATTCAAATCCGTTGGTGGAACTCCCGTATACATGGCCAAGGGGTCAGGAGCATACCTGACCGACGTTGACGGCAACAGCTACCTTGACTATGTCGGCTCATGGGGCCCCTTTATTCTTGGCAGCATGCACCCGAGAATCACTGCTGCGCTTGAGTACACCCTGAAAAATATCGGAACCAGCTTCGGCACTCCGATTGAAATGGAGATTGAAATTGCCGAACTCCTTTGCAAAATTGTCCCTTCGCTTGAAATGGTGCGCATGGTCAACAGTGGCACCGAAGCCACCATGTCGGCTGTTCGCCTTGCGAGGGGCTACACTGGCCGCGATAAAATTATCAAATTTGAGGGATGCTACCATGGTCATGGCGACAGCTTCCTCATCAAGGCTGGTTCAGGCGCTCTGACGCTTGGCGCTCCCGACAGCCCCGGCGTTACCAAAGGCACCGCGATGGATACGCTCAACGCAACTTACAATGATATCGATTCGGTCAAGCTCCTCGTTGGCGAGAACAAGGGCCAGATTGCCGCTATCATCATTGAGCCTGTAGCAGGCAACACCGGCGTTATCCCTGCCAAACCTGGCTTCCTTGCAGCTCTGCGTGAATTGTGTACCCGGGAAGGCATTGTGCTGATTTTTGACGAAGTGATGTGCGGTTTCCGCGTGGCACTTGGCGGTGCGCAAAGCCTCTATGGCGTTACGCCTGATTTGACCACCATGGGCAAGATTATCGGCGGCGGTCTTCCGGTGGGCGCATTCGGCGGCAAACGTGAGATCATGGAGCGTGTTGCTCCGCTCGGTGACGTCTATCAGGCAGGTACCCTTTCAGGGAACCCGCTGGCTCTGACCGCCGGTCTTGAAACCCTGAAAATCCTTATAGACGAGAATCCTTATCCGGAACTCGAAAGAAAAGCTGTGATCCTTGAAGCAGGTTTCAGCGACAACCTGAAAAAACTCGGTCTGAACTATGTGCAGAACCGCGTTGGCTCAATGTCCTGCCTCTTCTTTACGGAAACACCGGTTGTAGACTATTCGACCGCCGTCACGGCCGATACCAAAAAGCACGGCAAATACTTCCACTCCATGCTCGAGCAGGGCATCTACCTTGCCCCGTCGCAGTTTGAAGCGATGTTCATCAGCTTCATGCACACCGATGAGGATCTTGAAAAAACCATCAAGGCAAACTATAACGCCCTTGTTGCTTCCGGCAAGTAACCTCTGGCATGCACAACATTCAAAAAGGGAAGCGGTAACGCTTCCCTTTTTTATTCGATAATCCCCACGCGCACCGGCTCTCTCGTAAACATAACCCGGCCTGACGCATCCCTGACCAGTTGCTGAATGACCGGCAGAAAGCCGTCGAGCTTCTCTGTGGAATCAACAAGCTCGACAATCATGGGAAGGTTTGTGCCTAACTCCATAATTTTAGAGGTATTGATGTGCATGTCGTGACCATAGGAGAGCACCCCTTTCAGCGCGGTAGCACCAGCCAGACCAAAAAGCCGGGCTTCACGGACAAGCTCTTCATAAAGCGGCCGATGGCCGTACCGGACCTGTTCACCGACAAAAACCCGCAGCAGTTCCAGATTCTGTAGTTCCATGTGTGTCCTCCTCCGTTATGTCCAGAGTTTAGCAAAAAGCGTTCCTGTGTAAAGGGCAACGAGACCCCCGGCTATGCTGCCGGCAAGGTAGATGCCGGCATAAAAAAGCTGACCGTCCTTGAGCAGTGCTGTGTGTTCGAACATATAGGCTGAAAAGGTGGTAAACCCTCCGCAGAAACCCGTGACCAGAAAAAGCCGCGCTTCAGGGGATACAAGGGTCGTCGAGACTGCCAGTTCACCAAGAAAACCGATCAGAAAACTGCCCAGAATGTTGACCGTCAACGTAGCAAAGGGAAAACCCGGCGCTAAGGGAGCAAAGAGCAACGCAACCACATAGCGCGCTACTGAACCGAGAAAGCCGCCCGCGCCGACAAGCATCACCGCCCCAGCATGTTTCATAACCGGCTCCTCCCTGAATGTCCTGTCGCGAACGACACGAGGCTAACGGCCATGACCACCGACTTGCCCTTCCTCTATGCGCTTGTGTGCGCAACACATTTCATCGAGGATACCAAGCAGTGTATTGAAAATGCCAATACAGATGATGGTAGGAGCCCATAACCCGATAAAAATGGCAATCAGTTCATGGTTAACCCCTGACCCGAAAATAAAGAGATAGATTGAAAGGAGTATGGAAAACGTTGCTCCAATAAAGTAATAGTGCGGCTTCATACCATCTGCATTTGATTGAGTGATTTATCTCTTCCTAAAATGTAAGAATAATAAGTCCACTAAAAAATCTGCACACCGCTGCCTTGAGCATCAATCGTTACTCAAGATCGATATGCACCTCGTTTCGCCGCAAAAACGGAAGGGTCCAGGGCGGATCGTAACTGGCCGCACGCGGTTGAGAGCGTGCATGGTACCCATTCTTCTCAAGCCACCCGGTCAGCTTCCCGGCATAGTTCCGGAGATTGCTTTCGGAATGCAGACCAGAATAACGGATAACACCCACTTTTTTTCCCTCCACAGCACGAAGTGTTACAGCAGGATCAAGCGGGACAGGAAGCGTTTCGAGGCGTGATCCTTCAGGCATCACAAATGCCATCAGCCAGGCGCTTCCCTTCTTTTCCTGAAGCACCGGCGCCGTCATGGAGATTTTTTCACTGACAGGCTCCTGCAACACCGGAGCGGTCATCGAAAGCTTCTCTTTTGAGCGGTTCTTGCCAAAAATATACCCAGCTAGACGGCTGAATCCCGGTGCACCTGTCTGCCCGTATGCCCCTTCAATAACCGTTTCGGCAACAATCATCTCGCCATATTGCCTGACCTCAATATCCGCATCCTCCGCCAGCACCTTGTACGGAGGCTCATTTGCCGTACGCTTTCCCAAAACCGAACAGCCGGCAAGCATCAAACTTGTCATCAGCAACAGCCATAATCCTCCCATCATATTCTCCTGTGATATAAACGTTGTTCTTGAAATTACTCTCTCAGGTAGAACAACTATAACCGGGAAAAGGTTTGGGATAGAGCTAGATCAGTGACCAAAGAGCACGGTTCCCTTGATAAAGTTGCTATATTTTACCGATCAATAAAAACACTTCCCGCTAAGATATTTCATAGCAATGCAAGAGAAGAAGGGTGCGGCCATGAGCCTGACTCAAAAAAAAAGGGTGGTCTCCATCGACTATGGAACAAAGCGCATCGGAGTAGCACAGAGCGACCCGCTCTGGCTCTTCGCCCAGCCGGTCGGCACCTTTGACCGGGCTGGACTGTCGAAGACTCTCGATACCATGATCAAATCGGATGATATTGCTCTCGTCATTGTCGGCTACCCGCTCAGTGACAGTGGTGAGAAAAACGCCATGACCGGAGTGATTGACCGCTTTATCGAAACACTTCATGAAGAATTTCCCCAACTGATGATTGAAACCATCGATGAGCACCATTCATCGAGGGATGCCCGAAGCATCCTGATTGCATCGGGCAAATCAAGAAAAAACCGCCAGCAGAAAGGACGGCTCGACAGTGCAGCTGCATGCGTCCTGCTCAGCGAATACCTTGAAAACCAGGAGAGTGTACGATAAAGAGATGCCCCCCCTAAGAACTGATCAAGAGAAATGTTTTTCCTTTAGCTTTTGGAAGCGGCTTCTTTATCTTTAACGCTTACAGCAATTATTTTTATGACTATACACCCATGCTTGACATCTTCAAAAACACCGGAGCCTTGCTTGATGGCCATTTCAAATTGACATCCGGCCGTCACAGCAGCACCTACTTTCAATGCGCAAAGGTCTTGCAGCATCCTGAACACCTGACGGCAGTCTGCCGGAAAATTGCGGAGCATTTCACTGGCAAAGGGGTAGAAACAGTCATATCTCCGGCAATCGGGGGAATTGTGGTAGGAACGGAAGTTGGACGCCAACTCGGCGTCAAAACCATCTTTGCTGAACGCAAGGAGGGTGTCATGACTATCCGCCGCGGCTTTACACTTGAACCCAATGAGCGTGTACTGGTTATTGAGGATGTCATCACCACAGGCGGCTCGGTAGCAGAGGTGATTGCACTCATCAAAAGTGCCGGAGCATCTCTTGCAGGAGTCGGCTCGGTTGTAGACCGCAGCAACGGGCGGGTGAAGCTTGCTGATGACCATTTTTCTGTCCTTTCAATGGAGGTCATAAGCTTTACTCCTGAAGAGTGCCCGCTCTGCAAAGAGGGCGTACCCATTGATGCGCCCGGAAGCAGGGCAAACAAGCAAAACTAACTGCACGACTGTGAAGTCACCTATCAGGAGCATCTCATTTATCGGCCTCGGCTTGATTGGCATGTCACTTTTGCGGGCCATAAAGCGTTCACCGCTTGCCCTTGAGAGCAATATCCTGTTTCAGGGGTTTGACCCGAATTTTACCGACAGTGACCGTCAATGTGTCGAAACACTTGGGCTTGACCGGTTTACTGCTGATAAAAATATCCTTTATACGGCCGACCTTATTATTCTTTCAGCACCGGTCGAGGTCAATATTGCCCTCCTCGGGGAGATAAAGCAGCTTGCGCCACCTTTAACACTGGTGAGTGATGTATCGAGCACAAAGTCGCTCATCGCCCATAGAGCCCGTGAGCTTGACCTTCCCTTTCTCGGCATGCACCCGATGGCCGGCAAGGAGCAGCAGGGATACCGTGAAAGCCATGAGGAGCTGCTGCATGGACGGCGTATCATCCTCTGTGACGACAACAATCTGCTTGACGGCGATAAAGGCTCCTTTCTTGTTGCCTTGCTTGAATCAGCCGGGTGCACAACACTCGCCATGACGCCGGACGAACATGACCGTGTCATCGCAAAGGTAAGCCATTTGCCCCAACTGCTGTCGACTCTTCTGATGAATTACTGCGGAGAGTCGATCAGCAAATCCGGACCAGGTTTTGCTACCCTTGCAAGGCTGGCCGGAAGCTCATGGGAAATTTGGAGGGATATCATCGCGACCAACAGCGAAAACATAGCAGAGGAACTTGAACACTTTTCCAGAGAGTTGGCCCTGCTCTCAACCGAGATACGGCAACACGATCTTGGGCCGATTGAATCACGCTTTAATGAGGCCAATCGCCTCTATCACAATCTTAAAGAGATGAACCGGTCATGAAATTCGCCATTGTTGTCAATGTTTCACGACAAAACGCACTTGACCTTGCCCGCAGGCTTGCCGGATGGCTTGACGAACGGAAGGTCGGCTATATTTTTGAAACGCTCTCGGCCGAAAAATTACAGTCCGACAATGCAGCTCCCATTGAGGAACTTAACAAGTACTGCGACGCGTTTATCTCGCTTGGCGGCGATGGAACACTCCTCTTCACCTCACATTACGCAGTAACGAAGCCGGTTATCGGCGTCAATGTCGGCTATCTCGGCTTTTTAACGGAGTTTACCCAGACAGAGATGTTTTCGGCGATCGAGCGAGTGCTGAACGGTACCTATACCATCCAAACCCGCTCGCAGCTCGAGGCAACAGTCTCTATCGACAATGAAATCCAGCATCTTCGGGCGCTGAATGACGTAGTCATCGAAAAAGGGGCTTATCCGCGTATTCCGACATTTGTCATAAAGCTTGACGGAGAGCTGCTCAGCTCATACCGGGCCGACGGGATCATCATTGCCACGTCAACCGGCTCAACCGCTTACTCCATGTCTGCCGGCGGGCCGATCATTGCGCCGAAATCAAACGTCTTTGTCATCACGCCGATATGCCCGCACATGCTGACCGTCAGGCCTATCGTCATCAGCGACGAAAAAATAATTGAAATCTCGGTCGATGCTCCTGATGGCTCTTTTCCGCTGAACTGCGACGGCAATATCAAAAAAATGCTCCATCCGCAGGAGTGCATCACGGTCAGAAAATCGACTGTAGCCATCAATCTTGTCGCCAACGAAAACCGCGATTACTGTGAAATCCTGCGGACAAAACTGCTCTGGGGTCGCGAGCATAATTTCGGTCAGTAACGTGCCGATTATCTTTCTGAACGAATCCGCCAGAACAGCTTCATGAGCAACAGCATCAGTTCCGACTCACTCCACCATCTCCTCGGCATCCCTCTTGATACTCCTCTGGAGATTGAGGAGATGTGCAAACGACTCAAACCGGTCATCTACCCTGCACCTGAGCTCTCGCCCCGGTTGGAACGCTTTTGTCGCGCCCTTGCCGCCTCCATGCAAGAGCTGGGGATAGCTGTTCTTTCAAAGGAGGAGGCTTCGGGAGATGATGGCCGGTTTGCTCCCGGCACGGTTATTCTTGCACCGGGATATTTTCCGGACAGCATGCTGGCGATCAACAGGGTTACAACACTCTACAACAATATCATAGTCGGCATTTACGATGAGCAGGCACCGCTGACTACAGAATCACTTCCCCAGGAACGCCTTGATGCCATTGTGGGCAGGCTGGCCCGCGATATGGTGCATATTCTTGTCTTTGTGACTGACCACTCGTGGACCATCTGCACCATGAACGGCGGAGTTGTTACCTTCAACACACCGCATCCCTCCCGCGAGGATGTCCGAAGCACGCTGGTACCGAAACTCACCGCACAGGTTGTTCCGCCAAGGGCTGATGAGCTTGACATTGAGCATGGAGCATTGCAGACCGGAACAGCTGAGTTTGAAGCTGTTGCCGAGGATTTTCTCCAGTGCAGCGACCTGTGGAGCAGCAACGCATGCCTGTTGACGCATACCTCAACCGGGGGACTCGAATACCGCAACGACTTTTACAAACGGATTGTTGCCCGTTATCTCGACCAGCGAAGCGGCATGAGCTATGGCTTCTTTGCCCGCCAGTTGCCGGTTGCCGTGCAGCCTGCTCTGTTTTCGGAATCATCGGGATTGAGAGGGGAACTTGGAGAAAAGATGCTGAACACGATCAGAATACGGGTGCAGGGACGCATCATGCTCGTTGCGGTACCGCAGGTGCGCATCATCACAACCAGGTCGGGGTGCAGAAAAAATCATCTTGACGCAAAAAGCGATCTTGTGGAAATCGGGCTCATACCGCATAAAGGAAAGGGACGCGCTTACCTGAAAACCCCGGCCGGATGCTCGCCGGAAATTGTTGCCAAACCATCTTTCGACACGCTCACCATTCTGGCTCATGCTCTCGGCAATGCTTTGACCGCAAGTATACTGATGAGACTCAGACCAAACGCGCGCTTTCCGCGCCATCTTGCCTGCTTCGGTGCGTCAATGACGCACTGGCATGATTATCCGGAAACCGCTCTGTTGCCAGAAGGATATCATCTTCATGGAACAGAGAACCCTCCCGTCGCCTGCTCAACTCCTCAGTCGGCAGCATACAGTCTTCTTGGCAAGATAGCAGCGCTTGAAATTGCACTTGAACAGGGGACGACCTACCGGGGGGATGTGCACGTTGAACCAAATCACGGCACTAATATTGTCGGCATGCTTTCACTTGCAGAAACAGCAGGGCTCATGAACCCTGCCCTCCAGTTCGGAGATCACTCATCCTCAGCCGGACACTCAAGATAGGGCCATTTGCCCTGCTTGATGAGAATCATCTCGACCAGTTCCCTCACGCATCCTTTTCCGCCTTCATAGCCCGAAATATAGCCAACCCTGTTACGGAGATAATCGGCACCGTCAATGGCGGTTGCCGGCAAACCGACTTTTGAAAGCACCGCAACGTCACCGATGTCGTCACCAATATAGGCGCACTCCTCATCGGCAAGATCGTGGCGCTGGAGAAAAGCTTCATATGAATAAAGCAGGTTTTCACCGTTAAGGTAGAGATCCTGCACACCAAGTGCTTCAAGCAGGGGACGGTATCCTTCCGCCTCTCTTTCCGACAGAACGGCGATATGCACACCCTGTTTCAGGGCCTCCTTGATGGCGACGGCATCCCTGACCGAGATTGAACAAATTTCCCCCCCGTTGCAGTCAAAGGTAATGCGGCTGCCGTTCAGGACACCGTCAACCGGAAAAACAAGTGCCCGGACAGCTTTGAGAGCCAGATCTATTCTTGATGTTGGATCAGCTTGCGAAGGCTGCATCCCGAAATATTGAAAACCTTCCAAGAGCGTATGATGTTTTAAAGTGAATGAAGAGCATGCACACACCGGTAAAGATGAAGCAGTTGCTTGACCATGATGCTGAAATCCGCCAATGCTACCTGTGTAGAAGCGTCCGAGAGAGCTTTTGGCGGATCGGGATGGATCTCAAAAAAGAGGCCGTCTACACCGGCGGCAACTGCTGCCCGCGCAAGAGGCATAACATACTGGCGTTCTCCGCCGGAAACCCCCTGGCCTGCTCCGGGAAGCTGAAGACTGTGCGTTGCGTCATAGAGGACAGGATAGCCTGATTCAGCCATTTTGGCAAGCCCCCTGAAATCGACAACGAGATTGTGATAGCCGAAACTTGATCCCCTTTCGGTCAGCATGACCCGCCTGTTACCGGTCTGGACAACCTTGGCTGCGGCAAGCACCATATCCTCAGGAGCCATAAACTGCCCTTTCTTGATATTGACCGCAAGGCCACTCTCTCCGGCAGCTACCAGAAGCTCGGTCTGACGGCAGAGAAATGCCGGAATCTGCAGCACGTCAACATAGCGGGCGGCAAGCGTAACATCCTTTGTTTCATGCACATCGGTAATCACCGGCATATCATAGTTCTGGCGAATCTCCGCAAGCACTTCGAGTGCTTCGATGTCTCCGATACCGGTGAATGAGCTCCCCGAGGTGCGGTTGGCTTTGCGGTAAGATCCCTTGAAAATAAAACGAACGCCCTCCTTCTGGCTGATGCGCTGCAACTCTTCAGCCGTCTGTATCGCCATTGCCCGACTTTCAATCACGCATGGACCCGCAATAAAAAGCGGGCTGCTGTAATCAGGAACCGTCAGTGAACCAATTGAGAACTTTTCCACGTTGTTATCCGTTACTTTTTTTTCATCATAATATGAGAGCTCATGATGACTTTAATGTTTTAGTACTTAAATTTACAACAATATTTGTTATTCACACTCCGTAATCAAACGCGAAAAAGTATGAGCACCGCTGACACAAAACAACGGTTGGAGGAGATAGAAAAACAGCTTGCAAATCTCATTGAGGAACAGACCGTCATCAAGGCAAAATGGGATAGCGAAAAGGAGTTGATCAAGTCGTCACGAAGCCTGAAATCGCTGCTTGAAGAGCTCCGTGTGCAGGCCGAAGAATTTGAGCGTCAGGGTGACTATGGCAAGGTTGCAGAAATCCGTTATGGAAAAACCGTTGCAATCGAGCGTGAGCTTGAAGAGAACCGCCTGAAAATTGAAGAAAAAAAGGCTTCGGGCGATCTGATTATGAAAGAGGAGATCGATGCCGAGGACATTGCCGATATCGTCTCGAAATGGACCGGCATCCCCCTCAGCAAGATGCTGCAATCCGACCGCCAGAAACTCCTGCTGATCGAAGATGAGCTGCATAAACGGGTGATCGGGCAGGAAGAGGCCGTAACGGCTGTCAGTGAAGCGGTCAAGCGCTCTCGGGCAGGCATGGGTGACGACAAGCGTCCGATCGGATCCTTTATCTTTCTCGGTCCGACAGGCGTTGGAAAAACCGAGCTCGCCCGAACCTTGGCGGACTATCTTTTTGATGACGAAGACGCCATGATACGCATCGACATGAGCGAATATATGGAAGCCCATACCGTCAGCCGACTGGTGGGGGCTCCTCCGGGCTATGTCGGTTATGAAGAGGGTGGGCAGCTCACCGAAGCAGTGCGACGCAAACCTTTTTCGGTTGTCCTGCTCGACGAAATCGAGAAAGCACACCCGGATGTCTTCAACATCCTTCTGCAGATTCTTGATGACGGACGGCTTACCGACAGCAAGGGACGGACGGTGAACTTCAAGAACACCATCATTATCATGACGAGCAATATCGGCGCCCAGCTTATCCAGTCTGAAATGGAGACGATGGAGGGAATGGACCGGGAGATCATGCTTTCCGGCCTGCAGGAAAAACTTTTCCAGCTTCTGAAGCAGAGGGTCAAGCCTGAGTTTCTCAACCGCATTGATGAAGTTATCCTCTTTACCCCCCTGACCAGAGATGACCTGAAAAAAATTGTTTTGATCCAGTTTGACCGCATCAAGGCGACGGCACTGCGGCAACGCATCAATCTGACCATTACTGAAGCGGCCATCCAGTGGTTTGCCAATGCGGGATTCGATCCGGCCTTCGGGGCCCGACCTCTCAAACGGGTGATGCAGCGCAAAATCACCAACCGTGTTTCAGCACTCATTCTTTCGGGTGAAATACAGGAGGGAGAAGAGGTTGCCATTGATATGACGGGCGGTGAACTGACCATCATGAAAGCGAAAGCCTGATGGTGGTCAATCGTCCACAGGCGAAGTGCAAAGAGCTGTTAAACAATTTGGTGGAAGGTACTCACAACCTATGAAAAAACAATCGCGGGTATTGGCGGCATTAGTGCTCCTTTTTCTCTTTTCCGTATCGGGGTACGGTGCAACAAAACCTGACAGCCTCTCCCTGAAAATCGGTCAAATGCTCATGATCGGCTTTCGGGGGTTCAGCTTGGCCGAAGCTCCCGAAATCGCGGCTGATATCAGGCAGCGCCATATCGGCGGTGTTGTGCTCTTTGATTATGACGTCCCCTCCCACTCACCATCAAGGAACATCAGCAGCCCTGATCAGCTCTCTCACCTGACGATGGAGTTGCAGAACATGACCCGGGTCCCGCTCCTTATTGCCATCGACCAGGAGGGCGGGAAAGTCAATCGACTCAAACCGGTCAGGGGATTTCCTCCCAGCTGCTCGGCACAGCATCTTGGAGAACTCAACAATCCGGACAGCACCAGAGCTGCTGCCCTGCAATGCGCCCGAACGCTGAAAGCCATGCATATCGCGCTCAACCTTGGGCCGGTAGCTGATCTGAACGTCAATCCTGATAATCCGGTTATCGGCAAACTGGGCAGAAGCTTTTCATCCGACCCTGACGTGGTGATCAGCAATGTAAAGGTAATTTGCACCACCTATCGCGAAGAGGGCATTATTCCAACCCTGAAACATTTTCCCGGTCACGGCAGTTCAACCACCGATACCCATCTTGATTTTACCGACATTTCGGCAACCTGGTCGGAAAAGGAGCTGGAACCTTACCGCGCTCTTATTGCTTCAGGCTACCGCGACCCTATCATGACCGCACATGTCTTCAATCGGCATCTCGATTCCCTCTACCCGGCAACACTTTCAAAGGCAACCCTGAACGGATTACTCCGCACCAAACTTGCCTTCAAGGGAGTGATTATCAGTGATGACATGCAGATGAAAGCCATTGCCAACCGTTACGGCCTTGAAACAGCCATCCGGCAGGCGATTGATGCCGGGGTCGATATCCTGCTTTTTGGTAACAATACCACCTATGATCCGGCCATTGCCTCAAAAGCAACAGCAATCATCAATTCCCTGTTGCACAAAAAAATTATTACCCGGGAGCGCATTGACCGCTCCTATCGCAGAATCATTGAGCTCAAGAAACGTTATCTTTTTACCCGCACATGAAAACCATCTACCTTGTCCGTCACGCAAAATCAGACTGGAAGAGCGCCGATACCGGCGATTTCAACCGGACACTGAACGAGCGGGGCATAAAAGCCGCCCCGTTAATGGCCGCCCTGCTGAAGAAAAAAAGGGTACTCCCTGATCTGGTCATTACAAGCCCCGCCACCCGAGCACTGAGCACTGCGGAGCTCTTTTGCGAGATCCTTGGATACCCGAAGAAGAATATATTGCAACAAATTGAGATATACGAGGGAGGAGTACTCAATCTCCTGAAGGTTGTCCAGCAGATCCCCGACAACTGCACAACGGCCATGCTTTTCGGGCACAACCCGATGCTGACGGAATTTTCAAACCTGCTTGCCGGCAGTTACACCGAGAATCTGGCAACATGCGGGGTGGTCAGAATTGACCTTGATATCGAATCGTGGAAGAATGCAAATCCTGATGCCGGGGAACTGATCTGGTACGACGCTCCCAAAGAGCATCTGTAACCAGCTTAATCCCGCTCCTGCTTTGGATCGCGTGTCATGAGATCCATAATCGCCTGCTGGACAGGCTTTCCGTCGAAGAGCATCTCGTAGACAGCCCTCGTAATGGGCATATCAACCCCGACAGCCCTGCTCAGCTCAAAAACCGCTCTGGAGCTGTGAACACCTTCAGCCACCATGTTCATCTGGCTGATAACCTCGTCCAGCGAACGGCCATGGCCAATCTCCTCTCCGACATAACGGTTCCGGCTGTGGCGACTTAAGCAGGTGACCACAAGATCGCCAATCCCGGCAAGTCCGGAGATGGTGACCGCATCGCCGCCAAGCTTGATGCAAAGCCTCGAAATTTCAGCCATCCCGCGGGTAATAATGGCCGCCTTGGCGTTATCACCAAATCCGATGCCATCAGAGATGCCGGCAGCAATAGCGATGATATTCTTGACCGAACCGGCTATTTCAACCCCGATAATATCGGTATTGACATAAACCCGGAACATACTGGTATGAAAAACCTCCTGCACTTTTTCGGCCGTAGCGAGCGAAGGGGATGATGCTACAACCGTGGTGGGCTGCTCTTTTGATACCTCTTCGGCATGGCTGGGGCCATAGAGCGCTGCGACCTGAGAAGGCAACAAACCCGGAAGCACCTCCAGCAGCACCTCCGACATCCGTTTTCCCGTCCCGATCTCAATGCCCTTGGCAACATTGACCAGAATTTTTCCTTTCAAAGGAAGATCAAAAAAGCCGAGCAGCGTCTCCCGCAGGGCCTGGGAGGGAACAGCAGTAACAATCATCTCCGACCAGGAAACCAGCTCACGCAGGTGAACGGCAATATGCAGATTTTCGGGAAAATGGATTCCCTTGAGATAGCGGTGATTTTCACGCTCAGCGGCAAGCATAGCTGCAAATTCAGGCCGATGTGCCCAAAGTCGCACCTGATGCCCTTTTTTTGCAAGAAGCACCGCCAGGGTGGTTCCCCAGCTTCCTGCCCCCAATACAGCAATATTCATCAGTAGTCAGTATCTCATGACTGCTTTTTTCCGAACGTCACTCGGCTTTCGGTGCCGGAAAGCAACCTTCTGATATTGGCCCGGTGCGTAAAGAGAATGGCCAGGGCAACGATAAGCCCGAAAATCATGAGATGATAGTCGAGACTGTCATGAAAGGAGAGTGGCGAGCCGAAAAGCCCGATATAATAGTCGAGGCCTCCGCCAAGCTCAAAAATATATTTGCGAACGGCAATAATAACAGGAAAAGCGATTGCCGCAAGCATGGAGGCAACGGAAACATGGCGGGAAACATAGACCGTCAGGAGAAAAATACCGACAACCATCAACATGCTCACTGGAGCAATACCGATGAGCATACCAGCGGCTGTACTGACCCCCTTGCCACCCTTGAAACCGGCAAAGAGTGTGAATACATGGCCGATAACAGCGAACATTCCTGCAAGAAGCCGCAAGGCAACTTCATTCATGTCAGGAAAAGCGCCTATCGGGTGATGCCGGAAAAAGGCAACAACCGAGACGGCGGCAATGACCCCCTTGAAAATATCAATCAGGGTTACAATAAGGCCGGGCTTCCAGCCAAGCACCCTGAACGCATTGGTTCCTCCGGCATTCCCGCTGCCGAAATTCCGGATATCAATCCCCTTGAGCATCTTTCCCGCCATAAGACTGGTAGGAATAGATCCGATGATGTAGCTCACCGCCAAAATGGCCAGTAAAGTCAGCATAAACCTTTCTGATTAGTGCTTTGTTTCAACAACAAAAAGAAATGAACATCAAATTTTGGACACATTACCAATAATGTAAGCATTTTCCTGTTGAGATTTCAAGGATGAGAGCACTCTCTCTACCGCATATTTCTCAACAATCATCACAAGTCCCACACCAAGATTAAAGGTTCTCTGCATATCCTCCTCAGGCACACCCCCTGCACGGCGGATAATATCAAAAATCACCGGTTCCGGCCATGCGTCCCACGCAACATCAAGCGTCAGCCCTTCAGGAACGATTCGCATGGTGTTTCCCATAAGGCCGCCACCGGTAATGTGCGAGAGACCCCTGATATCAGGCGAACCAAAAAACGGCTCAATGACAGAAAGGTAGGTGCGATGAACCTTCAGAAGCTCCTCGCCAATCGATCCGTCAAGGCCGGGATGCGTCTCATGCATTCTTCCTTCAAGTACTTTTCTTGCAAGTGAATAACCGTTGGTGTGCAACCCATTGGAAGGGAGCCCGATCAGCACGTCGTCCTCCCTGATTGCCGAGCCATTGATAATTTTTTCATGATCCACAACCCCGACAATAGAGCCTGCCAAATCAAAATCCTTCTCTTGGTAGAGACCCGGCATCTCAGCCGTTTCACCGCCGATAAGGGCGCACCCGTTTTCACGGCAGGCATTGACCATACCGGTCACTACGGCAGCTGCCACGGCAGGCGTCAGTTTGCCGCATGCGTAGTAGTCTAGAAAGAAAAGCGGTTTTGCGCCGCAGACCAGAATATCGTTCACACAATGATTAACCAGGCATGAACCAACCGTCTCATACTGGCCGAGTTCAATGGCAATCTTGAGTTTTGTGCCGACGCCGTCAATGCTGCTGACCAGCACCGGTTTTTTGTACGAAGAAAAATCAGGCTGAAAAAAACCGCCGAAAGCACCAATATCAGTAATAACCCCGGGGATAAATGTCTGGCGAACCTGGGGCTTGATCATGCGGACAAACTCTTCACCCGCACCAATATCAACTCCGGCTTTTTTATAGTCCATGTGTGCAGTACCTCTTGTTTTTACAGCCGATTATATAGATAGTTAACGTCGTCTCGCCCTGCTGGCACCTTACCGGCTCCCTGCCGGGGTTTCAAAAATACCCTCATCCTGCCAGCCGGAGAAGAACTCCCGGTGCAGATTGTTGACCGCCGTGACCACCTCGGGCTCTTCGACCACAACGCCGACATTAATCTCCGATGCGCCCTGCGAAATCATTCTGAGATTGACATCCTTTAGCGCACTGAAAATCCGGCCAGCAACACCGCGTGACATGCGAAGATTGTCGCCAACAACACTGATGGTGGCAACACCATGCTCAAGGTCAACCTCGCCAAGGCCCTTCAGATCATCAATCAGCTCTTCGCTGAAGCTTTTTTCGTCAACCGTCAGCGAAACCGAAACCTCACTGGTCGCAATCATTTCAACCGAAACACCATAACGGGCATAAACATCAAACAATTCCTTCATAAAACCGTGCCGACCGAACATACGGTTTGAACGGACGTTAATAATGCACTGCCCCTTTTTAACCGCAATAGATTTGACAAGACCTTCATAACTCATACCGGAAAGCCTTACAGGATCATTGGTAATGACGGTTCCCTTGGCATCAGGATGCAATGAGTTCAAAACGTAGACCGGAATATTTTTCTGCATTGCGGGGGCGATGGTATCGGGATGAAGCACTTTGGCACCAAGATAGGCTAGTTCCGCCGCCTCAGAGAAGGTCATTACCCTGATGCTCCTCGCTTCAGGCACCATACGGGGATCGCAGGTCATAACGCCGTCGACATCTGTCCATATCTGGATCGACTCTTCGTTGAGCCATGAACCAAGCAGCGCCGCCGAAAAGTCGGAACCGCCCCTGCCAAGCGTCGTCGTCCGGCCATCCTGTGTTGCGCCAATATAGCCTTGCGTCACAACGGTCGTTCCGCCGTCAAGAAGCGGCCGGATGATGCTACTCGCACGAGCTTCGCACTCTACCTGAAGCGGACGGGCAAAACCGAAATTGTCGTCAGTAATCATGACCGTTCGAACATCCACCCACTCTGCCTTATAACCCAGTTCCTTCATGGCAGCAGCAAACACTGTTGTGGAAAAGAGTTCACCGAACGAGCAGAACATATCCCTTGAACGTTCCGTCAGCTCACCCACAATATCAACGCCCTTGATCAGCATTTCAAGCCGGCCGGCAAGCTCCTCTATTTTGGCGGCAAGTTCCGCCTTCAGTACAGTACCCTTGATCAGCTCATCAAGCAGATCAAGGTGAAAGCCGCGCACCTCGCCTGCAAGGGCCATCGCCTCGCCAAGTGCGCTGCGCCCGGCTGCATCGGCTATGTGCACCAACTTATTGGTAATACCACTACAGGCGCTGAGCACCACCAGAGGTACCGCTTTCTGCTCTTCCCTCGCAACAATGGAGATAGCCTGCAGCATAGCCTGGGCTGTACCCACGGAAGTCCCTCCGAATTTCATCACCGCCATATCTTCACTCAAATAATTTAATAGAGTATCTTACCTCTTGTGTTTATTACCCGTTCCTTTTTACTGAGAGTCAGGCATTGTACCCGCCTCAAAAAAAACAGAACTTTGACGCTCATGCAGCAACAATGCCTACCGACGGTAACACGACCATACCTTACCAGTAAATGCAGATCGGCTGTTCTCCTTTGCACCATAACAGGAATAATGCTCGCTGTTGCCGGCTGCCAGAGTTCATGGAGCGGTTCAGGATACCGCATGGAGAGCAAATATAGTTTAAAAAACAGAAAATCGCATATCTCCTGCCGCCCGGAAGGCAGTAACACGGCCCTCACCTGCGACCTGCCGATGAAGGTGACGCCGCAGTCGCTCGATCACCTCTTTTCATCCATTGACGAATCTCTCGGCACCAGATATCGATTCGGCGGAGCCTCCCCGGAGGGGTTCGACTGTTCGGGGCTGGTGCTTTACCTCTACCTGAAAAACTTCCGGATGGTCCTGCCTCGCACGGCCAGTGATCTTGCCGCACTCGGCACGATGATACCGAAAAACAGCCTGCTTCCCGGCGATCTTGTTTTTTTCAGTAACGAAGGCAGGAACATCGACCATGTCGGCATCTTTGTCGGTCAGGAGAGCTTTGCCCATGCATCAAGGAACGGCGTCAAATTCAGCCACCTCTATGAACGTTATTATGAGAGCCATTACGCCTTTGCCGCACGGCTCATCACAACAGAATAGTTTTCCACAGAGGAGCCCCTGATGCTCAACTCTTGTTTGCCGGAGGAAATCCTATATTGCGGAGAGCAACCGATTCATCCATCTTAATCTGCCCGAACCCTTTTTATGCCTCAACCCGGAACGCACAATTATATCGAACTGGCTTTTCAAATAGGCCCCGATCTTCATGAGCTTTACATCGGCCTGCTTGCCGGAGAGGGCATAGAGTCCTTTCAGGAGGAGGATCACCAGCTCCTTGCCTATCTGCCAGAAAAAGAATGGACAGAAAAGACGGAGCAGAGCATCCGCACCATGCTGCAAGAAAGGATCGGCACTCTTCCCGTCTATACGGCAACCTTCATCGCCGACAGAAACTGGAATGCAGAATGGGAGGCTACCCTGCAACCCATCGAAATCTCCGACAAGTTGCTGATTATCCAGAAAAGCAGTGACGTCACGCCGAAACCCGGCCAGATCGTCATTGAAATCAACCCGAAAATGTCGTTCGGCACCGGCTATCATGCCACTACGCGCCTGATGCTGCGCCAAATGGAGCATCTCGACCTGAAAGACAAAAAAATCATGGACATCGGTACCGGCACAGGCGTCCTCGCCATAGCAGCCCGCAAACTCGGCAACAACCGCACCATCCTCGCCTTCGACAACAACTCCTGGGCAGCGGAAAACGCCGTTGAAAACATTACAGAAAACCATGCCGATGAAATCAGGGTCGCCCTCCTCGATGCCGAAGAAGATCTTGTCATCAACCTGAAAGAGGGATACGACCTGATTCTGGCCAACATCAACAAAAATGTGATCGACCGCATCCTGCCGGTCATCCGCAAGTATGCGCCCCAGGCACCGGTTCTGCTATCCGGCATCCTTGTCTATGACGAACCATGGCTGAACAAGCTGCTGAAACGGCTTAGCTACACCGCTGTCAAAACCATCTATGAGGATGAATGGCTTTCAAGCTTCATCAAACCACTATGACAAAACGGGTTTCATGTATCGATATCGGTACCAATACCGCTCTGCTCCTCATGGCAGACCTTGATCCAGAAAAAGGCACCATACAACCGGTCTACCACAAGCAGACCATTGTGCGGCTTGGCAAAAATGTTGATGCCGCAAAAACCATTGACCCGCAAGGGCTTCAGCGTCTTATTGACTGCATGGTTGACTACCGCCAGCTCAGCGATGAGCACGCGGCCGACACCGTCATCGCCGCCGGTACCAGCGCCCTGAGAGACGCCAAAAACCGCACGGAGGTGATTGAGGCGATTGAGCGTGCTGCGGGGATAACCATAGAGTGCATCTCCGGCAAAGAGGAGGCCGATCTCACCTTCAGCGGCGCAGTGGCCGGCATGAGCGATATCCCCGAACTCTTCACCGTCATTGACATCGGCGGCGGCAGTACAGAGATCTCCATGGGTTCACCCGGCGCCGTCACGGAAAGCGTCAGCCTCGACATTGGTTCGGTGAGACTCACCGAGCGCTTTTTCACCACACTACCCCCGCCGCAAAGCGAGATTGATGCAGCCAAATCCTGCATAGACCAGCTTCTCACGGCAAACATCATTCCCTTTTTTGCGGCAAGAGAGCACGTCTACGGCGTTGCAGGCACCATCACCACCATAGCCCAGGTCGACCAGGGGCTGAAACACTTCGACGCCCTGAAGGTGCACAACTACCCCCTCTCCTATGAGGAGGTACACGCCTTTCTCGACAGACTCAAAACGAGCACCCTTGAGCAAATCATTGAGCTTGGTATTCCTGAAGGAAGGGCCGACGTCATCACCATGGGAATGCTCATTCTGCACCAGTTCATGCGCCTGCTTGGTGTTGCGGAGATCCGTGTCAGCATTCAGGGGCTGCGCTTTGGCCTTGCCCAGAAGGAGCTGCTTCGTCTCCAGGAAAGCATCTGAGCGCGTAAATGCAGATGGGGTGTCCTGTTGCATCTTTGGTAAAAAAGAGAAAAGCTCTCTCGCTCTCAAGCAACCGGTATTTTTTCCGGAGTTCGGCAGTGGAAAGAGGAAAGTCGCGACGCTGGATACTCGCACCTGTTATTGAGTACTTCTTTAGAAAGATTCTGAATTTTTTCGGCTTGTAAGGAATGCACTCAACCACGAGAAACGTCCTGCCGGGGAAGGCCTCTATTTTGCAGTCAGAGGTGAGGTAGTCAACACTCTTGTTCACAAACTCAATACCGAAATCTGCTACAAGCACCGCCGAAAGCCTCGCCTTGATAATAGCCGGATCAGGCTCGTAGAGATACGTCTGCACCGCCATACCGACTATTCTCTGTGACTCTCCACCCCCGACAATTTCAGTTATCTCGTCCGAATCAGCGTTCAGGCAGACCGCTTTTACCTGCACAAGCCCATCCGCAGGGTAAGCACGCTCAAGCAGCAGCAGAATCTCCTTGCATTCACGGTCAACCGACACCACAACAATCGTATGTAAGGCTGGCAACAGCTTTTTCAGCCCGCTGATTTCGAGCGCCGGAGAAGCCTTGATGCAGACCTTCTGCGCCTTGCGAAGCAAGAGATCATGAGAGGTCACCACATCCGGACTTGCCGCCTCCAAGGCTATGGATCGTCGTCCCTCCTCACGGCGTGCAGGATCAACATAAATCCAGTCAAAAAAGTCATCCGGGTATTCAGCCAGAAAACTGATGCTGTCGCCATTCTTTACGGCAACATTTGAAATCCCGCAAACCGTCAGGTTATACTCAACCACAGCACAAAGCAGCGGATCACGCTCACAATAAACGACCGCCTGAAAAACCCGAGCCAGAAACATAGCGTCAACGCCAAGACCGCCGCTCAAATCGATTGCCTTTTTGCCCGACATAAAAGAAGCCTTGTATGCGGCAGCCAGTTCCCCGGAGGATTGTTCAAGCGCCAACGGTGTGTAAAGCAGGTTACGCTGTGAAAGGGTGGATAGCTTTTTAACCGCCTTCTGGCGGCAGGCAAGCTGTTCTGCCATTGCCCTTACAGGCAAATCCCTGCGGCCATGAAACTGCAGGGCAAAAGCTGCCGGGTCATCAGAACGGTGCAACTCAAGCAGGGTCTGAATGTCTGGTTTCAGAAGGTTATGGAGCTCTCTAATCATGCAGCTCTCATCACTATGCCGCAGCTTCTGCCAGGTGGGCCTCCACAAGTTTGCGGCGGAGCACTTTGCCTACGGTTGATTTTGGCAGTACCAGGATGAATTCGACATGTTTCGGCACTTTGTAGGCAGCCAGGTCTTTGCGACAGTGTTCCCGGAGTTCATCAACGGAAAGCTGGTAACCCGGACGCAGGACAACCCATGCCTTGACGGCTTCTCCCTGATAGGCATCAGGCACTCCGGCTACACCGACTTCGAGGACTGCGGGGTGAACGGCTATGGCCTCTTCAACATCACGGGGCCAGACCTGGAATCCGCCGGGTTTGATAACATCTTTCTTGCGATCAACAATAAAGAGGTAGCCATCCTCATCGAGATAGCCGAGATCGCCGGTGTAGAGCCAGCCGTCACGAAGAACAAGAGCGGTTTCCATAGGGTTCTGCCAGTACTCTTTCATGATCTGGGGAGCTCGCATGATAATTTCCCCTATTTCAAGATCCCGAAGTGTCTCAAGACCGGTTTCCGGATCAACAATCCGTATCTCTACATCCGGAATGGGAACGCCTACCGAGCCATGCTTATAGGTACCTAAAATCGGGGTAAAGACCGATGCAAGTGCTGATTCGGTCAGACTGTAGGCGTCGATAATCCTGCCTCCGGTCAGCTCTTCAAAGCGTTTTTTTGTTTCAAGCATGAGCGGTGCTGCACCCGAAACGCTGAGTTTGAGCGATTTCAGCAGTGAGCTGTCACTCTTGACTTTCGGATGGTTGAGCAGTGCGGTAAAGAGTGTCGGCACACCGGGAAGTACCGCTGCTTTAAGGGTTTTAATGGTATGGAGCAGGTCGTCAAGATCACGCGGGTTCGGCACAAGAGCAACAGGATAGCGCTCAATCAGAGCGGCGGTCAGAATCCCCACCTGTGCATAGACATGAAAGAGCGGCATGTTGAGCAGGATGATATCTTTTCCTTTTTCAAGAATGACACTGAACCAGCTGGCGATCTGCATGCCGGTCATCACCATCGCCTGATGGGAAATGACAACACATTTGGGATTGCCGGTTGTCCCTCCGGAAAAGAGAAATATTGCCGGATCATCATGCTTTATGGCAACCGGCATAAATTTTACGCCCGATTTGGCGGCAAGCAGATCGGCCATCCAATGGTCTCCCTGATGCAGTTTCACCCGGTGCCCATCCTTTTTTTCTTTGAGGAGCGTAAACAGAAGCTTGTTGACGGGTGAAAGATATTCCTTGATATTGGTTACAATCACTCTTTTCAGGCGTGAAACCGTCTGAGCTGCCTTGATTTTTTCATAGAAGGGGGTAAGGACAATAACCGTCTCGGCACCGCATTCATTAAGTGCGTGCTCAAGCTCGTTGACGGTGTAGAGCGGATTCATAGGTACCGCAATAGCTCCGGCTTTCCATACTCCAAACTCGCTGATGAGCAGTTGCGGTGTGTTAGGCAGGATGAGGGCTACCCGGTCACCCTGGCCGATGCCAAGCGAAAGCAACGCCTCGGCAAGCGCATTGCTTTGCTGCTCCAGTTCTCGGTATGAGAGCGCGGTTCCCTTGAAGTACATTGCTGGATGCCGGGGTTGCTCCTCTGCACTCTTCTGAAGAAAATTGACCAGTGTCTCTTCCGGATAGGGATGAAGCGTGTGGGGAACTCCCTTGTCGTAATGGCGAATCCAGGGCTTTGCTCTCATAGCTGTTTTTAAGTATTAATCTTATACAAATCCAATATAAATGGATATCGTTTATTCCGAAAGCATGCAAGAGAACAATTTACCGCATTGAGTCCACAATATTGCAAACCGCAGCAGTTAATATGCAAACCTCTTCGTCGCGCATGATAAAAGGGGGCATAAGATAGACAAGGCGGCCAAAAGGGCGAACCCATACTCCATGGTCAACAAACTGCTTCTGGATGACAGCCATATCGACCGGCTTGTGAAGCTCGACCACTCCTATGGCGCCAAGCACACGAACATCGGCGACATTGCCTGATGCCCTGCATGGCTCCAGCCCTTTGCGAAGCCCGGTTTCAAGCCGAAGAACCGATGCCTGCCAGTCATAACTGCAAAGAAGGCGTATACTTGCGGATGCGACGGCACAGGCGAGAGGATTTGCCATAAAGGTCGGGCCGTGCATGAAGAGTCCCGGATTGCCTGAACAGATTGTATCGGCCACATCCTCTGTTGTCAGGGTTGCGGCAAGGGTCATATAGCCGCCGGTGAGCGCTTTGCCGACACACATGATGTCCGGCACTATCGCCGCATGTTCCAGGGCGAACATTTTTCCTGTGCGCCCGAAGCCGGTGGCTATTTCGTCGAGAATAAGGAGAACGTTGAAGTGGTCACAGAGCTCCCGGAGTCTTGAGAGATAGTGCCAGGAATAAAAGCGCATTCCCCCCGCGCCCTGAACAACCGGCTCAATAATCACGGCAGCAATCTCCCGGTGATGCAACTCAAGCTGCAAGCGAAGGCCGGCAATATCTTCATCGTTGCAGGGCTCACCAAACCGGCACGCGGGAGCTTCGGCAAAGTACTGCTCCGGCATTACCCCAGAAAAGAGGGAGTGCATGCCGGTTACCGGATCGCAGACCGACATGGCAGCAAAGGTGTCGCCATGGTATCCGGAACAAACCGTCAGCAAGCGGTTTTTCTGTTTTTCACCCAGAGCTGCCCAGTACTGAAATGCCATCTTGATGGCCACTTCAACCGCGACGGAACCGGAGTCGCTGAAAAATACCTTCTGCAGCGGGTGAGGAGTGAGTGCAATCAACTGTTTGGCAAGAGTTACGGCCGGTTCATGGGTAAGACCTCCAAACATGACATGGCTCATGCGCTGAAGCTGCGAGACCATCGCATCGTTGAGCACAGGATGGTTGTAGCCATGAATGGCAGCCCACCAGGAAGACATTCCGTCAATAAGCCGGCGACCATCCTCCAGTTCAAGAAAAACATCGTATGCCCGGGAAACCGGATAAACCGGAAGAGGAGCCGTTACCGATGTGTAGGGATGCCAGACGTGATGACGGTCAAAATCAAGATCAATGGTTCTGGATTGCATGGCCATACCGGTGAGCTAAGGAACTGGGAAAAATTATCAAAAAGAGAGAAGTGCAAGAGCATCCAAGTCAAGCCGGCCATCACGCAGGTTGATGATCGGGGCCTTATATCCCTCCTTGACCAGATAGTGACCGATAACTTGACGTGTATCATCGGCAATCAGCTTGTCGGCAGGCTGAAAAGAGTTGTAGATAACTCCCCGGATAACGATACCCCTTTTCACACAGGCCTCGATCGAGAGGAGGGTGTGGTTAATGCTGCCAAGCCGGGGACTTGTCACCAGCAAAAGCCCGTATCCGGCATCACTGATATAGTCCGCAAAAAGAAGATCCGAAGCAAGCGGGACAAGGAGCCCGCCAACCCCTTCAAGAAGCACGAGGTCGTAGCGTTGCTGCAGGGCGTGGGTAGATCGGCGGATATGGTGAAGATCGATCTCAGCGCCTTCCAGGCGGGCTGAAAGGTGAGGTGAGGCTGGAAAGGAGAAGACACAAGGGGAGGTGAGCCCCTCACGGTCGGCATCTTGCAGGCCGATGCCCATCAGGCGACGGTGCTCAAGAATATCTTCAGCCATCCCTTCGCAACCGGTCTGGACAATTTTCTGTGTGATGACCTTTTTTCCCTGCTGCAGCAGGACTTTTGCAAGCAGGCCGGTCACATATGTTTTTCCGATTCCGGTGTCGATACCGGCAACCGCGATGACGGCTCCGCTCATGATTCTCTTTTTTTCAGACAGCAATAAACAGGATGATAGGTCAGATAAACACCGTTTTCACAGGAAAAAAGTCGCCGATACTCTTCGATAAAATGAATATAGCGGCTTTTGGTCCATGAGCGGCGAAGCAACCCGTTGACACCGGTCTGCCGTATATGATGCAACATCGCTTCTGGTGAACTGAATTCCATGCGCGTATGCTCTTCGCGGCTGACGGTCAGATCGAAATACCGTCCGGCTAGCAGTTCAAGCTCTCCGAGAGTATGATAGCTAAGCCCGACACCCTCAATGCACGATATTTCCCGCATGTTCGAGGTGCCAAAGGTGCTGAAGGCGAGCATGCCGCCGGGCTTGAGATGAGCGGAGATGTTTCTGAAAAATCCGTCTAGGTCATCAAGCCATTGCAATGTAGCATTCGAAGCAACAAGATCCAGCGCCGAAGGCAACAGCTCCTGACGCTCGATATCCCCGGCAAGAAAGTGAAACTCTTCAACGGGATGCCGGACAAGAACCCCCTCAAGAGCGTAATGGCTCTCTTCGACCAGATCATTGGCATAATAGCTCTTGACAGAGCAGCGGCTCAGCAGTTCAGCCGTGAATGCTCCTGAACCTGAACCAACTTCAAGAACCCGCTCAAACGAGCAGCCAGGATCCTCGCGACAGATAATCTCCGTAAGTTCTTCGGCCATCGCTTTCTGCACCACGGCCTGACCGCCATAGCTTCTGAGTGTGCGGGAAAATCGTTCGCGAACCAATTGCTTGTTGATCAACGGAGGCATTCGAGCACCTCCTGAAGGTTACTGAAATGGAAAAACGGGAAGTGGGGCATATCGGCTATAACGGTTTGAGGAACACCTTTCCATGCTTGGTACTGCTGTTGTGCAGGGAAAACAAGATCGCGTCCGCCAATAATGGCATGATCATAGCGCCATGCGATGCTGCCAGCTGAATTAGGTGCCAGAAAGTGCTCCTGCAACTGCACCAGCTCTGCCCGCTGATCAGCTGCTGAGCGATCGGGCGACATGCTTGAAAAAAGAGCGAGGATTTCGCCTGTACCACACATCCTGCGATTGAAGCTGCTGCGACTCTTTTCAGACCAGGCTGCAAGGGTTGCCTGAAAAACCTCATGGTTGATACCTTTTTCTGCACTTACCGGATGGAGAGTCCCGTTGATGGCAATCGCATACGATATCGGGGGCAGTTCAATATGTTGCGCGACCCAGACCCCGAATGACCAGGCAACAAGTGTTATTCGGCCGTAACGGCTGACCTCATCGATAAAACCCGGGCCAGGCTCCAGAGAACTGTAGTCATAGCAAAGCAGGAGATCCGAGGCAAACCCGTCAGAAAGTGACTCTGCGAGAAGGTAGTCGGCAATGCGTCGATCCATACCCCATCCATTAAAGAAAAGCAGAAGCTCTTCAGCTCCCTCTTTTCTGAGCCATACTGTTTTCATGATCCCGTTATCCCTCCAATGAGTTCCGCTATCGGTTCAATATCTTCCCACCGCAGTGTTGAGCGGAGCGAAATGCGGATCCGTGCGCTTTTTTCCGGAACTGTAGGCGGTCGCACCGGAAGACAAAGAAACCCGGCATCCCGGAGCCGGGCAGCGAGTGCCACGGCAAGCGCGTTGCTGCCGGTAATCACCGGCACAATATGACTTTCGCCGGGAACATCAAGAGACTGAGCAATCAACGCACAGCGAAGCCTTGAGGCAAGTTGCAGGAGCGCCTGCCGCTCCCGCTGCATGGTGACCTGCCGTTCAAGCGTGAGCAAGCTCCAGCCAAGAATTGCGGGCGGCAGCGCTGTGGTAAAAATAAAGGAGCGCATGGTATTGATCAGGTACTCCCTGACCAGAGAACTCATCACGGCGTAAGCGCCCGTTGATGCCAGCGCCTTGCCAAATGTACCGGTAATGATATCAATCTGCTTTACCACTCCGGCCGTTTCACACAGACCAAGGCCCCGCTCTCCGAAGACTCCGACACCATGCGCTTCATCGACAATAAGCAGGGCTCCGTACTTCTCTTTCAGGGCAACAAGCCTCGTCAGATCGGCAAGGTCTCCGTCCATGCTGAAAACCGATTCGGTAACAATGAATATCTGGCGGTAGCGACCGGCAGCTCCCGCAAGCAGCTCTTCAAGATGTTCGTAGTCGAGGTGACGGTAGCGCTGCCAGGGGGCTTCGGCAATCTGCATGCCATCAATGATGCTTGCATGGTTTTTCCGGTCACTGAGCACAAGATCATGACGGCCGCTGAGTGCAGGAATGATGCCTATGTTGGCATGGTAGCCGCTATTGAACACCAGCGCTGCTTCACGTCCATAGAGCGAGGCCAGAGCTGTTTCCAACTGGTCGTAGAGCGGATGGTTGCCCGTCAGAAGACGGGAGGAAGAGCTGGTCATGGCATACTGCCTCCCACTGAGCTCTTCGGCATAACCGGCAAGCATCTCCCTGTCGTCACCAAGACCGAGATAATCGTTCGAGGAGAGGTTCAGGAGGAGCTGACCGTTCACCGCTATATGCTTGCCATTGCGGGCAGTAATATCCGGAAGTGTCCGGTAGCGGTCAAGACGCCGGAGCTCATCGAGCTCCTGACTGATCCGTTCTTGAAACTGCATGGCGGCCTTTCCTTCAGTTAAAACTTGCAATCTGGGCTGCAAACCGGTTGTCGTCGGCGATATCGCGTCCCCGGGTGGTCAGGTAGCCTCCTGTAAGATAACCGTTTGCCCCCGACAACATCAGCAGCCCCTGAAAATCTTTCATGATCGTCTCCCTGCCAGCGGCAAACTTGATGACTTTATGAGGATGCGCCAGACGGCAGATGGCGAAAGTTTTCACAATTTCTGCCACAGAAACAGGCTCTTTTCCTGCAAGCGGAGTCCCTTCGATCGGCACCAGTACATTGAGCGGTATGACGGAAACGTCGAGCTCCTTAAGGGCAAAAATCATGGCAATCCGATCCTGCATACTCTCTCCAACCCCCATGATACCTCCACAACAAACTGAAATATTGTTTTTTCTCAACAGCTTGATAGTCTCAATCCGCTCTTCGACACTGTGGGTATCGGCAATGAGCGTACTGTATTTCTCGGGCGCAACCTGGATGTTGATGTTGTAATGGGCAATGCCATGCGTTGCAAGTGCTGCCGCAGGCTCTTCGCCCAACATGCCAAAAGAGGCACAGACACTCAACTCCGGCAACTCCGCATGGAGACGGTCAATCATGTCGAGCAGTCGCTGAAACTCCGGGGTTATCCTTTTATAGCCGTAACCACTGGTGACGATTCCGAAATGGGAGATCCCTGCGGCAAAACAGTTCCGCGCCTCAATAAGCACGGATTCTTCATTGACAAGATCATAGACTTCGATATCGGCACGATTGTGCTTGGACTGTGCACAAAAACGGCAGTTTTCACCGCAAACGCCAGATTTGGCATTCATGATGGAACAGGCGTGTAGCGATTCAGATGAATAGCGGTTTTTAACCTTGTTTGCCAGGGCTGCCAAATCAAGCGCAAGCTCACCGGGCAAATTTGCAAGGAGAAGGGCTTCGGCATGGCTGATCGGTTCTCCGGTTTCAAGGACACGATACGCCGCAACAATTTGAGGATGTATTACTGTTGATTCCATAATAAATTAAATGGGTTTTGTTATGACAAGGATGTTCGCAGATGCGCCTCTCCAGACGAAACGAGGACGGTTTCTCCCTCCGCATTTTCGAGCCTCAGCTCTCCTCTGCAGGATATCCCCCTTACCGTTCCGTTCATGCTTCGTTTTAACTGGTCGACCGTCACCTCCTTCGACTGCAAGAGAGAGTGTGCTTCGAGATAGGGAAGAATAAAGCTGAGATCCTCCTGTAGCAGCCATTCGTCATAGAGTGGCTCGAAATGGTTGAGGACTGAGGCAAGAAGCTCCGGCCTCAACAAAAGCTCTCCTCTCTCCAAAAAAAGCGAGGTTGCACTATCCTGCAGAAGGGGAGGAAACTCTGACTGGTTTACATTGATACCGATGCCAACAACGACAAAATGTGTAAAGTCTGGTTCTGACTGCATTTCACATAACACACCACACAACTTTTTGCCGCGGACAAGAATATCGTTCGGCCACTTGATCTTCGCCACAAGATCGGAAGAAAGCTTACTGAATGCCTGGTGAATGGCTGCAGCTACCAGCAACGTCAGCTGCGGTACGCGAATTGAAGGCACGCCAGGACGTAAAATCAGGGAAAAATAGAGATTGACACCAGGAGGCGATACCCAGATACGCCCCATTCTCCCCCGACCACCAGTCTGGGAATCAGCCACAACCACACAGCCTTCCGGCGCGCCGTCAACAGCCATGGCCTTGGCCAGAATATTGGTCGATGCGGTAAGGGGGTGATAGATGATTTTTCTTCCAAATCGATTGCCAGTCAGAAATGGCAGCACTTCAGCCTCCACTGGACGGCCGGTCATGCCTGAAAGCCGGTAACCTCGCCCTGTTACGGCATCAATCTGATAACCTTCGCTCCGCAGCAGGCCAATATGCTTCCATACAGCGCTTCTGGTAATACTGAATTCATGGCAAAGAGATTCACCCGACAGGAAATCCGGAACTGTCATCAGGCGGTTAAAAATCTGTGCGGTAACAACGTTCATGACAGGGAATAGAGGATGCGGAAAAATAGCTGCGTTTCCCGCCAAAATGTAAACCTGAATGTAGCCGAAGGTTTACAACTTTGCAATAAGAAAAACACAACGAACAAGAAAGAACGCTATAACACGTAACATGCTTCAGGATGAACAGTGGCAAACAACTCGCCCCTGGCTTGTTTCGGAAAATTGTTTTGACAGTGTGAATGATTTATGGGGAAGCGCAATCTGACTGATGCTCAGCGGCCTATTGCAGCCATGTTGGCGGTTTCATAATTTTTCCGGTAGGTCTGCACTCCCTGAAAAATGGTATACGCGATCTTTGCCTGCTCCTGACGATCGCGAAGCCTATGTTCCTCACCGGGATTGGAGAGGTATCCCACCTCAACAAGAGCGCTCGGCATGGAAGGTGTCCATAACACCATGAAGCCTGCCTGGCGCACTCCTCCTCTTTTATTGGCCGGATGTGGAGAGGGTGGGTTGAGAATATGCTGGGCAAGGGATGATGATTGTCGGGCAAAGGCGCTCTGAGCCATGCTGCTCATGATGAGGTACTCTTCAGTAAACCCTTTGTATGCCAGACTGGCATCAGCTTCCTTTCGGATAACCGAGTTTTCCAGCATCGCAACATCAAGCGCTGCCTTGGTTTTATGGGGGCCGAGAATATAGACTTCGGAACCGCAGGCATTGCGGTTTGGACTTGCATTGCAATGCACGCTGATAAAGAGCTTTCCACCGCTCTGGTTTGCTATTTTCCCTCGTTGATGCAGGGGAATAAAGGTATCGTCCATTCTTGTATAGATCACTCTCACATCCGGCCACTTCTGGGAGATAAATCTTCCGAGGTCATGGACAATATTGAGAGCGACATCTTTTTCATTGGTACCGTTTCCACTTGTCGCCCCGGGATCTTTTCCTCCATGACCTGCATCAAGCACAATGGTATCAAGCTTCCACTTTTCAACATCGTGACTGAGCACCTGTGCGATCTGTCGCTCCTTTTCCCTTCTGCGAATTGCCTCCACATCAGCTTTACAATGGATATATAGCAGATAGCTGTAATTTTTTTTATCTCGCTGAAATTCGACCGAATTGATGACAAATGAGTGATTGTCGAGCGCCAGAGTAAACTGCAACCCTGACCCTGCCACCTGTTTCGGAGTGATTGCCTTGACCACGCCGCTGCCATACACTTTAGTTAAAGCGCTGATATCACAAGTTGCCTTTTCAAGCGAAAAACAGGAGTACCCTTCAGCATTGGGCTTCACCAGTGAAGCCTGAGTAGCCGCACCGGAAGCTGAAAAGATGACAATCGCTCCATTCGCACGGTTTTTAACCTCAATATCAGTAATGATTGTTCTGACTGATTCATCTGGCTTCATAGAACCATCGACAGCCGGTTGCTCTTCGTTAGGGACAACACCGATTGTTCCGGCCGATTCCCCAAAACTTTTTCTTCCAAGCAAAACACTTATCTGAGAGGTTGAGTGGTTGAACACAACTTCCCTGCCGAGCCAAACGGTCATCAGCCTGCATGCCTGGGTAACCGGCAGCCATATCCTTGATTGCAAGAGAGACGGTGCTGACTGCAGTTGAATAACCCTTTGATGAAGTTCTGGATCCCTTGAAAGAATACGCACAAAATTATTATCAGCCATGATCGTACAAATAGAGCCGGGCAGCCCTAAAGATTCCTCAATAACAAGCCGATCCTGTTCCTTGCGGTAACTCAGGCGCAAAGTTCTTGCCAAGGATTCAAGATCAATCATCAACGTCCTCGGTGTTCTCAAGGCAAGCACCTTCATGGTATAGCCCTGATCGGTTCCTGTGGTCACAACAACAGGAACGGAAGTAGGTCCGTAAAATTCTACAGGAGCCGCAGGAAGGGCTTTGAAAGAGAGCGTCAGCAGGGTCGTCAGCATCAGAGCGGCGAAACAAGAACGGATACGAAGCAAAAAATGGGGCATGATAATCAAATACGTTATGTTTTCCCTTCCATCTTGATTATAAGAATAATAATAAAATATAACTCTTTTGCCCCTTGCTGCCGGTTTTTATAGCCGTAACTGTTGAGTTCTGGAGCAATCCTGACTGCCAGAATCTGCAACAGGAAAATGGTAAAATTTGTTTTTTGCTCTTCAACACCTATCTTTTTCAAAATTTTACTTGTAACGCTCTTACTTCCGGGACTGATCCATGGCTTCAAAACCAGCAACTCCATCCGCCAGAAACAGGACCCTGATTGTTGTTGAATCCCCCTCAAAGGCAAAAACTATCAATAAATACCTTGGTGACAAGTATACGGTGTTTGCCTCTGTTGGCCATATCAAGGATCTGCCAAAAAAGGAGATCGGCCTTGATTTTGATCATCATTACGAGCCGAGATATGAAATTATTCCGGGTAAGGAAAAAGTTGTCCATCAGTTAAAAAAGCTCGCAGCTGAAGCTGATGCCATTCTTATTGCGACTGACCCTGACCGCGAAGGAGAGGCCATTGCATGGCATATCTCCAAAGAAATCGGGGTAACCAGTAAACCGGTATCCCGGGTTCTTTTCAATGAAATCACCAAAAATGCAATCATTGCTGCAATTCAGGCTCCACGGCAAATCGACGAGCGACTTGTCCGCTCTCAGCAAACCCGTCAGGGACTTGATAAAATAGTTGGTTACAAAATCAGCCCCTTTTTGTGGAATGTCGTGCTGCGAGGTCTTTCGGCCGGGAGGGTACAATCTGTCGCCCTGCGGCTGATCTGCGAACGTGAGGCTGAGATAACCCGTTTCCTGATACAGGAGTACTGGTCGATTGCGGCTGATTTCGTTACACCCGGTAAAGAGTCATTTAAAGCAAGGCTTGTCCGTTTCGAAGGTGACAAGCCCGAAATATCCAATCAGGATCATGCAGAAGCTATCGCTGCTCTCATCAAGCAAGGCGATTTTTCAGTCCGGGAGATTGCTCCCCGCATACAGCAGCGCAAGCCACCTCTGCCGTTCACAACATCGCTTCTCCAGCAGGCAGCATCAAACCAGCTCGGATTCGGATCACAAAAGACGATGCGTGTAGCGCAACAGCTCTATGAAGGAATTGATCTTGGGGCGGAGGGCACGGCAGGTTTGATCACCTATATGAGAACCGATTCAACGCGCATCGGTGCCGAAGCGATCGTCGAAGTTAGAGGCTATATCAATCAGCAGTTTGGCAAGGAGTATGTTGGTTTCGGCGGAGCGGCCAAGCCCGGCAAAAATGCTCAGGACGCTCACGAAGCAATACGGCCGACATCGATTTTCAAAAGACCGGAACAGCTGAAGCAGTACCTTTCAGCCGATCAGTTTAAATTGTATGAGTTAATATGGAAGCGCTTTCTTGCCGCCATGATGGCTCCGGCCAAAATCGAACAGACTCGGGTGGATGTTGAAGATACAGCAGGGAAATTCCTTTTTAGGGCAACTGGCAGCAGGGTTCTTTTCCCTGGCTTCATGCGTATCTTTGATGACCAGAAAGAGCTTGATTATGAGGCTCAGACCTCGACAAAAGAGGATATTGAAAAAGAGCTGACCGTCAAGCTGCCTGAACAGCTTTCAGTCAGTGACCCGCTTGCCCTTGCTGACCTTGACCAGAAACAGAGTTTTACCCGACCTCCGGCACGTTACAGCGAGGCCACCCTGGTAAAGGATCTCGACCATTTCGGCATTGGAAGGCCATCAACCTATGCATCTATTTTTTCGACACTTCAGGATCGCCGATATGTTGAGCTGGAGAAGAAAAAGATTTTGCCTACTGAACTGGGCAAAGATGTCTCACTGATCCTCGTTGCCAATTTTCCCGATCTCTTCAATGTTGACTTTACCGCCTTCATGGAGAACGAGCTTGACAAGGTGGCAAGCGGAGATGATGAATACGAAAAAGTACTCGACAGTTTCTACAAACCGCTTGAAGCCGCACTGAGCCTCCGCAAAAGCAATCCGATAGTACCACAGAACAGCGAACCCGAGAAATGCGAGAAGTGCGGGGAAGGTAGTATGGTTGTCAAATGGACGGCCAGTGGGAAATTTTTCGGCTGTTCATGCTACCCAAAGTGCAAAAACATCAAGGCAATAAGCAGCAACAGGGCAAAGCCCGTTGATACCGCAATCATGTGCCCATCCTGCAAGGAAGGGCACATGCTTCTGCGCAACGGAAAACTGGGCCCTTTTCTTGCCTGTTCCAACTACCCGAAATGCAATACGCTGCTGAATCTCAATAAACAGCGCCACATCGAACCCATGAAAACCCCTCCGATACTGACAACCATTGTCTGTCCGAAGTGTGGCTCCCCGCTTTATCTGCGGAGCGGAAAAAGAGGGTTATGGCTTGGCTGTTCAAAATTCCCGAAATGCAGGGGACGTCTTGCGTGGGGCTCCCTTGAGGAGAGCGCTCACCGTCACTGGGAGGCAATCATGACGGATCACCAGAAAGCTCACCCCGCAATCACGCTTACAATGCTCGACGGCAGTCCGGTTCCTATGACCACCTCAGTGGATGAGATCATCCTGAAGGCGGAGGAATCAGGATTGATTATTGCTCCTGTTGAAGAGATCGCCGAAGTTACGCCATAAGCAAGGCCAGACGATAAACGACAAAAGAGAGCACCCAGGCAACCGTGAGGGAGTAGGCCGAATAGAGAAGCACCGGGCGCCAGCGCCCGACCTCTTTTTTCATAACTCCGATAGCCGCCACGCAGGGAATATAGAGCAACACAAAAACCATCAGGCTCAGCGCAGTTGCCCTGCTGAATGATGGGTCGTGACGGAGAATCGATTTCAGCTCCACTGGTGCTCCATCGCTCTGCCCGATGGAGTAGATGGTACCCAAAGTGGAAACAACAACCTCTTTGGCCGCGAGACCGGTGACAAGAGCAATACCTATCCTCCAGTCAAAACCCAGTGGCCGGATAAGCGGCTCCAGTACTTTGCCTGCCCTTCCAGCCAAAGAGTACTCAAGCTGTTCCGACTTGATGCGCAGGTTTAACTCTTTTTGTCCGGCCTTTATTTCAACTTCGCCCATGCTGCTTGCAGCGATACGAGCGGTTTCGGCCGAAAGCTTTGCCTGAAGGGCACCATTGCGCGGGTAGTTGCTTATCGCCCAGATAATGATTACCGCGCTTAAAATAAGTGTCCCGGCTTTTTTGAGATACATCAGGGCTTTCACCTTTGCCTGAAAAAGTACCGAGGCCAATGTTGGCCAGCGGTATGGTGGCAATTCCATGACAAAGGGCTCGGAATCGCTTTTCAGAACGGTAGATTTCAGGAGCCAGGCTGTCCAGAGACCAACCACAATGCCGAGAAGATAGATGCCGAACATGACATTGGCTGCCACATCTGGCGCAAAAAATGCAGCCGTCAGCAAGACATAGACCGGGAGTTTGGCCCCGCAACTCATGAAGGGAATAATCATGATGGTTACAAGCCTATCGGTAGGACTTTTGAGTGTCCGTGTCGCCATGATGGCAGGAATGGAACAACCAAAGCCGGTTATCATGGGGATGAATGATTTGCCATGAAGGCCAAAACGATGCATCAGCCGGTCAATCACAAAGGCTGCACGGGCCATATAGCCGGAAGCCTCAAGAAAAGAGAGTCCAATGAAGAGCAGGACAATATTGGGAAGAAAGACCAATACACCACCAACACCGGCTATAATGCCGTCAATAACAATGGAGCGAAGGGTTTCATTCGGCAGAAGAGGTCCAATAGCCGAGGCAATGAAACCGAAAAAAAGCTGAAGGCCGCTCATAATCGGTGCTCCAAGTGTAAAGGTCAACTGAAAGATAGCCCAGACCACCAGCAAAAAAATCGGCAGCCCAAGCGCCCTGTTAAGTACGACCATGTCGATATAGTCTGTCGGAGTTGCTTTTGCTCCTCCCGGTTGGCGTACGCACTCCTGCATGGCTCCTCTAATAAAGGCATGACGGTCTTCGGTAATAAGGATTTCAGGTTCTGAATCATGCAACCGTTCAGCATCACGGAGTGCATCCTGAAGGGCTCGTTCAACTTTCACCCAGACGGGATACTGCTGTACTTCATGATAAACTTCCCTGTCGTTTTCCAGAAGCTTGATAGCAAGCCATCGCGCATTGAACCCGGCGAGTTCCTGCTGACGGGCAAGAATATCCGTAATTTTTTCAACCGATGCTTCAAGTTCGGGTCGGAAAAAAAGCTTGTTTTTTCGGATTGTGATATCTTTCCGGGAGAGACGGATGATATGGTCAAGCAGCGAATCAAGTCCCGTATTTTTCTTGGCCGAAGTTGGAATAATATGACAGCCGAGCAGCTTCTGCAACTGCTTGATTTCAATAACAATACCCTTCTCCTGCACTTCGTCGATCATATTGAGGGCCACAAGGAAATCAACTTCGAGCTCCATGAGCTGTGTTGTCAACAGAAGATTCCGTTCAAGGTTTGGCCCTTCGACAACATTGACAACAACATCAGGACATTCCTTGATGAGATACTCCCGGGTTACGATCTCTTCAGGGGAGTAAGGGGTGAGTGAATAGATCCCAGGCAGATCAACCACCCTGATATGATACCCCTTGTACTCAAGATAACCTTCATGCTTTTCAACAGTCACCCCCGAGAAATTTCCAACTTTCTGGTGAGCTCCGGTAAGAGCATTGAACAGAGAAGATTTCCCGCAGTTAGGATTACCTGCAAGCGCTACACTGATCTCGTTACGACCGCTCATGCGTTGAAACCGGAAAGGGAAACCGCATCTCCGACCTTACATACCATAACTCCATCAGCCTCGCTTTTTCTCATAGCAAGATAGAGCCCCTTGAAAAATATTTCAATCGGATCACCGAGCGGAGCAACCCTAAGAACCTTTAATTGGGTTCCCTTTATCAGACCCATATCCATAATCCTGCGCCGTATGACTCTCTCAGCCTTTAAAGCTGTAACTTCAGCCTTGTCGCCTACCTTTAATTCTGATAACCGCATACTATAACCTCCTGCAATAACGATAAAACAACAAACAAGACAAACATTATCCTATATAACACCAGCAAACAAGAAAAAATTTCAACAATTTTTTAGGCACAGAATCGAACAATACCCTGGAAAAAGAGCTATCCGTGCACTGTAGGTGCACCAGGAAAGGGAGGCCAACCCATCTGGGTACCCCCGATCAGGTGACCATGGATGTGAAAAACGCTTTGAAGGGCATCCTTGCCCGTATTAAAAACCAGCCTGTACCCCGATTCCCTTATACCGATGCTTTCTGCAACGATTCCCGCAGCAAGAAGCATATGGCTGGCTATCGCTTCATCTTCCGGAGCAAGATCGTTGAGTGAAGCGATATGTTTGACTGGAATGATGAGGACATGCTGTGGTGCGATGGGTGTGATGTCCCTGAATGCAACGACATGATCATTACGATAAACAACCTTTGCGGGGATCTCTCCGCGCACAATGCGGCAAAATAGACAATCAGGTTCCTGGTGTATCATTAGGGTTTATTTCCTTGGCTCTTTTTGCAGTTCTCAAAGCTCTTTAACAACAGAGAGCGAGGCGGTGCCCTTGCCGGTCATGAGTACCACTTTAAGCTTTTCCTTTTCACCGGACACCATTCCACCCTCACTTTCTCCGGAAGTCACAATGGTTGAAATATTTTTGAAACCATTGTTTTTAAGCTGCATCTCGAAATTCTTTACAATGTTTCCGGTAACGTTCTCGCACATAACGTTCCAGCTCTTCCCTTCAGGCGTATCTGCACGGGTAACGGCCTTTATCTGGCCCCCGGAAAACTTCGGCACGTCAGCAGGCATGTCTGCCGGCCAGACTCCCGTATCGCCCTGAATTTCTATTTTCTGCCCTTCAGACTGGATCGTTATATTTTGGCCGCCGGAATTGATATCAACCTTCTTGCCCGTCGACTGCTCAATCGCTTTTTCCACAAGCACATCTCCAATCTTTTTCTGACAGGAGGTAATAGTGCCGCTTATTGCCAAGGCCGCCAGAATAATAACGGCAGAACGAACTCTTGAAAGTATCAGCATGTCATATCATTTTTATGTCATGAAAACATTTAAAACGAAAACTACACTGCAACAATGTACGCAAAAGCGTGAAATATAGAAGTATTTGCCGGCTTCATTCAGGGTTAGAAGCTGAACATCTCGTGCATGGATAGCGCGGTCACGTTGAGGCAGGAGAATCAACAACATGCACATCTGTCAGCTTGGGAACTGCTGACAACCTCGAAGCAAGCACCTTATCAATCCTCTGACCGTCCAGATCAACAATCTCAAGACTCCACTCTTCCCAGGTCATAATGTCACCAGTTTGCGGCATACGCCCAAGCAACCACATCATCAAACCGCTTAGCGTATGATAGAGCCCTTTATCCTCATCCGGCACACCTTTCAGCTCAAGAGTGTCTTTAAGCTCAGGAACAGGAATAAGTCCATCGAGGAGCCAGGAACCATCATGACGCTGCACGGCCCAGGAGTCCTCACTATTGCGGGGAACAAATTCTCCGGTAACCGCCTCAAGCATATCCTGAAGGGTAACCAGTCCCTGAATTTCACCGTACTCGTCAACAACAAAGACCATCTGGGTACCTGAGGTCCTGAAATGGTCCAGCAGCTCCATCCCGGTAAGTGTTTCAGGAACATAGACGCACGGCTGCAATTGGGAGGTAAACTCCGTGAGACCGCCTTTCAGTGTTTTCGACAAAAGCTGTTTGGCATTCACCACACCAAGCAGAGATTGAAGACCACCGTTGCAGACAGGAAAACGTGAGTGCTCCGACTCTGTCACCCTGCTGATATTTTCTTCGAGTGGCTGGGAAACATCAAGCGAGACAATATCGGCTCTCGGAACCATCAGTGAACCGAGCTGACGGTCATCGAGACGAAAGACGTTGCGTACCATTTCATGCTCATGCTGCTCTATAACGCCGGCTTCAGAACCCTCCTCAAGCATGGCATGAATCTCTTCTTCCGTGACGCTCGGCATGATATGCGGATGGTTTCCTGTCAGACGGAGAATGGAATCGGTCGAAACCGTCAGCAGCCGTCCGAAAGGGCGAGTTATGGTAGCAAGCGTCAGCATGGGGCGTGCAACCAGACAGGCAATTCCTTCCGGATTGAACAGACCAAGCCGCTTTGGAACCAGTTCCCCAATAACAATGGTGATGTAGGTAATCGAAAGCACAACAACAGCCGTAGAAATAATGTGACTTATTTCCCTATCCATACCGAACAATTGAAGCTGGTTTGCCATTGGCATGGCAAGAGCGCCTTCCCCGACAATACCGTTAAGGATTCCAATGGAAGTAATGCCAATCTGGATGGTCGAAAGAAAACTGGAGGGTTCCTTGCCCAGCTTCAGGGCAACAGCCGCAGATTTCTCTCCATCCTCAGCAAGTTTTGAAAGACGGGAGCGCTTTGCCGTTACCAGCGCAATTTCTGACATAGCAAAAAGCCCGTTAATAATAATCAGAACAAAAAGAAAAAGTACTTCCATAAATTCAGGTTTGAACCTTTCGGGACGAGACAAAATAATTATGACCACTGTAAATCAGCCAAACTGACGAGAGTCCCGAACAGTCCTGTTCTTACATAACGCTTATATTCATTGAGTTATCAACTACACTTTTATTCTGCAAATTCCAAACAATAAGTTTTGACGATACTTGATGAAATGGCGTTCACCACATGACTCCATATGATGAACAGAAACTTGAACACCTCCATTAAACACCGGGAGACCCTGTCCTTTAAGATTGATCCATATTCCGGCCTGTTTATTTCATGTCTGTGCAGGACATCTTGTGATCATAATTTTGCCAACTCTCATTTGCAAAGGCAAAAAATACTCTGTTTTTATATTTTCACTCAAAGAGTTCTACAGAACAGGTCTGGTTCTGATCGATTATGCCAACTTGCTTACATCCTTTTTTACGATATCAATATTGTATTTTTGCATTTTTCTTATAAGGGAGTATCGACTTATCCCGAGCACTTCAGATGCAATTGTCTGATTGAAGTCACAATCCTCAAGTGCTTTTCTTATGAGTTCTACCTCATTATTTTTCAGATTTATTTCGGTATAATCCTTTTTTCTTGTCGACGAATAAATGGCTGGCAACGGGAA
Source organism: uncultured Chlorobiaceae bacterium (assembly GCA_903820085.1). Taxonomy (GTDB): domain Bacteria; phylum Bacteroidota; class Chlorobiia; order Chlorobiales; family Chlorobiaceae; genus Chlorobium. The sequence continues at coordinate 65,334 of CAIJGA010000013.1, forward strand.
ATCGCTCACTTCCAGCGATTTTCCTTCTGACAGGATAATCGCTCTTTCTGTAAGGTTTCTCAACTCCCTGATATTGCCAGGGAAACTGTATTTCTCAAGCACCTCAAACACTTCGTCGGCAATATATTCAATTGGCTTATTGATTTTTTCTGAAAACTCTTCTGTAAAATCAAGTAATAGAGGGGCGATGTCTTCAGGCCGCTCTCTTAGCGGAGGGATATGTATATGAAGCGTATTGAGTCGATGAAGCAAATCCAGTCTGAACTTTTTTTCATCTACCATTTTTTGTAAATCACAATTTGTAGCAGAAATTAATCTGAATTTTGGATGTATTGGCTTGGTATCACCAACGCGCGTAATTTCTTTTTCCTCTATAGCTCTAAGCAGTTTTGCCTGCAGATTAAACGGCATTTCAGCTATTTCATCAAGAAACAGTGTCCCTTCATCGCAAATTTCAAAAAGACCTTTTTTATCAGAAAACGCCCCTGTAAAAGCTCCTTTTTTATGGCCAAAAAACTCACTTTCCATTAACGAATCACAAATAGCGCTACAGTTGATTGCACCAAAAAAGTTATTTTTTTTCTTACTCATATAATGAATAAGTTTTGCAAATACTTCTTTTCCGGTTCCACTTTCGCCGGTGATCAGAACGTTTGTATCTGAATATTGCGCAGCTTTTTTAGCCAACTCATAGATTTCAATAATTTTAGCACTTTTTCCGATACAGTGCCGTCCGATTCTTGACTCCATTTCATTGGTGATCAAGGAGTACTTCTCCTCAATCTGCTCAAGTTTTCGCTGCATATGCAGATATTTTTGTGTGCGCTCAATCGCAATCTGTATATCTATATATCTCAACGGCTTACGCAAGTAGTCAAACGCCCCGAGACGTACGGACTGAATAACCGTATCCATATCTCCATGGGCTGAAACCATGATAATCTCGATACCAGGATAAAGAGATTTAACATTTTTCAAAATATCCAGCCCATTCGCCCCAGGCAAACGCACATCAAGGATCAAAAGATCAATTTCATTCTTGCTTAAAATTGCATACCCCTCCTGGGTCGTGTTTGCAGAAAAGGGAACAAATCCTGAATTTTGCAAATAGTCACTGATCTCATTAGTAAAATCAATTTCATCATCAAGAATCAGGACTTTGATTGGACTAATAGATTTCTTATTCATTATCAATGTGTTAGGAATGCTTGTGCGCCAAAAAATACATGCTTATTAGCGCGCAGTAGATTTTAAGCAAATACACTGCAACGCAAGAACTGATCGTCCCCCCTTTCTCCATGTTCCGATACCATGCACAGGCAACAGCATCGATGCGTCTATAGATGATTAACTGATTATATATCATACAGATAACTTTTGCTTCTTTTTGACTGGGAGGGTAATGATAACATGAGTCCCTTTCATTAAAGTACTCTTTATTTTAATATCTCCATTCATCTCCTTAATTATTCCATAACTAATTGAAAGACCAAGGCCAGTACCTTTGCCAGATTCTTTTGTGGTATAAAAGGGGTGCATAATATATTCGATATTTTCCGGCTTAATACCTATACCATTATCTTCTACGCCGACTATTATCAAGTCGTTTTCACACGTTGATTCAACAAGTATTTTCATCTGATAATTCGTATCACTGCACCGTTTTTTCTCTTCTATAGCATCTATTGAATTTTTAATTAAGTTAAGAATAACCTGTTCAAAGTTATACATATTCCCTGAAACCAGCAAGTTATCGTCTTTAGCATTAAAACCGAGAGATATCGACTTATGCTTACACTGCTCAGAGAACATCAGCAATGCATTTTTTATACTCTTGTTTATACTGATTACTGAAGAGATGTAATTATTATCAGTACTTGAAAATGATCTGATATTATCGATTATAGTCTGAACTCTTAATATATTTTCAAATATTTTATCAGACTTTATCCTGATTACCTTCTCGCATGCCCAATTATTATTTACAGCATCAAGACGCAACTTGTCAATAATTAATCCAATATTATTGATGGGCTGATAAATCTCATGAGCAATACCGGACGCCATTTCGCCAAGACTAATCAATCTTTTGGCATGGAAAAGCTCGCTTTCGATTATTTTACGTTGCGAAATATCTCGAATAATAATCATATATGATGAGGGATCTCCATTATAATCCTGAATCAATGCAGCGCTGATTTCGGCAGAATAAATCGTCTTGTTTTTCTTTTTCAGCAAGATCTCCCTGTTTTGAATCAGACCCTCATAGAGTGCAATTTCAAGTATTTTATTCAAAATATTGATGTCACTTGAATGAACAAAACTTGAAAACGGCATTCCTATCAGTTCACTCCTGTCATTGGTTCCATACAAGCCAAGACCCATATCAGAAATACTGGTGATGATGCCCTGCAAATTGGTTGTAATAATGCTATCCGGAGAAGCTGCAATAAGTGTCTGGTATTTTTGATCTAACTGCTTTTGTACCTCTTCGGATTTATTTAATTCATTTGAATGAGCAATAACAACAGCAATTGACTCGACTTCATCATATCTGCCATAAACAGGATAAACCGCAATCTGATAGAGGCACTCACCACACTCCATAGCCGTGTTGGTGCGCCCTAAACATCTGTCTTTATAATAAATCGATTCGCCAGTATAGAAAACACGATCAAATCTGGCTTTTCGCTCTTCTGGCAATTTGCATGGAAACAGCTCATGAAAATTTTGACCTGTCAGGGTTTCGCCATCTTTTGCGTAAGTATCATTGAAATATTTATTTGTATGCCTTATTGTTCCGTCTAATGACAAAGAACAACAGGGATCAAGAGTTGAATTCAGAAGAGTATCAAAATTAATCTTATTGATCGGGAACTCGATATCTTCATTTTTATATTCAGTAATATCAATGCAACTGATGATATAGCTGTTCTTTTTTCCATCAATACCCTGGGCAGGAAAACCCTGATGCATCAGGCGCCGGACAATACCATCACAGCAACTGACCCGACAAACGACGCTGAACTTGTTGCCCTTTGCAATAGCAGCCTGAATCTGTTGTTCCGTATGCACCCTGTCACTTGGCAAAATGGAGTTCCGCCATACGTCATAAGAGGGGTTACTGGAGGGTTGGTCAACCCCAAAGAGTGTCAGCAGCTCATCAGACCACACCATTTTTCCAGTTTCAAGATTCCATTCCCAAATACCTGCATTAATGGTTTTCATGGAATTAAGCACCAGGACGAAGCACTCTTGACTTTGACTGTAGATCGAAATCTCAAACCACTTGTTCAGTCCATTGATATAATACGCAAACCGCTCAGCAACACCGCTCTCGGTTACTCGACCCAATCGTTCAAAAAGCTCTGGATTGGATGTGTTGAATCCCGCAATAGCCTCTGAGATCTTAATTCCCTCCAACTCTTTGATGCCGATCATTTTCTCGAAAGTCAGGTTCACAACCTCATGAATAAAATCCACAGGGCGATCATTCTCAAAAATCATTCGGCAGTAGGCGCATCCGTGCGTTATACTTTTGAACAGTATTCGATGACGCGACCTGTTCACAAGCAGCGCATCTTCATGCGACCTGATTTCCGTAATGCCTGCTGGACTTATTTGTTCACTCGTATCGTTCTGCATGGGGGAGAGTTATCAGAGGGCCATCTGTATGACAGAACTCACTTGCCCCTACCGGACAATGAGATAGGTTTTAACGATGATAAATAGTTTCTTAAACTCTATCAGAATAATTTAGTAAAAAAATATTCTGATATCACAACTCTTTTACATCGATCAACCAATCACTTATTTCTAACCTATCAGCAAGCGATCTTGAGCAAGGAGGAGATCCGGAAGGGAGCATGAATGCTCCCAAAGAATGGACAAGACGGCAATTTACCGTCTTGTAATAAAAGCAGAAAGAGGGAGTCAACCCTCTTTTACAGGGATTCCTGAATGACCTTTTCCTTGTCTGTAAAGAGTTTGGCCACAAGAAACTCGCGGTTCATGCGGGCAATATTAACCACAGATATTCCTTTTGGACATTCAGCCTCACACGCATAGGTATTGCTGCAACTGCCAAAACCAAGCTCATCCATACAGGCAACCATCTTCTGTACCCGTTTAGCTGCCTCAACCTTTCCTTGTGGAAGCAGGGCAAGGTGCGATACCTTTGCCCCAACAAAAAGCATGGCTGCAGCATTGGAACAAGCCGCCACACAGGCTCCGCAACCGATGCAGGTCGCTGCATCAAACGCAGCATCCGACTTTTCCTTTGGTATCGCAATGGTATTGGCATCAGGCACCCCACCGGTATTCACTGATACGTAACCTCCGGCCTGTATAATTTTATCAAACGCACTGCGATCGACAATAAGATCACGAATGATGGGAAATGCTTTTGCTCTCCATGGTTCAATATGGATGGTTTCGCCATCCTTAAACGAGCGCATGTGAAGCTGACAGGTTGTAACTCCCTTGACTGGTCCATGTGGACGACCGTTGATATAAAGACTGCATGTGCCGCAAATACCCTCGCGGCAATCATGATCAAAAGCAACGGGATCACCACCGGTCATAATAAGCTTCTGATTCAGGGTATCGAGCATTTCGAAAAAAGAGCTGTCGGGCGAGATTCCTGAAACATCAAAGGAAACCATTTCACCTTTGGCCGTAACGTTTTTCTGCCGCCAGATTTTCAGCGTAAAGTTCATAATTACCTGTTATTTATAGCTCCGCTGGGAGAGCTTGATCTCGTTGAATTGAAGTTCCTCGCGGTGGAGCGATGCCGCAGAATCCTGCCCCTTATATTCCCATGCCCCAACAAAAGCGAACTTGTCATCATTGCGTAATGCTTCGCCCTCACTGGTCTGATACTCTTCCCTGAAATGTCCTCCACATGACTCCTTTCGCTGCTGGGCATCACGCACCATGAGTTCCCCAAGTTCGATAAAATCAGCAACCCTACATGCTTTCTCGACTTCGGGATTGTATTCGTCCAGTCCTCCGGGAATCTTAACCCCACGAGCATATTCTTGACGCAGTTCCGTAATCTGATAGAGCGCCTCGGTAAGACCGCCATCATTTCGGGCCATCCCGCAATATTCCCACATTATCTTGCCAAGACGACGATGGAAGTTATCGACCGACTCCTTCCCGCCACTTCTTGTGAGTTGCTTCAGGCGATCGGTGACGGCCTGCGCAGCAAGGTTAAATTCGGAAGAGGCCGTGTCAAACCGTGGAGTATGAATTTCATTAGCAAGATAGTTTCCGATGGTATAGGGAAGTACAAAATAACCATCAGCAAGACCCTGCATAAGCGCGGACGCACCAAGACGGTTTGCTCCATGGTCGGAAAAATTGCATTCGCCGATTGCATAGAGACCGGAAATCGTCGTCATCAGCTCATAATCGACCCAGAGACCGCCCATAGTGTAATGAACAGCCGGATAAATCATCATTGGCGTTTCATAGGGGCTCTCCGCAACAATCTGCTCGTACATCTGGAAAAGATTGCCGTATAGGGAGTTTATCGCATCATGTCCTTTGCGCTTTATGGAGTCGGCAAAGTCAAGATAAACGGCAACCCCGGTCGTTCCGACGCCGAAACCAGCATCACAGCGCTCCTTGGCCGCCCTTGAAGCCACATCCCTCGGCACAAGATTACCGAAAGCAGGATAACGGCGCTCCAGATAGTAATCACGATCCGCTTCCGCAATGTCAGAAGGCTTGATCTCTTTGTTCCTTAGTTTTTCAACATCCTTTATCTTGGCCGGCACCCATATCCTGCCATCATTTCGCAAGCTTTCGCTCATCAGCGTCAGCTTTGACTGTGAATCCCCATGCACCGGAATACATGTTGGATGAATCTGGGTATAAGCAGGGTTTGCAAACATCGCTCCCTTCTTGTAGGCGCTCCATGACGGTGTCACATTGGAACCCATGGCATTGGTGGAGAGGAAAAATACATTGCCGTATCCACCGTTAGCAAGCACGACAGCATGAGCTGCATGACGCTCTATCTGGCCGGTAACCAGATTTCGGGTAATGATACCGCGTGCCTTTCCATCGACCAGCACCATATCAAGGACATCACGACGATTGAAAAGCGTAACATTGCCGGCAGCAATCTGGCGACTTAATGCCCCATAGGCACCAATCAAAAGCTGCTGGCCGGTCTGGCCCCTCGCATAGAACGTTCTTGAGACCTGAGCTCCTCCGAACGAACGGTTGGTCAGCAGGCCACCGTACTCACGGGCAAAAGGCACACCTTGCGCTACGCAAAGGTCAATAATTTGATTACTAACTTGCGCCAGCCGATAGACGTTGGCTTCACGTGCCCGGTAATCGCCACCTTTTATGGTGTCGTAAAAAAGCCGAAAAGCACTGTCGCCGTCGTTTGGATAATTTTTTGCTGCATTGATTCCTCCCTGCGCAGCAATGCTGTGCGCGCGACGCGGCGTATCCTGATAGCAGAACACCTTGACATTGTAACCGAGCTGTCCAAGCGATGCCGCAGCCGAGGCTCCAGCAAGACCGGTACCGACGACGATGATGTCAAGTTTGCGTTTGTTGTTGGGGTTTACCAGCTTGCAGCCAGCTTTGTAGGCAGTCCATTTGTCAGCCACCGGCCCTTCAGGGATTCTGGCGTTGAGGCGTGTCATTGAAGAGTATTGTGAGCGTTGTTTTTAGTAAAAAACACAGTCGTTGTCGATTATTTAATTACTTGAATAACATAGAGATAAATCGGCACAAGACTGAATCCGATGGCAATCAAAACCGAGTAGGCAGAACCAATAGCTTTTACAGCGCCTGTATATTTGCTGTGGTTCCAGCCAAGGGTCTGAAATGCCGACTGAATGGCATGGTTCAGATGTATCCCGAGAACCACAAAGCTGACTATATAGAGCAGTGAGTACCAGGGAGATGAAAATAAAAGCAGGGTGCGATGATAGAAATCGTGACTTGCAATCCCGGCAGGAGGAGCTACAAGGCCGATCTTGATAAAGTAGAAATCAATAAAATGGAGGGCAAGAAATATGAAAACAATGATGCCCGTATGAAACATGTACTTCGAAAAGAAGGATGTTTCAGAACTGTTACCGCAGGCATAGGCCGTTGGTCGGGCAGCCCGATTCTGGCTGGAGACCAGTAAGCCAAACAGTATATGGAGCAGAAAACCGGAGAAAAGGACAATTTCAAAAACCTTGATGACAGAATTGGTGCCCATGAAGGCAGCTGCTTCCGTGAACATACGACCGCCATCATCTTTCAAAAGCATAAGATTGATGCCGAGATGCACACATAAAAAAGTAACCAGAAAAAGTCCGGCAAGAGCCATGAGTACCTTTCTGGTAATAGACGAATACAAAAGCATGATGTTCATACTATGGTTATTTCGATGGGAAAGAACTGTGGATTACCTCCTAATGGGTCTCAAAGTAAGTTCATCTCCTCTAACTTCCAACAAAAAAATTATGCCTTGTTTTCATTATCGATCAACGCTACTGCACGGACCGGTGAGGCTTCCGCCCCGATAATTTTCAACGGGAAACCGCAAAAGATGAAAGAATAGTGGAATAGCAGGGCAGGGCAGACAAGGTTCTCAATGATGAAAATTCCATTTTGAAGTAATAGATTATGAACAGGGAAATCATCAGAGTCTGATGCATCGACTGAAATCATGTCCACTCCAACCCCTTTGAGATGAAATTCGCTCAACCAGAATGCCGTTTCGAGGGAAAGCGTTGGATATCCCTCATAATAATCAGGAGAACCCCAATATTGGCTCCAACCGGAACAGAGCAGCAGAAACTCGCTCTCCTTGATAAGATCCTTGAACGGATAGAGATCTTCAACAGTAATCTCCCCTCCAGTTCTGCCACGAAGATCAATTGCACACCCCTTTCCAGCAAATCGCTCAATACTGTAAGCATCAAGCGAACTGCCCGCCAGAAGCATATGCGAAGGCAAATCGACATGTGTACCGGTATGGGAAGACATCGTAACAAGCTGATCAGCAAATCCATGCTCCTCAATAGAGGCAAGAGGCTTAAACAGCGGCCCGGGAGTACCTGGATAACAGGGCATCCCTGGCTGAATGGTATGGCTAAGATCAATAAATCGCATCACCCGTGCACCTTGTTTTGTCCAATCCTGCCGGAAACATAGCCGACAATCTCCCGGATAGCTGTTTCCCGCTCGCAATCACAAAAAATCTGGTGCCCGGAACGATCCAGCCAGAAAATAGATTTGCCGGAGGGATCGGTAGCAATCCTGTCGTACAGTATGAGTGCACTTTCAGGCCGGACAGTACTTTCCCTGCGGTTATGCATGATCAGAACAGGAACATTGATGCTGCCCAACAACTGCATGGTTATTTTGATCAGCTCAAAAAATGAGATGATCGCGTCTGTCGGGGCCCAGGTATAATGCAGAGTGCCGTTTTCATATATCGGCCCGGAAAAGTCCGTCTTTAACGTCCAATTCTTGATGATCCTGCTGAGAAATGGTGCTGAAAAATGAAAAGGACGTCCTGGAGCGAGTACAGAAACAAGTTTGATCGCCGGTGCGACAAGCACCAGCGAGTCAACCTTGCCATGATATCTGGCGGCAAGATTCAGGGAAATGAGAGCTCCCATACTGTGACCGATTACGATTACCCGCTCCACCTGAAGGGAAAGCTCTTGAAACGCACGATCAGCATCCGCCAACCATGCCTCCCATTTCATACCGCGGAGTGCCTCCGGAGAAGGCGTCCCGTGCCCGGCAAGCAGAGGCAACCTTACCGGAATACCAAGCTCGTTGAGGGGAGCGCACAACGCATTTACACTGTCGAGCGTTGCCGTAAATCCATGAATGATAAGGACGCCGAAAGAGCATCGCTCTTTGTGTTGTTCAGCCATGATCGCATCTTGTCATCTACATCTCTAAAAAAACAGCAGTCCGCTCAGCATCCTCTGAAAAAGCGCTTAACTGATACGGAAGTTATCATGGATTTTAGGTTAAAATTACTATTTTTCATGGAAATTGATTCCAATGAACAAGACGATGCATAAGATTCTCCTGACTGGATGCCTGCTGTTGCCGCTGGTACTCAGTTCGTGCACATCAACACTCTCACCTTGGAGCGAAAACATCGCGATTTCACCCGAAGAGGCATTCCGGTTAGGGAAAATCAAAAACACTCCCTATGTAATCAACGGCAGGGTCTATGTGCCGATGAGTTACCAGGAAGCTCTTTCCTATGAGGAGACGGGCACCGCATCATGGTATGGTCAGGAAACGCTCGACCAGCATAACGGGCAGTTGACCGCATACGGAGAAATCTTCGATCCATCAAGGCCAAGTGCCGCACACAAATATCTCCCTTTGCCCTCTCTCGTAAAAGTAACCAATCTCGACACTCACGCATCGTTGACCGTAAGGGTCAACGATCGAGGGCCATTTGTCGATGACCGGGTTATTGATCTCAGCGCGGAGGCAGCCAAGCAGTTGGGATTCTTTGAAAAAGGGACCGCCAAAGTCAAGATTGAAGTTATCTCCCGTTGACCGGGGCCGCGACCGGTTATTTTTTCATGACCGCAGCATCTTCCATAAACTTTTTAAGCCCGAGATCAGTCAACGGATGATTGACAAGCTGGCGAATAACACTGAACGGTATGGTCGCGATGTCTGCACCAATCATTGCGGCATCGATGACGTGCAGGGGATGGCGCACACTGGCGACAATAACTTCGGTCATATAACCGTAATTGTCGTAGATGGTGACAATCTGCTTGACCAGCGCCATGCCTTCAGCACTGATATCGTCCAGCCTTCCAACAAAAGGGCTCACGTAACTGGCTCCGGCCTTTGCGGCAAGCAATGCCTGACTGGCCGAGAACACCAGCGTGGCATTGGTTCTGATTCCCTGCTCTGAAAAATGGCTGATAGCCTTAAGTCCGTTGATGGTGAGCGGACATTTGATAACGACGTTTTCGTGGATAGCCGCCAGTTCCTCTCCCTCGGCGATCATCTCCGCCGTCTCAAGGCAGGTAACCTCGGCACTCACCGGGCCATCAACTATTTCACAGATTCCGGCAATATGGGCCTTGAAATCCTGAAAGGTAAAACTGGACGGATCACCAACAATTTTGGCAATCAATGACGGGTTGGTGGTCACACCATCAAGAACTCCAAGCTCTTTGGCTGCCTTGATTTCCTCAAGATTTGCTGTATCAATAAAAAATTTCATTCATTCACCTCAAACGTTTACCTGTTGACGATCCAGCATGGCATTAAAGTTTTTAGCCTTGCGGCCTTCCCAGCCGCGCTTGTGATAGGCATAGCCCGCAATCAGCGGCAAAGCAATGGTTGCCTCGGCAAAGACCATCTGCTCATGCACGGTATCAACCTTGCCCCACGAGCTGGCCTCCTTGAGGGTTGAACCGGACAGCGCACCATCACGCTCATCGGCAACCGTGATCTGTACGGCATACGTGTGCATGGAGACATCTTCGTGACCGAGCACTTCGGCGGCAACAACAATATCCTGAGTAAAATTTTTCGGAACACCGCCGCCAATCATGAAAATACCGGTCTTGTCATTCTCAATCTTGATTCTGGTCAATTCACGGAAATCCTTCACCGAGTCGATCGAAACATGCTGTTCAGGGTTATTCCACTGATGATGCACCAAGCCGAATCCGGCAGAACAGTCAGAAAAAGCCGGACAAAAAATCGGAATACCCTTTGCATAGGACTTATAGACAATGGAGTTCCTGTCGTGATTGTTTGCCTCTATATATTTAGCCATTTCCACAATGAATTCACGTGATGAATAGGCTCCGGGCTGCATGGAGTTGGCAATGATCTCGGTCGTATCATCACAAACACGAAGATCATCCTCATCAATAAAGGTATCATAAATACGATCGATATGCAGCTCCCTGAGAATGGTATCATCGATAAACTGGGTACCCTTGTAATGATGAAATCCAAGGGCTTCAAAAAAGTCCTGATCGACAATATTGGCTCCTGTGGAGACAATCACGTCCACCATATTGTTGTCGATCATGTCAATGATTACCTGCTTCAAGCCTGCGCTGATCAGTGAACCTGCGAGAGTGACAATGACTGCGCACTCCTTATCCTGTTGCATAAGATCAACAATGTTGGCCGCTCTTGAAAGATTCCGCGCCTGAAAAGCGGTATCGCCCATCTGGTCAATGAGCGGAACAATATTCAATTGCTTGATATCAATATGGCGAACCGGCGCTTTCAGTAACTCCCCTTTGCTGAATTCTGACGGCATAACTACTCCCGGGGCAATTAAACGTGACTAAATAAAAAAAGAGAGTAAGCTTACTATATCACACACTCAAATTACCGGATGCTGCTTCCTTCCGGATCTGACATGGTTGGGCAACTGAGCGTTGTATAGGACTTACTCTCTAATATATTGGTTTTTGAATGCTTCCAGCGTTTTGTGGAATATCAAAAACATGTATTGGAATATAATCTATCGTACCGTGAAAACAAAAAACAAACAAAGCTCTTTTATCTTTCTGTCAACTGTTATAACTTCCGACGCTTTGAGAGCTTTATCGAACCACGACCCTGCCTGAAACAGCCTCACTCGCTGCCTGGTTGTGCGGCAACAATTATATCTTATGGGAACACAGCGGATTTTAAGCGGAATGCGCCCTACGGGCAAACTCCATCTCGGACATTTCACCGGTGCTCTTGAAAGCTGGGTTGAGCAGCAGAATCTGCTCGATGAAAAAGGTTCAAGGGTGTATGAAACCTGCTTTCTCATTGCAGATTATCACAACCTGACGACGTCTCTTGATACCAGCGAAATCTATTCGAACTCGCTTGACATGCTGATCGACTGGCTGGCAGCAGGCATTGATCCTGAAAAAAGTCCGCTTTTCCGCCAGTCACAGGTCAAGGAACATGCCGAACTCTTTCTGATTTTCGCCATGCTGATCACCTCATCGCGTCTTGAACGAAACCCGACCTTGAAGGAGCAGATACGTGATCTGAATATGGATTCGCTGATCTACGGTCATCTGGGCTACCCTGTACTTCAGGCCGCCGATATTCTTCTCTACAAGGGCAACGTCGTTCCGGTGGGAGAAGACCAGATACCTCATGTGGAGATTACCCGGGAGATCGCCCGGAAATTCAACAATCACTATCCTCATCCCGTTCTGGGAGAGGTCTTTGCTGAGCCGGAACCGAAAATCACAAAATTTGCACGCCTGGTCGGCCTCGATGGAAAGGCAAAAATGTCAAAATCTCTCGGCAACACCATTCTGCTTGCAGATGGGCCTGAAGAGGTTTTGAAAAAGATGCGCACTGCTGTAACGGATACCCAAAAAATCCGGAAAAACGATCCCGGTCATCCTGAAGTCTGCACCGTATTCAGTTACCATGGAAAATTTACCCCCAAGGAACAGCACAGCAACATCGAGACTGATTGTCGTGCCGGCTCGCTTGGATGCGTGGACTGCAAAAAGCTGTGTGCATCAAATATTTCACGTGAACTCGCTCCCTTGATTGAAAAACGCCGCTATTATGAAGCACACATGGATCTTGTAAAAAATATTCTCCTTGAGGGCGAGGCTAAGGCAAAGGTGATTGCCTGCCAAACCATGCAAGAGGTGAGAACTGCCATGAGGCTTGGCGAAACAACCTGATGCAACAATCTTTAAACCCCCATGCTGAGCAACAAAAAACACGCCTTTATTTTTGACATGGATGGAGTGCTGACGGATAACATGCGATTCCATGCCGACTCATGGGTTGAACTCTTCAGCGATTTCGGCCTGCAGGGGCTTGATGCCGAACGTTATCTGGTAGAAACAGCAGGTATGAAAGGCCTTGATGTTCTCCGTTACTTTCTTGACCCGCAGATCAGTGAAGCTGAAGCTGAACGACTTACCGAACTCAAGGATTTTCTTTACCGGGTCATGTCGCGCGACCTCATTAAACCCATGCCTGGCCTCCGACAATTTCTTGATTCGGCTGAAAAACGGGGAGTCCAGCTTGGAATCGGCACCGGAGCCGGCCCGAGAAACATCGATTACGTCCTCGGCATCCTCGGCATGAACGATACGTTCCAGGCCATTGTGAACCCTTTTCATGTTCAGCACGGCAAACCGCAGCCTGATATTTTTTTGCGCGTCGCCACCCTTCTGGAGGTACCTCCTTCGGCATGCATTGTCTTCGAAGATGCTCTTCCGGGCGTTGACGCTGCCCGCAGGGCCGGGATGCAATGCGTTGCCGTCACAACAACGAACCGTGCCGATGCCTTCAACTGTTTCGATAATGTCCTGCAGGTCATCGACGATTTTGCCAACCTTTGTCCTGAAGATCTCTTGAGAAAACTCAATGAGAAACACCCCATGACCCTCTTATAAAGAATCAGATGCGCGAATTTTTCCTTCCTGTGATCCATAGTGCCCTGCTCTCGGCAGGCATTATGACCGAAAAACCTATCAATATTGAACAGCCTGCAGATAAAAAGTTCGGCGACTTTTCCACAAACATTGCCTTGCTTGCCGCCAAAGAGTGCCGGAAAAATCCGCGCGAACTGGCTCAGACGGTTATCGAACACCTTATTTTCCCTAAAGATACCATTTCCAAAATTGAAGTAGCGGGAGCTGGATTCATCAATTTTTATCTTGCGCCACTCTTTATTATGCAATCGGTCGAGCAGGTGTTGTTTGACGGGGATGAGTATGGAAAAGGAAGCATCGGTAAGGGAGAGAAAGCTGTTGTAGAATATGTCAGCGCAAATCCAACTGGTCCGCTGACCATCGGACGTGGCCGGGGCGGTGTGCTTGGAGACTGCATTGCAAATCTCTTTGATGCACAAGGCTACGAGGTTACCCGAGAGTACTATTTCAATGATGCAGGGCGTCAGATGCAGATTCTGGGAGAATCCGTCCGGCTCCGTTATATGGAGCGCTGCGGCAAAGCAATTGAGTTCCCGGCCACCCATTATCAGGGTGAGTATATCGGAGAAATAGCTGAATTAATGTACCAAGATCATGGCACAGCACTTGCGGAAAGCACTGAGGTGCCGATATTCAAAAAAAGAGCCGAAGAGATCATTTTCGCCTCAATACGCAAAACACTTGAACGACTAAGCATCAGGCACGACTCGTTTTTCAATGAACATACCCTCTATATGCCTGATGAAGCGGGCATAACCGCCAACCAGAGAGTAATTGACAAACTTAGAGCGAACGGTTTCATCAGCGAATATGATGGCGCAACCTGGTTTCAGACAACCAAGCTGGGCCAGGAAAAAGACAAGGTGCTTATTAAATCTTCAGGCGAACCAAGTTACCGATTGCCGGATATTGCCTACCATATCACCAAGTTTGAGCGCGGCTTCAGCATGATCGTCAATGTTTTTGGCGCCGACCATATCGACGAATACCCTGACGTGGTGGAGGCGTTGAAAATACTCGGTTACGATACCCGGCGCATCAAGGTCGCCATCAACCAGTTTGTAACGACAACGGTCGACGGACAAACACTGAAAATGTCAACAAGAAAAGGCAATGCTGATCTGCTGGACGACCTGATTGACGATGTCGGCGCAGATGCTACCCGACTTTTCTTCATCATGCGCAGCAAGGATTCACATCTGAACTTCGATGTTGAACTTGCAAAAAAACAGTCAAAGGACAATCCTGTCTTCTATCTTCAGTACGCCCACGCAAGAATCTGCAGCCTCCTGCGTATGGCCCAGCAGGAAATCGGCTTTGACCCTGCTTCCAGCCCAGACCGCCATTTGCTGCAACTTCTCAACTCTCCGGCAGAACTGCAGCTTGGATTTGCCCTGCTTGATTACCCTGATATGATTAAAACAAGTCTGCGCCTTCTTGAACCTCAAAAAATGGTTGAATACCTGCACGCTCTGGCTGAATTTTTTCACCGTTTTTATCAGGAGTGTCCCATTCTCAAGGCTGAGCAGGATGTAGCCAAGGCAAGACTTTTTCTTTCGCTGGCAACACGTCAGGTACTGCGCAACGGATTCAGAATCCTTGGAGTGTCTGCCCCTGAGTCGATGTAGCCGGGATTGCATAAAGCCCGTGCTCAGTGATATACTCAAGCACTGAAGCTGGAACAAGTCTGGAGATCGAATGGCCGGCGGCAAGAAGATCCCTGATGACGGTAGAGGAGAGCCGGCAGTCGAAATGGATGAACCTTACGGCTCCGCATCGCTCCGTGGTTTCATGGGGTATTACGCCCTGCTCTATTGTCGCTCTGCCAAAGACCACAATATCGCATAGTGCGTAAAGCTGCTCAGACTCCTTCCATAGGGAAAACTCCCTGAAGCTGTCTTCACCGACAAGAAGGGTCAGTCGGTCGGTCGGATAGAGATCGCGAAGATAGCGCAAGAGATCAACCGTATAGGAGGGCTGCTTTTTTTCAAGCTCCCATCGGTTGACCTCACTGCATGCCCCGGTCAGATTGATTTCCCGAGAGAGGAGCTCAGCCATGCACATCCTGTGCACATCGGCTGCTGCTCTTTTTTGCTTGAAAGGATTATTGGAAACCGAAACAATGAGTCTGTCAATCTGGAGCAACTCTCTGGCAACCAAACAGAGAGCAAGATGGCCATTGTGCGGCGGATCAAACGTGGCGCCGAAAACTGCCAGATGCACGATGACTCTCGGTTCAGTTTTTGAAATTCTGATTTATTTTATCTCTGGTTCCCTGCATTTCCTTCTCTTTGTCCGGAAAGAGCTGGACGTACTGATCGAGTGCCTGACCCGCATCGAACCATTTTTTTCGCTTCATCAAGACATCAACCTTGGCTGCCAGGGCAGGCTTGAAAAATATCGTATCGGCATAACGCTTGATTACCTCATCGTAAAAAATACCGGCTGCCTTGTATTTTTTAAGCTGAATATACTGATGAGCTATAGAAAACATGTTGTGAGCCAATTTTTCCCTCAGCACTGGAATTGCCTTTTCAGCATATCTCAAGGTATCAATCCGCGCAAATTGAGCATTTGCAGTCTGGTAACTCTGCTTATAGGCTTCATTGCCGGGATTAATCTTCAGCAACTCCCTGTAGGTCTCAACATCACTGGCAATCTTCGATGAATCAACCATCGGATAGAGCTCCAGATAGAGACCAAATTGCTCAATGGCTTTATTAGTAAACTGCTGATCCAGTTCATAATGCGGAGAAAGCTGCTCGTAGGATTTTGCAAGCAGAAACTGGGACGTTCTTGCATAGGGGGTAGAGGAAATCTGCTGTTGCAGGCGGGTAAACATCTCAGCAGAAAGCAGATAATCTCCAGAGCGGTAATAGGACTGAGCCAGATAATAAAGCACATCATCCTCAAGAGCCGTGGCCCGAGAAGTAAAGAGCAGCGATTCAAAATCGATAGCAGCCTGCTTGTAGTCTCCTTTATCGTACAGCTTCATCGCTTTCGTGTATCCCTCATTAACGCGAGCTGTTGCTGTGGTGATCGGTTTTGAGGAAGAACAACCGGAACTTATCAATAACCCTGCCGCAAAAAGCATCAGTACTGAACGTGAAATAAATCTGGCAACCGACATAGAATAACTCCATTATTCTTTTTATAGAAAAGAGAAAACGTATAATACGAAACTCCAGAAAAACAAACAGCACTCCCGGAGCAATTACAGCGCGATTTTAAAGGCCGGCTATTGCTGAACCCTCGGCTACTGTGAAAAACACTCGATTCTGCATTGACAGGAGATGAGCGTAAGCAAGCGCTTTTTCTGAAACCAGCGAAGGCAATGAGTGTGCTGCCTTTGGCAGTTGCCAAACAGACAACTGTCTAAATAAACACCACAAACGGGAAAACGCAGCGGGAGAAAAGCTTTTGTGGAGCTTAGGGGAGTCGAACCCCTGACCTTCTCATTGCGAACGAGACGCTCTACCAACTGAGCTAAAGCCCCAAATCATACCGTGCAACCATTTGCCATACTGCGTCATAATACAAAAATAGCCTGCACAGGCAGGCTATTGAGTGTCAAACTCTTCATACACACTCCAGGTCACCTGCTTTTTTCAGGATACAAGTGTCTGACGGAGCATTTGCAACTGATGACTGATGCTGCCGTCATGAATCGTATCCCCAATTTTAACAGTAACACCACCAATAAACTGCGCATTGACAGCCATTCTTGGGCGAATTTGCTTGCCGGTAAAAGCAGCGAGTCGGGAAACCAGTTCATTGGTCTGTTCGTCAGAGAGTTGAACCGCACTCGTTATATCGACATTGATGATTCCTTTTTTTTCATCCAGAAGGATTTGAAATTCATCAATAATTTCAGGAAGAAGCCCTGCGCGTTTTTTTCTGGCAACCAGCTTTAAAAACAGAAACATTTTTTCTCCGACCGAACCGCGGAAGACCTCTTCGAGAATATGAATTTTCTTGTCACCTTTAACAAGAGGACTCCGCAACGCATGAACGAGATCACGCGAGTGTTCGAGAACCTCCTTGATCACCTGAAGCTCCTCAACAATAGTATCGAGAAAATTACCCTCTTCAGCCGCTGACAAAAGAGCTGAGGCATATCGACGACTTGCAATTAGACTTGACATGACGGTGAGCAGTTTTCAGTTACGTTTTGTTGAAAGATCCTGAATCATGCTGTCAACGATCTTTTTCTGCATATCGGCATCAAGAGCGGTCTTGATAATTTTTTCTGCACCCATGACGGCAAGATCAGCAACTTCATTCCTCAGCACATCGAGCGCACGGCGTTTTTCCTGCTCAATTTCATCTTTTGCCGAAGCGATCATTTTCTTTGCTTCTGCCTGTGCCTTATCGGTCAAATCGGCGCGAAGCTTATCGGCAAAATCTTTTCCTTCTCGGATGATCCTGTCGGATTCAGCATCAGCTTTTGCAAGCAGTTCCCTGTTTTTACGCAGAATAGCCTCTGACTCATCCTTGGCCTGATGCGCACGGTCAATGGACGACTGAATTCCCTTTTCCCTCTCCTCTAGAGCGCTGAGAATGGGGCCCCAGGCAATTTTCTTCAGTATTAGCAACACTATAACAAATGTTACCGCAGTCCAGAAAATAAGGCCGGGGTTCGGGCTCAGAAGACTACCGGCAAGAAGTATAATTCCTGACGTAAGCATGAACAATGTTTCCGTTAACGATTAATAAAGCCCGATCGCGGCCTGAAGCCGTTCAGCCGCAATCGGGATATCTTCTGTATCGAATCTGTATACTCGCCCAATCTTACTTAAGAGCAAGAAGAACACAGATCACTTCACCGAACAGGGCAACACCTTCGATAAGAGCTGCGGCAATAATCATGGTGGTACGGATATCTGATGTAGCTTCCGGCTGACGGGCTGTACCCTCAGCGGCAGAAGCGGCGATATTACCAATACCAAGACCTGCACCAATAACAGCCAGACCGGCGCCAAGACCTGCACCTAAATAAGCTAAACCAAAACCTTCCATCTTGTAATTACCTCCGTTTATTTGTTGTAAGTTTTTTGCTAAAGGATAATTAGCAGTTTTGAAACCGGTTAAAAAAAGCACAAAGACCAGACTTGTCCTCAATAATCCCGCATATCAGTTCAATGATGCGCGACTTCTGCCACATGCTCGTCATGTCCTTCATGCGCGGTGGCAAGACCAATAAAGAGGGCGGAGAGCATGGTGAAAACAAATGCCTGCAAGAACGCAACGAACAGCTCAAGCAGATAGATGAAAATTGCAAATGGCACAGAAACGGCTACAGCTACGACATAACTTTTCAGAATAAAACTGATGAAGATCAAGCTGAGAATAATGATATGACCCGCCGTCATGTTGGCAAAGAGTCGAACAGTAAGTGCAAAAGGCTTTGTAAACTGACCGATTATCTCAATGGGTACCATAATAATCCAGAGAGACCAGTGAGTCCCTGCCGTCAGGTGCTGAAGATACCCTTTGACTCCGTGAGCCTTGAATGCTGCAATCTGGGTGACAAAGAAGGTGAACACGGAAAGGGTGAGCGTGACGTTGACGTTACCGGTCGCCGTAGCACCGTAAGGGATAAGACCCAGAAGGTTACAGAACAGGATAAAAAAGAATACCGTCAACAGGTAAGGAAGATGCTTTTCGTAGCCGTGACCGATATTTGATTTGGCCACATCAACCCTGATGAACTCCACAAGCGCCTCCATGGCGTTGGCCAGCCCCTTGGGAGCGTTACGGGGAGTCATGTTCTTGTATTTGCCTCCAACAATGGAGAAGACAATCAAAAGTGCAGCTGAAACAAGCCAGAGCATCACCACATGCTTGGTAATAGAAATATCAATACCGGCAATCGGAGGGAGTTTGGGGAGGTGGACCTCTCCAAAAGGATCAAAAGCAAAAACATTATTGTCGAGAATATGATGCATGATCACATCACCGGCTTTTTCTTCTTCAGGAGCAGCCTGAGCAACATCATGCAGACCCTCAGCTGCAGGAACCGCCACAACATCCCGTGATGCACCAACCGAAGAAACTGCTGGAGCAGCAACAAGGCTGTTAACATTCAGCGCAAGTGGCACCAGAATTGCGATAACCTTGAGAAAAGCCTTAACCCGTATGACGTTTACCCGTTTCATGCAGTATTCTTTTTCTGTTTGTTTTTCTTTTGATACCCAAGAATCTCAACGATCACATAAATACAGTAAAAAGCAAAAAATGAGAAGACAAAATCATTGATAACTGCCAGATTTTTGATAATGATGATCGCAACAAGCACCATCAAGAAAAGCAATCTGGCTGTCAGGCCGCCAAAAACAAACTTGGTGAATACGGCTGATTCCTTATCAAACGCATAGTCAAAGAGCAAATAGCCTGCGATGGTATTGGCAACCACCATTATCCAAGCAAGAAAGATCGAGTGAAGGTCAATAGTCCCAGTCCCAAGGACTGAAAAAATCACCCCCCATAAAACGAAGGATAAGATACATAACTTAACAAAAAATTCAAATAATGGCTTCATATCTCCTGCTTCTTTCTTGATTAACAACCATAACGGGCTCCGAATACTCTATTTTTTCTTGTTTGCCGCCCGCACGACCTTCATGAGAAGAAGTGCCATGCCTAGCATGCCAACCAGAACTCCAAACAAAAACAACCACGGTGAGGTACCAAACTTGCTGTCGGCCCAAAATCCGATCAAAACAAAAAAAGCAAAGCTGGCCGCAATCTGCAGACCAAGACCCATATAATCAGAAAGCGCACGGGCAGAACGGCCTAAATTATCCGAAAACCTTTCCTCATCAGGTTTTTGCATCATCAAGAACCCTTGTTTACATTCTCACAGGCAGCACCTTCCGCTCTAAAAAAAATCATACCGTCTGCGGACAATAAGCTTCAGCCGATGCCTTGAAGATAATACTCTTCCTGAAATAAAGAACCTTTACCGGAAATTCTTCCTCCGATTTAAATGGCGCCGTGAAGAAAAACCCCTATTTTACGCAACGAACGCTTTGCCACTCATAACGGCAACTGATCCACAGCAATGATGGAAAATCCTGAAAAAAACTTTATGGATCAGATAACAACAAGCAGAATAATGCCATCTCCAGCAGAGTATATGGTGCCGGATTGCTTTCGCCAATACGATGAGCTTATTGCTTTGCAAAGTACCAGAAATGGCGGGGTAAGCGAAGGGGCCTACTCATCACTGAACCTCGGAAGGAATACCGGGGATTTGGCAGAAAACGTCCATAAAAATACCCTGCGCCTCTGCGCTGCAAGTGGCATTGACCCCAATCAATTAGTCTGCTCCGATCAGGTACACGGTACAGCAATACTCACCGCCGAAAAGCCGGGACATTTCCAGGGTTATGATGCGCTTATTACGGACAAAAAAAATCTTTTCCTCTGCATCTTCACTGCTGACTGCTATCCAATACTCATCTACGATCCGCGACATAACGCTTCCGGCGCGGTTCATGCCGGCTGGAAAGGGAGTGCTGGAAGAATTGTAATGAAAACGATTGAAGCCATGCAGATGCGCTTTAACTCCGTGCCGGCAGAGTGCCTTGCCTATATCGGTACAGGGATTTCAGCTGGGGCTTATGAGGTCGGGCGGGAGGTTGCCATGAGGTTTCCGGCAGATTGCGGCCTGCAATCACCTCTCGGCCAGGAAAACGAAAAATACTGCCTCGACCTGGGAATGGTCAACTACCGGCAACTGCTTGCATCAGGAATTCCTCCCTTACATATCGAACAGTCGCCCTTCTGCTCGGTCCGCGACAGCAACCTGTTTTTTTCCTATCGACGCGATCAGGGAATCACCGGCCGTATGGCTAGTCTAATCGGCGTTAACGTGCCGATATATATTGCCTGACTGTGCTAAAAGTGAAAAGGGAGTCTTTCGTCTGGTGGCGAAAAACTCCCTTTTTTCCTACATGCTGGTTCGGCCATAGGATCCATACAGCTCATGGGCCTGCCGACAGATATCCTCCCTGAAATCAGGATGAGCGATGCTTGCCAGCGCCTCAGCTCTCTGGCGAAGATTTTTGCCATGCAGATTAACAATCCCGAATTCAGTAACCACGTACTGCACATGAGCCCTTGTGGTAACAACACCGGCACCCGGCTTAAGATGAGGGACAATCCTTGAAAGACCGCTTTTTGTGGTTGACGGCAAGGCAATAATGGGCTTGCCCCCTTCGGAGAGTGCTGCACCCCTGATGAAATCCATCTGTCCGCCAACACCGGAATAATATTTCTGGCCGATCGAATCAGCACATACCTGGCCTGACATGTCAATTTCAAGGGCACTGTTAATTGCTGTCACCCGCGGATTTTTCCTGATTTCCCGCGTATCGTTAACATAATCGGAAGGAAGCATTTCCACGAGCGGATTATCGTCAACAAAATCATAAAGCCGACGAGAACCGACAAGAAAGCTTGCGACAATAATTTCCTTGTGGCTTCGCTTTTTGCGACCGTTGATCACTCCTTTTTCAACAAGATCAATCACACCGTCAGAGAACATCTCTGAATGAATGCCAAGATCCCGATGTCCGGAAAGCGCAGCAAGTGTAGCATCAGGAATTGCGCCAATTCCCATCTGCAGCGTGGCACCATCCTCGACAATGGATGCGATATGGCGACCAATACGAATTTCAACATCACTCAAGGCACCTCGTTGGGTTTCAAGAAGGGGATCGTCCACATCCACCATTGCATGAATCTTGCTGGTATGCAGCATGCCTTCACCATGAGTGCGGGGCATATTCGGGTTCACCTGTGCAATAACCAGCTTGGCGGACTGCACGGCTGCCAGAGATGCATCGACCGAAACCCCGAGCGAACAGTAGCCATGCTTATCCGGAGGAGAGACGTGGACAAGTGCCACATCAAGCGGAAGTACCTTGTTATAGAAAAGAGAAGGAACATCACTGAGAAAAACCGGAATGGCGTCACCATCACCATTCTGAACTGACTTGCGGACATTTCTACCCACAAACAGGGCATTCAACCTGAAACTTTCACGATATTCCGGCCTTGCATAAGGAGCATCGCCTTCGGTATGAAGACTGACGATTTCAACATTTCTCAACTCTTCTGATCGCTGAACCATTGCCTCTATCAATCTCTGCGGTGTTGCTGCCGCAGTATGCAAAAAAACCCTGTCACCCGATTTAATTCTGGCTACCGCATCTTCTGCGGAAAGCGTACGATAATTCATGAAGCTCTTAATTATATTATATTGGAAAAGCCAAATCAGGCTCCATTGTTTTTCCTGCGCAGATAAGCTGGAGTATCTGACAAGCCTTTCTGAATTTTATCTTCATGTTCCCCTCTGCCGCCCGTAAGAGGCGGATTGTAGTCAGTTTCAAGCCCGGTATTTTTTGGCCCAGCAACCTCATGCGGATCACTGATGGACAACTGCCTTCTGATATAGGCTGGAATGCGCAAATCCTCCTCCTGACGTTCAGGATTAAGAGATGTATTCTGTCGAAATGGTGATGAGACCTGCCCAAGCCTGACCCCAGGCATCGGGGCAACAAACTGCCGCACCGCAGGTGCAGTTCCTTCAGTCTGCGCCTTTCGCTTGAAACCGGTTACAATAACCGTTACCCTGATTTCACCTGAAACCTGAATTTCGTCAACATAACCGTTGATAATCTTAGCATCACTGCCCACCTGCTCCTCAATATAGTTCATCGCATCCGACATGTCCCTCATGGTAACCTCACCGGTAATATTGACCAGTACTCCTTTGGCTCCCATTACTGATACACCTTCAAGAAGAGGACTGTTGAGAGCATCCGATGAGGCTTTCAATGCACGGCGTTCACCTGCAGCAGCAGCAGAGCCCATAACCGCATCCCCCGCACCGGCCATAATACTGCGGACATCGGCAAAGTCAACATTGACATGCCCATGACGGGTAATAATATCGGCAATACCTTTGGCTGCGCGGTAAAGAACATCGTTTGCCATGTTAAACGCTTCAGTAGCGCTTACGCCCTCTTCAGCAATGCTGAGGATCTTCTCATTTTCAACAAGAATAAGGGTGTCGATGTATTTTCGCAGTTCGATGATACCGCCATCTGCAATGTTCGCCTTGACCTGACCTTCGAAGTTAAACGGCCTGGTCACGACACCGATGGTAAGAATACCCATATTTCGTGCAATGGAGGCAATCACCGGAGCGGCACCCGTACCGGTACCCTTGCCCATGCCTGCAGCAATAAAAACAAGATCGGCTCCACGAAGCTGAGCGGCAATAATTTCGCGGTCATCTTCTGCCGCCTGACGGCCCTTGGCTGGATCAGCTCCGGCACCAAGCCCGTTCGTCGCTTTCTTGCCGATTTGCACCCTGAGCGGAGCTTTCGAGTTCAAAAGCGCCTGGCGATCGGTATTGAAGACGATATACTCAACACCACTGATTTTACGGTCAATCATATTGTTTACCGCATTGCCGCCGCAACCGCCGACGCCGACAATTTTTATGGTAACAACTTTGCCCTGGTCACTGTCAAACAGGCCGGGATCAAGCTCAAATGCCATTTTATCAGTTCTCCCCTTTAAAAGGCTCTTATTTGCTCTTTTTTCATAAATTATCCCAGAATTTCTTCAGCCGGTCACCAATTTTTTTCACTGCTGGATTCGGCTCCGGTGCCACAGGCTCTTCCTGGATTCCCGCAGGTGGTTCAACCGGGCGCACCTCTGCTGTTGAAGCAAAGCTGTGATCCCCTGAAAGATTGTACTGAAACGCATGGGCGACAAGACCCATCACCGTTGCGTACATGGGATTATTGACGGAACCCTTGATTCCTCCGGATACTCCTTCCGGATAGCCGATACGAACATCAAGACCAAAAACATCATGAGCGAGTTCTTCCGTCCCCGGCAAGAGGGAACCTCCGCCCGTTATTATAGCGCCTGCATTGAGATATTCATAATAACCCGACCGCTGCACCGAGTCACGAACAAGCTCCAGAATCTCCATCATCCGAGCCTCAATGATCATCGTCAGCGAACTCTTCGGAACCGATTTCTGGGCCCGACCTTCGATGCCCTCAATAAGAAGTTCTTCATCATCACCGCTGAGCTTGCTGTAAGCGCAGCCATACTTTATTTTCAGCTCTTCGGCAACCTCGTAGAGAGCCCTGACCCCGTGTGCAATATCATGAGTGACATCGTTGCCTGCAACCTTGATGACCTCTGAAAAACGAATCGCTCCATCAATATAGATGGCTACCTCCGTTGTTCCGCCACCAATATCAATAACGACTACACCGCTTTTCTTCTCACGTTCTTTCATGACAGCCATTCCTGATGCCACCGGCTCAAACGTCAAAGCGCTGATCTCAAGTCCAGCCTTCTCGACACACTGCTTGATATTACGGATCTTGGTTCTCAGGCCCACCACAATATAGGCACTGCCCCTCATCGTCGTTCCGGCCATCCCTATCGGGTCAAGCAGTCCCTCCTGATCATCAACAATAAACTCCTGCGGAATGACATGAATAATTTCATGATCGATATCCAGATACCGGATATTGGTTTTTGCCTTTTCAAGAAAACGCTTTACATCAGAATCATTAACAATCCCGGTCTGATTGATGCTGATTTCAGAATTACTATGGATACAATGAACATGAGCACCGGAAATACCAACATTGACACCGTGGATACGAATGGATGACTCCCGTTCAGCATCAGCAACAGCAGACCTGATAGCGGCTACAGTCTTGTTGATATTGACAACCGTCGCCCGTTGAAGACCATCGGAATTAGAACGCCCTTTTCCAAGTACGTTGAGTTTTCCTATTTCATCTTTTTCGGCAACAACAACACATACTTTGGTTGTTCCAATATCAAGGCCTACGGCAATATTGCTTTTCAGCATTGTTCTATTCTTGCATAATTATCACAGGGAAGCATCCTGTGGTACCACCGGAGATACGGGATCCCTGGTAAAAATCCTGTCTCTAAACCTCAGGTCCACAGTTTCATAAGAGTCAAAACCTTTTTTGGATACCACTTTTTTCCAGAATATCTCGAATTTTTTCAACTTTTCCTTGTAGTTCCCGTCATTACCCACAATAAAACGGATGGGAGAGTGCGCAGTAATGCACCATGCCATATTGTTGCCTTCAAGGTGAAACTCGGAAACAAGCAGACTTGCGTATTCTGTCTGTAAAAGCGCTGTAAGAAAATGCCTGATCAAATCCACATCATGCCGGTCAAGTTGCCGCAGTCCGTTTCCGGCAACTTGCAGCCGGGTTATTCCCTCTACTTTCAGCAATTTCGGGTACCGATCAACCATCTCCCGCTTCTCCGGCAAGAGAAATCCTTCACGATCAATAGCCATCTGCTCGCCATCAATAACCGTTATGGCCACTGGCTCACGCTCGAAAACCCTGACACGGACAATACCGTTAAGCTCCTTGCTAATCTCGGCATCCCTGAGATAGGGAATCGTACTGATCCTCTTTTTCAGCTCTTTGGCATCAAGTTGCTCAAGATTTCTGCCCTTAAACTCAATCAAGCGCGAGACAATCTCCCGTTCAGAAATCATCGAGACGTCATCAACAACAAAACCCCTGACCAAGATCCCTTTTTTCCACCGTGAAGCATAGGATGCCAGTGCGACAAGAGCTGCCAAAACGATGACAAAAATGAATAACCGGGCAACCCTGCTTCCGCTTTTAGCTGGCACGGAATTAGTGCCATGGGCCTTTTCCGACGCTCCCCGAGCGTCAGGTTCGAACGAATATTGCGAATTTTCCCTGTATTCAGAATCAGACATAAAAGAACGCTTTTTCAAATCTGTTCAAGATACCAACTAACGATATGAATACTTCTCGACATTAAGCTCAATTACTTTGTCTGCAACTTTCGGCAACTCTCGAGGCAAGGTGGGTAATATCGCCTGCACCCATGAACAGAAGCATGTTTCCGTTGACTGACAACTCCATGAGAGCTGAAAAGAGACTCTCCATATCAGCAATATATTCAACTTGCTTTCCGCCAGCCTTCCTGACAGCAGCGGCCACCAACTCACCATCGACGCCCGGATAATCCACAGCATGCTCACGAGCAGGATAGACATCAGCAACATAAACCATATCCGCCCGTGAAAGCGCCCAGCCATATTCACTGGCGAACTCTTGCGTTCGGGAAAAAAGGTGTGGCTGAAAAATTGCAACTACCCTGGAATCAAGCCATCCGCTTTTGGCCGCCTTTACGGTGGCCTTGACTTCTGAAGGATGGTGGGCATAATCGTCCACCACCATAAGCCCGTGACCATTATCATATTTCACCTGAAATCTACGCCTCATACCGCTGTACCGACCAAGACCAGCAATAAGCGACTCCGGCATGATTCCAAGCTCAAGACCCGTCGAAAAAGCTGCCAGAGCATTGAGCACATTATGACGTCCCGGCACATTCAGGCACACATCCCTATATTCCTGACCGTAAGCCTGAATAGAAAAGCTGGTGCGCTGCTCTTCAAACACCATGTCCGATGCCATAACATCAGCCGGCTCATCAATACCAAATGTGGTATAGAGACGATTCATCAAGGGAATAATATTTCTGATCTCAGGCCAATCGACACAACAGATCACCCGCCCGTAAAAAGGTACTTTGTTGGCAAAAGCAATGAAAGCCTGTTTCAGCTCTTCAAGCGTGCCATAGGTATCCATATGTTCCGACTCAAGACTGTTGACAACGGCAATGGTCGGGGTAAGCTTTAAAAAGGCCCGGTCATATTCATCGGCCTCAATAACCATAAATTTTCCCTCCCCAACCACGGTACTGCCTTTCAGATAGTCCGATATCCCGCCAATCATAACCGTCGGCGACTCGCCTGACTCAATGAGCATGGTGGCGATCATGGCTGTCGTCGTTGTTTTGCCATGTGTACCTGCAATGCATATTCCGTACTTATAGCGCATGAGCTCACCCAGCATTTCATCCCGCTTGATGACAGGAATGCCTGCTTTTGCGGCTGCAATGACTTCAATGTTCTCCACCGGCCTGATCGCGGATGAGTATACCACAACATCACACGAAGCCACCTGTTCAGCACGGTGCCCTTGATAAATTATTGCCCCATGCTCAACAAGCTTGTCGGTCACCTCGCCAGACAAAAGATCAGAGCCAGTGACCCTGAAACCCGACTTCAGAAGCAGTTCGGCTATAGCACTCATTCCAGCACCACCGACACCGACTATATGAACGCTTTTTGTTTTTCCCAATTCCATGTTGTAGAAATCCTCTCTCTTAATTTTTTTTTGCAAGGCTGATGATGCGCAACGCAAGCTTATGGGCGGCATCGGGATATGCCAAGTTCAAGGATGCCGCGCCCATCCTTCCCAATTTCACGGCATCATGCAGCAGTTCAAGAATATCTTTGATTGAGTTCTGGTGCTCGAGACAATCATCATCAATAACCATTGACGCGCTTCCTGCAACAAGCGCCCGTGCATTATGACGCTGATGGTCATCTGTCGCGTAAGGATAAGGTACAAGCACTGATGGCTTGCCAATATTGGTCAGCTCAGCCAGAGATGAAGCCCCCGCACGACACAAAACAAGATCAGCGGCACCGTATGCCGCTCCCATGTCTTCAATATATGGAGAAATCCATACATAAGGGGACGACTTGACCTGACTCTTTATCCGATCGAAGTCGAGCGTTCCTGTCTGCCAGATAAGATTTGCTGATGCCGTAATTTCATTGAGAGCATGAAGCACGGCATTGTTGATCGAGCGAGCTCCCCGGCTTCCTCCGAAAACAAGAAGGGTGGGACGATCTTCGTACAGCGAAAATTGATGCCTTGCCAGAGCTGCGTGCTGCAATGCAAACGACCGTGCAGGATTACCGGAAACAAAGAGCTGCTTTTTTTTTACCAGAAAGCGGCGGGCTTCTTCAAAGGAGAGATGCACTTCACTGGCCAATACAGCGAGAAGCTTTGTCGTCACCCCGGGAAATGCATTTTGCTCCTGAATGAGTGTTTTTTTTCCCATAAGCTGAGCAGCAAGCAGCAGCGGTGCGCTGACAAATCCACCAGTACCGACAACAACATCAGGCGACTCCCTCTTGATCAAGGCAACAGCACGCCCAAGTGCCGCAACAAAATCAGCCACCACGCCAATATTGGCAATAAGATCAGCAAGTGACCCTCCCCGTTTCAAGCCTCTGACCGGAATAAGGTGCAACCGGTAGCCGAGTCTCGGTACTTCAGTAGCCTCAATACCCGTGGTCGTACCGGCAAAAGAAATTTCTGCGTCCGGCACCAGCTTCCTCAGTTCTCCGGCCATGGCGACAGCCGGATATAAATGGCCACCCGTTCCGCCACCGGCAAACAGCACGTTCATACTCTCCTCCCCTGGGAAACATCTTTCGAAACAATACTTTTAAGCGCCGGGCTCTTGTAACGCGAGATACTCATGAGAATTCCCACCCCGAGAGAGTTAAAAAGAAGAGCTGTACCGCCGTAACTGATAAAGGGAAGCGCAACGCCTGTGGTCGGCATAAGGTGACAAGCCACAGCAATATTGACAAAAGCGAAAAGAGTGATCGCCATCGTGATGCCAATTGCCACATATTTACCAAAATTATCCGCAGCATGCTTGGCGATAATAAGACCACAAACAAAAAATCCCACAAAAAGCGCAATGACGGCAATGGCCCCGACAAACCCGTACTCCTCGCCGATAACAACAAAAACAAAATCATTATAGGAGAGTGGCAAATAGAGCTCCCGCTGCTTGCTGGCCCCTATACCAAGACCAAAAAGACCTCCATTTCCAAGGCCGATCAATGCCTGAACAACCTGATAGGTCGCCCCTTGTGCATTCCCGCTGGCCAATGAATGCAATCGGGCAACACGATATGGCGCGGCAATGGCAAAAATTGCGGCAACAGGTATCAGTAACGATATGGTTGTTATGAGATGGCGAATATTGACCCCCCCGATAAACATAAGGGTAAACCCTATCAAGGCAATAAGCGATGCCGTACTGAAATTGGGTTCGAGAGCCACAAGAGAAACAACGGTCATCAAAAGGAGAATCATGGGATAGAAGGAAGTATGAAGATCCTTTATATATCCCTGTTTTTCGCTGACAAGCCGTGAAAAATGAAAGATCACGGCATATTTGGCAAAATCCGACACCTGGAATTTCAGCAACCCGATACCTATCCAGCGCGCTGCTCCGGAAATAAGGCCAACTGCTTTCATAGCAAGAAGAAGAGTCAAAAGCAGAATGCTGGCAAACAGAATAATTTTGCTGGTCTTCCAGAAAATATGATAGTCGAGCTGGGCAACAAAAAATACCGTCACAATTCCAAGAAAAGAGAAAATAAGCTGCCGCCACAAAAAATACTCGGAACTTGCGTACTTCGTTACAGCCCATCCCGCTCCGCTGCTGTAGACAACAACAATACCGATGCTCATCAGGATGGCCACAATGAGTACCAGCAACTTTCCGGCAAAGCCCTCCTTGCCTGCAGGAAGCGAACGCTCATCCAAAACAGGAACACCTGCAGTGCTGGGATTGTAATTGGTCTTCACCATAACGGTAACTGATGAACGCATTCTTTAAACTGTATCCCGCGGTCCTCAAAATTTTTGAACATGTCAAAACTCGCGCACCCAGGCGAAAAAAGGACCGTCTGACCTGCCTTGGCAGCATCACGGGCAAGCAGAACGGCATGTTCAAGTGAAGTCGCCGCTTTGATGGCAACAATGCCCTTAAAGGCCGAAAGAATCTTTTCCTGCGACTCACCAAGAGCAATGAGCAAAGAGACCTTTTGCCGGACAAGCGCGGCAATTGATGCATAATCGTTTCCTTTATCCCTTCCTCCAGCAATAAGTACCGCCGTATCGGGAACCGCAGCAAGAGCTGTACGCATGGCATTGATGTTTGTTGCTTTTGAATCATTGACCCAGTCAACCCCGTTGACGGTCATGACATATTCCTGGCGATGCTCCACGCCCTTGAACTCACTGAGAGCAAGACGAACCACCTCATTATCAATGCCCAAAGCCCTCGCAACCGCAACAGCCGCAAGCACGTTGGAGATATTGTGCCTTCCATGAAAACTGTTTTTCAGAAACTCTGATGTCAAGAGCACAGGCTCATTGCCATCGACCGTACGGACAACAAGAGTGTCGCCCTCAAGAAAAACAAGACGGGAATCCGGCACTCCTCCGGCGACAAGTTCCATGCCAAACGGCATAATCCTGAACGGGAAGCGCTCCTTATTGGCAAAATGTTCCCTGAGCAGAGGATCATCCTCATTATAGATAAGCGTATCCCCTGCGCCCTGGTTGGCATAAATCCTGAACTTTGCCGCAGCATAGCGGCTGAGATCGCCGGCATAACGGTCGAGGTGATCCGGCGTAATGTTCGTAATAACGGCGACGTCAGGCCGCAACGTTGGGGAACGCTCCAGTTGGTAGCTGCTCAACTCGACTACAGCAATATCGCCGGCATGCATATCCAGCACCATCGAAGAAAACGGCACGCCAATATTTCCGACACTGTAAGCCCTGTATCCGTTCTGAAGACCATCCTTTTCACAAATGCAATGAATAAGCGTCGATGTTGTGGTTTTTCCATCCGTACCCGTAATACCGACAATCCTTGCTTTGCAAAAACGGCTCGCGATCTCGATCTCACTAAAGAGCGGAATGCTTCTGGCCTGCATGGTTTTTACAACCTCGGCATAAGGCGGAATTCCAGGACTGATGACACAAAAATCAACGTCGTACACTCGCTCCGAATGACCCGCCTGTTCGAAGGGGATCTGCAACTCCCGGAGACGCTCTGCCTCCTCCGCTCCGATCCTGCCAAGCTCGCTGACCAGCACCGTTGCACCCTGGCACCGGAGCAGTTCCGCAGCAGCAATGCCGCTTTTCCCTGCTCCAATAACCGATACCCGTTTACCCTTCAGATCCATAACTATGTTACCTGAGTTTTAACGTCATAAGGCTGGCAAGAAAAAAAAGAATGGTCAAAATCCAGAACCTGATCACAATTTTTTGTTCAGCCCAACCTTTCAACTGAAAATGGTGATGAAGAGGCGCCATCAAAAAAATCCGTTGACCCTGTCCATACCTCATTTTCGTGTACTTGAAATAAAGTACCTGGAGAGAGACTGAAAGTGTTTCAATAAAAAATATACCGGCAATCAACGGCAAGAGCAGTTCCTGCTTGATCAACAGTGCGATAACGGCAATGGCACTGCCGAGAGCAAGAGAGCCGGTATCGCCCATGATAATCTCGGCCGGATTGGAGTTGAACCACAAAAAACCCACACAGGCCATAGCAATCGCTATGCTGACCACGGCAACCTCCCCGCCTCCGGGAATAAAGGGAATATTGAGGTAGGCAGCATAGACCGCATTTCCTGCAAGGTAGGAAAAAGCGCCAAGACCCATAACCACAATAGCCGAACTTCCTGCAGCAAGACCGTCAAGGCCGTCGGTCAGGTTGACCGCATTCGATACAGCGGTAATGATAAAGATGACAATCGGAATGTACAAATAACCGTAATCCAGAGTCAGATGCTTGAAAAAAGGGACTGTTGTCGTAGAAAGGAGCACTGAAAAAACCGGATCAAACCAAGTGTAGAGCCCAATCACCAGGCCGAGTGTGACCTGCCCGATAAGCTTGTAACGAGCCGAAAGCCCCCCCTTGATTTTCAGGACAACCTTTCGGTAGTCATCAATAAAACCAATGATCCCCATCCAAAGAATGGCTAACATGATCAGCCAGACGTGCGGATCAATGAATTTTGACCAGAGCAATACAGAAAGTTCAATGGAAAAGATAATAAGCAACCCTCCCATCGTCGGCAACGCCTTTTTCTTTTTATGCTCCGGCGGAGCTTCCTCCTTGATGGGTTCAATAAAACGGGATTTCAAGTACCGGATAAATCCAGGACCCACAAAAAGAATAATCAGCAAAGCCGTAATTCCTGCCGCGCTTGCCCTGAACGTGAGATACTCAATAACATGCAGTCCCGGGGGATCGAATATATCGTCTATGTACTTCAACAGATAATAAAGCATACCGTATTCTTACCTTGTTATGGTTCTTGCGTTAATGAGTGCCTCAACAACCTGCTCAAGTTTCATTCCTCTTGACCCTTTGAAAAGCAGAATATCACCATCCCGCAACACGGTCAGCAATGCCCCAAGAAGTTCTTCCCGGTTCTCGAAATGACCCCTGAAAACTTTTGGAGCCTCAAGGCCAAAAATCCGGGCACTCTCTCCAAAGGTAAAGAGCAGGTCAACTGAGCTCTGCTGAATATAGCGGCCAATAGCTTCATGTTCAACATCACCGGCCACTCCAAGTTCAAGCATATCACCCAGAACCGCAACCCTATGGCCTGTGCATGGCATATCACAAAGCGCGTCAATTGCCCTGCGCATGGAATCCGAATTGGCATTGTAGGTATCATTGAGGATTCTGATCCCGCACGAATCCACAACCTCAAGCCGTTTCCAGCCCGGAGCAGGTACAAGACGCTCAAGTCCCTCCCGGATCTGGCGGAGCGAAAGACCGAAATGCTGCCCTACTGCAGCAGCGGCAATGGCATTGATGACATTGTGCTTTCCGGTAAAGTTCAACGTTACCGCTTCTGTGCCAGAAGCGGAACATAACCGAAAAGAGATCATACCCTCCCTGTTGACCGAAATATTCTCTGCCCAACAGGTATGTGCTGCAATGTTGGCAACGCCATAGCAGATGCTCCCGGAAAGCCCGGCACCAGCCGCGTTGAGCCAGGGATCATCGGAATTGACAAAAGCGGCGCCTCCGTTCTGGCGCAGATAATCGAATAGCTGGGTTTCAGCCGCAGCAACTCCGTCAAGATCAAGAAGAAACTCCAGATGCTCATGGCCGATATTCGTCAAAAGAGCATGGGTCGGCTTTACAATTTCAGCCAGCAATGCCATCTCTCCCGGATGATTGATGCCCATCTCGACAACCGCAATCTCCGTATCAGACCG
The DNA here is from genome assembly GCA_903820085.1 of uncultured Chlorobiaceae bacterium. Lineage (GTDB taxonomy): Bacteria > Bacteroidota > Chlorobiia > Chlorobiales > Chlorobiaceae > Chlorobium. Next base: position 98,833 of record CAIJGA010000013.1, read on the forward strand.
AAGCTGCAACAGAGTCAAAGGCACGCCAAGATGGTTGTTCCGGTTGCCCTGGCTCATATGAACTGTAAAGCCGGTTCCAAGAACCGATGCAACCATCTCCTTGGTGGTGGTTTTTCCATTACTGCCACCGACAGCCACAACAGGAATCGAAAATTTGCTTCTGTACAGCGTGGCGAGCAACTGCAGACCTGCGACCGTGTCGTCGGTTACAATAAACCCTTTTCCGGATGGCGGTTCCACAGAGCCCTGCGCCTCATGCCACTCGCGGCTGACCATTGCCCAGCACGCGCCTTTGTCAAAAACAGTACCAATAAAGTCATGTCCGTCGGCATTCTCACCCTTCAGGGCAATAAAAAGCTCTCCGCCCTTTACCTCTCTTGAATCAATGACCACGACTGGCGAGGCAAGGTCCCGGGGCGGGCCCTCCAAGCCTCCGACAACAACCTCTCCAACCTTCCGAAAATCATCAACTGTCAGCACGCCATTCGCGTTTACTTGCACGCCATCTCCTTCTCCGGATATCCGGAAGCATTTTCCTGCATATATTTTTTTATAAATTCCTGATCAGAAAAAAAATGTTTCTCTCCTGCTATCTCCTGATACTTTTCATGCCCTTTTCCTGCCACGAGAAGAACATCACCCTCTCTGAGCATCAAAACAGCCTCCCTGATGGCTTCGGCCCGGTCAGTGATCCTCAGGTGATCACCACCGGGAATGCCTCGCTCAATTTCATCAAGAATTAGCTCAGGCTTTTCGTCCCGGGGATTGTCCGAGGTAATGATGACCTGATCGGCCAATTCGGAAGCAATACGACCCATTTCAGGACGTTTTAAGCGATCTCTGTTGCCCCCGCATCCAAAAACCACAATGAGCCGGGAACCCTCAGGCTTGAGCCTGCGCAACGTATCAAGCGCTTTGAAAAGCGCATCCGGAGTATGTGCATAATCCACAAAAGCGCACCCTAACTGACCTTGCTCTCCGACTCTTTCCATACGCCCCTCAACCGCGGAGACCGCTGAAAGGGATCGGCAAATCTCTTCGGGAGCAAGCCCCATTCCGGTACCGATAGCCGTAGCTTCAAGCACATTCATGACATTGAAAACGCCCGGCAGCCCGACCCGCATCGTCATACGGGCATTAGGGAAATGAAGGACAACCGTACTTGACGAAATAGTGCTCTCAAGAATGTCCGCCTCAAAAATCCTGCTGCACTGAAGCCGGTCACGGGACTTTGGCTGCAACGAGCAGCAGTATATTTTATCCGGCGCTACCCGAGCTGCCATCTGCGCGGCCCAGGGATCATCACTGTTAAAGACCGCAAACCCTTCCGGGGAGAGCTGGTCAAAGAGTCGCTGCTTGGCTGAAGCATACTCCTGCATGGATTCATGAAAGTCAAGATGCTCCATGGTCAAATTGGTAAAGAGTGCGGCATGAAACCGGATGCCAAAGACCCTTTGCAGCACAAGAGCATGAGAAGACACCTCCATGACAGCCGCCCTGCATCCCGCTTCCACCATCTGGCGGAAGAGCGCGTGCAGACCAGGAGCCTCCGGAGTTGTCCGGTCAAGCGGTATATCACGGTCTCCAATCCGGCAGAGATTGGTGCCGATATAACCTGCCGGAATGCCATTGGCATTCAGCATTGCCGTGATCAGCTTTGCGGTCGTCGTTTTACCGTTCGTACCGGTTACCCCGATAATCAGCAACCGGTCAGAGGCTTTTCCATAAAAAATCCTTGCAGCCTCAGCCAGGGCTTTTCTTGCATCGGAGACCTTGATATAGAGGCAGGAAGAGGTGATATCAGGAGGAAGGTCCTCGCAGATAACGGCAACAGCGCCACGCTCTATCGCACTGCCGATAAAGCGATATCCATCAGTACAATAACCTTGTATTGCAACAAAAAGCGAACCAGGAACGACCTCTCGCGAATCACAGATAACCATACCGATCGCCCCTCCCAAAAGGGTATTTCCCGCAAGTGCCTCAAAGGAGACTCCCTTAAGCACCTCAGCCAGCTGCACCTCAGCGGGACACTCTACCGGGACCGTCATGGGGATTTTCTTTTTAGATTCCTTGAAGCAAGCGTCACTCCTATAATTTTCTTTTGTACAACCCTGCTGCCAGAAGCAATGCTCTGGTCAGCAACAACCCCGTCAACATCTCCCGAATACTTCATCTCAAGATTAAGCCATTTCAACAAGCGCTGGGCATCACGCCCCCTAAAGCCCCGAAGTTCAGGAACGACCACCGTCATAATAGAATCAATGCTTGACTTCTCAGAAGAATATATGGCAAGGTTTTTCTGCATCTCCTCCGAACATGCTATCATTCTCGTCGCGATACCGGAAAAAACCGGGGCAGCAACTGTGGCTGCGTAATAGGCCGTTTTCGGATTTTCAACTATAACAATAATCGCATATCGGGGAGTCTCAACCGGAAAGTAGCCGACAAATGAAGAGACATAGACCGGGTTGGCATACGAACCTCCGGCAGCACGCCTTGCTGTTCCCGTCTTGCCGGCAACAGTCAATCCCGTCACCGCTGCATTTTTTGCTGTTCCGCTGTCAACAACTGCCTTGAAATATTCCTTCCCGAGATATCTCGCCGTTTCTACCGACACCACCCTCTGGACTTTTTCAGGAACACTCTCCCGAACAACCCGGCCTTCAGCGTCAATAATTCTCTTGATAATATACGGCCTCATTAATTCCCCGTCATTGGCAATTGCCGCATAGGCCTGCAATATTTGCAGAGGGGTGGCCATAACCTGATAGCCATATCCCATCCAGGGAAGAGTCGTCTGATCCCACTTGGAGAGCGCCCGAACCATTCCCGGTGCCTCACCAACCAGTCCAATACCGGTTCTCTTTCCGAACCCGAAATTCCTTGTATAGGCATTGAACTTCTCGCGCCCAATCTCCAGAGCCGTCTTAGCAGCCACAATATTGCTTGAATACATGATAGCCTCTCGAAACGTAATGTTTCCGTATGGCTCATGATCCCTGATCTTGAGATTAAAGATGGGCATAACCCCGTGATTGGCAAACACCATATCGTTCGCCTTTCTATTCAGAACTTCCGTTGCGGCGGCAGCCATAACCAGCTTGAACGTTGACCCTGGTTCATACATTTCAGTCACCGCACGATTGCGGGAATTTTGGCGGGTCCATGTTGCCCGGTGATTCAGGTCAAACGTCGGGCAGTTGGCCATGGCAAGAATTTCTCCGGAACGGACATCCATGACAATGCTTGCTGCTGCATCGGCATTAAAGGTATTGACCGCCTTTGCAAGTTCATCCTCAACGATACTCTGAATATCTCCGTCAATTGTCAATTGTACCGTATTGCCTTTTATCGCATCCAGTTGCTGGGCATCAGGCGCCGGGTAACGCACTCCAGTGGCTGTCCGCTGTAAAATCCTCGTACCGTCACGCCCTTTGAGCGCACTATTAAGCTGAAGTTCAAGCCCGCTGCTTCCATCACTTTCGCTCTGTGCACCGCCAATGGAGCCAATCACCTGAGCGGCAACATTCAGGTAATATCGCTGCAACTCCTTGTCAAACCTGACACCGGGAAGTTTTTTTTCCATAATAAGCTGCATAATCGGCAGTGCTCTGGCGACAGGTATTTTCCTGCCAAGAACAGCCGCGCCTTTACGACGTTGCAATGCTTTAAAATAGACCAATCTGTCGCCTCCCAGATACCGGGCAAAAAGGGTCGCCACGCCCCCTGAATTATTGTATGTTTTCTGTTTGCCTTTCTTGAACTTTACCGGCTTGCCATTATCATCATACAGCGGAGTATTGCGGACAATTGCAGGATCGGCATAGAATGAGATGGATTCGATACTTTCCGCCAGCAGACGCGCATGCCTATCAAGGATTGCGCCCCGCTGAGCACGCTCAGTAACCTCACGCTCATATTGCTTGACTGCTTGCTCCTTGTATTTCCGTGCATTGACCACCTGGATGTTCAGGAGCATGCCAATAATTGCAACAATAAACACCGAAAAAAGAAAAATCACGATGCCGAGACGCTTGACAAACTCCTTATCATCCGGTCTCTTGATGTCCTGCTGATCATTCATGAGCAATCCCGTTCATTTCGCCGTACAATCATTTCATGGCTCAAGTTCAACCGGAGGGATGCTGGTGGGCGAAAGCCCAAGTGCAGCCGCATCCCGAGCGATATTGCGAATACTATGCAATTCATCCATTTTGAGTTCCTGTGACGTTATAACGCTGGAGGTCATCTGTATCTGTTCACGAAGCTTTTCCGTCTTCACAGCAAGACTGTTGATGGCAAGAGTGTTATAGACCTGAAATAGAAATACTATCGCCCCGATTGGAATATACAGTAAAGACTTCGGGTGCAACAACGAACTGATATCAAACTCAAGAGTATTGCTGACCAACTCCCTCAGCCCTGAATCCTTCCCCCCCTTGAACTCACCAAAACTCCTGGCAAGAACTACCTCATCAGCGTTCTTCCTGCGAAATTCTTTAACGCGTTGGACAAACGGACTAACGGCATTATTGGCATTCACTGCAACCTCCTTGGCAAATTTTTTCTATAACCCTCAGCTTGGCACTTCTTGCTCTTGAGTTTAACGCTATCTCCTGCGGGGATGCAAGCAAAGGCTTACGGGTAACAGGAGTAACCGTACCCCATGCAAGCGGCTCCCTTAAACCAACCCCTTTAGGGCCCCAGTCACTCCGCGCCTTTTCGGCAAAAGCTTTTTTCACGATTCTGTCTTCAAGAGAGTGATAACTGATAACAGCCATCCTGCCATGCACCTCAAGGCAGTCAATAGCAGCATCAAGCGCACCACGCAAAACATCAAGTTCAGCGTTCACCTCAATTCTCAATGCCTGAAACACTCTTGACAGTGTCTTGATAACTCTCTCCCCGCCATGCGCATTATCACGAATAATTGATGCAAGCGCCTGTGTGCTGCCGACCGATCCATGCTGCTGACGGTAAGCCACAATTGCCCTCGCAATACTGCGGCTTCTGGGCTCTTCTCCATATCGGTAAAAGAGCCTGGCAAGCTCCTTCTCGTCATATGAATTGACAATATCACCAGCACTTAACGAAGCATCAATATCCATCCGCATATCCAGCGGTCCTTCCCGCAGATAGCTGAAACCCCGTTCAGCCGTGTCAATCTGAAACGATGAAACCCCGAGATCCAGCAAAATACCTGCTACCTTCGGCTCCAGCCCTTTGCCGCTGCAAACCTTGTTAATAATACCCTTGATATCGAGGAAATTTCCTTTGACCAGGACCGAGAGCGCGTCGTACTCCTTAAGCTTGTCGCCAGCCTCCCGTAATGCTGCTTTATCCTGATCAATACCGATCAGCAGCGATCCCTCTTGAAAACCCGCATCAACAAGTGCACGCAATATCGCCAGCGAATGGCCTCCGCCACCAAGAGTCCCATCGACATAAATACCGGGTTTTTTGACCAGAAGCGCAACGATTTCGGCGGCAAGCACCGGATCGTGAAATCTATTTTGAACCATAACCATTAAAAATACCTTCCTGCAAGTGAAGCAAAACGACCAGCATTCTCCTGCAAGAGAGCACAAAGACGCTCCGGATCCCAAATAATCATTTTTGTATCAGCTCCGATAATAATAACATCTCTGGTAATACCTGCATGATCAAGAAACTCCCTTGAAAGCGCAATCCGACCTTGACGGTCAAGCTCAACCGTTTCAAGACTTTCATACATCAATGTCTTCAGAAGGCGCTCTTCAGGGTTAAAATCAGAAAGACCGGAGATAGACTTTCTCATTCCAGCCCAAACAAACGGTTCATAAAGCTCAAGGGAACCATCAGGTGCTTTTAGAATGTAGAGTCCTTCGATATGGCCAGAAACGGCATCGCCGATACCCTCTGAAGCCGTCGCCTCGAACTTCCGGCGAAACCTTACAGGAATCATCAGTCGCCCCTTCTCATCGACGGCATGCCGCTCTTTTCCGATAAACCCAGCCATTATGGCAATCCTGTCAGTTTACTTTGTGCAGATACGCAGACCAAACACCAGTTTATTCCCACGCTGGCAGGCATAAAAAACGAAAAAAGAGAAAAAGAGCGAAAAATGACTCCCATTTTTTACCATTTTTTGCCACTCTAAAATGTATAAAAAAGGATGCACTAAAAAAATATTAGTCTATTTTATAGTGCAGTTAATACCGATATTTTGAATGATGAAGATAACGATGAAAACAGGAGCAAAAGAGATTGTTGTAGACGGATATAACTTGATCCACAAGCTTTATCCCTCTCTTGCTTCGGCATCACTCGAAGTTCTGCGCGAGCAAACAGAAAAACAGCTTCTCCGTTTTCAGCAGGAAACCGGTTTACTCGTCACGATTGTCTATGATGGAAAAGGAAGTCCAAGAGAGAGAGCGTTCGGAGCACCGTTGCATATTGTTTTTACTCCAGCATCAAAAAGCGCCGACCATTGGATTATTGATTATGCAAAGTCGTTGAACACCAAAGTAAAAATGGTTACTATTATCACTTCGGATGATGAGATTCGAAGGTATGTAACTGCGTTCGGCGCAACCTGTATAAAATCAGAAACGTTTGCCCGACAACTGCAAGAGATCGACGCCGCCGTTACCGCCGGGAACGATAAAACGCGCTCCCGGCACCTGTCGGTCAAAGGAAAAAAATTCAACGGCGAATTGCTGAGTGATAGAGAAGTAAACCGATGGATGAAGCTGTTCACCAGCGAAAAATCATAGCGTTAAGCCGACTCATTTTCTTATACTCTTGTTTGGCAACAAAGCATCACTCTTAACCACCGTCATTATGATGTCCGACAGCACCGTCAACAATACCGCGCATTGGCAGGAACTTGACGAATGGAGAAAACAAATCGATACCCTTGACCAGCAGTTGTCTTCACTGCTCTGCGAGAGACTGCATTGCGCCCAGAATATCAGCTCCCTGAAAGCAAGAATTGGAGAGCAGGTACTCCAGCCTGAACGGGAAAAAGAGGTACTGAACAATGTGCTGAACCATGCCGACTCTCCCCTGAAAGCCCTTGCACTTGAAAAAATATATCGCTGCATCATTGAAGAGACCAGGCTGTTTCAGCATGAGTGGAAAAAGAGTCAACCCGGTATCCAGACCAGCTAAATCCGCTCCCTCGCAATGGCATCAAAAAAAACTTCCCGACGCAAACCGCTTAAAGCCGGCTTGACCATTATGGCGCTGGCTCTTGCATGTTTTTTATTCCTGCCAGGGCTCAATACCGCATCCAGAACAACCCGTCTAACGGTTCACAAAAAAATGGGCGTCAGCGCCATTTTAGATGAATTGTACCGTAACGGTACGATTCACTCCAAATGGCCTGCACTGTTGACCGTCACCATTATCCCACGGCTTCACCATATCAAGCCGGGTCGGTACACCGTTCCCCCGGGAATGTCGAATTTCATGCTTATGTATTACCTGCATGCGCATCGGCAGGATGAAGTTCGTCTTACGTTCCCCGAAGGACTTGATCTCAGAAAAGTTGCCCGAATCCTCTCCAGAAACCTTGATATCGACTCCACAGAATTCATGGAGGCGGCATTCAACCCTTACCTGCTCCGCAAATATGGCATTACAGCAAAAAGTGCAGAAGGCTACCTGCTTCCCGGAACCTACGACTTTGCCTGGGGCAGTACCCCTGAGGAAGCTACCGGATTTCTGATCGGCCGGTTCCGCCATTTTTATACCGACAGCCTGAAAAACGTTGCTGCTAAAAGAGGGCTGAGTGAAACCAGCTTGGTGACCCTTGCCTCTATAGTTGAAGCCGAAACCCCGCTAGATCCAGAAAAAAATTTTGTGGCAAGCGTCTATCTTAACCGCCTGAAAAAGAACATGCGGTTGCAGGCGGATCCAACCGTACAGTATGCTCTTGGAGGAGAGGCCCGCAGGCTCTATTACAAAGACCTTGCAGCCGACTCCCCCTACAACACCTATCGCCATAAAGGACTTCCTCCCGGGCCCATCTGCAACCCCGGTGCCGCATCGCTTCTCGCGGTACTGAAACCGGCGGATACAAGCTACCTCTACTTTGTTGCTACCGGAAAAGGGGGACATTACTTCGCCACATCGCTGACGGAACATCAGGCAAACATCAAAAAATACAAAAGCGCACTCCGCGATACGCTGCGCTGATCACAGGCAGGAACCAATCCCAATCATCTCCCAGTTAGAGGAGATTGATTATATTGTCTATATATCGTCATACACACAGGTCGTTTTTTCAATAAATCAATCAAAGCAATGCAAAAAAAGAGCTTATCCGACATAACAATTCAAGGCAAACGGGTGCTGATGCGTGTTGATTTCAATGTTCCTTTTGATGAGAACAAAAAAATCACCGATGACAAGAGAATCGTGGACTCCCTCCCCTCCATCAAAAAAGTTCTGGAGAGCGGCGGACGCCTTATTTTAATGTCACACCTTGGAAGGCCGAAAGGAAAAGTTAATGCGGAATTCTCACTGGCTCCTGTAGCATCAAGACTTTCCGAACTCATCGATTGCCCGGTTACCATGGCAAAAGATTGCATTGGCACAGAGGTCATGCAACAGGTACTTGCCCTGCAGGACGGAGAGGTCATCCTGCTTGAAAATCTCAGATTTCACCCTGAGGAAGAGGCAAATGATCCCGATTTCTCAAGAGAACTTGCTTCTCTCGGTGAAGTTTACGTCAATGATGCATTCGGCACCGCTCACCGGGCCCATGCCTCAACGGAAGGAATTACACACTACGTACAGACAGCCGTTGCCGGTTTTCTGATAGAAAGAGAGCTTCTCTATCTTGGCAAAGCCCTTCAGGAACCCGAACGGCCATTTGTAGCCATTCTGGGAGGCTCCAAAATTTCAGGAAAAATTGATGTCCTCGAAAACCTTTTCAAAAAAGTCGATACGGTACTGATCGGCGGTGCCATGGTTTTTACCTTCTTCAAGGCACAGGGTTATGAAGTGGGAAAATCCTTGGTTGAAGAGAGCAAGATTGAGCTGGCACTGAAAATTCTGGCTGAAGCAAAAAGCAAGGGCATCAAGCTGCTTCTCCCGACAGACGTCATTCTTGCGGCTGAAATTTCAGCAACAACCCCCTGCCATGCGGAAATGATTTCAGCTATTCCTGAAAACATGATCGGCCTCGATATCGGACCGCTCACGGCTGAAATTTACCGGAACGAAATTCTTTCAGCCAGAACCGTGCTCTGGAACGGCCCGATGGGTGTCTTTGAAATCGACAATTTTGCAGCCGGCACAATGGCCGTCGCAAATGCCATGGCTGAAGCAACAGCAAAAGGAGCTACGACCATTATCGGTGGAGGCGACTCTGCAGCTGCCGTAGCAAAAGCCGGCCTGGCGCAGGAGATGACCCATATTTCAACCGGCGGTGGCGCAAGTCTTGAATTCCTTGAAGGCAAGGAGCTTCCGGGTATCGCCGCCCTGAACGATTGACCGGACTCTTGCAGAACATTAGTTGTACTTGGATTTACCTTTGAGAAGAACCTGACCTATTGATGAACAATTCCAACCAGACATACAGTCCCGGGGGCTTTCAGTTTATGCCCCCGGCGATCAAAGCCATCATTGTAGCCAATGTTGCTGTTTTTGCCCTGCAGTACGTCACGCCATTCGGGGAAATTATTCAAAACCTCGGCGCGCTCTGGCCTGTCGGATCCGGCAACTTCAGGCTTTGGCAGCCGCTGACCTACATGTTCCTGCACGGCAGCGGAACTCATCTCTTTTTCAATATGTTCGCGCTATGGATGTTCGGAGCTGAAATAGAAAACCAGTGGGGGACCAGGGAGTTCAACATCTACTATTTTACCTGCGGTATCGGCGCTGCGCTTATCAACCTTCTGGCTACAATGGGTGATCCCTATCCAACCGTCGGCGCTTCCGGAGCCATTTACGGCGTCCTGCTCGCTTTCGGCATGATGTTTCCCAACCGCTACATTTTTCTCTATTTCCTTTTCCCTGTCAAGGCAAAATATTTTATTGCCGGTTATGCGCTTATCGAATTTTTCTCAGGCCTCGGCAGCCGGGCGATGGGAAGCGGCAGCAACATTGCCCACTTTGCCCACCTGGGAGGAATGCTGATCGGCTTTATCTTCATCACCATCAAACGAGCCGAATGGTCGTTTTCGGGGTTCTTCAGCAAACTCCGCCCCTCCGGCAAAAAGAAAAGCGGCCCTCGCCTTCATACCCGGAACAGGCTGGCTCCACCGGTTTCCGAAGCAGAGATCAATGCCATACTCGACAAGATTTCTGAGCGCGGCTATGGATCATTGACCGATGAGGAGCGACGCAAGCTGCTCAAGGCTGGCGGCAAATAATCACGGCATGCCCGCGACAGCAGAACAGCCATCAAGCATGACAAAAAGATGAACAAAGCATTTGACAAAGCTAAACGCAAGGCGGAATCGACCGTAAACAATCCCCGGAAGAACAATAAGCTGGTTAACGCAGCATCAAGAATAGCTTCTTCCGGGAAATACCCTCTTCAGATTTCCGGCATCACACGAAAAATAAGGCCAATGCTCCGCATGGTGCGCTACTCTGCCAACAGGGAGTACCTTGATACCCCCTGGCAGACCATTGTCCTCATTACCGCCGCCCTTATTTACTTTGTTTCTCCCTTTGATGCGATTGCCGATTTCATCCCGTTTATCGGATACGTCGACGATGCCGCCATCATTTCGGCAGTTTTTGCTTCAATCAGCAAGGATGTCGAGAAATTCATTGCCTGGGAAGCTAGCAAATCAGCATCCGAAGCCGACAATATCAATTATCCTGAGCTTCAGTAACCGGCACGAAACTATCCATCTCAAAGCAGGCAACACTCTCGATATGGCTGGTATGCGGGAACATGTCAACCGGCTGCACCGATAAGAGCCTGTAGCCTTGCAGGCAGATCTCCTTGCCGTCACGAGCCAAGCTTGCCGGGTTACAACTGACATAGATAATCCTCCTCGGCTTGAGCCGAAGCATGGTAGAGAGCGCCTTCGGGTGCATACCCGCCCTCGGCGGATCGGTGATGATCACCCCCGGAGCAGCATAGCTTTCGAGCAGATCAAGCATGCCATGAAAATCCTTGAGATCAACCTGGAAAAATGCGGCGTTGTCTATCCCGTTAAACGTTGCGTTAGAACGGGCATCGCTGATGGAGCTCTCAACCATCTCAAGACCGACCACCTGACGGCAGTGCTTTGCCATATAAAGGGTTATAGTGCCTGTACCGCAATAGAGGTCATAAACCGTATCCTCCGGCCTCAGCCCTGCGACCTCCAGAATGCTGTGATAAAGCACCTCCGCCTGCCGGGAGTTGGTCTGAAAAAAGGAGTTCGCCGATATCCTGAAATCAAGGCCACCCAGGCGCTCGGTAATGTATCCCGTGCCAATGAGCGTAAACTCCTTTTCGCCGGTAGCAACCGTATTCTTTCGCTCGGTCACATTGTTGACCACGGTCATCTTCTGCCCAGCCATTCCTGATTCAAGGTGCACCCGGTAACGCTGCATCAGCTCCTCGTCATACCAGGAGGTAACAAGATTAACCATAACCTCCTCGCGGTTTTCACTGACACGCACCACAAGATTTCGCAAAAAACCGGTATGGGCTTTGGCGCCATAGGGAACAAGAGCGTTGGCCAGCGCAAACTGGCGGGTCAGGGCGAGCACCCTGTTCATTGACTCCTTGGCCAGATAACAGTAGTCGATATCGATCACCTTCTCAAAGTTGCCGGGAGTATGAAAGCCAAGCGCAAACTCCTTTGGGCGGGAAAGTTGCTCAAGCGAAAGCTCCTCCGGCAGCAGATATCGCATATTTGAAAAAGAGAATTCAATTTTGTTCCGGTAATGAACCGAATCAAGAGCAGCAAGTACCGCCATGACCGGAGGGGCAACAAAATCCCCGAGATGCTCAAGGGCATCCTTCACCTTTTTCTGCTTGTACAAAAGCTGCGCATCATAACGGATATGCATCAGCTTGCACCCTCCGCAAACACCGAAAGAGCTGCACACCGGCTCCATACGGTCGGGCGAAGCGTCAAGCACCTCAACAGCGATGGCCTCGATATAGCGCTGCTTCACTTTTTTTATCTTTGCTGACACCCGGTCACCAATCGCAAGCATGCCGCTGACCATCACCGCCATGCCATTATCCAGCCGCCCGAAACACTGCTCTTTCTCCGCCAGATCAGTGACCGTCAACTCAATGCTATCCCCTTTCCGTAACATCTCTTCTGCCATTACAACTTATTTATAGCTTATCAATCAAATACCTTACAGCTCTTCCGCCACGAAACGTTTGTTATCGGACTGAAACAGCAACTCCGGAACATACGAAACCGCCCACTCATGGACACAAAAAAAGCCGGAAATTACTCCGGCAGGCTTCTTGCAGCACAACAAATCCTTTGTTTAATACCCCATCCCCACCTTGTAAATGGGTTCGTTCTGTAAAAAAAATTTTAAGGGGAGGTCGCCAGCAAACAAACTCATGCCTACCTTATGACGGATCGGTGTTTTTAAATGGGTATGATAGTAATGCCGCACCAAAAACTCCCGCGCTGTCGCCGAGAAGCGGCTTGAGCAGGGGAATGCGGAGTTCGTTGTTGAAGAGATGTCGCTCGATTGCCTGAACTGCTTTCTGTGCATACAACTGCTCTACCTGGCCGACGCCGCCTCCGAGAATGCAGACATCCGGATCAATGATATTGATTACCGCAGCGAGCGCTTTGCCAAAATAGAAGAGAAGCCGATCAATGGTTTCTGCTGCCGCGTCATCTGCATGGCACTCGCTGGCAAGCTGCTCCAGCGGTTTGAATACGCCGGTCAGCTTTTGATAATAGCGCTCAAGTGCGGGACCGGAAATAACCGTCTCAACACAGCCCCGTCGGCCGCAATAGCAGGGTTCCCCGTCAGGGATCAGTTCATTGTGCCCCCACTCTCCGGCAATGCCATGGGCGCCACGTCGGGCCTTGCCGCCACAGACTATTCCGCCGCCCACACCGGTTCCTAGAATAATGCCAAAAGCGAGTTTTGAGGGATCACTCATAAGTGATGCGGCTGCGCCAAGCCTGGATTCAGCAAGTGCAAAACAGTTGGCATCGTTTTCAAGCACTACGGCTCTCTTGAGCGTCAGTTCGAGATCATCTTTCAGATTGCGTCCGTTCAGGCAGAGCGTATTGGAATTGTTCATGATGCCGCACGCTGCATCGTAGCGTCCGGGAGTTCCGATGCCGATCAGTTCGGGAAGCATTGAAGTGGACCCCAACCGGTAGACAAAAAGTGGCTTAGTTTAAGTTACTAACCTGACCTGTTTATGCAGCGGAAAGGCGCTGCCCCTCTTTTACCGTTAACTCTTCTGTCGGCTTATTCTTCTTGCTGTATTTGTCAAC
>CAIJGA010000014.1 GCA_903820085.1 uncultured Chlorobiaceae bacterium
AGGAAGAAAATGTCAGGTTGAAAGCTCTGCTTGCTGCAAATGGCATACCGTGGGAAGAGTCCGTTCCATCAGAAGAAAATTCATCTGAAATCCCATCAACATCAACAGTGCAGCGTTCAGCAATGGAAAAAGTTGCACTGTTTGGGCAACTATTCCGTGGCCGCAGGGATGTGTATCCAATTCGTTGGGAGTCTGCCAAAGGAATGTCGGGTTATTCTCCAGCGTGCAGCAATGAGTGGCGGAAAGGTATCTGCAATAAACCCGGAATCAAATGTGGTGATTGCGAGCAGCGCTTGCTCTTGCCAGTTACAGAAAATGTTCTTTACCGTCATCTTTCCGGCAAGCATACCATCGGTGTCTATCCAATGCTGCCGGATGAAACCTGTTATTTTATTGCGACTGACTTTGATGATGAAGGCTGGCATGATGATGCATCAGCCTTCATGCAATCGTGCAGGGAGTTGAATATTCCTGCCTCTTTGGAGATTTCGCGTTCAGGTAACGGTGCGCATGTATGGATTTTTTTTGCTGAACCTGTTCCAGCGTCAAATGCAAGGCAGCTTGGTGCTGCACTTATAAGCCAGACATGTGACCGTACCCGTCAACTTGCCATAAAAAGTTACGATCGTTTTTTTCCTAATCAGGACACGTTGCCAAAAGGTGGTTTCGGCAACCTGATTGCGCTTCCGTTGCAGCAAAAGCCACGATCGAAGGGGTTCAGTGTTTTTGTTGATGAAAACTTTGTGATCTATCCTGACCAGTGGGAATATCTCTCATCCATCCAGAGCCTATCCCGTCTCGAACTGGATTCAGCCGTAAAGCGTTCATGCGGCATTCGCCATCCGCTTGATATCGCTTTTGTTGCAGAAGAGGAGGAACAAAAGCCATGGCAACGCTCAATGCAGAGTTTCAGTCGGATCCCCGGCCCCATGCCTGAATCACTGACTCTTGTGCTCGCTAATCAGATCTTCATTGCCAAAGCCGATCTGCCCCAGCCATTGGCCAACCGTCTGATTCGCCTAGCTGCTTTTCAAAACCCCGAGTTTTACAAGGCTCAGGCAATGCGTCTGCCGGTATGGGACAAATCCCGAATCGTCTGTTGTGCCGAAAACTTTCCGCTCCATATCAGTTTGCCGAGGGGATGCTTTGACGCAGTCACCGAACTGTTGCAACAGCACAATGTCCTTATGGACGTTCAGGATGAGCGCATATCAGGCACCGAAATATCAGTAACGTTTACCGGTCAGTTAAGAAAAGACCAACAAACGGCAATCACTGAGATGCTCAAGCACCAAACAGGGATTCTCTCTGCACCCACAGCATTCGGCAAGACCGTCATGGCTGCCGCAATAATTGCCCGGCGCAAAGTGAGTACCCTCATTCTTGTTCATCGAGCTGAACTTCTCCAGCAATGGAGGGAGCGGTTATCCACCTTTCTCGACCTGTCCGGTGCATCTCTTGGTTTTATTGGAAGCGGCAAAAAGAAACTATCAGGCTTGATTGATATCGCGGTCATGCAATCTCTATCACGGCGTGATGATCTTGTCGTGTTGCTCGACAGCTATGGCCATATCATTGTTGACGAGTGTCATCATCTTTCAGCCTTTACTTTTGAGGCAATTCTCAAGCAGTCTAAAGCGGCATATGTTCTGGGACTTACAGCAACACCTATTCGTCGAGACGGTCATCAGCCCATAATCTTTATGCAATGCGGCCCGGTAAGGCATCGCGCGCTTCAAGCAGAAAATGCGCCAGTACGCTTAGAGGTTCGGCCGCTAAACCTATTCTCGCCAGTATTTCCACAAGGATCTGGTATTCAGGATGTTTTCCGTATCCTCGCCCATGATTCCTCCCGCAACCAAAGCATTGCAAAGGATATTCTCGCTGCATATCACGAAGGTCGAAAGATCCTTGTGTTGACGGAGCGCACAGAACAACTGGAACTGATACGCGAAGTACTTGCTGATCAAATTCCGCATAGCTTTTTGCTGCATGGCCGGTTGACAAAAAAGCAGCGCGCAACTACGCTTGCAGGTCTTGCAGAACTTGATGATTCGGTTCCACGGGTAATTCTGGCAACCGGGCGCCTTATTGGTGAAGGTTTTGATCATCCCCCTCTTGATACCATGGTGCTTTCCATGCCTGTTTCCTGGCATGGAACATTACAGCAGTACGCAGGTCGTCTGCACCGTGAACATGTCAATAAGGGTGAGGTGCGTATCTACGATTATGTCGAGCATGACAATCCGCAGCTTGCACGAATGTGGGAAAAACGCCAGCGTGGTTATCGAGCAATGGGGTATCGTATCAGTATGCGGGAGTGATATTCTGATTGAAGTAATATTGCGTCTCCCTTTCCGGGCTTGAATTTTAATTGATGGGTAATTGATAGATCTGTTTGAATAGGTGTTATTGATGTGGTTAACTTGTTTTTATTAAATCAGTTGTTTCTGTAAAAGATAATTGATGGGTGATTGATTCAAAGAGCACATTGATGACTAATCCAGCCATGACTGGCCCAGTTGTCCCACAACGGCATATTACGTGAGTACAGTTAAACTTTCGTAAAGGTTGGATTAACAGACGAACAAAACATAGTGGCGATGGTAGTGACCATGATCCGGCATGGGTTGAACTGGAACTGTAGAGCAGGCAACTGAACGAATTTCTTTTGTGAATAGTTAACTATTTTGTTAACATTTACTCATGCGAGAGATTGTTTTCTTTAAGACCCGTGCCGGGAAAAGTCCCGTGGAAGACTATCTGGACAAGCTTTCTGAAAAGGAAGTCCAGAAGGTACTGTGGGTGCTCAGACTTGTCAAGGAGTTGCCCACGGTGTCGACCGAGTATTTCAAGAAACTCCAAAACACGGATGGTATATGGGAGATCAGAGCAAAACAGGCAAGTAATGCCTTTCGGCTTTTAGGATTTCTTGATCAAGGAAGCTTGGTTGTCCTGACCAATGGTTTCTCAAAGAAAACTCAGAAAACCCCGGCATCAGAAATTGTACTCGCTGAAAAGCGGAAAACAGAATATCTATCGAGGAAAAACCATGGATGATCTTGAACGATACATTAAGAAGCGGAAAGATGAGTCCCCGGATTTCGCAAAAAC
>CAIJGA010000015.1 GCA_903820085.1 uncultured Chlorobiaceae bacterium
ACCCCTTGAATAGCCTCAAGTGCTACCTTGGCCTTAAAGTCACCGCTGAAATTTTTTCGTGTCCTTTTTGTCATTACCTGCTCCTTTTTGGGGCAAGTTAACATCTTAAACCGCTGTCTAAAAATCGGGGTCCACTATACATAATGCCGGACTCAAGAGAGATCATCTCAATCAGTTGCCTAATGCGCTGAAGGATATGGCTGTAACCTCCAGATGCCTCTGTAGCGACACGACGGCGATAGAGAGGCTTCATGGATCTATCGATCACCACGGCTTCGATTTTGGTACCACCGAGGTCTATGCCCCAGTAGTGTTCAATCATGGCTGCAGCTCTCCTCAAGCATCAGACGGGGCTGAATGATATTCTTCATTATCCATGAAAAAAACAGATAGACGAGCAGTGCGCTGCAGATTCCGACCGCCATGCCTGCGAGAACGTCACCGGGATAATGAACACCGACATAGATCCGTGAAAAAGAAACCACGAAAGCATAGCAAATGATGAGGCCGGTAAAGAGCTTTTCAACGAGTAGCCCCCGATGAAAAAAAATCCAGGTTACCGTAGCAACTGCGGTGGAATTTGCCGCATGGGATGAGGCAAACGAATAACTGTGCGGCTGGCTGATAAGCAGGCGGACGTGGTCGAGGGCAAAGCAGGGCCTGACTCGCTGAACAAGGGGCTTGAGGATGCCTGAAGCCACTGAATCAGCGAGGCCTACCGCAATGAGAGCAAGAAGAATCACCAGAAAGCCGCCTTTTCCTTTTCGGATAACCATAAAAAAAGCGACAAGAACAAAAATATGCCAGGAGAATCGCCCGCCGGTCAGCAAAACCATAAGGTCATCGGCTGCCGGATTAACCAGATTGTGGTTCAGCAGCCGAAAAAGCCAGACATCAGCCTGCTCAATGGACGACATCATCGTGCCTATTTTCTAGCTCCCCCTTTTTTGTGTTTCCTCTGTGAACCGGAAGAGGCAAGGCCAAGGTTTACTTGCGGCATGTCGGCCGCTGTCGTGGTTTTGTTGATATAATACTGCTGAGCAACACTGAAGATGTTAAACATCAGATAGTAGAGACCAAGACCGGCAGGCATGTTATTGAAAAAGAGCAGCATCATGGCAGGGAACATGTACATCATGACCTTCATCTGCTCGTTGCTCTGCGTCGTCGGCGTAATCTTCTGCTGCAAGAACACCGTCACGGCCATAAGAATAGGGAAAACCGCAATATGGCTCCCGTACATGGGAATAGCGAAGCCAAAATCAAAAATGGAATCCGGCACCGAAAGATCTTTTGCCCAGAGAAAGCTGTGCTGACGAAGCTGGATTGACGAACGGAATACGTAGAACATGGCAAAGAGCAGCGGCATCTGGAGCACGACAGGCAGGCAGCCTCCAATCGGGTTTACTCCGGCCTCTTTGTATATCCTTCCAAGCTCACTCTGCAGTTTTGCCGGATTATCCTTGTACTTCTCCTGCAGCTCTTTGAGTGCCGGCTGCAAAGCCGACATTTTTTTCATGGACTTTGTTGAAGCCATTGAAAGCGGATAGGTGACCAGCTTGATGAGGACGGCGAAAATGATAATGATAAGGCCGTAATTACCAACAAAGCCATTCATCCAGTTGAAGACCGGCAGAATGATATACTCGGCAAAAGGCCTTGTCAGCCAGTCCCATCCGAAGTCCATGATTTTTTCGAGATTGACCTTCTGTGCCTTGACAATATTGTAGTCTAGCGGCCCCAGATAGAGGCTGAATTTATCATCAACCACATCACCGGCAGGCGGAACAGCCATCTTCAGCGCAGCAACGTAATTTTCAAAATCATTGCCGGTCTCTTTTTTTCCGTCCAGATAAATCCCGGCAGAGCGTCCCCGGGGAATGAGTGCTGCAACGAAATACTTGTTGCGAACAGCAACCCATTGCGCTTCGCCAGACTGCTCTTCACGATAGGACTGGTTCGGTTTGCTGGCATCAAGCTTTACCTGACTGCCGCCAAGATATGCACTGGCCAATGCGCTCTGAGCTTCATCCGGCCTGTTTTTTTCCGAATAGGGCACCCCTCCATCCCATTGCAACTGGTATTCATTGCCTGCGAGTTCACTGGCAAATCCTGTCAGCTTGACATCATAGTCTAATTTATAGCTGTCACCGGTAAAATGATAGGTAATGTCTATAGCTTGCTGGGGAGCAACATCAAGGTGGTAGCGTACGGCATAGTTCTCCTTGCCGCTGACGGTATGAAGCGTGTCAAGCGACATGCTGGTGAAATAGAGGTCACGAGTGTCAATTCTCTTGCCTTCCCTGGTAAGAAAAAGCAGTGAAAGAGCTCCGTTTTTTGCATTGCTGACAAGATCAAACGCATGGAGATTGCCGTCCAGATGCTTTTTAAGTACAAGGGATTTCAGGGTTGCGCCCTTGCTGGAAAGTGTTGCACGAAAAAGAGCATTATCGACTTTCAGCAGTTGTTCCTGACCGCCGGCTGAAGGGGCAAAAACACCAAAATTCTCGGCGACAGGAAGCGGAGTTGCCACGTTTTGAGGCACTTGCCGTTGGACCTGCTCTGTTTTCACGGCCGTTTCAGACGGCAGCGGTTTTTTGGCTGGCGACATAAACTGAAGCCAGACCATCATGATGACGGCAATGATTGCAAGGCCGGTTACCGAATTTCTATCCATTACCACTCTCTTTAATTTTATGAGAACACTCTTGTTTGTTTACGGATACAGGAGGAACCGGATCATACCCCCCCTTTGAAAATGGATTACACCGGAGAATACGCCATAGGGTGAGCCAAGCAGCATAAATAAAATTATGCAGCTGAAACGCTTCAAGCGCATAACCTGAACAGGTAGGATAATATTTGCAGGAAGGGGCGAACAGAGGCGAAAGAAACGCCCGATAAAATTTTATCAGCACTATCGGCACCTGATTGAAAACCTTCCAGCTACTCATGCTTTTCATACCTACGTTTACCGATAATAAACACTCGTCCGTCATGCCTGAGCCAACAAGTCAGAGTTCAGGAAAGTATCATACTTTCCATTAAACCCCTGATCTCCGCCCTGAATGCTTCAAGGTTCGGGAAAGTCTTTCTTCTGCCCATATAAAGAAAAGCAATACAGAGCATTCCACTAACGCTCCCTTCGCGAGGATTCTCTGCTCTACTCTGTATCAATGATTTTTCAAGCCGGTAAGCTTCTCTCATCATTCTTTTGACCCTGTTGCGACGAACAGCAGAAGGGACTGTTTTTTTACTCACCGCAAACAGAATGGCTGGAAAAGGCTGAAAACTTTTGTCTTCAAGCTGAAGAGAGGCATACACAATTCTTAAAAATTCACCCTTCATACTTTTTCCACTCCTGAACAGGAGTGAAATCGGCAATTTTTTCCTCAAGATCTCATGCTTTCGCAGAGAATGCACGTGCACCTTATTCAAAATGTGAAAAGGGCAATTTTATTGATTCCAGCCAGTCTCACTGCCAGACTTATTGACCTGCAGTACCCATCGCGCTGCTTACCGAAAGCGAATGACGTCCTTTGGCTCTTCTTGCTGAAAGCACTTTTCTGCCGTTCTTGGTCGACATTCTCTCGCGGAATCCATGCTTGTTCCTTCTTTTTCTGTTCCGCGGCTGATAGGTTCTTTTCATCGCTTATAGCTCCAAACTTGTTTAGGTACATTCAAAATTATAGGGCGCGTAATTTAGCATAATGAACACTCATTAACAAATGGTTCCACCCCCTGCCCACAGTTCCGATGACAACGCACGCCTCTTGCCGCACGAACGATAACCCTTTAGAGGGCTAAAAACACTAACCCCACCACAAGTTATCAACAATGTGGATAACTTGTGGACAAAATAAATCAAACCCCAAAAAACCCAAATAATCCGGTCATCCAAAAGAATCAACACATGTTGACAACTTTAACCGACTAAAACATTAATGCGTTTTACAAAAACAACTTAAGCTGTTGAAATGTCCATTGTAAAACGACACCCCATACGACGGTTTTTTAAGAAAGGAAATTGTTTTTTATCCACATAAAACACTAACTTGTGAACACTAAATGTTGATGGCGCTAACAATTTCGGAACTTACTCCTCAAATCCTCGCCTTTTATGCTCGAAGTTACGTCAAAAACGTTTACGGAAAATCCGCAAACAAAATCCCAGAAAAGCAGTTCAATGGAGCAGCAAGTCTGGGACGCATGCCTTAATGCCATAAAGGAAAAAATAAACCCTCTGGCATTTAAGACCTGGTTTTTTCCGATTAAACCTCTGAGCTTTTCAGGATGTGAGCTTACCATTGAAGTACCAAGCCAATTTTTTTATGAATGGATAGAAGAGAATTATTCCTCTTTTTTGAAGCAGGCACTCAAAGATGTGATTGGTCCTGAAGCAAAGTTGATGTATTCAATCGTTATGGATAAGTCGCAAGGACAACCTGTAACCATAGAATTGCCGCACCAGAATGCCATGAATGGCGATTTCATCACCGCAAGTCGCGCCACAGAGTCTCGGCCAAAAAACACTGAGGAGTTTGAACGAAACCTTGCCCGCTTTGAAACGCACCTGAATACCAAGTATACGTTTGATACCCTCATCAGAGGAGATTGTAACTCGCTGGCCTTTGCAGCTTCAAAATCTGTTGCGCAAAGCCCTGGACAAAACGCTTTTAATCCACTCGTTATCTATGGTGGAGTCGGGCTTGGCAAAACACATATGATGCAGGCTGTCGGTAATAGTGTTCGTGAAAACAGGCTTTCAGAAAGAGTACTCTATGTTTCCAGCGAAAAATTCGCTATCGATTTCGTCAATGCCATCCAGAATGGTAAAATCCAGGAATTTTCATCGTTTTACCGCTCGATTGATGTCCTCATCATCGACGATATCCAGTTCTTTTCAGGCAAGGAAAAGACACAAGAGGAGATTTTTCACATTTTCAACACTCTCCATCAATCCAACAAACAGATTATCCTTTCGGCAGACAGACCAATAAAAGATATCAAGGGGATTGAAGACCGCCTGATATCACGCTTTAACTGGGGACTCTCGGCAGATATCCAGCCCCCCGACTATGAAACCCGGAAAGCTATTATCCTCAGCAAACTGCATCAGAGCGGAGTCAATCTGGATGATACCGTTATTGAATTCATCGCAACCAATGTGACCGAAAATGTCAGGGAGCTTGAAGGATGTATCGTCAAACTGCTGGCGGCACAATCGCTTGACAACAGGGAAATTGATCTCCAGTTTACAAAAGCGACCCTGAAAGACATCATTCGACATACAACCAAACGTCTGACACTTGATACGATAGAAAAGGCGATCTGTTCATACTTTTCCATTACACCAAACGATCTGAAAGGAAAATCCAAAAAGAAGGAGATCGCAGTTGGACGTCAGATTGCCATGTATCTCGCAAAACATATGACCGACTCATCACTCAAGACCATCGGTCTTCATTTTGGAGGAAGAGACCATTCCACCGTCATTCACGCTGTTAATACCATTACCAAGCGAGTTGACTCTGTAACAGATGAAAGAAAAAAAATAGAAGAGATCAAGAAAAGAATTGAGATTCTTTCCATGTAAGTTCCGGTGTTGATAAGGTGTTGAAGGAATGTGTTTACGATCTTGATAACTGGCGGGTTATCAACACGGGTTGCAGGAATTAGCAGGCTTCAACAAAGAGTGCACATCATCCGGGAAGCTCAAGGCACAGGTTACCAACATTGCCGGCGGGATTATGGGGTTATTTAACCGGTTTATTTTAAAGTGATTAGAAAAATTATCATACTTGTTATCCAGATATCCACACCGTCAACAACAACAACAATTTTTATAAAATTAAATAGTTAAAGTTGGAGCAGATGAAATTAACTTCCTCAATCCGTCAATTACAGGATGCGATCAGCAAAGTTGCACAAGCCATACCTGCAAAAACCATTGATGCTCGTTTTGAAACGGTACACTTATCCATTGAACCAGGCAGTCTAACTCTTTTCGCTACTGATGGTGAACTCTCTATCACCTCAAAATGTGAAGTTGAAACTACAGATACCGGAAATATTGGTATTAAGGCAAAGACCTTACAGGATTTTCTGAGAAGCATGTATGATACGGCAGTAACCTTTGCTATTGAGCGTCAGGAGATAAGTGATCATGGAACCGTTCATATCACGACAGATAAAGGCAAGTATAAAATACCCTGCCAATTTGAGAGCAAGACCGAAAAACATGAAAAAAGCTACGATATCTCTCTTGAGATTGAGACTTCTGAGCTGCTCGACCTGATTCAGAAAACCATTTTCGCCTGCAGTGTTGATGGTATGAGACCTGCTATGATGGGTGTGCTGTTTGAACTGGAAGGAAGTATGATGACTGCAGTATCAACCGATGGACACCGACTTGTACGATGCAGAAAGAGTTTATCGTCTGATTTTGCGGAAAAACAGAAAATCGTCATTCCTGCCAGAGTCCTTTCAATCTTGCAGAAGCTTGCCCAAAATGAATCAATGACCATGAAGATTGATTCAAACCGGCGATTTGTCCGCTTCATTATTGGCAATATTGTGCTGGATGCCTCTTTGATTATCGAGCCTTATCCCAATTATGATGCTGTTATTCCGGTTGAACATGACAAACATCTCATTATAGGGCGTTCGATGATCTATGATTCGGTTCGTCGTGTCGGTCGTTTTTCAAGTATTGGTGATGTCAAGATGGTGATTGAAGGAGAGCTTCTGAGGGTTATGGCTGAAAACACCAATGAGGGGGAAGCAGCACAGGAAGAGTTACCTTGTATTTATTCCGGAGAAGATATTACGATAGGTTTTAATTCAAAATTTATCGAGGCTGCCCTTGCGCATCTTGATGATAATGATATCCGTATTGAACTGAAAAGCCCGACAACGGCTGTTATTTTTAAGCCGCATAAGCAGGAAGAAGATGACAAACTGATTGTTCTGGTCATGCCGGTCAGAATAAATAATTGACCGGTGCCAATAATAATTGAGACTGCGGTGTATACAGTATGAGAATTTCAGAAATCATCGGTTATTAACCTTTGAGCCAGGCGATGGTATTACTCTCATACATGGCCCGAATGGTTCAGGAAAAACATCTATTCTGGAGGGCGTCCATTACTGTGCGCTGACAAGAGGTTTTGTCAGCGCCACTGATAGTGAGTATCTCCGCTTTTCTTCCGACTATTTTTCACTCAACGGTAGCTTTTTCAGTGAGAAAGCAAGTCCGACAAATGTGAGGATCATCTATAAAAAGGAGAGGGAAAAGCAGCTTATCGTCAATAATAGCGAGGTAAAACCTTTTTCACGTCATATCGGCCGGATTCCCTGTATAACGTTTTCTCCATCTGAAATTGTTATTGTCAACGGAGCCCCTGCTGAACGAAGGCGTTTTATTGACAATGCCATCAGCCAGACTGAGAGAAGATATCTTGATGACCTGCTGGACTATAGAAGGGTTTTGCATCAAAGAAACGCTTTGCTTGCACAGATGTATGCAAAAATGCCGGTGCATACCGATATGCTTTCGTTATGGACTGAAAATATTTCAAGACTGGCAGCGTCCATTGTTTTTGCCCGGATGGAGTTTCTTTCCGCTTTTTCCGGTCAATTCCGCGAACTCTATGGACAATTATCCGTTGATGAGGAACCCTCAATCACTTACCGTTGCTCTCTTGGGAATATCTCCAGAGATAGTTCTCCAGAAATGCTTTACCATCATTTTCTAGCCAGGTACGAAGAGAGTGAGAAGCAGGAAATATTCAGGGCACAGACCATGACCGGTCCGCACCGTGATGATTTGCTTTTTATGCTGAATGAGAAGGAGATAAAGAAATATGCATCGCAAGGGCAACTGCGAACCTTTCTTATCGCTCTCAAGCTTGCTCAACACCGCTTTTATTCTGCAACGCTTGGAGAAAAACCTCTCTGTCTGCTTGATGATATTTTCAGTGAGTTGGATGCGTTGCGGACAACGGATATTTTCAGTCTTCTTGCAACATGCGGCCAAACCCTGATTACCTCTACGGAAAAACGGGGGCCGAGCACGGTCACAGCGATCTCTATGGAATCACTGAATCATATCAAGCAGGAATAAGCGTGTCACGAACAAAAAATCCTAAAAAAATATCAGACGTTGTTGGGGATATGTGTCAGGCCTTAGGGATGACTGAAGCCTATAACCAGTATAAGACACTCCAGATATGGAAGAGTGTTGTCGGGGAGGCTATTGCATCAGCAACTTCTATTGAACGTTTCTCTAATGGTGAGTTGTTTATACGGGTGAAAAATCCCGCATGGCGAATGGAGCTTAATTTCCGAAAGCAGGATATTCTGACCAAGCTTAATGCGGCTTTATCCAGTCCAATGGTTGAAGATATTATTTTTAAATAAAAAGGAGCGTTGTGCTGCACAACGCTCCTTTCATCACAGACAATCCTCAAAGATTGCAACTGAGCTGATAGATTTCAATCATCTTTTCTGCATAAGCTTGGCCAAAAGCGATACATTTTTCAAATTCCGGCTCATGCGGCTTGAATTTAACCATGACGTTTTGATCAAACACCTTGAGTTTAAGCAGGGTAAAATTGCTCTCAATCATACGTACAGCTTCTCCACTCCAACCGTAAGAGCCAAATGCTGCGGCAAGTTTTCCTTTGTCACGTATTGGATTGATAGTTGCAAATATCTGGTAAATCTGCGGTAGTATATTCTGGTTTATGGTGGGTGATCCTACGATGATACCGGAACAATGAGCGATTTTTTCTTCAAGTTTTGAAGCATGGACCGATTCAATATCACAGATATCGATCTTGAAGTCGCAGGACTGGCGAAGTCCTTCAGCAATCTTTTCAGCCATCAATGTTGTGTTTTCGTAGGCGGAAACATAAGCTATCAGGATATTCTTTTCCTGGGGAAGAGCTATGGCTGTTGTTGCATATTTCTGAGACAGATCAACATATTTTTTCCAGTTTGACCTCAGTATTGGTCCGTGACCAGGACAGATAACCTTGATATCAAGTGGCTTTATTTTTTCAATCGCCTGAAGCATGTATTTGCTGAACGGTCTCAGAATAGTATCGAAGTAGTAGGTAAAAGAGTCGTCAAAATCACCGACAACATCATCGTACATGCCTTCATTGCAAAAATGTGATCCGAAAGAGTCACAGGTAAAGAGGATACGATCTTCTTCAAGCCAGGTATAGATGGTGTCGGGCCAATGAAGGTTTGGGGCATTAATGAAATGAAGGGTTTTATTGCCAAGACTGAGGGTGTCACCTGTTTTGACAACAAGTGACTTGAAGTCATGCCCGGTCTGGTCACGAAGAAACTTTATGGCGTTGCCGCTGCCAACGACTGTCGCATTCGGTGCTACGGCAAGCAGGTTCTTGACGTTGCCCGAGTGATCGGGTTCGGTATGGTCAACAATAATGTACTCAATCTCTGCGGGATCGGTAACTTGTTTTATTTTAGATATATAGGATGGCCAGAACTTTTCTTTTGTTGTCTCGATTATTGCTTTCTTTTCAGCATTGATGAAATAGGAGTTATAGGTTGTTCCATATTTCGTTTCCATGACAATATCGAAGGTTATGAGACCGGGATCAAGAACCCCAATCCAGCTTACATCATCCGTAATTGCCAGTACTTTATTGTCTGTCATGTTGATTTTAGCGAAATGATTAAAAATAAAGGGATTAACTGTATGACTACTACTAATACCTGTAAATGTCATAGAGAGTTCCATACATGACCATTAAGCGCAAATATACCTATTCCTGTTGGTTGTCAAATAATTCTCAAGGAAGTTCATTACTGAGGTGGTTTGTTTCCGTATGTCGGATCTCACGTTGAAGATCTATGCCTTCGGCAGAAAAAGAGAAGAGGGTATCATCCGAAAAAATCATACTGTAATCCTGTGGCTTAAAAAACGGCAGAAATTTCTGGCAATGTTCATCAAGACGTTTGAGATAAAAATGAGTATTCTCATCCGGTTTCTCCTTTTTCCATTCGGCGGCGAGTTTTCCTTTCTCGTATGAGGCCGATCCCGCACCGGTTCCTGATATATAATAGGTTATTCTCTCTCCTTTTGTCACCTGCATACCCGCCCTCTGGGCGATTTCATAGGTGATTGATTTTGATCGTTTCCCGGATTTTACATCGTCAAGATATTGTTCCAAAGAATTTTTCAGGGTTTCTGTTCTCGAAAATTCAGCAATATCAAGTTCATGGTTCAAGATTTTATTTCTGTACTCGGTAAACAGATTGTGCAGGCCATTGATGTCTTCAGTCAAGAGGGTCTCAAAACCCCTCCGGACAAAGTCTCTGCCAAATTTTTCTCCGCTTCTGCTGGTTAGTGAAGAGCCTTTAAGGATCATGACCTGATCATATCCAAGAAGGGCATAGTTTTTCTTCATGTAAGAGATCATTTTTCTGAATCGGCCGTCGAAACCGATATTGATGCCCTGCGGCATAAGCGAAGAGACTTCACTGACCAGTTCCCGTTCAGCTGATTCAGTCGTCACATCCGACGGTGGGATAAAAAGAATGCCATCGGTATCAACTTCAATGACTTTGCATCCTCTTGCCTCAAAGTCCATGATCATTTTTTTAGCCAGGCTCTGCCCTGTTGAGGTTACCTTGTCGGCTTCAATAAAATCATTAAATATGCCTCCACCGAATCCAAGGTAACCGTACATGGCATTGATAAGGATTTTAAACGAACTTTGCATGGCATCAAAATTGGCGGCGAGAGAGGTGTTGCCAAGCTTTTTTTCTTCGTGCGACCTCTCTTTTGCCTTGAATCGAAGTTCCTTCAGGTCGTTGAGTACTCCGGGGAAGACTCTCAACTCATCGCTTTTCGGGCATATGTTATATGAAAGCATGATTGAAGGATAGAGCGATTCAACATCGGCATAGACAATCGGGCCAAGAATTCCTTTGAGAAACACTTCAGTATATCCGCCGGAATGCTGCTGGCCAGTTGATGGTTTGGGGATTGATTGTTTCAGTCGGAGATACTCTCTGACCAGCAGCACCTCTATTTTTGCAGCCTGGCCTATACGTGAGGTCATAGCATAGGTATAGGGTAGCATTTGAGCCAGATAGAAGTTGCTCCCTGAAAGCAGAGATGAGAGCGCCCTTGTTTCACGCACATCATCAAGGGCATAGGCAAGCAATTTCTCGTGATTATTTTTCCAAAGAGAGGCAATATCCCGGTAATCAACGTAGGTTCGCTCAGGGGATGCGAAGCCAAAATGTTTTGCAACAGCCTTTAGTCCATAACTCTGCATTGAACGTTTTGATACATCATAACTCTGCACCAGAAAAAGAGTGTCAATGACATGACGTCCCGGGATATCAAAAAACGGATAATCAATGCTTCTTTCTGCAAAACGAATTGATGCCGGATATGTTTTCGGCAACAGCCCATCACGTCCAATAGCAAATGGAATACCAAGTTTTTCGCATCGGCGTTGCAAATAGGTAAGATCGAAGCTGAAGATATTATGCCCTTCGATCACATCAGGATCCATTTGTACAATCAGGGCGATAAGCTCTTCAAGCAACTCCTTTTCGCTTCTGTTTTTTGAGTGCAGAACGCTTTCCCAGCCTTTGCTATCACTTAATGAGACAATAATGACTTCATCATCGCCTATCCCTGCACCACTGGTTCTTTTTCTGGAGGGGTCGTAATGGGTCTCAATATCAAGCTGCATTCGGTACAGGTCATCAAAAATCATTCCCTTGAAAAGGGTTTTTCCGCTTTGAGTAAGGTATTGTGTGACCGCATCCCCTTTATTGTATACAAGTGAATTGTTGTCATAGGATGTGCTTTTGCCACTATTGTCGGTCGTTTCACCAGATCGCTTCCGGTTGATGAAATCAATTGCGCTTCTGTGATTTTTCCAGTTTCTGAAGATGGCAAGATTCTGATAATAATTGGACCCAGCCAATTTTACCAACCAGAACTTTTCCATCTCTTCAGGCACAAACCCATCAAGCAGCGAATTGTCTGAAAGGAAAAAAAAAGGATAAAAAAGCTCATCATGATGACGAACAACACCGTCTTGTCGATTAAAGAGCCGGATATGGGTATCGGAAAGCTGGTATGCCCCAACAATACGCTCCTCCTTATCTTTGCCGAACAAAAGATCGTTGGTGATGATGTCACTGATTATGCTGTCCATGATTGCTTATTTAATTTAGAACAAGGGGAATCGGATCGTTGATGTTTCACGTGAAACAAACCATTTGATCAGCGGCCGAGACGCACCATGAGTACCGAGATATCCGATGGAGATACTCCAAGAATTCTTGATGCCTGGCCAATGGTATCCGGTTGATGTTTTTTCAGTTTTTCCCTTCCTTCGTTTGACAGGCCTGACACCTTGTCATAATTGAACGAAACCGGTATTTGATGCAAGTCCAGTCGCAGGATTTTATCGGCCATCAAAAGATCGCGCTTCAGATACCCCTCATATTTAAGATCAATCTCAACCTGTTCGTAGACCAAAGGGTCTTCGGTTATCTCCTGCACCAGATCTTTAAAGGAAAACGAAGAATCAAGTAGCATCTGCAGGTGAATTCCTGGCCGTTTTAACAAACTCATAGCGCTTTGCGAACTGTTTACCGCCGGATAGTCCAGTATGGTCAGTATCGGGTTTACTTCGGAGGGATGGAGTTTTGTTTTGAGGCAAAGCTGATTGAGCGCATCAATCAGCTCTTGTTTATTGATGCATGCTGAAAATGTCTCTGTATCAACAAGACCTGCGATAAAGCCGAATTGCCGAAGGCGGATATCGGCATTGTCATGGCGAAGCATGAGGCGATGCTCAGCCGATGAGGTAAACATTCTGTATGGCTCATTCGTCTCTTTGGTGATGAGATCATCAATGAGAACCCCTATGTATGCGTCAGAACGTTTCAAATGAAGCGGCGGCTTGTTCTGAAGTTGCAATGTTGCGTTGATGCCCGCAATCAACCCTTGAGCGGCAGCCTCTTCATAACCGGATGTTCCATTTATCTGGCCAGCAAAAAAAAGATTTTTGACCAGTTTCGTTTCAAGACTCCGGTTGATTTGATGCGGAAAAAAGTAGTCATATTCAATGGCATAACCCGGACGGATCATTTTTACCTTATTGAGACCCGGAACAGATTGAAGAGCTTCAATCTGGATCTCTTCTGGCAGCGATGTTGAAAAGCCGTTGACATACATTTCATTTGTTTCGAATCCTTCTGGCTCAAGGAAGATATGGTGACTCTCCTTGTCGGGGAACCGACAAATCTTGTCCTCGATGGATGGGCAGTATCTTGGCCCTACCCCTTGAACTTTTCCGGTAAACAAGGGGGAACGGTCAAATCCCTTTTTCAGAATTTCATGTGTTGCGGCGGTTGTCTTTGTCGCAAAACAACTTATCTGACGGCGCCTCGTGGTTGGAGCCATTCTGAACGAAAACGCAACATCCTGGACGTCGCCAGATTGTTCCTCTACCAGAGAATAGTCGACACTGCGAGCGTCAATGCGCGGCGGAGTCCCTGTTTTCAGTCTTCCAGATGTAAATCCAAGTTCGACCAGGCTTTCTGTAAGGCCATAGACTGGCGGTTCGGCAATGGTCCGGCCTCCGGCATAATGGTTCATGCCGATATGGATCAGTCCATTCAAAAATGTTCCGCAGGCAAGAACAGCGGCACGTCCCCTGATAATGCGGCCTGATGAGATTCTTGCTCCTGCAAAGGAGCCGGCAGTGCACTCTATGCCTGTTACCGTATCCTGAATAAGATCGATATTTGGTTCCCTCTCAATAACGTTTCGCATATAGAGTGAGTACAAGGTTCGATCAGCCTGTGCTCTCGGCGAGTGCATGGCAGGGCCTTTGCTCCTGTTAAGCATCCTGAACTGTATTCCTGTGCCATCTATTGCTTTGGCCATCTCTCCCCCCAGAGCATCAATCTCGCGGGTGATCTGCCCTTTTGCTACACCGCCGATTGCGGGGTTGCACGACATTCTTGCGATTGCTGTAAGATCAGATGAGATGAGCAGGCAGGATACACCCATTCTCGCTGCGGCAAGTGCGGCCTCACACCCCGCATGGCCAGCGCCGACGACTATGATATCATACATGAATTGTGCATTGTTTCACGTGAAACATTTTTTGATGGATAAGTGTTTTCATCTCAAAAGATACGCATAATAGTGTTTTGTTGTCTTATTTGATTTGTTGCGTATTTGATGAGTGTTTTCGGCGCTTGCCCTTGCCTGGTAAAATCCGGGGATGCTACGCCCCGTGTTTGTCTAAGTCAATGTTTTATATTGTTTTGTAGGTATGGTTGCCGCGTAGCGGGGACTACAGGCAGTATGTTCCGTCGGAGTAGTGGGATAGCGAAAGAAAGTTTCAAATAGAGAGGTGATAAGTGGGTACTCTGCAAAAAAACATAATAGCAGGGTATGGTGTTTTCTAAAGCCACCTCTTTGTAAATTAGCATCTTATGGCGGATAGTAGATTGTTAGTTAATCAATACCCCATTTTATATATTGGCTGAATTATTTCTTTCGAGTGTAACGCGGATGCCATCAATGAAAAATAAACGTTTTAACCTTTTTCTTATTGCAATTGTCACTCTTGTGGCATGCTGGTCATTATGGCCAACCTGGCGCGACTATTCTCTTTCGAAGCAGCTCGACAGTTTTGCTTCGCCACAGGATAGTCTGAAATATGCGCTCACTCATCGCGAAGAGATTGAGAATGCTCGTAAAAAGAGTCTTAAACTCGGTCTCGATCTGAAGGGTGGAATGCACCTGGTGATGGAAGTTGACCAGGTGGATCTGTTTGAACAGAAAGCCTGGAATAAGGACGGAAAGTTTGCCGCCATCCTGCAGAATGTAAGAGCAAAAGCCGCACAAAGCGATGCACGGGTTATTGATCTTCTCTCCGCAGAATTCAGGAGTGAGAACATTCCCCTGAGCCGCTATTTTTATGATATCCGCAATTCCAATCAGGAAATTGTAACTAAACTTGAAAAAGAGTCCGAAGAGGCCCTGATTCGTGCAAAAGAGATTATCCGTAACCGTATTGACCAGTATGGTGTGGCAGAACCTGTCATTACTACACAGGGCAGCAGGAAGATCATTATTGAGCTTCCCGGTGTTTCTGATGAAAACAGGGTCAGAAATTTGCTGAAAGGTACGGCCAAACTTGAGTTCAGGCTTCTTCGTGAGCCGGAAGAGATGGTCAGGACGCTTGACAGGATCAATTCATATCTTGTGCAAAACAATCAAAACAGGGTTGCTGTTCAGGGCTCTCCTGTTGCGGATACCTCCGCCGTTGCCAAGGCGCCTCTCCCGCCTGGAGCTAAACCAGCGGAACCGGTTACCATGCAGCCATCCGCAAAACCGCTTTATGACGTCATAGGCGTTTTTCAGAACGGTACAGCATATACTGCTGAGGCATCGAAGGATTATGTTGTTACCCTGTTGCATCGCAGTGACATAGAGGCGTTACTCCCGCAGGACAGCGAACTGCTGCTTGCCGCAAAGCCTGATGTCGGCAAAAACGGCGAAAAGCTCTATTCAATCTACCTTGTCAGAAAAGCTCCCGAATTGACCGGAGGTGTCATTACTGAAGCAAAAGCCACCTTTGGTTCACAAGGTGTACAGCCTGAGGTCTTGATGTCGATGAACTCTGAAGGAACGTCAAAATGGGCTCGTATTACCGGTGCCAACATCGGCAAGCGGATTGCGATTGTGCTTGACGGTGCCGTCTACAGTGCTCCGGTAGTTCAGTCAAAAATTCCCAGCGGAAGTTCTGTTATCAACGGGATTGGGAGTCTTGAGGAGGCGAAAGATCTTGAAATCGTTCTCAAAGCCGGCGCGCTTCCCGCTCCGGTACGCATTATTGAAGAGCGAACCGTTGGGCCTTCACTCGGTGCCGATTACATCCGTGCAGGGATGCTCTCTCTCTCCTGGTCCTTTTGCGCGGTTTCGGTTTTTATGCTTGTCTACTATAAAAAGGCAGGTATTGCTGCTGATATTGCCCTTGTGCTCAATATCCTTATTGTCCTGTCCGTTCTTGCAGGCTTCAATGCCTCGCTGTCATTGCCAGGTATTGCCGGCATTGTGCTGACCATTGGCATGGCCGTTGACGCCAATGTGCTGATCTATGAAAGGATACGCGAAGAACTTGCGGAAGGAAAATCGGTTATCACGGCTGTGACGCAGGGGTACGACCGTGCTTTTTCGTCGATTCTTGATTCACACGTGACGACACTTTCTGCGGCTTTTCTTCTTTATACTTATGGCATCGGGCCGATCCAGGGTTTTGCCGTAACGTTGATGATTGGTACTTCGGCAAGCTTGTTTACGGCGATTGTGGTGACCAGAGAGATCTTCCATCTGTTGCTCACCAAAAACCTTATGTCAGATAAAAGTTTCGGTTAATATTTCAAGACGTTTCAACCCATGAGGATCTTTCAGAAGACCAACTTTAATTTCATCCGGTATCGTAAAATTGCGTACGGTTTTTCTATTATTCTGCTTGTTACCGGTATGGTTTCGCTCGTCGTCAAAGGGCTGAACTACGGGATTGATTTCAGGGGAGGTTCCGAAGTGGTAATACGGTTCGAGAAAAATGCCGATGTTAGCCAGATTCGTTCGGTGCTTGATGCTGCGGGTGTATCAGGAACATTGAAACAGTACGGCATGGATCGTTCTTTTCTGTTAAGCACGGTTTTTCAGGGAGATACGGGGCAGTTGAAATCACTGGTATCCAATGCCCTTAATGACCGGATAAAGGGGAACCATCATGAAATTGTCCGTATTGACGCTGTTGGCCCGAGCATTGCTTCAGATCTGAAATGGTCGGCGGTAAAGGCCCTCCTTGCCTCACTCTTTGCGATTCTGCTTTATGTCGGGTTCCGTTTCGAAATAAAGTTTGCAACGGCTGGAGTGATAGCTATTTTTCATGATATCCTGACTGTTTTGGGGCTCTTCAGTCTTCTTGGTGGCTTGTTTACCTTCATGCCGCTTGAAATGGATCAGAGTATCATTGCTGCTTTTCTTACCATAGCTGGCTACTCCATTACCGATACGGTGGTGGTCTACGATCGTATCAGAGAGAGAATACGGGGGCAGAAGCCGTCAGAGTATGAACGGATTTTTAATGAAAGCATGAATCAGACCCTCAGTCGCACGATCATTACATCAGGAACGGTGCTTCTCTCTGTTTTTGTTCTCTTTATCTTTGCCGGACCGGCAATCAGGGGTTTTGCTTTTGCGGTCTTTACCGGTATTCTGATCGGCACCTACTCATCGATTTTTGTTGCCGCACCTCTTGTCTATGACTGGCTCAGGCTGACGAACAGTTCTGTCCGTCTAAGAGGCAGCAAGGTCTCCTGAGAGTCTGCTTGTATGGTCATTAACACACTCCTGTTGTCCCTTTAACGGGATGGGAGTTTAAACAATTTTTACTTGTAAGGAATCTCGGGCATGAAAAAAGTATTGAGGAATGTTGCATTGCTGTTTCTTGTCGGAAACTGCTCTCTGCAAGCATCGGCATTAGCTGATGTCGCAGATCGGATCGTGGCCGTTGTTGGAAATGAGGTCATCTTCAAATCGGAAATCGATTCAAGGGAGCTCATGACTCGCATGCAGTACCCGCAGTTGAAGCAAGAAAAGGGGTTATCCCGTTCGATACTTGAGGGTGTGATTGATCAGAAAATCATGCTTGCAAAGGCTCAAATAGACAGTGTCCGTATTGATGAAAATGCGGTTGTCAGCATGGCTAACGACCGGTTCAGGGATCTGAATGCAAAGTTTGCATCAAAAGCTGAAATGGAAAGCCGGCTTGGCAAGTCTTCAGCCGGCATTCTTGAGGCAATTCGCCAGGAGTTGCGCAATCAGCAGCTGGTTGATACGCTTCGCAGGAAAAAGAGTGCAGGGGTAACGGTCAGTTATGATGAAGTGATGGCCTTTTATGCCGCCAACAAGGAGCAGTTCCCCCAAGTTCCTGAAGAGGTTTCGGTATCGCAGATTCTCAAGTATCCCCCTGTCTCAGAGGAAAACAGGGCGCAGGCTCGCGCAACGATCGAGCAGATTCGTGCAGAGCTTAAGGCTGGAGCCGATTTTGCCACTCTGGCGAAGCAGTACTCTCAGGATCCCGGTTCCGCCAAGGCTGGTGGTGATCTCGGTTTTGTTCCAAAAGGTCAGCTTATACCGAGCTTTGAGAATGCGGCCTACGCGCTTGGTGAGGGCAAAATCTCCGATATCGTTGAGACCCGCTATGGATATCATCTCATTCAGTTGCTCAGCAAAGAGCCGAATTCGATCCACGTTCGGCATATCCTTATTGTTTTCGACCGCAAGGCCGGCGATTTTTCAGGAGCGATACAGCAACTTCAAGCGTTGCGGTCTGATGTGCTGAGTGGTAAGGATACCTTTGCGCATTTGGCGAAGAAGTATTCCGAGGATCCTGCGTCGGCCACCCTTGGTGGACAAATTCTTTTGGGTGCGTCATCCAAGCCGACTTTTTCTCCAAAGGCTTTGCGTCCCCAACTGCAACAGATCATCGCTACATTGAAGAATGTCGGAGACATCAGTGAGCCCCAGAAAATCGAGCCGCAACAGGGAGAACCGTTCTATGCGATATTCCGGCTGAACGAACGCATTGCTACGCACACGATCAATCCTGAAAAAGATTATGCATTCCTTGAGGAGCAGGCACTCGCCAATAAAAATCAGCAGATTTTCAACCAATGGGTGCAACAGCTCCGCAAGGAGATTTATGTCCGAACCTCAGACATCTAAGCGGCGGACGTAACGTGCATTTTTTTCGATAAATTCTCTACGTGGCTCAACCTTGTCGCCCATAAGCGTGGAAAATACCTGGTCAGCTTCCATGGCATTTTCCACGTTGACCAAGAGGAGGGAGCGGTGAGCCGGATCCATTGTTGTGCTCCAGAGCTGTTCGGGGTTCATTTCTCCAAGACCCTTGTAGCGCTGGATATGGATATTTGCCTTCCCCTTTTGCATCTTTTTCATGCCGTCTGAAATACTGTTGCGCTCATCGTCATCCCATGCGTATTGCTGATCCTTCCCTGATTTAACCAGATACAGCGGCGGCTGGGCTATAAAGACCCTGCCGGCCTCAATCAGTGCCCGCATGTAGCGGAAGAAAAATGTAAGCAGCAGCGTTCTGATATGTGCTCCGTCAACATCAGCATCGGTCATGATGATGATCTTGCCGTACCGCAGCTTTTCCACCGAAAACTCCTCTTCACCAAAGCTGGTACCAAGAGCAAGAATGATGGTCTTGATCTCCTCATTCTCAAGCATTTTGTGCAGCCTGGCTTTCTCGACGTTCAGGATTTTGCCCTTGAGCGGCAGGATTGCCTGAAAGCTCCGGTCGCGTCCCTGCTTGGCACTGCCGCCTGCCGAATCACCCTCTACGATATAGAGTTCACAATGTTCCGGGTCGTTGATCGAGCAGTCAGCAAGCTTTCCCGGCAGTCCTGAGCTCTCAAGCACCGATTTCCTGCGGGTAAGCTCTTTTGCTCTCCGGGCTGCCTCTCTCGACATGGCTGCACCCTTGACCTTTTCAATGATCATCTTGAGCACATTCGGGTTGCTTTCGGCAAACTCCGAGAGCTGCTCATTGATAACCGTCTCGACAATACTCTGTGTTTCCGAATTACCAAGCTTCGTTTTGGTCTGCCCTTCAAACTGCGGTTCAGCCACTTTGACCGAGATGACTGCGGTCAACCCCTCTTTGAAATCGTCGCCGGTAAGGGAGAGTTTCAGGTTTTTCAGCAAATCATTTTTCTGTGCATAGGCGTTGAGCGTTCTTGTCAGAGCCTTGCGGAAGCCGGTGACATGGGTGCCACCTTCATGCGTATTGATGTTGTTGACATAGCTGAACACATTCTCCTGATACGAGTCATTATACTGGAGTGCGATTTCAACGATGGTTGTATCCCGTTCACCGTAAAGATAGATCGGCTCTTTCAGCAGGTTGAGGCGGTTCTGATCGGTAAACTGGACAAACTCTTTAATTCCTCCCTCATAATGAAAGATTTCCTGGAATCCTTCGGTATCCTGTACAGTGATGCTGAGCTCCTTGTTCAGGAACGCAAGCTCACGCATGCGGTCGATAATGATATCCTTGCGCAGCTCGGTCGTCTTGAAAATCAGATGGTCAGGCAGAAAGGTGGTTTTCGTGCCGCGCTGGTCAGATGTGCCGATCGCCTTGACATCGCCCTGGGGAACACCCCGCTCGAAGCGCTGGAAGTAGACCTTTCCATCGCGATAGACCTCGACTTCGCACCATTCTGAAAGGGCATTGACTACCGAGGCGCCAACGCCGTGCAGACCGCCGGAAACCTTATAGGCACCCTTGTCGAACTTTCCGCCCGCTCCAATGACGGTCATGACCAGCTCAAGTGCAGATTTCTGCTTTTCAGGATGCATATCCACAGGAATCCCTCGACCATGGTCAATCACCGTGACTGATCCGTCAGGGTTCAGGGAGACAAAAATATAGTCGTTGAAACCGCCAAGCGTTTCGTCAATAGAGTTGTCGACAATTTCGTAGACAAGATGGTGAAGTCCCCGGCTGTGAATATCGCCAATATACATGGCAGGCCGCATGCGTACATGCTCAATGCCATCAAGAACCTGGATGTTGGTTGCTCCGTAGCTTGATTCGATCAACGGTGCCACTGGGGAAAGGATATCGTCTTCCTGCATAATAATCAGCTATAACTGGTGATATTGAAATTGTACTTCAAGATAATAAAAATGCCGTCATTTTGCTTGCTTATCGGTGCAGAATCAACCCCAGAAGGCATCAGGATAATGATCGATGGCAAAAGAGCTTATCCGTTTCCCATCCAGGCCCTGTACTCGAATTGCAACAACATCGAACCTGCAGTCTCCTTCCCCTTGGCGAGATAGCGCAAGGTAGGCCCTCGCAGCCTTGATGATCTCATGCTGCTTCTTGAGTGTCACCGCCTCAGCCGGGTCTCCTTTGGCAGAAGAAATGCGGGTTTTAACCTCAACAAAACAAAGGACCTGACCATGTTTGGCGATAATGTCGATTTCATTGCGATGGTAACGGTAATTGCGCTCAAGAATGCGGTATCCCTTGTTCAGCAGATAGGCGGCGGCAAGTTGTTCGCCCTCCTGACCAAGCAGGTGCGGATCGTACGAGTCGGTCATGGCTTTTCGCCCAGTTGACGGAGCCTGAAGCTACGTCGGTGAATCGGGCATCGTCCGTACACCCTGATTGCATCAACATGAGCCATAGTGGCATAGCCTGCATGACGTTCAAAACCGTACTGCGGATAGTGTACTGCGAAGGCCATCATAAGCTCATCCCGATGGGTTTTGGCCAGTACCGATGCTGCAGCAATCGAAAAAACCTTTGCATCACCCTTCACGATGGTTTCATAGGGAATCGGGAGATCCGTTTTGAACCTGTTGCCGTCCACCAAAAGCAGTTCAGGTATGATCGGCAATGATGCTACAGCCAGATTCATGGCAAGCATGGTTGCCTGGAGGATGTTGATACTGTCAATCGTTTCCGGATCAACCGCTGCAACGGCCCAGAAGGCTGCTGCGTTTCTAATGGCAGGGGCCAGCAGTTCCCGCTGTTCTGCCGAAAGCTTCTTGGAATCATTCACCCTTTCCAACTCGCCTCCCTCAGGGCTGAACCAGCGAGGGAAGACGACTGCCGCCGCAACAACCGGCCCGGCAAGAGGTCCCCGGCCTGCCTCATCAATGCCGCAGACAAGCGCCGCAGATTGCCATCGAGGCCATTCATAGTCGGTGATCATGTTGTGGTTTCCTCAGGCGCACCCTTTTTATCGTGACTATCTATTTGTTTTTAACCGACAGGAAGAGTTTTGCTCAATAGCAAACGTCAAACAAGTTAGGTGAAATCCTGATAACCGGCCATCCTTGATGCCTGTCCCGGACAAAATTGTTTCTGATATATTGGTTATTCCAGAGCAAAATCAATTTGCCGCTGATGGAAAAAAGTATTAATGGTGCGAGTACAAAGCAGGCAAAGCTTTTTTCAGCCCCTTAATACGTCAAGACCTTGATAACGCGCTGTTGAGAAAACGAACAAGGGGTTGCACCGCCCGGAAAGCTTCAGCAAGCTGAGTCACAAATCCAGGATCAGTTACCTCATCATCAGAGAAAAACCGCTGGGTGTAGTATCCCTTGAACTTGAGATACTCTATCGCCGGGTTTGTGCTTTCATACCCTTTTGGAGGTCTGACCAATTTTCCTGAAGGCAATACACCATCAGGAAAATGGAGCGTAAATTCTTTCTCTGCAATGATTGATTGCCACTGCTCGAAATGAGTATCAATTTTCCTTCTTGTTTGCTCCAGAACAGCAGGTTCCGGCATATATATTCCTCCTCCGGCAAATGTTCCGCACGGCTCCAGATGGAGGTAATAGCCTCCCCAGGGGCTCTTTCTGCCACCTTTGTTGATAAAGGAAAACAAATTTGATTTGTAGGGCGATTTGTCTTTTGAAAACCGGATGTCACGGTTAATGCGCATGATACAGCTTTTCGGATCAAGACCGGACAAAGCAATATCTCGGTCGAATTCTGAAATCGCAACAAGAAGCTGAATCACCGTCTCAAGCATTTCGCCACAAGCCTGCTGATACGCGTTCTTGTGTTCAGTAAACCAGATTTTCTCATTGTTGTCCTTCAGTTCCCGGAGAAAAGCGAGGGTTGTATCGGTAATCATCTGTTTTTTCTTTTACTGAAAGATGGCAAGAAGTGCATGACTGTTCTTGATTTTTATTTGCACTGCAAAATAAGTGTTTTTATTTTTATTGATATATGAAATATGTATACGCTTGATTTCTTGTTACAATCAGGGCAATAAATTGTCAGCTTCAGCACCCGTGGCGTTGACGGATCCTGTCTTAATAATGCGACCGCTGTATCACCAAAATATCACGTCAGATGCTCTGTGCAGTATTTATGTTAGCTTCAAAGAAATATAGAAGATAAAAAATCGGGAGCTCATCTTTGATTCATGAGCGGTGCGAAGCGGCTCCCGCGGTTCCTCCGTGCCGGTCTTGGCGGTTTCCAGCCTATTATTTCTTATCTTGGTTGTCTATTTGTGCTCAGTTCGGGCCGTTTTCATGGCTGACGGTCGAGGCTGGCTGCTTGACGCAAAAAAATGAGTTCTCGGTTGAGTGTGTTCACTCAGAGAGACCCGCATGGTTTGGGGGCATGGGTGCTTGTTTTTGTTTTTAAAGAAGTTATAGCAGGGGGGAATCCCCCGGGTTCTTACCATTATAAAAGAGTGAACGAATGAAGAAGAGTTCGAATAAACAGTTGCTGATGAACAAGACCGGTGACGAGATACAGGTTGCGCTGGTTGAGGAGGGCCGTCTGGCTGAATTGATTATAGAACGTCCCGAAAGCAGGAGAAGTATCGGTGATATTTATCTTGGCAGGGTGCATAAGGTTGTTGAGGGGCTGAAAGCCGCTTTTGTTGATATCGGGCAGAAGTCTGACGGTTTTCTCCATTTTTCCGATGTTGGCACGACGAATGAGGATTATCGTGCGCTGATTGAGGATGATGATGATGATGAAAATGGCGGTGCGGACGATGGTGATGATTCGACGCAAACTGTCCGAACCGGTGATGAACCGGCGACGGGGGCAAATGTTAAGCAGGCGGCTCGAAGTGGCAGCAAGAAACCTTCAGCAGATGAGGAGGAGCGGGCTGAAAAAAGGCAGTCCTATACCCAGATGATTGCCGGTAAGCTCAAGCCGAATGACTCCATTTTGGTGCAGGTTATCAAGGAGCCGATCAGCAGCAAGGGTTCCCGGCTTACGTCCGATATTACCATTGCAGGTCGTTTTATGGTGCTGCTTCCTTTTGGTGGCGGTCAGGTTGCTGTGTCGCGGCGGGTCATTGCACGCAAGGAGCGCTCAAGACTCAAAAAGCTGGTTCGCTCCATGCTGCCGGAAGGCTTTGGAGCTATTATCCGAACCGTTGCCGAAGATCAGGAGGAGACATTGCTAAAGCAGGATCTTGAAAAGCTTCTTGCCAAGTGGACGCAGATCGAGGAAAAACTACAGGATGCCGTACCGCCTCAGTTGATTTTTAAGGAGGATAGCATCATTTCGAGTGTGCTGCGTGATTCTCTTACCTCTGATGTCACTGAAATTGTGGCGAATTCGCCGGTTATCTACAAGGAGACGCTGAACTATATCCAGTGGGCAGCACCTGAAATGGTGAAAAATGTCACTCTCTACCAAGGCAAGCTTCCGCTGTTTGAAGGGTATGGTATAGCCAAGGATGTCGAATCGATCTTTTCGCGCAAGGTATGGCTCAAGTCGGGTGGCTATATCATTATTGAGCATACCGAAGCGATGGTCGTTGTTGATGTCAACAGCGGCAGGTATGCGGCCAAGCGTGAACAGGAAGAGAACTCACTGAAAACCAACCTTGAGGCTGCGCGCGAGGTAGTTCGGCAGTTGCGGTTGCGTGATATCGGCGGCATTATTGTCGTTGATTTTATCGATATGCTTGATCAGAAAAACGCCAAGAAGGTGTATGATTCCATGAAAACCGAATTGCGCAATGATCGGGCAAAATCAAATATTCTGCCCATGTCCGATTTTGGGATCATGCAGATTACGCGTGAAAGAATACGTCCGAGCCTGATGCAGCGGATGGGCGATCAGTGCCCTGCCTGCGGGGGTACCGGTGTGGTGCAGGCACGGTTTACAACCATCAACCAGATTGAACGATGGCTCAGAAAGTATGCGCTTCAGCACCCGATGAAGTTTCAGCAGCTTGACCTTTATGTCAGTCCAACGGTTGTTGAGCCGTTGCAGAACAGCGACATGAAGACGGAGCTGAAATGGTTTCTCCAGCACATGCTTTTTGTCCAGGTGAAGCCGGATGAGAGTCTCAGAAGCGATGATTTCAGGTTTTACAGCAGAAAAAACAACAAAGACATTACCGCCGAATATGGCGATATTTAACAGTAAAACATTTGAAAGTGCTTTATGGGACAGTATGATGCATTGAAAGAGGCGATTCTTGGCTTTTCATCTCTTGGCGCCAATGCGCTTTGGGAAATTCCTGAAGCGCGCAGCGTTTTTCAACAGTTCAAGGAGTTGCTCAATGAGGGGCTGGTTAGGGCTGCGGAAAAATCGGGTGGAGATTGGCAGGT
Source organism: uncultured Chlorobiaceae bacterium (assembly GCA_903820085.1). Taxonomy (GTDB): domain Bacteria; phylum Bacteroidota; class Chlorobiia; order Chlorobiales; family Chlorobiaceae; genus Chlorobium. The sequence continues at coordinate 25,244 of CAIJGA010000015.1, forward strand.
CAACTCATGGGTCAAGGAGGGTATTCTGCTTGGCATGCGTCTCGGCAGATTGCAGGAGAGTTATGTGTCGCTTGATGATCATGGTGCAGGGTTTGCCTTTATCGATAAGGACACCTATCCGCTTAAAAAAATTACACTTGCGAATAATGTTCGCATTGTTCCGGGAGGATCGGCTGTGCGGGATGGCTCTTATCTGGCCCCTTCTGTGGTTATGATGCCTCCGGCCTATGTCAATGTCGGGGCTTATGTTGATGAGGGTACCATGATCGATTCCCATGCTTTGGTGGGGAGTTGTGCTCAGGTTGGCAAAAAGGTGCACCTTTCGGCGGGTGTCCAGGTTGGCGGTGTGCTTGAACCTGTTGGCGCCATACCGGTCATTATTGAGGATGAGGTGATGGTGGGGGGCAATTGTGGTATTTATGAAGGCACCGTTGTGAGGGAACGGGCGGTTATCGGTACAGGAGTCATCTTGAATGGCTCAACACCGGTCTACGATCTTGCCCTGAATGCGATTTATCGCAAAACCGCCGAAGCTCCTCTGGTGATTCCAGCCGGGGCGGTGGTTGTTGCAGGATCACGAAGGATCAAGGGTGATTTTGCCGCTGAACACGGGCTTTCCATCTATACACCGGTGATTATTAAATACCGTGATGAACGGACTGACAGTGCAACGGCACTGGAAGAGGCTCTCAGGTAGTTATGCTGCACAACGGGAAGTGTTACCGGGGCCGGCTTTGGAAAGTTTCCTTGCGCCGGAGTGCGCTGGCCATCATGGTTGGCCTCCTCTTTTCCTGTTGTGTTCCGCTCGCCGCTCTTTCTGCGGCATCTGCACGGTCTGACGCTCCCCCCTCTATCGATAAAGAGTATTTTGATATTGTCAAAAGTATTGATCTTCTGGGGGAAGTTTATCGCGAAGTTTCAAAAAATTATGTTGATACGCTCAATGTCAGCAGGCTGATGTATGCGGGTATTGATGGGATGCTTCGCACCCTTGACCCGTACACCGTTTTTCTTGACGAAAATGATTCGGATGAGCTTGACGAGTTGACCAGCGGTCACTATGTCGGTATTGGTATCTCTATTGCCTCCATTGACGGGGCCGTTTTTGTTACATCGGTGGCTGATGGATATGCTGCTTCAAAAGCGGGTATCAAGGTGGGCGACCGTATTGGTGCCATCAACACCCGGAGAGTCACAAAAATGTCGCTGGATGAGGTCAAAGCGCTGATTAAGGGAGCTTCAGGTTCTTCGCTGACCTTACAGCTTGAGCGTCAGGGAGCATCCTCGTTTTCCGTCAAATTGATGCGGCAGGAGGTTCGGGTGAGTGCGGTGAGTTATTCAGGCATTATCGGCGGGAGCGGCTACATTGAAATGAAGAGCTTTGGCACCCGTTCGGCGGATGATGTGCGCGAAGCTTTTAAGGGGCTGTTGCTCCAGGCCTCGGAGCAGCATATCCCGCTGAAAGGCCTTATTCTTGATCTCCGGAACAATCCTGGCGGACTGCTTAATGTTGCGGTCGATGTTGCTTCACTTTTTGTCAATAATGGAAGTAAGGTGGTTTCCATCCGAGGCCGCTTACCGGAAATGACAAAATCCTATGTAACTGGGACGCCTCCGCTTGATGCTGAGCTTCCTCTTGTTGTTCTGATCAACGGCCAGAGTGCCTCTGCGGCTGAAATTGTTGCCGGCGCAATTCAGGATCTTGACCGCGGCGTGATTATCGGTGAGCGCTCTTACGGAAAAGGGCTGGTGCAGTCGGTTATAAGGATTTCCTACAATACGGCACTGAAGGTGACCACATCAAAATATTATACTCCCTCAGGCCGTTTGATCCAGAAAGAGGCCAATAATGCGGTGAGTCAGTCGCGCAAGGTACTTGCGAACATTCAGGGAGAGAAGGCTTCTGAGGTCTTCTATACCAAAGGCAAGCGGAAAGTGTACGGTGGTGGTGGTATTATGCCTGATATCCAGCTCTCTGATCCGGCGCTCTCCCCCTACCTTTCGTCGCTCAGCAAGAAAGGTCTTCTTTTTCTTTTTTCCTCCGTTTACCTTTCTACTCACCCCGTCATGCCGTCGCTGCCTCTTGATCGTCCAGCGCTTATGGCATCGCTGGTCAACTTTCTGCATCGTAAAAAATTTGTCTATACCTCCGACTCCGAACAGCGTTTCAGTGAGTTCAGGGAAAGTATAAAGAAGGGGCAACCGGCAAGTACTGACAGCATTCTGAAATGCTACAGTGTTCTTCAGCATGAACTTGAGCGGCTCAAGGAGCAGGATATGCTGAAGGAGTCGGGGGATGTTGCGCAGGAACTTGAAGTGGAAATTGTCCGTCATTATAACGAACACATGGCACGGCATGCCGAGCTTGACCATGATCTTGCGGTTAAAAAAGCAATCGAACTGTTTTCTGATTCCCGCAGCTATTCAAGGATTCTTCATCCTTGAATAGCTTTTCAATTGCGTCTGTTTATACTCCCGGATTTTATGGTGTGCACCGATGACAATCATGAGATTGCTCACCGTCAGCAGGCTTTCGGCCAATCCGTGCAGCAGGTCGTCATGGGAAAGTGTTGGATATCCTCGCACCTGGGTGGCAAGGTACATGCAAAAAATCGTAACGGAGATGAAGACCAGCACAAACCAGAAGCCGGCGACGGTCAGCGGGGAAAAAATAGTACGGTCGCGACGGTAGAGAATCAGCAAGAGAACCAGAAAGGTGATATAGACCACGCTCGATAATTGCAGAATGGCGTCAAAGATATCTGCTCCAAACCAGGATTGTGGCTTGCCGGCAATCATGATGGCGGCAAATGCAGCCATAGAGCCAGTGGAAGAAGATTTTTTTGTCGATTTCAGCAGGTTCATGGTTGCAAGCAGGAGCGCGGTGCTACCAAAGAGATTGATGAGTTCCGACAGGTCGAGAAGCAGCGGAATGGAGTCACCGGAGATATGATAGCCCAGCACAAAAAAACTGCCGCTCCAGTGCGGCAGCATGGCAAGACCAAAGAATCGGATATCGCGTCGGGCGGTTATTTTTCCGTAGTGGAAGAGCAGGGCAGCGGCAACTCCCCACTCAAGGGCTGATGAAAGATGAATAATCCAGTTTGGAAAAGAGAGCAGCATTCAGGAGCCCTTGATCAGATGGAAGATGTTTTTGGAAAAGATTTTTATCTGGGTGCCCAATGATGCGGGCACCATTTTTTTATAAAGATAGGAGTCGAAGGTTATCCGCTGCACGTCATTGTCGGCGCATATCGCCACAAAACTTTCCCTGAGGCGATCACTGCGGTAATAGACGGATTGCAAGACCTCCAGGCCGAAAAAGATCGGGGCATACAGCTTGCGGAACTCTTTTTCATAGTCCCTCAGTGGCGCTTTATAGTTAAGATGCTTGATCATTGCCTCTGCCCCTAGTTTTCCGGATTGCATGGCAAAGAAAATACCCTCCCCGTTTGCCGGTGTTACCAGTCCTGCAGCGTCACCGACCAGAATAGCTTTTTCCTGAGTAAATGATTTCCGGGGCTTCATCGGAATTTGTGCCGCTTCATCAAGGAGTGACTCGTCAGTAATTCCTAACTTTTCAATAAATCGTTTCTGGAGTATTCTGACGTTTTTGCGCCTGCCTTCTGTACCGGTGCCTATAGCCAGATGATCAGCTTTAGGGAAAATCCATCCGTAAAAGTCGGGAGAAATCTCGCCATCAAACCAGATTTCAACGGTATCACTGAATTGCTGGATGGCTGGAGTGTATTTGAATCGCTGCTGCATGGCCATCACTTTCAGCTCGTTGGGCGGAAAGTGCAGATCAATGGCGGTTTTTGAGTTAGCTCCGTCTGCTCCGATAATTTTGCGAGCCCGAAGAGGCGCTACCTTATCGTGGTGCATGTTGATGACAAAGCCGTCGCCAGAGTTTGCGATTGAGCGAACCAGCCCTTCAACAACAACGGCTCCGGCCCGTTCAGCTTCGGAACGCAGATAGCTGTCGAATTTTTCTCGCCGTACCATGCCGACATAGCCGTTCGGCATCTGCATTTCAATGATTCTCCCTTTTGGAGAGCGGGCTCTCATGCTCGTCAGCTTTCGCTCGATCAGTTCGTCAGGAATGTTGAACTCTTCGATAAGACCAAGCGGAATTGCGCCTCCACAGGGTTTGATGTTCTGAAGGTTTCGTTCAATGAGAACGGTTGATATTCCAGCGGTTGCCAGTGCGGCTGCTGCGACGGCTCCCGAAGGTCCGCCACCAATTACTGCGACATCGTAACGCATTGCTTAAGGAGTGATTAGTTTTGATGCGAGAAATTCCCGTACCCTCGAAATATCGATCCTCTCCTGTGCTGCAGTGTCTCGGTAGCGCACTGTAACAGAGTTTTCTTCCAGTGACTGATGGTCAACCGTGATACAGAATGGTGTGCCTATTTCGTCCTGGCGGCGGTACCGTTTACCGATAGAGCCGGCATCATCATACTGGACAAGGAGACTCTCTGAAAGTTCATCCCGCAGTGCTGCGGCCCGTTCCCCCATTCCGCCCTTTTTCATCAGCGGCAGTATGGCTGCTTTTATGGGAGCAACTTTCGGTGACAGCTGTAATACAACACGCTCATCACCGTCAACAGTATCTTCCGTATAGGCATCCGCAAGCAACGCCAGGAAGAGCCGGTCGCATCCTGCAGAGGTTTCAACCACATAGGGCAGATATCGCTCATTGGTGAGTTGATCAATATACTCCATATTCTTGCCGGAATACTCCTGATGCTGTTTCAGGTCAAAATCGGTTCTGGAGTGAATTCCTTCGATCTCTTCAATCCCGAAGGGGAATTCGAACTTGATATCATAGGCAAGGTCAGCGTAGTGGGCCAGTTTGTCGTGCTTATACCAGTGCAGTTTTTTCTTGCTGATGCCGAGAGTGTTGGTATACCAGGCAAACCGTTCCTCCCTCCATATTTCAAACGCTTCAGCCTGGGTCCCTGGTTTGACGAAGTACTGCATCTCCATCTGCTCAAACTCAACCATGCGGAAGATGAAGTTGCCCTTTACAATTTCGTTACGGAAAGCCTTGCCGATTTGTGCGATACCAAACGGCACCTTCATGCGTGATGACTCACGAACGTTGTGGAAATTCACAAAAATTCCCTGCGCGGTTTCAGGCCGCAAATAGACAATACTGGATTTTTCGGCAACCGCTCCCATGCCGCACTGGAACATCAGGTTAAACTGGCGCACCTCAGTCCAGTCTCCCAGCCCTGTATCAGGAGCCTTGATTCCCTCGGCAATAATGATATCGTAGAGTGCACGGTTTGAGTCTTCTGCTTCGGAAACAGCTTCGTACGTACTTTGCACTCTCTGGAGCTCTTCTTCCTTGTTGTCACGGCGGAGCTTTTCAATATGGTTTTCGATCAGGTGGTCAGCACGGTAGCGCCTTTTGGTGGTACGGTCGTCGATCATCGGATCGTTGAAGCTGGCCACATGGCCTGAAGCCTCCCAAACACGAGGGTTCATCATGATCGATGCATCAAGGCCTACAATATTGTGGTGGCGGCGGGTCATTGAGTTCCACCAGAGTTCCTTGATATTGCGCTTCATTTCACTGCCCAACGGTCCGTAGTCGAAACATGAGGAGAGCCCCTCATAAATCTCTGACGACGGAAAAATAAATCCGCGACGTTTGGCCAGCGAAACCAGTTTATGCATCACTTTATCCGGTGGCAGATTCACATTTTGCACACGCAGCTGATCAGAATTACTCATTATTCATCATTATTCGTTCAAGATATTATGGAAATAATCCCCGTGTCACTCCAATCAACAGGATAAAACATTCAATATAAGAAAGCAAGCAGGATAATCAGTGCAAGAGGATGCGTTGCGGCATCCAGGATGACCTGCCCGGGAAAAAACAAAAGTAATATTAACTCGTCTGGATTTCTGTTTTAAGGGCGATCTCCTCAAGAATTGAGCTTACCTTAAGGCAGGGGAGCATCGGGCCTGCGAAGACAATGCTGCGACCACGGGTGTGAACTTCCCAGGTATGTTTTTCAGCTTTTTGGCGACTGCAGCGTACCGCTTTGATAATCTGTTCGATGACTTCATCGAAGGAGTGCTCCTCGTCATTGAACAAAACAACACGATATGCATCAAGCAGATCGGGCTCGGAGCTTTGTTCAGCCTGTTTCTTTACCGGTGCGGGCAATGATCCGATACACCTGTTTCCAAGAGAGGAGTTCATGGTTTACCGAGCGAGATATGTTAAAAAAACAAAGATAGCCACTGTAACCCTGAGGCGCAACAGAGAGCTATCCTTCAATGACCGGATTGACTGCGCCGAGAGTAAAGTTACCTGCCTGGGAGAGCTGAATCCTGACGCGAGCCCCGATGGGGAGGGTCATCAGATTTTTGATATGACCATACGAGAGCCCTTTCATGACAGGGCCATCGGTACAGGCTTGTGCACTGTAATAGTTAAACATATGTTGTTGACGTAGATTTTCTTCCTGTGTATTCTCTGCTTCATTGCCGAACTGTCCCAACAAAACTCCTTTGCTCTGTGCAAGCAGACCTGCATTGTCGAGGTGCGAAAGCATCCTGTCGATGCGGTATGCCGGTTCATTGATGTCTTCCAGAAAAAGCAGTGAATCCTTCAGTGAGGGCAGGTATGGTGTGCCGATCATTGAAGAGAGGACAGAGAGATTGCCCCCGATAAGTATTCCTTCTGAAGTTCCCGCTCTGATACAGGTTACAGGATGGCCGGGGTAGTTCTGAAGCGAAAGCGCATAGGAGGGAGACGTCAGCATCCCCCAAAGGTGCTCTTCGGTGTAAGGTGTTGGGCCATACAGCTCTGTTGCAAGCATCGGGCCTGAAAAACTGATCAGCCCTGTTATGGCAAAGACCGCAAGCGACAGGGCTGTAATGTCGGAATAACCGACAAGTATTTTCGGGTTTGCCGCTATGAGACGGTAATTAATTTTTTTAAGTAACCGTGAGGCTCCGGCTCCGCCTCTCAGACAGATGATTGCCTTAATCGTGGGGTCGCCGAACATTTCATGCAGATCATGAAGTTTGTGCTGGTCGGCAATTGCTGGATCGGTATCAATTCGGTTGAGGTGACAGGATGGCTTGACCCGGTAGCCGTTTTTTTCGAGATAGCTGATCGCCTGACCGATTTTATCAGGATAGGCGCAATGTGATGAGGGAGAGATAAGCCCGATGGTATCTCCCTTGCGCAGGGCTTTTGGGGTAAGGGTTTTCATAAAACCAAAAAACATCAGCACCGGTGAAGATGCTGATGCTCTTTATTCATTGGTATGAAATCAGGATATGGATTCGGTCAGCAGAATTGCCTTGTTGCTGCTGACTTCAAAAAAACCGTCGAGGATAGAAAACGATTGCTCGCTACGATCTGCCAGGGCAAGTTTAACCGTGCCTTTTGTCAATGAGGAGAGCAACGGCGCATGGTTTCTCATTATCTGAAACTGCCCGAGCTCACCCGGCGCGGTTACACTCACGACCTCACCGGAAAAGTGGATTTTCTGGGGAGTGACGATCTCTATTTGAAAGCTTTTGTCTGAATTCGCCATGGTTATTGCGTTTGTTTAGAGCGTTTTTGCTTTCTCAATGGCTTCTTCAATGGTTCCGACCAGGTAGAATGCGCTTTCCGGCAGACTGTCATGCTTTCCGGCGATGATCTCCTTGAAGCCTTTGATGGTCTCATCAAGCTTGACATATTTACCGGCAAGACCGGTAAATGCCTCGGCAACAAAGAATGGCTGCGAAAGGAAGCGCTGAACTTTTCTGGCTCTGGAAACAACAAGCTTATCTTCATCACTCAGTTCGTCCATACCGAGAATGGCGATAATATCCTGGAGATCTTTATAACGCTGCAGAAGCTGTTTGACAGCCTGGGCAGTATCGTAATGATCGTCGCCGACAATGTTCGGATCAAGAATACGTGATGTGGAGTCAAGAGGATCAACTGCAGGGTAGATACCAAGCTCAGCAATTGAGCGTGACAGCACGGTTGTTGCATCAAGGTGAGCAAAGGCTGTGGCGGGAGCCGGATCGGTAAGATCATCTGCAGGCACATAGATGGCCTGTACTGAAGTGACCGAACCCTTGTTTGTTGAAACAATCCTGTCCTGAAGTTCACCCATCTCTGTTGCAAGGGTTGGCTGGTAACCTACAGCACTCGGCATACGTCCGAGCAGTGCGGATACTTCCGAGCCTGCCTGGGTAAAGCGGAAGATATTGTCAATAAAGAGCAGTACATCACGACCTTCCTCATCACGGAAATACTCGGCAATACTCAGGCCGGTAAGTGCAACCCTCTGACGGGCGCCGGGAGGTTCGTTCATCTGGCCGAAGACGAGAGCTGTTTTATCGATAACGCCTGATTCCATCATTTCATGCCACAGATCGTTTCCTTCACGCGTGCGCTCGCCTACACCAGCGAAAACGCTGAATCCGGACTGCTGCTTTGCGATATTATTGATCAGCTCCATGATGAGCACGGTCTTGCCTACACCTGCACCACCGAAAAGGCCGGTTTTGCCGCCCCGAGAGTAAGGCTCAAGAAGATCGATAACCTTGATGCCTGTTTCAAACATCTCTGCTTTTGTAGAGATTTCATCAAATCTTGGCGCAAGGCGATGGATTGAATAGCTTTTTTTGGTATTGACCGGGCCACGCCCGTCAATCGGGTCTCCGACAACGTTCAACATTCTGCCGAGCACCTCAAGTCCGACCGGTACCTGAATGGGTCTGCCGGTATTGGCGACGCTGAGACCTCTGACCAAGCCGTCGGTGCTCTCCATGGCAACAGTACGGACGCGCTCTTCTCCAAGATGCTGCTGGGTTTCGAGGACGAGCTTGGTGCCGTCAGCTCTTGTAATGGTCAGTGCATCCAGAATTGATGGAAGCCGCCCTTCAGGGAAATCAACATCAACTACAGGGCCGATGATTTGGGAAATCTTACCTTCTTGCATAGTGACAGTTTGGATAGGATTTTATTGTGTAATCAAACGTTCGTGCTTCCGGGCTAGTCTGCTTTTTTTACCAGAAATGATTTGTTCCATGATTTCGCCGTTGTGACTGTTCCGGATACGAGCCACCTGAGGGAGTCGAACCCACGACCTACTATTTACGAAACAGTTGCTCTACCAACTGAGCTAAGGTGGCTTAAGCAAAGCGAAAAATCAAGACCAAATATAATTTTTTTGATAGAGAATCACAAAGATAAATAACCTATGATTTATGGCCGTCAAAAAAAAGAAGAATTGTATATTGGTTATCAAGGCTAATGAAAGTTTCTTTTGATTTTTTAACCCTGACGCTATGAATAAAAAGGTTAATCCCCCTGTCAAGGTCTGGATGGTTTGCTTTCTGCTCCTTTTCGGTTTCGCAGGAACGTTGTTTGTTTCTTCGCCGGCAGTAGCGTTGCCTCTGGCTCCAAGCTTTACTGCGGTTACCCTTGACGGAAAAGCGGTAAAGTCAAATCAACTTGCCGGCAAAGCCTATATTGTTAATTTTTTTGCATCCTGGTGCCCTCCCTGCCGATCGGAGATACCTGATATGGTCGCTCTCCAGACAAAGTACGGCAGTAAAGGCTTTACCTTTATTGGCGTTGCAGTCAATGAAACGGAACCCGCTATTCGTGCTTTTATCACCAACAACAAAATCAGTTATCCTGTTGTCATGGTGGACGATAAACTGATGGGAGCCTTCAGCCGATACGTTGCCGGCGGGATCAGTGCGATTCCAACTTCTTTTGTTGTTAACTCATCAGGCCGGATTTCCAGTGTCATTACCGGGGCCCGAAGCAAAGAGGTTTTTGAAAAAATCATTGTCGACGCCCTCAGAAAACCAGTAATTGCTAAATAAAGTAAATCATTACATGATTGATGGTTTTCAGCTCCGGCGGTTATTGAGTTCGGATATCAACTTTTTTTTACTTCGATACGTTCGCAGTCAGTGGTGATTGCGGACGTTTTTTTTATAACCATTAGCCATATAAGAACGACTATGACTGTAATGCAGATCAATCCTCCGGACTATGTGAAAAACAAGAAGCTGATCCAGTGGGTGCAGGAGACGGCTGATCTTTGTCGCCCGAACGCTGTACGCTGGTGTGACGGTTCCGAGGAAGAGTATGACACCCTTGCCCAGCAGATGGTTGCGAGCGGCACTTTTATTAAACTTTCGGAAGAGAAGCGCCCCAACAGCTATCTCTGCCGTTCTGATCCGAGCGATGTTGCGAGAGTTGAAGACAGGACCTACATCTGCAGTATTCGTCGCCAGGATGCAGGCCCGACCAACAACTGGGTTGCTCCCAAGGAGATGAAAGAGACTCTGAAAGAACTTTTCAGAGATTGTATGACTGGCCGTACCATGTACGTCATTCCGTTCAGCATGGGACCGCTTGGATCGCCGATTGCTCATATCGGTGTTGAAATTTCCGATTCCCCCTATGTTGTAACGAACATGCGTATCATGACGAGGATGGGACGCAAGGTTATGGATCTGCTTGGTGAAACCAGCGAATTTGTACCTTGTCTTCATTCGGTCGGTGCGCCTCTTCAGCCCGGCGAAGTGGATGTTGCCTGGCCTTGCAGTGACACAAAATACATTGTTCATTATCCTGAAGAGCGTTCAATTGTCTCTTTTGGAAGCGGTTATGGCGGCAACGCCTTGCTTGGCAAGAAATGCTTTGCCCTGCGTATCGCCTCTTCGATGGCCCGGGATGAAGGGTGGCTTGCAGAGCATATGCTGATCCTCGGTGTTGAATCGCCAGATGGAGAAAAGACCTACATTGGCGGAGCATTCCCGAGTGCCTGCGGTAAAACAAATTTTGCCATGCTTATTCCGCCTCAATCTTTTGAAGGCTGGAAGATTACTACTATTGGCGATGATATCGCATGGATCAAGCCAGGTGAAGATGGTCGTCTTCGTGCGATCAATCCGGAATATGGCTTTTTCGGTGTCGCTCCGGGCACGTCGGACAAATCGAATCCGAATGCCATGGCGACACTTACCAAGAACTGTATTTTTACCAACGTCGCCATGACGCCTGACGGTGATGTCTGGTGGGAAGGGATGACCGATGTTGCTCCTGAACAGCTTATCGATTGGCAGGGCCACTCATGGACTCCTGATTGCGGCAGGCTCTCTTCGCATCCGAATGCCCGCTTTACCTCTCCAGCAAATCAGTGTCCTTCGCTTGATGCAGATTGGGAAGATCCGAAAGGGGTTCCGATCAGTGCCTTTATTTTTGGCGGACGCCGCGGAGATACGGTTCCGCTTGTTTACCAGTCAGCTAACTGGAATTCTGGAGTCTATCTGGCAGCCACAATGGGTTCTGAAAAGACCGCTGCGGCAGCAGGCAAGGTCGGCGACGTTCGCCGCGATCCTTTTGCCATGATTCCTTTCTGTGGTTATCACATGGGCGATTATTTCAACCATTGGCTCCATGTCGGCCGTACACTGCCTGAACTGCCAAGGATTTTTGGTGTTAACTGGTTCCGCAAGGATGAGAACGGCAAGTTCCTCTGGCCGGGTTTTGGTGAAAACATGAGAGTACTGAAGTGGATAGTTGATCGTGTTCATGGCAGGGCCGGTGCGGTAGAGAGTCCGCTTGGCTGGATGCCGAAGTACGATATGATTGACTGGACAGGTCTGGAGTCGATGACCGAAGAGAAGTTCATCAAATTGATGTCGGTCGATCGTGAAGCATGGAAGAATGAGCTTCTTTCACATCAGGAGCTGTTTGAAATGATTTACGACAGGCTTCCCAAGGAGTTCCCGCATATCCGTGAACTGATGCTCTCGACGCTCTGGATGTCTCCAAGGCACTGGTCATTGGCCTCGGAAAATTATGCTTCCGAAAACTGACGATTGATTTTTTTTAAGAGAAAAAGGCGCCTGCAAGGGCGCCTTTTTGTTTGTTCATCAGCAGTTGTAATCAGTTTTCGTCGAGGACAAACCCTATTTTGACCGTAACCTGCCAGTAGGCAACTTTCTGCTCCTCAACATGGCAGCGGGTTTCAAGAACCTCAACCCAGCGGATATTTCTGATCGATTCAGCCGCTTTGGCAACGGCATTATTGACGGCCTCCTCAATGCTTGTTGTTGAGGATCCTACCAGTTCAATTTTCTTATAGATATGAGCGCTCATGGCGTGTAATGGTTTATGGTGCTTGAAAAAAGTCTGTCATGTTCCGGGCTACCAGTACCTCATGCCAGCTCTTATATTAGTAAATCAGGGGAAATCTGCAAAATCTCCATTTATTCGTTTTTTTTGATGCGCGTTGTTACTTGTTCGGTGAGGTAAGGTGTTTGCATCGGTTCGATTACCCGAAGAGAGGAAAAATAATGCGGATAGAGATAGTGTAGCTGAAAGGTGGTATCGGGGGGGCCCGAAACAGCCGAAAAACTAATGACTGTTTCGGGTAAGACGGGGGCAGGTTATACGCCCAGAGATTTGAAGAGGAGAGGAATGGCGCAGAGGCCGATGGCGACATTAGTTGCACCACAGATTTTTGTGATGATGTTGTTGTGCTTGTACCACGTAAACGGCAGCAGGATGGTCAGCAGGTTGATGAGCAGCAGTACCGTGGCTAACGGCCAGATTTTGCCAAGAAGAATGGCCTTGTAGCTGAAGACTGCCGTGATAAAAAAGATCCCGAGAAACATGTGGGCATAGATCTTTTTGTCTCCGGGGTTGTAGAAATGCATGGCGACAACAACCCAGAAAAGTCCATAGGTAGCAAAAATAGTGCCGAGGTAAATCCTTATTTCAGGAGGTAACCCCAAATCAAACATATACATGCAGATAGCGGTGAAAATCTGTGCAACACCGCCGAACCAGAGGGCGACATTGGCCAGATTGCGTCCAAGTTTTGCATGATCAGTATCCTTGTCAAGCCCAAATCCCAACTGTTCTAGGCCGAATACCCAGACAGTGATCATCAGCCCGAACAACCCGATAGCTTCCGGATTAACTACATTCATCGGAAGAACTCCTTTTTTTATTTAGTTGTGGAAAAAGTTAAAAAAATAGCCATCACAATTTAAATCACAATGGCCACGTTAATGTACGGCTATTTCTAACGAAAGAGGAAGAAAATTCCGGGGTGACCAGTGGTCTCTTATGGCACTTCGTCCCCAGTAGCGGCTGTTTTCACTGGTATCAACAGAAAATCAGCAAGAGATTTCGCTTTCTTTTAATACCTTTGAGCGCTGAAGAATGATATAACTGAATATTTTTCTATGCGATGACTCTCTCTGATGAAACTGTTGCCATAAATAATTCTGATATTCCGCAGAATCCAAGGCAAAATGGACTTTCTGCTCAATTGCTTTTGGCTTTTCCCGCTTTTGAAAGCCCGAATTTCAGGCGCTATTTTCCGGGGCAGGTGATTTCCATGATTGGTACCTGGATCCAGATGGTGGCCCAAGGTTGGCTGGTGCTTGAAATAACCGGTTCGGCTTTTGACGTGGGACTTGCCGCTGCGGCCTCCACACTGCCGCCACTTTTTCTCTCCCTGTTAGGCGGAGTTGTGGTTGACCGTTATCCAAGGCGCACCATTCTGTTCTGGACGCAGTCTGCGGCCATGGTGCTTGCTTTTATTCTTGGTATTTTTGCCATGACCGGAACGGTGACCATCTGGATTATCCTTATACTCTCCTTTCTGCTCGGCTGTGTCAACGCTCTCAATGTTCCCGCGCTCCAGGCTTTTCTCAGTGAAATTGTGGAGCGCGAGCATCTTGCTTCGGCTATTGCCATGAATTCGGCAATCTATAATGTCTCACGGGTTATCGGACCCGCAATTGCCGGCTTTCTGATATCAGCAACCGGTACAGGTACCGCCTTTCTGGTCAATGGAGTCAGTTTTTTTGCGGTCATTCTTTCTCTGCTTTCCATGAAGAACCTGCCCAAGAAACCTGTTGCGAAAATCACCCAGAATCCTCTCCAGGCAATCAGGGAGGGGCTGCACTATTCATGGAAGCATCCGCTGATCAGAACCAGTATCTTTTTTATTGCGGTTATCTCAATTTTCGCATGGTCTTATGTTACCATGCTGCCTGTCATCGCCAAGCATACCTTCGGCATGGATGCTTCGGGCATGGGGTATCTCTACGGCGTGTCAGGTCTCGGGTCGGTTGTCGGCACCATACTGGTCTCCATCTACTCCAGAAAGGTTGACCGTCTTGTCTTTATTGCCGGAGGCTCCATCCTGTTTGCCCTTTCGCTTTTCGGTTTTACCTTTACCACACACCTTCCTGCAGCGCTTTTCTTTCTTTTTGTCAGCGGATTCGGGCTTGTTTCGGCTGTTTCCACCCTCAGCGCCACCATCCAGAGCACTGTTGACGATCGGTTCAGGGGAAGAGTAATGAGTCTCTACATGATGATTTTCATGGGCTTCATGCCGATCGGCAACGTTGAAATCGGCTATCTCTCCGAACATTTCGGCACCGGGATTGCCATCCGCATAGGATGTCTGGTGACGATTCTGGCGGCGGTAGCTCTCATCTTTGCCAGCCGGAGGGTGCGCAAGGCTTACAGCCGCTACAAGGCGTCGTAAGCCTCATTTCAGTGTGCCGCCGAGAGATCCATAGGCTCTTTCTTCTGTATTCGGATCAGGAGCAGAAGCGGCAAGCATATGGTAAACAGGAATGCGATAAGCATGAAGGCATCCATGTAGGCGAGGTGGTAGCTTTGGGCGGTCAGGGTTCCTTCGAGCGCTTTGAGTGCGGCAATTTCTGCTCCGGCAGGTGACAGCCCGCCTCTCATGGTGGCGGCCTGTTGCAGCAGGTTGATTCTTTCTGCGGCTGCCGGATCGTATGGCGAAAGATGGCTGAGCAGTTCCACCCGGTGTGTTGCCATGCGGTTGGTGATGTAGGTATTGGTGAGGGCGATGCCGAAAGAGCCTCCGAGCTGGCGTACCATGTTGTTGAGCCCCGTAGCCTGTCCGATATCGCGGCCGTGCAGCCCTGATACGGCAAGCATGGTGACGGGAATGAAGATGAAGCCAAGTGCCACGCCTCGCAAAAGCAGTACCCAGAAGAAGTTGGATGATCCGGATTGCATGGTTTGCTGGCTGAGCTCAAAGCAGAAAACAATAAAGGCACTCATGCCAAAAGCCATCAGTTTTTTGGGTGACACTCCCCGTTGCAGGGCAATGCCGAGCGGGAGGGAAATGATGCCGGTAACCATGGCGCTTGGAAAGAGTACCGTTCCGGTTAGTACCGCTGTAAATCCGAGCAGCCGCTGCACAAAGACGGGAAAGACAAAGAGTGAGCCATAGAGGCCGTAACCGACGATAAAGGTTAGCACTGCCGCAATGGCGAGGTTCTTGCTTCGGGCCAGGACGCGCAGATCCACGGCTGGTTCATCGGTGTGCAGTTCCCACCAGACAAATCCAAGGAGGGCGGCCACGGCAATGAAGGTGAAGAAGGTGATATAGGGCGTATCAAACCAGTCTTTTGATTGCCCCCGTTCAAGAATGAACTGGAGTGAACCGATACCTGTTGCGAGAAGCCCGATACCGGTCCAGTCGATTTTTGAGACGGCATGGCGCACCTTTGGCTCTTTAAGAAAGGTGTAGGATGACCATGCGGCAAGAAGCCCGACCGGAATGTTGACGAAAAAGCACCACTCCCATGAGAGGTAGTCTACCAGGTAGCCTCCAAGCAGCGGGCCGATGGTTGGGCCGAGCACGAGCCCCATGGAAAAGATGCCGGTTGCCTTGCCTCGCTCTTCGGGACGGTAGGTCTCGTAGAGGATGGCCTGGGAGGTTGGCAAAAGCGCTCCACCGCCGAGACCCTGAATGAAGCGGAAGAAGACCAGTGCCCAGATGTCGGTAGCCATGCCGCAAAAGAGCGAGGCGAGGGTAAAGAGCAGGATGGAGCCGATATAGTAGTTCCGCCGCCCGAACAGGTTGCCCAGAAAGCCTGAGAGGGGAATGACGATGACGTTGGCGATGGCATAGCTGGTGACCACCCATGAGACATCCTCGATGCTTGCGCCAAGGTTTCCGCTGATTTGCGTGATGGCGACGTTCACGATGGTGGTATCGATCAGTTCAAGCATGGCTGAAACGATAACCGTCAGGGTGATGATGATTTTGCGCATCCCGCTGTCGTAGGTCTGCACCGGGTTCGGCAGCATTGCCGCTACCGAAGTGCCATTCTGTTGTTGTGGTCGAGCCATGCGTTTATTGGTACTTATGCAATATTATGTTCGGGTGTCTCTGCTTTCAGCCAACCTGTTGCTTCTCTGGAACTGAATAGAGCTTTTATGACGGAGTTTCACGATCATTTTATTTTTACCTCGACCACCACGTTCATACCGGCGGAAAGCGGGCAGTTTTTGTCGGGCTTTTCGGTAAAGATGATTTTAACCGGAATTCGCTGGGTGACCTTCACAAAGTTGCCGCTGGCATTGTCGGGAGGTAACAGGGCGAACTGGGCGCCGGTACCCGATGAGAGTGACTCTACTTTGCCCTTGAACTCTTTGCCGGGGTACGCGTCAACCCTGATCGTGACCGGCAGTCCTGGAGCTATTTTATCGAGCTGGGTCTCCTTGAAATTTGCCACAATCCATAGTTCGCTGCTGCCTACGAGTGCGATGAGTTGCTGGCCGGGGGCAACGTACTGTCCCGGCTGGACATTCTTTTTTGCAACGTGACCGGAGGCAGGAGCGGTAATGGTGGTGTACGATAACTGCAATTCAGCATTGCGCAGTTCTGCTTCCTTCAACTTAACTTGTGCTTCGGCAGCACTGTGCTGGCTGGTCGCGGCGGCAAGTTGTGCCGATGAGGATTCTGCTCCTGCCTTGACGGCATCGAATTCGGCCTGTGAGATCACGTCCTGCTGCCGCAGGCTGCGGTTGCGCCGGAGGTCTGTGCTTAGCTTCCGCTCGGTCGCTGCAGCTGCACTGGCGGTCGCTCCGGCGGCAGAAACCGATGCGCGGGCGTTCTGCATGGCAGCCTCGGCCATGTCCCGTTTAATCCGGTAGTCCGAAGGTTCGAGTGTGATGAGCGTGTCACCCTGTTTGACCTGCAGGTTATCGCTTGCCAGTACCTCCTGAACTTTTCCCGGAATGCGGGAAATAACCGGATAGATATCTCCAACGATCTGGGCGTTATCGGTTTCAACGTAGAGGAAGGAGTGGTAGAGCTTGCTTCCGCCCCAGATCAGGGCGACGGCAAGGAGAGCGCCGAGAATGACCATGCGCATCAGATTCAGTGCTTTCTGCGTCTCTTTTCCCGGTGTGTTTTTTTTAGCCATTGTTTTTGATTCAGGTTGTTCCATGGTCTTTGTTGTTGTTATCAGGTGTTTTCAGAATCACGACGGGGCATGTAGCCTGACGCAGTACCGCTTCAGCAGTGCTTCCTACCAGCAGACGGGCGATGGCTCTGGTTCCGTGTGAGCCGAGGATAATCATATCTGCATGGTGTTCTTTTGCATAGTTGAGAATGGATGCTGCAGGTTCGCCATGCTCAACCGTGAAGAGGGCTCTTGCCCTGTTTTGCGAGAGGATCTCGCTGTAGCGCGAAAATTCATGCAGGTGTTGGCGGAGCATCCCGTTTTCGTGCTCTTCTCCCGGAACAACAGAGAGGACAACGAGTTCTGCATCAGCGCAGTGCATTGCTGCTGCATAGCGCACAACAGCATCTGAGGATGCGGAAAAATCAACAGCGCAGATAATTTTTGTCAGTGGCTTTTCCATCTTACCAGAATACCTCCCCGGTTGCTCGTTTCAATGAATAGTTATTCATCACATAGGCATAAGCGGCCAGTAGCCGGGCAAGTTCAGCCTGGGAGAGGGCGGCCTCCGTGTCGAGCAGGTCAAGGGCTGTGGCCATGCCGTTTTCGTAGCGAGCCCTGACGTGGCGCGCTGCAAGTTCAGCCTGCTGAACCTGTACTTCGGTCGTTGTTATTTTTGCTGAAGCTGTTTGGAGAGCATGGATGGTCTCCTCGACATCTGTTTTCACCTGCTGCTCGGTATCAATACGCCGCTGGGTGGCTGCCCGCATCAGGGCAGCGCTCTCCTGTCGCTCAGCGCTGGTGCGGAATCCGGTAAAGAGCGGAAGCTCAAGGTGCAGGCCGGCGGCAACGTTATTGCGCATTTCATTGATATCGGGTTGATAGCCGTTCGTGACGCCGTAGGAGATGCTCCCGGTAACGACTGGCAGTCCCTGTTTCATGGCACGGGAACGGTGCAGTTTTGCAGCTCTCTCACTTTCCCGCGAAAGTTGCAGCTCGAGGCGCTGCTCGAGTGCCTGTGCGACAAGGCCGGAGCTGGCAGGGGCTTTCGGGGCAAGAGCAAAAGATCCCTGGAGCGAGAGTGGCGCGTTTTCCGCCAGGCCTGTCAGGCGCCGCAAGGTTAACTGGCTGCGACGAAGTTCATGTTCAATATCGAGGGTTCTGCTTCGGGCAGCGGCGATACGGACGTCGGTAGAGAGGACGTCGAAGCGGGTAGCGGCTCCTGCCTGGTAGCGCTTTGTTGTATAGTCGAGAGCCTTGTTGAGTGCCGCAATCTCCTTCTCTTCTACCCGGAGATTTTCCTGCAGAAACAGAATGCCGTAAAAGAGCTGTACGGTTTGAAAGGAGAGTTCCCGACGGGCCAGTTCCAGCGACTGTTCTGCCGTTTTTTTGCCGCTCAGCGCCAGATTGACATTGGTGCCTCTTTTTCCGAAATCGATCAGGGTCGCCCGGGCAGTTACTTTGGCGTCGTAGTTGTCGTTTGGCATGAATTGAACCTCTCCACTGCTACCGAAACTCATTTTCGATACGGTGTCGAGCCAGGTGTATCCTGCGCTGGCGCTGATCTGAGGGAAATATGCGCCTCTGCTCTGGGTTACACGGGCATCAGCCGCGTTCATCTCTTCCGCCGCAGCTTTCAGGGCGGGATTGTTTTCACGGACAAGATGAATGGCTTGATCAAGGGTGAGAGGCGCATCGGCCGGTGCGCTGGCTGCTGCTGCCGGTCTTGGCCATGCAAGCATCAGTGCCGTCGCTGCGATACCGGCGGTTCTCTTCAGTATCCTCTTCTTTATCATAGAGCTGTAGTTTGTTGCGTTATATCCGTTCTCCTCATTATAACGCAATTAACATGCCAGAGAGTTGATGCGTGGCGATAATAAGCAAAATCAATGTTTTAGAGGGTGACTCCAGGCAGTCTTCCCTTGCCTTGTTCCGAATAAATCAGAATTTTCTGTATAATGTGTTCTTAAGTTTCAGGAATTATCATTCTCTTTTTGTTGTGTTATGAGCAGTTCTTCTGTCCATGAGTCCAACATGCTGATGCAGTACATCAGCGATGCGGTAGGTTCAATCCGTGATCCCCAGGAGCTTTTCCGAACGGTTATCGGCAAGCTTCGTCTTGTCTTCGAGTTTGATTCCGCCGCAATTCTCACCTTTGACAAGGAGGGACGGTACAGCAATCTTTTTTTTGAAATGCTGCGTTTTCAGCTTCCAGACGCCATTGATCGCAAAAAGAGGCTGATAGCAGGCTCGTGGATTGAGCCGCATCTTGGTGACGTCTCGGTTTCGGTTATCAGTATTAGGGATGCTCTTGTGCTTTACCCTGCGGATGTGCCGCTCCCGCAGATACTCTATGACCTCGGCATGCGGCAGGTGGTGCTGTCGCCGTTGCGCACCGGGGGAAAGGTTATCGGGTTTCTCTGTTTCGTGTCTAAGGATGAAAAAAAGTGGTCAGAGAGTGAAAAAGAGCTGCTTGCCACGCTCTCATCACCGACAGCCGTTGCTGTCAGCAATGCCCTTGCCTACGAGGAGCTTCGGCAGCGTGAAGCGCAGACCGCCATGCAACTTGCCGTCAATAATGTTTTGCTGACCATCAAGGATCGCGGCAGGATGCTTTTGGCCGTCTGCGAGCAGATTGACAAGCTTGTGCCGTGTACCTTTCTGGGTATCCGCGTGATGGGCGAGGACGGAAACTACCGCATCTTTGATAATTTCATGCGTGATGCCGGTGGCGGTTTTGCTCCGGTCTCTTCGATGGAGGTGCTTGATGTTGATGATATTAAGGCGATAGCAAGGGAGAGTTTTTCCCTGATTGCCAATCAAGGTTGTTTTTGTGGTGAAGCGTTTCTTCAGCTTTCACGGAAGTACCGGATTCTTGCGCTGGTCAAAGAAAAATACGGAATCTGTTCCCTGCTTACGGTTCCGCTCTGGGATGCACCGGGCAGTCGTGCAGGGCTGATTATCTCCGATACCTCCCGCCCGTTTGACGAGCATGACCAGGCGACTGTAAGCTTGATTGTTCCCCAGCTCTCTTTGGCCCTCCAGAACTATCTTGCCTTTGAGGAGATTGACGAGCTTCGCCGCAAGCTTGAAGGCGAGCGCACCTGCCTTATCGAGGAGATCAAGGCGGCGCATAACTTTGAAGAGATAATCGGCCAAAGCGTATCTCTTGCGGTTGTCTTGCGCCGGGTCAGTCAGGTTGCCCCGACCGACGCTACTGTACTGATTCAGGGTGAAACTGGAACAGGAAAAGAGCTGTTTGCCCGAGCCCTGCACAATCTTTCTCTTCGCAGCAAGCGTGCCCTGATCAAGATCAACTGTGCGACCTTGCCCGGTCCGCTGTTTGAATCGGAGCTGTTCGGTCATGAAAAAGGAAGTTTTACCGGTGCCTCAGAGCGCCGGATTGGCAAATTTGAGCTGGCTGAGGGTGGAACGATTTTTCTTGATGAAATCGGTGAACTCCCTCTGGAGCTTCAGGCAAAGCTGCTTCGAGTGCTTCAGGAGCGTGAGCTTGAGCGGCTTGGCGGACGGCAGGTGATCAAGGTTGATGTTCGTGTCATCGCGGCCACTAACCGCGATTTAGCCCGTGAGGTTGCCGAAGGGCGGTTCCGTGAAGATCTCTTTTTTCGCCTCAATGTCTTCCCGCTTGTTATTCCTCCACTCTCTGAACGCCGGGAGGATATTTCCATGCTCGCCGCGCATTTTGCTGCAAAATTTTCGAGGGAGTTTGCTAGGCCGCTCCGAACGTTCAGGGAGAGCGACATGCGGAGCCTTGTCGGGCGTGAGTGGAAGGGTAATATTCGTGAACTTGCCCACTTGATCGAACAGGCGGTTATTGTTTCTGAAGGGGCTTCGCTTGATTTTTCAACACTGCTTTCATCGTTGCCTACCTTGCAGGATGCGCCTCACCCCCTGTGCGTGAAAACCATGCGCGATTTTGAGTCTGATGTGATGATGATGGAGCGGGAGCTGATTCTTGCGGCTCTCAGTTCGTCAAAGGGCAGGGTTAGTGGCGAAGGCGGAGCGGCCGTGCAGCTTGGCATGCATCCTAAAACACTCTATTCCCGTATCGAAAAGCTCGGTCTCAGCAAGCGGTATGCTCTTGGAGCAGGTTCCGCGTGAGCAATCGAATGAAGGTGGCTAAGGTATTACATGGATCCGGATGTGAAAACGTCCAATAGCCGAAGAGTCCCCCTCCCAGGAGCGCCACTGTTTCATCATGATGTCGCCTGTGCCGGGTTTCTTTCCCTGGAAGATGAACATTATTTCACCGCCGGAGCCAACGAGGCCGGATGTATAGTGCGGTTCGGTGCCAAGCTCGGTGAAGAGTGCCTTATCGTAGTGCTCAATTGACCAGCGGTATCCTGTTGTCGCATTCTCATGAAGGGCTATTTTCGCTGTGTCGCCCAAGCGGATTTTAACGGTTCGGTCATTATCGGATTCAACAAATTGATGCTCCATTTTTGAATATATTTCTGGTTTAGGACAGGAAACTGCACCGGCGGAGCAGGTGAGCCAGAGACCCGCCAGTGCAGCAGTCTGCATAAGGAGTATATAGTGCCGACCTCCTTTTCTTGCTTTTCCTGTATCAGGCATCAGGTTCAGATCGTTATGCCGTAGTTGTCGTTCTGGAAGCCGGCAGCGATGTAAGCTTCGCTGGCGTATGCATAACCCCTGTCGCCCCAGCCAACGCCCCAGCTATTGCGTACGATAAAGCGCTTGTCGGCGGTATAGCCTACAATTGCGATACAATGGCCTCCTCGAACCGTGCCGGGCTGAAAGAGATCAAGTTTGCCATTAGTTGTTGTGGCGTGATCCCAGGTTGCATCTACATTAACACCAGCCACGATTGGGCCGTGGGTAGCAAGCCAGGTGCGCCAATTGGCAAGATTTTTTCTTAGGTTAAAATAGGCGGCAATACGTCTTGTTGCGGCTGTGGCGTAGAACGTGCTCTCTTCTTCAGTGTACATTTTGGTGGAAATGTGGAATGGCAGCACGGTATCGGTTACCGTGCCGTATTTTTTCATGATTTCGAGAGCTGCATTGGCAAAGGTGCCGGATGATTCAATGAAGGTTGTCGGATGAGATGTATAGATGTCAGTCTCTTTTGCTCCCATCCAGGAGAGACGAACCGACAGAGGATCATTTGGGGCGAGTCTTCCCGCTTTCACAAAATGGTAACGGGCTACGCCGTCTGTGGATCCCCAGCCGACGCACGAACCAGTATTCTCCTGGTCGCCAATCTTCCACCATGAGTCATCGCGCAGATCAACGCTTGCAGGAAGGGTGGCAGGGGGGGCTGCGATGGCTTTGGCCGCAAGGGCATTTTCTATCTGCCAGTCCTTTGTGGTATCGTGACGTGCAGGCAACAGATTGCAGATCCGATCTGCTTCTGGTCTTTTATCATGTTTTACCGTCATAATTGTTCTCCTGTGTTTTGCGAGTGAACCGGGGATATCCCTCGGTTTTCGTCATTCAGTTGTGAAAAAAATTATTCTTGTAATCGAAAATCTGGATAGTTAACCGTCACCTCCTTGCACCGGTATAGCTGTGATCTTGTTGCTGTGTTTGTGGTATATTTGCGACGTATAAACAGCGTCAATATATAGCAAATCCATTCGATTCACAATACACCCATGCGTCACTTCAAGCTGATCCCAACCCGATAACAACACTCATTATTCAGTTTCAAGGGGTATCAGGCGTGTTCAGCATGAAAGCGGCAAGCTGTTATTTTCTATACGGATATATTTACCCGCAGTACTTGCGTATGGCTGCGGCCACTATCGGAATGCCCTCGGCGATCTGTTCAGGGGTGTTGTTGCAGTAGGAGAGGCGCAGGGAGTTGTTGCGCTTGCCTTCAGGATCGAATGTTTTGCCGGCCACAAAGACTGCGCCTCCTTCGACGGCATGCATCATGATTTGTGTTGCATCGGCCTCATCCGGCAGGGTGAGCCAGATGTAGAAGCCGCCCCGAGGTTCGTTCCACTGTACGTAATCCGGCAGGTACTGCCTGAGTGCGGCAACCATGGCGTCAGCCCTTCTCTTGTACTCCAGCCGCACCCCCGCGATATAGGTGTAGATCTGGCCTGAACGGATGAAGGCATCTGCCAATACCTGGGTGAAACTCGGCGAACAGGCATCGGCGGACTGCTTGATGAGCTCGCATTTCTGATAAATCTTTTCAGGCACCAGCATCCAGCCGAGCCGCAGGCCGGGGCCGAGAATTTTTGAGAAAGAGCCGGTATAGCAGACATTGAGCTCTGCCGGATTGATGGCCTTGATGGGTTGTAGACGCGGGCGATCCTCTTCATAAAAATAGAGGTCACCGTAGGCATCATCTTCAATGAGCGGAATATTTTGGCCCTGAAGCGCGCTGATGAGCTGCTCCTTGCGTTCGGTGGTATAGAGCAGACCCGCCGGGTTATGGAAATAGGGGGTGATATAGAGAAACTTTGCCTTCTCTTTCCGATCGAGTTCCTGCTGTAGTGCCTCCATTGCAATGCCGTCTCTGTCCACCGGCACCCCTCTCAGTTCCGCTTCATTGGCGCGGAATGCCGAGAGCGCCCCGATAAAGCAGGGGTTTTCGACAAGGACAGGCTCACCCGGGTCAATAAAGGCTTTGGCCAGCAGGTTGAGCCCCTGCTGGGAGCCGGTGGTGATAAGCAGGCGGTTTTCCTTTACCGGCAATCCCTTTGTTTCAAGGAATCCTGCAAGCGACTCAAGGAGTGAGGGGAGGCCGGATGTGGGGCCATACTGAAAGGCCGCCTGCTTCTTTTTCAGGTCGAGTCCGCGGAAGAGCTCTTCAACCTCCTCAACGGGAAAGAGCTCATTGCCGGGCATTCCCCCCGCAAAGGAGATGATGTCAGGGCGCGACGCCAGGGTCATGAGATCCCTGATTTCCGAAGAACGAAGTGACGATACAGCTTTTGAAAACCGTGGCATGTTTTTTTTTCTTTATACCTGATAGACATCACCTTCCTGCAGCAACTCCATTTTATGCTCCTGCAGGACAGCGATAATTTTTTGCAATGATTCCGCCCTGATGATGACTGTTGCCTTGCAATCCCCGGACGCGAAGGCATACATGTAGTCAATCGCGACATTGTTGTCTGAGATGATCTGCAGCGCCTTGTGCAGGCCGCCGGGTCTGTGGGGGATAATCATCCCGACAACCTCGGTGACTTTGACGGCAAACCCCGCCTTGCGCAATATCTCTGCCGCAGGTTCCGGCCGTCCGACAATCATGCGCAGAATGCCGTAGTCGGCCGTATCGGCAATGCTGAATGCCGAGATATTGATGTCGTTGGCGGCAAGGATGCCGGTCAGTTCGGTCAGCCGTCCGGTCCTGTTTTCGAGAAACACCGACAATTGCTTGATAATCATAGCAGTACCCGATTTTATAATAAGTTATGGTTTGTATACCACAAACATTACAAGATGAAAGCCTCAACCACCTTCACTCACCATTGACAAGAACCCGTCCAGACAAGTTAAAAACATGCATCAAAAGAGAATGCAGGAACATACAAAAAAGCCTGCAATCAGTCATAACAAAGCAGGGAATTACCCGATGCTTTTTGGGGGGGTCGGCTTCCGATCAATCAATGATGGCGGCGTTGATCACATGAACTTTAATGTTGAAGACGCGCTTTGCTGAGATTTGGGTTGCCTATGCGAATCCAAGCTACACGTCGAGCATCAAGGCATCATATCCAAACCCTCGCGACCTGCAGTTTCGTCAAGACGTAAGTAGTTCCTTTTCTCTATTGCCAAAAAAGGCGGAACGGTGAGTGCCTTGGTTATGAGATGCTTACTCCAGAGGCAAATGGGACTGGTTGATATCGACAGATAACTGAGGCATATCTCATTAAAAACAGGTTGATTGCCTCGGCGTTGTTTTATTTTTCCGTGGTGTACTGTCTGTTTGTTGGGAGAGCACCGCCACAAGCGCACCAGGGCTGTCTGTAATCTCCCTTTGCGGTATGCTTTATTGAGGATAGTTTTATTCTTCCTCCTACATTTCCCGATAGTATATCGCCGGGGTATACTGGATTTCTTGAGTATGCAAATGCTCTGGATAGGGATAATTTTTTGTCGGCATATTCATCTGCAACGACCCTTAGCCTGTCCCTGTATTCCTGTTCAGTCATAACGATCTCCGTTTAGGTTTTTCATTTATCCCGAGGCCTTCCTTCAGGAAATAATTTACATGATTATTTCTTTTGCGTCAAGCCTGTGTACAAGATGGTGCGGGAGTAGTTTGCTAAGGTTTAGCTTGCCAACCCATCACGATAATGGACATCCCGATCAGTCCGATGCATGCCCCCACCCAGTCCTGTGCTGATAACTTCACCCCGTCAACGACTCTGAGCCAGACAAGGGCTGCGGTGACATAGATTCCTCCGTAAGCAGCATAAACCCTGCCGCTGGCCGTGGGATGCAGCGACAGGAGCCAGACGAAGAGCGCCAAACTGCCAGCCGCTGGAACGAGCAA
The DNA here is from genome assembly GCA_903820085.1 of uncultured Chlorobiaceae bacterium. Taxonomy (GTDB): domain Bacteria; phylum Bacteroidota; class Chlorobiia; order Chlorobiales; family Chlorobiaceae; genus Chlorobium. The sequence continues at coordinate 50,997 of CAIJGA010000015.1, forward strand.
CCAAAGGGATCCGCCTTTGCGAAGCCATAGATAGGGCAAAAAGCAACCTACGATTTCAGCCAAGGCGGTAACAAAGAACAGCCCAATGGTTTTGAATATCAAATACACATCCTCCAGTTGTCCAGTTGTTGCAGTGCCCGGTTGACGTTCTCTTTGCGGCGAGACGGGATAACCGGCGGTTATACTATTTTTTCGTCTTTATATTTTTCGACGTCTCTACCAGCCTGATGAACTCGCCTCTGTAGCCTTCCTTGTCCTCTCCTTTCGCCTTTCTTGCGATATCGAGAACCTGGTCAAAGCTGGCTTTATCCTTGAATTCGGATTCGCGCAGCAGCAGTCCCCATTCCGCTACCGCTGCGGCGAAACGAGTGTTTTCAGAGGCGCTCCCGAATGGTTTGACCGGGCCGCTCAGAGGAACGGAGAGCAGTTTGCTTACATCCTGCTTTGGCTGTTTGTAGCGGAGCTTCATGGTGAGAATTTCGCCGGAGCCGGCGGCAGACGGGTTTATTGTTGTTTTCTGGTACTTCAATTCGTCTATTCCTGGTACCTTTTCGGTTGAACCAGCCGGAATAATTTCATAGAAGGCTGTTACGGTATGCCCTGACCCCAGCTCGCCCGCGTCTTTCTTGTCGTTGTTGAAATCCTCGTTTTTCAACAAACGGCTTTCGTATCCCACTAGCCGGTAGGCTTTAACTTTCAGAGGATTGAATTCAAGCTGGAGTTTTACGTCTTTCGCTATGGTGAACAGTGTTCCGCCCATCTGCGTTACCAGTACTTTTGTTGCTTCCATGAAGGAGTCGATATAGGAATAATTCCCGTTGCCTTTTTCGGCCAGCTGGCTCATTCTTTCGTCCTTCAGGTTGCCGGTGCCAAATCCGAGAACGGAGAGAAAGATGCCCTCTTTTCTCTTCTCTTCAATGAAGCGGACGAGAGAACCTGTATCGGAAATGCCGACGTTGAAATCACCGTCCGTTGCTAGGATAACCCTGTTATTGCCGCGAGGATTGAAATTCTTTTTGGCCTGCTTGTAGGCGAGCATGATTCCTTCACCGCCTGCAGTACTCCCACCGGCCTCAAGTGCTTCGAGCGTGTCAAGGATTTTCCGCTTGTTGGATCCGCTTGTTGGTTGCAGGATACAGCCGGCGGCTCCGGCATAGACGCAGATTGAAACGTGGTCCTGCGGACGCATCTGGTTAACAAGGAGTTTGAATGCCTGTTTCAAGAGAGGAAGTTTGTCAGGATCCTGCATTGATCCTGAGACGTCGAGGAGAAAGACGAGGTTTGCAGGGGGGAGCTTGCTTATGTCAATTTTTTTACCTTGCAGGCCTATGCAGACCAGGCTGTGGCGTGTATTCCACGGACAGGTTACCGCTTCCATATTGACGGAGAAAGGATGCTCTCCGACAGGTTTCGGGTAATCATAGGAAAAGTAGTTGATCAGCTCCTCTATGCGAACGGCATCTTTCGGCGGTTCTGTTCCTTCGGTGAGGTATCGTCGGATGTTGGCATAGGAGGCCGTATCGACGTCTATGGAAAATGTGGAAAGGGGTTCTCTGGTTGTCTCCCTAAAAGCGTTTTCGATGATGTGTCCGTACTCTTCCGTATTGAAATTAACCGGTATTCCTGGATACGGCATGATTTGATTATAGGGTTGCTGATAGGCGACCGGAGATGGAGGGGCAGCCATCATCTTACGCATTCGGGATGTACCCGGGGCGGCCATCGGCATCATCATCTGATCGGCCTTGGTGCTCTCTCTTGCCTCCACTTCAGGCGGCAACATCGGGGGTGCCAGTGGGAGCGGTTGCATGACTATATTAAGAGACAAGGCTTTTCCGGCTTTGATCTTGATGCCCTGCCGGGTCTCTGAGCGGAAGCCTGCCAGATCGAACCGGACTGAATAGTTGCCTTCAGGAAGAGCTTTGAACGTAAAGGTGCCGTCGTTCGCTGTTTTTATAAAAGCGGATGTCTCGACGATGGTGACGGTTACTCCGGGAAGTGCGCTTCCGGCGGTGCTTTTGACTGTACCCGTCAATATTCCCACGGCTACTGCTGCCAGGAAAAGAAAAAGCCCTAGCATGCCAAAACCAAGAAAAAGCTTGTTTCTCATGAGTCTGCCTCCATCCCCTGAATGATTGTTATAAAAATATCGATTCCATTACAAAACAGAGTACAACGTACAGGTTGTCAGTATAGCCCGGTTTTTCAGGCTGTTGGTAGCTAGAGCAAAGAGAAACAAAAGCCGCGACCAAAGGGTTCTAATTGATAAGTCTTTTTTTCTATTTGAGTTTGCGTTTGTCGATAACCCGCTGTGCCTTGCCCATGCTGCGCTCGATGGTGCCGGGTTCAACCAGCCGGATGGTTGCGCTGATGCCAAGGAGGCTGGCTATATTGGCCTTGATGCGTTTCCGGAGCCCCTCAAGTTCCTTTATTTCATCGGAGAAGAACTGCTCTTCTATCTCTACCTGGATTTCCAGGATGTCGAGGTTGTTTTCACGATCGACAACCAGCAGGTAGTGCGGTTTGGTTTCGCTCATTTCAAGCAGTACCGATTCAACCTGTGAGGGGAAGACGTTGACGCCGCGGATAATAAGCATGTCGTCCGAACGGCCTACGCATTTTTCCATTCTGACCAGCGTGCGTCCGCACTCGCATGGTTCAGCGTGCAGGCGAGTCAGGTCGCGTGTGCGGTACCGGATCAGCGGCATTGCCTCCTTGGTTGCCGGAGTAAAGACCAGTTCGCCCAACTCTCCGTAGGGCAGCACGACGCCGGTGTCGGGATTGATGATTTCCGGGATAAAGTGGTCTTCAAAAATATGCATCCCGTTCTGGCAATGGCATTCCATTGAGACGCCGGGTCCGATAATTTCGCTGAGGCCGTATATGTCGTACGCCTTGATTCCGAGCAGGTGCTCAATCTGGGAGCGCATCTCTTCTGTCCAGGGTTCTGCACCGAAGACACCTGCCCTGAGCTTGATTTTATTGCGGTCTATTTTTTCCTCAACAAGAGCTTCGCCAAGGTAGGCTGCGTATGAGGGGGTGCAGGCAATCACGGTTGAGCCGAAATCCTCCATGAGCTGCAGCTGTTTTTTAGTATTGCCGCCGGAGATCGGGATGACGGAGGCTCCCACTTTTTCAGCGCCGTAGTGCAGGCCGAGTCCACCGGTAAAGAGGCCGTAGCCGTAGGCCACCTGAATGATGTCGGATTTGGTTACACCTGCCATGGTGAGCGAACGGGCAACCACTTCGCTCCACATCTGGATGTCGTTATGGGTGTAGCCGACGACGGTGGACTTTCCTGTTGTGCCGCTGGATGCATGGAGACGGACAATATCCGACTGCGGCACGGTAAAGAGGCCGAAGGGGTAGTTGTCGCGCAGATCCTGCTTTGTGGTGAAGGGGAGCTTTTGCAGGTCGTCTATGGTGTTGATGTCGCCCGGCTCAATGCCCATCTCCTCCAGCTTTTTACGATAGAAAGGAACGGAGTCATAGACTCTTTTTACCATCGACTTTACCCGCTCTCCCTGAAGTTTCAGGAGCTCTTCGCGCTCCATGCACTCATACTGCTTGTTCCAGATCATGTCTCAGTGGCTTGATGTTGAGATAATGCTTTTCCTGTTCTGAATGCCCGGATGTTCATGGCTACAATTTCATCCCCTTTTGCTGCAAAAAGCTTTTCGATTGAGGCTTCAAGCTCTTGCGGTGCAAGACCGGTAAAAGGGGCTGCGGCACCGAGCATGACCATGTTTGATGTTCTCGCGCTGCCAGCCTGGCGGGCAAGTTCTGTAGCGCTGACCAGCACCGGACGGTTTGTGCGGTGCAGTTCGGCATGGATATGTTCCATTGCCGGGTAGCCCTCCATATTGATAAAGAGGTCTGTGGAGGTGACAATCCTGCCTTCTGAAGCCAGAAAGGGCAGATAGCGCAGGGCTTCAAGTGGTTCCACCGAGAGTATCAGGTTTGCCGTGCCTTCTGCAATAAGGTCGGAGTAGATTTCCTGGTCAGCAATCCGGAGGTGCGATTGTACCGCTCCGCCGCGCTGGCTCATGCCGTGCACCTCTGCCTGACGGACGATGAGGCCGCTTTGCAATGCGGCGTGGTCGATCACTGCCGCAATGGTGAGTATTCCCTGTCCGCCGACTCCGGCAAGAATGATGTTGATCTGCATAATACTTGTTAAACGTTGGCTGACGGGTTCCGTTTTTTCCGTGCAGCAGTTTCAATACATTCCCGCACCGCAATGACCACCGATACCCCATCCCAGTTGATCTCTTCCCGGAGTACGGCAATGTTCTCTGCGAGATGCGATTTAAGCGGGATGATGGTTCTGAGATGTGCCTTTTCAACGCCAAGCCCGAGGCATATTGCCTGAATTTTTGAGCCGTTGGCCGACGAGTCCTGGCCGCCGGTCATGGCGGTGGTATCGTTGTCGGCAATGATGACGGTCAGGGGCGAATGGCCGTTGATGGCATCGAGCAGGCCGGTCATGCCGGAGTGCGTGAAGGTTGAATCGCCGATGACGGCAACTGCAGGCCGGAGGCCTGCATCAGCAGCGCCTTTGGCCATGGTGATTGATGCGCCCATATCGACGCAGGTGTGAATGGCATTGTATGGTGCAAGGGCTCCAAGGGTGTAGCAGCCGATGTCGGAAAAGACGTGCTGCTCCTTGCATGAGCTCATGACGGCGTTGAGTGCTTCGTAGAGGTCGCGGTGGCCGCACCCTTTGCAGAGCTCCGGCGGGCGGTTCACCATGATTGAGGGTATCGGCAGACCCTCTTTTTTTGTTATACCAAGCGCATGAGTGACACTGTCGGCATTAAGCTCTCCGGCACGGGGGAGTATTCCGTCGAGCCGCCCCTTGATACGCTTGCCGTTCTGGAGACCAAAATATCCTCTCAGCAGCTCTTCGTAGACCGGGTAGCCCTCTTCAGTGACAAGGATGGTCTCGGAGGTGTTGAAGAACGCTTCGATCTGCTTTTTCGGCAGAGGGTAATGGCCGATTTTGAGGATGGGGAAGTCGAGGCCGAATGCCTGCCGCACCTCCATTACATAGTTGAAGGCAATGCCGAACGCAAGGACACCGGTTTTTCCTTTGCCGGGTATAAGGCGGTTCAGCGATGAGTGCTCCGAAATCTCTTGAAGCTGCTCCTGCATACTGAGGAGGTTGTTGTACTGACGGCGGGCATTATGCGGCATCAGGACAAAGCGCTCGGGAGCATAGAGGGCATGAAGCGGGTTCTGGATACGAGCTGCAGCGCTTTTTACACCTGCGCGTGAATGCGCAAGCCTTGTGGTGAGGCGGAGCAGAACGGGAAGCTGAACCGATTCCGACAGGTCGAATGCATAGCGTGTGGCATCATAGAGCTCCTGCTGTGAAGCGGGTTCAAGTACCGGTACCATGGCAAATTTGCCGTATACCCGGCTGTCCTGCTCGTTTTGCGACGAGTGCATGGATGGGTCGTCCGCCACGGCAACAACCAGCCCGCCGTTGACACCGGTAATGGCTGAGTTGATGAAAGGATCAGCCGCGACGTTAAGTCCGACATGCTTCATGCAGACAAGAGTCCTTTTGCCGGCATACGACATGCCGAGCGCGGCTTCATAAGCTGTTTTTTCATTGGCCGACCAGGCTGACCGGACTGGTTGCTCCCGTCCGTTCTTGTTTTTCTGGATGTATTCGGTGATTTCGGTCGAAGGGGTTCCGGGGTAGGCATAGACTCCGGATATTCCGGCGTCAAGAGCGCCAAGGGCAATGGCTTCAGCGCCCAGCAAAAGTTTTTTGTTCATGCAAAAGCTTTTTTTCAAAAGTACTTACGGTACTTGCATTCCAAAAGCGCAACAAAATGGCTTAAGGTTTTTGATCAGTCCGTTATGACGGAATATAAAAAAAGCACTCCCATCTTGCATGGCAGATTTTTAGTCATTCGGGTTACGGTGTGGGCTCCTTTTTTCTGAAGTCGATTTTGAGGGATTGCTCTTCATAACCTGCTTCAGCAACCCTCATGCCTGCCAGAAAGAGGGGCAGAATGACTCCTTTCTGGTAATTGCCTATCCTGATACTGAGCGAATCGCCAATCTGCAGCACGTTGGCCTCCATCCGGTTGTCGAAGACGAAGGGGAGTCGCAGTTTCATAATATAGCGCCCCTCGCTGATTTTTGTAATGGTTGAATGCTCCTCCTTATAGAAAATGTCAAGAGGATTCTTGTCTCCGTAGACCACTTCACCCACCGTTTTAAGCATCTCTAGCCCAAGAACTTCGCGCCGGAAAAGCGGTACCTTCGTGATCGGAATCGGGGCGAAAGAGTGCTCAATCTGCTCGATATACTTGTGCTGAATGGTTTTCCATTCACTCATGTACTCTCCGTCAATTTCATCAATGAAGACCCGGTTGATAACCACCTGGTCAACGGTGATACCGTAGAGGTTGAGGTAGGTGAGTGCACGCATCGACTCTTTGATCACCATCTTTTCGGGGTTCATGACCAGACGTACGGTGGTTTTGGTTCCATCCGAGAGGAGATCAATGATGCCGTCAATTGAGGAGAAGAGGTGCTCTATCTGGTCATAGACCTCGGTTTCGGGCACCAGATCATGGAGGCGACTTACTTTTTTTGAGAGGGGCCGTATCACCGGTTTGACCACGTATTTTTCGAGGGTTCTTATCATTTTGAGCATCCAGCCGAAGGTTTCCGGCAGGGAGAGCAGTCGGAGGGTTTCGCCGGTAGGGGCGCAATCGACAACAAGCAGGTCATACTCCCCGGATTCGTTGTACCGTTTGATGTAAGAGAGTGAAAAGAGCTCTTCCATGCCAGGCAGAACACCCATCTCTTCAACATAAATCCCCTTGATTCCCTGCACCTCCATGATGTGGGCAAAGTGCGCACGGACAATCTCCCAGTTCAGGGTCAGGTCGCCGTAGACGCTGACTTCCTGCCCGTAGAGGTTTTCAGCAATCTTGATGGGCGACGCCCCCAGTTCAAGGTCGAAGGAGTCTCCGAGGCTATGTGCTGGATCTGTTGATATGACAAGGGTTTTAAAACCCATTGATGCAGCTTTTACGGCTGTAGCCGCGGCGATGGAGGTTTTGCCGACGCCTCCTTTACCTGTGAACACGATTGTCCTCATAAAATGACTCCAGTGCGGAAAGGTTTTATAATAAACGTGAACGCTGATTGTTCCCTGATAGCCGTTTTTACGGTTAAATTAGTTGTAAAGGCTTCTTTTGTATAATAGTATCGTCAGATTACGGCTGAGCTGGATCAATGCTTAATGCTTAAGGAAAATGTTGTGTTTTTTTTGTCAAGTGTATTTTTACTGAAGTTTAATGTTAAAAAACGCCATAATTCAAGTATAATCAAAATTAAATATTTACTATTCAATGAGATCGATAGAATGCATGATGTCTACAGGATCTCTTTCAATTTTGTAATCGGGCGATTCTATCCCGATATCATGCGATAACCTCACACAAGTCTGCACGATGTTTCCTTCAAACAAAAAAATGACGCTTCTTGTCGTTGAGGGTAGTTCGCTCATTAGTGCGTCAATGTCGCGGACCATCAAAAAGCTTGGTTACGATGTCATCATAGCCGATACTGGGGACGCTTGTATGGAGGTCCTGAATACCCTCAAAATAGAAGTACTGCTTCTTGATATCAGTATACCCGGTAAAAATAGTTTTGAGATTCTCTCTTACGTGCATGATCACTTTTCTGATCTTCCGGTTATCATGATTGCCGATGCGATGTCAGAGAGTGATGAAGCCAAATCGTTTAAGATAGGGGCGTTCGACTATTTGATAAAACCGGTTAATGGAGTGAGACTTGAAGTCACGATAAAAAAAGCAATTACTGAGTCGGAGCGTCGCCAGGAGGCAAGTCTTTTTTCGATAGTGGTTACCAATTGTCCTGTAGCGATTGCCATTACTGATAAAGATGGGAATATTGAATATGTCAACAATGCATTCAGCCGAACAACCGGTTACTCTTTGCATGAAGTAATCGGCAAAAATCCCCGGATATTGAAATCCGGTGAACAGTCAGACAGTTTTTACAAGGATCTTTGGGCTACCATTACCAGCGGAAAGAACTGGAGGGGTGAATTTCACAACAAGAAAAAAAACGGAGAACTCTACTGGGAGGATTCCGTCATAATCCCGATTATCGATCCAACCTGGGCCATTTCCCATTATGTCAGTATCAAGCAGGATATTTCTTTAAGAAAAAAGGAGTTGGCTGCTTTTTCTGAAAGCGAATGTCGTTTTCAGGAACTTTCCGATCTCTTGCCGCAGCCTATATTCGAAATGAATATGCAGGGCTTGATTAGCTACACCAACCGTGAAGGATTGGAATCGTTCGGATATACCCAAGAGGATTTTCAAAAGGGCGTGTACAGTTTGATGCTTTTTGCTCCGGAAGAGCGCGAACGAGTCAAGATCAATATGGAGCGCCGTTTGAAAAACTTGCCGTTTGACGATCATGAATATTTAGGACTGAAAAAAGATGGCACCAAATTCCCGGTACTGGTCTACACGGCATCAATTATCCGCAACGGCATACCTGTTGGCATCAGGGGTATTGTGCTCGATATAACCGCCCGCAAAGAAACAGAGGAAAAACTGCGGCAGTTGAACCAGACGCTTGAGGAGCGTATTGAGGAGAGAACGAAAAAGCTTGAAAAAACTCATCAGCAGATGATTCTGCATGAAAAACTTGCTTCAATAGGCCTGCTTGCCGCCGGTATCGCCCATGAACTGAATAATCCCATTAATTTTATCAAGATCAATTTTACCACACTCAAGGAGGCTATTTCCGATTTTCAGGAGATGTTAACGAAGTATCGTAACATCATTAGTATAGTTGAGAAGGGAAATCTCCCAGCCATAGAGCTTCAGATGATGCACGATATGGAGCGGACGCTGGCCATGGACACGCTCCTCAGTGATATTTCGGAGATTTTTCGTGAATCGCAGCGAGGGTTTGAGCGAATAACGGCAATTATCGCCAGCATGAGAAATTTCTCGTTTCGCCATGCTATTGATGAACGGGTCATGTTTGATATTAACCACGGAATCCGGGATGCGCTCACTATTGCGCGTAATGAATATCGCAACTACGCCGACATTGAAACATCACTTGATGAGTTGCCTCTTGTTCCCTGCAATCCCGAGCAGATCAATCAGGTCTTTCTGAACCTGATTGTCAACAGTGCTCAAGCCATAGCATCACTCATGCAGAGTTCACATGGCAAAATCAGCATTCATACCTGGCGCGACTGCAGCAATGTCTACTGTTCAGTTATCGATGACGGGCCGGGCATTCCTCCTGAAGTCAGGGACCGTATTTTCGATCCTTTTTTTACGACAAAAGAGCCTGGGAAAGGTACGGGTCTTGGATTGAGCATCTCCTACGATATTATTGTCAATAAACATGGAGGAACGCTTACCGTTGATTGTCCGTCTGAAAATGGATCTGTTTTTACCCTTTCGCTTCCGCTTAAAATCGTTAGTTTGGTACGCTGAATTTCTCGACTATTCCACTCATACGTACGTAACGCTTTCGAAGTCTTTGGTAATTGAGTGAAACATTTTGTTGGTCGCGGTCTGCATGATCATGGACATGCCGGCATTGGTCATGGCGTGGAGAATCTTTTCGGGAACAATCCGGAATGCAGGATAAAGAATAAACCGGACATCAATTTTCAAGTCAAACTGAACTCTTGTTTTATTGTCCTGTACCGGATGCATGAACATATCGGCAAAGGCTTTCCCTTCAAAAAGATATTTTTCGGGATCTTCAATTTGAGTTGTTACAGGATGGTGCTTCCAGTGTATCTTTTTGCCGACTGTATAGAGCTTGATCATCTCGTCGGAAAGCTCTGCAGGGTCGGTACATTCAATGTTCTCCGGGAGCTCGACCAGAAGTTCTTCGCTCTGTTCGACAAAAAAAATGACATCGAAGGGGTTATTCTGAGGATCGGTAACACGAAAAAGCCATTTATAGACGTTTTCAATGTTGGTGAGTTCGACACTGTGGCAAAAAGGGTTGAACCCAAGTATTTTTTTCTGGTCTGAAAGATAGGCGGTAGTTCGGTTGAATTCCCCTTTAAAGATCCAGTCGCCTTTGCTTACTCCTGTCGCGTCCATTTCCATGATCGTTATCTCATCGGTTGCATTTCATTCGAGTATACTGGTAAAACGTCTTACCATTGACCATTGAAAAAATATAAGGAGAATTTGCGACAAACACTCTTCCTCGAAAAGTAAACCGTTCGGGTGAAGAGTGCGTGATTACAGGAGTTCGGCCTGAAGGCGTTCGGCCTGGTCATGCATTTTGAGGGCATCAATAACGTCTTGCAGGTCGCCTTGCAGGATCTGCGGAAGGGCATGGCTGGTAAAGCCGATGCGGTGGTCGGTCACGCGCGACTGCGGGTAGTTGTAGGTGCGGATTTTTGCACTTCGGTCGCCGGTTGTCACCATCGAACGGCGCAGGTCAGCCCGTTGCTGCTGCTGCTCGGCAAGCTGGATATCGTAGAGTTTTGTTCGGAGCATCTGCATTGCCCTCTCCTTGTTCTGGAGCTGTGAGCGCTGCTCCTGGCAGGCACAGACTATGCCGGTCGGCATATGGGTGATTCTTACGGCAGTTTCTACCTTGTTGACATTTTGTCCCCCTTTTCCACCGCTTCGGTAGGTGTCGAATCGCAGATCTTCACGGCGGATCTCGACATCGACCTCCTCTGCTTCCGGCAGTACGGCAATGCTTACTGCCGAGGTGTGGATACGACCCTGCGTTTCGGTGTCGGGGACGCGCTGTACGCGGTGGACGCCGCTTTCATACTTCATAGTGCTGTAGACATCATGGCCGCTGACGCCAAGGGTAATTTCGCGGAATCCGCCAGGCACGGAACTTTCATTGAAGTGCAGGGTTTCACAATGCCATCCCTGGTGTTCGGCATACCGCTGATACATTCTAGTCAGGTCGGCGGCAAAAAGCGCCGCTTCCTCACCGCCGGTACCCGCGCGGATTTCGATAATAACGTTACGTGAATCGGCTTCGTCTTTTGGCAGCAGCAGTATTTTGAGTTGCTGCTCAAGCTCAGGCAGTTTTTTCTGCAGTTCACTGATGTCTGCCTGCACGAGCTCTTTCATTTCAGGATCGGTCTCGTTTTTCAGCAACTTGCGCGACTCATCGAGCTCTGTTTTGGTCGCGGCATAGAGGTCATAGGCTTGCACGATTTCCTTGAGGTCGCTGTACTCCTTGTTCAGTTTTCGGAAGCGATCCTGATCGACTGCCGCTTTCGGATCGGCAAGCAGTTGTTCAAGATCAAGATGTTTCTCTTTTATGGATCGCAGTTTATCGAGCATTGATGCCGGGCGTCAGCCTCAGAAGTTAAAAATATCGTTGAGAAGGATGTACGCGAAAAGTGCCATCAGCAGCGCCATACCGATCTGCTGAATACGCATCTTTATTTCAAAAGGAATGTCGCGACGTATCAGGCCTTCAAATGCATTCAGGACAAATTGACCGCCATCAAGTGCCGGAACAGGCAGGATATTGATGATTGCCAGAGAGACGGAGAGCATGGCCAGAAAATAGAGAAAGCTGACCGGCCCCTGTTCGGCGCTCTGGCTTGCAATTTTGGCAATTTTGATCGGCCCGCCTACTGATTTGCGGAAGTCCTCTTTCCCGGTGAAGATTTTGGCAAATCCCTGAACGGTCATGGAGCTCATCTTCCAGGTCTGGTTAAACCCGCTGACTATTGAGCCCGCGATAGTGAGTTTTCTTCGTTCCTTGGCAACATTCTGTTTCAGTGATATGCCGATTTTTCCTGATGCGTTTGGCACTACGGTGACAACAAATGTTTTGCCAGCAGAACGGAGGAGTTCCGGCGTTATATTGCGGCCCGGGAGCGGCTCCAGATATTGCCAGGTAATGGTTATCGGTTTCGCGGCATGTGAGGAGATGATTCCGACAACTTCTTTCCAGTCGGAGACTGCACGGCCGTTGATTGCCGAAATGAGTCCTCCGGATTTGATGCCTGCTTTCCGTGCGGGCATGTTTTCAAGGGCTTCGTCGATCAGCGGTGGAACGATAGGCCGTATGCCGAGACTCTCTGTTTCGTTGATCTTCGACAGAACGTTCGCCGGAGCCGTCACGATGATGCTTTTGCCATCGCGAAGGATGGTGTAGTTGAGTGATGGGGCAATCATGAGTTCCGGGTCGAGCGCCTCCTCCCAGCTTTGAATGACTTTTCCGTTGGCCAGTTGCAGCCTATCTCCGGTTTTTATGCCCATGCGTTCAAACACTGATCCCTTTTCAACGAAGGCGGGAGTATTGACACTTGTCCGTGCCTCCCCGAGTACAAGAGTGATGCCGATAAAGATAGCGGCGGCAAGAATAAAGTTCATCGTGACGCCACCGGCAAGCACAATCAGGCGCTGCCAGACCGGCTTTGCGCGGAACTCCCACGGCTGCGGTTCCGTGCTCTGAAAATTGGTATCGAGGCTTTCATCGACCATGCCGGCAATCTTGACATAGCCTCCGAGAGGAAAGACGCCTATGCCGTATTCGGTGTCGCCGATAGTCTTTCTCCAGAGTCGCTTCTCCCAGAAGTCGAATCCGATATAAAATTTGTCAACCCTCATGCCGAACAGTTTTGCTGTCAGAAAATGGCCGAGTTCATGTGCAGTGACAAGAATGAAGATTGCTACAATGAAAAAAAATATAGAGCTCAGAACATCCATAACGATCCTTTAGGTTCAGTCAGAAAAATAGGTTTATGCAATAAGTTTTTTTGCCGTGTCGCGCGCCCACTGATCGGCCTGAAGATAGTCATCAAGCTCAACAGGGGTATATGCTGCATGAGTTTGCATGGTTTTATCGACGGTTTCGGCAATCTCGATAAAACGGATCTTTTTGTCGAGGAAGGCGGCTACGGCGATCTCGTTTGCCGCGTTGAGTACGGCCGGATAGGTCTTGCCTGCGTTCAGTGCGTCAAAAGCGAGGCGGAGTGCCGGGAATCGTTCCATATCGGGCTCTTCAAAGGTGAGTGTACCGATTTTTGCCAGGTCAAGTTTCGGGATGCCGCTTTCGCACCGTTCGGGCCAGGCCAGTGCATAGGCAATCGGAGCTCGCATGTCGGGGGTGCCAAGCTGAGCCATGACACAGCCGTCTATATATTCAACCATGGAGTGAATGATGCTCTGGGGATGCACGACGACACTGATTTTTTTGGCAGGCATGGAAAAGAGCCAGTGTGCTTCGATCACTTCAAGGCCTTTGTTCATCATGGTTGCCGAATCGATGGTGATTTTGGCTCCCATCGACCACTGGGGATGTTTGAGCGCCTGTTCGAGCCCGACGTGTTTTAGCTCTTCGGCCGAGGTGTTGCGAAATGGTCCTCCCGATGCGGTAAGAATGATGCGCACGACGTCCTCTGCACGATGGCCCTGAAGCGACTGGAAGACGGCTGAGTGCTCACTGTCAACCGGCAGGAGTTGCACCTTGTGTTTTTTTACCAGATATGAGACAAGCTCTCCTGCAACGACAAGGGTCTCCTTGTTGGCCAGGGCAATGTGCTTTCCGGCCTTTATTGCACTGACGGTCGGGATGAGTCCAGCGGCGCCGACAATTGCCGATACAACCATATCAGTTTCTTCGACGGTGGCAACGGCGGTGGCACCGTCAATGCCGTAGAGGATATGCGTTTTGTTGTCACCGAGCAGCGTATGCAGCTTTTTTGCGGCATCGGCATCCATGACAGATACCACTGCGGGCTTAAACTCCCGGATCTGCTCTGCAAGCCTGACCACATCCTTGCCTGCGGCCAGGCCTGAAATGGAAAATTTTTCCGGATGCTGCCTGACGACATCAAGGGTGCTGAGCCCGATTGAGCCGGTAGAGCCAAGGATGGAGAGTGATCTCATAAGGGTGACAAAAAAGGTTGCCCTGTTTGCTGGGGAATTCCCGGCCGGAAGTTATGCTTTTTCGTGAAAGCTTACAAATACCAGTTAGGGTAGGCTTTCATGATCGAGTTTTTTTCGTTTTGTATTCCAGAGAAATTGTATTATAATCATGACCATTTGATCGGGTTCCTAGCTCAGTTGGTTAGAGCGGCTGGTTTACACCCAGTAGGTCGGGGGTTCGAATCCCTCGGGACCCACATCTTCAGTTTATCATGATAAAAGGCAGGTACTCCCTGCCTTTTTGTTTTTCCTCTTTTTTCTTTTCAGTTCTCCGGCATGTTTCGGACCTCTCTGAGTTTTGCCACCGCCTCTTCAAGCTCGGCCTGTTCCTGCTGGCTAAGCTGATCCATGTTGTTCGAATGCTCAATTTCTCTGGAGCTCTCCTGGTTGTTTTCCGGCAAGTCCTCCTCTTCAGCTTGAACAGGAAAGAGTCCTTCAGCCCGTTTTCCAAGAATCTCCTCAATTTGGTTGTACTGCAGCATCTCCTTCAACAGCAGTTCGCTGGCAAGCTTCTCGAGCTTTTCGCGGTTGACGGTCAGGAGATTCATGACAGCAAGGCGCGCATTTTCTACGATAGCCATAACCTCGCGGTCGATAAGACGGGCAGTCTCTTCGCCATACTTTTTATCGATACCGGGGCTGCCGTAATAGGGGTTATTGCTTTCAAAGAAGGAGAGGTTTCCGATTTTATCGCTCATGCCGTAGACCATAACCATGTTGTAGGCGATGCTGGTCACCTTCTCGAGGTCATTCTGTGCGCCGGTCGAAATTTCATTGAAAATGATCTGCTCAGCGATGCGTCCGCCAAGAAGGCCGCAGATGCGGGCAAGCAACTCGGTTTTCGTCATGAGATAGCGGTCTTCGAGCGGTATGTTCATGGTATAGCCGAGCGCGCTCATTCCTCTTGGAACGATGGATATTTTCTGGACAGGGTCATTTTCAGGCATCATCCAGCTTACAATGGCATGACCTGCTTCATGATAGGCGACAATCTGCTTTTCGCGCGGGTTGATGACCTTGTTCTTTTTTTCGAGTCCTGCCACGCAGCGCTCTATGGCATCTTCAAAGTCTTTCATCTCAATGCTCAGCTTGTTGCGGCGCGAGGCAAGCAAGGCGGCTTCGTTGGCCGTATTGGCGATTTCGGCACCGGCAAATCCAGGTGTCTGCGAGGCAAGGGCTTTGAGGTTGACGTCTTCCGAAAGCGAGAGCTTTTTTGTGTGCACCTTGAAAATATCGATACGCCCTTTGAGGTCCGGCTTGTCGACCATGATTTGACGGTCAAAACGGCCCGGTCTCAGCAGAGCTGAATCAAGAACGTCGGGGCGGTTGGTGGCGGCTATCAGAATGACCCCCTTGTCGGTTGCGAATCCGTCCATTTCAACCAGCAACTGGTTGAGGGTGTTTTCCCGCTCGTCATTGGCGCCCATCATGGCTCCTTTGCCCCTGCTGCGGCCGACGGCATCAATTTCATCGATAAAGATGATGCAGGGTGCTTTTTCCTTGGCCTGCTTGAAAAGATCACGTACCCTTGCAGCACCAACGCCAACAAACATCTCGACAAAGTCCGATCCGCTGATGCTGAAAAACGGCACATCAGCCTCACCGGCTACTGCTTTTGCCAGAAGGGTTTTTCCGGTACCCGGAGGCCCAACGAGCAGCACCCCTTTGGGAAGCTTGCCCCCTAGGGTGGTATATTTTTTTGGATCCTTGAGGAAGTCAACAACCTCCATCACCTCAGCCTTTGCCTCGTCGAGTCCAGCTACATCCTTGAAGGTGATGCGGGTATGTTCGTCGAGGTTTTCATAGAGTGCAGCCTTGTTCTTGCCAATGTTCATGAACTGCGAGCCCGGTCCGCCCATTCGTCTGAAGACAAAAAAGTAGATTCCGATAAGCAGGGCAAAAGGAAGAATCCATTGTATCAGTTCGCTGATCCAGGTGCTGCTTGCCAAGCCCTGATATTTGATTCCGTGGCTTTCCAACAGTTCGATGAGGGTGTCATCGCGCACCGGATTGACAACAATCTCATCCTGTTTCGATGGTGACTGGGGAAGACCCCACTGGTTATCTTTTTGCGGTTCCTTTACAGCAATTCCGGTTTCAGCGCTCGACTTGAGCTTGATATAAATTTTTTCCGGTGATATTTTTACGGATTCAATTTTGTCTTCAGTAATGAGTTTGCGGAATTCGCTGTAGGCAATCTCCTTTGTTGAGCCTGACCAAAAAAACGCAAGCTGTACTCCGATGAGAATAACGATGACGACCACATAATACATGATCGAGAATTTCGGTCGAGGTATATTGTTTTCAGGTTCGTTTTTATAGGGATTTAAGGGTCTAACCGGTTTCTTTGCCATCAATCAACTATCATGGTTATAAATAAAAAAGACTCAGTACAGTGTTCACCGTTCTTCTGTTCAAGAACTCCAATTTACTGGATTGTTTCATTTAATGAAGCATCTCGGAAGAAAACATATTATATATTACTGAACGTAAACAGTATTTCCGTGGCTATAAGTTTCATGGCGGTTGCTTGAGCCATGTTTTCCGGCGTTTTTTACGAGCCAGCGTTTTTTTGTAAGCTGCATCTGCTGTAAAATGCTTTTTTTTTAACAGAGAAGAGGGGTTGTTCATGAGTTCAGTTCGGGATAAGGCAAACGTCAGGATAGCAGCATTAAAATCGCTCTTGTGTGTCGGGCTTGACAGCGATCCCGAGAAAATTCCAAGCTTGTTTCTGAAGTATGAAAGTCCCGTACTTGAGTTTAATCGGGCAGTTATCAGGGCAACATCGGATGTTGCGATAGCGTACAAGTTGAATACTGCTTTTTATGAGGCTAGGGGCATTGCCGGTTTTCTCGATATGGAAAAAACGCTCGGTTCAATTCCTGATGCCTGCATGACGATTGCCGATGCCAAACGTGCTGATATTGGCAATACCAGCACGATGTATGCCCGCGCTTTTTTTGACCACTGGTCTTTTGATGCTCTTACGGTCGCACCTTATATGGGGTTTGACTCACTTGAGCCTTTTTTCGCTTACGAGGAGAAGTTGCTGTTTGTGCTTTGCCTGACGTCGAATGAGGGATCTTTGGATTTTGAGGAGCAGGTGATGGATGACGGACGTCCGCTCTACCGCTCTGTGCTTGGCAAGGTTTCTTCATGGAGCCGGAATGGAAATGGCGGGATTGTTGTGGGTGCGACAAAAAGCGGTTTGCTTTCCGAAATCCGCCAGGAGGCGCCAGGTCTTTTTCTGCTTATTCCCGGAGTAGGTGCGCAGGGGGGGGCGCTTGAAGAGACCATCCGTCTGGGTGTTGATGCCAACCGCCAAAGCGCTCTGATCAATGTCAGCCGGAGCCTGATTTATCCTGTGGGATCATTTTCGAGTGTTGATGACTTTGAACGGGCAGTTGCCGCAGAAGCTGCAAAAATATATGGCGTAATGGGAAGTATTTTATAGATAGTGACATTTTTAAGGGTTACTTTTTCTATCATCATTTATTATTTCTGTCGGAAAACGTCTTTTTGGTGTTTCCCGGCTCTTAATGACGTTTAAAAAAGTTGTTGTATGTGCGGAATTGTCGGCTATATCGGGTGGCAGGAAGCTTCACCGTTGCTTCTCAAAGGACTGAAACGTCTTGAGTATCGGGGTTATGATTCGGCTGGACTTGCTTTGCTGGACGGCAATACTCTTACGGTCTTGAAGCAGAAAGGCAGTGTCAGCGGTCTTGAAGAGGATACGGTTGCGCTTAGAGCCTTGATGAAGGGTGCAACGGCAGGTATCGGCCATACCCGTTGGGCAACCCATGGTGAACCCAGCGACCGCAATGCCCATCCCCATATGAATGATGCAGGGGATATCGCGATCATTCATAATGGTATCATTGAAAACTATTCAGCCCTGAAGCAGGAGCTTATCTCTGAAGGATATCTGTTTATGAGCGAAACGGATTCCGAGGTTATGGTTCATCTGATTGACTGGATCTGGAAGTGCGACCCGTCGCTTGGTCTGGAATCGGCGACCCGAAACGCACTTCGTCATGTTGAGGGCGCTTACGGACTGTGCGTCATCTCGTCACGTGAACCCGATAAGATCGTTGTCGCGCGCAAAGGCAGTCCTCTGGTGATCGGTATCGGAGAAGGGGAGTTTTTTATTGCTTCAGATGCAGCACCCATTGTTGAGCACACCAAAAAGGTTGTTTACCTTGCTGACGGGGAGCTTGCGGTGGTGACCAGGGGAGGTTATTGTGTTAAATCCATTGAAAATATTGAACAGGACAAGATTGTTACGGAGCTTGATTTTACGTTGGAAAAAATTGAAAAAGGCGGTTTTGAACACTTCATGCTCAAGGAGATCTTTGAACAGCCAGAGGTCATGCACGATGTCATGCGGGGGCGTGTGCGGCTTGATGAAGGTTCGCTACGTCTGGGCGGGATTGCAGATTACCTTGATCGTCTGAAAAAGGCAAAGCGTATTGTGATTTGTGCCTGTGGTACGAGTTGGCATGCCGCACTGATTGGGGAACATCTTATTGAGGAGCTTGCCCGTATTCCTGTCGAGGTTGATTATGCTTCGGAGTTCAGATACCGCAACCCTATTGTCGGTTCTGGTGATGTGGTCATTGTTATCTCCCAGTCAGGTGAAACGGCAGATACTCTTGCAGCGCTTCGTACAGCCAAGGAAAAGGGCGCACTGGTGATGGGTATCTGCAATGTTGTTGGTTCCACCATTGCCCGCGAAACCGAGTGTGGCATGTATACCCATGCCGGGCCTGAAATCGGCGTTGCTTCGACCAAAGCGTTCACCGCCCAGGTCGTCATGCTCTATATGCTAGCCCTGTCGCTCGGCCAGGACAGAACTCTTTCCCAGAGCGAGATTGCCCTGCATCTCAGGGAGCTTTCCGAGATGCCTGAAAAAGCGGCACGGATTCTTGAGCTTAATGACCAGATCAAGGAGATTGCAGAGCGCTTCAAGGATGCAAAAAACTTTCTCTATCTCGGACGTGGCTACAATTTCCCGGTTGCACTTGAAGGTGCACTGAAACTCAAGGAGATCTCCTATATCCACGCGGAAGGCTATCCAGCAGCCGAAATGAAGCACGGTCCGATTGCCCTGATTGATGAGGATATGCCGGTCATTTTTATTGCCACTCACGACAGCACCTATTCCAAGGTACTCAGCAATATCGAAGAGGTACGCAGCCGCAAGGGTCGGGTTATTGCCATTGCCAGTGAGGGGGATACGGAGGTCAGTCGTCTGGCCGAAGAGGTCATTTATATTCCGCAGGCTTCAGGGCCGATTACGCCTCTTTTGACCGTGATCCCCTTGCAACTCCTTGCCTATCATATTGCTACGCTTCGGGGCTGCAATGTTGATCGTCCGCGAAATCTGGCTAAATCGGTCACGGTGGAGTAGCCCCCCAAAAATGTTCACGGTACAAACCTCTCATGGAATTCATGAAACCGGGCAAAGAAGCACAACCTTTCCCGGTTTTATGGACTTTATCCTGGATGCCTCCTTCAGGGAATTATTACGTATAATTGCTCGTTAAGTAACCGGTAAAACGGTGTTTTTCGGGGTAACGTATTTTTTCATTGCAACAAAACAATTGTATGAAAGGTCATATTATTATTACCGGAGCTACCGGCGTTATTGGCGCTGAACTTGCCATGAAACTGATTCAACGCGGAGAGAAAGTTGTTTTGTTCGCCCGTTCACCTGAGAGTGCAGCAGGGAAAATTCCTGGTGCGGCAGATTATGTTCATTGGGATTCTGATATGGATAGCGGCGACTGGACTGGTTTTGTCAATGGGGCGAAGGCTGTGATTCATCTGGCGGGAAAGCCACTGCTTGAAAGCCGATGGAGTGATGAGCACAAGGCTGAGTGTTATAATTCGAGAATTTTTGGTACCCGCCATATGGTAGCGGCAATTGCCGGTGCACCGGAAAAGCCGGAGGTTTTTATTTCTGCTTCGGCCATCGGCTACTATGGTTCCTTTTCCAGTTGCAGTGATACGCCTGAAATGGCTGAATCGTATCAGGAGGGCAGCGATTTTCTTGCAAAAATCTGTTTTGACTGGGAAAAAGAGGCGCTTGCAGCTGCAAAGAGTGGCGTGCGTCTGGTATTGTTGAGAACGGGTATTGTGCTGTCGACAAAAGGCGGAATGCTGCAGAAAATGATTGCACCTTTTCGCTTTTTTCTTGGTGGACCAATTGGCTCAGGCCTTCAGTGTATTTCCTGGATTCATCTAGATGACGAGATTGCCTGCATTTTGGAAGCTCTCGATAATCCGTCCTACCGGGGCCCAATTAATGCGGTCACTGCGCAACATGTCTCCATGAAAGAGTTTGCTGCAGAGCTTGGTGCCGTGCTGGGTCGGCCATCACTGCTGACGGTGCCAAAGCAAGTCGTGCAGATCCTTATGGGCGAAGGGGGAGAGTATGCGGTGAAAGGCCAGAAAGTAAAGCCCGATTTTCTGCAGAAGCATGGCTTTGTGTTCGGTTATCCAACGCTTTCCGAAGCTCTTGAAGACTTGATCAGTAACAATAAGTAAGCAGCTTTACAACGATTAAACCGGAGTGTATACAATGGGTACAAGAGGTCGTGAAATTGTTGGGGAGCACTTGCCTCGTGTTCTTGAATTGCTCAATAAGGCTTTTGCTGATGAGTGGCTTGCCTACTACCAGTACTGGCTTGGCGCAAAAGTGGTTCAGGGACCGATGAAGGATGCGGTGATTGCCGAATTGCTGCAGCATGCGGCTGATGAGTTGCGGCACGCTGATATGGTGACAGCACGGATCATTCAGCTTGGCGGCACGCCGGTTACCAGTCCGCTTGAGTGGTTTACCTTGTCGAACTGCGGTTATGCAGCCCCCGACGATCCCTTTGTGAAAAAGATTCTCGAGCAGAACATTGCAGGCGAGCAGTGTGCTATCAATGTTTATAACAGCATCATTGAAGAGATTGGCATGAAAGATCCGGTAACCTACAATCTTGCTGTCCAGATTCTTCAGGATGAGGTTCAGCATGAAGAGGATCTGCAGGCGCTTTTCGAGGATCTCAGTGTTTTTCTTGTCAGATCGTAACAGGGTTTCTCTATTTCCGAATTGTAAAAAAGCCAGACTGCATACACGTGCTTTCTGGCTTTTTCTACGTTATGGTAGAGCCAATTCTACGCCAGCGTAATAACGGTAGCTTATTTTTTGGTTTTAGTTAATAAAATAACTACATATGTGTCGTTACTATTAATTATTAAGGAATCCCTAATTTCATCTGATCTTGTTATGAGGAAAAGACTTTTAACAATACCGCTGTTTCTTATGGCAGCAATGTTGTTTCAGGGCACGGCTCATGCAGCAGAAGCCGTGGTTACCGATACCGGTACGACGTCGTGGATGCTGACCTCTACAGCTCTGGTTTTGCTCATGGTTCCCGGACTGGCCATGTTTTATGGCGGGCTTGTCCGGACAAAGAATGTGATTGGCACCATGATGCACAGTTTTGGAGCTATGGTCATTATCGGGGTGCTCTGGCCGATGGTTGGCTATGCGCTGAGTTTCGGGCCGAGCGTTCTTGGCGGTTTTGCGGGATGGGACAGCAAGTACTTTATGCTGCAGGGTATTGATGAAAGTATCATGCCCACGCATATTCCTGAATATGTGTTCGCCATGTTTCAGGGTAAATTTGCCATTATTACTCCGGCTCTTATTGCCGGTGCTTTTGCTGAACGGGTTAACTTCAAAGGGTATGCCGTATTCATTGCTCTCTGGAGTATTTTGGTCTACAGCCCGATCTGTCACTGGGTATGGGCGGCTGACGGTTTCCTTTTCAACCTTGGAGCTATGGGAGCAATTGATTTTGCCGGTGGAACCGTTGTTCATATCTCTTCAGGTGTTACAGCCCTTGTTGCTGCGCTTTATCTGGGCAAAAGGCGTGGTTATCCGAACAATGTCATTCAGCCGAACAACCTTGTCATGACCCTTATCGGTGCAGGCCTCCTGTGGGTGGGATGGTTCGGATTCAATGCAGGCAGCGCTATTGCCAGCAATCTTGCAACAGCACGGGCGCTGACGGTTACCCAGATGGCTGCTGCGTCAGGTGCGCTCACCTGGATGATCATTGAGATGTTCCAGCATGGCAAGGCAACCGGTCTTGGTGTAGCATCGGGAATTCTTGCCGGTCTTGTTGCCATTACTCCTGCTGCAGGTGTTGTTCAGCCTTCAGGTGCATTTGCTCTCGGCGCCCTGGCAGCCGTTTTCTGCTACAGTGCAATTCTGCTAAAGAGCAAGCTCGGTTATGATGACAGTCTTGATGCGTTTGGTGTGCATGGTGTCGGTGGTATTGTCGGAGCACTTGCCCTGGTGTTTTTTATCCGTCCTGCATGGATGGCTGAAGCTGCAGCAAAAGTCGGGGGAAGCTGGACCTTATGGCAGCAGCTTGGTGTGCAGGCTACGGCGGTGGGTGTTACCATTGTATATGCCGGTGTTGTTTCCTTTATTCTGCTTTTTCTGGTTGAAAAAACCATCGGCCTGCGTATCGACGAAGATGATGAAATGTCCGGTCTCGATCACAGCATGCACGGTGAGCATGGATATGGCCTTATCAACCTTAATTAATTCGTTGCGATGAAACTGATAACAGCAATCATTCAGCCGGACAGGCTTGATCATGTGCGTGAGGCACTGATCCAGGCAGATATTACACGCATTACCGTCAGTCGCGTCACCGGTCATGGACGCCAGGAGGATATTGAGCTTTACAGGGGGCAGAAAATTGCACCTAACCTGATTCCGAAAATCAGGCTGGACATTGCCGTCAATGATGAGTTTGTCGATATTACGGTCGATACAATCATCAATGCGGCAAGTCATGGGGCTGGTGAGATCGGTGACGGAAAGATCTTTATCTCGCCACTTGAAGAGTGCATCCGTATCAGAACAAGGGAGCGCGGCGGCAAGGCCATTTAACTTGTGATTGCCGGATGGGGAGGCGCTATAATGGCGGAGGCGTCAATGGCTGCTCTCTCCAACCGGGATAATAGGTATTCAGCCATGCTTCGGCTTCGCTCTCTCCAAGCCGTGCAGCTTCGCGGAAATCGGCCATACGACCGGGGAGATCGCCGGTTTTGCTTTTCGCGATGCCCCGGTGAAAAAATGCCGAAGCCATTTTCTTGTCGAGTTCAATGGCCTGTGAAAAATCGGGAATCGCTCCTGCAAAATCCCCTGTCATGTTTTTTACGACGCCCCGGCTGTAATAGCCGATACTCTTGAAAGAGGGCTCACCGATCGTTATAAGCATTGAGAAGTCATCGATCGCTTGAGGATATTTTTTCAACTGCTGCAGTGCTATTCCCCGCATCTGGTAAGCCATGCTGAATGCGGGGTTGTTGTCAATGGCTTTTGAATACAATTTTACGGCGGTTGCAAGATCGCCCCGCAGGTGCGTTTCAAATCCCTGATCAAAAAAGCGGTTGGCAGATTCAGCCACGGCCATACTGGCAGTCAGCAACATAAGCGCTGTGACAACAGTGATATAAAACATCCTTTTCATATGATACTGCAGGGGTCTAAGGAATAAAACAGAAGTAAAGCGGTATTTAGAATACTACTGCTAAATACTAATAGTTTTTGGGACTTCGAAGTTCCTTTTTTGTGTGTTGGGCATTGAGCGGGTATTCATCCCCATTATTTGCAGGTTTTCGTCTGCTTTTTCTATCTTGTTTCAATCACTCTTGTCAACGCACCTACCCGTCAATGTTCAGGATCAGCCTCGAGGAATTTGAAGGGCCGCTTGATTTGCTCCTTTTTTTTATCAGGCGCGATGAACTGGATATTTATAATATTCCGATCTCTAAAATTACTGCTGATTTTATCGGCTATATCCATGCAGAGGAAGATCTGAACCTTGAAGTTGCGGCTGATTTTATTTATATGGCCTCCATGCTGATGAGTATCAAGGCAAAAATGCTGCTTCCGCATCAGGCAGAGGAGGGGGGTGAAACCGATGAGTTTGATCCAAGACGTGAACTTGTTGAGCGTCTGCTTGAATACAAGCGACTCAAGGAGGCCGCCAAAGCCTTGAATCAGCTTGCGGAAGTGCGGGAAAACCTTATGCCACGAGGTTTTTTTGAGCAGTTTGAGCCAGAAGTTATCGATGAATTTGATGAGCCTGCTAAGCGGCCAACACTGTATCATCTTATGCTGGCCTATAAATCCGTGCTTGAACGCTTGCCTCCGCCCGTGACGCGCAATGTTATGGATGCACCGGTTACCCTGGAAGAGCAGACGGCCTTGATTCTGTCGAAACTCAAGAATCGGGTGCAAGTTTCTTTTGTTTCGGTACTTGAAGATGTTACAGAACGCATTATTCTTGTGGTGACCTTTCTTGCCGTGCTTGAGCTCTGCAAAAACGGCCGCATTGTTGTGCTGGTTAAGGATGGGCATGACGATTTCTGGATAGCCCAGAGAGTCGGGCCGTATCCCTCGATTATTAACTTCTAATTTTTGTTCCTTATGCCCGAAATTATACCATTCAAGGGGATCCTGTACAATCCCGACCTGCTCAAGAGCTCATCAGAGCTGATTTGTCCTCCATACGATGTTATCTCCGCTGCATTTCAGCAGCAGCTCTACGGCAGTTCACCCTACAACGCCATTCGGCTTGAACTGCCACTGGAAACTGATCCCTACAGTGCGGCAGCAGAGCGTCTTGGTGAGTGGCTGCAGGGCGGCGAACTGCAGAGCGATCCTGTTCCGGCCATTTACCCCTATTTTCAGACCTTTGAGGATACTGAAGGCCAGAGTCATACCCGGTGCGGTTTTTTTGCCGCCATGCGTTTGCACGATTTTGCGGAAAAAAAGGTGCTGCCCCATGAAAAAACCCTTTCCGGCCCAAAGGCCGACCGCCTGAACCTCTTCAGAAAAACAAAAACCAATATCAGCGGTATTTTTGGTCTCTATGCCGATGAAAGCAAAGCCGCTGATAATGTGATGAAAGCCTTTGCAGAGGCTAATGCACCGGTTGTTGACGCCTTGTTTCAGGGGGTGAGCAATCGGATGTGGCGGATTACCGATCCTGAACTTGTAGCCCGGTTCCAGGCTACGCTGCAGGAGCGTGCGGTCTATATTGCCGATGGTCATCACCGTTACGATACCGGAGTCAACTATCGCAATGAGCGTGCGGCGGCAAACCCCTCACATACCGGCCAGGAACCCTATAATTTTATTCTGACCTATCTCGCAAATATCCATGATGAAGGGCTCCTTATTTTTCCGATCCACAGGCTGGTGCATAGCCTGGAGAACTTTGATGTTGTGGCTCTCAGGGCGCGTCTTGCCGATTTTTTTGCGGTTACCGAGTTAGAGAATAGAGCTGCCTTGAAAGCATTTCTTGATCGGGAGCCGTCAAACTATACCTATGGCGTGGTCTCTCCCGGTTCGATTTTTGGAATAACCCTGAAGAGCAATCCCGATACGTTGGTTGATCCCTCACGTCCAGAGGCACTGAGGAGTCTTGGCCTGGTGCTTCTGCACGATCTTATTTTCGGAAAACTGCTTGGTATTTCTCAGGATGCCATGGCAAAACAGAGCAATCTGCTCTACGTTCATGATGACCGGGAGGTATTTGAGGCTGTCGAGTCCGGCAGGGTGCAGGTTGGATTTGTGGTCAAACCGACGACGGTTGAACAGGTCTTGGCGGTATCGGAGACGGGTGAGGTTATGCCGCAGAAATCGACCTTTTTTTACCCGAAGCTGATGACCGGCATGCTTTATAACCCGCTTGACTGAGTCCGTCATGACTGAAGAGTTTCTCTCGTTATCTGCCGAAGAGACCCGGCAGTTTGCCCGAAAGTTTGCCGGAACCCTTCAGCCCGGCGATATGGTCTCGCTCTCCGGGCCGCTTGGCGCCGGCAAAACCGAGTTCATGAGAGGGGTTACGGAGTTTTTCAACTGCGACGACCAACTCTCGAGCCCCACCTTTCCTCTCTTTAACATCTACGAGGGGACGCTTGCTGGCGAGCCGGTCACGCTGCACCACTTCGACCTTTACCGAATCAACTCGCCCCAGGAGCTTGAAGGGATCGGCTTCGACGAATACCTCTCAAGCGGCGATTTTGCCTTTGTGGAGTGGGCTGACCGTTTTGCGGAATATACCCCGCTCTATACGGTAACGGTCACCCTTGACTATGCCGGGAACGAGAGCCGGAGCATTGTTATTAAACGAAAACCGTGATGAATATCCTTGCCATAGAGTGCACCCATGCTGCCCTGAGCGTTGCCGTCATCAACGCAGGTGTTGTTACCGAAGCCCGGAGCGCCGACTGGAAGAAGGCTGCCGAAACGCTTGTACCGCTTATTGAGCAGGTCATGGCGGAAAGCGCTCTCGACCTCAAGCAGCTTGATTGCATCGCCATTTCATCCGGTCCCGGATCGTTTACCGCCCTGCGCATCGGCATGGCTATTGCCAAAGGGGTTGCCTACGGCCTCGGAATTCCGCTGGTTCCGGTACCCACCATGCCAGCGATGGCCGCATCAGTGAACGCCAAAACCGGCAAGGTCATGGCCGTTATTCCGTCCCGCAAAGGGGAGTATTATTATGCAGACTATCTTCCCGAAGAGCTCTCTTCAGGCGCTTGGCATGATGAGATTAACAGAGGCTCTGCGGCTGATGTTGTTGCGGCGGCGGCTTCCTCCGGGA
This sequence comes from uncultured Chlorobiaceae bacterium, assembly GCA_903820085.1. Taxonomy (GTDB): domain Bacteria; phylum Bacteroidota; class Chlorobiia; order Chlorobiales; family Chlorobiaceae; genus Chlorobium. The sequence continues at coordinate 77,653 of CAIJGA010000015.1, forward strand.
ATGGAGGAGCCGTTGTTGCGGGGCGCCAGCTTGATGAGATCATCCCGTTGCTGCCTGGTTCCGGTGCGGTTTACCGGGAAGCCGATCTTTTTTCAGCCAGCTCCCTTTTGCCCGCTGCCGAAAGGCTCTTTGCCGGGTCAGATGCCGCGGAGCTGAACGCGGTTACACCCGATTACCGACAGCTCTTTACGCCTAATTCTGGGAACGGGTGAATCATTGCCCGCAAGCGTTTTTGTCATTTCAATCGTGTCGCCGTTATGAAAAAAATCTTGCTGGGCATTATTCTTCTCATCGCAAGTCCCTGCGCGAAGGTCTCTGCCGCCGGGCAACTTGTGACGGAATCGCGAGTCGATATTTTTGGGAACGGAGCAAAAGAGCGGGTTCGGTTTTTATTGGTTGAGGGCCAGCGGCTTTTCAGCAGGGAGAACTACCGCCCCTGACCTGGTTCTGCCGCTTCGGCAATCCTGTTAAGCATACTTCCGTCTGCGGCACCGATATTCAGCCAGAGCGTTGCCAGGGGCCTCCCTGGCTTTTTTTGCCTCAGTGAGCCGGCTTTTTCGTATGTTGAAGAGTTACTATTATTGCCATTCTGTAGCTGTTTTGTTGCGTGATGGCGGTAAGTTGTTGTAAAATATAGTTCACATATGAAGGAAGATGGTTTATGAGTAGCTTGAAAGAGGAAGAGAGAGAGGGCGGTATCCAGGCAAAAGAGGTGTCGGTTGGTGAGTTGCTGGCAAGAAGGGCTGCCGAACTGGCGCTGGAGAAAAAGTGTGAAGAGGTCAAGATTCTTGATCTTCGCGGGTTGACCTCTGTTACCGATTATTTTGTGATTGTCACTGCTGATTCTGATCGTAAGGCAAAGGCGGCGGCGGAGCATATTATTGATGAGCTCAAGGTGGATGGTGAGCGCCCGATGCATGTTGAGGGCATGGATTCCATGCACTGGATTCTGCTGGACTACATTGATGTTGTTGTGCATATTTTTATGCCGGATGAACGTCATTTTTATGACCTCGAATCTCTCTGGTCGGATGCACCGGTAATAACAGTGAGCTGATATTTTACCAATTTTTGTGCAGTTAGCTCTTGTGGCCGGCACTGCATCGTTCAGAATTCATACGGAATTTTATACATTACGCCGTTGAGTTATTTATATCAATTATCACCCAGGATTTACCTATGCAGCGCGAAAGAATAGTCCCGATCAGTATTGAAGAAGAAATGCGGGGTTCTTATCTCGATTATTCGATGTCGGTCATTGTCAGTCGTGCGTTGCCTGATGTGCGGGATGGTCTGAAGCCGGTTCACCGGAGGGTTCTTTTCGGCATGCATGAACTTGGTCTGCAGGCAGGTAAGCCCCATAAAAAGTCTGCCCGTATTGTCGGTGAAGTGCTTGGCAAGTTCCATCCTCATGGTGATACCGCTGTTTACGACAGTCTGGTGCGTCTGGTGCAGGAGTTTTCCATGCGCTACCCTCTGATTGACGGTCAGGGAAACTTTGGTTCGGTTGACGGCGACTCTCCTGCTGCCATGCGATATACCGAGGTACGCATGAAGGCCATTGCCGGTGAGATGCTGAAGGATCTCGACAAGGGTACCGTTGATTTCTCATTAAATTTTGATGACTCCCTTGAGGAGCCTACCGTTTTGCCTTCGGCAATTCCAAACCTGCTTGCGAACGGCTCGTCAGGTATTGCGGTCGGGATGGCAACCAATATTCCTCCCCAGAATCTTCGCGAGATTGTTGATGGCATGATAGCCCTGATTGCAAATCCGGAGCTGGAAGTTGCCGATATCATGAAATACGTTATTGCGCCTGATTTCCCGACAGGCGGTATTATTTATGGTTATGAGGGCGTTCGCTCTGCCTACCTGACCGGCAGGGGCAAGGTGGTTATTCGTGCGCGGGCTATTGTGGAGATTACCCCGAAAAACAGTCGGGAATCGATTGTGGTTACGGAGCTTCCCTATCAGGTCAACAAGGTCCGGCTGATTGAGAAGATCGTCGAACTGGTGCATGATAAAAAAATTGAAGGCATTGCCGATATTCGCGACGAGTCGGATCGTGACGGCATGCGACTGGTGATTGAACTGAAGCGTGATGCGGTGGCCATGGTTGTGCTGAACAATCTCTACAAGCACACCCCGATGCAGGACACCTTCGGGGTGATCATGCTGGCGCTGGTTGATGGAGTGCCGAGGATCCTCAATCTCAAGGAGATGATGGTCTATTATATCAAGCACCGCAACGAAATTGTTTTGCGCCGGACGCAATTTGACCTTGCGTCAGCCGAAAAGCGGGCCCATATTCTTGAAGGACTGAAAATCTGTCTTGATAATCTTGATGAGGTGATTACCACGATTCGTGAATCACCCGATGCCTCAACGGCTCAGGAGAGGCTCATGGAGCGATTCGGCCTGTCAGAACTGCAGGCGAAAGCCATTCTTGAAATGCGTCTCCAGCGTTTGACCGGTATGGAGCGCAAGAAGATTGATATGGAGTACACGGAGATTCTTGCCCTTATCGAGGAGCTGCGCTTTATTCTCGGCAGCCCTGAGAAACAGATGCAGATTATTCGTGAGGAGTTGCTGAAGGTCAGGGAGGTTTACGGTGACGAGCGCCGGACTGAAATTGTGCCGCAGGAAGGAGATTTCTCGATTGAAGACATGATTGCCCAGGAAGATGTGGTGATCACCATTACCCATGAGGGTTTTATCAAGCGGTTCCCGGTGTCGGGCTATCGCCGTCAGGCACGCGGCGGAAAAGGGGTTACGGGCGCTCAGGCAAAGCATGACGATTTTGTTGAGCATATGTTCATTGCCTCAACCCACAACTATATCCTGTTCTTCACCAGCAGAGGCCGCTGCCATTGGCTCAAAGTCTATGAGATTCCTGAGGCCGGACGTGCTGCAAGGGGTCGTGCACTGGCCAATATCATGGAACTGCAGCAGGGTGAAAAAATCAGGGCATACATCAATATCAGGAACTTTGACGAGCCGGGCTTTATTGTCATGGCGACGACCAATGGTATTGTCAAAAAAACCGCACTTGAAGAGTTTTCCCATCCGAGAAAGAACGGTATTGCGGCCATTACCATTGATGAGCAGGATGAGTTGCTTGATGCCCGTCTGACCGACGGTGATCATCAGATTATTCTTGCAAAGAGTTCCGGTTTTGTCGTACGCTTTCCTGAGGCTGAAATCCGCGCGATGGGCCGTACGGCCATGGGCGTCAAGGGTATCACGCTCGATGAGGGTGAGAGGTGTATCTCAATGGTAACCACCAAGCGGTTCGATACGGCACTGCTTGCTGTTACCGACAATGGTTTTGGCAAGAGAAGTCGTGTTGAGGACTATCGCCTGACGCGGCGCGGTGCCCGTGGAGTCATTACGCTCAAGGCTCATGAAAAGGTTGGAGCCCTTATTGGCTTGCTTGACGTCAATGATGACGACGATCTTATCATTATTACAACGCATGGCATCGTCAATCGTCAGCACGTCTCCGATATTCGGTTGACCGGCAGGAACACTTCCGGGGTCAGGCTTGTCAGGCTGATGGCCGGGGATGTTATCTCTGCTCTTGCAAGAGTACCGAAGAGCGATGAAGAGCTTGATACGGAGCTGCCGCTGGAAGATCCTGATGGCCAGATTGATTTGTTTGTATAATATGTTATTCCCAACCATGGAGGAAATATGGAAGAGAAAAAACCTTATATCATTATGGAGTTGCCGGGCACAAAATATTACTGTGCCTGTGGCCGCTCCGGGAACCTGCCTTACTGTGACGGTTCTCACAAAGGCAGCGGTCTTCACCCGGCAGCCGTGGAGATAGAAGAGGAAAAAACCGTAGCAATTTGCGCTTGTGGCCGTTCGCAGAAGTTCCCCTTCTGCGATGGTTCCCATAAGGCAAAGCAATAACCATAGTTTTTATTTACCATTAATCAAGGACGGACGGTTTCATGGCTCGACCGAAAAATGTCAAACATATTTTTGTGACCGGAGGGGTGATTTCCTCGCTCGGCAAGGGAATTCTGTCAGCCTCTCTCGGGATGCTGCTCAAGTCACGTGGTCTGAAGGTGGCCATACAGAAATATGATCCCTATATCAATGTTGATCCTGGTACGATGTCACCATACCAGCATGGAGAGGTTTATGTGACCGATGACGGAGCAGAAACCGACCTTGATCTTGGCCATTACGAACGTTTTCTTGATGAGTCGACAACGCAGTCTTCAAATCTGACCATGGGGCGGGTCTATAAATCGGTCATCGACAAAGAGCGTCAGGGTGAATATCTTGGTGCAACCGTTCAGGTTGTTCCGCATGTGATTGATGAAATCAAGGATCGCATGGCCGAGCAGGCAAAAAATGGCGATCTTGATGTCCTTATTACCGAAATCGGCGGGACGATAGGCGATATTGAATCGCTCCCGTTTCTTGAAGCCATGCGCCAGATGAAGCTTGATATGGGCGACAGCAACCTGCTGGACATCCATCTTACCTTTGTCCCCTATATCAAGGCCGCAAGCGAACTGAAAACAAAGCCGACACAACACAGCGTGAAAATGCTGCTGGGGGTTGGTATTCAGCCTGATATTCTTGTTTGCCGCAGCGAAAAGCCGCTCTCACGCGAGATCAAAAACAAGGTGGGCCATTTTTGCAATGTCAACGAACTTGACGTTATCGGCCTGAACGATTGTGACACGATATACGAGGTTCCACTGATGCTGCTTAAGGAAAAGCTTGATCTGCGCGTTCTTAAAAAGCTCGGTCTGAAGAAATACAAGGAGCCGACACTCGACTACTGGCGGGATTTCTGCAACAAAGTCAAGTTTCCTGAGGATGGTGAGGTCACCATCGGCATATGCGGCAAATACACGGAATACCCCGATGCCTACAAATCCATTATCGAATCCTTCATTCATGCCGGGGCAAGCAACAATGTCAAAGTCAATGTCAGGCTGCTCAGGGCTGAGGATGCCGAACTGACGGCCTTTGATCTGGCAAAGGAGCTTCAGGGGCTAAACGGTATTCTGGTTGCCCCCGGTTTCGGTGATCGGGGTATTGAGGGGAAGATTAAATATATCCAGTATGCAAGGGAGCAGAATATTCCATTTCTTGGGATCTGTCTTGGCATGCAGTGCGCCACGATTGAATTTGCGCGTAACGTCTGTGGCCTGCAGGATGCCAACTCTACGGAATTTAACAAGCGAACCCGGTTCCCGGTTATTGACCTCATGGAGCACCAGAAAAAGGTGAAAGAGAAGGGCGGCACCATGCGTCTGGGCAGCTATCCCTGTATCATTACGGAAGGGTCGAAGGCCTACGGCGTCTATCAGAAGTTTCTTATCAACGAAAGACATCGCCACCGTTACGAGTTCAACAATGCTTATCGCAAAAGTTTTGAGGACAGCGGTATGGTTTTTTCAGGAACGTCGCCTAACGGAGAGCTGGTTGAGATCATCGAGCTGAAGGATCATCGCTGGTTTGTAGGGGTACAGTTTCACCCTGAGCTGAAATCAAGGGTACAGAAGGTACATCCGGTTTTTCATGGCTTTGTTGCCGCAGCGAAGGAGTACGCCCATAGCGTTCATCAGATGGATATGGTGATTGACATGCCCTCATTTGTTCCTGTTTTAACTGAACCGGCACAATAAACGGCTTATTTCCGCTTTATTTGAGCAGGCAGGGGAAGAAAAGGTTTGGAAGTTACGGGACGGGATGGTACATTAGGAACCCGCTGAAGAATGATCGAAAGTGAAGTTGGAAGCGGGAAAGAGCCTGCAAAATGGCACGTTATTTGACAGTATGAAGTTGAGGGAAAAGCG
>CAIJGA010000016.1 GCA_903820085.1 uncultured Chlorobiaceae bacterium
ACCTTGTTCAGCAGACAGCCGATACCATTTCACAGCCTCCTCATAATCTTGCGGAACTCCTTGGCCATTTTTATATGCAAGACCCATATACCATTGTGCTGTTGCATTACCTTGGTCTGCAGACAACCGGTACCATTTCACAGCCTCCTCATAATCCTGCGGAACACCTTTGCCATCTTCATACATTAGACCAAGGTTGCGTTGCGCTGCAGCATCATCTTGTTCAGCAGACAGCCGATACCACTTTACCGCCTCCTCATAATCCTGCTCAACTCCTTGGCCATATTCATACGCAAACCCGATGCAGCATTGCGCTGCAGCATCACCATGGTCTGCAGACAACCGGTACCATTTCACGGCTTCTACATCATCCTGTTCAACTCCTTGGCCATTTTCATACGCAAGCCCCATAGACCATTGTGCTGTTGCAACACCTTGTTCAGCAGATAACCGGAACCATTTCACAGCCTCATCATAATCCTGTTCAACTCCTTGGCCATATTCATACACAAGTCCCATAGACCATTGTGCTGTTGCATCACCTTGTTCAGCAGACAGCCCGTACCATTTCACAGCCTCCTCATAATCCTGCTCAACTCCTTGCGCATATTCATACGCAAACCCCATAGACCATTGTGCTGTTGCATCACCTTGTTCAGCAGATAACCGGTACCATTTCACAGCTTCTACATCATCCTGCGGAACACCTTTGCCATCTTCATACATCACGCCAAGGTTGCGTTGAGCAAAGGCACTCCCTTGATCAGCCGATCGTATAAAACACTGTCTTGCTTCATGGTAATCCTGAGCTACGCCGTTACCATTTTGATACATAAAGCCAAGCCAGTCTTGACCAGTCAAATCACCTTGTTCGGATGCTAGCCTGAAGCATTCAAAAGCTTCCGCATAATTCTGGTCAACTCCATTCCCTTTATAGTACAACTTCCCAAGACGGTATTGCGCTGTTGCATTACCCTGTTCTGCAGACAACCGGTACCATTTCACAGCTTCTACATCATCCTGCGGAACACCTTTGCCATCTTTATATGCAAGACCCATATACCATTGCGCTGTTGCATTCCCCTGTTCTGCAGAAGACCGGTACCATTTCACAGCCTCCACATCATCCTGCTGAACCCCTTTGCCATCTTCATACATCAGCCCAAGGTTGCGTTGCGCTACAGCATCACCTTGTTCAGCAGATAACCGGTACCATTTCACAGCTTCTACATCATCCTGCGGAACACCTTTGCCATCTTCATACATCACCCCAAGGTTGCGTTGCGCGGCAGCATCACCCTGGTCTGCAGACAACCGGTACCATTTCACAGCCTCCACATAATCCGGTTCAACTCCTTGACCATTTATATATGCAAGACCCATATACCACTGAGCTATTGCATCACCTTGTTCTGCGGACAACAGATACCATTTTACCGCTTCGGAATCATCTTGCTTTACACCATTACCATTTTTATACATCCTTCCGAGACGACGTTGTGCAACTGCATTACCTTGCTCAGCTGAAAGACGATACCATTTTACCGATTCGGCAACATCCTGTTCAACCCCCTCGCCATTAGCATACGCCAACCCTAAATGCCACTGTGCTGAAGCATCACCCTGATCAGCAGACAGCTTGTGCCATTTCACAGCTTCTATATCATCCTGCTGAACCCCCTTACCATACTCATACATCCATCCAAGATAGTATTGAGCACCTGCATCACCCTGCTCAGCAGACAGCCGATACCACTTTACCGCTTCCTCATCATCCGGTTCAACTCCTTTGCCATCTTCATACATCAGACCAAGGTTGCGTTGCGCTGCAGCATTACCCTGATCTGCAGACAACCGGTACCATTTCACAGCCTCCTCATAGTACTGCGGAACACCTTTGCCATTTTTATATGCAAGACCCATATGCCATTGCGCTGTTGCATTACCTTGTTCAGCAGACAGCCGATACCATTTCACGGCCTCCTCATAGTCCTGTTCAACTCCTTGGCCATATTCATACGCAAACCCCGTACAGCATTGCGCTTCTGCATCACCCTGATCAGCAGAAAGACTGTACCATCTTACGGCCTCCTCATAGTCCTGTTCAACTCCTTGGCCATATTCATACGCAAACCCCATACAGCATTGAGCGTCTGCATCACCCTGATCAGCAGAAAGCCTGTACCATCTTACGGCCTCCTCATAGTCCTGTTCAACTCCTTGGCTATATTCATACGCAAGCCCCATATACCACTGTGCCGTTGAATTCCCCTGGTCTGCTGAAAGCCGATACCACTTTACCGCATCCTCATAATCCTGCGGAACGCCTTTGCCATATTCATACATCAAACCGAGACTTCGTTGAGCGTCTGCATCACCTTGTTCAGCAGACAGCCGATACCATTTCACAGCCTCCTCATAGTCCTGTTCAACTCCTTGGCCATATTCATACGCAAACCCCATATACCACTGTGCCGTTGCATTCCCCTGGTCTGCTGAAAGCCTATACCACTTTACCGCCTCCTCATAATCCTGCGGAACACCTTTGCCATCTTCATACATCAAACCGAGACTTCGTTGAGCGTCTGCATCACCTTGTTCAGCTGAAAGCATATGCCATTTTACGGCTTCCTGATAGTCCTGCTCAACTCCTTGGCCATATCGATACGCATACCCTATACAGCATTGCGCGTCTGCATTACCCTGATTAGCCGAAAGCCGATACCATTTAACTGATTCAACGGCATCCCGAGGCACACCCTCACCCTCTTTATACATCACTCCAAGCATAAACTCGGCAATTATATGACCTAAATTCGCAGCAAGTAGAAAAAGTCGATATGCTTCAGAGTAATCCTGTGGCTTTTCATCACCAAAATAGAAGCTTTTCGCGCTTTCAAATAAAACTTCACCATCATTAGCCATAGAGTCTCCTTGGGGTTTATTACTCAACAACGGCATGTTAGAGGTAATTTGATATTAAAAAGAATTAAGGTCAGCACAGGAACAAAGGGTGTCTGATGAGACAAAAAACTTTCTTTTTTCTTGACAATACATTCCTTTGCAGCAACACCGCTGGCCATCACAGCAAGAAAGCGACTGAAGGCGCTTACGTTTGTTTGGTAAGATCTTGCCAAAGTGTTGAAGGCTAAACCTTGTGAGATTAAAAGTGTAATTTAGAAATTAAAATTATACATTTCTTAATTGATGAATTATACATACAATTCATTCACCAACACGTACAATACCTATAAATATATTACGGATATACTACGCGGCAGAAGCTATATCCGTAAGAATACGTTGTATATAAAAGTAATATAACGAGATATTGCTTTGCGGAATCACTATTTATAGCGTTTTCTACTTAAAAAGCTCACCACAAAGCAAAGATCCTCAGGTCAAATCTGAAGCACCTATGCCGGCTTTTGTCACACGTCAGGCAAGAGTACAGAGGATGAAGGTTCGGATTATCATCGGCGAGACTCTCGTCAAGCGTCCGAAGTACCGTACCTCTGACGGTAAATAACCTGCTAATATTAAGCTTTCAATAAAAAATCACTCTTTAATTCATGAGCACCTAGCAGCCTGTCGGAATAGACGTTTTAGCCAAAATAGCAATGATCTCACCCATAAACCGTAAGCCACGTGATTTTTGGTATTGTTCATTTATGGCGGGCCTATTTTGCTCCTGAATAGACCAAAACAAGGTCAATCAGGC
>CAIJGA010000017.1 GCA_903820085.1 uncultured Chlorobiaceae bacterium
CTAGCAGCCTGTCGGAATAGACGTTTTAGCCAAAATAGCAATGATCTCACCCATAAACCGTAAGCCACGTGATTTTTGGTATTGTTCATTTATGGCGGGCCTATTTTGCTCCTGAATAGACCAAAACAAGGTCAATCAGGCGCTTACCCCTCCCATATTTAAGCCATTATCTGGCGTAACACATTCAATCGCTTCAGATTCCACGCAATACCGACAAGATTCCATTCCCCTGTGACATTTTCTATGCCTCTGAGCAAGAACTGCCGGAAGCCCAGCACTGATTTTATGACACCAAACACCGGTTCAACCGTACATTTGCGTCGTGCATAGAATGCCTTTCCATCCTTTGTTTTCAAGCGGTGTTTCATTGTTGTTACCGCATCAGCATCTTTTGCTAATGGCTCTGGTTCGCTGAATCGGTCAGCAAGTGACTGATTATGTGATTCTCGTCCAGCCGCAATGTAGGGGACGATCTCTTCTGTTTCACAAAGCTCAACATTCTTTTCGCTAAAATATCCGGCGTCAGCAGTTGCCTCCTCTACTTTTCCCAGCTTTGCAGGTAGTTTTTTTAGCTCATCAAAAGCTGGCTGGAGCTCAAGTTTATCGTTTGTATGTTGGGTGACGTGAACTGCGACCATCAGCATGGTGTCGAGATCAACACTCGCCTGAGCGTTATAGGCCTGCATGAATCCACCGCCCGATACCGGCATGATTCTTGACTCCTCATCCGTCAAATTAACCTGGTCTCGATCCTTCACCCCAGGTTCTGGTGCTTTCGGTGTTTTGCCTCTACTTTTTTTACCGCTCTCTTGCGCTTTCCGTTCACGCTCTGCCAGTTTTGCCTCATGTTCAGCTTTTTCTTTTTCGTATCGCTCCTCAGCCCGGCGTTCAATCTCACACTTTGCCTTGGCAATAGCTTCAAGCCTTTTTTCACGGCGCTCAAGCTCTGCAGGAATACTCATCCCGTCCGGGATTGTTGACTGGTCTGCAAGTTCAGCCTGACGAAGCAGGGAGTCAACTTCCTCTTTCAACTGCTTTTCGATTTTGCAGGCATGCCCCCAACTCAGTGCCTGATGCTTGGAGGCATTGGCTTTGATTTTGGTGCCATCAATACTGATCTTGCCGATCTTGAGGATTTTCATTTCGTGAGCAAGACTCAAAATCTGGATAAAAAAGGGTTTCAGTTCGCCGAGAAAACGCTTTCGAAAATTTGCTATGGTGTCATGATCTGGATGACTGTTTCCGGTGATATAGCGAACCGCTATGGATTCATAAGTGGCAAGTTCCAGCTTTCTGCTTGAAAACGTTCCAGTGGCATAACCGTAAAACAAGAGAGTCAGCAACATCGCTGGATCATAGGCTTTGCAACCTCGGCCTGCATAGGCGTCTCTCAATGGAGTAAGATCAAGCTGCGCAACAATATCAACAATAAAGCGTGCAAGATGATTGGTCGGCAACCACTCCTGAACGGATGGAGGCAAAAGATAAAGCGAATCTCGATCGGCGACAAGAAAGTCTGAATGCATTGCTTTTCAATGGGCAGTTGACGGATAACTATGCAAACAATATACAACTTATCTTATTTATAAACAAAGAGTTAAGCAATTATTTACACATATTTTTCTTGAGGGAAAGTCCGACAAACTGCTAG